>NZ_AOIP01000001.1 GCF_000337535.1 Natrialba aegyptia DSM 13077
GCCGTAGGGGAATCTGCGGCTGGATCACCTCCACAGACCGGGACTGGGGCGATGCCCCAGCCCACCTACAGTCCACGTTCGGTTACAGCAGCCGTCCGCCGAACCGAGCGGGCACCTTTGAACTACCAAGGCTTACATCTCGCTCCCGATGGCTCAAACGAGCCATCGGGGTGGGCCCATAGCTCAGTGGGAGAGTGCCTCCTTTGCAAGGAGGATGCCCTGGGTTCAAATCCCAGTGGGTCCATATC
>NZ_AOIP01000002.1 GCF_000337535.1 Natrialba aegyptia DSM 13077
ACCGGTGCCAGCCGCCGCGGTAATACCGGCAGCACAAGTGATGACCGCTGTTATTGGGCCTAAAGCGTCCGTAGCTGGCCAGACAAGTTCATCGGGAAATCTGTGCGCCTAACGCACAGGCGTCCGGTGGAAACTGCCTGGCTTGGGACCGGAAGACCAGAGGGGTACGTCTGGGGTAGGAGTGAAATCCCGTAATCCTGGACGGACCACCGGTGGCGAAAGCGCCTCTGGAAGACGGATCCGACGGTGAGGGACGAAAGCTCGGGTCACGAACCGGATTAGATACCCGGGTAGTCCGAGCTGTAAACGATGTCTGCTAGG
>NZ_AOIP01000003.1 GCF_000337535.1 Natrialba aegyptia DSM 13077
GGGAAATTCGATTCGCCGCCTCCACTCATACTGATACTCATACGTAGTTGCCCCACACAGCAGCGGCTGTGTGGGGCATCTTATATTTCACCACTCGGAGTGTCTTTGACCTTGCTTATCCCGTACCGCTATGCTTAAACGAACGCAGTAATAACACTCATTCGCGCCAAGGTGGCAGAGTCCGGCCGAACGCAGCGGCCTGCAGAGCCGCCCCCCGCCGGTTCAAATCCGGCCCTTGGCTTATATTAGATACTTACAACCCAACCGGTTTGTAGGGATCAACCCCAACACGATGGGGCCATATTGAACTTTTCCGACTTTTCCAATACAGATACCAATTAATCGCATTCCGCGATAGCAACGCCTAACCGAGGTGTCGCGACATGACCAGTCGTCGCGAGTACTCTGGCGACTCGATCGATGGGACGCACCATACATCTCCGGGCGCCCTGAGCTGACGAAGAGACTGGCACTGTCGAACAGTTCATGCATTACTACAACCATTACAGACCGCATCAAACGCTCGACGGAAATACTCCAGCTGAGGAGGTTCAGAACTAGACAGTGCCAGTCATCTCAATTTCTGATAACAATGACACTTCCTAAGAAAACCGTCTGGGTGCCGATCAGTAGTTTTGTGGATGGATCAGGGACGAATGGCCATCATGAGAACGATGGTGCTAATTGTGGTTCGCTCTTCTAGCGGAGATTGTTGATCTTCTGTAGCTGTCGCTCAGAAGTCGAAAAGGACAAGGGCACCGCGCCAGCGGTGCCCATCACGAATGATTCCGCTGGATGTGTTTGGCTCGGAATCGCTCGCAGCGGACCTGTTGCAGCAGGTTCGCTGGCGTGACGGCGTTGAATGCCCTCGCTGCCGTTCTGACCGGACGGCCAAGAACGGCAGCTACAGGCACTTTCAACGGTATCTCTGTAAGGATTGCGACCGCACGTTCAACGACAAGACCGGCACGATTTTTGCCCACTCGAAGATCGCGCTCCGCAAGTGGTTGTTTTCGATCTACGCGTTTCTCCGGTTCAAGACCAGTATTCGACAACTGCAGACCGAGACCGACGTCACGTACGAGACGATCCACCGGCACGTCGAGCGCTGTGGCGAAGCGCTCGACGCGCCTCACCTCGACCTCGTCGGCCCCGTCGAGATCGACAAAGTGTACGTGACCGCTGGCAAGAAGGCTCGCGACCGCGACTCCCGTTCGCGGTCGGTAGCCTCTCCACGCGTGGACGCGGATCGTACCAGAGCGACAAGCCACCGGTGTTCATTCTCGTAGAACGTGGCACCGGTGACCGCTACGTCGTGCCCGCGAAATCCGCCGACGAATCGACCGTCCGACTCCTCCTCGCGGTCGGCGAGGAGGAGTCGTTGACCGTCTACACTGACGGATTTCGGGCCTACGATCCACTTGACGAAGACGATGAAATCACCCGAGAATACGTCGTCCACAGCGACGGTGAATACGCCGACGACGAGGTCCATGTCAACACCTGCGAGAGCCAGGGTCGCAGGAGCGACCCGTGGCTCTCGCCCCATCGAGGCGTCTCGAAAGACAAGCTCACTCCCTACGTTCGGGCGTTTCAGCTATGCAGAGAACTGTTCCGGAAGCTGGGGAAAGAAGCGCTCAAACACGCTATCCGAGCAACGCTGTGAATCAACAATGTGCCCTAGAAGAGCGATTGTGGTTATGGAGAGCAGGGAACTGCCTCCCAGACCTGAATTGACATAATGGAGCTACGTCTCCTGCTACTGCAATAATTCGCCCATCTCGCCGTAAAGAACGGCCGATTTGATAATATCGACTGGAAATAGGATACTAGTTGAACGACTCAAAATCACTGTTCGTCGAGAAGACGAGTTCATCGACTGCCTGCATGAGCGGGGTGTTATGACTGGCGCGGAGTTCATCAGAGAACAGTCGTGCCTGGAGTGCAAGATCGGGACCGTAGTGTTCGACTAGGTCCGCGAAGCCGACCAAGGCGATCGCCCTGCTTGCGATCGCCCGCACGTTCTCTGGCCGGCATTCTATTGATTGTACGCGAGAGGGAACCTCCATCAACTATCATATAGTCATTTAGGTTGAATATCCTAAAGTTGGATTACGGTTGATGTTGATAGATATTGCCATCAGTTATATAATCCTCTTTGTAGTTGGTTGACGATACATCATGGATCCTGCAAAATCTCACTTACGAGATTTGTTGTTCGGGCAAATGAAAGGGCAAATCCTTGGAACTGGGATAAAACTGGGCGTGTTCGAGGTTGTTGATACAGAACCCAAACCTGTTGAGGAGATCATCACGACACTAGATATCGACCCAAATCACGGATATCGGTTTCTTAGAGCTCTTTCTCACTTGGGTGTAGTAAATGAAGCTGATGGAACGTTTTCATTGACGTCTTCGGGAGAACTTCTCACTGAGGATCATCCTCACACATTTAAGGATTATTTCCTTCTTGAAGTCAGCCAGGTGAATTATTCGCTTTGGTCACAGCTTCCGTCCTTAATTGAGGACGGAGAGCAGAATACGTATGTTCGTGAATTCGGGGAGCCATTATTCGATTACTTGGATTCAAACCCGGAAGTTGCGTCCTTGTTTAACGATGCAATGGAAAGTTATTCTCGACTTCAAGGAACTGAAATACAAGAATTGCTAAACGATGTCGAAATCACCGAGCAATCTCATATCTGTGACATCGCCGGTGGATACGGCTACTTGCTATGTAATTTTCTTTCTACACGAGGGTGTCATAGAAGAGTTCTCACACCGTGATCACGGTGCTTCCTGGATTGTCTCCTCGTTCGTAGTTGGTGATTGCGACGACGAGGNGAGGGTGTCATAGAAGAGTTCTCACACCGTGATCACGGTGCTTCCTGGATTGTCTCCTCGTTCGTAGTTGGTGATTGCGACGACGAGGCGAAGACACAGTGCGAGGAACCCCTGCGCTCGTGCGTGGACGCGGCCTCGGGCGCGAACGTGCCCGAGGCCGCAGTCTTTGACTGCGTCGTTGGTTCGTTCGACTCCACTCCGTCGGTTGTACGTCTCGTCTAGTGTCGCTTGCTTCAGCTGCACGCCCTTGCTGAGTTTCTCGATTCGGTCTTCGACCCTGTACTCGATGTCTTTCGGGTTGTCAGTGTTTCGTGCGTTATATGGAGCGACTGGCACGCCCCCTGCGGCCAGCAGGTGGTCGTGCCAGTCGAGCGTGTCGTAGGCACTATCCCCGATCATCCAGATCGGCTGTTCGACGGCGAGCGCGTCACGTGTGACGCGCATCGCCGTCTCTTCTGGCGCTTGTTTGCTCTTGGTGAATTCTGCGGCGATAGGGATCTTTTGTCCGGTCGAGACGATCGTACAGCCATAACCGTAGTAGTATTCTTCAGCGGTTGGATCGTAGCATTTCGACGCATCTTGATCGGCGGGCATCGTTCTCACGTCGGTCGAATCGATGCAGTAGGTCAGGTCAAGCAGACCGCGGTAGGCGGCCTGCTCGACGAGATGGTCGAAGATCTCGTCAACGACGTGTTCAAGATCAGTGAGAAAGCGATCGACCGCGTCTCTCGACGGCGGTCGATCGAAGCCACAGCTGAGCCAGACGACCGTGTTTCGAAGCTCTCGTTCGACGGGACGAATTCCATAGATGTCGCGGTAGTAGCAATGAAGGAAGCCACGCATCATCTCGGATGGTTTGTGGTCTCGTGTTCGCCCCGTCTTCGCCGGGGCGAACACGTCGAACTCTTCGAGAAACTCGAAGGAGAGATACTCAAACAACGCTAGCGTCTCTGTCTCCACGATATTGAAGAACGTCTCTACCGAAGGAGCATCTCGCAGGGTCGCTGAACACATCTACCTCAGTGTTCACCCTGCTCTCTGGTATGGTAACTGTTCTATGACGCCCTCNCCGAAGGAGCATCTCGCAGGGTCGCTGAACACATCTACCTCAGTGTTCACCCTGCTCTCTGGTATGGTAACTGTTCTATGACGCCCTCTTCTACACGTCAATCTCTTACTGGTACCGTATTCGAACAACCAGAAATCGTCGAACAAGAGGCACAGCACTTAGCAACAGAGTTTGGAGTGGCGGACCGCTGCTCATATGTTGCAGGGGATATGTTCGAAGCAGTGCCTAGTGCTGATGTCTATTTTCTCAAACACATAATTCACGACTGGAGCGATACTCAAGCCATTCAAATCCTCACAACAATCCGGGAACATGCTCCCGATGATGCGCAATTAGTGCTTCTTGAACACGTGCTCCCCGAGTCGAATTCATCACATTTTGGGGCACTTTATGATATTCAGATGATTGTCTGGACGACCGGTCGTGAACGGACGCCTGATGAGTATGCATCGTTGCTTGAACAGAGTGGTTGGGAACATAATGAAACTACATTCGGCAAAAATAATCTATTGGGTGCTATCAAGGCAACTCCCACTTAAAACGAGAAGTCGAAGGATAACATCTCAAGAATCACTCTTCATTCTTGTCACTAATGAATATAAATGCGCTATCTCCAGATACTAAACGAACTTGCCGACGCTACAGTTTTCTCTCTCTGAGGAGTTATAGAAAAGCTATTCAACAGGATATTTGAAACTATTTTTTAGCGCGGTTTCGGTTACTAAGTGGAGTTGATCGCTCAATTCGTAGCGAACGAAATCGGATATCTGCCAGCATCAACGAGGGGGGGCTCTATCTCGTCGATATCGTGTTTCTCGGTGAGTTGGTGCAAGAACACCGTCCTCAGAATGGAGCGCATTCTGGTGAACTGCACGAGAGCGTGGTTCCGCTGATTTAGCTAGGACGATGATGGGGCGATTATTCTGACAACGCGAACATACCGTAGAGTTGTGTGCCGGCGAGGAGAACAACGGCGAGGCCACCGCCGACGTTGATGACGGTGACAAGCGTTCGTGTGTTCTCGAGCACGAAGGGAGAGGCGATGACCCAGAGACCGAGGAGAGCGAGGAGGAGTGTGAGAGCGATATTCGGTGACTGATAGGTGTCTGATAGCAGTGCGTTGACGGAACCGAGGGTTGCAATAACTGCCCCGAGAAGGACGTTGTGGAGGTTGAGGAGTCCGGTAATGGTGACGACGATGGATGAGGCCAGAAGGAGGAGGCCGACGACTGCGGTTGCACCGGCCGTTCGGACGACGATCGGAGCAACTGATTTTGCAGTTGGTGATGTGGGTGTCGCGGATTCCGAACTGCCCATAGATGCCATTCGTGAGCGATCCATATAGAGCCACTGCAGGGATTGTACAACAGATTAGTTAGCAACACTCTCTTGGCGAGTAGATTTGTTGGTGATCGAACGAGGCAGTACGATTGTAACCGACGCGAGGATGTTCTGCTCCCTTCATTACTGCGATCGGACTGCATCGAAAACTGCGCTGGTTTCGATGTTCACGCTCGCAGCTGTGAGTAGGGTAAGAAGCGGGCCGGGCGCGACTTGAACACACGGTCGGACGTGCTCGCTCTGCTGTGCGCGACCTCCCTGCGATTCAAATCACGCTAGTCGTGTTGCTCCTCGCCTAGTTGCTCGAAGCAAAAGCGGGCCGGGCGCGATTTGAACACGCGACCGTCTGGTTAAAAGCCAGACGCTCTGCCAGACTGAGCTACCGGCCCCGTGGTTTCACTATCGGCGAGTGGTGGTTAAACGTTTCTTTCTTCGCTGCCGACTGGCCGGTGGTAATGGCCTATACTTTGTCATATAGTCCCTGTAGAACTGTGTCCTGCGTTGTCAGCGGTCGATTCGCCATCTGCTAGTTCAGTCGAAGTACTGTTCGAGTGCATCGGTGACGAGTTCACCTGGGGTGGTATCGTCGAGGGAGGCGCGGCGGCGGAGGTCGCGATAGGTGTCGGGTGAGAGCGAGAGTTCGAGCTGGCCGAGGTGGACGCCGTGGTTGGTCAGGGCGCGATTGACGGGGGTTCCGTCGTTGATCGTGCTGGCGACGGTGCGGATGTCGCGGACGGTGAGGTCGCCGTCGATTGCGGCCCAGGCCAGGAGGAGACGGGCTTCGCCGCCGACGCGGGCGATGTGTTTGGCGGCGGTGGGAGCGATTTGGCCGAGGGCGACTTGTTTGCGGACGGATCGGGGGAGGTCGTGGACGCGGGCCCATTTGCGGATGAACGAGACGGTCACGTCGGGGCCGGCGCGTTCGGCGGCAGCCTTGTAGGAGCCTTCGCCGCGGACGAGTGCGGCACACGCGGCGGCACCGCGGAGCATGTAGAGGTGGTCGTCTTCGGTGGTGCCGGTTGCGAACTGCGAGACGGTGTCGGCGGCGGCGTCGAGGCTATCGGGGTCGGTCGGATCGAACTGGACGGCTTTGCGGGCGCGTGTTCCGGTGACGGATTCGTCGCCACGGATGACGGGTGCGCCGACGGGTGATTCGCGGTCGGTTGGAATTGGCCGTCCATCGGGACCGCGATTGCGCCCGCGTGAATTTTCTTCGGGCCGGTTGTCGGTCATGGGTCTGCCCTGGTCTATGGAACAGAGGGGGAAAAGTGTCGCTCCCTGTGAAGCGGTGGGAGAGTACTAGAGTGGCGAGTATGTGTCTATTATCTATCGTCTGTTCTCTGTTGTCCGTTGTCTATCGTCTGTTCTCTGTTGTCCGTTGTCTATCGTCTGTTCTCTGTTGTCCGTTGTCTATCGTCTGTTCTCTGTTGTGCGAGTACCAACTGCGGGTAGGGAAACAGGGAGTACATCATTATCATGGATATTGTTATCCAATAACGATAGAAGGCGTTTCACAGCAGGTAGAGGAGACAGATCGAGGCTTCCAGGGTCGTGGTAACGCAGGGACGAGTTCAGGCCCAGCTCCGGGTCCGGATCCGGATCCGGGTTTTCGTTACTCCTCGTCGTCGCGCTGCTCGGCGAGGTGTTCCCAGATTTCGGTACAGCCAGCGCCTTCTTCGATGTCGTCGAGGTGGGCGTCATCGCGTTCTCGGTCCTGGTCTGGTGTGTCCGAGTTCGGATTGTGGCTGGGTCGTTGGCTTTGTTCAGCCGTGTCAGTCATGACTGCCCATTTGGTTGGAAAGCGCATAAGTGACGCCTCGTGTGCAATGGATACCTGTACTCGGTTATAGCGGAGATGGTTGCCGTCATCTCGGTTCGGGCGAGTGGCGTGGAGGTCGTCGTCGTCGGTCGGTTCGGTCGATCTAGCGTGTCATCGGCGAGGCAAAACGTTGCAGCCATCGACGGACAGAGGTGGGTCCAGCACAGAGTGTCCATAGATACCGATGGCGATTGCACTGCGGACGCTCGACGATGGGGCCTGGATCAGCGTCAACGACTCCCGTGAGGTCGGTGTGAGTGATATCTGGGCCCTTCCGACGCGCGAGTTCTGTTCGTGTGAGACGCCCCACGTTCTTCTCGAGGCGTTTTCCGCCGTTCACGTTTCGGATCATCGAGTACTCGCGGATGCGGTGGGGATGTGTATCGAGTGTGGAACGCGGGACAGTATCGATTCGTTGCCGGTTGGCCGAATCGTTAACGGCGAGTTCAAGCCGTACGAGCCGGCTGGTGTCCAGTCGACGATCACGGGTGCTGTGGATGGGGCGGCCTGTTCGAGTTTCGAGTCGGTGGAGTAATTCGACCGTTGTCATCGGCTGGGAGTTGAATCCCTGGTTGTTGTGGTCGGTGTGGATGGACCGAATCGCGTCAGTATGTGGTGGCAAAAACCTCCGCAACTGGCTAGAGGCGGCCGGGTCTGACGCGACGCACGGGCGTATAAGACTCGTAGTCTATAGACTGAGCAAATGCCTACTGATGTCGAGGAGTGGAAGGACGAGGTCTACGGCACGGACATTCGAGACCACATCGAGCGATTCGCCGAGGAAGGCTGGGAGTCGATCCCGGAAGACGAGCGCGACGCCTGGTTCGAGCGCTTCAAGTGGTACGGACTGTACCACCAGCGCGCCGGTCAGGAGTCGTACTTCATGATGCGGATCGGGCCGCCAAGCGGCGTGCTCGAGCCGGGTCAGTTCCGCCGGATCGTCGAAATCGCGGACGAGTACGCTCGCGGTCCGGTCGCGAATCCCGAGTTCGGTAACGGCTGGCTCGACGTGACGACGCGACAGGCAATCCAGCTGCACTGGATTCGAATCGAGGACGTTCCCGAAATCTTCGACGAACTCGAGGACGCCGGACTGTCGACGGTGCAGGCTTGCGGTGACTCCTGGCGGAACATCGTCGGCTGTCCGGTCGCCGGAAAGGACAAACACGAGCACATCGATGCTAACGAGCTGGCATACGAACTCCACGATACGTTCAAGCAGAACGAAGCACACTCGAACCTGCCCCGCAAGTGGAAGGTTTCCGTGACCGGCTGTGACGAGGGTTGCGGGCAGGGCGACATCAACGACCTGGCGTTCGAGCCCGCCGAGAAGGAGGTAGACGGCGAGACGGTGACGGGCTACAACGTCCGCGTCGGCGGCGGACTGGCGCGTAACGAACCCCGCTTTGCGAAGAATATCGACGTTTTCGCAACGCCGGAGCAGGCGGTCGAGGTCGCGGGTGGCCTCTCCAAGCTCTTCCGGGATCACGGCGACCGCGATAACCGCTACAACGCTCGCATCAAGTTCCTCGTCGACGAGTGGGGTCCCGAGAAGGTTCGGGAGACGCTTCAGGACGAGTATATCGATTTCGAACTCGAGACGGCGGGCGAGGACCTTCGGCACTCCTACAGCTACAACGCCGGCGACGCGGACGGCAAGCACGACCACGTCGGCGTCCACGAACAGGTCGACGGCAACAACTACATCGGCCTGAACGTCCTCGTCGGGCGACTCGGTATCGATGACGCCTACGAAATCGCCGACGCCGCCGAGGAGCACGCGTCCGGCGAGGTCCGACTCACGCAGCGCCAGAACATCATCCTGACGGACGTGCCGGACGAGGATGTCGACGCCTTGCTCGATAACGAGGTCTTCGACGAGTACAGCCCCGATCCGCACCCGTTCCGGCGGGGCTCGATCGCCTGTACCGGCACCGAGTTCTGTTCGCTTTCGATCGTCGAGACGAAGAACCGGCAGGTTCGGTTCTCGCGCTGGCTGGTCGAGAACGTCGACCTGCCGGCGGGCGTCGAGGACTTCCACATCCACCTCTCGGGCTGTACCGCCTCCTGCGCCCAGCCCCAGATCGCCGACGTCTCCCTGCGCGGGATGAAGACCCGCAAGGACGGCGAACCCGTCGAGGCGCTCGACATCGGCCTCGGCGGCGGCCTCGGCGAGAACCCGCAGTTCGCCTCCTGGGTCGCAGACCGCGTCCCGGCCGACGAAGTGCCGGGTGCGATCGAGAACCTGCTCGAGAACTTCGCGGACCGACGAACGGACGGCGAGAGCTTCCGCGAGTTCGTCGCCGACCGCGACGACGAGGAGTTAGCCGAACTCGTCGAACCCGAGGAGACGAGCTACGAGGATCCGTACATGCACAACACCAAGCAGACCTGGTATCCGTACGCGGAAGATGACGGGCTGGACGAAGGCCCTGCACCTGCCCGGGCGGACGGGACGCCGATTCCGTCGGACGACTAACCCGCCACCTCCCCCGTCTTCGATATCAGTAGCCGCGGCGGGTATCCACGACTCGTCGGTCGCCACTTTTCGTTCTCGGCGTCGGCATCGAACGACTGTTCGTCCCTGGTAGGCCTGGAACGGTTCCGAGTTCGCGCTGTGCCGTCGTTTCCGATCGCGGTGACCACCGCGCGGCTCGCGCCCGTTGCGTCGCTGTTCTCGATATCCGCTCGCTGAACGCTCTGCTCGAACGTAAGGCCTATCTCGTCAGCGTCGGTTCGCGGAACTCGGACGCTTCGTGGATGGAATACTACGAAACCCCGGTCTGCTCGCCGGTGGGTCGAGCCGTGTCCGTCTCCACCGTCGCCTCGATCCCAGCGCGGGCTGGGTCAGTCGCGTTGACCGGCGTGATAATCCCAGTCGTTCGATGCGGTCGGTGTCCGTGGCCGTGGCCGTATCGACCACGCAGACAGGTCACCCGTTGGAAGCCCCTAAGTAGCCATACCCCGAGACCCTAGCCATGTCCGACCGACTGATGCGAGTCAACGCGTACACGACGCTCGACTACGTCGAAGCCACGGCGACGGGCCACGAGTTCGAGTTCGATTCCGTCGCCGTCGCCAACGCCACGACGGACCGCGAGGAGCCGGACTGCGTGCGCTTCCAGGTCGAACTCGACAACGCGACCGACCAACATTTCCCCAAGCACATGACCGAACTCGAGTTGACGCCGGACCAAGCCCGCGAACTCGCGAGCGAACTCGAGAAGTACGCGGATCGGGTCGAGGACGCCGCGAAGTAGCCGCTTACCGGGCTCGCTGTGCGCCTGCGACGGCAGGCGTCTCGCTTTTTCGCTCGCCCGGCAAAGCCTCGTGTGATCGTCCCATGAGCGTCGACACTATCCAAGACCTGTTCGAGCACGGCCTCGAAGACATTTATCACGCGGAACACCAACTCCTCGACGCGCTCGATGAACTCGAGTCGAACACCGAGCGCGAGGAGATCGCGGAGGCGTTTGCGGAACACCGCGAGGAGACCCAGGGGCATATCGACCGTCTCGAAGAGGTCTTCGACATGTTCGGCGAACCGCCGGAGAAAGAAGAGTGTGAGGGTATCGAGGGGTTGATCGAGGAGTACGAAGAGTTCACGTCGATGGACCCGTCCCAGGAGGTACTGGATTACCACAACATGGCGGCGGCGGAGAAGACGGAGCATTACGAGATTGCAGCCTACGGCAATTTGATCCCGCTTGCGGATCAGATCGGGATGGACGAGGCAGCGGATCTTCTCGAGGAGAACCTTCGAGAGGAACAGGGTGCACTCGACGAACTGAAGGAGTTGACCGAGACGTACGAGATGGACGCCATTCCGGCGGAGTAAGCACCGCTATCAGCGACTCCCACTTTCTTTTCTCGGTGAGTGTCTCGTAAACGCACGAGATACTTATACGATGATCCAGTCCGTTGACACAGATGGTGGTAGATAATGTCAGACACATCCCCGAAAACGGCTCGTGACGAGTGGGGAACCCGATTCGGGTTCCTTATGGCGATGATCGGTGGCATGGTTGGTGCAGGAAACATTTGGCGGTTCCCCTACGTGATGGGGGATAACGGAGGTGGTGCGTTCGTACTGGCGTTCCTCACCCTCCTGTTTTTACTCGCGGTCCCCGGGTTGATGGCGGAGGTTGCGCTCGGGCGATACACGAACAAGGGCGTCATCGGCGCATTTCGGGATGTCGTCGGTCGAGGTGGAATGGTCGGGTTCGGCGTCGTCGTCTTGCTCGTCAACATCGCCCTGATGTCGTACTACTCGCCGTTGATCGGCTGGACGCTGTACTACGCGGTTCATTCCCTGTTGTTTACCTTCACGGCACCCGGGTTTGAGGCGCAGGCGTTCATGGACAGTTTCTTCGCGAACCCGGCGCTGATGATCGCCCTTCACACGGTCGTGATGGGCTCGATCGCAGCCATTCTCGCGCTCGGTATCCGACGCGGCGTCGAGCGGATCGTCGTCTACGCGGTGCCGGCGCTCGTGATCTCGCTCGTCATTATGGCGATCCGCGGGCTCACATTGCCGGGGGCCAGCGAGGGGATCGCGTTCACGTTCGGCGTGCAGTGGGAGTACCTGATCGCGAGTGAGACCTGGATCGCCGCGCTCGGACAGGCGCTGTTCTCGACCGGACTCGGGTGGGGTATCGCCCTGACCGTCGGCAGTTATCTCCGGGAGTACGACGACGTTCCACTCGGTGGCGGGGTCTTTACCGCGATCGGCGAATCGAGCATCGCTATCCTCGCGACGCTTGCCATCTTCCCCGTCGTCTTCGCCGTCGGCGTCGAACCCGACGCCGGAACCGGTCTCGCGTTCGTCTCCCTGGTGCAGGTCTTCCCGGAGATTCCGCTCGGCGGACTGGTTGCGATCCTCTTTTTCGCCGGGTTCTTCCTCGCGACGTTTACCTCCGGCCTGCTCATCACCGAAGTGAGCGTGACGACGGTAAGCGAGGAAACCCGACTCAGCCGGACGCAGACCGTCCTCGCCGTCTGTGGGGGTATCTGGCTCCTCGGGCTCCCGAGCGCCTACTCTACCGAAGTCCTCGATTTCCTCGATTTCGTCTTCGGAAACTGGGGACTCCCCCTCGCAACCCTTGCCATCATCGGCATCATCGGCTGGGTTCTCGGCCCCGAACGACTGCGCGTGCTTACGGTCAACCGCAACGCTGGCATCCATATCGGCACGTGGTGGAATCCCGTCATCAAGTACGTCATTCCCGCCGTCATGCTGTTCATCATGGGTTACTTCGCCTGGGAGAACTTCCGCGAACCCGAGATGATCGCCGGGATGCTCGTCCTCGTGCTCTTCCCGCTCATCGGCTACGCGATCATGTCTCTCGTCGAGGGCCGCCGCGATACGACTGATACGGCCGGCGTCACCGGAGGTGACGACTAATGGCGCTCTCCGCAGAGGTTCTCGGCATGCTCGCGTTCACGCTACTCGCGTTCTGGGGCGTCTCCCTCTGGGCGCTTACCCGTACGCTCCGCCAAGAAAGCCGCAAAGTCGACATCCTCGAACAGCAGGATCGGATGGACACCTACTCGCCGGAAGCGCTCGCCGAACTCCGCGAGTGGATCGAGGACCACCCCAACGACCCGCTCGCCGACCGGGCCCGCGCCCAGTATAACGAATGCGTCGATGTCGTCACCCAAACCGATCGACACTTCTACGACTGGTCGGACGCTGACATCAACCGGCTCGAACGTCTCTGAACGCTCGATCGAACCATCCGTTTTTACCACCTGGCATCGTACGTTGCCCCGTGACAGTACGGGCCCCAGAGGGTGACGATCATGGCCACGGCCACGGCGACCGAAACGACGGTGAACTCGCGATCCGTCCCGCCGAACGGGCGGACCTCCTGGCCGTCGTCCGCATCGAAAACGAGTCGTTCCCCCAACCCTGGCCGTACGAGGCCTTCGACCGCTTTCTCGGCGACCCCGGTTTTCTCGTCGCCGTCACGAACGGCGATATCGCGGGCTACGTCGTCGCCGACGTGTCACCCTCGTTCGGTCGCCAGCTCGGCCACGTCAAGGATATCGCCGTCCATCCGGACCGCCGCGAAATGGGCGTCGGTTCCGCACTTCTCTCGCGATCTGTTGCCGTCCTCACAGCTCACGGTGCAGACTCGATCAAACTCGAAGTACGACGCTCGAACGACCGCGCGAAACGACTCTACCGCCAGTTCGGGTTCGAACCGATCCGGCGGATTCCCGGCTACTACGGCAACGACGAGGACGCGATCGTGATGGTCCGACAGCTCGAGTGATAAGCGACTCTCACGGACCACCGTCTTATCCCGACGGCACCGATGCCAGCGAGGGAAAGGACGAGGACGTTTTACCGCCCGCGTGCGTACGACGCCTATGGGATACGCCTGCCCGGTCTGTGACGCCGAACAGGCCGACGCGGAGCACCTCGCGAACCACCTCGCGATCACCGCATCGCTCGACCGTCCGGATCACAAGGAATGGCTCGAGGAACACGCCCCGGACTGGGCCGATCACTCCCCGCCGGAGTTAGGGGAAATCGTCCGCGAGCACGCATCCGAGATCGACACCCCCGAGTTCGAGAGCGCAGGAACGGGTGGTCACGACAACCCCGACCCCGACCACGATCACGGCCACGTCCACGACCATACACCCGGCCGTCCGACCGGAATCGAATCCGACCTCGCCGGACAGCGCCGTCAGCCAACCCGTGGCTCGATGTCGGCCGAGGCCGAACGTGCACTGCAGGAAGCACAGGAGATGACCCAGCAAATGCTCGCAGATGCGACCGACGACGCGGACGCAGCGGACCCGGACGACGAAGCGACCGACGGCTAACGGCCCCGAACACGCAATTGGTAACTGGCCGCCCCGCGCATACCGAGACATGCACACTGTTGGGACGGTTACGCCGGCGTCGATCGAGGAGGCACGCGAACGCTACGACGAACTCGGCCCAGCGGCGCAGACGGTCGTCCGCGAGGTCGCAAAGGCCATGTCGTTCGATCGCGAGGAGTACGACGAGCGCGTCACCAGCGCCGTCGTCGAAACCGCCCGCGACGCCCTGTTTGCAAGTCTACTCGAAATCTCGGTCGGCACCAGCGACGAGTTCAGCGAGTGGCGCGACGGCTACGACGGCGAGGTGACGGTGGTCGGGAACGAGAACGTCGAGAACGTCGTCTGGCACGCCGGGCCGGCCGACGAGGCGGTCGCCGCGACCTTCCAGAACGAGGAGGAGGCGGCCGTCGGAACGGTGCGCCGACAGGCGTTCGGGCGGTTGTATCGAGACTACTTCGAGGCCGCCGACTATAGTAACAACTAAAACGGTTTACACGCTGATCGCACGGCCATCAGGCGGTCAGGTGTGCACTGACTTTCAGTGGCTACTATAGCTGTGCGTCGGCGTTGCTGTCACGGTCGAGTCACAGTCACAGGTACGGCCGAAGCAACGCGCCGTCGTGGAGGTTGTCGGGGAGCGTGTCGAACCATCGTGCGGCCCTGATTTCGTCGGGAGAGACGCCGAGTGATTCCGCGTCTGCGATCGGTCCGTTGGCGGTGGCCGCAAAGACGACGTATGCTGCTCGGAAGGAGTCGCCGGTGGCACTCGAACGGTACGTCTGCTCCAAGACGACCAGCGGATCGCGTATCGTCGCACGCAGTCCCGTTTCTTCGCGAATTTCGCGCCGAGCGGCGTCACGCAGTCGTTCGCCGGGTTCGACCGCGCCGCCAGGGAGTATCCAGCCATCGGCCCAGCGATTTTTGACGAGCGCGATCCGGCCGTCGCTATCACGAACGCGTGCGGCGGCAGTGAGCGCCGTTCCGCCGACGCCCCACTCGCGGAACGATTCGAACGACGGTTCGGAGAGGGAGAGCGTTTGCTCCTCGCGGGCCACATCGCTGAACTCGTCGTCGAGCACGTCCGACCAAGCGCGCGCTTTCGACAAATACGTTCGGTCGTTGTCTCGTTCGAACAGTACCTATTACGTCTTCGAACGCCCACACTCCGACGATGACTGCCGACGAGTGGAGCGTTCTCGAGGAAGTGATCGAGTACGAGACGCCGTGGTACGACGGCGGCTACGACCTGCTCGAACAACCGGACGGCACGGAAAAACGCTACTACTGGGCCGACCTCCCGCCGTCGGTCGTCGTCGTCGCGTGCGTCGACGGCCGCGTGCTTCCGGACGGGTCGGACGCCGAACCCGCGGCCACGCGCGATGATGCCAGCGTCGACGGTACCGTCCACACCGATACTGACATCGACGCAACCGACAACCACCTGCTGTTCGTCGAACAGTATCGTCCACCCGTCCACGAGACCCACCTCGAACTCCCCGCCGGTATCGTCGAGGACGGCGAATCCTACACGGAAGCCGCGACGCGCGAACTCGAGGAGGAAACCGGATTTCGCCCGTCGAGTACGGTCCTCCTGCAGGAGTATGCGGTCGCGACGGGCGTCCTCCGACACGACCGCGGCATCGTCTACGCCGACGGGCTGGTGCCCGGCGAGCGTGAACTCGATAGCAACGAGTTCCTCGACGTCACGGCGGTGCCCGTGACGGAGGCGCTCGACCGGGCGCGCGAACGGCCGGCGAACGATGCGACGCTGACGGCGCTGTTACTCGCGGCGGAAGACGGGATGCTCGACCTGGGGTGAGGTTGTGCGGGTTCCCGTCCTCTCCCTGCTTGCGTCCGCCGCACCTCCGCGATGTCGCAGGCGACGCACCCGACCCGTGGCCTTATTCTTCCGGCGTTCCAACGCGGGAGTGATGGATGGCGAAATCTCCCCGGACGAGGTCAAAGATCTCCTGAACACGGATACCGATGATACCGGTGCGAACGGGACGAACGGAGCGAACGCGGATGCGGACTCCGATACCGTCGTTCGAGTCGTCGATATCCGCGACGAACGCAGTTTCGCCCACAGCCGTATCCCCGGCAGCGAAAACATCCCCTTTCAGGAACTGACCGGCCGCGTCGACGAACTCGAGGACGCGGATCGGATCGTCACCGTCTGTCCGCACGGCAAGGCGAGCGTGCAGGCGGCTCAACTCCTCGGATCGTACGAGGGAACGGCGGATGCACGAATCGAGAGTATGGCCGGCGGCCTCGAAAAATACGGGCTCAAGTACGGCCTCGCCGCCGGCGACCGAAGTTCCGATGGAGCCGACGAGTCGGCCAGTACGAACGCCGAATCTCCGTTCTAGCGGTGCTATCCTGTCCCCCGATCGACACTCTTCGAGGCGGACGCGTGTCACCATCCTTCTCGGCGATTCGCCCGTTCGGTACCGTCGATGGCGCGTTTTGATGGTGAGAGACGTTATAGTCGATGACAACGCTATTCAGACCGTTGTCACTCCGGAGACGCGAAACAAAACCGACAGTGAAGTTGACGGCCCGATACAGCGGGTCGCGAGTTCGGAAGTCGTCTCAGAGCATCGCGGGCATCAGTTAGGCGACGTTGAAGCCGCGGTCCCGAAGGAACTCCTCGATGCGTCCGGTGTGGTTGCCCTGGAGTTCGATGTGACCGTCCTCGACGGTCCCTCCGCAGGCAAACTTGGACTTGAGATCCGACGAGAGACTGTCTAGGTCGACGTCCTTCGGATCGAATCCTTCGACGATCGTTACCTCCTTACCGTATCTGCGCTCGTCAATGCGGATGGTGAGTTGCTGTTGTCCCTTGGCCACGTCCTCGCAGACGCAGAGTTCCTCGGGCAGCCCGCACGTCGAGCAGACTTCCGACATTACGTTCCTTGCTACGAAATGGCCATATTAAACACTATCGGGACCTACATGCTGTCGCGTGGTTCTTTTTCAGTGATCCACCGATCGATGATCCGATGGTCCGGTGAGCCGATGGGTCGGTTCGAACCGACTGTCGGCGCGATTCGGACTACGGGCGGTCCGCGTCGGGGGCCGTGTCCGAACTCGGGCTCACGAACGGTAACCGCTCGCGTGCGAGTTCATCGACGAACTCGATGGCGGTCGCGGCGTCGTCGGGAGTGACGCCGGTGCCGTAGACGGCCTGTTCGTAGCACGCGAGGACGTGTTCGACCCGTGGATCGGTCGGGGCGGGTGTGTGTGGTGACTGTGAGTAGGTGTGCGAGTGTGTCTGTGAATCCGAATGGACATCTGAACGTGACTGTGGATCTCCCTGCGATCGGGGCTGTGACTGTGACCCTGACTCCGCTGAACGGTCCGACGGTAACGTAGTCGCTGCCTGCGCTTCCAGGGCACTCACATACGCCCGCGGTGATTCGCCGGGACGGCGCGGCCTGAACTCGCGTTCGAACAGGCGTTCGAGGCGGCGGTAGGCGCGTTCGGTGTCCCGGGCGGGGTCGTCGTGGCGGCGCTGCCAGTACAGTCCGATCGTGCGGAAGTAGAGTTCGCGGCCGCCGGTGCGGTGGATGGCAGCGGCCAGCCCGACGATAGCGACGGCGGTGAACGCGAGGAACTCGCGCGGGATCGTGATCGCGAGCGGGTTGGTATCGTCGTCCTCGCCGTCGCCGTCCTGTGCGGCCGGTGTGCCGGGGTCGGGACGGGTGGGATCGGTGGAATTCGTTCCGTTGGGGTCGCTGGAGTTGTTCGGGTCGGTCGGATCGGTTGGATCGGTTCCGTTGTCGGGCGGACTGGGTTCATTCGGGTCGGGCGATGGCTCGTTACCGGGGTCATCCTCGCTGTCGTTGCGAATCGGAACGTCCTCGCTTTCGTCGGTGTCGACGTTCTCGTGACCGTTCTCGCGGGCCTCCTGTAGGCGATCCATGTGTACGTCGTCGCGCTCGCCGCCTGGGGTGGGATCGAACGAGACCCAGCCGTGGTCGGGGAAGTAGACTTCGACCCAGGCGTGGGCGTCGAGACCGCGGACGACGTGGGTATTGTCGTCGACTTGCTGGCCGCTCGTGTAGCCCGTGACGTATCGAGCGGGGATGTCCTCCGCGCGAAGCATTTGCGTCATCGTGGTCGCGAAGTAGATGCAGTAGCCCTCGTCCATCTCCAGGAGGAACTCCTCGGCGACGTTCCCGTTCGGCTGCTCGATGTCGAGTGAGTAACCCTTCGACGAGCGGAGATACGATTCGATCGTCGCTGCCGTTTCGTACGGGGTGTCAGCGTCTTCGGTCACCGTGGCGGTCCGGTCGTCGAATTCCGACGAGGTGCCTTCCGGCAGTTGCAGGTAGTACTCTTCGATCTCGTCGGGGTAGTCCGTCCCCGCTTGCTTGAGTGAAGCGGGATCGCTGTCGATGATCGCGCTCTCGACGACGTAGCTGTCGTCCTCGATCAGCGTCGTCGAGGGGTGAACCTGGCCGTGTCGCGTCACTTCGGCGTACTGTGCGGCTCCCTCGCTGACGGACAACGGCTGGGGGGCGACCGGCATGACGCCGAGTTCAGTTTCGGCGGTGACGACCTGCCTGGCCACGTCGTACTCGCCGGGCGGGGAGGTTATCGGTCCGTTGAGCGACTGCAACTGTCCGCTTCGGACCCACTCGTCGCCGGTAAAACGATCGTAGACGCCGGTACGCCAGTAGGAGGCCTGCTCGGACTCGACGGTGAACCGGACCTCGGGTGAGAGGTCGACCTGGCCGGTAAAGCCGGAGCGCTGGCCGGCGGAATCGATAGCGCCCTCGAGTGAACTCGGGCCGCCGCGATCGAGCGTGACCGGGCCGGTTGCGTTTCCGGGGACGAACGTGACGGACAGCGAGAGGACGATGATCAGTGCGAAGAGGACGGCAAGCAGGTCCGCCTGGGCGATCGAGCCGCCGCGGCGCTCGAGTTCGCCGAAGCCGACGGTACCCAGTGCGGCGAGGGTGCCGACCAGGGTGATCGTGAGGTCGGCGTCGCCGGTCAGGACGAGAAAGCAAAGCGTGAAGCCGCCGGGGAGCACGCTCAGGGCGTATCGACCCCGGAGCGCGAGGTACCACGAGAGGAAGACGGGTGCGGGAACGAGGCCGAGCGTCAGCGCGCTGGCTTCGACCGTTCGAAGCAGCGAGAGGCCGGTAACGAGCGTGACAACGTCGGCGAGCAGCGACTCGGTTGCCGAGAGGACGACGCCGACGCCGACGCCGCTGGCCTCGAGGTAGTACGCAAACCCGAGGCTGGCTGCCGTCACCGCGGCGATCGTGGCGGTCCGCGGACGGATCAGGCGGGCGAGCAGCGTCGCGGCGAGCAACATCGTGCCGGCGAGGACGAACAGCGAGTCCGTTCCGCCGACGACCCGCGTCACGTCCTGTAGAACGGAGACGATCGACGCGAGCAACACCAGGACGCAGCCGAGTGCGAGCGTGCGGAACGCACCGGGGCCGACCGTTCGTCCGGTTTCGTTTCGACCCCTCCCCGTTCCGCCGAGGGAAATCGTCCGCTCCGTGCGACGAGACTCGGCGTCCGTGCTCATGTGAGCACCCCCGATCGCTGCGTCCCCGTCCTCCCCGCGCCGTCATCGTTTCCTGTCCCCGTAGCCCGCTGTCCGGCGTTCCTGCGGTCGCCGCCGTCAGCGGCCGGTCCCGGCCGCGCGCGCTCGCTAGCGCCTCGCAGCCGCTCGAAGGGGATTTCGTGTTCGGCCTCTCCCTCGCCGATGGCGACCGAAACCGTCCCCGTTCGCGCTGTAACGCGAATCTCCGCATCGGTCCGGTCGCGATCCGTGAGCGCCGCCGTCCCTGCACCCGTCTCGAGGGCGGCGAGGACGGCGAGCAGTTCGTAGTAGTGTCCGGCGTCGGAACTCGGCTGAACGACCGTTCCGTCCACGACGAGGCCGACCCGAATACTCGTCTCGCGAAGCGCCGTCACGATGCTCGCAACCGCCGTCGCGAGTTCGTCTTCCAATCCCGTCGCACATTCGGCGGCGATAGTAACCGTTTCGAGACCCGCATCGGCGGCGTACTCCGTGACGACGAGGTCGTCTTCGGGCTGTTTGGCCGCGGCCTTCCAGTGGACGTCGCGCAACGAATCACCGCGGCGATACTCCCGGAGGTGATCGAACTCCTCGCGGTTGCGTCGGGCCGTCGCGTCGGCGAACTCGTGCAATCGCTTGTCCAACGCGCCCTGTAATTCGTACACCCGCGGGTAGACCGTTACCGAACTCGTCTCGCTGAACTCGAACCGACGCGTGACGAGCCCGAAGACATCGCGTATCGTGATCGTCGCTGGTCCGACCGTTCGATCGCCACGGGACGCAAGCGCTACGTCGTAGGTCACTCGCGTCTCGCCGTCGAGGATCGTTTCCGTCGCCGGGGTGTGCGTGGGCATCGATTCCGATTCGGGTGCATGCGTTCTCGCCTCATCCGTTTCGAGAGCGAGTCCCGTTCCGATTTCGTCACGGACGGTCGCCGCTACGTCGCCGGTCGTCTCGACGGCGAACGCGGCTTCGCGGGTCTCGCCGACGAACCCGTCGTCCATCGGTAGCCGTCTGACCGCGGGACGGTCGAGGCGGAGCGTCACGACGAAACCGGCCAGCAGGATAACGAGCAGCGGCGCGACGACGGCGTTTAGCGACCGCGGGCCGTACTGCCACCCCATCGCGACCGAGAGACAGATGATGGCGAGGACGGCCCAGCCGCGGCGTGTGAGTGTTACGTGCATACGTCCGTTTCGGTTACCGCCGGTTCGATCGCGCTCGCGCTCGCTTCGCTCGCGGCCGTGTCACCCGTCTCTCCCGCGTCATCCGTCTCGGTCCTCAACCGGGACCCGCTCGAGCGCGTCCGCGACGATATCACCGCCGTCGCGGGCGCGGTCGTTCGTCTTTACGCGATGACTCAATACGACGGGTGCCTCCACCTGTACGTCGTCGGGCGTGACGAACTCGCGGCCGTCGACGACCGCCCGCGCCTGCGATGCCCGGAGGAGCGAAATCGCTCCTCGCGGACTGACGCCGACGTGTGCGTTCTCGCGCGTATAGCCGACGAGCCGCGTTACGTACTTCCTAATCGGTTCCGCAACCTGCACCTGCGAGACCGCTTCCCGCGCCCGAACGAGCGTTTCCCGGTCGGTGACGGACTCGAGTTCGTCGATCGGATGCGTCCCGACGGTTCGACCCAACAGTTCGGATTCGTCCTCGGGACTCGGATAGCCGAGGTGGAGTTTCTTCATGAATCGGTCGAGTTCGGCGAAGGGCAGGTCGTAGGTCCGGTTCGGCTCGATTGCGTTCTGCGTCGCGATGACGGTAAACGGCGAGGGAAGCCCGCGCGTCTCGCCGTCGGCGGTGACCTGTTCTTCTTCCATCGCCTCGAGCAGCGCCGACTGGGTTTTCGGCGGCGCGCGGTTGATCTCGTCGCCGAGGACGATATTGCCGAAGATGGGGCCGGGCTGGAACTCGAACTCGCGGGTCTGTTGGTTGAAGACGTTCACGCCGGTCACGTCCGTCGGAAGAAGATCGGGCGTAAACTGAACTCGTCTGAAGGTGCAGTCCACCGAGGTCGCAATCGATCGGGCGAGCATCGTCTTGCCGACCCCAGGAACGTCATCGAGCAGGACGTGTCCGCGGCCGAGCAAGGCCGTAATGACGTGATCGATCACGTCCTCGTGACCGACGATGACGCGCGAAACGTTCTCCGCGATGTCGGTTCCGATCGTTTCCACGGTCGAGAGCGCCAGTGGCTCAACGGCCGTCTCGTCGGCCGGAGGCGTCTCGAGCACCGTCTCGGATGTCGGGTCAGCGTCAGTCATCGGTCGAGGTGAGGGCGAACTCGCGAGGAGATTCGGACGCGCGGCACCTGCAGACTCATCGTGCTTGTGCGACCTCCGCGTGTCGGAACTATATGCTTTGTGTCGAGACAAGTGAGTGTTTCACCTTACGGGTGGTCTCACCGGGCGCATTTACCACCGAAGCAGTAAGCAGACGCACCGCTGTTCATCGCGTTGTCACTCAAAAACGAACGGTCGGAGAACGATACTGCCTTCGGATCGCCGATCTAGAGGCGCTCGACGCTCGTCGCGCGCGGGCCCTTCTCAGCCTCCTCGATTTCGAACTCGAGTTCCTGACCCTCTTCCAGATCAGGACCGCCAACGTCCTCCATGTGGAAGAACACGTCCTCGTCCGCGTCCTCGGTCTCGATGAATCCGTAACCGCCGGTGTCGTTGAAGAATGCAACCGTACCTTTCGCCATTGCAGTTCAACAAACTCACGACGGAGATATAAATGTTCGGGAGATTGCCACCGAATTCGTCCGAAAACGGTCCGTTACCCGCAGTCAGTCGGCACTTACCAGGTTTTGCACGCGGGGCAGACGAACGTCCCGTCGTCGCGCCAGCGGCGGGTGCTCGCTTCGCCGCACTCGCTGCACACCGCCGCATCCGCGGGCGGACTCCACGCGTACGTCGCTAGCGACGAGTTCAGTGTCTCCGAACCTGAACTCGAGGCCGAGCCCGGATCGGTATTCGAGTTGGCTGTGGAGTCGGTCTCCGTCTCTGTCTCCGTCTCCGTCTCTGTCGCCGTTTCCGACGGGGCGGGTTCGCGTTCGGACGATTCGTCTGTGCGTTCCTCGGTCTCTGCCGCCTGATAGTCTGAAAGGGTCTTGTCGTCCGTCATAGCTGGGACTGCGATCGGCAATCGGTTAGCTACCGGTGGTTTTCCCCGACGCGTTCGAAGTCGTCGTCCGGATCGCTCTCTACAACGAGCCGTTTTACTGCGGATGGCGGTTATTAGTAGCTCGTCATTGGAGAAAGTTTTTTCACCTATTTGGTGGAAATCCAACCAATGGATCTCCGCGAGTCACTCGCTGCACTCGGTGCCGCTCTGGAAGGCGATGAGATAACGGGCCGCCAGGCGGCGATCATCGTCGCAGTCTGGATGGGCGGGATCGCCGTCTTCGGGATCGTCGCCTACTTCATCGTCTTCGTGATCATCGGCTTTTGAGCGGGGTCGGGCACACTCGCATCGCGGCACGTACAACGCCCCTGCCGATCGCTCGGAACGGTCTCGGAGCGGGACCGGCACGGCCAAGTACCACCGGTGACAATCCCCACACATGGAAACCGCCGTAGTGCTGAACGTCATCGTTGACAACGTGATTGAGATGAACGAATACTTCAGTAACGTCGCGACGGGCGAGGGAGCCGCACCGCTGCTCATCCTCGTCGGAACGCTCCTCATCGTCTTCTCGCTCGGCGTCTTCGGCGTCTTGACCCTCGGTGCGCTCGGCAGTCTCGTAACCGGTAACTGAGTTCGTCTTCTTCGTTTCTCTTCGCAACGCGAGTGCGTTTACTGACGAGAGCCACGAGAGCCACGGACGCGCGCAATCGCTTCGCTCGCGCGCTCGATCGCATCATCGAGTTCAGGACCGAGCGGCGAGCCGACGACGATCCCGTCGACGTGGTCGAGCATCGCGTCGAACCGATCCGCGACCTGCGCCGTCGTCCCGGCGACGCAGAACGCGTCGATCATCGCCGGCGTGACGCGGTCGAACGCGTCGGTGAGATCCCCCTTCGAGAGCGCGTCGCCGACCGAACTCGCGGCCTCGCGGTCGATGTCGTGTCGGTCGAGCACCGGGTCGGCCGCCCCGCCGACGATGAAGGCGACCGGGGGACGTGCGGCCTCCCGCGCCGCCGCTTCGTCCGCCGCGACGCTCACGCTCGCGAACGCGAGCGCCTCGAACGCGCCGCGGTCGGCGGGCCGCTCGTCCAGTCCGTGCTCGAGTTGGCCGGCCGCCCACTCGAGATCGCGCGGATGGGCGGCGTTGACCAGCACGCCGTCGGCGTGCTTGGCGCTCATCCGGAGCATGTGCGGCCCCTGCGCGCCGACGTAGACGGGAATCCGACCCGACGGCGGCTCGAGATTGAGCGACGCGTCGCTGGCCGCGAACGTCCCGTCGTGGCTGACGGTCTCGCCCGCCCAGAGATCGCGCGCGACATCGAACGTTTCGAGGACGCGCCGAAGCGGCCGCTCGTGTTCGATGCCGAGGTTCGCGAGCGACGACCGGTCACCCGCACCGATCCCGAAGACGGCACGGCCGTCGCTGAACTCGTCGATCGTCGCCGTTTGGGCGGCGAGTTTGACCGGGTGGGTCTCGTAGGGATTGACGACGCCCGGGCCGAGTCGAATGCTGTCCGTGGCGTCGGCCATGCGCGAGAGCGCCACGAACGGGTCGCGGTTGAAGTAGTGGCTGCTCGCGAACGCGATGTCGAATCCCTCGTCCTCTGCGAGGGCCGCGAGTTCGGCGATGCGCTCGATGGGGTGTTCGGGCGTGAGTTCGATGCCGACGGTCGGCTCGGTATCGGCGTTCGTGCTCATTCGTCGGCCCTCCACTCCCACCCGCGAAGCGCTTGTCTGATGAGGTCGTCTTCGACCGAGCGGAAGAGTTCGTCGCTGCCGTCGAGGTCGCCGAAGGCCCAGTCGCTGACGACGACGGCGGGGGTGCCGCCGGCCCCTTCGCCGGTGACGAGGTTCGCGGCGGCGGCGAGTTCGTCGACGACGGACTGGACGGTGACGCCGAGTTCGCGGCCGTCGCGGTCGCGTTCGCCGCGCCAGTCGCGGCTGGCGGGGAGGCCGTCCCAGCCGATGGCGACGCCGCGCTGGCCGTGGCGGAAGGGGCGGCCGCAGGTGTCGGTGACGATCACGGCAACGTCCTCGTAGCCGCGCTCTTCGAGTCCGTCTCGGATTCGTGCCGCGCTTTCGCTCGGCCGCTCCGGCAGGAGCAACAGGTCGTGACCGGGCACGTTCGAGCGGTCGATGCCCGCGTTCACGCAGATGTGGCCGAACCGCGTTTCGGTGAGCAGGAAGGGGGCGTCGATCAGCAGTTCCGTGCTCTCCTCGAGAACGGCCTGTGCGAATCGGGGGTCTTTCTCCTCGCCGGTGAGATCGCCGATGCGCTCGGCGAGTTCATTCGCGCGGCCGCTGACCGGGTAGTCGTCGAGGTCGGCCGTTCGTCCCTCGGCCTTGGAGACGATGGTGCTGGCGACGGTGAGCACGTCGCCCTCGGCGAGGGTGTCCCCCGCCCGATCCGCGACGAGGTCGGCGATGTCGTCGCCGGGGCGGATCTCGGGCAGGTCCGCCACTGGTGTGAGTTCCATACCGGTGGGTGGGCGAGTACCGCCAAAAACGCACCGTCACCGGAGAATCGAACCAGCGGCCGGCAGCGCGTCACCCGCTCGTCGCTTATCGCTCGCGTTCGAAGAGCGCTCCCGGCCCGTCGATCGTGAGTCGGTTCTCGCTCCCGGTTTCAGCCTCGCTCGCGCTCGTACTCGCGCGCTCGTTCTCGTTTTCGTTTTCGCGTTCGCTCTCGCTCTCGCTCTCGAAATCAGCAACCCGCGCGAGATCCCAGAGCGTCGCTCCGTTGCTCGTGACGACCGGGACCCCGAGTTCCGACTCGAGATCGTCGACGGCGGCGAGCGAACGGTAGTTGGTACACGAGACGAAGATCGCATCGAGGCCGCTCGAATCGCACTGCCCGACGTGGTCGACCACCTGTTGAAACGCCTCGGTCTCGTCCAGTGCGCCGATGGCCGTGTTTCGCTCGAGGCCGCGCCCGTCGATCGTCGCGACATCGAAGCCGCGCTGCTCGAGAAACTCCCGTTCTTTCTCGTCCAGGTCGGCAGTGTACGGCGTGACGACGGCGATTCGCGTCGCGTCGATGAACTCGAGCGCGCGGACGACGGATCGTGCCGTCGCGACGGCCGGAACGCCCGCCGCCTCCCGGATGGTCGCCTCGAGTTCGGCGTCGAAACCGGGCCCGTGCAACAGGCTGCCGGTCGTGCAGGCGTAGGCGATCGCGTCGACGGCGGCGTGACCGAGCAGTTCGGCCGCGCGGGTCGCGTCGTCGCTCATCGCGTCGAGTTCGTCGACGGTCACCGACTCGAGGGACATCCGCGCACCGTGGACGCTCACGGAGGCCGGAAGCGCCGCGCGGAACTCCGGTTCGGCCGTCGTGTTCGACGAGGGGACGATCAGGCCGATTCGACCGCGTTGGTTCCCGCCGGCGTCAGCTTCATTGGTCGGCATCGTCACCTCGCGAGTTCGCGTCGCTTTCAGCTTCGAGCGCCGTGGTGTTTCGCGCTGCCGGCTCGCCGTGGCCGCCGCCGCCCGGCGTCCGGACGGTGACGGTCGTTCCCGCCTCGACATCGACCGTCGTCTTTGCGGGCACCGCCTCGCCGTCGATCAGGTTTTCGCCCGTCGCGCCGCTCTCGCCGCCCGCGACGCCGGCGGGCGCGTGGCGTCGGCGCTCGGTCAAAAGCGATACCGTCGCGTCTCGCTCGACGGTGACGGTGCGCTCGAGTCCACAACCGCCGCGGAACTCGCCGCGGCCGCCGCTGTCTTCGCGCAGCCCGTAGCGGTCGACGCGGAGCGGGTACTCCGTTTCGATCGATTCGACGGGCGTGTTGAGCGTGTTCGTCATGCCGACCTGGACGCCGTCCATGCCGTCGCGATCGGCGCGCGCCCCGAAGCCGCCGGCGATGGTTTCGTAGTAGGCGAACGAGCCGTCCCGCGCGCCGATGGTCAGGTTGTTCATCGTGCCCTGGCCCTGTGCGGGGACGCGGTCCGGCGCGGCGCTCGCGAGCGCGGTAAAGACCACGTCCGTCACCCGCTGGCTGGTCTCGACGTTTCCCCCGACGACCGCCGCGGGGGGCTCCGGATTCAGGAGCGTCCCTTCGGGAGCGCGGACGCTCACCGGCTCGTAACAGCCGTGGTTCGGCGGGATCTCGGGATCGGTGAGACACCGGACGACGAAGTACACCGCGCTCTTCGCGACCGCGAGCGGCGCGTTGAGATTCCCCGCGAGCTGGTCGTCGGTTCCGTCGAAGTCGACGTCGATCGTCGCGCCATCGACCGTCACCGTCACCGCGAGTTCGATGTCGTCGTCGATCACCCCGTCGCCCTCGAGCACGTCGGTCGCCTCGTAGGTCCCGTCGGGAAGGGTTTCGAGTTCGCCTTCGATGCGCTCGCGCGAGTAGTCGATGACGGCCTCGAATCCCGCCAGAGCGGTGTCGCGGCCGTGCCGGTCGAGCAGTGCGGCGAGTCGCTCTTGGGCGCGCTCGTTCGCGGCGAGTTGGGCGCGCAGGTCGGCGCGTCGCTCGCGGGGGTTGCGGACGTTCGCGAGGATGAGCGACCGGATGTCCTCGCGCACCTCGCCGGCCTCGACGAGTCGCGTCGGCGGGAGTCGCAGCCCTTCCTGGTAGATCTCCTCCGCGCCGGCGGGCATGCTTCCGGGCGTCATGCCACCCACGTCGGCGTGGTGGGCGCGGGAGACGGCGTAGCCGACGATGTCGCCGTCCGCGGCGAGGGGCGAGACCATCGTCACGTCCGGCAGGTGCGTCCCGCCCCGGAAGGGGTCGTTGAGCACGAACACGTCGCCGGGTCGCGGATCGAACTCGAGGACGGCGTCGACGGCGGCGGGCATCGCGCCGAGGTGGACCGGGATGTGTTCGGCCTGGGCGATCATCCGCCCGTCGGCGTCGAACAGGGCCGTCGAGCAGTCCCGGCGCTCCTTGATGTTCGGCGAGTACGCGCCGCGGATCAGGGTCTGGCCCATCTCCTCGGCGATGCTCTCGAGTTGGTTGCGAAGCACTTCGAGCGTCACCGGGTCGATATCGCTGCCGGGTTCAGGGGTTATGGCGTTCGGTCGGTCGGTGCCGTCGGTTTCGGCGTTGTCACTCTCGGTGTTGTCGAGTTCAGTGTCGTCGGTCGTCATTCTTCGGTCACCTCCGTGCGGGTCACGACGAGCGTTCCGTCCGCCAGACAGCGTCCCGTCCACCCCGGCGGGACGACGGCGGTGCTTTCGTCCTGTTCGAGAATCGCCGGGCCGGCGACCGTCGCGTTCGGTGCAAGGCGGTCGCGGTCGTAGACGGTCGCCTCCCGGGGCTCGGGTTCCGATTTCGATTCCGATTCCGTTTCGAGATCGAAGCCGGGGAAGTGGGCCATCCGCGTGCCGACGCGGGCGTCGCCGTTCCCCGCGTGGCGGACGGTCGGATCGGCTCCGGGGACGGTCGCCGTCGCGCGGAGGTTGACGACCTCGATCCGTTCGTCCAACTCGTAGCCGTAGGCGCGCTCGTGGGCCTCGTGGAACCGCTCTGCGATCGCCGCTGCGTCGAATCCGTCCGCCATGGGAACGGAGAGTTCGAAGCTCTGGCCGGCGTACCGACAGTCCGCCGCGCGCTCGACGCGCGCCGAATCGGGGTCCGACGTCTCCGCGAGCACGTCCGCGACGAGTTCGTCGGAAACGGCTTCGGTCGCCTCCGGATCGGCCGTCTCGAGGTCGACGCCGACGGTGCGGACGGCGTCGTAGCTCTCGTCGGCGGCGAGGAGGCCGAACGCCGAGAGGACCCCGCCCGGTCGCGGGATGACGACGCGGTCGACGTCGAGCGAGTCGGCGAGCGCGACGGCGTGCAGCGGTCCCGCGCCGCCGAAGGCGACGAGCGCGAACTCGCGCGGGTCGTGGCCGCGTTCGACGGTGACGCTGCGGATCGTTCGGGTCATCGTCGCGTTGGCCACGCGGTAGACGCCGCGGGCGGCCGCGAGCGCGTCGGGCAGTCCGGCTTCGTCGGCCAGTTGCGCGAGGGCGTCGCGGGCCGCGTCCACGTCGAGCGTGAGCTCGCCGCCCAGGGCGGTGTCGGGGCCGATGTAGCCGAGGACGACGTTGGCGTCGGTGACGGTCGGCCGCGTCCCACCGCGGCCGTAGCAGGCGGGGCCGGGCTGTGCGCCCGCGGATTGGGGGCCGACTCGAAGCGCCCCGCCGCCGTCGACCCACGCGATCGAGCCGCCGCCGGCACCGACGGTGTTCACGTCGACCATCGGCGTTCGGATCGGGAGGCCGTCGATCTCGGCGTCGGTCGTCCGCTCCGCTCGGCCGTCGCGGACGAGGCTCACGTCGCTCGAGGTGCCGCCCATGTCGAATGTGACGAGTCCCTCGATCGTGCCGCCGCCGGGTTCGTCGGCGTCCGCGCTCGTAGCGTCGGCCTCTCCGTCACCGACCGTCGCCGCAGCACCCACGACGCCCGCGGCGGGTCCGGAGAGCGCCGTCGTGACGGCGTGTTCGCGGACGGTCTCGGGGTCCGCGATGCCGCCGTTGGCCTGCATGATCCGCGGGGCCGGAATCCCCGCCTCCGCGGCCTCGTCGACGAGCCGCCCGACGTAGCGGTCGATCGCCGGCCGGACGTAGGCGTCGACCGCGGTGGTCGACGTGCGCTCGAACTCGCGGAACTCGGCGAGCACCTCGTGGGAGGCCGAGACCGGCACGTCGAGTTCGTCTCGCAGGGTTTCGGCGACCACTCGCTCGTTCGCGGGGTCGGCGTAGGCGTGCAACAGACAGACGGCGACGGATTCGACCTCCCGGTCGCGCAGCGTCGCCGCGAGTTCGCGCACCTCATCGGGGTCGACCGCCCGTTCGATTCCGTCGACCGTCGTTCGCTCGTCGATCTCGAAGCGCAACTCGCGCGGAACGAGCGGTGCCGGTTTCTCGGCGTCGAGGTCGTACAGCGCGGGCCGGTCCTGCCGGCCGATCTCGAGCACGTCCCGGAATCTCGACGTGGTGACGAGCGCCGTCTTCGCGCCCCCGCGCTCCAAGAGGGCGTTAACCGAGACGGTCATCGCGTGACCGAACTCGTCGATGTCGTCCGGGTCGATGCCCGCCTCGGCGCAGGCCTTTCGAACGCCCTCGAGGACGCCGACGTGTTGTTCGTCCGTCGTCGGCACCTTCGCGGTGACGAGGCTGTCGTCCACGGAGAGGGCCACGTCGGTGAAGGTGCCGCCGACGTCGACGCCGATTCGAACGGCGTCGGTACCGTCGTCGGTCCCCGCGTTCCGAGCCGCCGAGTCGCTGTGTGTCATCGATACGTCCGTGTTCGTGTCAGAGGTATGTGAATCGATCATGTCGTCGAATAGGATGTTCTGCGTGTCCGTGCGTCGTGGTGAGACGAGTTCAGGTGGTGGTCGTGTCGTCGCTGTGGGTGCATAGTCAGGCGAAGAGCACGTCGTACAGCGTCTGCAGCCCGATCCCGATCACGACGAGCGTGACGAACCCGCCGAGTGCGTTCTGGAGCCGGCTATTGGTGTGCTCGCCGAGCAGCCCCTCGTTGTTCATCGCGTAGGTGAGGAAGACGGCGAGGATCGGCAACAGCAGTCCGTTGGCGACCTGCGCGAAGACGATCACGGTGATCGGGTTGTAATCCAGCGCCGAGAAGACGATGCCCGTCCCCAGAATCGTCATCCAGACCGCTCGGAACCGGGTCGCCGTCAGATCGCGCTCCCAGCCGAGCGCGCCGGCCGTCGCGTACGCCCCGGCAAGCGGCGCGCTCATCGAACTCGTGAATCCGGCCGCGAAGAGCCCGATCGCGAAGAAGGTCAGCGCGTAGCCGCCGAAGACCGGCTCGAGCTGCGTTGCCATCGCCCCGACGTCGTCGATCTCGGTCCCGCTGGGAAACACCGCGGCGGCCGTGACGACGATCGACGTCGTGATGAGCCCGCCGATGGCGACCATCAGGATCGTGTCGGTCCGGCACTCGGTGAGATCGGCCGCGCCGTCCCAGCGCTCCTGGACGGTGCTCGCGTGCAAGAAGAGGTTGTAGCCGACGACGGTCGTCCCGATGAGTCCGGCGATCAGGTAGGCCGATCCGTCGGGAATCGTCGGCACGAGTCCGATCGAGAGCGCCCCCATATCGGGGCGGACGATAATCGCGTTAATGACGAACGCGAGGCCCATGACGATCACGAGGCCGATGAAGACCCGTTCGATCAGTTTGTAGTTTCCCGACCACAGCAAGCCGGCGGCCACGAACCCGATAAGGGGGCCCCAGACGCTCTCGCTGACCCCGGTTATCGTCGCGAGGCCGGCAGCGCCCCCGACGATGTTGCCGGTCTGAAAGGCCGCCGTCCCGATCCCGATCGCGCTCACGACGAGCGCAACGGTCGCGCCCTTCGCGATCGGATTCGAGAACTCGTTTCGAAACGCTTCGCCCAGACCCTCCGCGGTGATCAGGCCGAGCCGCGCGCTCATCTCCTGTAAGACCATCGTCGCCAGAATCGAAAACGCGATCGTCCAGACGAGCACGTACGCGTACTCGGCACCGATCACGCTCGCCGTCGTCACCGTTCCCGGCCCGACGAACGCGGCCGCGACGAGTGCGCCCGGTCCAACCGCTTTCAATCGCTCCAGAATGCCCATGGTATCTGTACACACATATCGCTCTCCGAACGAGTCAAAAACGTTGTTAAGAGTCGATCATACGCGCGCCCCGAGTTCGGTCGCCGATGAGCGTTCGTATGAACTCGTATCACCTTCTCCCCCTACGGAGCTTGTCGGTGAACTCCCGTTCTGGCCGAAGCTATAGTAGCCACTGAAAGTCAGTGCACACCTGATCGTGCGACAGCCGTACGATCAGTGTGTAAACCGTTTCAGTTGTTACTATACTCGGCAGGCGAATACTCGCCGTTCACGTTCGGCGTTCCCGACTTCAGGGCGAGATGAACGCCGGAGTTTCGCCGAGACCGGGCGGTCAGTCGACGCGCTCGGTGATGATCACCTTCGAGACGCCCTGTTCGATCTCGATCTCGGTCGGGAGGTCGGCGGTGCTGCGCTCGATGAAGCGCGTCATGAACCAGCGGATCGCCTCCGACGGAAAGACGAGGTGATAATCGGCGTCCTCGCGGCGCACCTCGAGAAAGCCGCAAAACGAGAGCCATTCGAGAACCTCGCCGACCGTCTCAAAGCGGTCCGCGTATTCGTGGGCATGGTACTCCGAAACGCGGTCGGCCGCCTCGACGAACGCCGGGTCCGGGTCGCCGCCGTCGTAACAGAACTCGAGAAAGGCATGGAGGAAATCGACGTCGAGCAACACGTGCTCCCCCGACGCCAGCATCCGGTAGTACTGCTCTAAATTATCGCTGGGCTGTTGATTCGCCGCCTCGAAGTTCGCCGCGTAAAAGGCGAGCGCGCGCCGGACGACCTCGCTCTGCCCGGCACCCGTCTCGGTCACCAGCGTCTCGAGGGCGGCCGCTGACTCCTCGTCAAGCGATACCGTTACGCGCTGTGTCATACTGACTCGTCGAACTCGAGACGTGTATAGCTCACGTCATCCGCGCAGCGGTTGCATTCCCACCCCGCTCGGACCCCGATCCCGAAAGCGATTCCCCCGTTGCCGCCATGGAATCGGATATGAACGACGCTTCGGATGCGACCGACGACACCGACCCGGCCACGGAGCCGACCCAGGCCGATGTCGTCACCGCCTTCCTCCGCAACCGCGGCGAGATCCTCTGCTTGCGTCGCAGCGACGCCGTCGGCACCTATTCGGGCCAGTGGGGCGGCGTCTCCGGCTTCGCCGAGGGCGATCCCGACAGCCAGGTTCGCACCGAAATCCGCGAGGAAACCGGCCTCGGCGACGACGATTGTGAACTCGTCCGCACCGGTCGCCCGGTGACGGTCACCGATCCGGATCTCGACCGCGAGTGGACCGTCCACCCGTATCTCTTCGACGTGGACCACCGCGAGATCGACCCGAGCGAGGAACACGACGAGTTCAGGTGGCTCTCGCCGACGGCGATCGTCGATCCGGCCGACGACCGTGAGACGGTGCCGGCGCTGTGGACGGCCTACGAGCGCGTGGCCCCGACGGTCCGATCGATCGCGGCGGACGACGAGCACGGCGCTGCGGCCCTTTCGATCCGCGCGCTCGAAGTTCTGCGGGATCGGGCGGGGTTGCTGGTCGCCGAGCGGGACGACGGCGGGGACGAGAGCGACGCCGCGGACGGAGACGAGGCGGGGGCCGTCCGCACTGAAGACGAGTGGGACGAACTCGCGGCGCTGGCTGGCCGGCTGCTCAAGGCCCGGCCGTCGATGGCCGTCCTCCGAAATCGGGTCAACAGAGCGATGGCGGACGCAAGTGGAACCGTCGATACCGACGACGCGGCTGCGGTCGCCGGCGCACCCGCCGTCCTCGCCGCCGCCGTCGCCGGTATCGACCGCGCGACGGCCGCCGACGAGGAGGCCGCGGCGGCCGCGAGCGAGTTCACCGAGGGCACCGTGATGACCCTCTCGCGGTCGGGAACCGTCCTCGATGCGCTGCGGAACGGGTCGCCGTCGCGGGTGTTCGTCGCCGAATCCCGGCCCGCGCGGGAGGGGATCGACGCGGCCGAACGCCTGGCTGCCGAACTGGATTGTCCGATTGCGGTCCACACCGACGCCGCGGTCGCCCACGTGCTCGCGACCGAGCCCGTCGATCGGGTGCTGGTCGGTGCCGACACGATTCGCCCCGACGGGGCCGCGGTGAACAAGACCGGCACCCGAACGCTCGCCGTCGCCGCCGCTCGGGCGGACGTGCCCGTCACGGTCGTCGCTGCCGCTGATAAGGTCTCGACTCGCGAAGACGTGAACCTGGAATCCGGCTCCCGGAACGCCGTCTACGACGGCGACTGCGACCTCGACGTTCTGAATCCGACGTTCGACGTGACGCCCGCCGAGTTCGTCGCCGCGTTCGCCACGGAGCGGGGCGTACTCGACCCCGGCGACATCGAGGCGGTCGCCGACGAGTTCACTGAACTCGCGGACTGGCGCGAGCACGGTTAGTCGCTGTCGGGCTGAGGTGGTTGCCGCGTCCTGACCGCTCTCGGAACTGCGTTCGGACGGTGCACTGCAGCGACCTGCGGACTTCGAAGCGGGACGTACTACCGGGGCGTCGCTGACGCAACACGCTTCTGGCGAGGGGAGTGGACGGTCACGGCGCAGTTTCGAGAGTGCGTTGTCTTCCGCCTTGACTCTCGCTGCGAACCGGGTTACGCCCGTGGTCCGTTGACGACTCGGAAGACGATCCCGAGTCCGGAGCAGACGATACCGACCTGAACGAACAAGAGCCCCACACTGGTTATCCACGCGAAGCCGGTGACGAGCATCCCCGATAGTCGCCCGACCAGTATCGGACCGGCGAGCAGGACGACGGACAGACTTCCGGCGACGGCCCCCGTTGTGAGGAGCCGTCGCGACTGTTCGGCCGGGTTCCACAGGGACGTGACGAGGACCAGCAGTCCCGCTTCTCCGAGCGTGAGGACGCCGATGAGCGCGAATACGATCACGAAGATGCCGGTGAGCCCGGCCGCGAATCCATCGCCGCCGGGCGGAGTGTCGGGTATCGATGTAAACAGCAGTGCCGCAGTTGCGAAACTGACCCCGCCGAGCAGCGCGGTGACGACAGCAACTGTCCCGTGACGAGAAATATTCATCGAACGGACACTAGTTCTCGTCTGGGGTATATAAGAACTCGTTACTCTCGTGACGGTTCTTCGAACGAGTTCTTCACCCGAGTTTCGGGAGACGAGTGCTCACCGTGTCGTTTCGGGGTACGAGTAGATCTCCGAGGAACGCGTTTACGGGCCGAGTTGGGCGGTGGGAGCGGTGTTGTGGTTCCGATGGCGATGGTGGTTGTGGTGGTCGTCTCGCGTCCCACCGTCAACTCGGCTGGCCGCCGCGATCCGAGTTCAGTTTGGATGAACTCGTCTCGCGGTCTTACTTCGAGTCGGGTTCGGATCTCGTCTCGACAACGGGAGCGACGCGACAGCCACAGGGACCGGCGACGGCTTCGCCCGGCCCGATCATGGTCCGCCGGACGATGGGCGTGTTACAGCGCGGACAGCGCGGGAATGTATCACCGTCATCACTCGCGGCGGTCTCCGCGTCTGCTTTCGGATTCGCCTTCGAATCAGCCTTCGATTCAGTCTTCGGACCAGCCTTCGAACCAGTCGAGTCGCCCGATCGATCCGGCGCGAACTCGTCCGCTGTGAACTCGTCGGTCATACCGCGTCCACCATCCTGTACTCGGTGGGAGCAAATCGGACGCCGGCGGCTCTTTGTGCGGTCCAACGCGTCAATCGTGCGGGATGTTTATATCCCGTGAGAATGTACGCAAACATGGCTGCAAGCATACCGCTTGGAAGCCACGTCTCGGGTGTCCTAGACCCGGGACATTTTACGTCCGTTTAGCGGCTTCCGTTCTAATTGTTAACTGGTAGGAACTTATATCTACCGCTCATCACGGGGAAGGAGAGTTTGATCTGACAGAGTGCAGTCGATTTCCTCGATTGGGGAGTCGAATTGAACGCGGTTATGAAAACGTTCCAACTGCTCCCTTCGAGCGAGTGCAGGCGAGACTGCCACACGGGACCGACAGACGGAAAGTCATTCGCCGAGTACCGCCTCTCGGCGGCCGTGACGAAGTGTTACCCCCACCGAGCCCCTTGTGACGAGGGTTTTTCCCGAGCCGCCTTTCGGAATACCAGTCGAGAGCGCCGGCACCGTGCAAAGCTTGAACGTCGACTCGTTCGTACCACCGCGTATGCCAACTCGCGAATCGGACCCGGACCCGGACCCGAACTCGAACTCGAACTCGAACTCGAGCGCGAACGCCGACACGAACGCCGACGCCGCCCCCAGCATCGACCTCGACCACCTCGGCGTTCACACCTCGGTCAGCGCCGTCTTTCCGCCCGCTGAACTCGCGACCGAACTCGCCGACCTCCCCACTTCCGCGACCGTCGACGTCATCGGCGACGACCAAATCGCCGACTGTAACGCCGTCGTCACCCTCGACCACCGCGAGGCGTTCCTCGACCTCGACTGGGTGCACTCGATCCAGGCCGGCGTCGACCGCTTTCCCTTCGACGAGTTCAGGGCGAACGACGTCGTCCTCACCAACAGCACCGGCATCCACGGTCGGTCCATCGGCGAGACCGTCGCGGGCTATCTTCTCTCGTTCGCGCGCCGCCTGCACGCCTACGTCGCCGCTCAGCAGGACCGGCGCTGGGAGCAACCCGAGTGGGACGAGGCGGTTACGCTCTCCGGCAAGACGGCGTGCGTCCTCGGCACCGGCACGCTCGGCAGCGGCGTCGCCGATGTCCTCGGCGCGCTCGACGTGCGCGTGACCGGCGTTCGACGGTCCGCCGACCCTGTTCCCGGCTTCGAGGAAGTTTACGCGACCGAGGACCGCCGCGACGCCATCGCCGACGCCGAGTTCGTCATCGTCACGCTCCCGTTGACCGACGACACCCACCACCTGGTCGACGCCGACGCGTTCGACGCCATGCGCGAGGACGCGTATCTCGTCAACGTCGGCCGCGGCCCCGTCGTCGACGAGGACGCGCTGATCGACGCGCTCGGATCCAACTCGATCGCCGGCGCGGCGCTCGACGTTTTCGAAACCGAACCACTCCCCGAGAACTCGCCGCTGTGGGGGATGGACGAGGTGATCGTCACGCCCCACTGCGGAGCCTTCACGGTGGATTACTTCCGCGACGTCGCTGAACTCGTCTTCGAGAACGTCGAGCGACTCGCGGACGACGAGCCGTTTGTCAACCGGGTCGTCTAACGGAACTTGTTACTTGTCCGCCGAACGAACGAGTGCGCGAATCGAACGGCGTGAGAAACCTCCGATCCGGGGAAAGAGCGGCTGTTCACTCGTCTTAACCGCGAGTGAGCGAAGCGAACGAGCGGGCCGACGACTGCTGTGGAGAGCGCCGTGCGCTCGGAACGGCGGGAGGAGTGCTTTTCATCAAAGTTTTGCCGAGGGTGCGCTTTTGGCGCACCCGCAGCGCAAAAGTTTGTTAGAAAAACTTGAACAGGTCGTCCCGCTTCTGGTCGTGTAAGTGCTCGCGGACGGCCTCGTTCAGCGAGCTAATTTGGCCCTTCTTTGCGGTAATCGGCGCGATGGTCTCTTGCCACTGTTTCCAGGGTGGCAACAGCCCGAGGCGATCGCAGAGTTCGTCCAGTCGCTCGTCGCGGTCGTCGACTTTGTCCATCTTGTTGACGGCGACGACGGTCGGAATCCCGAGGTCGCGCAGGAAGTGGAACATTTCGACGTCGTAGGGGATTTCGTCGGGGCCGGAGTGGCGATCGATGATGTCGATGACGCTCTTGCCGTCGACGACCAGAATTGCGACGAGGATGTCATCCGCGTGCGATTCGAGGTACTGGACGATGTCCGTCTTGATCTGCTCGCGGTGCTCCTCGTCGACGCCACTCATGAAGCCGAAGCCGGGAAGATCGCTGATGACGAAGTCTTCCGCGGCCCAGTCGTAGTGGTTGGGGCTGCGGGTCACGCCGGGGTTACCGCCGGTATCGAAGCTGTGACCGGTCAACTCGCGCATGAGCGTCGACTTGCCCACGTTCGAGCGACCGACCAGGGCGACTTCGGCCTCGCGGTCGGGACGCGTATCGAACATACCCACCCGTAGACCGCTCGCGGCTTTATAAGCACCGTGACGGCTCGGCTGTTCCAGTCCCGTCGATCCACCGTCCTGACTCGGTCCCTGCAACCTGAACTCGGCTGCAGGAGCGAGAAGTTCGTGTACGCGATCCCTGAAGTTATGCCTGCAGACATACTCAGGATCGCACGTGCGCCTCGTCCAGTTGACGGTTCCGACAGGAGAGCGACAGACGATCCTCGAGACGCTCGACGAACGGGAGATCGATTACGTCGTCACCGACGAGAACAGCGGCCGGGAGTACACCGCCGTCGTCTACTTTCCGCTTCCCACGCCGGCGGTCGAACCCGTTCTCGACGACCTCCAGAAGGCCGGCATCGACGAGGACGCCTACACCGTCGTCGTCGACGCTGAAACGGTCATCTCGCGCCGGTTCGAGGCGCTTCGCGACGAGTACGAACAGGGCGACGTCGAATCCGACCGTATCTCCCGACAGGAACTCCTGGCGGAAGCCGACTCGCTGACCCCGACCTTCGGCGTCTACGCGACGATGACGATCGTCAGCGCCATCGTCGCGACCGCCGGTCTCCTGCTCGATTCGTCCGCCGTCGTCGTCGGCTCCATGGTCATCGCACCGTTGATCGGCCCCGCACTCGGCGCGAGCGTCGGCTCCGTGATCGACGACGAAGAACTGTTCACCGAGAGCGTCCTCTACCAACTCGTCGGTATCGTCCTCGCCATCGCCGCCGCGGCCGTCTTCGCCTGGCTCGTCCGGACGACGAACGTCGTTCCACCCGGGCTCGATATCGGCTCCGTCGACGAAATTTCCGAGCGGCTGACGCCGGATCTCCTCTCTCTCGCGGTCGCCCTCGGTGCCGGCGTCGCCGGCATCGTCAGCATCGCTACCGGCATCTCCGTGGCACTCGTCGGCGTGATGATCGCGGCCGCGCTCATTCCGCCCGCCGCCGCCGCCGGCGTCGCCATCGCCTGGGGCCAACCGTCCGCTGCCATCGGCTCGACGGCGCTCGTCCTCGTCAACGTCCTCTCCGTGAACCTCGCCGGCCTCCTGACGCTCTGGTACGTCGGCTATCGCCCCGAAAGCCTGTTTTCGCTGACCGAAACCGAACAACGAGTTCGCAAACGCGTCGTCGCGCTCGGCGTCATCGTCCTCGTCTTCGCCGTCTTCCTCGGCGGGATCACCTACTCGTCGTACACGCTGGCCACGTTCGAGGAGAACGCCCAGACCGAAGCTGAACTCGTCCTCGAGGAGCCAGCGTTCGAGGAGTACCAACTCCTCGGCGTGAACGTCATCGCCGACGACGAGTACCCGTTCGTCGGCCCCGAACGCGTCATCATTCGGATCGGCGGCCCGCCGGGCGACTCGGAACCCGGCATCGCCGACACGCTGGCCGAGCGGATAAACCGCCACACCTCCGAACAGGTCGGCGTCGAAATCCGCTATATCGGGCTGGTCGAACGGTGATCGTCGCGGGGACCTCTCCGCTCACCGACCGAACAACCGTTCGAGCCGACCGCCCTCTCCCGACTCGGTCGTTTGCTCGTGGCCGCCTGCCCGGTTGTCCGAACTCGATCCGTCGTGTCCGGTGCTGTCAGCGTCTCTATCACCGTCGCCGACACCGCCGCTCTCACCACCGCCGCCACCGAGCCAGCGCCGTCGCTCGAACCGCCGCCGAATCCACGCCCGCGGACCGCCGATTCTGTTGATAACGTACGTCGGAAAGTAAAGCGTCAACACCCCGAGAACGAGAAAGATTCCGCCGACGACGACCCGATCGGTACGGATGAACTCGAAGCCGACGACGAACATCGGGCCGGCCATCGAGAACCCGGCCGCGAGTTGGAGCATGTCGAACAGTCCTGGTCCTTTCATGTGTTCCCGGTTCGATCGATTCGGTACTCGACACTCGGCCGCGTTACTCGGCGTTCGCTCCGCCCGCGGTAGCCGACACTCTCCAGTGGCTGGCGCGGCCGACGTTCATTGCTCCTCTTCGAACGGTAACGTCGGTTCGTAGTCGACCGCCTCGACGGCGGCCTCGAGGACGGTCTCGACGTTCTCGCCGGTTTCGACGCTCATCGTGTAATCCGCGTTCATCGCGTCGGTCCGGCTGTCGTCCCAGACGTCGGCTCGGTCCGTCTTGTTCGCGATCGTCAATACGGGGACGGTCTCGAACTGGGCGGCGATCGAATCCCGGAGTTCGAGTTGCGAGTCGAGCGGGTAGCCGCATTCGGCGCTCGGATCGAGCATGACGAGCATGCAGTCGGCGAGGTGTTCGATGGCGCTGACGGCCTGGGATTCGATCTCGTTTCGCTCCGCCGGCGGTCGATCGAGCAGGCCCGGCGTATCGACGATCTGGTAGCGGATGTGGTCGCGTTCGAAGTGGCCGAGGCCGATCCCCTTCGTCGTGAACGGGTAGGAGGCGGTCTCGCCGCGGGCGCTCGTGACGTCGTTGACGAACGAGGACTTGCCGACGTTGGGATAGCCGGCGACGACGATCGTCGGTTCGTCCGGATTGATTTCGGGCAGATCCCGCAGGTCGTTTCGTGCCTCGTTGATCCGCAGCAGGTGGTCGTCGACCTGTTCGACGATGTCTGCGAGCCGTGCGAAGGCTTGTTTGCGGTGCTTGCGAGCCGTGTCGACGTCCGTTTTTCGCAGCCGCGGCTGGTACTCCTCGTGAATCTCGCGGGCCTTCCGGCTGGCCCACATCACTTCCGAGAGACTCTGGCGGAGCGCGTCCACGTCCACGATGGCGTCGGCGAGTTCGTAGTAGAACGGGTGGGCGTCGTACTCGAAGTCGGGCCAGGCCGTGACGACGTTTTCGAGGTTATCGGAGATGATGTTCGCCGCGGTCTGGAGCATGGACTGCTGGGCTTCGAGGCCGCCTTTGGCCTTGCCGGCCCGTGCTGCCCGCGAAAACGCCTTGTCGATCAACTCTTCCGACGTGGGCGTCGTCGGAAGATCTTCGAAAATCATGCTCACAGGTAGGACGCGCGGTCTTAAAAGGTCGTTCGTTACGCGGCGAGGGCTTATGCGCACACGGCGCGAACGGACGGCTACGATGACAGACTGGCGTGCCGTTATTATCGGCTTTCTCGTCGCAACGGTCCTCAGCATCGTCGGGCTCGCGATCCCCGGCATCGGCCAGTTCGTTGCGGGGCTGGTCGGCGGCTTCGTCGCGGGCTATCTCGCGGGCGGCGGCCTCGGACGCGGGTTCTGGCACGGGCTGTTAGCGGGTGCGTTCGGCGGGATCGTCGTCGGCGTCCTCCTCGCCCTCCTCGTCGCCCTGACGGGATGGGCTGCCGGGCCCATCGGCGGCCTCCTCTCGGGCGTCGCCGGCATCGGTATTCTCCTCGCCGCGCTGCTCGTCTCGTTCATCCTGGCGCTCGAGAGCGCGCTCGCCGGCGCGGTCGGCGGGCTGTTCAATCCCCGATCTCAATCGTCCGGGCGCGCTCGTGGTCGTCGCCGCTAAGTTAGCCGCCCGATCGCCCGCCTACGCCGACGCCATCTCCCGACAGCTCTCGGCGCACTTCGGCAGAATTTCTGCACACGCCTGGCAGTGCTCGTTATCGTGTTGCTCGCACTCTTCGGCACACTCCTCGCAGAGTTCAGCGCAGATTTCCCCGAGTTCAGCGTGGTAGCCCGAGTTCCGCGCCATCCAGCGGGCGTGAAGCGACGCGATGTCGGCGACGTCTCGACAGAGCCTGATACACCGAGCCATCTCCTCGCCCTCGTCGGCGCAGGCGTCGGCACACCACTCACAGACCTGCGCGGCGTCGAGACAGTTGTCGATACACTCCTGCATCTGCTCGTCTGCGTGCTCGAGTTTGTCGAGTGCCATCACCTGAACTCGTCATCGTCGAATGGCATGAACGTGTGACGGGCGACTGCAAGCGTCTCCGCAACAGTGCCACAGTCACCACCGACTCCCGCTAGCGCCGCGCCTCGAGTTCAGTTTCCAGTTCGTCGAGGGACATGTCCTTCATCGAGAGGAGAACGAGCAGGTGGTAGACGATGTCGGCGGCTTCGGCGGCGATTTCGTCCTCCTGGTCGTCTTTCGCGGCGAGAACGAGTTCGGTCGCTTCTTCGCCGAGTTTCTCGAGGACGGCGTTTTCGCCCTTTTCGTGGGTAAAAAGCGAGGCAGTATAGGAGTCGTCGGGTAGGGTTTCCTTGCGATCCTCGATGACGGCGAACAGTTCGTCGAGTGTATCCTCCATTTATAGATCACCGGAGACGTTGCGGATGTCTTCGAGTTGGTCGAACTTCTCACTGTCGTCACGGCTGTCCTCGAAGACGGCGTCGCTGACTTCGATCGAGGCGTTGGTCCGGGCGGCGAGCGCGAGGGAGTCGCTCGGCCGGGCGTCGATGACGGTTTCGCCTCGCGGCGTCTCGACGTACAGATCCGCGAGATAGGTGCCGCCCTGGCCGTCGTCGCGGTCTTCGATTTCGGTGACGACGACGCGGTCGATCCGACTCCCGAGTTCTTCGACCACGTCGAGCAAGAGATCGTGCGTCAGCGGTCGGCCGATGTCCTCGGCTTCGAGACCGCGGGCGATACTGGTCGCCTCGGTGAATCCGATGAAGATGGGGACGACGTCGTCCTCACCGTCGATATCGAGGACGACGACTGGGACCGGGCCCTGTGGCGTCCCAGCGACACGGACTGCGTCGATAGCTGCCTGCATATCCCTCTCGTTGGGTCTCCGGGAGGAAAAACATGTCCGGTTGCGAATGCATACAGCGTCCCGCCGCTCACCCGGCGGGGCGACCGCCGCGCGTGCCGCCCGACAGTGTATCCGGGCGAGACGACAGCGGCGCTGCACTCCTCGCGGTCCGTCCGAGCCGATTTCCCGCCGTTACTCGGCGGTTGCGGACGGGAGAACGGCGTCGTCGTTCTCGAAGAACGCCAGGCCGTGAATCCGGCTGTCCCTCGTCAACTCCGGATGGAAGGCTGTGCCCACGACCGGCCCGTCTCGAACCGCAACCGGTCGGCCGTCCCACGTCGCCAGCACGTCGACCGCCGCTGAACTCGCATCGTCGATCGCGGGTGCACGGATGAATACTGCCGGGAACGGCGCGTCGTCCGCGAGCCCCTGCACGTCGAGCGGGGCCTCGAAACTGTCCGCCTGGCGGCCGAAGGCGTTTCGCTCGACGGTTACGTCGATCAGCCCGAGTTCGTCGACGCGGTCGTCACCGGCGTCGGTTGCGGCGACGATCAGTCCGGCGCAGGTGGCAAACAGGGGTTTGCCCGCGGCGACGTGAGCTTCGACTTCGGCGGCGATACCCTCGTCGTGGAGCAGTCTGGAGATGGTCGTCGACTCGCCGCCGGGCAGTGCGAGCACGTCGCAGTCGGGGACGGCTCCAGCGGTACGGATCTCCTCGACATCGATCGTTCTGTCGTGAGCCGCGGCCGCACGTTCGATCGCGGCTGCGTGTTCTGCAACGTCGCCCTGAACGGCGACGACGCCGGCGCGCAGTGTCATAGCTGGGCCTACGAACACCGGGCTCAAAAAGGACGCGACGCGCCGATTCGGCCGCTGGCCGAGGGTGTCGCGAGAGAAACGGCAGCGCTTCCGAGACTTACGGGACTTACGAGACGAGCGTCAGAAGCTGGATGAGGACGCCGATCATGACGCCCGTCGCGATAACCGTCTTCGGGTCGATGAGAATTGCGTTCGAGTCCTCGGAGTCGAAGTAGCGGACGAGTCCGGCACTGGACATCAGCCCGCCGGTGTTCTGTCCTTTATCCATACTCGCCTGTACGGGTTCCCGGAACTAAACCTTTCGACTCTCGGAGTGGCCCGGCCGACGGTCAGTTCACCGGTTCGTTCTGTGCCGCACGGTCATCGCGCACCGCTGTCCTGCAACCTGACAGCAATGCCGCCCGGTGGCAAAGTCACCCGCCGCAGTACGGAGAGCCGGCAAGCGACTACGACTGGGAAACCCTTATGCGCCGCGCGCGGCAACTAGCGCTGAACCGTATGACTGTCACGCTCAAGGACTTCTACGCGGACTGGTGTGGTCCCTGCAAGACACAGGACCCCATCCTCGAAGAACTCGAAGACGACTGGGACGGCCGGTTCGATGTCGAGAAGGTAAACGTAGACGAACAGCAAGACGTTGCCAACGAATACCAGGTACGATCGCTGCCGACGCTCATCATCGAGAACGACGACGGTATCGTCGAGCGTTTCGTCGGTGTCACCCAGCGCGGGGATCTCGAGGACGCCCTCGAATCTGCGGGCGCGTAAGCGCAGTTTCTGCAGTTCTTCGGTTTCGCTCCGGTAGCAGCGGCTCTATCGCGCTCCGTATTTCTTCCTGCAACCACTTCGACACGAGTGAAACGCGCCACGGACTACTGTGGGTGTCTCGTACGGACCGCTGTCAGTCGATTCCGGCCCAGTCGCGACTCGTCCTGCGAGTGCGCTGGAAATCGGTACAGGAGACCGTATCAGACCCACTTGACGCCAACGTCGTGCAGTTCGTCGTTGTGTTTCGCGATGTTGATGACCAGCGGCGTCACGCTTTCGACCTCCGCGGCGTTCGCGAGCGGCCCCGCATCGAGTGCGCGCAGCCCGTCAATCTCGTTCGCGAGCGCCCGAACGGTCTCCTTTGCGCTGTCGTCGTCCCCGACGAGGAGCGTATCGAGGTCAAATTCCGCGGAGAGATCCGCGAGCTTGCCGGCGGCGAGGTTGTGGAACGCGCCGACGACGGGGACCCCGTCGGATGCGCGCTGGGCGACGAGTTCAGTGACGCTGCCGGCACCCGGCGGGTGGTAGTGCATGCCGTCTTCGTCGCCTTTCATGCCGACGGCGGGGGTGACGAGGACGGTGTCGGCATCGAGGACGCCGTCGATGGCGTCGACGGTATCACCGGCGTAGTAGGGTGGGACGCTGAGGATGGCAACGTCGGCGCGATCCGCGGCCATCTCGTTGCCGAAGCCGTTGATGTCGGGATCGTCGACGGCGTGTGAGTCGAGTTCGGCTTTGTAGTCGTCGACGGCATCGCGGGCCTTTTCGGGGTCGCGGGAGCCGACGAGGAGTTCGTGGTCCGTATCGCGAGCGAAGCGGAGCGTGAGACCTTCGCCGATGTCGCCGGTTCCGCCGAGGAGTGCGATTCGCATGCGTCTCACTCGTGGGGGCACTCGAATAAAGGGTCGGGGGGCGGTGTATCTCGCCGGAAGCGGTTCGCTACTCGACTCGTCGTCCGGTGGTCGTCGAGGGCCCGTCCGTCCGGTTTCGGTACGGCGGTCCATCCGCGCGCTCTCAGGCGAGCACGCGAACCGTCGCCTCGACGGCATCGGCGTCGCTGACGACGCGGACGGGGAACTGCTCGTTCCGAGCGGTCGGATAGGTTTCGTAGCCGAGCTGCAACTGCCGGCGCTCGCCGCCCGAGAGCGTTACCGACCGACTCTCGACGACCGTCGGATCGTGGCCGACGACGAGTTCAACGGTCGTCGTTCGCGTTTCGGAGCCGCCGTTCCGGACGGTTGCGGTGACGGCGAGGAACTCGCCCGCGTCGACCGGCGAGTTCGTTTCCTGGATCGAGACGGCAATGTCGCCGTTTTCGCCGTCTCCGTTGCCGTCGACGTCGTTGCCCCCGCTTCGCGCGTCGAGTTCCCAGCGAGAGTCGAGTGCGGTGACGGTACCGTCGGTACAGATCACCCACGGGAGGACGGTGCAGGTGTGACAGCCCGACGAAAGCGAGATCGTCGCGGTGTCGCGTGCCCCCTCGAGTTCGGTCACGTCGAGGATGACGTCGGACTGGGTGAGCCACCAGACGACGCTGTCGAGGCTCCCGTCCGGATCGGTGGCGACGAGTTCGAACTCGGTCGGCGTCGTCCGAGAGATCGACACGACCTGCTCGCGCGGTCGCACACCCTCGACGGTCGGCGACGTAGCCCCGTCGTCGGTTACCTCCACGCGCCAGCGGGCCGCGTACGTCTCCCGACTCGGCTCCGCGATCGGTGCCGTGCCCGGCAGTACGGCCGCCGTCACGTCGTGCGTTCCGCTCGATTCGAACTCGTGCCACCGGTAGTGCGCCCCGCGTTCGGCGTAGTAGGTCGACACCCAGGGCCCGCCGACGCCGCCGCCGACCCGTTCCCCGTCGACCCACCAGACGGTCCGCTGTGCGGACCCCGGATCGACGGCTTCGGCCTCGAACAGCACCGCCGTCCCCGGCTGCACCGCGAGTTCACTGTCCGGCCGCGCGGCTGGCACCGACGAGGCGGCGGTGACGCCGACGCGGCGGGCCGACGACTGCCCGCCCGCCGCGACCTGAATCTCGAACTCGTCGTTTCGGGGCACGGGATAGGTGTAGAACCCCTGCCGGATCGTTCTGGTCCGGCCGGCTTCGATGGTCAGCCCGCGGCGCGAGACGCGCGTTTCGTCGTCGCCGACGAGCAGCGAGGCCTCGGTCCGAATCGCGTCCGTCCCGGTGTTTTCGAGCGCGGTCGTCACCCGCAGGTACTCGCCGGCGGGCAGCGGCGCGTTCGTTTCGGTGATCGAGACGCGGAGTGCGTCCTGCGTTTGTGCCTGCGCCTGCTCCCGCGCTCGGGGTCGTGGTTGTGGTCGTCCCCGCCCTCCCCGCTCACCAGTTCCCACCGATACGCTCGACCCCGCCCCGTCGCCCCGCCGCGTGCCCGCGAGCGTCGGTGCGAGTACGACGCCCGGAGCCGTCCGCAACAGTCTGCGTCGCGTCGGTCCAGTCATCGACTGAACTCGCGGCGATCGGGGGAAAAACCGCGGTGATCGTTGCGGTCTCAACGTCGTGTTAGCGATCTCAGTGGCGGACTATCGTCCCGAGTCCGAACGTACCGGCGTCCTACGGGGCCTCGTCCTCGTCCGGATTCATCGCGGCACCGAGGCCGCTGTCGTAGGCGTCCCGGTTCTCGACTTCCCGGAGCCGCTGTTCGATGCGGGTTACAAGTTCAGTGCGCCGGTCCTCGTCGGTATCGGGGTCGTTGCCGAGGGCCTGCAGGTCCTCGCGAGCCGTCCGGAGGACGGCGATCGCCTCCTCGTCCTCGAGTTCGGTTGCGCGGTCGAGTTGCCGCGCGATGTCGTCGAGCGTGGTGTCGGTCATCGTGGTCGGTCGTTTGACGGCCAGGATGTTCATACCCGGCCTCGGTGGGCTCATTCCCGTTCGAGTTCGTCGGCTGCGTTCGACAGCCCCTCGGTCGCCGGCCCCTCCAGCAGGTCCCCGTCCGGGGCGAACCGCGAGCCGTGGCAGGGGCAATCCCAGCTACATTCGCCGTCGTTCCACTCGACGAGACAGTACATGTGCGTACAGACGGCCGAGGTCGCGTGAAGTTCGCCGTCGGCGTCTCGCGCGCAGGCGACGGGCGTCCCTTCGCGGCGGATCACCGTTCCCTCGCCGGGATCGAGTTCGAGCGATCCGGACGCGAGCATCGTCCGGAGCCAGTCGGTCGCGAGTTCGCTCATCGCGTCGACGTTCTCGGTGACGGCCTTCCCGGCCGAGGGCTTCGGCGTGAACCGCAGCGGATCGAACAGCTTCCGCTCCGGCGGCTTCTGCCCGTCGATGAGGGCGGCGAGCAGCCGGCCGGCGGCGACGCCGTTGGTCATGCCCCAGCCGCGAAATCCGGTCGCGACGAAGACGTTCGGCGTGCCGGCACCGGCGCGACCGACGAACGGCACCCGATCGACCGGCTTGTAGTCCTGGTTCGACCAGCGGTACGCCACGGATTCGACGGGAAACCGCTCGCGGGCCCACTCGAGGAGTCGCCGGTAGCGGTCGACGGTCGAGCCGCCCTGGCCGGTCTTGTGGTTCTCTCCGCCGACCAGCAGGAGTTCCTCCTCGTCGCCGCGATAGGTCCGCACCGAGCGGTAGTTGTCGCCGGTCCGGTAGTACATCCCGTCCGGCGGGTCCCTGTCGAGTCGAAGCGCGAGCACGTAGGACCGTTTCGGGTGCATCCGCGCGAAGTACCCCGCGCGGTCGAGGATCGGAAATCCGGTTGCGAGGACAACCTGCTCGGCAGTCACCGACGCCGCTTCGGTCCGGACCCGACACGGCGTCCCCGGTTCGACGGCCGTGACGCGGGTCCGTTCGAAGACCCTGGCTCCGTCATCTTCGCGGAGCACGTCCGCGATCCCGAGCAGATATCGGCGCGGGTGAAACCACGCCTGCTCGTCGAACCGCACCGCGGCCTGCGCTCGCTCGAACGGCGGCACCGACGTGACGAGCGTCGCCGGGAGCCCCGCATCTTGTGCGGCGTCGGCCTCGCGTTCGAGTTTGTCCCGACTGTCTCCGTACAGGTACGACGATTGGCGCTCGAACCCGCAGTCGATCCCGAACTCGTCGATCCGTCGCTCGACCGCGTCGATCGCGTCCTCCTGCACCGTCGCGTACTGCTTTGCCGCCCGCCGGCTGAACTCGCGGCGCAGGTGGTCGTAGATCGCCCCGTGCTGGCTCGTCAGCTTCGCCGTCGATTTACCCGTGATCCCTGCCGAGACGCGGTCTCGTTCGAGCACGGCGACCGTCTTCCCCCGCTCGCGCAGTTCGAGCGCCGTCGAAAGGCCGGCGATTCCCGCACCGACGACCGCCACGTCGACCGTTCGGTCGGCCGTGAGCGGACGCTCGCCACCGCCGCGCTCCGAGTCGCGGTCCGGTTTCGCTTCGGGCGGCTCCGCGAGCCAGAGCGCGGTCGGTTCGCCGGGCAGGTTGGGATCGCAGGAAAATCGGTCGGGATCGGAGTCGGAATCGGGGTTGGGGTCGGGGTCGTGGTCAGAACCGGTCATAGGACTGGCGCGGGCTACACCGACGACGGCTAAAAAACGGGCGTGCGAACGTGCTGGCTCGCTCGCGCAGCCGGCGGTTACGCCTCGAGTAGCGCCGGCAGGTCGTTCACCGATTCGAGGACGGCCGACGCGTTCTCCGCTTCGTACTTCCGTCGCCCGTCCTCGCCGGTGAGACCGCCCGTCAGGACGCCGACGCCGTGGTACTCCCGATCGGCGTCCGCCTCGTTCGCGTTCGTCGCCGTTCTGATATCGTCGAGCGTATCGCCGGCGAAGACCACGCGTTCGGCGTCGAACCGGTCTGCCAGCGTCGTCAGCGCCCGCGGGTGCGGCTTGCCCTCCTTCCAGTCGTCCATCGTAAACCGGTGCTCAACGGAAACTTCGTCCGCCAGCCCGACCCGATCGAGCGCGAGTTCAGCTTCGGCTTTCGGTCGCCCGGTCAGCACGCCGACCGCGCCGTCGTACGCGTCGACGAGCCGGTCGCGGGTTTCCGCCGACAGCAGTACCGGCTCGTCGTGGATGAATCCGGACTCGTCGACGAGTTCGGCGTCCGGTTCGCCACCCTCGAGTGCGCGGTAGAGTTCGGTGCCGAGATACAGTTGCTGGAAGACGTCGCGAAGCCGCTCGCGATCCCAGCGGTTCGTCACGCGCTGGGTTGCGCGCGCGCCGAGGCCGTCGCGGACGACGGTTTCGGCCGCTTCGAGGCCGCCGCCCTCGGCGGCGATGGCGTCGGTGAACTCGTCGATCGACGCGTCGTAGCCCTCGCTCGTCGCGAGAATATAGAGCGCCGCGGCGTGTGTGAGTTCCCAGTCGTTGTTGAACCCGCCGGCGTCTTTGAACTGCTGGATGTCGTCCTTGCGGATCGTCCGGTCGTAGACGACCTCGACGGACTCGACGATCGCGCGCCGGTAGGAGTCGGCCACGTCGACGAGCACGCCGTCGATGTCGAGGACGACGGCGTCTGCGGCGAGGGTGGCCGTGTCGGTCGCGGTTGCGTGCTCGGTCATACGCGCTCGAACGGGCCGGCGGGAATAAAGGCGGTCGGATTCGGCCGGCGCGACGGACCTGCCCGCGCTCAAAGCAGCGGCGTGCCAGCGACGGCGAACGCGACGAGCAACAATGCGACCGCGTAGAGTACGTCCGCCCACAGCCACGAGAGCACGTTCGCGACGTAGATCACGAGGATGACCGGAACTCCGAGCAGGACGAGCGGCGACCGCCGCCACTTGGCTCGTGCGTGCGCCCAGAGCGTGTTCGCATCGCCGGTGCTCGGAAACGCCTGCATCCCGACTGCGAGCCCGAGCCAGCCGAGGGCGGCCATGCCGATCAGCATCTCCCGGGAGACGGCCGCCGGATCAACCGCGGGGAATCCGCCGCCCGTCGGCGACACGACACCGGTCCCCGTCGCGAGTTCCGCGAAGGCGAGACAGGCGACAAGCGCCACGACGGTGTTGACGAGAAACGGCGCGACGCCGATGAGGAACGCGTCGCGGTACCGGTCCGGTTGTTCGTGGCGGACGTAGCCGGCGGGGTCGCCGAGGCGAAAGTAGACGACCTCGTGAACGCGGACGCCGACGGCCCGGCAGGTTATCGCGTGGGCGAACTCGTGGACGACGACGCCGGGGGCGGTCGCGAGTTCGAGGGCGAACCACAGCAGTGTGCCGAAGCCGGCGATGACGGCCGCGAGAACGACGGTCACGAGCAGTATTGCGAGGAGGGACAGGACAGTATCGGGGAGCACGCGTCGGTTCGAAGCAACGTCCCCGGTGCTGTTAATTCATGCGTCTCGGCTCGACTCGGGATGCGTGCTCACGTACAGCGTTCCAGCTTGGATCGTCTGTCGCTCGACGGGAATCGCCGGTTGGTCGCCGCCGAGCGTCGTAAAGAGAAACGCTGCGTCGGCGGCGTGGGCAACGTCCCGGGCCGGCCGGTGCAGTTCGGGCGGCAGGTTCCGGGCGTAGATCGCGTCCGCGTCGGCGTAGACCGACGGCTCGGGATCGACGATATCGTCTCGGACGAACTGAACTCGTTCGGGAACGTCTCGCTGATAGATATCCGTCGCCGTGACGGCGTGGCCACGTTCCGCCAGCGTCGCCGCCAGCTCGGTTCGTCGGCCGATCCCCACCTCGACGAGTCGGTCGTATGCTGCGAGGACAGTTGTCATCGCCGGTAGATTTCGCCGAGTGTGGCCCATGGCGGGACGTTTATGAGCGAAGCGACCATAGCGTTTGTCATGCTCGTCGACATCGTGCCGGTCGGCAACGTCCCCGCAGCGGTCAAACGGGCAGCGTCCTCGGCGTTACGATCGGTCTACGACTGCGACGTTTCGGTCACCGATTCCCAGCCAGTGCCGGGCGGGGCGTACGACTCCGGTCGCGACCAGTATTCCGCAGAGGCGTTCATCCAACTCGCAGAACGCGTCGGTCGCGGGGGGAAAAACATCGCCGTCACGCCACACGACCTTTTCTACCGCCGTCGGAACTACGTCTTCGGACTCGCCTATCTCGACGGCAGCGGCAGCGTCGTTTCGACCTATCGATTGCAAACCTCGAGCGACGGCGGCTTTTCGAACAAGAGCGCAGGCGAAATTTTCGAGAACCGCGTCCGCAAGGAAATCGTCCACGAAATCGGCCATACATATGGGCTCGAACACTGCGACAACAACCGCTGCGTGATGAACTTCTCGCCGACCGTCCGCGAAGTCGATATCAAAGAAGAGAACCTCTGTGGCAGTTGCCAACGCTTCGTTCGCTGAACCGTTTTCCCCGCTCTCGCTGACCATTGTGTTGCCCGCTTCGCGAACTCGAGAGCGACAGCCGGCAACGATGGGTCTTCTTACTGTCATTGAAACCGTTTGATTAAATACTCCGCTTCACATTACTGCAGCCAACTCATGGCAGCAATCGAAACGAACGGAGTTTCGAAACGGTTCGACGAGACTCACGCCGTTCGAGATATCGATCTTACCGTCGAGAGCGGCGAGGTGTTCGGCTTTCTCGGCCCGAACGGGGCAGGCAAGTCGACGACGATCAATATGCTTCTCGACTTCGTGCGGCCGACAACCGGCGCTATCTCCATTCTGGGCGTCGACCCGCAGGAACAGCCCCGCGTCGTTCGCCGGCGTACCGGCGTGCTTCCGGAGGGGTACGCCTTCTACGATCGCCTCTCGGGTCGCCGTCACGTCGAACTGGCCATCGACATGTACGAGAGCGACGACGACCCGGTCGACATCCTCGCTCGCGTCGGCCTGACCGGAGACGAAGAGACTGCCGTCGGAACCTACTCGAAGGGCATGCGACAGCGCCTCGCCCTCGGTATCGCGCTCGTCGACGACCCCGATCTGTTAATCCTCGACGAGCCCTCCTCCGGCCTCGATCCGAACGGCATCAGAACGCTTCGAGAGATCGTCCGCGAGGAAGCCGACCACGGGACGACCGTCTTCCTCTCGAGTCACGTCCTCGACCAGGTCGAAGCCGTCTGCGACCGCGTCGCCATTATGAACGACGGCACCCTCCTGACCGTCGACACCGTCGACGGCCTCCGAGAAACTCTCGATCCGAACTCGACGCTCATCCTTTCCGTCGATACGGTTCCCGAATCGGTTTCCCAGCGCCTCGCCGAACTGGATCGCGTCGACACCGTCGCTGTCGATGCCGCCAGTACCGGTCGCGGTGGAACAATTTCTATCACCTGTACCGACTCCGGCGTCAAATCCGCCGCTATCGGCCGCGTCGAGGACGCCGGTGCAACGGTGACGGACATCGATGTCGAGGATTCCTCCCTGGAAGAACTGTTCGCAGCCTATACCGCCTCCCCGTCCGACGGTGAGCCGCGATGAACTCGGTCGCTGCGATCGCTCGAACCGACATCGCAGATGCGATCCACTCCCGGACACTCTGGGGTACGACGGGGCTCATGACTGCCCTCGTCGCCATCTCCTGGCTCAGTCTCAGTACCGAATTAGTCGAGCAGGTAGACACACCGCTGTTGACCGCTATCGACTCGTTCGGTCTCTGGGTTCCGCTCGTCGCGATCGTCCTCGGTTACGAGGCCGTAATCGGCGAACGCGAATCCGGTCGCATTCGCTTTCTCCTCGGACTCCCGAGCACGCGTCGGGAACTGATCATCGGCAAGTACCTGAGTCGCGTGAGCGTGCTGGTAACCGCGCTTGTCGCCTCGCTCGGTGTCCTTGCAGTGCTCGTCTTCGTCCGTGTCGACGAAATCCCGCTCGTTCCGTTGCTCAGCGCCGTGATACTGCTCGTCCTCTACGGACTTGCGTGGATCGGGATGGCGGTCGGCGTGTCGAGTATCGTCTCGTCGAAAACGCGCGCGGTCGCAGTCGTCGTCGGTCTCTACGCGCTGTTCGGACCGCTCTGGGGACAGATCGTCCTTCCCGCCTGCGTCCGGTTTGGTGAACTCGTCACGGGGACGACGCAGTCGATCAACCTGACGGGACGGCTCACGTACGCCGACGAGCCAACGTGGTTTCTGTACGTGGCCCGTCTCAGCCCGCTCGAAGCCTTCGACGCTGCCCGCTACTACATTCGAGATCTCCTCGAGATCGCGCTGGTGGGCGGCCAGACGACCGCCGCTCACGGGCCGAATCTATTCGGACTCGCCGTCCTGCTCTGCTGGGCGATCGCGCCCGTCGCTCTCGGCGTTTGGTTCTTCGATCGAGTCGATCTCGAGTAACCGTTGTCTCTCCGGTATCGGTTTCGTTCATGCCGCCACTCTGGTCAGCAAGGCACCCAAATTGCCGCTTGGACGACCAGAGAAAAAGGAAATGGTCAGTGTTCGATCAGCAGCCGCAACTGTCCGTGATGATACACTCGCCGTCGTCGCAGGTGTTACACTTTTTCTTGTACCGCCCGACGAAACACCAGTCCTCTTCGCAGGCGCAACCGTCGCAGTTGTCGCCGGAACAACTGTCGGCTGACGCTTCGCTGTCGCTTTCGGAGACGGTCAGATCGGATTCGAAACGCCGGTATTCCTCTCCATCGGGTGCTGTGTATAGCACGACAGCACCACCGTCTTTCGGGAAGAGAGCGGCCGACGGGATCGCCTCCTCGCCGAAGCTAACCTGTAGTCGCCCACGGGTGGTGGACGTCGTAAATGCGATCTGCTTGTTTCCATCGGTGTACGTCCGATGGATCTGTCCGTTTTCGTCGAACTGCTGATTCGGCAATACGTCCAGCGACGCCTCCTCGAGCAGTCCATCCGCCGCCAACCTGCGTAGTAAGCGCTTTCCGCTCCGGACGTCGGTCGGGACTGAAACGTCCCGGGATTCGAGGACGACCCCTTCCGCCTTCAGTTCCGAGAGGCCGAACGAAGTCGCTGACGCGCTCGCGGACGTGGCGGAAACCGCTCCGAGACCGGCGACGGTCGCAACCGATGATTTGCGAAGCAATGCTCGTCGACTCGTCTGTGTGATGTCATCTTGGGACATCAATACGTGATCCATCATCAAAGAATAAAATATTTTCCCAGATTTTTAGGCTTCAACTATCTCTATGTATATAAAATACCGGCCTATCTGTTTACGATAACAAGAATTAGACCAGTTGATTTATTTACTATTATCAGAGCGGACACTTTCGGCATTCCTACTCGGACTCGTCTCGGCGAGTTCGTTTTCGAAGCGTGCTCGCGACGCACTTACCTGATGGCGTCGTTCGATACCGGCCCCGTCGCGAACAAGACTGAACTCTCGGCGTTCAATCCGTCGAGAAGGATGGGACTGAGACTATCGTTCCGGACGATTGATGGGAACTATCATCACGAAGCGCGTTTAGCGCCCCGCTCGCTGCGTTTCACACGCGTTCGTACAAGTCGATCGGTGCGGTGTGCGAGGTGTCGTTCTCGGTCACAACTCATCCGACTTCCGCCTCGAACGGCCGATTGGGAGGCATCTGTTCGATCAATTCCGTCTGTTCTTTGTACCCCTTGTAGGCCGTAATGGCTATGACTCCCCGTTCCGTGAGCGTGTACTTTCCATCCGCTTTCATCACTAACCCGTGCTCACTGAGCCGTCTGTGGATGTTGTACACCGTACTCTTCGACACGTCGAGTTCCTCCGCTAACTCCCGTTTATATTTCGGTGACTCCCGCAGCGACATGAGGGCATCTGCGTGCTGGCAGACGACCGTCACGATCTCATCGCTCATACTGGATTACATTATAGTGTACGAACATAAATGGTGTGGGGAATAGTTATGGGTATTGCTTATTAGATGATACTCCCCGTCTCTGCGGCATTTCTTCTGCTCGATGGATCGACGAAGCCGTCTCTCTCACCCATACATTTTCATTGACCGACTGACATCGGTTTCGTATGGTTACCGCTCAGCCCTTCGAGACGCTTTCCGAGGAATACGACGACTGGTTCGAGACACACGATGGGGCCTACCGCGCCGAACAGGCGGCGCTCGAACGAGTGCTTCCGGAGACGTTCGATAGCCGCCACGACCGCGCCCTCGAAATCGGCGTCGGTACCGGTCGCTTCGCGGCCCCGCTCGGGCTTTCTCTCGGACTCGATCCCGCTCGAAACGCGCTTGAGCGAACGCGGGAACGCGGGGTCGATCCCGTTCGCGGCGTCGCTGAATCGCTGCCGTTCGCTGCGGGGACACTCGATCTCACGCTGTTCGTTACCGTCCTCTGCTTCGTTGACGACCTCGAAACGACGCTTTCGGAGGCCCGTCGCGTCCTCGCGGACGATGGCACGCTTGTCGTTGCCGTCCTCGACCGTTCGAGTGCAGTCGGCCAGGTGTATCAGGAACACAAAGACGAGAGTCCCTTCTACGCCGACGCCGAGTTCTTGACTGGCGACGCGGCCTGCCGTGAACTCGAACGGGCAGGATTCGTGATCGAAGACCGAGCACAGACTGTCTTCGAGGATCCCGCGACGATCGATCCCGAGGCGACACCGTTGCGTGAGGGCCACGGTGATGGGTTGTTCGCCGTGATCCGCGCGAGCCCTGTACCCTGAGCGGCTGCGAGGGGTCGATGAAGGCCGGGAAACGACTTACCTTGCCGGCGCCCGTAGGTCGAGACGACCGGGTCGACTCCCGTGAGTACTGTCGGTCGAAAGCGGAGCCGACCCGAGGTGAACTGTGACAGACGAGGACCCGACGCCGAACTCGCGTTCGAACGCCGCCCCAAATCATGGCGGGACCGACGGGAACGGCGAAATCGAGATCGAAGTCACACGCGGCGAGACGGATGTCTCTGCGGATGACTCCGACAAGCGGCGAACTGAGCGTGAGTCTCGTTCTCCCGATGAATCCGCGTCCGAAACCGACCTCGCGGACGAGCTCGGGCGTATCGACGTGATGACGACCCCCGAGGGATACGTCGAGGGACGAATTACCGACGTGACCCCACTCGACGCCACCACGGTCGAACTTACCGTTTTACTGCCCCACGGAGAGACGCGTTCGTTCGCGCTCGAGAAACCGATCCCGTGGTCCGAGGAATTCCTCCTCGCGCGACTCGTCGCGGACATCGGCTACGACGCGGCCTCGATCGACCACATTATCGGCGAACCCGTCTACCTGGTCCGAACGGATGCGGGACCCGAAACGCCGCCCAATGAACCCGGAACAGGAAGCGATTGGTGGACGGCATCGATGCAGGCCGCAAGCGACGCCATCCTCTCGTCGCTTTCGGGCGGCCGCTACCGAATCGAGACGGCCACCGAACCCGAGTGGCAACTCGTGGACCCGCTCGACCGCCCGGACACGTCGCCCACCGAACCACCGGATACGACCGCTGACCTCGTCGGAACGGGGCTGATCCTCACCGGAACCATCATCGCCGCCGCCGGTGCCGTCGTCGGTGCCACGGGTGAACTCGTCGTCTCGAGTTCGGTCGTCGCCGCCGTGTTGCTCGGATTGCTGGTTGTTCTGACCGGCCTCGTTGTCCTTTTCCGAACGAGCCACACGGAGTAACAGCGTCGGCAACGGTGCTGCGTCGCGGTGAACTCGTGTCCGATACGCTTTTATTACGGTACCGTAACTCATAGCTATCTTCTGTCGACCGGAGCGGCGGCGCTGTAGCACTGTCTCCGGTCGGCAACCCCCCGTTAGCGGGACCGAACTAATGACACAGCAACTCGTTTCGACGCTCGAATCGTACGCCGACGACGTAGTAGTCGGTCGCCGACTCCACGACGTGCCGCCCTACCGCGTTTACGAGGTGTATCTGGACGGCCGTCAAGCGGCGGTGAAAGTTGACGCCCACCCGCGCGGTCACGCCGCCGCCGAGGGCCGCGTTCACGAGTTCGTCGCAACGCAGACGGGCGTTTCCGTTCCCGCGGTGCTCGCCGTCGGCTCCGACCACTACGTGACTGCCTGGTGCGATGAACTCGAGCGCTCACCCGCCCCACTCGAGACGATCGATTCCGAGTGGGCGGCCGCTGCTGGTCGCTGGCTCGGAACGTTGCATACCGAGACGGCGGGTGCGTTCGACGGGTTCGGCCGGCCCCGTGACGGCGACTCCGGCATCGAACTCGAGGCGCACGCCGACTGGATCGAAGCCGTCCGTGCGCGTCTTTCCTTCCACCGGTCGTTTCTCGAACCGATTGGATACGGGACCGTCGTCGACGCCGTCGATCAGTTCTTCGAAACGCATGACAACGCTTTCGACGGAGCCGGGGAGCCCGTGCTCTGTCACGGCGATATCCACCCTGAACACCTCGCTCGAACCGGTGACGGACCTGTGGCGATCGATTTCGAACACGCGCTCGTCGCGCCCGGCGAGTACGATTACTGGCGAACGGTGGTCCCGTACTTCGAAGCCCGCAACGATGTCGACGACTCCGTGACGCGAGCGTTCCGGGCCGGATACGAATCCGTCCGCTCAGTCCCCGCTGCTCTCGAGCAACGAAAGCCAGCGTATCGTCTGCTCCTGTTGCTCGAGTTCATCGAATCGCTCCATCTCCAGCGGCGAGGCGACCCGTCGACACGTACGACCCGCGGTGACCGGTTCCGAGAACTCGTCTTCGAGACGCTCGAGGAGTTGCGCGAGAAAGCGAACTAAGTACCGCACAATCTCGGCGACTCTCCTCCACGATCGACGACTCCGACGACTCCGACGACTCCGACGACTCCGACGACTCCGACGACTCCGTCGTCTTTCGTCGGCGTGACGGTGTGATGGCCCGATACGACGATCAGGGCGCGTAGTAATACTCTCCTTCGCGCTTTTGCTCGCGGTCTAACTGCGAGTCCGGCTTGTTGATCCGCGGCCGCGAGGTCCGTTCGTCCCGCCGGAACGTAACCTCGAGATTCGCGAGGAACTCGTTCATGCCGTCGCGCATCGGCTGTGGCTGGCCGGCGTGACCGTGCGCTGCGGGTTCGCCGTCGAAGACCATCAGCCGGTCCGCCAGCAGGTCGATCATGTAGGTGTCGTGGTCGATGACCATCACGGTCGAGTCCTGCTGTTCGGCGTAGCGTCGGATCGCACTCGTCGCCTGCACGCGTTGTTCGACGTCCAAGTGCGCCGAGGGCTCGTCGAGCAAGTAGAGATCCGCGGACTCGGACAGGCAGGCTGCGATGGCCACCCGCTGGCGCTCACCGCCCGACAGATCCGAGAGATTCTGCTCCATGATCCGCTCTAACTGGAGCGGCTGGGCGATTTCCGTGTTCCAGTAGGATGAGCCGAACTGATCCGTGATCGACGAGAGGAAGGCATCAACTCGCATCGGCTGGTCGATCGTCACGTACTGGGGTTTGTAAGAGATGTCCAGATTCAGGTCGGCGTCGCCGGTATCGGGCTCGAGATTCCCCGTCAGCAACTTCGCGAACGTCGACTTCCCGATCCCGTTCGGGCCGACGATACCGAGCACTTCGTTCCGGTGAATCTCGCCACCCTCGACTTCGAGACTGAACTCGCCGTCACCGTAGCTCTTGGTGAGGTCGGGATAGTCGACGAGTACGTCGCCGTGGGTCGCGGTTCGGGGCGCGTGCTCCTCGAACTCGATCGGATTCTGGCGAATTCGCATGTTCTCGTTGTCGAGATAGCCCGCGAGGTATTCGTTGATCCCGTTGCGGACTGATTTCGGCGATGTGATGACACCATAGGCACCGGGTTCACCGTAGGCGACGTGCAGCGTGTCCGCGAGCAGGTCGAGAATCGCGAGGTCGTGCTCGACGACGAGCATCGACTTTCCCGCTTCTTCGGCGAGTTCACGGATCAGTCTAGCCGCGGTGACGCGCTGGCCGATGTCGAGGTAGGGCGTGATCTCGTCCAGGAAGTAAAAGTCCGTATCGCGAGCGAGCGTCGCGGCGAGTGCGACCCGTTGGAGTTCGCCGCCGGAGAGATCCTCGATCGCCTGGTCCATGACGGGACCGATCGACAGGCGTTCGACGAGGCCGTCAAGAGCATCTCGTTCGTCCGTCCGCTCCAGCAGTTGGCGGGTGTTGCCGTCGAACTGGTTCGGAATCTGATCGACGTATTGGGGTTTTCGGGCGACGGTGATCTCGCCATCGCGGATGTCCGCGATGTAGTCCTGGAGTTCGGTGCCGCGGTACGCCTCTAAGACATCGTCCCAGTCCGGCGACTCCTCGTAGCGTCCGAGGTTAGGTTCGAGTTCGCCGGCGAGGATACGAACGGCGGTCGTTTTCCCGATGCCGTTGGGCCCGAGGATACCGGTGACCTGTCCTTCCTGCGGTGCGGGCAGGCCGTACAGCGAGAAGGCGTTCTCGCCGTAGCGGTGGGCGGGTTCGTCCTCCAGTTCCTGGGGCAGGTTGATGATCTCGATGGCGTCGAAGGGACACTTCTCGACGCAGATTCCGCAACTCTCGCCGAGACAGATCTCCTCGGAGATGCGGACCTGTTCGGGCTGTCCCTCCGCGGTTTCCTCGCCGCGGAGCGTAATGCACTCTTTGCCCGTTCGGTTCGGTGGGCAGTAGTTCTTGCACTCGTAGCTACAGCGGTCGGGTTGACACCGATCTAGGTCTACGACGGCGATGCTATCGTCGGCCATGGTTATGCCGTCGACTCCGCGGTAAGCAGGATGCCCCACGTCACGAACCACATTGCGAAGGTCATGAACGTGATGAACAGGTGGTGTTTCATCCCAAACTCGTCGTCGGCGTAGATGTTCGTGAAGTTGAAGAGAACGAACTGGACGACGATCGCACCGAGGACGAGAAACAGCGCTCGCGTATCGCTGGCGGCGGTGTCTACCGGGAGGTCTCCGGTAAGCGCCACGGAGGCGAGTGCGGCACCGACGCCGAGTAGCGCGGCCAGCGCGGTGACGCTGATGGAGCGAATATGCTCCCGTCGGTCGCTAATCGATTCGGTCGACATGGGTGTGACTCTGTCGTCGGTGGTGAAAAGGGGTTCGGGTTCACCGCCTCATAGAATCGCGTACTCGGAGGCGATCCGTCCGTGCGGTTACGAGTCGATTTCGACCGTCTGCTCGGCGACGTTGACCGCGTAGCCGCTCGTCGTCGTCCGCTCGTGGGTGACCGAGATTTCGACCTGGACCTCCGAGTCGATCTCGATCTCTTCCTTTGCGATTTTCTCGAAGAGGTCGTAGAGTTCGCCGGGGTCCTCGGCGCTGTAGTACTCGCCGCCGGTTTCTTCGGCCCAGTCGGTGAGTTTTCCTTCGGGAATCGAATCTCCTGCGTCACCGTGGAGTCCGACCGTGTACAGCGTAACATTGTCATTTTTCGCTCGATCAACTTGGGTGTCCATGACCGAATCACCGTTGCCACTGTTTTTCCCGTCACTCAAGAGAATCGAAATCCGCTCTTGGCCATCCTTCCCTCTGCTATCGTAGTCGTCAAGTGCCTTCTCGAGACCGGATCCCATATTCGTCCCGCCGTAGGCGTTTCCGACGACGTTCTCCCTGGCTGCGTCGAGGTCGCCGTCCAGATGGTGAAGGGTGTTCCCGTCAGTATCGAACTCGTAGACACCGGCCCGATCGCCCTCCGATTCGTTCATCAGATCGATGAAATTCGTCGTTGCGTTGACTCGTTCTCCAGTTGGGTCATTTCCTGAATGGCTATAGAAACCGAGATCGCCTCTCTCATTACAATATGGTCCAATGCAGGTTCTATCGAGAACTCGTACTTTATCCCAGTTACTTGGATGAGCGTAATCTTCTTGATATGTTAATATTTCTGTTTCTCCTGTTGTAGTATTCTTGACTTCTATATCATGTTGTATCCAATCGCCGAAGAAGCTCTCAGTATGGGTATTTCGAAATGCTTCATCGATTTCGTCTGGGATTAGTTCCCAATCATTACCAGTTATTCTAATCTCATTCTGGGGTGTATATGTGCCGCCATAGGTGTTGTGCGGCCCCATCGACCCGGAACTGTCGAGGATGAACGTCGCGTCGATCGGCGGTCTGGATTCGCCGTACTCGAAGAGGAGATCCTCGTCGCCGTCCGAAAACGGCGTGTCCGTCCGCAGCGACCGGTCGAAGTTGATGTTGACGTTATCCTCAATGCCAATATCGTTGCCGGCGACGATCGCCCCGTCGATGGTCGTTCCACCATCAATCTGTACGTTCGCACCCGGCGCGTAGATGACGCCCTGGAAGTCGCCGTCGACCGTGACCGTCGAGTCGTTCGTCGCGTAAATCCACAGCGAGGACGCCCGGTCGTCCGGGTGGATCTCGACGTTGGAGACATCGACGTTTCCATCGACGTAGAAACTCGTTTGATTATCGCCGTAGACGTCGACGCCCGAGAGTTCGAGATCGTCCTCGACACCAACGTGGATGTTGCCGTCGCTCGAATCGAGCGTACTGATACTGTTGCCGTCGTTTTCGAGACCTTCGTAGATTCCTGCGGTAACGCTTCCACCGGCTGTGGAGTCGCTGCGCAGATACTCGTCGAGTAGCGTGTCTATCTCGTCGTTGATCGAGTCGATGCTCGTATAGGAAGATGAAAGTTCAGTGGCAAGCGCCTGTTCGTGTGCATCGAGCCAGTAGGCGTTGTCCTCTTCGAACGGCCGTCCCTGTGGACCGGGATCCACGGACACGCCGTAGCCGATCTGTGAGATCGTCGGATTCCCTTTCGATCCGAGTTCACCGTTGACGACGGGAATTCCATCGATATTCGCGTGGTTCTGGAGGTCGTAGTTCTCGTAATCCGCGAGGAGAAGATCGTTCGTGACGTTTTGGGTTGACTGATGATCGTCGTATGCGGTCACCGTCAGCGGCGAATCGACCGTCTTGTCCGACCCTGAAACGTACAGTCCGCCATAAACTGTCGGCTCGATATCGACGAGATTCGCGAGCGGCGTCTCGCCGTCGACGCCGGCGACGACCGTAACCGTTTGCTGGTCTTCCTCGTGGCAGATAATATTCGTCGTGACCTGCGTCGCCGGCTTGCAGTCGTGTCCGGGAACGTTCGCCTCGTCGGTCGCGTTGAACTCGTCTTTCAGAAAGTCGTACCAGCCGTTGTGGTACGCGCTATCCGATACTTCGACCGTGACGTAGTTCACGTACTCGAGTTCATCGCCGCGAAGATCGAACTCCTGTGTGGTACCCGATTCGACGGTGTGTTCACCGGAGCCGACGGCTCCCTCGACTGTTGTCGGTGAGAGGTCGAGTCGACCGACCTGTTCGCCGTCGGCCATCTCGGTGTAATATCTGATATTCGGATCCGCAACCGCCTGGGCACGATTATTGTCGATGCGCCAGACACCGCCCGCCTGATAGGCGAACTCGTTTCCGGCTTCGTCGGTCGAGACGATCGTCTTGAGATCGATTGAGGTCTCATTACTCGCGTATCCATCGGAGATATTAACCGTCAATTTGCCGTCCATAACCAGTTCGCTATCACCGCCCAGATAGACCGTTTCTTTGGTATCGTTTTGCAACCCGGCTGAGGAGAGATCGCTATCGAACTGTTTGAGTTCTTGCTCCGTTTTCTCAGCGTGGGTCTCCCCCGATATCGCATCGAGTGCGCCTGAGCCGACCATCAACACAAGACCCGCCCCGATAAACACCATCGCGAAAAGCAAGATCACACCGAGTACCGGTGTGACCCCGCGGTCCCCGTCCCCGTTTGCTGAATGAGCTGCCACACCTTTCATTGGCTGACTCTATTTATTACTTATACTTAAAATGTAGTGTATACGCGCAGGAAATAGTTAAGAAGCGACCACTCTCACGACCGATCGATGACGCGGTTTTCGGTTCGAAAACGAGGAGCCGTTGAGTGGAGAACGGTTGCTGCTAGAGTGGTCACTGAACGACAGCGCCACCCGGTGGCACAGCCGTCGTACGATCGGTGCGTAACCTGTTTCAGTTTACGAGAGAGTTCGAACCCGGCGCCGTTGCTGACCAGCCGGTCAAATAATGATACTGGGGTATAGAACGCCTTTCAGCGCATTTTGAGTTGGATATTATAGTGTATTTTAAAAGAGAGTCCACTCGGGAGAGGCTCAACTTTTATACTGCTGGGAGCTTTCGATTCGTAATATGGTAGATACCGATCTGGAGGAAATCGAAGACTTGCCTCCGAGCGCCAAACTCGTTTTCAAGGTTCTCGAGTACGACGGGCCGCTCACCCAGAAGCAAATCGTCGAGGAGTCGATGCTCTCGGCTCGGACGGTCCGATATGCACTGGAACGGCTCGAGGAGATCGGAACCGTTGATGAGGACATCTATTTCGCGGACGCTCGTCAAAGCCTCTACCGACTGACGGATCCCGTTGCTGCCGATGGCAATGGCGTCGATGAGTCGCCGAAGAAAGACGCCTGCTGTGCGGAGTAACGCGCGATGTCGACGGGCTGAGACGACCGCGTTCATCGGGAGCGGCCGAACATAGACCGGTTTCGTCGGGATGAAACGCGAAGATGTCTCGACCACTCGCCCGAAAGCGCCTCGAATGACTTCCCGAAGACGGGGTACTGCACTAATACTGTTTCCGCGAGTTCATCGCTGGCTATTCGATCGGCCGTTCGGTTGCCGGATCGGTGAGAACGGCAGGATTATTTCGACTGAGTGATGACTCGCGCTATGGATAAGGAAACCCTACCGCGCTGGGGGTGGTTGCTGGTCGGACTGTTCGTGGCGGCGATGACCGCGAATCTGTTCAACCTTCTTGTGCTCGGCCGGGCCGGATTTCCCGAGGAGTATCGGGTTATCACCGTCATCACGGCGATGGCACCGGTATTGATCTACGTCGGTGTCTGGTACGACGAGGAGCGCCAGCAGTACTGGGAGCAGTCACGGGCACATATCGTCGGCGATGTCGTCTTTCTCCTCTCCGGTGCGGCGATCGGGTCGGCGATTGCGATCGTTGCCGTCGCCGACTTCGGTCTCCGGCAGTTTCTGCAGGATATCCTGGCGATGGTTACCGGGTTCATGCTCGCGTGGGGGCTGTTCTGGTGGCGGAACCCGGCCCTGTATCGGTCCGAAACTGACCAGTGAGGCCGGAATTGGCGAACGCCGTCGAGTTCAGAAGACGGGTTGTCGACCCGATTCAGAGCGGCTGCATACCGGCAATTCGGATCGGCTGCACACCGGCGTTACAGCGGGGTTCGGAGGTGGTCGAGTCCCGGCGTCGGTGGCAGGGTTCGTTTGTGCTCGGTTTCCGCGGAGAGCCACGCGATCGCTCGCGCAGTTTCTCCGTCGAGGTCGAGTTCGGCTGCGGCGTCGGTGACCGAGCGGTCGTCGTCGACGAGTCGTCGCAGCAGTGGGTCGATCGTTTCGTAGGAGGCACCGAGTTCACCGGCGTCGGTCTGGTCGGCCCAGAAGCCCGCGGTCGGGGGCTTGCTGATGATCCGTCGTGGGATTCCGATCCGCGCTGCGAGTGCGCGGACTTCGGTTTTGTAGAGGTCGCCGATCGGGTAGGCGTCGGCTGCGCCGTCGCCGTATTTGGTGAAGTAGCCGAGGAGGAGTTCCGAGCGATTCGCGGTCCCGAGCACGAGCCGGTGTTCGCGGTTCGCCGCGTAGTAGGCACAGCACATCCGGAGGCGTGCGATCACGTTCCCGAGTTCACAATTTCGCTCGTGCGGGCGGTCGCCGTCGTCGATCCGTGATTCGAGTTCGCTCGTGACGGTTTCTTTGAACGCGTCGAGAAGCGGCCGGAGCTGAATCTCGGTGAACTCCATGCCGAGCCCGTCGGCGATGGTCCGGGCGTCGCGGGCGTCTGCACGTTCGGCTTTGTGACAGGGGAGGGCGAGTCCGAGGACGTTGTCAGCACCCAGCGCCTCGACGGCCAGGGCAGCCGTGACGGTCGAGTCGATGCCGCCGCTCATGGCGACGACGGCGCCGTCGGCGCTTGCATCGTCGACGAGCGTTTGAATCGACTGAACGATCCGCGACTGAACCGTTTCGAGCCGGCCTCGATCCATAATGAACGATTCGGGCGGTGCCTCCGTCTCTGTGGGGACGCTTGTACTACTTTCAGCACACATAGTGCATCAACACCATTGTTTTGACAGTATATTCAAACATCCGTCTCATATATATGACTACCCCTTAAACAGCTAGTAGTCCTTCCCCGTGTGTCAGTTACTTACCGGCGACTATCGCCATCCGGCACCGTCGAACTGCCGTCACGGTTTCGAAACCGGCCACTCTGCGGACGGGAGACCCGTCACGCTCCGCGTTATCATAGCGAAATGAACACAATTATACTCAACCACTACACACGGTGATCAAATGTCGACGCCGACGGCGAGCCCTGGTGGGGTGTCCCGCCGCTCGCGGAACTCGGCTGCGGCGCTATACTTGAACTCGTCGGTGACCGCCTCGTCGCGATCTCCGACGGGCGCATGTACGGTCTGCACAAGAAACCGGGGCGGCGATACACGCTCTTCTCGTGAGCCGTGAGCCGGGAGCAGTGAGCCGTGAGCCGTAGGCCGTGAGTTGGGAGTCGGTAACCGGTAGTCGTCCTACAGCGGAATCGCGCCCAACAGTAGCGCGACCGCGAGGATGATCGACGACGGGATGACCATCAGCGGCAGCGTGAACTTGATGTGCTCTCCGAGTTCGACGCCGGCCAGGCCGATGAGGAGGTACGTGGCTCCCGTGAACGGTGAGACGGGGAAGCCGACGGTTTGGCCGACGAGCGAGGCGCGGACGACCGCGACGGGGTCGTGTCCGTACGCGGCGCTCGTTTCGGCGAAGACGGGAAGCACGCCGAAGTAGAAGGCGTCCGGGCTGAACAGCAACCGTGCGGGCAGCGAGACGACCGCGACGATGAGCGGCAGTTGCGAGCCGAGTACGTCCGGAATGAGATAGACCAGTATATTGGCCATTTCCGTGATCATCCCGCTCTCTTCGAGGACGCCGATGAGGACGCCGGCGGCGAAGAGGATGCCGACGTAGGTCATCACGTCGGGGGCGTAGGATTCGAGCACCTCCTTTTGCTTCTCGTACTCCGGCACGTTCACGAGCAGTGCGATAACGACGCCGATCATGAACGAGACTTCCGGCGACGTGATTCCTGCGATAAGAACGCCGAGGACGGCGACCGTGAGGGCGAAATTGAACCACCACTTCCAATCGACCGAAACCTCGCGGCCGTCCACTGCGTCGTCGATCAGCGACTCTTCGTCGACGCCGTCGAACGCGGTTACCGCGTCCAGATTCTCCCGAATCCGCCGGCCGTAGTAGGCGCTGATGCCGAAGACGGAGAGCATGCCTGCGACCTGTGCGGGGATCATCGGGTTGAACACGTTCGAGATCGTCGCCGGATCGATCGCCGCGACGCCGCGAACGACCTGCCCGCCCCACGGGACCATGTTCATCGTCCCGGCGGTCAGCGCGACGAGCGCGGCGAGGATTTTCCGATCGATGTCGAGCGCATCGTACAGCGGGAGCATCGCCGGAATCGTGATCAGCATCGTCGTTGCGCCGGCCCCGTCCAGGTGGGTGACCATCGCGAGGCCGACGGTTCCGATCGTGAGCAACGCCGGTTTGTCGATGATGCTACTTACGATGCGCGAGATGAACGGGTCGAAGAGTCCGCTGTCCCGCATGATACTGAAGTACCAGACGGCGAACGCGAACATCGCCGTAATGGCGACGATCCCTTGCAACCCTTCTTCCGCAAACGTCGCGAGTTCGTCCGGCGAGAACCCAGCGAGCAAGGCGGCAACCGTTGGAACGATAATTAGTGTCGGGATTACGTAGAGTTGCTTTCGTATGACAAGAAAAAGAATGAGGAATATAGCACTGTAGCCGATAACTCCGAGCATCAAGCCAGATACTGCCATGTATATCGACAGCCAATAACAGCATAAAAATCCACACATATATCCCAAGATATACGATATCTGTCTACGTCACATTTTGCTGCCAGCGACAGGTGATGTCGTACCCGGTACTCGACCGCGCTCCGACCGCACTGCGGTGAGTTTCGCTCGATTACGTCGTCGGAAGAGTGACCGCGTCGGTCGCCGTACTTACGGGCGCCCGCCATCCGAACTCGAAGACACAGGGGCGTCTTCGGACGGGTTCAGTTACAACATCTACGCTAAAAGAACCGCTCGCTCGGAGTCACTCGCTCGCGGTACAATACACTACGAAGGGACGATCGTGATCGGGTCTTTCCGGTCGATCGCCTGCTCGAGTTCGTCCGCGATGGCGCTGCCGCGCGAGACCTGGATCTCACACGCGTACCTTTTTCTCGTCGGGTTCGCTCGTTTCACTCGCTCACCGCTCCTCCAAAAAATCTACGCTAAAAAAGAGCCGCTCGCTCGGAGTCACTCGCTCACGGTACAATACACTACGAGGGAACGATCGTGATCGGATCTTTCCGATCGATCGCCTGCTCGAGTTCGTCCGCGATGGCGCTGCCGCGCGAGACCTGTATTTCGCCGCCGCGGCTCACCGTTGCGGTGAAGAGATAGTCGCCGCCGGCCTGGACTTCGACGGTTTCACCGTGGTTGCCGTCGACGGGGATGACGATGTGTCGGGAGGTGATCTCGGGGGTGACCATTTGGCCTGCGGCCTGGCCGCCGCTTCCGGTACCGGCACCGCCACCGCTGCCGTTTGCACTGGCTCCGGCCCCGGCCCCGTAGTTCGGGTTCTCGTCGTGGGTCCGCACGTCGATGTCGATCCCGAGTCGGTTTTCGATGTCCGTGATCCGGCCGCCGCCCTTGCCGATGACCGTCGAGATGTCGTCCTCCTCGACGTAGACGACGGCTCTGTCTTGACCCTTGAGGAGGACGTCGACGTAGCCGCGGGCGACCGAGCGGATCTCGCGTTCGATCTCCTGCTTGGCGATGCGGTCGACGCCGGACTCGCTGCCGGGACCGCCCTCCTCGTCTTTGAGCGGGACGGTGACGACCTGGCGGTTGAAGGTGTAGATCTCGTACTCTGGGTCGCCGGTCTCGAAGTTCGTAACCTGAATCACGGGGCGGGCCAGGTCCTCCTCGGTGAGTCCGGCGGGGACCTTGACCTCCGTGCGCACGTCGTAGACGGTTTCGACCTCGCCGGCCTCGATGTAGACGACGGTGTCGACGACCTGGGGGATCATCCCGAGTTCGACGCGACCGACGAGGCGCTGGAGTGCGTCGATCGGCCGGGTCGCGTGGACGACGCCGATCATACCGACGCCGGCCAGGCGCATGTCCGCGAAGACCTCGAAGTCGTCGGTCTTGCGAACCTCGTCGTAGATGGTGTAGTCGGGTCGGACCATCAACAGGGCGTCCGCGGTTTTGGCCATCTCGCCGCCGAGTTCAGTGTACTGGGTGATCTCGGGGCCGACCTGGAGGTCGCGGGGCTTTTCCATCGTCTTGACGGCGTAGTCGTGGTTCGAGATGTACCGGGCGACTGCCTGGGCGAAGGTCGACTTCCCGGCTCCGGGGGCACCGGAGATGAGGACGCCGCGCTGGCGCTCCAGCAGGCGATCCTTCAACTCTTCGGCGTTCTCGTAGTCTTCGATGTCCGTCTGGGCGATCGGCCGGACGGCGGTGATCTCGATGCCGTCCGCAAACGGCGGGCGGCCGATGGCGATCCGGTAGTCCCGAAACTGGACGATCTTCATGCCCGGTTCCGAGAGTTCGATGAAGCCCTCGGGGGACTCCTTCGCGCCGTCGACGACCTCGCGGGCGTACTCGTCCATCGTGGCCTCATCAAGTGGTTCGTCGGCGATCTCCTCGTAGCGCATCTCGCCGAGTTCGCCGCGCTTTGCCATCGGGACCGTGTTCGTTTTCAGGTGGACGCTCATCGTCGACTCGTCGAAGTAGTTCTCGACGGTGAGCGTGCCCACGTCGACCTCGCGGGTTTCCGGGGCGACGTGTTGGACATCGAGCCCCTTCGCCTCGGCGACCTCGGCCTGGACGATGTCGCTCGTCAGGAAGGTCGCGTCGAGGTCCTCGGCTACGTCGCGAATGAGCGCGTCGATCTCGCCCTCGGAGGCGTGGCCGCGCTCGATGGCGTTCGGCCGCTCGCCGACGTACTCGAGTTCGATGACGCCGTCGTCGGCGAGATCGGCCAGGCGCTGGAGCTCCTCCAGGCCGTCCCAGCCGGTCTCGATGCCGTCGTTCGCCTGCGCCTCGAGTTCCGCGACGACCGCTTCCGGTACCGAGATCGTCGCTCCCTCGAACTGCCCATCGTCAATCGTCGCCGAAACGCGGCCGTCGATGACCACGCTCGTATCCGGCACGACGTTCATACGGGACGTTGGTTTCCCGACGGCAATAAGGGTGTCCTCGCGACGGCATCCGTGTCCAGGCCAGATCGGGCGACGGTTTCGGCCGGTGTTACAGCCGGTGCAATCAACACGCTCGCCGCCGTATCCCATCCCATGCCACCAACCGAGAGCATCGTCACGCTCACCCGCGAACTCGTCTCGATCCCGAGCCACGAGGACGAGACCGAGGCGGGCGAGTTCATCGAGTCGTGGCTCCGCCGCGAGACGGACGCCGACGTTCGCCGCGATTCGGTCGGAAACGTTTTCGCTCGAGCCGGAACGGACGGGACTGAAGGCGAGGGTGAGGGCAAGGACGAGGACGACGACGAAGGCGAGAGCGAGACTGCGACCGCATCCGGCTCGACGACCGGGAACGCGGCGACCCCCGACGGAGAAACCGGCGACCGGAACGCCGAGACCCTCGCGCTCGTCGGGCACCACGACGTCGTCGCACCCGCCGAGTCCCAGACTGACGACGACGGCGCGTACGTCGTCGAGGAACGCGACGGCCGACTCTACGGTCGCGGCGCGGCAGACATGAAGGGCGCGCTCGCGGCCGCCATGCTCGCCTTCCGTGACAACGAGATGCGTCGCACCTCCGAGGCCGGGACGGAGACCGGCGACGCCGACCCCGGCGGCGGTGAACTCGTCTTCGCGAGTTTCGTCGGCGAGGAGGTCGGCGGCACCGGCGCGCGACACGCCATCGACGAGGGGTTCGCACCCGAGTTCGCCGTCGTCGGCGAGGGGTCGACGAACTACTCCGGGTCGGACGTGACGGACGTCGCCGTCGCGCACAAGGGCCGACGCGGCAGTACGATCACCGCCCACGGCAGCGCGGCCCACGCGAGCGAGGTCGAGGCCGGCGAGAACGCGATCTACCGGGCGACCGACGCCATCGAGACGATTCGCGACCTCGCGCCGCCGACCGTCTCCGTCGCGGGCGAGACGCTCGAGGGAACCGTCGTCGTCACCGAAATCGAGGGCGGCACGGCGATGAACGTCGTTCCCGACCGCTGCGAGTTCACCATCGACGAGCGGACGGTGCCGGGCGAACGCGCGCCGCTCGCGGACATCGCGGATCTCCCCGGCGTCGAGTGGACCATCGAGCAGGACCTCCCGCCGATGCGGTGTGACGACGCGGCATTCGCCGACGCCGTGCAATCGGCCGCCGACGCCGCCCAGTCCGGCGCTCCTGAACTCGTGACGAAGCCCCACGCGACCGACGCGGGGTGGCTCTCCGAGGCCGGGTCGGAGTGCGTCATCTACGGCCCCGCCGAACCCGGCGAGGCGCACACCGACGACGAGAGCGTGTCGATCGCGGTGCTCGAGCGGTGTTACGAGACCTACCGCCGGATCGCAGCCCAGTGGCCGCGGTGACGGCCCGAGTTCGGCGCGTCGGTTCGGACGGCTTGGTGGGCGTCAGTTCCGGGCACCCGCAGGCTGGTTTGGGGCTGTGCCGGGAACTCGTTGCGGATAGTCTCAGACGCCGGGCACGCCGACCGCTTCGAACCCGGTAATCCCCACCGCGGCGAGGACGTACAGCACGATCAGGACGGTGACCCACGCGACGAGGCCGATCATCGCCGCGGCGGTCCAGTCGGCGGGATACCGGAAGTTGATCACCGCGATGTACGCGAGCAGTGCGAGCAACGGCCCGACGAGCGGGATCCACCCGACGAAAAAGCCGACGACCGCCCAGACGATCGCGCCGAACAGCGCGGTGACGATGGCGTGATCGAAGCTCCGCGCGCCGACGATGACCCGCGCGCCGACGTAGATTCCCAGCGCGCCGATCAGCAGGCTCACGACGAAGACGATAGCTGATGCCAGAACCATACTCGTAGAACGGTCAGCGAGGTGAATAGTCCCGGGCTTGCAATTTCCACCTGATTCACCGCCGTCGAGGGTGCTCGTCCGTCGAGAAGGCAGTCGATCGGCGCGCGAGTTCTCGGTCGCGATTACACTCGTCGGAGTCGATAGTTCGATGCAGCGTTTCCGAATACCGCCCTCGCCGACGAGCGATTTCTGAACTCGGTCGGCGATGGAACTCCGTCGCGGCGTTACCCGTCGTCCGGGTCGGCGGGGTCGCGTTCGGTGTCGGCGTTGGGTTCCGTGTTCGGGTTCGAGTTCGCGTTCCCGCCCCGGGCGTCCCGGGCAGCGTCGGGAGCGACGAGCAGGACTTCGGGCGGTGCGCGACAGCCACAGGGGGCTGCGACGCCCGTCGCGGGGCCGTGGATCGTCACCGTCGTGACCGGCTGACCGCAGAGCGGGCAGTCCGGTAGCGAGGCGGTGGTCGGTTCGTCGGGCGGGTCCGCGAGATCATCGCCCATCGTCGCCTCCGGCCGTCGGCTGCGCTAGTGAGTGGGTGAGCGAGCGTGGCGAGACCCTTGGCTGGCGATACGTCGGTCGTGCGGGATGTTTATGTCCCGGTAGAATGTACGCAAGCATGGCGACCAATCCCTTCACGGGTTGGGAAGCCAAGTCTCGGGTGCTGGTATCACCCGGGGCATTTCAATAAACGCCCACTCCCTCTAACGGGTTTTCTTGGCTTCCGTTCAATACGTTGTTATAGGGTGACTTATATCTACTGCTAAGTGGTGGAATCCCCAGTGGCTACTCGGTTTCTCACCAGTGTGATCACAGTAACTCAGATCGTCTTGGTTGGCTGAACTCGGGCACGTGGGTGCCGTCTATCCTCAGATTCAGCTAGAACACAGCCTCGGGAAGCAAGGACGCGCAATACAACATCGCCAAGATTGGCGGTGACTTCCTTATCTGCTACTCGGTAACTTCTCGGTTACTCTGAACTCGTGTGCATATCCAGGAAATCGATTTCCGTGATGTCTAACCGTAGGGTGAAGGAGGAAGAAAGACCAATAACAGAATTAAAGACGATTGATTAGTTGTCTCCAGGTTGTCATAGAACAGTCCCCATACTCTCTCTGTGACCCCCCGACAAACGGTAAGTACAGGCCAAATAATGAACGTCGAAGATTAATTCTCCAGGAACCATCTACTGGTCAACTTCTTCGTGCACCGACTCACCCTTCCCGGGCTTCGATTCCCATTCCCACTCATCTTCAACTCTAATACGACCATCGTCGAGAAGCTCAACGTCACCAATGGAGTGGCCGGTAGCGGTTTTGTTTTCTGTGTTTATTTGGACGTATCGGATGTCCCACTGTTTCCCATCGAAGGTTCCAACCAAATGTCCGTCTACAACACTGCCACCAGAATAGTTCGCGTATATTCGTTCGCCGTTCTGCTCGAAGTGAAAGACGGTATCTGCACCCACTTCTCCACCTTCATCATTTGCAACGCCAGCAAGTGTCCGTCCATCCAGTGAGATCTCGTCTGTCATATGCTACCCGTGTCAACTCAGCGAATAATTCTTTCGGTGTTCCATTCGCAAGTATAGTGAACGGATAGTTCGCTCCAGATTAGGTGAAAAGAACGCTATGCGAATCGTTCTATGACACCCTCTAATTATTTCGGTTAACTTTCATTGTTTAGTTCTTTTGAGAAGTCAATCCGGATCCCAGCAAATGGGGGTGATCCAATAAACAAATATTTAATATTTGATATTAGTGCCCAGAACTTTCCATCATCAGAATATCTCCATGCACGGTCAAAATTCCGTTCAATTCGATTTATTGCCCAACCAATCTGGTGTAACTGATTGATGGTTGGTTTTTTCAGATCATAGCTCCTAGCTATATTTGCAACCTCATTGTAATTATCACCTTCCGACCGCCAGAACTTGTCTCCTTTATATAGGCGCCACTTTAATATTTTCAGATCATTATGTAAATAGTCGAATTCATCTTCTAGATGGTCTGTTGAAAGGCCTTTCAAACGGTCATAGGAATATTGAGTTTCTAGTGCTTGAAGAAAAGAGTGAAGAAATTCTTGTGTATCTGGAGTGTTCTCAAAGTACAGTTTCTCACTTATCATAGTTGTTTCCTTCATGAAAAGACGGTTTTACTATAGCTAAATATAACCTACCTTCGTTTCGTGTCTTTCCACTGAACACCCGTCACAGACCCGGCCCGAGTTCAGTGTCGCCGTATACACTACCGCCGGGCGGCAGTTCGAACACGTGACCACCTCGTGGTGAACTCGATTCACGACGGGAACTACTGCTCCCCTCCACTTGGCGAATGTGAAGAACCCTGCGTGAAACCACCCGAAATACCCGGAACCACGAGGTTGATACTTCGCCCTCGCGTACCGAACGCCCATGGCAACCGATCAGGCCCGAAGCGAGAGCGAGGGGACTGACACCTACGACGCATTCGAATCGCGCGTCGAACGCATCGCCAACGTCTCGAACGCCGCCGGCGTCCTGCAGTGGGACCAGGAAGTCGTCATGCCCGACGAGGGCACGCCGGCCCGCGCGAAACAACTTTCGACGCTCTCCTCCGTCAGCCACGAACTCCTCACCGCCGACGAGACCGGCGACCTGCTCGACGAACTCGAGTCGAGCGAACTCGACGAAGAGCAAACCGCCGTCGTCCGCGAGGTCCGGCGGCGCTACGACCGCGAGACGAGCGTCCCACAGGAACTCGTCGCGGAAATCTCCGAGACGACCGCGAACGCCCATCCCGTCTGGAAACGCGCCAGAGAGAACGACGACTTCGAGGAGTTCGCGCCCACCCTCGAGAAACTGGTCGAGTTACAGCGCGAGTACGCGAACCACATCGACCCCGACGAAGATCCCTACGCCGTCCTCTTCGCCGACTACGAGCCCTACATCGACCTCGAAACCGCAGAGCGAGTGCTCGAGCGACTGCGCGATGAACTCGTGCCGCTGATCGACGCCGTCCAGGACAGCGACGCCGACCTCGAAACGGACGCCTTCGCGGGGACGTTCGACGACGACGATCAGGAAGCCCTCGCCCGCGACGCCCTCGATGCGCTCGGCTACGACTGGGATCGGGGCCGCCTGGATACCGCACCGCATCCCTTCTCCACGGGGACGCAGTTCGACGCCCGCGTGACGACCCGGTTCGACCCGGACGACCTGCTCGGCTCGATCACCTCGACCATCCACGAGTTCGGCCACGCGAATTACACGCTCGGCCTGCCCGACGAGGGCTACGGGACGCCGCTCGGCGAAGCGCGGGATCTCTCCGTACACGAGTCCCAGTCCCGGCTCTGGGAGAACCACGTCGGCCGCTCGCGGGCCTTCTGGGAGTACTTCCTGCCGATCGCCCGCGAGCGCTTCCCCGAACTCGAATCGGTCTCCCCCGAGGCGGCCTACGAGGCCGCGAATCAGGTGTACGACGACAACCTCATCCGCACCGAAGCGGACGAACTCACCTACCACCTCCACATCGTGATCCGCTTCGAGATCGAACGCGACCTGATCGCGGGCGACCTCGACGTCTCGGAGGTTCCCGACGCCTGGAACGACAAGTACGAGGAGTACCTGGGCGTGCGCCCCGACACCGACGCGGAGGGCTGTCTGCAGGACATCCACTGGTCCCACGGCTCGTTCGGGTACTTCCCGACGTACTCGCTCGGGTCCGTACTGGCGGCCCAGCTCTACGCCGCCGCCGAGGACGACCAGGGCGAGTTCGGTGAGCAGATCCGCGAGGGCGAGTTCGGCGGCCTCAACGGCTGGCTTCGCGAGAACATCCACCGGCACGGCAAGCGCTACACGACGCCCGACCTGATCGAGCGGGCCACCGGCGACGAACTCGGGGCGGACCCCTTCCTCGGGTACGTGAAATCGAAGTACGGCGATCTGTACGACCTCGACGAGTACTGAGCCGATCGGCCGCGGTTCGATTCGGTTGGCCCGGTGTGATTAGTGATTAGTGATTAGTGATTAGTAGTGACTGGCCAGCAGTCACTCGTTCGATCGATTCGACGACGCGTCGTCGGAGACGGCCTCCGGAAGCGGGTCGACCCGAAAGACGTACTCCGCGTAGACGCCGTCGAGATTCGTCGGGTGCTCCTCGGCGGTGTGCGCGCGGCAGAGAACCGCCTCCGCCTCCACGGCACCCTTGCCGGTCTCTTCTTGATACCGCTCGCGGACGACGAACGCCGCGGGTTCGTCGCACCCGCGTCGGTGGCATTCGCGGGACGATGCAGGTGTTTCGACCATACGTTCGCTACTAGAACACGACGGATAATAGCGGGCGGGGTGGCACGGGAGACGCGGGAGACGAGATCATAGCGGCGACCGGCGACGACGGGCCACCTTTAGTCCCTGCCCTATAAAAGCGGGCTGGCACTGCCAGGTCTAGACTCTCCCGTCGTGATCCCCAGAATCGAGTATGCGACTCTCAATTCCGGGCGTTCCCGGCGTCTACTACGACACTGACGCGGGGACGACGGCGCTCGCGACGCTCATGTCAACCGCCGGCCGCCGCGCGCCGAAACCGAGCGGCTACGCCGTCCAGCTCCTGCCGTACCTCTGGTCGTTCGACGTCGACCTCCACGAGGTGCCCAACGACCACCCGATCCAGTACCTCCACCCCGAAAGTGCGGTGAGCCTCGGCGAACTCACGACCGGCCCCCGAGCCCGCCAGGTCGGCACCGAACTCGAGTCGGTCCTCCGCTTTGCCTGGTCGGTCAACCAGGAGGTCGAGTCCGCGACGGACGCCCTCCTCGGAAACGAATCGACCCGGGACGGCGTGACGATCGAAATCCGGGACGGACACATCGTCGCCGACGGCGACGAACTCGCGACCGACGAGTTCGATATCGACGCCGAGGGCGGCGACAGGGATAGTGACGGTGACAGCGGCCGGTCGACGGACGCGACGCGCGAACGGGAGTTCGGGGCGGAGTCCGATGCCGATGCCGATGCCGATGCCGGTACCGGTACCGACGCCGAGTCTGATTCCGATACCGATGTCGATGCCGCTGATGACCCCGAGCGCTTCGATACCGGCTCCGAACGGTGATCACGGGTCATTAACCGCTAACCGCTGATCGCTGATCGCTGATCGCCGACTGCTCATCGCCGGCCCGTCGTTTTTGTTCACTCGCCGTGTACGTCCGATTATGAATGTCGTCACGACGCTCCCCTCGGCGACCGAGATCGTCGCCGCGCTCGGTCTCGAACCCGTCGGCGTCTCACACGAATGTGACTATCCACCCCGGGTCGAATCGCGCCCGTCGATCACCCGCTCGCGGATCGACGCAGACGCCTCGAGCGACGAAATCGACCGACAGGTGCTCGACGCGGCCACCGGCGGCGTCTACGATATCGACACCGAGACGCTGGCCGAACTCGACCCCGACCTCGTCGTCACGCAGGGGATGTGCGACGTCTGCGCCGTCGACGAGGTCGTCGTCGAGGACGCCATCGAGGAGATTCCCACCGATCCGGACCTCCTGACGACCGATCCCCACAGCGTCGCGGACGTGCTCTCGGACATCACGCGCATCGGCCGCGCGACGAACCGCGAGGAGCGCGCGCGGACCCTCCGCGCGGAACTCGAAGCCAGGATCGCCCGCCTCAGGGAGCACACCGTCGACCTGACCGACGAGGAACGCCCGCGCGTCGCCGTCTTCGACTGGACTGACCCCGTCATGGTTGCCGGCCACTGGACGGCCGAACTCGTCTCGTGGGCCGGCGGCGAGTACGGCCTGGCCGACCCCGGCGAGCGCTCCCGGCCGCGCGAGTGGGACGAGATCCGCGACTACGACCCCGAGTGCATCGTCGTCGCGCCCTGCGGCTTCGACCTCGGCCAGACGGCCGCAAACCTGTCCGACCTGACCGAGCGCGACGGCTGGGCGGACCTGACCGCCGTCCGCGAGGGCCGCGTCTGGGCGATGGACGGCAACCACTACCTCAACCGCCCCGGTCCGCGGCTCGTCGACACGCTCGAAGCGCTCGCGCCCATCGTTCAGCCCGACCTGTTCGACGGCAGCGATGAACCTCCCGCGGGCGACGAGTTCACGATTCCCCTCGCCGAACTGGAGCGTCGCTCGACGACTGCAGCTGAACTCGACGCGCGGATGGAGTCGTGACCCGCGATCCGGCTTCCGACGCTGCAGCCGACACCGCCGGTTCGCGCTCCGGTGGCGACGAATGCGGCCCGACGCTCGTCATCCCCGGATCGGTTCGCCGGGCGATCTGCGACCGCGCTCGCGAGGGCGATCCCGAGGAGATTTGCGGGATTCTCGGCGGAGTGTTCGATCCAGAGCGGAGCCGCGTCCGATCGCAGTATCCCGCGACGAACGTCGCCGAGACGCCGCGCACGCGATACCGGATCGATCCCGAGGAACAGCTCGAGTGCTTCGAGCGCCTCGAGGCTCGCGGCGAGGAGATCGTCGGGTTCTACCACTCACACCCGCGCGGTCCGCCGCGTCCGAGCGAGACGGATATCGACGCGGCGACCTGGGCGGACCGGTCGTACCTGATCGTCTCGATCGACCCGTTCGCGGTCCGGTCGTGGCGCTGGCGGGCGGATGCCGGCGGCGACACAGCAGCCGAGACGGCGGCCGAAGACGGCGAGGCTGCCGACGGCGGTCACTTCGAACGTGACCGGCTCCGCACGGAGTGAAAATCGGGGTCCCTCGGGTGGTCGCTCTCGCGATTGTGTCTCTCCATCGCTACTATTGTTCGTCCTCGAGCTCGTCCACTCGCCGTTCGAGGGCCGCAATCCGTTCGTCGGCGTCGTGGTTTCCACCGGAAGCGTTGGCGACGGCGGCGATAATGAGTATCGGGACGATGAGGAGAAGTACAAACACCACGAAGAATCCTGCGCCGCCCGGCGCACCGGAGAGAAACGCTATGCTCATGCGAGTTCGTTCTCGACTGACAGTATAACTGTCGGGATTTCGGTCCCGATTCTCGACCGTCGGTGTGCGAGGAACGGCCGGTCTGGCCGCTCCCGACTGCGCTCCGAATGTAGCTATCGTAGCCAGTGAAGTCAATGTGCACCTCATCGCACGACGACTGTGCGATCAGTGTGGACACCGTTTCAGTTGTTACTATCCGTCTCGTCGTCCGCCCGCGCTTCCGCCGCCTTCGCTCTGAACTCCTCGATCTGCTCGCTCAATTTCTTGCCGACGGTGTACGTGAAGTCGTCCGGCATCAACCCGCGTTGGACATCGATCGTCACCATCGTATCGCAGCCCTCGACGATCTCCGGTGCCCAACTCCCCTGCGCTAACTTCGACTCGTCCGTCACGACCGCCTCGCCGTCCTCGACGTCGATGAACGCCGTCACGGTGTTCCAGATGCGCGGATCGCTCGTCGTCGCCTCGTCGAACAGTCCCTCGAGCCGGGACTCTTTGATCGGCTCGTCGCGCAACTCGACCACCAGGTCTTCGAGCGCGTCGGCCATCGCCTCGTACTCGGCCGCCCGCTCGGTTCGCTCATCGTCGCCGTTCGGATCTGCACTCGCGTCCGCCCCGTTCGTCATCGCATCTCCCTCCCGTTGCCGGCGGTGTCGTTCATACAGAAGCATACCCGCGGTTGCGGTATAAACTCGGTGTCCCGTCTCCGTTCGTGCGATGCTCTCACAGTGAACGACCGCCTACTCCGCCGCCCGGAGCACGCTGGGAACCCACTCGCGATTCGGGTCCCCCGTCTCCTCCATCCACTCGATCAACCGCGTTCGGAGTTCCCGCCGTTCATCCGCGTAGTCGGGGTGATCAATCAAATTCTGCAACTCCGCTGGATCGGCCTCGAGATCGTACAGTTCGTCGACGCCGGGTCCGTTGTAGACGTACTTGTAGCGGTCCGTGCGAACCATCCGCTGCGTGTAGAGACCGAACTCGTCGCCGTGGTACTGCGCGAACGTCGAGTTCGGCCACTCCGTCGCGAGGACGTCGGGATCGCCGCCGTTTTCGAGCAGGGGGACGAGGCTCCGCGAATCGAAGGTTTCGGGGATCGACACGTCGCCGATATCGAGGAACGTCGCCGCCAGATCGTGCAGGTGAACGGGCGCGTCACAGACCGCTCCGGATCGGGTGACACCGGGCCAGCGCACCTGCAACGGAATGTGGTACGTATCGTCGTACATCAGCGGCCCCTTGTTGAACTGGCGGTGGCCGCCGATGAAATCGCCGTGGTCCGAGGCGTGGACGACGACGGTCTCCTCGGTCAGCCCCCGTTCGTCGAGTTCGTCGAGGATCCGCCCGAACTGGTCGTCGATCAGCGTGACGAAGCCCCAGTACTTCGCGATCGCTTCGGCCCAGCGGTCCCAGTCGAAGCCGCTGACGCCGCGGTAGTCGAGGTAGTTTTCCTGCACCTGGGGCTTGCCCGCGTAGGTCTCTGCATAGCTTTCGGGCGGCTCGATCTCGTCGGGGTCGTACATCGAGGCGTAGGGCTCGGGGACGACGTAGGGATGGTGCGGGCCGTAGAAGTCCGCCCGGTGGAAGAAGGGGCTATCGCGGTCGCCGTCCGCGTGGGCCTCGATGGCGTCGATCGTCCGCTCGGCCAGGAACCAGGCCCGGGTTTCCTCGACGTCGATCGACGTCTTCGCCGCGACGAACGTCCCGTCGCCGTCGTCTCGCGGCTCGTCGCCGGTGTAGATCACGTCTTCGAGTTCGGCCTCGCCGATCGGCGTCCCGCGTTCGGCGCGGTACTCGCGGAACGCGTCGTCGATGTTGTCGTGGTGTTTGTCGCTGCCGCCGAGATAGGAGAAGCCGAAGTCGTCGGGGGTCTGGTCGCGCCCGACGTGCCACTTGCCGGTGTACGTACAGTCGTAGCCGGCAGCGTCGAGTTCCGCGGCGAAGGTCGGGATGTTCGGCGGGAGATTCGGCTGGAGCGCGTCGTCCTCGTGGCAGTTGTTCAGCATGCCGTGGCCGTGGGGGAACTGGCCGGTCAGCAGCGACGCGCGGGCGCTCGAGCAGATACTGATCGGCGTAAACGCGTGCTCGAAGCGCATGCCGGTTGCCGAGAGGTGATCTATCGTATCGGTCTCGACGGTGTCGGCGACCGTCCCGTCGCGGGCGCTGCAGTCGTAGCGCTCCTGGTCGGTGAGGACGAGCAGGACGTTCGGTCTGGTGTCAGCATCGGCCATCGTTCCCGCTACGTCGGCGCTGCAGTTAACGATGGGACCTGGATCTGCTCCCGTTCCCGTACCGCCTCTTGCCTCGCATTACCTCGCCTTTCCCGTTTACCGCTCGCTCCTTCCTCTTCCCCTTCCATTTCCTCTCAGTTTTCGTCTCACCCCCGCTCGCTACTGCGCGTCCCATAAACACGCTCCCAGTAAACCCGCACGCTCATTACGCCTCAGTTCAATGCGTCACGCGTGCCAACGGCATCCTGTGGGGAATGTGAGTGGAGTCACCGGGCCGATGACGACGCAACGACCGAACTCGATCTGGCGATGATCGATCACCACGTCGAAACCGGTCACTCGCCGATCAAGCGGGCCGATCTCGTCGAGCCGATTCTCGCCGACGAACTCGACGGCGTGACTGGAAGCGACCGCGAGCGTGGGGCCGCACTCGAAACCGGGACCGGAACTGGAACTAAAACTGGAACTGGGACCGGGACCACGCCTGAGTCCGAGACGGAAACCGAGGCCGAACCGACCGTCGAACTCGAGAAAAACTAACGTCCGGCCGACCGGAAACGGTCGGAACGAACCGCGCGACGGCGGTCCGTTCTCGCTCTTCGAGGCGTTACGAGTCGAAATCCGCGAACGTCGGCCGCTCGTACTCGCCCGGGAACTCCTCGACGGGGACCTGCATCTGATCGCCCGAGTTCATATCTTTGATCGTCACCTCGTCGTTTGCGAGGTCCTGTTCGCCGGCGATGACGACCGTCTCGGCGTTGATGGAGTCCGCGTAATTCAACTGCGAGCCGAAGGAGCGCCCGGCGACGTCCGTCTCGACGACGTGGCCGCGCTCGCGGAGCTCGCGGGTGATCCGGGCCGCCTCCGTTCGGGTGTCGCCGATCTGGAGGACGTAGTAGTCAGTCGTCACCTCCTCGTCGGGCCAGACGCCGGCGCGCTGGCACAACAGCGCCAGCGTCGCGTGACCGGGTGCGACGCCGACCGCGGGCGTCGGCTGCCCGCCGAAGCTCTCGATCAGGTCGTCGTAGCGGCCGCCGCCGAAGATCGACCGCGAGACCTCGCCCGCGGAGTCGAAGCACTCGAAGACGACGCCCGTGTAGTAATCCAGTCCGCGGGCCGTCTCGAGCGAGATCGTACAGTACTCGCGCGCGCCGAAATCGTCGGCCGCCTCGAGGACGTGCTGGAGGTTGTCGACCGCAGCGTCGACGCGATCGGTGTCCGCGAACGCTCTGACCGCCTCGAGATCGCCACCGGCGACGAGGTCGTCGAACTCGACGGCCTGCTCCGACGTGAGTCCCGCCCCGATCAGCAGATCGTGGTACTCCGCCGTCGAAAGCTTGTCCGACTTGTCGACCGCGCGGATCGCGTCGTCGATATCCACGTCCGCATCGTAGGTCTCGAGCACGCCGCCCAGGATGTCCCGGTGGGAGATTCTGAACTCGAAGTGCTCGTCGGTGAGCCCAAGGTTCGTTAGCGCGTCGGCAGCCCAGGCCAGGATCTCGGCGTCAGCTTCGGGCTCCGAGGAGCCGAAGATGTCGACGTTCGTCTGGTAGAACTCGCGCTGGCGGCCCTGCTGGACCTGCTCGTAGCGCCAGAACGGCCGGGTCGAGAACCACTTGATCGGCTTCGAGAGTTCCTGTTGCTTGGCGACGACCATCCGGGCGACGGTCGGCGTCAGTTCCGGCGTCAGGGTGACGTGGCGGCCGCCCTGATCCTCGAAGGAGTACAGTTCCTCGACGATGTCGTCGCCGCTCTTGTCGGTCCACATCTCGGCTCGTTCGAGGGCCGGCGTCCCGATCTCGCGGAAGCCGTAGCCGCGGGCGGTGTCCTCCAGGGTGTCGATGGTCGCCCGTCTGGCGGCCATCTCGCCCGGATAGAAGTCACGAAAGCCCTTGATCCGGTCGTACATGACTGGTGGTTCACCGAGGGCGGACTTCTATCCTTTCGTTTGGGAACGTCGCTCTCAGCGTCCCGCGAGCGCGTCGATCGCGAGCCCGATGACGGTCGCAATGGCATAGAAGTAGCCGATCAGGAGTCCGTACCCGACTGCCGCCCCGACAGCGCTTTCGCGGAAAAACTCGCCCGTTCGATGCACGAGCGCGTCGATCGGTGCCATCACGATCCCGAGCACTCCCTCGACAACCGTGAGGAGCGCCGACTCTTCGGCGAACTCGAGGAGTACCAGATACGCTCCCAGGAGAACCCACAGCAGGGCGAACGGAAGCAAGATCGTTGTGCGAGGCGCGATCGCCTCGACGAACTGGCCGGAACCCGGCATAGTCTATCGTCTCCCCGAACGGCAGTAACGATGCCGGAGAATCGGCTGTGATCCGCATCCACGTTTCAGTTTCATGTCGAGTTCACCGCCAAGAGCATTTCGTCCACTGCTTCCAGAGGTTCGCGCAACCGAAATAGAGCGTGTGGGTTTCCGCCGGTCAGATCAGCGAGACGTCGCCGTTGTGATCGAGCAGGCTGTTGCCCGTGCTCGGGTGCTCCCCGTTGTCGGCATCGTAGTAATCCGAATTCCCGCTCATCATGTCGGTGATCTCCTGCTCCGCATCGAGATACGACGTTGCTTCGTGGGGGGCCGCATCGTCGATATGCGCCCCGACGATCCCGTAATTACTGTACGGCCCCGTCCAGATTCGGCCGTGCGTTCGGCCGAGGACGCCGAACGGACCCGACGCGACGGAGGCTTCGTTTTCGATCCACTCCCCGTCGATGTACATGTGGCGACCGTATTCGACCGGCCAGGTGTTCCACAGAATCCCGCCCTGGCTGTCGATTTCGACGGCCAGATCGTCCGCGTCCGCGGTCGAGTTCGACAGCAGGTTGACCGGCCCCTTGAGTTCGTAGCCGCCGCTGTCCTGGGCGTGGTAGTATTTGGGCACGTACGACGGGTAGGACGCGTCCGCCGAAACACCGTCGTCGGTGAACATGAGCGTTTCCTGTTGCGTTTCGAACAGCGTCTCCCACTCGTCTCCGGTCGCGTACAGCGCGTCCCAGTCTCGCTGTTCCTCGCGTTTGGCCTTCTCCGGAAGGTCGTCCGCCTCGGGATCCGGTCGCTCGATCGTTCGCTCTTCGACGACCTCCGACTTTCCGTACCGTTCTTTCAGTTCTGAACTCGTCTTTCGCTTCGTGATCGTGACCGCCGTCGGCCTGATCGTGGCGCGCGTTACGATCGTTCCCGTGACGCGGAACCCACCGAGTTCACGGGCGGACCCATCCATTGCGCCCGCGCCGCCGATGCCGAATCCGGATCCGGTCGCGAGGAGACTCGCACCGAGCGCGCCGAGCGCCGTCCGCCGGTTCATGTTCGTCGACGTTCGTTTCTCGTCGTCAGGGGTGTCTCGTGTCATCCCATCAACAAAGTGATTGTATTTTGTAGTATATTTATCAGATTGATTTATATACAAGTTGGTTTATTTGATTTGGCGACAAGCACTCATCGGTCTCTGCGGGACGATCCGAGTGACACAGCGGATAGAAATCGCCTGCAATAGGCTGAATCCGGCGCAAAACCAGCCTCGTTCCGGATATTGTACCGTAACCCATCAGTATATTATCGAACACCAGTAAGGAGCCGAACATGACTACAGAAGAGGGGCCGATAGCGAAAGATGCCTACGACAAATTGGCGGATACATACGCACAAGACGTGGAAAACTCCGCGTATAATGCCCATTTGGAGTTCCCGGGAACGACGGCTCTTATACCGGACGTGGATGGGAAACAGATTCTCGATGCAGGGTGTGGAAACGGGAGGTACACAGAATGGTTACTCGACCAGGGAGGCGAGGTCGTGGCCATCGATGTGAGCACAGAGATGCTTACTCGTGCTACTGAACGGTGTGGCGGGCGAGCAGAGTTTCATCAAGCAAATCTTGGTGCCCCACTTGATTTTGCAACAGCAGATGAGTTTGACGGTATCGTGAGCGGTCTCGTACTCGACTACGTACAGAACTGGCACCGGCCGTTCACTGAATTCGCCCGCCTTCTCAAACCGGGTGGGTTCTTCGTGTTTTCAGTGATACACCCGCTCGACGAATACAATATTGACGGTGATATGGATTACTTCGAGATTGAGCAGAGAACGAAGGAGTGGGAACCTCCTGTTCCGTACTACCGGCGTCCATTTTCGGAAGTACTCAGTCCACTACTCGAGACCGGCTTTCGGGTGGATACGATAACTGAACCGCAGCCCACGGACGCCTTCAAAGAGCAACGGCCAGAGCGATTTGAGAAGGAGTCAAAGCAGCCGGTCTTCCTCTGTCTACGGGCCGTGAGACGAGAGAGTTAGCTGTTGTATCCGTTCATTTCAAGCGGCCTTACCGCTCACGTCGCGATTACGGACCGAGTTCAGCCGGCGGACGAGGTGGTTTCGATGGTGGTGTGGTGGTGTCGCCGCCTCGAGCCCACCGCCAACTCGGCTGGCCGCCGCGACCCGAGTTCAGATTGCTGAACTCGTTTCGCGGTGGCTTAGTCCGAGTCGGATCGATCCGGGACCGGTGGAGCGACGCGACAGCCGCAGGGGCCGGCGACGGCTTCGCCGGGACCGATCATGGTGGTCTGTGCGATGGGTCTGTCACAGCGGGGACACTGCGGGAGGCTCGAGTTCGCCGGTTCGTCCGCTGTGTCGGTAGTGGTCGCGTCCTGAGCGGTGTCTGTATCGGTGCCGTCGGCGTCAGATCCGCTCTTGGAGTCTGTCTGATCGGTCATACCGACTGGCACCTCGCTGGTCCCGTCCCATCGTAGGAGAGACTCGCTACTGGTCGAACCCGTCGATGCATCAGGCGTGCGGGATGTTTATATCCCGTGAGAATGTACGCAAACATGGCTTCAGTGCGACACCGCATGGAAGCCACGTCTCGGATGTCATCACCATCCGGGACATTTCATGTCCATTTGGTGGCTTCCGTTCTAATTGTTGATTGGTAGTGACTTATATCTACCGCACAGGGGGAGGAATCGGAAGCGACGGAAACGAGAACGGATCGAGAGCGCCGGAGCGCTATCGAACGCCCGTCACGTACGTCTGATCGTGATCCGGAAAGAGTTCAGCCACGGCCGCCGGGCCGTCCTCCTCGGCGATAATCGCCCGTAGTTCGGCCTCGTAATCCGCCCGATCGATCTCCTCGCTCGGGCCGACGGTCACGTCGAGCCGCGCCTCCACGAGACGGTCCACGGCGGTACGCCCGAAGCCCGACAGCGGGGCGATGTAGTCGACCTCGTGGCGATCCTCGAGACTTTGTGCTTGCGCGCGCGAGATCGTCGGCACGCGGTCGTCTCGCCTCGTCCCGTCGGCGATGGCGTCGAAGGAGTCGGCCGCGAGCGCTTCGAGCGCCTGCTGGTGGACGTGTTGGATACCGTTTCGCGGAAAGCCGTCTTCGCGGATGCGCTCGACCGCTTCGTGGGCCACGTCGGGATCGAGTTCGAGGCGTTCGAACGCGAATCCCGTCGCGCGGGCGGTCTCGCGGGCGTGTTTCCAGTCGTCGCTAATACCGAAGTGTACCGTCGTGAGGGTCACGTCGTAGAACTCGTCGAGGAGAAGCGCGGCGAGCGTCGAGTCCTTGCCCCCGCTGTAGAGCAGTCCGAGATCCATGCCTGCGCTACCGGCGCTGAATGTCGAAGCTCTTGGAGTCGGGCTTGAGTTCCTTGAGAAGCTGTTTCATCTTCTCGTCGTCGATCTTTCCCTGAATGCGGCCGCTACGGGCGAGACTGACGACCTGTCGTTCGACCTGTTCGCCGAACTGGGGCTTGCTCATCTTGACCGTGTTGAGTCGCTTGCGGGCGTCGTCGGTCAGGTGCTGGCGCAGGACCGCCTTCTTCTGGGCTTCGGCCTGCTGGCGGGCCGCTTCCTGCTCCTCGCCGCCCTGCTGGGACTCGGCGCGATCCTGGAGCTGTTCCATTTTCTTCTGTCGAAGCTCCTCGAGTTTCTCCTCGTCGGGTGAGCCACTCATAGCTATACGGACAGTTGTTTCGCACGGAGGAAAATGATTTCGGACGACATCGAGACGAGTCCGCACATCGGTCCGTCTCCCACTCGCGAGCAGTCGCCTTCCGGTACCGCGACGGATCGTCCGCTGACTACCGCTACTGCCCGTTCACGATCGGGGAAAACGCGCCCTGAAAGACGAGTGCAGCTTTAGCTGCGGAAACCGGTTCAGGCGTAGCGCTCGAGTTCCGGACGGTCGAGGTCTTCGAGAACGTCGCCGGCGGTGTCGTCGAGCAGGCTCTGGCCCTCGGCGGTGATGCGGCGACCTTCACCCTCGGCGGTTTCGACGAGATCCTCTTCTTCGAGCTGCTGGAGGATGGTGCGGATCATGTTGCGCGAGCCGTCGGCGCGCTTGTCGGGAGCGACCTGGTAGCGGTTGGAGCCGTTCTTGCCGCCGCCGTACTCGGTTGCGAGTCGCTCGACACCGACCGGACCGCGGTCTGCGACCTTGCGTAGGAGGCTTGCGGCGCGGGTCGCCCAGAAGTCTTCCTGTTCCGGCGGCAGTTCGCGGTCGACGCCGCTTTTCGTGAATTCGCTCCACTCCGGTTCGTCGAGTCGGTCCTCGAAGTCCGCGGCGAGCGCCTCGATGAGGTCGTCCGCCGGAACGTCGTACATCGTAGCCATTGCCGTTGGGTTCCCTTCCGCGGCATTTAAGACCATCGTATCCGCTCCGCGTCGTCCCGGGCATCCCGGACCGTTTTTCGCGCTCGAGTCGAAACAGGGGGGTATGGACGAACGGGCCGCCCTGGCGCTGCTCTCGGGTGAACTCGACGCCGCCGGCGACGACGCTGCGATCGTCGACGACCTCGTGGTGACGACGGACATGCTGCACGAGCGGACGGACTTTCCGGACGGCACGACGCAGTATACGGCCGGCTGGCGGGCCGTCGGGGCCTCCCTCTCGGACGTTGCGGCGATGGGTGCCGAGGCGACGGCCGCCGTCGCCGCCTACGCCGTCCCCGAGTTCACTCGCGCGGACCTGCTCGCGTTCGTACGCGGCGCGAGCGACGTGTGCGACCGCGTCGGTGCCGAGTACGTCGGCGGCGACCTCGACGGCCACGACGAGTTCACCGTGGCGACGACGGCGATCGGTCGCCTCGCAGACGACCCGGTTACGCGCGGCGGTGCGAGTACGGACGACCTCGTCTGCGTGACCGGGACGCTCGGCCGCAGCGCGGCCGCACTCGAGTTCTTCGAGCGCGGCGACGCCGAGCGGGCGAACGACCTGTTTCGGTTCGAGCCGCGGATCGCGGCCGGCCGGGCGCTCGCGGCCCGCGCGACGGCGATGATGGACTCGAGCGACGGCCTCGCGCGCTCGCTTCACCAACTCGGCGAGGCGAGCGACTGCGGCTTCGCGATCGAGTCGGATCGCGTCCCGATCGACGAGTCGGTCCGCGCGGTGATCGACACGGACGACGAGGAAGATGCACTCGAGCGCGCAACCACCTTCGGCGAGGATTTCGAACTCGTCGCGACGGTGCCGGAATCCGAACTCGACGCCGTCCGCGAGGCGACCGCAGTCCCCGTTTCGGTACTCGGAACAGTCACCGCCCGCGAGGACGGTATCACGATGGACGGCACCGAACTCGTGGATCGGGGATTCACGCACGGGTAAGTGAGCGTGCGAACGGCCGGGTACTAACTGAACTCGTTACCCGACCGCGACCGGAACCGGCATGAAACAGAGGACGCCGAGGCCGAAGGTGACGAGCCCGAGGAGAAACCGGCCGGTATCGAGCGCGTCGTCTCGCACGGGTTGGGCCGGGCCGACCGAGGCGAGGACGGCGGTGAACAGCCCCCAGAACGCCCAGATAGCCACCGCGTTTCCGCTGTAATCGTCCCAGTAATAGAGGTACGCTGCGAGTCCGAAGAGGACGCCGGGGACTAGCGCCGCGATCGTTTCCTGGAACCTGCCGGCCATCGCCCGGAGAATGTGGCCGCCGTCGAGTTGGCCGACCGGGATCAGGTTGAGAAACGTGACGAACATGCCGACCCAGCCGCCGATGACGACCGGATTCACCGCCGTCGCCGGATCGTCGCGGTACAGCGGCTGATCGGTGATCGCGGCGAGGAACTCGAGTAACGGGGGATAGCCGAGTTGAATCTGAATCGCGTCCGGGTCCTGGACGAGGGCGTCTCCGGCCACGACCGGCGGGAGGTGAAGGCCGACGACGGTGACGACGACGGTTGCAACCAGTCCGGCGAGCGGGCCGGCGACGCCGATATCGAAGAGTGCTTTGCGGTCCGGCATCCGGCCTTTCATCTTGATCACAGCGCCCATCGTCCCGATGAGCGTCGGCACCGGGATGAAGTACGGGAGCGTGGCGTCGACCTGGTGGTAGCGACTCATCACGTAGTGACCCATCTCGTGAACGCCGAGCACGCCGAGAATGGCGAGCGAGAAGGGCCAGGCCTTCCACATCTCGGCGGGGTTCGCGATCGGGTCGATGTGATACCACATCGCGCCTGCAAACAGCGTCGAGAGGACGGTCGCACCGAGCAGCAGGATGTTCGTCCACGGAATCCCGTCGATACCGATGCTCGACGGTTCGGCAACGACGACGTGCTCCCCGTGGCGCGTCTCGAACTGCGGTTCGTAGCCGTACTCTCGAAAGACGGGCCACACCTCCCGGAGCAATTGCTCCGGCTGAACCAGCGGGTCGCCGTAGTAGACGACCGAGTCGCCGTCGGTTCGCACCTCGTAAACCGCGAAGACGGACTCGATACGCTCGATCGGAGGCCCATCTGTCGTCGCCTCGTCTGTCGCTGTCGCTCGGCGTGCTGGGCCAATTCCGGACGAAGCACGGTCGTCCATCACCGGAGGTTCGTTGTCGGTTCGTATAAATCGACTGCAGTTAGTCAGGAATTGCTATCGTCCCGATTTCGGAGTTCGATTACTGATCTCGATACCGGCTCGAGTATCGAGACCACCATCGAAGCGGATGGGGGCGGACAACTGCGCGGCGGCAAGCGGGTGCGACTGGAGGGATCAGGCGGGTTCGACGCGCCACGTGGTCGCACTGGTGTAGGACCACTTTTCGATCTCGAGGTCGGTCGCCGACTCCGAGAGCTTGACCATCAGCGCGCCGATCTCCTTCGGGGACATCCCGACGTCGTCGGCGATGAACTTCCCTTTGAAGTAGAGTTCGCCGTCTTCTGCACGTTCGCGAAGATAGCGTTTCAGGCGGTGTTCTTTGCTTTCCGTGGAGGGTTGGGCTGTCGTGCTCATCGACACTACCCACTCTAACCAGGAATAGAGGG
>NZ_AOIP01000005.1 GCF_000337535.1 Natrialba aegyptia DSM 13077
CCGCAGGCTCCTCCGGTTGTAGTGCTCCCCCGCCAATTCCTTTAAGTTTCATCCTTGCGGACGTACTTCCCAGGCGGTCTGCTTCACGGCTTCCCTACGGCACAACACAGGCTCGTAGCCTGTGTCACACCTAGCAGACATCGTTTACAGCTCGGACTACCCGGGTATCTAATCCGGTTCGTGACCCGAGCTTTCGTCCCTCACCGTCGGATCCGTCTTCC
>NZ_AOIP01000006.1 GCF_000337535.1 Natrialba aegyptia DSM 13077
GAGAAAAGCGAGGACTATATGCCCTCGCACCTGGAGTCCCCTTATCGCACTCGCGTGCAGTGTAAAGGTTTCGCGCCTGCTGCGCCCCGTAGGGCCCGGTATCTTGTCTCAGATACCGTCTCCGGGCTCTTGCTCTCACAACCCGTACCGATTACTGGCACGGTGGGCCGTTACCCCACCGTCTACCTAATCGGCCGCAGCCACATCCTATAGCGCCGGAGCGTTTCACGCTCTCGCCACTCCAGGCTGAAAGCGTTATTCCGGATTAGCCTCAGTTTCCCGAGGTTGGCCGGATCTATAGGGTAGTTTGGCCACGTGTTACTGAGCTATCTGCCACGAGTCTAAACTCGTGCGACTAGCATGGCTAAATCGGACTCCAATAGCAATGACCTCCGGCAGGATCAACCGGAATGGTCTCCCCAGCGCGAGGCTGGGGGGTTGGCGGTGAATGCTA
>NZ_AOIP01000007.1 GCF_000337535.1 Natrialba aegyptia DSM 13077
GAGTCGCCATCACGCGTTTGTTGCGTCATATCCGAGTGCCCTGGTACACTTAAGGGCATCGTCTCGCGGTGCGAGGCACCCCGAGACGAGCCCAAGTGTCAGCCGAGGTGGCTGATGGGCGGGTGGATATGATGCCAACCTCCGTGCCGGGAAACGGCCGGAGGGGACGTGGCGGCGTGGGCCACGTCGTTCACAGTAATGACGAGGCGAGGGTACATATATAAGGCCGTCGTCTCGCGGGCGGTCTGGTCCGTGTTGGTGTGTCTCGTAAGCAAGAAAGTCACACCGGGACGATCAAAGGAGGGAAACAACAGATAGAGGGACCCTCTAGCCAATAGGGCCGAGTTCAGAAAGCGGCTAACGAGAAAGTGTGGGGCGTGACCGACACGATTTACCGGCCGCAGTCGTAGCGAAGGATATGGATCGATCGGGGTTTGTCAAACTCTCGGTGGTCGCGTTCGGACTCGTTATTCTGAGTTTTTTCGTGCGCGGGTTCAGCCAGCTTGCGTTCGGCCGTGGCGTTGCAGATGTGCTCCAGGCACCGATTGCGATCGTGGGGTTTGGGCTGCTGGTGTATCTATTCGTGCGCGCGACACTCGATGCGGTGGGGGTCTGGAAAATCGAAGAGGCAGATAGCGAGTCAGGACCGGGACAACGCGGCTAACGCGGGAAGGAAACCGTTTTTCGACTGCCGCCCTAACCCAGTGATATGACAATCGACGTGCGTGAGATCGCCGACCTTGGACCGGACGATCGCGTCGCGTTCTTCGATCGGGACGCCGGCATCGAGGCGGTCAGGGGAGACGTTCGAGAGATCGTCGATCGAGTTCACGAGGAGGGAGACGTTGCGGTTCGCGAGTTCACAAGTGAGTTCGACGGCGTCGAAGTCGGGAATCTCGAGATAACGGACGAGTGTGAGCGCGCGTACGAGGGGCTCGATACGGAACTCCGTGAGGCGATTGAGGCGGCAGCGACGAACGTCAGGGAGTTTCACGAGGCGCAGGTGCCGGAGGATTGGCGACGAGAGTTCGGCGAGGGACGAGAGCTCGGCCGTCGGTTTCGACCGATCGAACGCGTTGGCGTCTACGTTCCCGGCGGGGAAGCGGCGTATCCGTCGAGTGCGATCATGGGCGTCGTCCCGGCCGTCGTCGCGGGCGTCGAGCACGTAACGGTAGTGACGCCGCCGGCGGACGTACTGAATCCGGCGACGCTGGGAGCGATCCACGCTGCGGGTGCGGATGCGGTCTACAGTGTGGGGGGCGCACAGGCGATCGCCGCGCTGGCGTATGGGACCGAGACGATCACGCGCGTACAGAAGATCGTTGGCCCGGGGAACAAGTGGGTCACGGCGGCCAAGGCGGAGGTCCGTGGCGATGTCGAGATCGATTTTCTGGCGGGGCCGAGCGAGGTCGTCGTCATCGCGGACGAGACTGCCGATCCGGAACTTGTCGCGGCCGAGCTGGTAGCCCAGGCCGAGCACGACCCGAACGCGTCGGTCGTGGCTGTCACCGATGACGAGGAGATGGGGGAAGCAATTGCCGCGGCAGTGGACGCACAGGCCAGCTCGCGCGAGCGCGAAGATGTGATTCGAGAGGCGCTTGCGAACGAGGCGAGTGGCATCCTTCGCGCGCGATCGATGAGCGAAGCGATCCTGTTCACGGAAGAATACGCACCGGAGCACCTCTCGATTCTTGCAGCGGACGACGAGGAAGTGCTCGCGCGCGTCGAGAGCGCCGGCAGCGTTTTCTTGGGGCCCGAAACGCCCGTTGCGGCCGGTGATTACGCCAGTGGCACGAATCACGTTCTTCCGACGAACGGTGGTGCACACGTCGCAGGTGGGCTTTCGGTCGAGACGTTCCTGCGATCGACGACGGTACAGCGGCTTTCGGCTTCAGGCCTGGCCGAGTTGGGTGAGACGATCACGACGCTGGCCGACGCGGAGGGACTCGAGGCACACGCAGCGAGTGTGCGAACGCGCATCGAGGGTGCTGAAGCCGAGACGGGGCCGACCGATTCGGAGTAACGCGAGACGTAATCGGAGCCTACAGAACTTGAATGACCTGGCTACTCCGCAGCCTGGTTTTACGTAGCTACGTCTCGAACCCTATCGTAGATACCAATGCAACCGCGTGAGGTCGACCCTACCGATGAGCGAGTTCTCGAGCGCAACTACGATTATGCACAGCGAAACGTTCGGCTTCTCGCGATGTGGTACGAGTGCGATGTCGAGCGGATGCTCGTGTTGCTGGCCGAGCACGGAATCGAACTCTCCAGGAACGACCGTCTCGAGTTCGGAACGCAGTATCGAGCAGCCAGAGATCGGTTCGAACGGGATGGTGAGTGGACTCACTGAGGCAAGCGAGAGCGAGTTCCGGTGGCGTCAAGGTTAACATCGTTGCCCGGGAATGAGTGTGTATGAGCACGGACAGCGTGGACGGTGGACAGCAAACGCAGCCGGAGATCGAGGTTACGGAAGAGGCAGCGACGCAGGCGCTTTCGCTGCTCGAAGGTGAGGGGATGGATGCCGGAGAGGCGGGACTTCGACTGTTCGTCCAACAGGGTGGCTGTGCGGGACTCTCGTACGGAATGCGATTCGACGATGCGCCGGACGAGGACGACACGATCTACGAGCACCACGATCTGCGTGTGTTCGTCGATCCGGCGAGTATGAACTATATCGAGGGCAGTGTGCTCGATTACGAGAGCGGACTCCAGGCGGAAGGCTTCCACGTGGAGAACCCGAACGTCGTCAGTGAGTGCGGCTGTGGTGAGTCGTTCCGGACGTAAGCCCGCTCGGTGTTCCGGTGTTTGTTGAGGGCCGGAGCAGGAATAGAGTTCAGACGGCTGCTAGTTCGAGAGGCCGAGAAATCGGCCGTAAAAACTGTCCGAGATGTGCTGTGGTTGTGGCTCGTTTTCCTATCGGTGCCAGTAGTTACTGCGTCTGTGCGCTCAGAACGGCGTCACTCTTCGAGTTCGAATGCGACGGTGACTTCGGCCTGATACTCGCGGTTGTCTGCGGTGGCAACTTCGACGCCGAGTTCGTCGACTTCGATCCATTGGACGTTCTGGAGGGTTTCCTCGGCGCGATCGATCGCATTGTCGGCGGCGGTGTCGAAGCCCTCGGTACTCGTTCCGACGAGCGTGATCTTCTTGAAGACCATGGCTGCCCGTGCTACACCGTCGGTACCTGTAAAGCTAGTGCCGGCGTGAGAACGAGGTGGTGAGCGCAGGGATTCGAGAGTGTGAGCGAGTGAGAGTGGGTGTGGGTGTGGGTGTGGGTATGGGTATGGGTATGAGTACGGGTAAGTAGGTAAGTGGGTGAGCGGGTGCGTAGATACTGTGCCGGCGTACCGCCGAATCGTGGGTTATCGGCTATCGAGGCGATCCCGAATCGCTCCCGTCACGTCCGAGAGGTACGCGCCGCCCCACAGTGCGACGATGATCGCACCGATGGAGTTGAAGATGAGATCGAGCATCGTGTCGTCGAGACCGTACTGGGTGAGAACGGCGTTCATCCCGAGGGCATCTGCCGTGAGTGCGATCGCGAACTCGAGGACTTCCCAGAGGACGCCGAACGCGAGGACGAAAAGCAGGATGAAGATGGCGACGAACCGCGGAGGGAAGTGAATTCCTGCCGAGTGTTCGTCGAGTGCACGGACCGTTGCGTAGCCGACGCCGGCAACGAGTGAGGACGACAGTGCGTGGGTGACGTGGTCCCACCACCAGACCTGGCTGTAGAACGTCGTGGTCGTCCCTGGGAGTCCGACGGTTCCGAGGGCGTGGAGGAACACTGCGCTGGTGATCCAGAGGGTGAGTCGGGGATCCATGGGAATGCCGTAGTCGCGTTCGAGGATGGACGGCAATCGTGTGACGACGAGCGCAACGCCGGTATTGATAACGATGCCACCGTTGGCTCGCTCGAGGCCGATAAACAGCATCCCGATCAGCCCGAGTTCCATGAGATGCGTGAGCTGGCGCTGGCGACGCGAAGACAGGCGAAGGGAATCGAGTTCAAACATGGTCTCGGTGGTCTTCGTCTTCTGCTTCGGGGTCCGATTCTACGCGGGGAGCCGGCTCTGAGGGTGGGGGAGAAGTCGAATCAGGTCCTGGCTTTGGATCTGACTCGTCAGTGTGAGTTGGCTCGGATTCTGCTTCCGATGTCGGTGATGCCGTCTTGGGGTCGTCACGACCCGAAACTGAACTCGGGGAACTCGGAGTGCCCGGGTCTGATCGCGAGTTCGGTGGTGTTGCAGCCGACGGGATGGAGTAGGACTGGTCGAGACGGCCGAGTCGTCTGAAGTAGACTTCGAAGACGATGCCGCTCCCGAGGCCGGCGACGGCGGAGTAGACGAACTCCCACATGATTTCGTCGTGGGTGCCGGTAAAGGGAGTATCGAGGAGGCCGCCGATGCTCCATCGAAGGAGAGCCCACAGGGCGGCCGCGGAGAGGGTCGAGACGATGACGAAGATGACGGCGAAACCGGGCGTCATGCGGACGGTGGTAAACATCTGGAGTTCGACGGCGAGGACGAGTGCGATGGCCGCGACGGAGAGATACGATGCGAAGTGGCCCGTGAGCCCGGTGGCGTCGAGCGCCATGCCGAGCATTGGGAGGGCGGCGAGCAACAGGACCTCCCAGGGGAGCATCACGAGCGGAGAGCGAAAGGCGATCGACGGCAGGAGTGCCAGAACGAGGAGTGTCGCTGCGAACGTCGTCCAGAGGACCTCGCCGAGGAGCAACTCGCTGAGTCCGATGCCGGCGATGGCGATGACGAGTAGCCACGAGGCGATCGCGTTGGTTCGCCCGTCGGCGATCAACGTATCGAGTGTTGACCGAGACACGAACGGCTGTAGCGGTCGGGCGTACAAAAACGTACGTAACCGGCACTGTTCGTGCGCCACAGCGATTTAAACGGAACCGAGTGAAGAGAGATAGACGACGACGTACGCGAGGAACGCGCTCGTGATGGCGGCGAGCCCCGTGAGTGCGGTTGCAAGCAGCGACTCCGTTCGTGGAAGCGATGGGAGAACTGGTTGCAACCGCGGATGGCGGGCCACTGAGACCGGTGACCGCAGCGTGATACCGGAGAGGAGGCCGACGCTGAGAATCGAGAAGACGAAGTGATAGGACACATCGAGCGTTGGCGGTGTCGTCACGACTGCGGCGAGTCCGTATCCCGCGGCGAGGCCGGCCCGTGGATCGATCGCCGCGAACACGTTGCGGTCGGTGAGGCGACAGAAGGTGATCGCCGCCAGCCAGATGGCGCCGAGTTCGATCGCGAACGCGGCGAGGAGATGAAGCGTGGGGTCGGAGTGAAGGACGACTCGGGACGCGAGGAGGGTCGAGTCGGCGGGAAAGAACCAGTCGGGTGGCGAACCGGTGACGAGGTCGCCCCAGGGGTGAGACCAGAGTCCCCAGAGGGCGGCGAGCGTAAGGGTCGAGGGAGAGATCGCGGGGAGTGAAGCGGAGTTCAGGTCGGGGGTGTCTCCGAGTGCGGAGGCGAGTGTCGATGCGCGGACGCTGGCGAGGGAGAGGAGTGTGCCGGTCCCGAGAAAGAGGCTCATAACGAAGGCGGCGAGCGGACCGGAACGGAGGAGTGCCGCCAGGACGAGGAGACCGAAGAGCGAGAGTGAGGCGAGTGCGGCGAGCGCGCTACCGATCGGTCGGCGGGGGCGGTCCGGCTCTCGCGTTTGCATCGCGAACGCAACGAGTCCGAACGCGGGGGCGGCGACTGCACCGACGAGGAGCGAGTGGGTCACGGATCGGTGAACGGTTCGGCTCGCGTTCCAGAACGCGGTCGGCGCACTGAGAGCGCCGTCGGCGAGCAGCCAGTGGCCGAGGCCGGTCAGGGCGTACAGGATGTCGATATCCGGCAGTGCGCCGAACGCGCCGGCGATGACGGCGACGAAGAGTGCGTGCCGGCGCGGCCAGCCATGCCAGTCAGCGATGAGGCCGGCGACGGCGAACGCGAGTAGAGCGTGACCGACGAACACGACGTATCGGGTACGCGATGACTCCTCTTAAGCGACTCGCACGTCGGGTGTCGGGTGTGAGAAAGCGACCGAGGTCGCCGCTGTCGGTAAGTCTTTGCGAGTGGCACTCGAGCACACACCCATGGCACAGGAACCGTCGATCGAGACGGATCGAGCGCCGGCCGTCGGCGAACTCACACCACCGGATCGAACGCTGATGGGACCGGGGCCGAGCGACGTGCACCCGCGTGTGCGTCGGGCGATGAGTACGCCGCTCGTCGGCCATCTCGATCCGTCGTTCGTCGAGATTATGGACGACGTGCAGGAGTTGCTTCGGTATACGTTCCGGACGGACAACGAGTGGACGATTCCGGTTTCGGGGACGGGGTCGGCGGCGATGGAAGCTGCGATCGGGAACGTCGTCGAGCCTGGCGACACGATGTTGGTTCCGACGAACGGCTATTTCGGCGGTCGCATGGCCTCGATGGCGCGCCGCGCGGGCGGCGAGGTCGTCGAGGTCGACGCCCCGTGGGGCGAACCGCTCGATCCTGCCGATGTTGCCGACGCGCTCGCGACGCACGATCCCGACGTTTTCGGGTTCGTCCACGCCGAGACGAGCACGGGCGTTCGCCAGCCCGACGTTCCGGAACTCACCGCCGCGGCGCACGACCACGACGCGCTGGTAATCGCCGATACCGTCACCTCCATCGGCGGGGTCGAACTCCGCGTCGACGAGTGGGACATCGACGTGGCCTACGCCGGGCCGCAGAAGTGTCTCTCCTGTCCGCCGGGCGCGAGTCCGCTCACCCTCTCGGACGAAGCCATGGAAAAGGTCCTCGCACGCGAGGAGGACCCCCGGTCGTGGTACCTCGATCTCTCCTTACTCGAAGGCTACTGGGGCGAGGAACGCGCCTACCACCACACCGCGCCGATCACGAACGTCTACGCGATTCGGGAGGCGCTTCGACTCGTCGCCGAGGAGGGCATCGAGGAACGCTGGGCGCGCCACGAACGCCTCGCCGGCGCGTTGAAGGCCGGCGTGGAAGGAATGGGCCTCGAGATGAACGCACCCGACGAGTTCTGGTTGCCGAGTCTCAACGCGGTCCGCGTTCCCGACGGGGTCGACGACGGCGAAGTCTGTGCCGAACTGCTCGAGCGCTACGATCTCGAAATCGCGAGCGGCCTCGGCGATCTCGACGGGGATATTTTCCGGATCGGCTGTATGGGCTACTCCGCGCGCCCGGAGAACGTGATTTACGTCGTGACGGCCCTGGGTGACGTGCTCGAGTCACTCGGGGCGACGGTCGATCCGGGCGCTGGCGTGACGGCGACACGGCGGGCGCTCTCGGAGTAGCACGAAAAACGGGGAAGTGATCCCGGGTAGGGCGCTTGGGAGTCGGTTGCGGGCGATTCGAGTGGTGTTCGGGCGGTCAAACCCGCTGGGTCACGCCGAGACGCGGGGCCCTGGCGGCGCACGTTCGACCTGATAGTCGTCGCCGTCGACGACGATGATTGCCCACTCGTAGCTGGGGTTCGTCCGACGGAGTTCAGCTTCGAGATCGTCGGCGTCCTCGGGCTGGGCGACGAAACAGTGAAACTGCCCCGACGACGATGACGAACGCGGAAGCTCTGCGTTCTCGAGGACTGTGTTTACGTGGACGACTTTCCACGCGCGTTCGGCCCGGAAGTCGGGGCCGGTTCCTTCGACGGTGTATCCGAGCTCTGCGAAGATCGACCTGGCCTGCTCGACGAGTCGCATGTTAACAGGACCCATTCATAGAAGCCTACGGTACCCACCGACATAAATGTTGGTCTGGAATAGAAAGCAAGCCGTTGCTATCCGAACCGGAGTTCAACACAGTATTTTATTGACAATGTTTATCTACTAATCGGAACTCGATTCGGTAATATCCAATTAGGAAGCGGTGATACCAGCGTCGGTCGAGCGAGAAGACACCGTCACCGAAAGTGACCGGAGAGAGAAGACAGAGTACACGTTCGACAAAAGCGACACTGAACTCGTGTTATTCGTGGGCAGCGTCCCACTCGGTCGGTTTTCGGAAGTTCCCACACCGATTGCACTTGATTCGTCCCATCGAGTCCATGGCGTTATCGATGCGCTCGCAGTTCGTACAGAACCATCCGTACCGACTCTCTGCGTCGTTCGTCTCGTAGACGATCAGAAACGGCCCTTTCGATCCTCTGTCACCGTCGGTCTCCGAGACAAAGACGGTGCCGGCGTCCTCGGTCGTGATCGATCGCAGCGCCATGGGAACCGGTAGTCACGCGCCCAATAAAGGACTTCTGTCCGACTCGAGTAAAACCGGGATGAGACGCTCACCCACGTGAGAGTAGCGCTAACTGAAACCTTTACCCGCACGGAACTCGTCCGATGCTGTAATGGCGCTTGTCGTGGTTCCCGTTCGGTATCCGCTAACGAAACACTCACGACGAACGCTCGAACGGGCCATCGATATCGCCCGCGAGCGCGAGGCGGCGTTGACAGTTCTGCACGTGGACCTCTACCAGAACGGGAAGAAAGTGACGCGTATCGATCTGAAAAATACCGTCGAGCGGTCGATCGGGCCCGTCGAAAACGCCCGGTACGTCGTTCGGACCGGATTTCTCGTTGAGGAGAGTATTCTCGACGAGGTGGCGGCAGAGGATGCAGATGTCGTCGTCGTCGGCAGCCAACAGGCGAGTCGATTCCGCCGGCTCTTCCGCCGGCTGACGGATAACCCGGATATCGACCGCTATCTGCGGACCCATCTCGACTGTGAGGTAATTACCGTCGAGAGCGCCCGCGCGTAGCCTGCCCCGTCCGCCCAGAGACGCTACGATCTCGGAACTTATCCCTCGTTTCCGTCCGACACCACCGACTCACCGTGGGACGGCGCGGCTGAACTCGAGTCCCCGTCGGCTGTCTCGGACTCGTCGAAAACGATCCGTGCAGTCCCGCTTTGCGCGTTAAACACGTGATGGCGGTGCGGATAGGCGAACTCGACATCGAGTTCAGCGAAGCGCTCGCGGACCGCCGACTGTACTCGCGATCGGGCGACCATCCGTTTGTAGGGTTGTTCGACCCAGAACGAGAGTCGGAGCAGGATACCGCTGTCGGCGTAGGATTCGATCGTACAGACGGGGGCGGCCGCGTACCGTGCGCTTCCGATACGGATATCGGGGCCGCCGGTGATGACCGTCTCGACGCTGCGTGCGGCGCGTTCGGCGTGACGGCGCGCGGCGTCGACGTCGCTCTCGTACGTGATTTCGAACTCGACGTCGATCCGAGTGCGTTCGTCTTCGGCTGAGTAATTGATCACGTCGCGGGTGTAGATTTCGGAGTTCGGGATGACCAGCAGCGTATTCTCGAGGGTGAATATTTTCGTATAGCGGATCGTGATGTCCTCGACGAATCCGGTGTGGCCGACATCGGCGATTTCGATCATGTCGCCGATCTCGTAGGGACGGTCTGCGAGAACGAAGATACCGGTGATGAAACTGCTGACGAGCGGTGCGATGACGACGGCAATCACGGCGGAGATGACGGTCACTGAGAGGAGGATCTGCGTGTTGCCGATATCGAGGATACTGGCAGCGACACCCAGTGTTAGCAACAGGACAGCCGCTCGAACGCCGCGCAGGACGGTTCGGGTGACGCTCGGACGGTCGATACGGCGAGCGACCGTGCGGCCGGTAAGTCGTACGACGACCTTCGAGAGGTACCACCCGATGACGAGGACCAGAAGCGCCCCGACGAGTTCGGTCGCACCGAATGGGAGGTAGCCCTGAACTCTCTCGAACGGCTCACTTGCAACTCCCGGCCAACCCTCACGCATGAGATGACAGTCATGGCGGGAGTGGTTAAGGGTTCTGTCCGCCCACGAGCGGATGAAACGCGGTGATCAGTACCCGGGAATGCGAATCACACTGAGCCCGATATCGGACCGATCGCGGGCCACAACGGAGGTCGGGCCGAACAACCTAATTTCGAAAATAGATGCTACTCGATGCATAATAAATCATTTAGCCATCGGGATCGTAGGGTGTGCTATGGCATCAGACGAACTGCGCTCGACGGTCGAGCGTGTCGGGGACCGGTTCAACCTCGGCGAGTACGAGATCGACGCCTACCTGACCGTCCTCGAACACGGCCAGCTGACGGCGAGTGAAATCGCCGATCGAACCGACATTCCTCAGCCCCGCGTCTACGATACTGTCCGGAGTCTCAGTGACCGCGGTCTCGTGGAACTCCGCGAGTCCCGCCCGATGAAAGTCGTCGCGATCGACCCCGGGGAGGCGTTCGACGACGTCCAGAGTTCGCTCGAGCAGATGATCGACGAACTCGAGGCACGATACACCGCGCCGGCACGGGACACCGAGGCAGTCTCGCTGGTCAAGTCGCGATCGACGATCCTCCGATACCTGGAGGAGGTTATCGACGCGGCGGAATACGAACTCTCGCTGTCGCTCACGCCAGGACTGTTGACGCGGTTCGAAGACGAACTCCGGGCGGCGATCGATGCCGGTGTCAGCGTGGATCTGATCGTCACGCCGGCCACCGAGGCACCCGATCCGGACGAGTTCGACTACCGGGAGGTTGCGACGACGGCCCGGGCTCGACGCGGGATCACGACGCCGGTGATCGCCGTCGCGGACGGGAACTATTCGGTGTATGCGACGCAGGATGCGCTGCGTGACGATCAGGACCGGTACGGCGTCATCTTCAATCGGTCGTCGCTCGGCTTTCTGGTTTCGGGCTTCTTCGGCACCGTTCTCTGGACGACCGCCGAGCGGACGCTCGGTGAGGACGGGTCGAAGCGGACCTATCCACGCAAGTACGCCTCGATCCGGCGTTGCGTGAAGGACTTGATGGAGGACGGCGGCGAGTTCTACGCGACGATCGAGGGTCGTGATGTGGATGTTGGCGGAACGCGGATCGTTCGCGGACGAGTTCTCGATATTTCCTTCGAGGTCAGCGAGGAGGTCGCGAGTTTGACGATCGAGACCGAAAGCGGTGAGGAAGTCACGGTCGGTGGCCGCGTCGCGGCACTCGAGGACATCGAGGGCCACGAGATCCACATCGGTCGTGACGAGCCGCCGGCAATCGAGGAGTGAGTGCGACGGGGTCGACGAGAGTGGCGAGACGGAGCGATGAGGGCGGCGGGATGGAGGGCGGAGAGTAGCGAGTAGCGACGACGGAGCAATGATCCCGGGCGACTCTGTGGCGCGCAAAACGACCGTTTGTTTCTGTCCCCGGTAACGGCTAACTTCGGTCGATAGCGGTGCCCGTAATAGCGTATTATACGAGTCAGCGGACGCGACTCTCTGGAGTAAGGGCTCGTGTGCAAGCCAATCACTAAGATACCAAGCGGTATTGTATTACGTCGGATGGGTCGAGATACCGTGGACCAGGATCCGAGCCCGGACCCGAATCCGAACCCCGTGCAGCCGAGCACGCCGCGCGACGAACGGGGTCGCACTCGTCGGCAGCGGCTTTCTCGCCGCGCGTTCGTGGCCACAGCCTCGGCGACGGCGCTCGGAGCGACGGCGATCGCAGGCTGTCTCGGCGGCGGACCGGGGCCGAACACAGTTGTCATGACCGGAGCGACCGATTTCGAGGGCATTCTGCACACGCCGGACGACGAGCCGGACGTGCAGGAGGCCCTCTGGGAGGCGGGGCTCGACGAGGACATCAGCGTCGAAGTCCAGACGGTCGTCAGCGACTCCGTCCAGCGAATGCAGGAGGCCCAGTCGACGCTTCAAGCCGGGCGCGCCCCGCCGGACATCCACATGATGGACACCGGCTGGACGATCCCCTTCATCCTCCGCGAGCAGACGACGAATCTGACGGAAGAGTTCCCCGACGATGTCGTCGATCGCGTCGAGGAGAACTATCTGGAGGAAATCCTCGAAACGGCGCGCCACCCGGAAACCGGGGATATTCACGGGTTACCGCTGTTTCCGGATTTCGGCATGATGCTGTACCGCCGGGATCTGCTGGAAGACGCCGGCCACGATACGAGCGACTGGGCGAGCGATCCGCCGACGTGGGAAGCGTTCGCCGAAGCGGTCGCCGACGCCCAGTCTGAAGCCGGGCTCGACTTCGGCTTTACGACCCAGGCGGCCGCCTACGAGGGACTCGCGTGTTGTACGTTCAACGAAGTCATGTCGACCTGGGGCGGCGGCTACTTCGGCGGCACGGAAACCCTGTTTACGGCGGGCGACCGGCCGATCACCGTCACCGACGACGCCGTGATCGATGCCCTCAGAATGATGCGCACGTTCATCCACGGCGACGAGGACGACCACGCGCTCGAGGGCTACCCGCAGATCTGTCCCTCCGCTATCGTCCAGTGGTCCGAGGACGAATCGCTCGCCTCCTTCTCGAGCGGCGACGCCGTCGCCCACCGAAACTGGCCCTACGCGATCGCGGAAACCGGCGGCGACGACGCGTTCGGCGAGAACCTCGGCGTCACAACGCAACCGTACGCCGTCTCCGAAGACGACGCTGAACTCGAGGGGGTCGGCGGAACGGCCGCCGCACTCGGCGGCTGGAATCTCGCTCTCAGTCCCTACACCGACAAAACGGAGCAGGCGCTGCAAGTGCTGGAAGCGTTCACGCACGATGAGGTCATGCTCACCATCTTCGAGCTCCAGGGCTTTCTCCCGCCAAATCTTGACCTGGTTGCGGATGCAAATCCCGACGAAATCGGCCCCGTTGCCCGCTACGTCGAACAGATTCAGATGGCGGGGGAAAACGCCGTTCCCCGGCCGGTCACGGACCTGTGGCCGGAGCAATCGGCGCTCATCTTCCAGGAGGTAAACGCGGTCTACCGCGGCGCAAAAGCGCCGACCGCTGCGATGGACGAGTTAGCGTCTCGCCTCGAGCGGAGCGAATCGGAGGTGGCAGCACAACATGGCGGGTGAACCAGAAGCGGGTGCTGGGACCGGCACTGAAACCGGTGACCCCGGTCACGGCGGTCTGGGAAGCCACCCGGAACGGGAGACCGACCAGAAACGGACCGGCAATCCCGTGATCAACTGGATGGAAAACCTGAGCGAGGCGGCGTACGCCTACCTCCTCTTGCTCCCCGCGTTCGCCCTGCTCACGCTGATCGCTTTCTACCCGCTCATCCGAACGTTCATCATGTCCCTCCGTCGGGACGAAACGCGCGGCGCGGACCCCCTCGGGGGATTCGTCGGCATCGACAACTACGTCGACATTCTCACCGGCAACGCCAGGCTTGCCCGACAGTTCGTGGATATCTCGCTGTCGTCGTCGTTCCCGTTCGTCGAACTCGGCGTCCCGTTCCTGCAGCAAGCACTGTTCGTGACGCTCGGCTTTGCAATCCTCAGCGTCTTCTTCGAGACGGTTATCGGCTTCGGACAGGCCTACGTGCTCGACCAGGACTTCCGCGGCCGACGCTGGGTTCGCGTCGCGATCATCCTCCCGTGGGCAGTCCCCATCGTGATCCAGGGGATGATCTTCTACCTGCTGTTCCAGCCCGGGGTCGGCTTCGGTAGCGACCTCATGCAGTGGCTCGGTATCTTCGGGCCGAACCCGCTCGCCGACAGCCAGGACGCGTTCATCATCATCCTCGTGGCGGACATCTGGAAATCCGCGGCGTTCATGGCCCTGCTGATCCTGGCCGGGTTACAGAGCGTCGATCGAAGCCTGTACGACGTCGCTCGCGTCGCGGGCGCATCGCCGTGGCAACGATTCAAGATGATCACACTCCCGCTCGTGTTGCCCGCGCTCCTCGTCGCCATGCTGTTTCGCACGATGGACGCCATGCGCGTCTACGGGCTGATCGAGTCGACTGCCGGCTGTGCGTCCGTCCCCTCGCTCACCTGCCTCGTCGTCGAAGCCATGTTCGGCGGCACGCGAATCTTCGCCACGGCGGCCGCCGTCGCGTTCGCAACCGCGCTCGTGATCGGACTGATCATCTCGGTGTACGTGTTCTTCTTCCGCGACACCGAGGGAGGGCTCTACTGATGACCGACGACAGCACACCCACGGACCACCGACGACACCGCCATCAGAACCAGAACCAGTACCAGCGCCAACACCAGTACCGGCACCAACACCAACACACCGACGAAGACGAAGACAAAGACGAACACCGCCCCGCCGAAACGGACGGCGGCCAACCCACCGATCGCCAGTCGGACAGCGTGCTCGTCGACGGCGAGGACGCCGAACTCGACCGCGGCCCCCTCCAGCGCTGGGTCGCGAACTCGATCTCGAACCCCGGCCGCGCCTACCGCGCGATGTTTTACACCGCGACCATCTTCTTCCTGTTTACGACGCTGTTCCCCTTCTACTGGCTGCTCATGGTCGCGCTGACGCCGGAAGGACGACAACAGGATATTATCCTCACCCCGAACGGATTCAATCCCGGATCGTTCGTCGAGGTCTTTCAGGTGCTGCCGTTTTACCGGTATATGTTCAACAGTTTCGTCATCGCGACCGCCTCGACCATCGTCGTCCTGGTCATCGCGAGCCTCGCCGGTTACGCCTTCGGCCGCCTCGAGTTCCCCGGCAGAGTGCCGTTGATGTTGCTCGTGCTGGTGATCTCGTTTTTCCCACCGGCCGCGTTCTTCATCCCGTTGAACGACCTGTTCAATACGTCGTTCTTCGTTCTCGAACCGATTACGGGCGACGGCACGCTCTACAACACGCCCGGCGCGATGGTGTTGCCGCTATCGGCGATCTTCATGCCGCTGGCGATTTTCATCCTGACGACGTTCTACTCGCAGATCCCGGACGGCCTGGAGGACGCTGCGCGGGTGGAAGGGACGACCAGACTCGGCGCGCTGTTCCGAGTCATCATCCCGCTGTCGGCCCCCGGCGTGGCGACCGCCGGCGTGTTGACCTTCATCGCCGTCTACAACGAGTTCTTCTTCTCGTTTCTGATGACCGACGGCCAGCCGGAGAACTGGGCCCCGATTCTCGAGGGAATCCTCGGCTATCAGGGCCAGTATCAGGTGATGTATCACTTGATGGCGGCGGCGAGTATCATCGGGGTCATTCCCGTCGCGATTCTCGTGATCATCGCACAGGAAAAGATCGTTAGCGGGCTCACTGCGGGTGCGCTCAAGGAATAACCGTAATCGACAGTACCCTACACCCTACCACTATGGCACGAGTTCAACTCGAACACGTCACGAAACGCTACGAAGATGTCATCGCCGTCGACGATGTCTCGATGGAGATCGAGGACGGCGAATTCGTCACGTTCGTCGGACCCTCGGGTTGTGGAAAGTCGACGACCATGGAAACTGTCGCGGGGCTCACGAAGCCGACCGAGGGCCGAGTGTATATCGGCGAGAAGGACGTGACGACGCTCGCGCCCAAGGATCGCGGCGTCGCGATGGTCTTCCAGAACATCGCGCTGTTTCCTCACATGAACGTCTTCGAGAACATTTCCTTCGGGCTTCGCCTCCGGAAGTACGACGACGAGGAGGTGAGCCGTCGCGTCGAGCAGGCGGCGGACATCGTCCAGCTCGAGGGTCTGCTCGATCGAATGCCCGATGAGATGTCCGGCGGCCAGCGCCAGCGGGTCGCGATCGCCCGCGCGATCGTTCGTAATCCGGATGTCTTCCTGATGGACGAACCCCTCGCGAATCTGGACGCGAAACTGCGCGTGCACATGCGGACCGAACTCCAGCGGCTCCACCGCGAGTTGGGGACGACGATCATCTACGTCACCCACGACCAGGCCGAGGCGATGACGATGTCGAACCGGATCGCCGTCCTCAACGAGGGACGCCTCCAGCAACTCGCTCCACCGCTCGAGTGTTACAACCAGCCTGCGAACCTGTTCGTCGCCGGCTTCATCGGCTCGCCGTCGATGAACTTCATGGAGGGCGAACTGACCGAGGCCGGATTCCAGTCTGACAACGTCGATGTCGAACTCGAACCGGAGCAGGTTCCGGGAGTCGGGGTCGGCGACGGAGTCACACTGGGCGTTCGCCCGGAGGACGTTCACATCGCGGAAACGTCGGACATGATCAGCGAGCCAACCGCGCGGATCGGGGCGGAGACCGACGTGATCGAACCGATGGGTGACGAGATATTCGTCTACCTACTCCTCTCGGAGACGGCAGGGCATTCGATGGAGCAAGATCCTGCGTCCGCCCCGGATCAACTGCTCATGAGCGTCACACCGGATACGGATATTCGCGCCGGAACAACCGTCGATGTCGTTCTCGATCGATCGAAACTCCATCTCTTCGAGACGGCAACCGGCGATGCGCTCCGTCACGGACTTACGGACCGCTCCGAACCCGGTACCGGAACGACGCCGACGGAGGCCGATAGCTGACTGAAAACCACCAATGGACAAAAGGTGGTCCAGAACGAAGATTCGATATAGCGACAAAGGATGTATCGGCTCGAAACCAGTCGTATCCCTCCCGCCGGTGACTGATGGGAAACCGGGTTCTCCGCAGTCACTTCCCGTCGGATCAGGACGGGAGAGACATCGGCGAGTTCCACACCTCCAATGACAGACGATCGCACTGACATCAAGACCGGTATCGTCGGCCTCGGAAACATCGGGCAGTATCACGCCGAACGGCTCCGTGAACTCGGTGTTCCGTTAGTCGGCGGCATGGACGTCGCGGCGGAAGCGCGGCGACGATTCGCCAGACGCTACGATGTCGACGTGTACGAAGACCATCAGGAGCTGTACGAGACCATCGATGCGGTCGTCATCACGACGCCGAACAAGTTTCACGAGGAGTACGCTATTGATGCCTTCGACCGGGGCATCCACGTCCTGCTCGAAAAGCCCCTCGCACACAGCTATGACAGCGCACAGCGGATCGCAAGGGCGGCGAGAGACACCGATAGCTACTGCATGGTCGGCTTCAACAATCGCTTTGCAAACACCGTCCAAATCGTGAAAAATCGAATCGATCGCGGTGAACTCGGGGAAGTGACTCACGTCGAGGCGAACTACGTCCGACGGCGTGGAATTCCCGGTCGCGGCTCGTGGTTCACTCGGCGACAGATCGCCGGGGGCGGAGCGCTCATCGACCTCGGCGTTCACGCGATCGATCTCGCGCTGTACCTGCTCGGATACCCCGATGTCGAGGAGGTAACCGGCGTCGATCGAAGCGAGTTCGGCTCGCGCGAGGAATACGCCTATCTCGAGATGTGGGGGGACGATACGGGGCCGCGAGGGTTCGATGTCGACGACTCGGCGAGTGCGTTCGTTCGCTGTCCGGGAAAGCGAACGATCAGTCTCGAGGTGGCGTGGGCGACGAATCGGCCGACGAACCACGAGTTCATCGTTCGAGGAACGAGTGCGGCTGCCCGGTTCGACCTTCTCGAAGGGGATCTGACGATCCATTCGGCGAGTACGTCGGGGCCGGATCACCTCGAGAATACGTCGATCGAAGCGAGACAGAACGACACGCATACGGCGGAACAGCGGGCGTTTTTCGATCGGATCGTCCGCGACGACGGCGGCGATGGGACCGTCGAACAGGCGCTGTCGGTACAGCGGATCATCGACAGCATCTACCGGTCGAGTGAAGAGGGGAAAACGGTGACATTCGACGACGTGTAAGCGTGCCGGTTCGCCGATTTGCCGATTTGCCGATTTGCCGATCCGATGGACTGCTGCCAGTCAGTGCCGTCGCACCTGCGATCCGTCCTAGGTCCTTCGAGTGCGACGAGCGATCGGGACAGCGGACCGTACCGTGGCGGCTGGATCGACGTGTTGTAATCAGTATCGTACCCGCATTTTATTTCATCGTCCACCGTTCGTCAGCCCGTATGCAACTCGGCGTTCACACCCCACCGCTTGCCGACGAATCGCTCGAGGGCGCGCTATCGTACCTCGACGAGCAGGGCGTCGACGCGATCGAGCCCGGCGTCGGCGGCCACCCCGGCCAGGATCATCTGCCGCGTGCGGAGTACCTCGACGACGAGACGGCTCAGCAGGAACTACAGGATCTGCTCGCAACGTACGAGATGGAGATCAGCGCCCTCGCGATACACAACAATCCGCTACACCCCGATGACGAACGTGCGGCAACCGCAGATACCGAACTCCGCGAGGCGATTACGCTCGCCGACCAGCTCGATGTCGGCGTCGTCACCTGTTTCTCGGGACTGCCGGCCGGCGGACCGAACGACGAGGTGCCGAACTGGATCACCGCGCCCTGGCCGCCCGAACACGACGAGGCGCTTTCCTACCAGTGGGAACAGGCGACCGACTACTGGACTGATATCGCGGCACACGCCGATACCCACGGCGTCGATGTCGCGATCGAGATGCATCCGAACATGCTGGTCTACGAGCCCCACGGAATGGCTCGGCTCCGCGAGGAAACCGGAGAGCGAATCGGCGCGAATTTCGACCCGTCGCACCTCTACTGGCAGGGGATCACGATCACCGACGCCATCAGGTATCTGGGCGAACGCGATGCGATCCACCACGTCCACGCCAAAGATACGCAAATTTACGACGCACAGGCGCGGGAAAAGGGCGTTCTCGATACGACAGCCTACGACGACGAGCCGAACCGATCGTGGCTGTTTCGCTCCGTCGGCTACGGCCACGACGAATCACATTGGAAGGACATCGTCTCGACGCTTCGGATGATCGGCTACGACGGCACCCTCAGTATCGAACACGAAGACTCGCTGACGAGTTCACGCGAGGGCCTGGAGAAGGCGATCGATCTCTTAGAGCGGGCGATATTCGAGACTGAGCCGGGGAAGGCCTACTGGGCGGAGTGACTGTTGCTTGTGGCTGGCGAGGCGAAATCTAACGGAGCGGGCAGCCAGGGACCACGGATCACGGCTCGTGGCCACGAACAGAACCCATCCCGTCACTCGTCGACAGCCCCGACGGACTCGTCCTCGTCGGCGCTGGCCCCCTCATCGAGGTCGACAGTCCCATCGCTGTAGACGGTCACCGTGTACCCCTCGTACTCCAGCCGAACGTGGCCGGGAGCGGCTGATTGTGAACTCGAGGAGGGAGGACCATCAGGTGTCGTGTCGGGCTCCGAGCCGGTGCTGTGAAAGAGGGCATCGAGCGCTTCCGGATTAATGGCGGCGTACAGCGGGTCGTATGCTGGGGGCTCGATGTCGGTGGGGGCAACTCCCTCGCGTGCAGCGATCGCTTCGATGATCGCCTGGCTGAGAGAGACCGCTCCCTCGAACTCGGGCGGCGACTGATCGTCCGGGGAGGACATATCGAACGCTAAGGGATTCCAGGGGATAAGGGTGATGGCAGTCCTCGCTGCGGTAGAGACCGATCACAGACGCTCTCTATGGGAATGTATCGATCGTTCAGTGAAGCAGAAAAACGGAACGTAGAAATTCATATATTTGTCATTTGAACCGGTAACAGTCCGGAGAGTGGGCAACCAGCGACGGCGGTGGTCGTTCCGGTCACGACCACCGTGGCAGACCCGCCGATCGCGAGTGTCGGTGCATCATCCGATCGACCGTCTGAGATCACGGATAGAGTAGGATCGGCCGATATAGACACTGATGAGCGCAAGCACTGTTCCGGCGACGACATCGGAGAACCAGTGGATGCCGAGATACATCGTCGAGACGGCGATACTGATCGCGAGAACACCCGAAACGGGGACCCACAGCGGGTACTTCTTGCGCGTCAGCCACGCGAGGAAGAAGACGGTCATCGACAGAGACGTGTGCAGTGAGGGAAAGACGTTCGTACTCTGATTCACCTGGTTCGTCAGGCGGCGCATCTGTGGAAACCCGTCGTAGAGAAGCCCCTCGAACAACAGCGGATCGAAGTTCCGCGGGCCGTAGGCGATGAAGAGGACGTAACACGCGAGACCGATCGTGTAGTTCACGGTGAACGCGAGCAACAGCGTCGAGAGATCGTCCATCGTCTCGAGTGCGAAGTATGCGACGATCGGGAACAACAGCAGGAAGGCGTATCCGTAGATGTACACGAAGGCGAAGAACGATGTGAGTTCCGGTGACTGAAACGTCTGGAGCACTGCGACCGGATTCACCGGGAACAACAGCTGCTCGAGTTCGAACAGTTGCGGGGTGATGTTGTTCCCGAGCACGCGGTGCTCGATGCGGACGGCGATGTCTACCGTCGACCAGCGCAAAAACAAGACGAGTGCAAGCGCCGCAACCGGGAGGAGGCACATCTCGAGTCGCCATCGAACGTCCTGCAACGCGGTGACGAGTCGGCGCGGCCCGATGACGACGAGTGCCGCCGTCACGAGCATTGTGGCGACCACGAGGGCGAGTTGGAGTACGACGCTGGCGAGAGCCATACGGGAGCCTAGCTACGGCAGGAGGGGATTAATAGCGTCCGGTCGATACCGGAGCAGGCGGCGGTCCGCAACGCAATATTGATATTGAACTCGAATCGGTCGCGGAGCTATCGTCACAACTGCAACGAGTTCCGTATCGATCGCGTCGCTGTCGGGCAATCGAATGTGCAGTACCTTGACCTTGCAGCGGCTCCGATCACAGCAGCCGCCGGAGAACAGCTACCGGAGTAACACGCCGTCCTCGTACCGATACCCGATCTCGTCGAACAGTCGCCGGACCCGTTCGACATCGAGTTCACCGTCGGTCCCGGGAAATCCGGCCAGTGGCAGCGGCTCCGATCGGTCGTCGCCGTCGCGGTAGCCGAGAAACGATTCTTGCGTCGTCGGGGCCGTCGCCAACCCGTCGAAGAGTTCGGAGACGATGTACTCGCGGTCGATCAGCCGCGAGAGAATCCGCCGCACGTTCGGGTTGCCGAGTTCGGGGTGGTGCGTGTTGTAGCCGATCAGGTACACCGACGTACTCGGTGCCGTGAGCAGCGATACCGCGTTGTCGTCGGCGAGTGATTCGATCTGCTCCGGCGGGAGGGGGCTTGCGGTGACGTCGACATCGCCGGCAAGCAGTGCATCGACCATCGTGCCAACGTTCGGCGAAAGATTGTATCTGAGACCCTCGAACTGGGGGAATCCATCGAGGACGGCGGGCACGTCGGTCGACACCGAATCCCGGAGAACGTGATCCGCGACCGGCTCGAGAACGAGTTCCTCCGGTCCCGCCTCGCTGAACTCGAGGAGGCCGGAGCCGACGGGTGCGTCGTTGTTGGTCGTCAGCGCCCTGGTCCGGCGTTCGGCGACGAGTTCGGAACGGGGTTCCCAGATGTGTTCGGGGAGAATCGGGACGGTGAGAAATTGGGCGGCAGCGGGGGCGGTGGTGGTTCCGAACGGGATTTCGAGCGTGAGTCCGTCGACAACCTCGATCTGATCGGGCGTGTCGACGAGCGTCTGGCGGCCGCGATACCGGGGCGCAGGGATGCCGCTATCGGCTGTACCGAGCGACGTGTCGGCCAGAAGCCGGAACGTGAAGGCGACGTCGTCGGCGTCGAGCGGTTCGCCGTCGTGCCAGGTGAGTCCCGGGCGAAGCGAGACCGTCGCGCTGAGTCGACCGGTATCGTCCCAGCGAACGTCGTCAGCGAGCCACGGAACGTACTCCTCCGGGGGGACGGATTCTGCGTTCGACGGGGAGTGAGCCGGTGCGACTCCGGCGGCTCCCTCCCACCCCTCACTCGGCCGGCGGACGAGTGGGGCGTACACCAGATCGAGCAATCCGGGAACGCGATTTCGATCGACTGCGATCGGGTTCAGCCGATCCGTTACGCCGTCGCCGTAGATCCCGACCGTAAGCGGCCCATCGCGATCGCCCGCAGCGGCGGGCGCGGTCGAAAGCAGATCGATGAACTCGATCGCGCGCTGTGGCGGGGCGGGGGCATCGATCGACTGGCGGGTACCACCGATCCGATCCGGGTATGCGACGACGGTAAACGGCGTCGTCTCCGCGAGGTACTCGAATAACTCGTCGAGCGTCTCACGGCGCGTTTCTTCGCTCTCCGTTCGCTGTTGCTCCAGGAGATCATCGGCCGTGACAGACGAGAAGTGAAACGGGTTCTGCCAGCCGCCCTCGCTGACGAACTGCGAGTGCAAGAGCCCGTACAGGTCATCGAACTCGTCGAATCCCGGATACCTGATGACGAACACGTCGTACTCCCCCTCGAGAAGCACGTCCCGATACAGCTCCGACTCGGTGATCGGCTCGGGAGACACATCGATGCCGGCCGCCTCGACGTTCTCCCGGAACCGACTCACGATCATCGACGCCATCGCGTCGTCGTCCGCCGGGACCGTCTTGATCGTGAGCGCGACCTGGTCGGGACCGTTGTTTTCCGCACGCGACCAGAATCGCTCCGCACAGCCGGCGAGCGCGCTCACGCCGAGTCCGCCTGCGCCCGCCAAGAGGTGTCGCCGCGTCAGCGACGGAGCGCCTCGCGTCATATCGAGACCGATACGCAACCGCGATGTATAGGACTTCCCTTCACAGCGACACGTCAGCGCTGCCGACCGAAGGACGAACTCGTGGGGTACCTCCCGAATCCGGCTCACGACTCCCAACTCCGAGCGCTACGTCGAGCAGTGAACGCAGTACACTCCGTGTCGATTCCGAACAGGTCGCCAAACCAGCAGCAGGCACTCGATTCGACGCCCAGTAGGCGATGACTATCACGAGTTCAAGATTGTTGCAGATCGATGACGGTCTTTTCTCCGTTCGTATGCCCGCCATAACAATAGCTGAATCCGAGGACTATCGATTCGTGGCACCAGTTCGCACGTTCCGGCGCGGTCGAGCAGGTCGAGTGGCGTGGGCGACGAATCGGCCACGCGAACGGGCGAGCGTTCGGCCCGACCGCTCGAGAACCTGGCCACCCGCGGAGCGGACGAACGACCACGAGAGACAACCATGAAGCTCGCACTCATCGGCTTTGGGCAAGCAGGCGGAAAGATCGTCGACGAGTTCCTGGCGTACGACAGCGCCATCGACAACAGTTTCGTCGAGGCTGCAATCGCGGTGAACTCCGCGACGACGGACCTGCAGGGGCTCGATCACGTTCCACAGGAAAACCGCGTTCTCATCGGACAGGCGCGCGTGAAAGGACACGGTGTCGGTGCGGACAACGAACTCGGGGCGGAAGTGACCGAGGCTGACATCGACGAGCTCCAGGGCGCGATCGACCGCGTCCCGGTTCACGAAATCGACGCGTTCCTGATCGTCGCCGGCATGGGCGGCGGCACCGGCTCCGGCGGCGCACCCGTGCTCGCACGCCACCTGAAACGCATCTATACCGAGCCCGTCTACGGACTGGGAATCCTTCCCGGAACGGACGAAGGCGGCATCTACACGCTCAATGCCGCGCGCTCGTTCAAGACGCTCGTCGACGAGGTCGACAACCTGCTCGTCTTCGACAACGACGCCTGGCGCAGCGCCGGCGAATCCGTCGGCAGCGGCTACGACCGGATCAACCGCGAAATCGTCGAGCGTTTCGGACTGCTGTTTGCCGCCGGCGAGGTCGGGCAGAACGATCACGTCGCCGAGAGCGTCGTCGACTCTTCGGAGATCATCAACACGCTCGAGAACGGCGTCTCGACCATCGGTTACGCCAGCGAAACCGTCGAGTCCGCGAACGAGGGGCTGCTCTCGTCGTTCCGCTCCGACACCGAGTTCGACGAAGGCACCGCAACGAACCGGATGACGAGCCTCGTCCGGAAGGCGACGCTCGGGCGACTTACCCTCCCGTGTGACGCCGCAAGCGCCGACCGCGGGCTCGTGGTCGCGACCGGCTCGCCGGAGCACCTGAACCGAAAGGGCGTCGAACGCGGCCGCCAGTGGCTCGAGGACGAAACCGGCAGCATGGAAATCCGCGGCGGCGACTACCCGATTCCCGGCCGCGACGATGTCGGCGCGATCGTCCTCCTCTCGGGCGTGACCGCCGTCCCGCGGATCGACCAACTCCAGCAGGTCGCGATCGAAGCCCAGGAAACGACCGAGTCGGTCCGAGCAAACGCACAGGAAGACTTCGCCACGCTGGTCGACACCGGCGGCGAACTCGACGCGCTGTTTTGAGACGGTCGGATTTCGCCACGTGAAGCGACGCGTGTTTTTGCGTTCTTTCCGGTCGAAGATACTGGATCAGTCTCGACCGTCTGCAACGCTGCGTTCGTTCGTGAGAGGCCGAGACGGTCACGGACACCAATCAAGTGGCACTAACTCCGGAGTACAGCAGACACCACTTGACCGCGCAATACCGTTTAACCGCCCGCCATCGAGCGGCGAAGCACCCGAAAAGAGTCCCAGTCGACGTATCAACAGTGTATCAGTACTGATTCTGAACGTCCCCGACAAAACCGAGTCGACGACTGGTTACCAGCGGCTTCAGTCACCGTAACCGGACAATAACGAACTATGATATGATCGATCGATCGGGTATGACGAGACAGCACCGGTCTGGCTGGGGGGCAAAATCATCGATGCGAGAGGCGGTCAAATCCGTTCTCCTCGGACGCGGTGAGACGACAACGATCGAGGAATGCCGTCGCTGCGGGCGGACGACCGACACACCGGATACCGTCTGCCCAACCTGCGGTTGTACGGAAATCGTCACGTATCGAATCGAGTAATCCGACAGCACACTTCTGGAGCGGGTCGCGAGAGAGAAAGAGAGAGAGAAACCCTTACGCCAGTGGCAACGCATCGATCGCCTCTCGTCGCCCATCGAGCACACCGAACCGCTCCTCACGGCGGCTCTCGAGCCACCGGAGCAACCGTTCCGCCCACGCAAGCTTCCGCGCTTTCATCGAACTCACCGTCTCGTCGTCGAGATCCCACCCGACGAAATCCAACCGGGCCGCGCCGAGGTGATCCGCGAGAAACGCCGCCCGGTCGCCGTCGGTGAAACCCCCGAAATTCCGGACCGGTCCCCGCGGCTTCACCTGCGTCGTCGGCAGGACGAACTCGTCGGCACAATCCGGCACGACGCGCCGAATCGCCGGCATATTGTCGCCGTGGGCGTGAACTGCCACCGGAACACCGTCCGCGGTCAGTCGTCGAACCGTCTCCGGGTTCTTATCCAGGTCCGTCACCATACAGCCCACCTCGATGCCGTTCGACGCGAGCACGTCGACCGCTGTCGAGGCCGCGACAACCACATCTGCGGCCCGCGCTCGCTCGAGTTCAGGATCGGTTTCGAGCGACGGGCCGGCACCTGCGATGGCGACAACCGCACCGTCGATCGACGACAGCGCGTCGAGATCGAACGGCGTCGTGAGCGAGGCGAGCACGTCGCGGGCCCGCTCGTCGCCGCTGCGCTCGTAGCCGAACTCGCGACGGATTTGCTCGTAGACGGGGTTCCAGCAATCGAATTCCATTATCGAGAGATGGGCGCGCGTACAGTTGTGTGATTCGACTTCGACGACCCCAGCGTCGCCACTGCAAAACGTAACACCACAATAATTCCGTGTTGTGGGCCGGGGGTCGCCTCCAAAGTACCCCTACCCGGGAGGCCGCCCGGCGTCCAGTCTTCCATTTCGAAGCCTTCGGTATAAGCTTTCTCTTACGACAGTAGGTTGTCGAGTTCGCGCCCGAGGAGACCGATACCCTCTCCAGACGACCTGAGACGGCGAGAAACGGCCGAAAGTCCGGCTATCGTTCCGACAAGGAGCGAACGGTTATCAGCCGTCTCGAACAGTGCGACGGGGGCCGCACGACCCCCGTCGTCACCGTCGGCGCTAGTACCTTGACGGCTACCGCGTCCACGATCACTAGTGCGAGCGCTTGCACGCTCCGAGCGAACGGTTTCGACGGCTGCCGCCACCCGCTCGTGCTGGCTTGCAGACAGCCCCTCGAGTTCGATCGCGTGGGTCTGGAACGCGTCCGCAACGTCGGGATCGACACCGCGTTCGGCGAGCTGGCGGCGGAACGTTCGCGTCGAGTCGATATCGAGTTTCGAAATGGTGACGGACTCGGTTGTTGAACTCGCCCGTTCAGTGAACGCAGCGCCGATACGCGCCGCGTCGCGCGTTTCTGCCACGTCGTGGGTTCGAATCACGTGGGCACCGCGTTCGACCGCCATCGAGGTTGCCGCGAGACTAACCGGGAGTCGGTCCTCGGTCTCGCGGTCCGCAATCGTACCGAGGAAGTTCTTCCGGTTGATCGAGACCAGTACCGGCCGTCCGAGTGCGCGGAACTCGCGGAGCCGTCGGAACGTCTCCCGGTCGTCTTCGAGCGTCTGTGCCTCGCTCCAGCCGCCGAATGCGGGATCGATAATCGTCTTGTCCGTGAGTCCGTTCTGTTTGAGCGCCTCGTAGACCTGATCGACGTAGTCGGCCTCGGCTGCCCACGACGGAGATTTTCGGGCCGCCCAGTCGGTTTCCTCGACCGCGCCGGGGCGCTCTAAATCCGGCGGGCTTGCCATTTTCGCGACAGGTGCATCGTGGTCTGTACAGACTGCAGGCAACTCGGGATCGGCGAACCCGGCGATGTCGTTGACCATGTCGAACCCCTGCGAGAGGGCAGCGTCCGCGACCTCGTGGTAGCGAGTTTCAATCGAGAAGATCGCATCGCCGGAGACGCTTTCGATCGTTTCCAGGGCGACGTGAAGGCGGTCGAGTTCTTCGTCGGCCGAGAGCACGTCGAAGCGTTTGTTCGCAGATTCGAGACCGATATCGACGATGTCGGCACCCTCGTCGATCAGTTCTTCGTCGACGTACCGGGCCGCCTCGCCGGGGTCGTCGTAAACGCTCGGATCGTAGGGCGACTCCTCGCTGACGTTCAACACACCCATGATCCGCGGCGGGAACTCGTCGCCGATGCCGAGTCCGGCCGCGTCGACACTGTTCATACCCCGAGTGAGGAGCGGAGACTGAAAATCGACGCGGTTGCGGCGAAGCGGCTACGCACGGATCACGTTACGAACGATGTTCGAACGGTGAGAAACGGTCCTCCGGAGCGTCATACAGGAACCAGCCCAGCGAAGAGTGAGGGTACCCGAGGCAGTGACCGTCCACTGATCACCGGTGACAACTGGATCTGAGTTAAAACGACTAGAGGCGGCTGATTACAGCCAGAGATGACCGATAACGGTGAACTCGAATGTTGACCGTCACTGAGAGTTATGCCCAGTGACCTACACTCGATTGCTCGTCGTCCGTATCCTGGGGCTCATCGCTCGCTCCCTCCTCCAGCGGCGCGAGTCGTGAATCGCGCAACAGGACCTTCTTCACTATCGACGGATTCTCGAGCAACCGGTGTTTCGCGTGCGCCCCGCGTCCGCGTCCCCGCCCCTCGCGTTCGGACTGGATCACGTTGAGGAAGTTCTGCTCCTGGAGGATCTCCTGCACGCGGCGTTCCGAGAGCACGTCGAAGTCGAGTCGGTTTGCGACTTCCTTGTACTGGTTGTAGATGATCTTCGTTGGGAACTCCTTTTCCGTGCTGTTCTCGGTGAGCAGCGTCAGCGAGTACAGAATCGCTTTGGCCTGCTGTGGCGAACCCTCGATGAGTTCGTTGAACCGGTCGGCTTCGGTCTTCTCTTTGGCGTCGCGGACGTGATCCGCCGTCACGCGCGTGGCGTTTTGCTTTTTTGCGATCCGGCCCGCGTTCCGGAGGATGTCGATCGCCTTGCGCGCGTCCCCGTGTTCTTGCGCGGCGAGCGCTGCGGTCAGCGGGATCACGTCCCCCGAGAGCACGCCGTCGTGGAACGCGTCGCGGCGCTTTTCGAGAATTTCGACCAGTTGATTCGCGTCGTACGGCGAGAAGACGAGTTCGTCGCGGGAGAGGCTCGATTTGACGCGTTCGGAGAGGTGGTCGGGAAAGTCGATCTTGTTCGAGATGCCGATGATGCCGATGCTCGAATCCGAGATACGGCGGTTCTCGCCCGCCCGCGAGAGTTTGCGCAGGACTTCGTCGTCTTCGAGCATGTCGATCTCGTCCAGAATAACGATGGTTACGTCGGTACACTGGTCGACGGCCTGCCAGAGGCGTTTGTAGTAGTCGCCGGTGCCCAGGCCACGGTCGGGAACGGTGATGCCGCTCTGATTCGAGTCGTTGACGATCTGGGCGATCGTCTTGATGATCGAAGCCTCGGTGTTCTGCTCGCCGCAGTCGATAAAGGCATACTTTACCGTCACGTCGTCGCGTCGGGCTTCCGAGATCACGCGCTTGGTCACCGAGCGCGAGATAAGCGATTTGCCGGTGCCGGTCTTGCCGAAGATGAACAGGTGGTTTGGCTCGCTCCCGAAGATGGCCGGGTTCAGCGCGTCCGCCACCCGTTGCATCTGCTCGTCCCGGCCGACGATGCGGTCCGGGCCGGGCAGATGCGTGATTTCGAGCAATCGCTCGTCGGCAAAGACCGGATCGTCGTACCGAAAGAGCGGGTCACGATCGTCGTTGGCGGACATTGCAGTACCGGGTGTCTTCCAACTGGACTGAAATAAAGGTATGGAGATCGATCGCGGATGTAAATAAGGGCTGTTCGAGCCTCAAGCGCCACAATAGAAGCAGTACGAAGGATAGGACCGGAATAGCCGGCCTCGCGCTTCTAACGACACCCGTGAGAGCGTGGAAGTTCGCACGATGACCCCGCGCCCCCGACACCCCCGTCGCGGATGTAAATCCCCGACACGGAAGCGCGATCCGAGCGCAAAAGCAGGCGCTAAGAATCCGTTTCCGGAACCGGAGTCAGTCACCTGACTGCCGGAGAATCCGTACGAGTTCAGTGATAAAACTAGGAGCAGCGTTTCGACGGTGGCTGGCGCGGCTGGTACGTCGGGACACACACCCCCGTCGCGGATGTAACGCCGAGAGGGGTGGGGTGGTATTCTCGCAAGCCCTTATTTCGGAAAATACTGTGGGTTCCGAAGCGGATTTTACATCCGCGAGACAGGTGTGTTGTCACACAGACCCTCCCCACGCAAACGGCGTTACAAACGCGAGGGTGGTGTGTCCCTGTTCCACAACGCGACAACATGTTCGCTATTCCGCCGATTTGTGTCTTCAAACGCTGCTTGCGGACGGGAGCGGGTTCGACACGGGTGAAAGAGGGGAACACAACGCGAAAGCGGGAAACGAGACGGTATGAGAAAGCTCTATCTAGTAGAGCTAGATCTAGCTAGTCTAGCTAGACTAGAACCGTTCTAGACAAGAGAGACAGAACACGACACCCCTGAGAGAACACAACAGCTACGAGATATCCGAACAAGAGCCGTCAATACTCTCACTGTGGACGACTCGACAGCGACGGCGGTCGATCGTAACGGCAACTCGACCGCACCGACGAACACGTCACTTTTGACCGCTCGCTCGATACTCTGTACACACCCACTCCAGCCGTCATGACCGACACTCACTCCTCTTCGAACGGATCCGACGCGTCCGCTCCGGACCACCGAACGCCGCCAGCAGTCGCCGTCGTCGACGCCAAATTCTCCGGCAACGTCGGCACCATCGCCAGGGCCATGAAAAACTTCGGATTCTCCGATCTGCTACTCGTCGACCCGCCCGAACTCGACCCCGACGGCGAGGCCTACGGCTTCGCCGGCCACGCCCGCGAGGACGTCCTCCCGAACGCGACCGAACTCTCTTTCGACGAACTCGTCTCGTCCTACCACACCATCGGCTGTACCGCCGTCACGAACGAAGACGACCGCAGCCACATTCGATTTCCGTTCTCGACGCCCGCTGAACTCGCCGACCGACTCCCGACCGTCGACGCGCCGACCGCGCTCGTCTTCGGCCGCGAACGCGTCGGTCTGACGAACGAGGAACTCGCCCGAATCGACGAGATTTGTTCGATTCCAGCGAACGAGGAGTATCCCGTCCTCAACCTCGGCCAGGCCGCGACGGTCACGCTTTACGAACTGCGGTCGCTCGCACTCGAGGCGGACGAGACGCAACTCCCCGATGTCGACCGAGTTCGCGCGTCCGAACAGACGATCGATCGGGTCTACGACCAGTGGAGCGAATTACTCGAAACGATCAACCACCCGCCCGAAAAGCGCGAGAAGACGATGCGGATGCTCCGTCGCATCTACGGTCGCGCCGACCTCACGGAGCGCGAGGCGAACTCGCTCCTCGGTCTGGTTCGTCGGGCGGCGGAGCGGCCGGCGGAACGGGACTGAAGGCGAACCGCTCAGTGCCTAAAAACGATCAATACTTGCTCAGTACTGTGACGGTAGTACGGAGCGGCCGATCGGCCGATTAACGGCGTCCGTCTTTCCCCTCGATACGTTACCCAAACGAAACGAGGATAACGAGCGCCGCCGACCGTATCGACAATCACCGGACCAACGGTTGTAGTGCCGGTGGCCATCGCCGGTCTGAGATTTCCGGGACGGTTATCTACAGTCGACGCGCGACGACGCGCTTACGCTCGCTTCTGAATCTCCTCGCGCAGCAACTGACTCACGAGGTCGCCGTCCGCCTTCCCGCGAAGCGCGCCCATGCACTCGCCCATGAGCCCGGAGAACGCCTGCATCCCTTCCGCTTCGACCTGTTCTTCGTTTCGCTCGACGACCTCGACGACGGCCTCTCGCACCGCCGCCTCGTCGGCCCCGCCGAGTCCGGCTTCCTCCGCGGCCTCCTCGGCGGTCCGATCGGGTTCCGCCGCCAGCGCGGTCAACAGGTCCGGCACGCCCTCGTTCGGCAGATCCCCGCTCTCGACCATCTCGAGGACCGATACGATGTGCGTCTCCGTGAGCCGTTCGACGGGAACGTCGTCGCGCCGGAGTTCAGTGAGCGTCGATTCGAGCGTCGTCGCGGCGAGGGTGGGATCGACGCCGTCGCCGTCGCCGTCACCGCCGGCAACCACCTCCTCGAACAGCGGCATGTGCTTGCCGTAGGCGACCTGCTCGGCCAGCCCTTCGCCCAGACCGAACTCGTCCCGGTAGCGCTCGACCTTCTCGGTGAGCAGTTCGGGCTCGGGAACCTCGCTCGGGTCCGGCTCGACCGGCGGCACGTCCGTTTCGGGGTACATCCGCGCCGCACCGGGAAGCGGGCGCAGATAGCGGGTCGTGCCGTCGTCGTTCGCGCCGCGGGTTTCCTCGGGGACCCCTTCCAGCGCGGTTGCAGCCCGTTCGGCGGCGGCCTCGATCGCCGCCTCGGCTACGTCGGTATCGGCGGCGACGATGGCGACGGCGTCCTCGGGTCCTGCGCCGACCGCGTCGCGCAGCGCCGCAACCTCGTCGTCGGTCACGCCGTAGGCCGGGAGTTCGTCGGTGTGGAAGATGCCGCCCGCGCCGTGGCGCTTGGCGTGATCGGAGAGTTCAGTGCCGAGTCGTCGGTCGGGGACGATCTCTCGGCCGACGAGTTCGTCGAAGCCGTAGAGGGGGACGCCCACGACCGACCCGCCGTCGTCGAGCGCGCCGGCGATGACGCCGCTGTCGGTGTCCTCGAAGACGGCGGTCACGTCCTGCACCTCGCCCACGGACGCCTCCCGGGCTTCGAGTTCGTCGCGGATGGAGACGAGTTCGACCTGGCGGGCGGCCTCGGTGCGGACGATGTCGTCGATGTCGTCGAGGCTCTGGACGCCCTTGATCTCGACGCGTGCGCCGTCGGCGATGGAGACGTTGACGTCCTGGCGGATCGTTCCGAGGCCGCGCTTGACCTTGCCCGTCGAGCGCAGGAGCATGCCGATGCGCTCCGCGGCTTCGAGCGCCTGCTCGGGCGTCGAGATGTCCGGTCGCGTGCCGATTTCGACCAGCGGGATGCCGAGCCGATCCAGGCTGTAGCGAACCCCGTCGTCGGTCTCTTCGACGCGCTGGGCGCTTTCTTCCTCCAGCATGAGGTCCTCGATGCCGACCGCGCCCTCGCTGGTCTCGATCTCGCCGTCGGTCGCCATGAGCGTCGAGCGCTGGAAGCCCGAGGTGTTCGAGCCGTCGACGACGATCTTGCGCATGACGTGGGCCTGGTCGACGGGCGACATGTCCATCAACTGTGCGATCTCGAGGACCGTCTCGAGCGCCTCCGCGTCCAGTTCGTGAGGCGGCTCGTCGTCCTCCTCGACGAGACAGGTCGAATCGTACGCGAGATAGCTGAACTCGCGGTCGACGCGGCTCTCTTCGAGGGCGGCCTCGTCGATCTCCCCGAGTTCGCTTCGGGTGGGGTGGAGGTAGCGCGTGAACGTCCGTGCTGCCTCTTCGGGTTCGCGAAGGGTGGTCGGACACTGACAGAACAGTTTCGTCGCCGTATCGAGTTGCTGGTGGATTTCCAGCCCGGCGACGAGGCCGAGTTCGTCGTAATCGTACTCGGTCTCGCGTTCGCGTGCGGTCATTGCGCGGTAGTCGGTGACGGAGGGGTAAAAAACCGTCCAGTTGCGGTCTGGTCGCGTCTAGTCGTCCGACGACTCGTGCGGCGGCGTCGGGCCGTCCGCCGCGCTGTCCGCGTTCGCAGGGGCCCCTTTATCGTCCGATATCGTCCCCCCGGCGGGCAGTCCGGCGTCGGAGGGCCGTTCGGTGCGCCCCGACTCCGAAAGCGCGGTTGCAACGCCTTCGAGCACGCTCTCTGGTGGCACCTCGATCCCGCGCTTCCGGCAGGCCTCGTACCGCGTTCGCGCCACCTTGCCCGCCCCCGCCTCGCTCGTCGTCCCCTCCCCGCCCGTACTCGCCCCGCTTCGATCGGCGAACCGCTGCGTGTCCACGACGACTGGCCGCTCGACGGACGCGACGAGTTCGAGAACGCGCCCGGTTTCGCCGCCCAGTGCGGGATCGGCGAGGACCGTCGCGTCGGCGGCGGCGATGCGCGCGGCGAGTTCGTCCCGAGCGTCGGCGGAAAGCGGCGCGAAGGGATCGACGCGGATCGTCTCGACGCCCGCTGAACTCGACTCGCCGGTGAGTCGCCGAGCGGCTTCCTCCGCGGCATCGCCGGGCGTGACGGGGCCGACGGAGAGATCGAGTTCGGCGGCGGCGAGCCGAGAGAGGACGCTGGCGGCGGCCGTGCCGGTGCCGATGAGGTGGACGCGAGCGGGCGTCGAGCGGGGGTTGTCGGTATCCTCGTTATCGTGACTCCCGTCCTCGACGTCCGTGGCGATCGAGTCTCGCACAGTAGCGTCGGGAAGCGCCGTCACCGTTTCCGTCCCCGTGATCGGGTTCGTCGTCACCGTCGCCGTCGCGTCGAAGGCCTCGGCGAGGGCGTCGGTCGTGAGCACGCTCGAGGGAGTGCCAACGTCGTGGACCGCGCCGTCCGCGAGCAACGCGAGGCGGTCGCAGTACCGGGCCGCCAGATCCAGGTCGTGGATCGCCGCGACGGCCGTCCGCCCCGAATCGACGAGTTCGCGGACGAGTTCGAGCGTTTCGACCTGGTGGTTTACGTCGAGGCTGGCCGTGGGCTCGTCGAGCAACAGCGCGGGCGTCTCCTGGGCGATGGCGCGCGCGAGGACGACGCGCTGGCGCTGGCCGCCGCTGATTTCGTCGATCGGCCTGTCCGCCAGTTTCGCCGTCCGCGTCCGCTCGAGCGCTCGTTCGACCGCGGCGCGGTCCGCGGGCGTCGGCGACGAAAACCGGGAGCGATGTGGGTGTCGCCCCATTTCGACCACGTCCCGAACCGGGAACGCAAACGACAGCGCGGTGTCCTGCGGGACGACCGCGACGAGCCGACTGGACGCCCGGGAAGAGACGCCGTGAACGTCGACTTCGTCCACGGCGACCGTTCCCGCGTCGGGTTCGAGCGCGCCGCTGATCGCTCGCAGGAGCGTCGTCTTGCCGGCTCCGTTCGGCCCGACGACGCCGACGAACTCGCCCGGCTCGACCGAGAGGGAGACGTTCTCGAGCACGGGCACCTCGCCGAACGACAGCGAGAGACCGTCGACGGCGATCGACGCCGGTTCGAGTGCTGTTGTCGCCGTCTCTGTCTCCGCGGCCGTCGCTGACTCTGTCTCCGTCCCTGTCGCCGACTCTACTGCGTTCTCGCGTGCGCGCTCACCCGCGTCGGCGTCGCTCGGCGTCGGCGATTCGGTCACAGCGAGTGCACCTCCCGGCGAACGAGCAAGAAGAGGAAAAACGGCGCGCCGACGAACGCGGTGACGATGCCGACGGGGACCTCGGCCGGACCGATGCGGGCGATCGTGTCCGTCGCGACGAGGAACGACGCCCCGGCGAGCGCGCTCGTCGGGAGCAAAATCCGGTGATCCGGGCCGACGATCAGCCGCATGATGTGGGGAACGACGAGGCCGACGAAGCCGATGACGCCGGCGACCGCGACGCCCGCCGCGGTGATGACACTCGAGAGCGCGAGCAGGAGGAGCTTGGTTCGTTCCACGTCCACGCCGAGGTGGTGGGCGTCCTCCTCGCCGAGCAAGAGCACGTTCAACTCGCGGGCGTAGGCTCCCAGAACGAAGACGCCGAGCAGCGCCACCGGCAGCGCGAAGCGAACGTCGCCCCAGGTGGTGTTGCTCAGGTGGCCCATCATCCAGACGACGGCCCGTCGCAAGTCGTCGCCGCTGTGGACCAGCATGTACGAGATCAACGCACCCAGAAAGGCCTGAATCGCGACGCCGGCCAAAAGCAGCGTCGCGACCGGCGTTCGCCCACCCTCGGTTGCAATCCCGTAGACGAGAAACGCGGTCCCGAGCGCGCCGACGAACGCCGAGAGGTGAACGCTCGAAAACGGCGCGAGCACGGGAAACGCGATCGCGGCGACGGCTCCCGCCGCCGCACCCGAGGAGACGCCGATGATCGAGGGGTCCGCAAGCGGATTCCGGAAGAACCCTTGCATGACCGTCCCCGCGGCGGCCAGCGAGAAGCCGACCGTCGCGGCCAGCGCGATCCGCGGGAGCCGAATCGTCTCGACGATCAACTGGTGGGATCCAGTCACCTCGAAATCGAAGACGCCGGTGAACTCGAGCGTCGGCACCGTCGTCGAGAAACCGAGCCCCGGAACGGTGGTGGTACCCGTCGACACGCCGGTGGGAACGGCGATTGCGTTGAGCGCGGCCATCGCGACCGTTATCGGATCGATCCTGACCGGGCCGAGCGCGGCGCTACCGAGTGCGACGACGACGAGCAGAACCGTCAACCCCGCCGACCACGACGCCGTCCGACCCGGTCGGTACATACGCTACAACCACGATTGCTTTAGCCAAATATTTGTTGAAGTACGCCCCATCACGGTGCAATGCGACGCCATTTCATCCTCGCACTGACCGTCATCACCGTGGTCGCTGCAGCCGTGGCCGCGCCCGCAGCGGCTGCCGGCTCGTTCGCACAGCCACAGACGCAGACACACCCTCAGACGCAGGAGCAGGCACAGGCACAGCCACAAACCGCAATCCAAACGCAGAACGACACGCCAACCTGTGACTACCCGATCGAGGTGACCGACGCGACGGGCGAAACGATCACGATCGACGAGGCACCCGACTCCGTCGTCGCGCTTCAGGCCAGCGACGCCCAGACGATGTTCGAAATCGACGCGGCGGATCGCCTCGACGGCCTCCCGTACAGCCCCGCGACGAGCGAACTCGACCGCGGCGACCGCGCGAATATCGGCAGCGGTTGGAACCTCGACCACGAACAGATCATCGCCACCGAGCCGGACCTCGTCTTGGCCGGGAACACGACGCAGGAAGAAGACATCGAAACCCTGCGCGAGGAGGCCGGCCTCACCGTCTACCACTTCGCCGAAGCCGAATCGATCGACGACGTTCGCGACAACGTCCTCCGAACCGGCGAACTCGTCGGCGAGTGCGAGGGCGCACAGGACACCGTCGACTGGATGGACGACCAACTCGAAGTCGTCGACGCCGCGCTCGAAGACGCCGACCGGCCGCTCTCGTACTACGCGATGCCCGATGGCTGGACCGCCGGTTCGAATACGTTCGTCCACGACGTGCTGACGACTGCAGGACTCGAGAACGTCGCCGAGGAGGCCGGCATCGAGGGCTACCGAGACATCAACTCGGAGACGGTGGTCGACGAGGATCCCGAATGGATCATCTACCCCGACGACGCAAACGATGAGCCACCGATCCCAGACGCACTCCAGGCGACCACCGCCGCCGAACAGGACAACGTCGTCGCCGTCAACGCGAACCAACTGAACCAGCCCGCACCCCACGTCGTCTCCGCAGTCGTCTCCATCGTCGAAGAAATCCACCCCGAGGCCTACGCGGAAGCCAGCGCCGAACTCGAGAGTTCACCCGCCGCGAACGATAGCGGGACGGATGGAGACGGGGGTGACGACGCCGATGGCGGCGACTCGATCCCCGGATTCGGCGTGCCAGCGGCTATCGGTGCCGCTCTCGCCGCGCTCGCTATGATCGGCGCTCGAACGCGACTTCGGTGATGTTGCGCTCCGGCACCAACCGAAGTTGAAAAAGGTTTACTCACCCCCCGACACAGGAACGAGCATGGTCGAGAACGTGATCTGGCCCGCCTATCTCGATGTTGCCCTCTCGCGGGCCGACGGACGGCGCGTGTCCGAGGACTTGGCGGTCGAGGAGCCATCGGTCGACGAAATCGCAAAGGCCGTCCAACAGATCGGCTACGACGCGACGATCGAACGGGACAAGGCCTACTCGCGAGAGCCGTGGGCCGACCGCGGCCGCGTCGTCGTCCGCGGTGCGGACGATTCGTCGAAGAACGACCTCGTCCAGGCCGTGGCGGCGTACGTCGTCGCGATGCGCGAGTAACCGAGTACCCGAGACGCAACGCCCATACTCACCGGCCCCGACTGAACTCGTAATGAAACGAATCGGAACGGTCGTTCGCACGTCCCAGGGATTGGCGGTGCTGCGAGCGGATGCCACCGAGACCAGCACCGACGATGGCGCGGCTGAAGACGAACGCAGCCACCGGATCGGCACGACTGCGATCGACGACTCCCTCGCGGAAGTCGGCCGCGTCGTCGACGTCTTCGGTCCCGTCGACCGGCCGTATCTGGCCGTCACACCGGACGACGACGTCCACCTGCCGTCGCTCGTCGGCTCGACGCTGTACGCCAGATAACGCCGCGGAGCAACGTGCCCAGCCACCGTCTTGCTCTCGATCCGTTACAACTGCAGCGCTGTTCGTCCCGCAAAATCGGATGCACTCACCGCGAAATCGGAAGAACTGACCGTCAGAGTTGCGAAGAAATCTCGTCGGCCACCGCGGCGTCCATGAACGCAATCACGCGGTCCCCCGTTTGAATGACGGTTCCGCCGCGAGGCGTTCGGAGCGTTCCGCCACGAATCACCGCGCCGACGACGAACTCTTGTGGCAGTTCGCTATCCGCGCCCTGGATCGTACTGCCGGCCAAGAGACTCTCTTCGTCGACTTCGATCTCGAGAACTTCCGCCTCATCGTGTTCCAGAACGGCGACCTTCTCGGAACCGCCCTCGTAGATCGTCTGGAGTATCTCCCCGGCCACGATATCCTGCGGATGAACCACCACGTCGAGCCCCGTCGATTCGAACAGGTCGATGACGTCGCGATTATCGACAACTTCGACGGTTTGCTCCACGCCCAGTTCACGAGCCAGTTTTGCGAGCAGGTAGTTCGTGTCGTCGTCGACCGTGCCGACGAGCAGATCCGCCTCGGTGAGGTGGTCCCGTGCGAATCCGTCGACGTCCGTCGCGTCGGCTTCGACGACGGTCGAGGTGCCCAACTGATTGGCAAGCCGGGAAACTCGTTCCGGATCGTGCTCGATGACCTCCGGAGCGAACCCGCGGTCTTCGAACAGTCGAGCGACGTTGTATCCGAGGGAGTCACCGCCGGCGATGACGATGTCATCATCCGGTTGCAGCGTCGGTCGGTCGGAAACGTCCTTCGCAAACCGGCTCACGCCGTGGGTGCTGCCGATGACGACGAGACAATCGTCCGCTTTGATGACCGTCTCGCCGTTCGGGATAAGCAACTCCCCATCGCGGATAATCGCGGCGAACGTCACCGACGGATACTGATCGGCCTCGGCTACTGACTGACCGGAAATGGGCGTCTCCGCTCCGATGTCGAACTCGGCGACTTCCGCCGTTCCGTCGGCGAACGTATCGACGGCCTTTGCCCCCGGTAATACGACGGATCGAACGAGCGACCGTGCAGCGAGCAAATCGATACACAACATTGCATCCACTCCGAGGCCTTTGTCGAACGATTGCCAGGCGCGATAGAGGCCGACATCCTTGACTCGGGCAATCGTATGCGGATCGGTGGCTTCTTTCGCCGCATTGCAGACCATCACGTTGGCCGAATCGCTATCGGTGCTTGCCACCACGATATCCGCTTCGGACAGGCCCGCCTCGTCGAGCGTCCCGACGGATCGACCGTCACCGACAACGCCTGCAAGCGCCGCGTCAGCGGTGAGTGCATCGATCCGTTCCGAATCGCGGTCGATGACCGTCACAGCGTGCGAATCGGCGAGGTCGTGTGCGATATTGGTCCCAACGTCACCCGCACCGACGATGAGGATGCGCATAGTTTTACTTCTCAAAGAATAGAAATAAATCTTGTGGGGACGTGTCAATGAGCACCGTACTGCTACGCCCTTCTCCGTCGTCGCGACGAGTTCAGTCGTTGACCGTACCTCCTCAACCGTCCACCGCACATCCCAAACGAGGAGTCGGTCACAGCGCGACCGCGACCGGCGACGACCGAGCCGGAGACGAAAACACCCATACCACCACGCGCCAAACCTCGCGCCATGAACGACCGGATGCGAGTCGGTGCTGCCGTCTGCGTAACCGTCTTGCTATTTCTCGGCGTCCAGCTCGGTGCCCTGGCCCTTACGGAACCGTTCTACGAATCCGGCCACCAGGCCGTCGAGAATCCCGAGGACCCCACCAATAGTATCGCCTACATCGCAGTTATTCTCGTCGCAACCGCACTCATGCTCGCCGCCTTCAAGTACGACCTCCAGGGGCTCATCCGCGCGCTCATCATCGGCGTCAGCGTCATGATCGCCTGGTACGTCTTCGCCGAACTCGTGCCGCCGGTGGTCACCGCCGGGGCGGCGGGCGTGAACGTCCTCGCCGTCCTCGCCGCGGTCGGCGTCGGGGCTGCACTCCTGTTCTATCCCGAGTGGTACGTCATCGACATCGCGGGCGTGTTGATGGGTGCTGGAGCGGCCGCCCTCTTCGGGATCAGTTTCGGCCTCCTTCCGGCACTCTTGCTCCTCTCGGTACTCGCCATCTACGATGCGATCAGCGTCTACGGCACCGAGCACATGCTCGATCTCGCCGAGGGCGTCATGGACCTCAAAATCCCGGTCGTGCTCGTCATCCCGACGACGCTGTCGTACTCGTATCTCGCGTCTGCGGACGAACACGGGGACGAAACCGGTGCTGAGAGCGAAGTTCAGGGTGAGGACACCCCCGACGCCGACACCAGCGCCGAAACGACACCCGAGACCGCCCCAGAAGATGCTCCAGATGCGCGGGAGGGCCAGCGTGACGCGCTGTTCATCGGACTCGGCGACGCCGTCATTCCGACGATCCTCGTCGTCAGCGCGGCCTACTTCGTCGAGGAAGGAGCCCTCGACGTCCCCGGACTCACGCTGAATCTGCCGGCACTCGGCGCGCTTTTGGGAACGATGGCGGGGCTCATCGCGCTCATGGCGATGGTCGTTCGCGGCCGGGCACACGCCGGCCTGCCGCTGCTCAACGGTGGTGCTATCGGCGGCTACCTCATCGGTGCGCTCGCCAGCGGCCTGTCGATCGCGGCCGCGCTCGGTCTGTAAGGTGTACGGTGCCCATTTTGTCGTCGCGGTCTCGCCTGTCGTCGGTGCGGTTCGATAATCGCTTGCGACCGTTCTCCAGAACTCGAACGCCCACGCCTACTCTTCGACGAGTTCAACGTCGCCGGCCTCCCGGTCGAGACCGTCTCCGTGCTCGACCCCGTCGATGAGCGTATCGATCCGGTCGACCTCGTCCTCGCGTTGCAGGCGCTGGATATCCGGCGTGACGCCGATAAGGACGAGATGATCGCCCTCGCTGGTGAGCTGGGCAACGTCGACGAAAATATCGACCTCGCCGATACTGGCGTGCGTCGCCGTCCCCGGAAACGTCTCGACGGTAATCGGCTGGCCGAACGGCTCCGCGGTCCGTCGCTCGACGACGCGATCGTCGATCGTGAACTCGTCGTACCGGTTCTGGACGCGACCGACGAGTTCGGCATTGGACATGTCGCTGATGGGGTTGAGTTGCGTATCGAGGAATCCGATCTGTGGCGTCGTCGCGACGCCGAAGACGCCGGCCGCTGGCGTCTCGTCGCCGAAGAGACCGGCGAGCGCATCGATCGTCCGTGTATACTCACTTGCGTAGTTCGTCGCCTCGATAGGCCGGCCGGCGACCGTCTCGGTTTCGATCACTTCTCGCGTACCCTGATACTCGTAGTCGGCTGTCTCGAGGGCTGTCGACGAGACGATCGCCGGCGTCGCGGAAACCGAGGTCACGTCTTCGAGCATGCCGCCGAGACAGCCGGCCGACAGTCCCAGCCCGCTCACTGCGGCGGCTGCGACGAACACCCGGCGTTCCATACGCGCTCGACGACGAGCGCCGGCAAAATAGCCGCGCCTGCCATCACCCGGTGACGGCCCGATACCGCATACTGCGCTGTCGAATCCGCCCGCAGCGTTACTTTACTCCCCCTCGCCCGACGGCAACCGATACGTCGGTCCCTCGTCCGTATCCTGTACTTCGATCCCGAGCGCCTCGAGTTCGTCGCGCAGGTCGTCGGCGCGCTCGTAGTTGCCGCCGTCGCGCTCGCGTTCGCGTACGTCGAGCACGAGATCGACGACATCGCCGGCGAGGGCGGCGCTTCCGGTCGTATCCCCGGTGAAGGAGAGCCCGAGGACCCCGCCGAGCTCTTCGAGGGCGTCGACGGCCCGGCGGAGACCACGGTAGTCGTAGCCCTTGTCCTCGTCCGCTTTCTCACTCGCACTCGCACTCCCACTCTCGCTGCCGCCGACCGTCGGCTCGTACGCTTCGAGATGCCGATTCGCCGCCGAGGCGATCGACAGCAGCGCCGACTGCGCCTCGCGCGTGTTGAAGTCGTCGTTCATCGCCATCCTGAACTCGTCCCGGGCCGTCTCGACGGCCGCGCGAAACTGCTCGTCTTCGACTTTCGTCCGTGCGTCCGGCGAGTCGACGGCCTCGGCGGCCGCCTCGTGGGCGCGCTCGAGTTGGTCCCAGCGTTCCTCGGCCTCGGCGATGGTCTCGTCCGAGTAGAGCTGCGTGCTGTTGTACGAGCCCGCCGTCAGGAACGTCCGCAGGACGTTCGTCCCCCACCGGTCGACCGCCTCGTCGACGGTGACGAAGTTGCCCAGGCTCGAGGACATCTTCTCGTCGTCCATCTGGAAGAGTTCGCAGTGGAGCCAGTAGTTGGCGAAGCGCTCGCCGGTCGCGGCTTCTGACTGGGCGATTTCGTTTTCGTGGTGGGGAAAGACGAGGTCGCGGCCGCCGACGTGGATGTCGAGCGTCTCGTCCAGGTGGGTCATGCTCATCGCGGAGCACTCGATGTGCCAGCCGGGGCGGCCCTCGCCCCAGGGGGAGTCCCAGGTTTGCCCCGCGGGCGGGTCGCCGCCGTGGTCGACGCCCTCGTGGCGGTGTTCGGCGACCGCGTCTGCGTCGACGCCGTCGGCCTTCCAGAGCGCGAAGTCGGCGGGGTGGCGCTTCTCCGAGCGCTCGTCGGGATCGCCCTGGGACTCGATCTCGTCTATGTCCTGGTTCGAAAGCGTGCCGTAGTCCTCGAAACTGGTCACGTCGAAGTAGACCGAGCCGTTTGATTCGTAGGCGTAGTCCTTCTCGACCAGCGTCTCGACGAGGTCGATGATTTCGGGGACGTGCTCCGAAACGCGCGGGTAGACCTCCGCACGAAGGAGGTTGAGCGAGCGCATGTCCGCGAGCGTCCGTCCGATGTACGTCTCGGCCACGTCGGCCTCTTCCTCGCCCAGGTCGTCCTCGCCGACGCGGGCGACAATCTTCTCGTTTACGTCCGTAAAGTTCTCGACGTGGCGCACGTCGTAGCCGATGAACTCGAGCCAGCGGTGCATGACGTCGACGTGGACCCACGAGCGAGCGTGGCCCAGATGGGGTGGGTCGGAGACCGTCAGGCCACAGTAGTAGAGCAAGACGTGCTCGGGGTCCTGTGGCTCGAACGGCTCCGTTTCACCCGTCAACGTGTTCGTCACGTGCAGGGTCATTACGAAGGTGTACCCGTGGCCCGTAGTTAAACGCTGTCAATGCCGTACTGCGGGGACAGTGTATCGAGACCAGCAGACAGCGGACTACGTCGCAGGAACGCGGTCGAGTGCATCCTCGACCGTCCGGACCGCGTTCGCGCCGTCGAGCCGGTCGACGATCACGATCAGCGTCTCGTCGCCGACGGCGGCCGCCACCGTGTCGATCTCGGCAAGTGCGAGCCGTTCGAGTGTCGTCGCCAGTGCCATCGCGTCGATCGCACCCGTCGCGTAGATCGCCGTCAGATCGCCGCCGTTCGACCCAAACGGCGTGCCGCCGACGGTGATGAGTTCACTGGCGGGGTCATCGCCGTCGACGATTCCGATGCCGCTTTCCATTCTGACGCTGACACCGAGCGATTCGGGGTCGTACGCCGGCAGTTCGTCGGCGTACCGACGCAGTGCCGTGGCAATCGCGTCTACGTCGCCCTCGACGTCGAGGAATCGCGCGGCGGCGGTGTAGTTGAGGACACCCGTTCGAAGGGCGGTATGGAGAAACGGGTGAGCCTCGACCGCACGCCGCGTCTCGGCTGCCAGTGACATTCTGTCCGGGTGCTCGAACCCGGCGCGTATAAAGACGCCGACTGGCGCTCGGACGCCGAGCGTTCGCCGACGCCGGCGACCGGGGCGCTTTTGCCCCGAGCGTCCAAGTTCTCTGTATGGATCCAGCGGATGTCGCAGCCATCATCGAATCGGAACTCGCAGACGCCGAGGCAACGGTTTCGCGCGCCCGCGGCGAACACGACGACGACCATTTGAAAGCGACCGTCGTCTCCCCCGCGTTCGAGGGCCAGTCGCTGGTCCAGCAACACCAGCAGGTCTACGACGCCCTCGACGATCACATGACGACCGATATTCACGCGCTCGAACTCTCGACGTACACGCCCGACGAGTACGAGGAGTGACTGGCAGGAATCGGAAGCCGGCGGTACTGACGAGTTCAGCCGAAGCCGCCGAACCCGTCGAGAATCGAGAGTTGAGCGTTAGTGGTCGATAGTCAGCATGCAGCGCCGAACGGAACTCCGACTCTCGAATCCGGAACCGCAGGTTTCTCCTTCGCTCCTGATACGATAGTCGTATGGAATCGCTTCACACCCGGATCAGACTGCTCTGGATCGCCGAGGTGACGATCGGTGCAGTCGTCCTCGGAATCGCCCTCGCCGCCGTCAATTCGCTGTTCATCAGCGTGCCGGTCGCCGCGCAGGCCGGGGTCGTCGTCGTGGGCATCGTCCTCGGGAGCGCCTACGCCGTTCGGCGCTACCAGGTCTGGCAGTTCGACCTCCAACCCGACGCGCTCTACCTCGAACGCGGCGTCGTAACCTTCGTCGAAACCGCCGTCCCCTTCGTCCGCGTCCAGCACGTCGACACCCAGTTCGGGCCGATCGAACGCGTCCTCGGCCTCTCGAGCGTCGTCGTCTACACCGCCGGCACGCGAAACGCCGACGTTCGCATTCCCGGGCTCACACCTGACCGCGCGCGAGAACTACAGGATACGCTTCGCGACCTCGCCGTCGAGAGCGAGGCCGACGACGCCGTCTGAACTCGATAGTATGAGTGACTCACTGAACCGACTGCATCCGCTCAGCGCGGTGACGTACGCCCTGCAGCACGGGTTCGTCTGGCTCTGGATCCCGGTGACGCTGCTTCTCGTTCTGGCGGGCGTGTTCGACCCGATTCGCGCAGGGTGGATTCCCTTCGTCGCACCGGTTGGCTTTCTCGCGGGTGTCGCCTACGGTGTCGTCTATTACTACCGATTCGGATACGCCGTGACGCCGGACACCGTCGATGTCTCGTCGGGTGTCGTCGCCCGTCGGTCACGCGAAATCCCCTACAGGCGCATCCAGAACGTCGACATCAAACAGGGCGTCATTCAGCGAGTGCTCGGTCTCGCCGTCGTCTCGATCGAAACCGCCGGCGGCGGCGACAGCGAAGCGACGCTAAACTTCGTGGGCGAGGCCGAGGCGACGCGACTACAGCGGGAGATCCGCCGCCGGACTGCGGACAGCCGGGAGCGGCGGCGGTCTCGGGACGAGCAGACGGCGGAATCGGAAGCGACGACCGACGCGAGTGAACTCGCCGATACCGGTCCGTCTGGCGACTCTTCTTCGACTCCAGTTCGAACGCCCGACTCCGAGTCATCCTCGCCGTCCGCGGGGCCCGAACCGAGCGAAGCGGGTGAACCGGGCGAACCGAGTGACACGGGTACGGACGAGTTCAGTGAGCAGCGGCGGCAGCCGCTGTTCGCCCTGCAGCCGCGCGAACTGTTGTTGTACTCGTTTACGTCGGTCCGGGCCGCGGCGGTTGCAGGGGTGATGTTCGTCTTCTTCCTCGCGACGGACTCGATTTTCGGATACCTGTTGACCGTGGCCGAACCGGTCGGCGGGCCGGCGGATCTCGGCAGCGGGACGGTGGGTAGTTACGGCGTCTTGACGCTGGTCTCGCTGCTGAACGGGATCGGCGTCACGTACGTGTTGAGCGTCGCCTACACGTTCGGAACGTACTACGACTTCCAGCTCGGTCGGGTCGGCGATGACTTCGTCTACGAGCGCGGCCTGCTGCAGCGCTATAGCGGCTCCATTCCGTCGGAGAAGGTCCAGTCGGTGACGATTACGGACAATCCACTCCAGCGGCTGATCGGCTACGCCGGGCTGTGGGTCGAGACCGCCGGGTACGGCCCCGACAGCAACGGCGGCAGTCAGTCGGCCGTCCCGCTCGCCAGACGGGAACGCGTCCACACGTTTACGGAGAACCTGACCGGCGTCGAGACGCCGACGTTCCAGCGACCGCCACCGCTCGCGCGGCGGCGCTATCTCGCCCGGTACTCGCTGCTTGCCGGCCTGATCGTTCTGGTCGCGTTCGGCATTACACAGGTGACGATCTTCGATCGCTGGTACCTCGCCGCCGTTGTCTTCCTCGCAGTCCCGCCGGCGGCGCACCTGCGCTACGTCCACCTCGGCTACTACGTCGGCGACGATCACATCGTGATTCGCCGCGGCTTCTGGAAACGACAGACGACCGTGATCCCCTACTACCGCATCCAGACGGTCTCGACGCGCCGGTCGGTCTTCCAGCGGCGACTCGGCCTGGCCTCGCTCGTCATCGACACCGCGAGTTCGCGGACGATGACCCGATCCGCGCCCCGGATCTACGACATCGAACTCGCGGATGCGCGAGAGACCCATCAGACCAGCCGCGAGCGATTGCAAACGGCGCTTCGGGAGCGCGCGGCCGCGGACGATCCGGGTGTTTCGGTGGATTTTACCTGACTGACCGAGTGGCCCCGCGTATGGGATCTACAGACGGTAGCGACGGAGAGAAATCCGGTGACAACGGCGAGTTCCGCATCGAGGAGGACAGTCTCGGCGAGATGGCGGTTCCGACGGACGCCTACTGGGGCGCACAGACCCAGCGGGCGATCGAGAACTTTCCGATCTCGGGAATCTCGTTCAGTCGCCGCTTCGTCCGCGGGCTCGGCGTCGTCAAGAAGGCCGCCGCGCAGGCGAACCGCGACCTCGACCTGATCGAAGACGACGTCGCGCAGGCCATCATTGCGGCCGCAGACGAGGTCATCGCCGGCGAACACGACGACCAGTTCCCGGTCGATATCTTCCAGACCGGCTCCGGGACCTCGTCGAACATGAACGCCAACGAGGTCATCGCAAACCGCGCCGCCGAGCTCATGGGCGCGGAAATCGGCGACCGCGTCGTGCACCCGAACGACCACGTCAACTACGGCCAGTCCTCAAACGACGTGATCCCGACCGCGATGCACGTCGCTTCCCTCGAAGCCGTCGAGAAGGACGTCATCCCCGCGCTCGACACGCTCCGCGAGGCGCTCGAAGAGAAGGAAGACGAGTTCGACGACGTCGTCAAAACCGGCCGCACGCACCTGCAGGACGCAACTCCGGTCACGCTCGGCCAGGAGTTCTCCGGCTATCGGACGCAGGTCGAAAAGGGACTCTCCCGCGTCGACAAGGCCCGCGAGCACCTCGCTGAACTCGCACTCGGCGGCACCGCGACGGGAACCGGCCTCAACACCCACGAAGAGTTCCCCGGCCGCGCGGCCGAGTACATCACCAAGGAAACAGGCGTCCAGTTCCGCGAGGCGGACAACCACTTCGAAGCCCAGGCGGCCCACGACGCGATGAGCGAGGCTCACGGCGCACTCCGAGTGGTTGCGGGTTCGCTGAACAAGATCGCCAACGACCTGCGCCTGCTCGCCTCCGGGCCGCGCAACGGTCTCGGCGAGATCGAACAGCCCGAGAACCAGCCCGGCTCCTCGATCATGCCCGGCAAGATCAACCCCGTCGTCGCCGAGGCCGTCAACCAGGTCCACAAACAGGTCGTCGGCAACGACGCCGCCGTCTCCGCCGGCGCTGCGGAGGGCCAGATCGACCTCAACCTCTACAAACCCGTCCTGGCGCACAATTTCCTCGAGTCCGCCGAACTCATCTCGAACGCGAGCCAGGTCTTCGCCACCCGGTTCGTCGACCCGCTCGAGGCCAACGAGGAGTACTGCGCGGACCGCGTCGAACAGTCGATGGCGATGGCCACCTCGCTGAACGTCCACATCGGCTACGATAAGGCCAGCGAGGTCGCAAAGACGGCCCTCAAGGAAGGCAAGACCGTCCGCGAAGTCGTCCTCGAAAAGGGCTACCTCGACGAGGACGAGGCCGACGAAGTGCTCGATCCCGCGAAGATGACCGAACGCGGCATCTTGGGTCAGGACGACTAATCTGAGACTCCGTCTGACTGTCTTTCCTTTCGGCTGCGCTTCTCTACTACCACCTCTCCAACACCACTCTCTGGAAGCCACTCTCCTTTCTGACCCCTGATGCGAATTGTTGCGTTCTTCCTGCTCTCGTATGCCCCACTCTCTGTGCTTGCACGTACCAACAATCGATGTACTCGTTTCTGCGTAGTATCAGCACCTGACCAGTATTTGTTTCCGAACGCTCGATCACGAATCAGCCTAATGGAGCCGTATCACTGATGATTTCTGCGGAATAAAAATACCCAAGCAGTTTTGGGGGATGCTCGCGTCAGACATAATATGCACACCTGTCGTAACTGCAACCAGTCGTTCCAGACTGAACTCGCACTCGAACTTCATCGCGACACCTGTCAGGACGGACAACTGTTCTGTCAGGTCTGTGGCGACCGTTTTCGAGAAGCCGACGCCACACAGGACGGGTGGCACTACGAGTGCCCGAACGAGAACTGCGACGGCGACGGCCTCCAACAGGATCTCTACCGCGTCGAAGACGTCCGCGCCGCGACGCACTGAACTCGGCCTCGTCTAGCACAGGCTACCCCGTTCTCTTCCTGTAGTCCTCGAGTGCTCCCCCGCTTGAGTTCTCTGTTTCAGTTCTCCACTCTACTTCTTCGCACGCGGTTATGGCGGGAACCGTATTGGTATAGCGATATTAGATTTATTAGATCGAAATCACACACCATAAACATAACATGACTACCAAGAATCGTTGTATCACTACGTACTAGCGCCCGATTGCGACCGTCGTTTACCGTCGCCGACTGATCCGACACCTCCTCGCCGATCCGGTATTCACCCTCGAATCTACGGGTCGGAAGACAGCACACCAATAGATACCGGAAGATCCGTCTCGATTTCCGAGTTCACCTGCAGTCTCCCGTCGTGTTCGGAGCTGTTCTCGAGGCCAGTAACGCTGGCTCGAACGGGGCATCAGTTGCCCTCGTTGTAGTCGACGCTCGAATTTGACGACACCTGTACTGTCGGTGTGGTTTCGCCACCTGAATTCCTCGCAAGGTATCGGTCTTCAATCCGGCTGTCGACCGAGGACGATCTCCCGCCTTCGGCAACGGTCCACAACGGTCTGTGTCCGGTCTCCGCATCGAACTCGGGCGGTCCGTTCTCGCCATCGCTGTCCCAGTATTCCGAGGCGCCATTGCTTCCCGCACCGATCCAGTTCGACTACGGCACCGTCCGTTGCCGCTCTGTCTCTCCTCGCGGAATCACCACCCTAACTGACTATGGCTGTCGATCGCGACGAATTCGAACCCATACTGAACTCGCGGATGAGTGTCTCGCACTGCCAGCCAGGGACTATCGTGACTTGTACGGTTCACCGCCGTACAAACGAACTGTGGACACTCTAATCGGCCGCCTCGTTCGGTCTTCGTTTTTCTATTCGTTCGGTGCTTCATCCGCTCACATACGTCTCACAGGTCCGTCTTCCGCTCTTTCTCACTCCTGAACCACTGGTCGTCCTTGGCCACACGCTGCCGTGTCTCCCGGTCTCGTTCTCGATTCGAGAGCGTCGCAAGCCGAACCGGTCTGGTGCACTACTCGCACCGGCAGCCCCGCCCGAAAGAATCGATGCCAGTCGATGCGAACCGTCCTCTCTATATTGTCCCCTCCCTTTCGATTGTGCCGTCCCGACAAACTAGAAAAGCGAGGCAGTCGTCTTCCGCTGATTCACCTTCGCCTCTCTTGTTTTCCACTCGAATGGATTGGCCTCCATTCCACACCGTCCAAACCGTGCATATCGATCTGCTCGCTATCGTTCGGCTGAGTCTCGATCGAGACTCCCGAGTGCATTCAACCGAGCGATTCTGACTCCGCCATCGAGTTCGTCTTTCTCAGTTGCCAACACCGGGTTGTTCTCTTCGCTCTCGAACAGTATTAATATCCGAATACATAGCACCTCCACTGAAGGACTTGTATCTTGATTTATGCCCCGTTAGATATCCTAATCCTAATTGGTGTCACCATAATTGCGACACTAGTGGTATCAATAGATGAGATAAGCTCACTTAGCTCGAATAATGGGAATATTGAATATCACGGCGTGTGATAACCATCGTATGAGCGATTCGGCCGATACATCTAGAAAATCTGTTAAGACATACGTCCCAGCATATCAGAAAGACGAATGGCAATCTCACGCCGACGAACTCGGTATGAGTCAGAGCGAGTTCGTTCGGACGATGGTCCAGGCCGGTCGAAAGGGCCTCGAACCCGCAATAGCGGAACCCGAATCTCCGGGGTCAAACCCTGGGGGTAACGGACTCGAAACACAGGTCCTCGAATTACTGTCAGCTGACACGTATTCGTGGGACGAACTCCTCGAAGCAGTCAGCGACGACATCGAGTCACGACTCGACGAGACGCTCGAGCAACTGCAGGCGGACAACCGCATTCGATACAGCGGCCGCCACGGCGGCTACACGACGACTGGCGACGGTGGTAGTGATGGCAACTGAGGGTGCCGAGGACGTGGATGCCCCGATCGCGTACTTCCTCGACGATCAGCGCTACCATGGGAAGAGCGAACGGACGCTCGAGGCCTACGAGCGCGTCCTTCGTGAATTCGAGTTATTCGTCGAACAGGAGTTCGAGGCGATTGAGACCATTGGGGAGGCAGACCGGCGGGCCTGTATGGCCTGGATCCACTCCCTTCGCGGCCAGTTCGAATCGAGTACCATCGCGACGTATGCGTCCTATCTCAACCGCTTTTACGACTATATGACCCGCATCGGTGCGTTTGACGAGAATCCAATGGCACTCGTCATGGAGGAACTGTCCGAATCTATCGATACGAACCCGACCAGACGCGAACTCTCCATCAGCGATATGCAGGCGTTCGTCGCCTCGATCGTGCATCCGCTCGAGCGAGCCGTCGTTGTCATGCTGCTAAAGACGGGAATGCGCGTCGGCGAACTCTGTAACCTCGATTTGCGAGATTTACACGGCGAGTTCAGCTCGCTCGAACTCGAGTGGACGCCTCGCGTTGAACTCGACCAGCGGCCGTCGTCGGTATATGTGTCTGCGGAGCCGGCACGCGGGACCGTGGTGAACGGCGAAGAGCGGACGGCCTCGAACAAGCGAAAGCGAGAGACCGTTATTCCGGTAGACACGGAGTTACAGGCCGTCTTGCGCGAGTGGTTGGCTATCCGCCCCGACCCGGTTTCACCGGCGAGGGCACTGTTTCTCGATACCGGTGAGACGTGGGGTGAGCGCTTGACGCCATCCGATGTGCGCTATATCGTCGAGAAACACGCTCGCGAACAGGGGTGGTACCGAACTGGCGGCGGAACGACCGAAAACGTCACGCCGCATTACTTCCGGCACTTTTTCACGACCCACTTACGTGACCGGACGGGGGATCGCGGCATCGTTCAGTATCTCCGCGGTGACGTTGCCGGCGACGTGATCGACACGTACACCCACAACTGGGGAGATCGTGTTCGAGAGACCTATCTCGACCATATTTACCGGGTAACGGTCTAGTTTCTGTCCGATGTGTCGGTACGAGTTCAGCGATCCACGTGATGTCGCTGTCTGTTCTCGGCCGGATAAATCACATTCCGATATATAGAAACCGGGAATTTCGACCCGCAGCGGTGGCTTGAATGCGAATGGAATCCACTACTGCGCGGGTATTTGTCGGTAGTCGGCCTATGCTTGCAGTGACAGAGGAGCCATTGGCTCGAACTCTTCACCCAGTTGGTGTCGGTGGCTCCGCCGACAGTGTAGCGGACGATGGAGAATCGAACGGGGTTGAAGTGCATCGCCGGCCGGTATCTCCGTCTCGTGAACTGTGACGGGAACGCCGGTGGTTGGCATCTGTGTATGCGTGTGTGGATGTGGCTTGCGTGGTTACTCTACAATTCCTTTCCGGACGAATGCGCGGTGAGGATCGATACAGAATCCGAGGCGGTTTGGAAGGAACGAGTGCAGTCGCCTCGGCCTCAAGAGTCTCGGTTATCGACGGTTAGTTGTCGGGAATCTCTACGGTTTTCGTCTGTTTGGGTGGTTCGGTGGATGCGCTGGGCGAAGCCGCCTCATCTGTGGGGGTCTGTCGGGGTTCGTCGCTCTGGTCTGCACTGTGCCACGTCTCGGCGGGGAGTTCGCGCTCCTCGATGGCGTCTTCGAGGTCGCGCATGAACGTCGCGACGGTGTTGCCCATGATGTAGACGGGACGTTCGTTCTCCAACAGCGATTGGAGCACGTCGTCGGCTGGCGTCTCCGTCTCGTGAACCGTGACGGGGAACGCCGCCTTCCGAGCGAACGCACTCGTCGTTCCGCCGGCGACGTGGACGCGATCGAAGACCGGGTCGTCCCGATCGTACAGGTCATTGAGGTAGTGCAGGAACGAAACTGATCGTCCCCGTCTGTCACCGCGGAGGTAAAGGAACGGCTCGATGCGGTCTATCGCCGGGTCTTTTGCGAAGAGTGCTTGGCGTATCATCTCCGTGCTCTGGACGTCGTTGACTTCCGCTGCGTTGTAGACGCGTCCGCCGGCGAGCTGTTGCCATTCGACGTCCATTTGGTTGCGATACACTGCGAGTTCGTCGTCCGTCAGCGGGACTTCGTCGATAGCCCGCAGGATTTCGTTGAGCGCGTATATCGACTCGATGCCGGGAATGTGTTCGTATTGTTCGGGGACTGTAACGTGGCTCACGGTCGCGTTTCGGCGGGCGATTTCGGTCTCGAGAAACTCCCGTATGTGTGGGTCCTGTTCGGCATTGATGACGTGGGTTCCTTCCGGGATTGCGCGGACCAACCCGCGAGCGACCTTGTACCGGTCGCTGCCGAGGGTCGACAGATGGTCCTCGCGAACGTTGCTCAGCACGACGACGTCGGGATCGACGAATCGATCGTTTACCATTCGGGTGGTATACGAGGTGATCGCCTGGTTTTCGACGACCAGTGCGTCGGCTGGCGTGTGCGAACGGATCTCCTGTTCGTTCTCGTAGAGCGTGACGCGGTGACCGCGAGAAATCGGGTGGGTCTCTCCCGAATGGATCGAGACCGGACGGTTTCCGGTTACCTTCGCGAGCACGTCGTACTCCCTGTTATAGAGGATGTCGTAGACCCATCGGGTGAGACTCGATTTGCCGCGAGTTCCCGAGATCACGATCTGCGTATCGATACCGTCGAGTCGACGGCTATGGCGTATCCCGCGAAGACACGCGTGTTTCACATCGCGTACTGCGTTTTCGATCGTGCGTACGATATCCGTTGTGCGAGTTATACCGAGTGGAGAGCTTGCGTTTTCCTGTTTGTCGCTCATGCGAGCACCTGTCTGGTGTGATAGTTGGCGATCGGTTGTCGACGCGTTTCGAGACGATGTGCACAGTAGATCCCGAGCAGAACGGCACCGAGCAGGACGGCGAATTCAATGGCGGATACCGTGGTTAGGATGCCGGTTCCCCGCGGCTCGACGAACGTTCTCGTCCCGGAGAGGAGCAGGGCGTAAAGCGCCGCTCCGAGAGCGGCCGATTCGAGGCGTTCAGCGGGTGCGACGCGGTGGATGTTGTACGCGCTAATTCCCGCGAGCAGGACCGTAAAGTAAAGCGCGAAGCCGACGCTGACGGGGACGACGGCCGCGACGAGAACGCCGTATAGCATCGTCGTAACAACACTGAGGCTCAGCAAGACGCGCCCGTAGATCAGGGTGACCGCGTTGATCGCGGTGATGGATGCGTAGACGACGACCACGCCGGCGAGGAACACGCCGAGCGTCCACGCGTTCGCGATCGAGAGGGCGACGAGAAGCGGAATCGCGATCAGTCCGCCGAGTCGGACACCCCACCGGGCGTGTGCTAGTTCGGAGAGGACGAGCCCGCCGAGGAACAAGCAGAGCATCCAGACCCGAGCGATCGTCGTCGTCGTGGGAACCGAACCGGCGACTGCGTTCCGATACTGAGCAATGTCGGAGGCCGGTGTAAAGAGGATGGACGTGAGGCTCGAGCGGAGGTGCGTGGCAAGCGTCGGCGAAACGAGCGCGGCCGCGATGGCCACTAATCCGACGAACAGTCCGGCGCTCACGAGGAGATCGAGACGGCGATCCTCCGGATCGAGTTTGTGATAGTTATACGCGGCAATACCGGGTAAGATGGTCCCGGTGAACGCGAGTTCGACCGTGGAGCCGAGGATCGCCCACCGATTGAAAACGAGTGCGAGAGTCACCGGACCGAGCGCGCCGGCGGCGAGACTCACGAGCAGTAGTTGGCGGCCGTAAATCAGCGTGTGCCGTCGAATAAGACCGACCAGGCAGTACGCGAGAGTCGCCGTGACGAGGAATAGTGGTAGCGCTTCGAACGAATACAGCGAGTACACGGCGAGGAGTGGGACGACGATCACGCCGCCCATTCGGAGTCCTCGGTACTGTGTGACGCCGATACCGATCGCAATGCCGAGAATCGTAATTGCTGCTGCAACGATCATGTACTACGCTCCGTTCCGATTTTCGCAGATCTCTGCTCTCCAGTGTGGCTGTACCGAAGTTCGTACCCGGTACGAATCACCGTAGATTTTGTCATACACGCAAGTGGAAAGTTGCGATGACATCATCTTAATACTTTATACCATGTTCTTTAGTTTTGTATTTTCAAAATAATTACTCTGGTGATACTATTGGCTATAAGTAATAGTGATATCTGTTGGCATACTTCCTGGGAAGAAACAACGGGTAGAGCTATATTCTTAGATATCTGTTGTATAAACTCACCCCAACGAGTATATCGTTCTCAAGAGCCATTTTATAAATTACATGTCAGAAACTACAGGTGGAACATGTGTGGTGGTTTATACCAGCCACTTCATTACCCATCTCTCAGTGATTTCACACCGTCGGGCACATCGAATGTTCCCGTTTCCGACGGTTACCGTTCGACGCCGAGTTCAGTATCGAGATCACCGTTCAATAACGCGCGAACGTCCCGTACTGCGGTAGTTACTTCGGGAGTGCTCTCTAGCAGGACGGTTTCGCTCGGGAACAACTGTTCGCCGAGAAGCAGCCCGTGCTCGCGGGCGGTCGAACCCGTTACCGTCAGGTAGACGCCGACTCCGGTGTCGGCGATCGCCGCCTCCTCCTCGCGACCGTCGGCCGGATACCTGAACTCGACATCTTCGAGCGCGCTCGTCCCGAGGACGGCCCGGACGAGTCGCTCGTACCGCGGTTCGATACAGAGCGGGCCGTCGTACTCGGCGAGAAAGTTCCGGTCGAGCGACGTCGCAGACGGAACTGCTTCAGGACTGGCCATCAGCGTGTGATAGACGGTATCCCCGAGTCCGGTGACGACCTGCACGTCGGTATCCGCGGGATCGATCCGAGCGTTCACGTCGGCGATTCGGTCGAGCGGCTCGGGTCGGAGTTCGACGACTTCCTCCAGCACGAGATCGGCGCTGTCGAACCCGAGTGCGAACTCGTGGGTGCGAAGCGAGCGGAACGGTTCCTCGCGACCGACGAGTTGAATTGCGGTATCGTCGGTGGGCACGTCGAGACCGGCGGCGTCGTCGAGCGGGATCGTCACGCTGTCGAAGACGATCCGACGGGGCTTTCCGGCGCGGGTGTCCCGAACGAGGGTGTATTCGGGTTCGGTCGGGTCGTCGACAGCGCTGTAGTCGGCGAGACGATGGTAGACGTTTTCCTCCGCAGGATCGAGCGTTCCCTTGGTCAGGGCCTTTTCGTGGCGAAGCGTCGACGAAATCTCGTCTGCGAGGTCGGCGATATCGAGTCGGCTCGCCAGGCGGTCGAGGACCGACTCGAGCGGTCGTCCTTTTCGAGGAACGGCGATCGGGATCGTCTCGCCCATCGACGAGTTCTCACCTGGCGAGGGATAAACGAGTTGCGTTTCGTGCGGTAGTTGTGTGGGTCCGTTTCGCAGGACGTTCGCTGTCGTCTCCCGTCACCCGAGGGATTGTCGAAATACGGCGGTGGAGACTTACGAATCCGAGAACATCGACCCGAGCTGGTCGCGCCACTCCTGAATGTCGGTGACCTCCCCACGGACGTCGTCGAGTTCGTCTTCGACGGTTTCGAGGTCATCTTCGACCGTCTCGACGTCCGATTCGACGGTCGACACGTCGGATTTGACGGCGTCGATCTCCGTCGAGAGATCGTCGATGGACGCGGACAGGTCGCTCTCGAGGCTGTCGACAGTTTCGGCGAGATCGTCGACGCGCGAATCGACGCTGGAAACGTCGTCGTCGACGCCGTCGAGGTCGGCTTCCAGTTGCTCGACATCGGAATCGACAGTATCGAGGTTGGTTGCGACATCGTCCACGTCGGTTTCGATGCGATCGGCCCGCGAGTCGAGTTCGTCGACGGTGTCCGCGGTAGTCGCGAGGTCGTCCTCGATGTCGGTGGTCCACTCGGTCAGCGTTTCGACCTCGGTTTCGAGGCTCGCGACCTGCGAGTGGGTTCCCGAGAGGCGGTCGTCCATCGACGCGAGGTCGTCCTCGAAGGCGGCGAGTTCACTTCTGAACTCGTCGATGATCTGCTCGTCGGTGCCGTTCTCGCCGAGGAACGTTTCGAGGGCGTCCGTGTAGGCGGCGACCTCCTCGACGCGGGACTGGAGGTGGTCGATTCTGGCGAGATCGGCGCTCGTCGGCGTGGTCGTGTCGGATTCGGTGGCTTCGTCGTCCGTGTCCGTGCTGTCGAGTTCAGTTCGGAGGACTGCGAGGTCGTCCTCGTCGAGATCGTCGTTGCGGATTTCGGCTGCGAGTTGCGCGCCGAGCGGGCGGGCGGTGTCTGCGTCCGTCTCTGCCCCCGCGACCGGAGCCGCGTCGGATTCGGACACCGCGTCGGTGTCGGACGAATCGGTCGAAGCGGCAGCAGCGTCCGTCTCCGTTTCCGTCCCCGTCGGTGGGGCGTCAGTGTCGTCGGTGTCAGCCGGGGCGGTCTCGGGTTCGGATTCCGCGCTTCGCTCCGATTCACCCGTCACCGGCGTCTCGTCACCCGTATCTCCGTCTGTCTCGGTCGACGCAGCCGCGTCGTCCGCGACCTCGAGTTCGTCGGTGGTGTCGGTATCGTCTTCCTCGGGTGCGGTGTCAGCCGGGTCGCCGCTGTCGTCCGTCTCGCTATCCAGATCGAGTTCGAGTCCCGGACCGTCATCGTCCGGTTCGAGTTCGAGCGCTTCGGCGTCGGATTCGTCCGCGTCCGCGTCGGCCGCCGACTCGTCGCTGAGTGCGCTCGATATCGTTTCGTCCTCGTCGAGATCGGTGAGGTCGTCGTCCTCGAAGCCGAGGTCGATGTCCGGCGTCTCGTCGGATTCGTCACCGGACGGCTCCGAGTCCGAATCGGGTTCCATGTCGATATCGCCGAGGTCCAGGTCCAGATCGCCGGACTCTTCGAGCGGGTCGGCCTCGTCGTCGGGCGTCAGATCGAGCGGTTCGGTCTCGTCTTCGAGTTCAAGATCGAGGTCGCCATCGGACGGCGTCTCGGCTGTGTCGTCGTCCATCTCGGTAGCTGTGTCTGCAGTCGGCTCGTCGGCCGCTTCGTCGGGACCAGGATCGGCGTCCGTCGACTCTTCGTCGAGCCCCGGCACGGAGCCGGACTCACCGGCGATCATGTCTTTGACCGCCTGCGTGCGCTCGTCGGAGACGATGCTGTCGATGATGGCGTCATCGACCTCGTCACCGCCGGTGCTGGCGTCGGCCTCGGAACTGACCTCGACGATCTCCGGTTCGGTGAGGAATTCGGGGACCGTCTCCTCGTCGTCGATTCGAATGCCGTACACCGTCACGAGTTCGTCGCCCGGCTCGAGCGTGTGGGTGAACTCGACGCGGTTGTCCTGGAAGGCGGTCCAGTCCTCGCTGTAGTAGTCGGGGTGGAACCCGACCTTGTCCATCGGGAACGATTCGGGGATGTCTTCGGAGAGTCGGAATGCGACCTGCTCGTCGTGCTCCGATTCGATCTCGAACCGGAGGGCAGGTACGGGAAACTCGTCCGCCGCGAACGTCTTTTGGACGGTCAACCCGTCGGCACTGACCTCGATCACGTCGTCCGTGTCGGCGGTGCTACTCATGGGACCAACGTTACTAGACCATTACTATAAATGATACGGACGGTACCAGCTGCAATCACCGGCTAGCGTTTGCCATCGGCGGCTTCGGTGTCGTGGTGTCAAATCGAGACACTGCGAGCGAACCGACGATTTACGCGGGGAGGTCGACCCGGTCGCCGATCTCGATAATCTCGAGTTCCCGCGGGTAGTCGAAACTCTTTGCGTGGTGGTGGAGCACTTTCGGGTCCGCGGTCAGTCCTTTCCACATGTCCCAGTGAGTCGGTACCACGCGATCGAGTTCGAGCGCGGCGGCCGTTTCGACGAGCTGGTTCTCGTCGTTGTACCAGCGCGTTCGCTTCGGTTCGCGGGTCTCCTTGTCCGGAATCTGGCCGACGGAACCGAACGCGAGCACGCCGAGGTCGATGTCGTACGCCTCGCCGATGCGGTCGAACGCCTCGCCGGGTTTCGTGTCGCCGCCGTGGAAGACGGTTCCGGCGTCGTGTTCGAGGACGTAGCTCACGGGGTGGCTCGCGTCCGGGTCGTGGGCCGGCTCGACGTGCAGCGTGAACTCGCCGATTTCGATGGTGTCGCCCTCCGCCACTTCGGCGAGTTGCTCGTCGCGTACGTCCCACTCGTCGGTCCAGTTTTCGTCTTCGCGTGCGACCGCGAGGCTGTCGTCGGGCGCGTGGAACGTCGCGCCCGTATTTTCGAGGATCGGTGCCTGGCTCGGACCGTGAACGTGGTCCGTGTGCTCGTGGGTCGCGAGGACGGCGTCGGCCTCGGTCACGTCTGCGGGGGAGAACGGAACGGGGATCATCCGCACCGTCCGCGGCGGGTCGCCGAGTCCGACGTAGGGATCGATGAAGATCGTCGTTCCCTCGCGGCCCTTCACGATGAAGCCGTTACAGCCGAGGTACCAGATCGAGACGCCGTCCGGCGAGGCGTCTTCGACGTCGCGTACGAGCCAGTCGTCCCAGTCGCTGTGAACCATGGGTATCTGACTGCTGTGCGGACTGGCTGGGTAAGTGTTATTGTCTCCGTAGACTGATCGCCGGTGTGACATCGCGTCCGTACCCTCGCGCTACGGAGCCGCTGCTTTCGCTCGCCGGGACAACGCTAACGGAAATCACTCTTGGTGTCTGTCGGTGATGTCGGATCAGCTACTCGGTTCGGAGCCACAGCGACGGAGCATCCTGCAGACAATCGGCGGCGTCGGCGGCCTCGCACTGTTCAGTTCGGCGGCGTCGGGAGCGACGGCCGACTCCGACGACTGCGCCCCCGGCGCATCCGGTCGTCCCGACTATCGACTTCCCGAACTTCCCTACGCGTACGACGCCCTCGAACCACACATCGACGCGCGCATCATGGAACTCCACCACGGCAAACACCACCAGTCGTACGTCGACAGCGCCAACGCAGCAGTCGAAGAACTCGACGAAATGCGAGCGAACGAGGATTTCGAAGGGATTCGATCGACGAAGCGGGACTTCTCGTTCAACCTTTCCGGCCATGTCAATCACACGGTCTTCTGGGCGAGCATGAGTCCCGACGGCGGTGGGAGGCCAGACGGTGCCCTTGCGACGGCGATCGAGAAGCAATTCGGCTCGTTCGAGGCGTTTCAGGCCGAGTTCACCGCAGCCGCGACCGCGGTCGAAGGCGGCGGCTGGGCGATGTTGTTCTACGAACCGCTCGCGGACGCCCTGGTGATCGGCCAGGTCGAGGACCAAAACGAACTCGCCCATCAGGGCGCGACCCCGCTCTTGCCGCTCGATGTCTGGGAACACGCCTACTATCTGCAGTACGAGAACGACCGCGAGGCCTACGTGGATGCGTGGTGGAACGTCGTCGATTGGACCGCCGTCGGGCAGCGATACGAGATCCTCACCGAACTGCGATGCGGGCTGAACCAGGAGACTGGTGATACCGGTAATGCGACCGCTGGCTCCGACACTGCGACTGATACTGATGCTGATACTGATACTGATACTGATACTGATACGGATACGGATACGGACACCGACACCACCGCCAAAGACGCCGACCGCTCGAACTGAACTCGAGCTCCGGCTCGTGTCGAGTGAACTCGATAGTATTGGCTGTCGGTCGGCGGTCGGCGGTCGATAATCGCTGGTCGGCAGTCGATCCTACCGAGTATCGACCGCTTTCCGGTACCCGGCCACCGACCGAGTTCACCAGGTGCCGTGGAAGGTATCGAAGGAGAGTTCATCGAGCGGTTTGTTGCCGACGGCGATCTCGTACTCGCCGGGGGTGAGCATCGGTTTGTGGAACTGCGGGCCGTCGTCGGTCGTGATCCGTGGACAGCCGGTGTTGACGAAGGCGTCCATGTCGAAGTTGCGGAGTCGGTCGGGGGTGACTTCGTCCATCGTGATGAGGTAGGCGTCGTCGTTGTCGTCGATGATTGACTGCGCTTGATCCCAGCGCCCCTGACCGATTTTGGTACAGAAGATGACGCCCCACTTCTGGGCGTCCATGGCCTTGTGGACGGAGGCGTAGCGCTGTTTCATGAACTTCTCCGTATCCGCGGGGGTGACGACGTTGTTGACGGGGTCGGCGATGACGACGTGTTTGTCGGGGTGTTCCATCGCCAGCCCGAGGGGGTGGAACTTGCCGCCGCCGACGTAGAGAACTTGGTCCGCGGGCACGTCCGCGCTCGCGTAGTTGCAGCCGAGCACCTGGCCCTCGTGGGTGAGTCGCTCGTCTCCGCGGCGGCTGTGGACCTCGTAGCCGTGTTCTTCGAGGAAGGCGGTCATCTCCTCGTAGCGGTTCATGTGCTGGGCCGTCGTCACGAGGCCGACGTCTTCGGTGTCGTCCGGATCGTCGAGTGTTTCCAGGGCTTCCTCCATGATCGGGAGGACTTCGACGTTCGAGAACAGCGGCACGTAGATGACCTTGTCCGTGTTCTTCATCGGCGAGTGGCCGAAGTGGACGAACACGTCGGTCCGTTTCATCAGATAGGTGTCCAGGTCGCAGGCACCGTAACAGGGCTGGCCCGAGAGCATGAACGTCACGTCGTCGTCCGCGAGTTCGCGAAGGTCGTCGGCGACGGAGGGACCGCGGCGTTTGAGGCCCTCCGGGAACTGGAGCCCGACTTTTTCGGCGTCTCGTTCCTCGATGGCGTCGATGATTCGCTCGAGTTCGTAGTCCCACTCGCGGTCGTGCTTGAGTTGCATTCCGGTGTTCCGAAGGTCCCCCTCGGTGTACTCCGACTCCTGACTCATTGACCGTCCTAACGGCCACGAACGTATAACGGCGGCGCTTCTGGGTGTTGGGGGTGAGAGTAACTGCTGGCCAATGATTCCGGGTTGCTTTCGTAACCCACCGGGGAATGGTGCTGGTCACGGCTGGCCGATGTTGACGTCCGAGGGAGAACGGCGGAAGAGGCGCACGGGCGGGTGGTGAGCTGTCGTCAAATATATCCACTATATTGTATTTACTTTCTTCATACCCGTCCCAACAGTCATAGTACTGGAGTCTAAACGGGGTGGTAATGGCAGCGGAACGGCCCACAGACGGCTATCTCTTCGACCTCTACCGCCGATATATCGGCGAACCCGAGAGCAGGACGGATGTCTATCTCGGGTTTGGCCTGTTCCTCGGTGGCATCGGTCTGGCGGTCGTCGCACTGGTCCTCTTTCTCTGGAGTAGTACGTTCAGTAGATCGAATCCGGCGTACTTCACGTGGGTACGACCGGCCTACGCGCTCGGAATGCTGTCGCTTCCGGCGATGATTCTGGGCGTCGTCGTCCTCTTGCCGTCGGATCGGAAGGTCATCGGCATCTCGGGGGCCGGCGCGCTCGTTACCCTCGCGGCGACGATCGGCTTCCTGTTCGCGTATCCGGACAACTGGAACTTCATGGCCGAACGCGACTACACCGTCGAGGTAACGGCGACCTACGCGGTCGGACTCGCGGGGATCACCGCCTCGACGGGCGCGGCGCTCGTCGCTCACTACCTCGAACTGGCGCGCCAAACCGAGGCCGTCGACGCCGGCGATGAAGACGAGACGCCAACTGAGGACGACCCCGAGTTCAGCGACGCGGACATCGAGCGCGATATCGACGCGGCCATGGAGGGCGTTGAACTCTCCTGGGGCGGCGTCGAGAAGACGGAGCACAAGCGGCTGAGCTTTTCGGGGAACGAGTTCGACGGCGTCTCCGTCGACACGGATGCGGGGACGAAGACGACCCGATCGAGCGGCGTCGACGACCAGGTCGCTGGTCTCAAGGGGCTGAAAGGCGGCGAGACGAAGACGACGACCTCGCAGTCGACCGTGGACGATCAGACGGCGAAGTTGAAGGAACTGCGCGAGCAGCAACGCGAAGACGAGCAGTCGGCCGAGGGCGGCCGGCAGGGTGGCGTCGGTGCCAGCGCCGGCGATGGCCCGTTTGCACCGCTCACTGCCCTCCTTGAACGGGTTCGGTCGGCCGTTCGCCGCGAGTAGCGCGTGTAGCCTATTCAGACAGTAAATTCTTTGTGAATGCCGCCGGTAGGATTTAGGTACATAGTTTTATAATCTATCGGCCGCCTTGCCCAACTATGGCGAAAGGCCTAGACGTCGGAACTATGAACATCCTGTCTGCACAACAGGATGGGAACGACACGGTGTTCGTGCAACAGCGCAACTCCTTCGTAGAGATCGAGTACTCGGATATGGCCGAGCAGATGCTCTCGCGAAGCGAAGTACTTCACATTCGAAAGGACGACAAGGTGTACGTCGTCGGCGACGACGCCCTGAACTTCGCGAACATCTTCAACAAGGAGACGCGGCGGCCGATGAAACACGGGATCCTCTCGAACGACGAGCAGAGCGCGATCCCGATGATGAAGCTCATCATCGAGCAGGTCGTCGGCGAGCCCGCTTATCCCGACGAGAAACTGTACTTCTCGTCCCCGGCGGATCCCATCGACTCGGATCTGTCGACGCTGTACCACCAGAAGACGATCGAGTCGTTCTTAGACGACATGGGATACGACTCCGAACCGATCAACGAGGGCATGTCCGTCATCTACAGCGAACTCGCGGATAACAACTTCACCGGCCTCGGTATCAGCTTCGGTGCCGGGATGACGAACGTCTGTCTCTCCTACTACGCGGTCCCCGTCATGAAGTTCTCCGTCGCCCGCGGTGGCGACTGGGTCGACGAGCAGGCCGCCCGCGCGACAGGTACTCCCGTCGACAAGGTTACATCGATCAAGGAGGACGACTTCGAACTCGACTTCACGACGGATGTCGGCGGCGTCGAGGGTGCACTCTCGATTTACTACGAGAACCTGCTCGACTACGTTATCGACAACATCGTCTCGGAAGTCGACGAGGAAGACGTCGAGGAAGGCCTCGACGTGCCGGTCGTCGTCACCGGCGGGACCTCGAGCCCCAGCGGCTTCGAGGCCTTGTTCCGCGACCACCTAGAGGACGCGAGCATTCCGTTCTCGATCAGCGGCGTCACGCACGCGAACGAACCGCTGTACAGTGTGGCCCGTGGTGGCCTCGTTGCCGCACGCTCGGACGAGGACGTCGACCACGACGAGGAAGAGGCAGAAGCAGCTGCGAGCGAGTAACGTCGACTCAATCTGCAGACGCAGACCCAGATTCCTTTCGATCATACATCGCTGAGCGACGGCTCACGGTTTCGCGGTGTAGCGCTTACTACTCGTAGAATCGGTTGAACGCGTCTCGCCATGACTCACGTTCTTCGGGCGGTCGGTCGTGCTCGACCGGAATGTCCGCGTACGCACAGTGTGGACACGAGACGGTCGACGCCTCACCCAGCGAGAGTTCTTCGAGCGAGCCCTGACACCGTGGACACTCCATACCTGACTCTCTCACGGACTCTCCTTAACTCTATTCGAATTCCTTGTGAAACTGTCATCTGTGTGGGCCCTCTGTGTGCGAAGGTACCGTTTGGTATGGAATATTACTACTGCGCATTTGCAAATCTTTTTGTATGCAACTCATGTATGGTGTTGTATGAGTACCACTACGTCCGCCGACCGAGAAGTGACGCTCGACCACTGTCGTCCTGCCGACGTAACGCCCGTCTCCGTTGAGGCAGCGGCACTCGAGTCGACGGCACCCGGCCACCTCCGTGATCTGAACCGCGAGTTCGCCGAGGAGAATCTCTCGCCGGTCGAGTTGACCGTCGAGGCCTGCTTCGACGAAGATTGCTCGCTCGCGACGCAGGAGCAGGCCGATCAACTTCGAGAGTACGTCCGTGCGGCGTCATTCCTCGGCGTTGGAACGCTCACCGTCGCCGTCGACGACGTTGCCAACGCGGAGAAGGTCCGTCCTGCCCTCGCAGCCTGTGCCGAGCGCGCCGAGCGCGAGGGCCTCGTCTTCGATCTCGAGGGACCCATCACGCTCGAGCACTGAGTCGGCGTCATGACAGGCCGGTCCCGGCGCGCCCTGGCTCGCGAACTCGAGTCGCTCGCTGACTTTACCGATCCCTCGCCCGCGTTAGAGCAGTATCTCACGCCCCCGGAAATCGCCGCACATATCACTCATCTCGCCGGTTTACAGGCCGATCTCGAGCGTCCGGTCGTCGACCTCGGTTCCGGGACCGGGATGCTCGCTCTCGCAGCAGCCCTCGCCGGTGCTGATCGAGTCGTCGGCGTCGATCTCGATCGCGACGCGCTCGAACTCGCACGCGAAAACGCCGCTCGCGTCGACCGGGCGGCCGCCGTCGACTGGGTACAAGGCACCGTCACGCCACAGTCACTCCCGCTCTCTTTCTCCGGGACCGGCGTCGGACCCCGAATCGAGGACGACGACGATGTCACCGTGCTCTCGAACCCGCCGTTCGGTGCGCAACGCGGCAACCGCCACGCCGACCGCACCTTTCTCGAAACCGCTCGCTCGCTCGCCACCGTCTCCTATACGATCCACAACGAGGGCAGCCAGGAGTTCGTCGAGTCCTTCGCCGCCGACGAGGGTGGAACCGTTACGCACACCTTCCAAGCGGCGTTTCCGATCGACCGCCGCTTCGAGTTCCACACCGAGGCGAGTACCGAACTCGCGGCGGAGGTCTTTCGGATCGAGTGGTCCTGAACCCTTACAGTTCGAGATGCTGGAGTTTGAGCGTACGTCCGACGCGCCAGCCGGTGATTCCCGCGACGACCGTCCCGACGCCGACCGCGAGTGTGAAGCCGACGAGATAGACCTCGGGCGGCGTTTGCAGGAGATTCTCGAAGCCGACGAGTTCGTGTGCGAGTCGGTTGAGTGCGTGCGTGAGCGGCGGGGTAGCGACGATGCCGACGATGCCGCCCAGGAGGCCGATGACGAGGCCCTGGACGGCGATCATCCCCGCGAGGACGTGCCGCGAGAGTCCGATCGCCCGTAGCGCGGCGAGTTCGCGTCGTTGCTGGGAGACCATGAGTGCGAACAGGTTGGTGGTTAGCACGACGCCGCCGATGACGGCGAGACCGACCAGCGTCGTGCCGCTGGCGAGCACGAGCGGGCGATCCGCGACCATGGCCTCGACCTGCTCGTCGCTCGTCCGGACTTCGTAGTCCGGATACTCGGCCGAGAGGTCGTCACGGACGGTCGCCGGATCGACACCGGAAGCCGCATCGGCGGTGATGAACGTCGCCCGATCGGTCCCCGTCGTTCCGGCGACGACCTGCAGGTCGGGCAGCGGAACCGTTACTGCTGGCGTGCCGAGGAACTGCGAGTAGTAGGACGCGGTCCCGACGACGGTGAACTCGTAGTCGGGGGCGGTCTCGCGGCTGGTGCCGACGTAGACGGTATCGCCGACGGAGGCACCGACCGCGTCCGCAACCTGCGGATCGAGGACGATTTCGGCCGTCTGTGGCTCCGTCGGGCGCTCGCCGTCGCTCGGCGGTTCGACGCGATCGAAGCCGCGCCCGCTCTGGAAGTCGAAGCCGTCGTGAGTCTCCTGGACGCCGACCGCGGAGGTTCGTTCGAGGTCGTCCGGCTCGGTACCGATGTACACCTCGTGCATCGCGAGCGGTGCGGCAGAGCTCACGTCGTCGCGGGCGGTGAGTTCGGCCGCCGTCCCGTGGGAGTCGGCGATCGGATTCTCGGTGCCGCTCGCCGACGGGTCGACGGGATCGCTCGAGATCCAGATATCCCGGTTGGCGTTGTCGAGTCCGGTCTCGCCAACCTCGACGACGCCGGCCCCGAGGCTCGCGAGGAGCGTCACCGCCAGGACCGAGAGGCTGACGGCGAGGACGGCGAGGACGGTCCGTCCGGGTGAGCGCCGAAGGTGAGCGAACGCGAGGCCGATCACGGCCCGGGTTCGGACGACCGGGTAACGGAGACTCACCGGCTCACCTCCGCGAGCACGGACGTTCGGGCGGCGATGACGAGCGGGTACGGAATCGCGATCAGTCCGGCGACGCACGCGATGACGAGCGCGTACGGGAGGAACAGCGGATGGGTCTCCGCAATCGCTCCGGGTGCGATGGTCCCGCTCGCGACGGCGTTGAGCGCATGGATGCCGACGAACCCGAGCACACCGCCGAACAGCGCGCCACACAGCGTCAGCGCCTGCGTCGAAATCGCAACGATCGCGAGCCGGCTGTGCGTCGGGAACCCAACGGACTCGAGCACGGCGAGCATCCGCCGATCCTCGTTGACGGTCATCCCCGCCGTCGTCGCGACGAATGCCGCGCAGATCGCGACGCCGACGACGAGCGCGAGTACGCTGGTCACGAACGCCAGCCCGTCGTCGAACAGCAGCGAGGGATCGGTGCGATCGGGCGTCTCGACGGTCGCGTCCGGATAGGCCGCTGCAGCCTCGTCCGCGGCCGCGTCGGACTCTCCCCAGACCAGCACTCGATCCGCGAGTTCACCCTCGCTCGCGCCCGAAAGCGTCTGGAGAGCGTGCAAGTGGCCGAGCGCGACCGGCGTCTCGTCGTCACCGCTCGTCTCCACGACGGCCGCGACGGTCACCGTCGGCGGTGGCGTGTCCGTCATCTCGAACTGTGAACTCGAGACGGCGAGTTCGTCGCCCGCGGTGACACCGAGGCGCTCCGCGGCGGTCGTCGAGAGGACGAGTTCGCGCTGGCCCGGCGCCTGCGCTGCGGTGGCGTTGGTATCGGTTGCGTTAGCGGCGTCGGCGGTGGTATCCACATCGGACGCCAGTTCACCCGTCGGGAGTCCGGCGACGGTTCGTGATTCTTCGTCCGGGGTGACGCCGACGAGGAGGACGGTCTGCGGGTCGGTTGCGCTGCGGTTGTCGGTCGCGTTCGCTTCGGATCCGGGTTCCGTTTCGTTCGTACTTGCTGCGCTCTCATCACTCGGCTGCTCGAGTCGCATCGGTTCGGTGAGCACCGGCGTCGCGTGGTCGACGCCATCGGCTTCCCGGATCGACGCCGCGCGCTCGTTAGCCTCGCCGAGCCGCGCTCCCTCGACCCCGTTGATGGACGAGAGCAGGTCCGTCGATTCCGGCATCACCTGCACGTCCGCGTCGTTTTCGGTCGTCGTTCCGCCGTCCGCGAGCGCGAGCGCGACCCCGGTCACCACCACGAGCAGCGCGATCGTCAACGCAACGGCGCTGATCGTCGCGACGACCCGCCGCGAGGTCGTCTTCGTCGTCCGCTTCCACAGCCGCGTCACTGCCAGTCGGCCCAACCCAACCCAGCGAGTTCGATTCGTTCGCCGCCCGCTGAACTCGTCGGTACTTCGCTCGTCTTCGCGCTGACTCTGGCGCTCGCTGTCCGCATTCGGCGGCTGCTCGTCGTCACTGACCATCGGCGACCACCCGTCCATCGCGCAGTGTGATCACGCGGTCGGCGACGGCGAGCGTGCTCTCGTCGTGGGAGGCGAGCAGGACCGCGCGTTCGCGGCCGACGTCGGTTAACAGGTCGAGAACGGCGTCGCCGGTCGCCGTATCGAGTTCACCGGTTGGTTCGTCGGCGATGACGACGGTGGGATCGGTCGCGAGGGCGCGGGCGATGGCGACGCGCTGGCGTTCGCCGCCGCTGAGTTCGGACGGCAGGTGGGTGGTTCGATCTCCGAGTCTGACCTGTGTGAGGAGTTCGGTCGCTCGCTTTCGGCGGGCGCGCTTTGGCACGCCGGTCTGGACGAGCGGGAGGGCAACGTTCGCACGCGCGGAGAGCGAGGGGAGGAGATGGAAGTGCTGGAAGACGATACCGACGTGCTGTCGGCGCACGTGGGTTCGCTTCCGGGTCGAGAGCGGCGTCAGGTCGGTTCCGACGAGTTCGACGCTGCCCGAAGTCGGAACCAGCAGGCCGGCGACGGCGTGGAGGATCGTCGACTTGCCGCTGCCACTGGGACCTTCGAGTCCGATCGTTTCGCCGGGCTGAACGTCGATCGAAACGTCTCGAAGGGCGGTTACGGTTCGTTGCTCACCGGCTCGGAGGCGGCCACCCGTCGCACCGTACTCGTGGGTGACGCCGTCGAGTCGGACGGCAGGTGTCGGCTGCCGCTCGTCCGATGGCTGTGATGCCGCCGAGGCCAGGGTTCCCAGTATACGGTGGATCATTTGTCCAGCGCTCAACTCGCGTCGATCAACGGCCCACCCGGGCATTGTTTCTGTCCGGCTTCCGTCCGCCACGTGGCGGTTAACGGGTCGTCGCGGTCGGCGCGGTTCGAATACCGAACTGACCGACCCAGACCGGCCGGACATCACCGCTCTCGACGGGTCTGTGCCGATTGCACGCAGCGAACGACGCTGTAGTCACTCCCAACGGCGTGAAACGTCCACGTACGGGCGAGTGTTCCGTCTCGACGACTGTGTGGCTCGTAGAACCAGTGTGGCCGATCTCGGTCCAGTGCCGGCCGCGGGTACCGCTATCGTCCCGTCTACGTGCGCCGTCGCTACATTCATACTAGCTCCCCCTGCTGCCCTGCCACGCCGCCATCGAGCGCGAGCCCGCCGTCGTCAGTACTCGTACCGCTCGACGGCCGCCACCGCCACTTCGGTTCCGTCCACCCTCGCAAAGACCGTGTCACCGACCCGTTCGAACGTAACCCCACCCGCTTCCGTCGTCGCGTTCTCCGACGGCATTCCCGTCGACGCCGTTGCGCCGGTTTCGATCGACTCGACGCGAAGCCCGAACTCGCCGCCGTCGGTGGTAACCGTCACGGTCCGCTCGGCCAGAATCACTTCGGCACGGGACGAGTCGGACTCGTGGGCGAGCTGGCGCTCGGTTTTCTCACCGTCTTCCCACAGCCAGATCTGATAGACGCTCTCGTTGCCGACCGGCGTCCAGCCGGTCCGCTCGACGTGGGCCGTCTCCCGCCAGCCGGGGCCGCCGACAGTGATCGTATCCTCGCCCGTCGCGTTCAGATACTCTTTCGTCACCGCTTCCTCCCAGAGGTTGTACCGGTCGCTCGAGACGATCACCCCGCTCCCAGCCATGCTCGAATCGTCGATCATCGCGTCGATTCCGATCCCCGAGACGAGTTCGTTCGTCGCGTTCTCGTCGTACTCGATCGTGTAGCCGCGAATATCGATCCCGGACTGCCCCGTCGCGCCGCCGTCGTCCGCGATCACGCTCGTATTCACCGGGATCGCCATCCCCGCGAGTATTGCGAGTACGAGCAGGACAACCATACCCGCCACGCCACGCCGCGTCAGTGCCGACGCCCGCCGTGAGTGCCGGCGATTCCCGGTTGTGACCGCTCGAACGCGATCGCTCTCGTCCGTCCCGGCAAGGTCGAGCGTCCGCTCGATCCGCGCGTCAGCGTCGGTTTCGGATTCGGTGTCGCTCGCCGAACTCGACGAGTGTGGTGTTCGCGATACCGTCTGCGTTCCCCGGCGGCGTGCGAGCCAGCGATCGAGTCGTGCGGGGATGATCGGCCGGTCCGAGGCGGTCAGCGCGAGCGTGATGACGAGGGCGAGGACGGTGATGATCACGATGCCAGGTCCGCGAAGGAGGTAGTAGGTGTTACCCTCGCCGTACCAGTAAATCTGCCAGAGGCCTTTGGAGAACGCCACGAGAAGGACTGCAACCCAGACGTGGAGGGGGTCGGGGCGCGTATCACGACGGGCGAGGAGGAGCATGCCGAGGACGAGTCCGATGAAGAACCCGAGCGCGTGGCCCTGGATCGCGATGCCGGCCCACGACGGTGCCGTCGGCGGACTCGGCGTTGCGGTGTAGCTGAAGATCGGGTCCTGGAGCGCTCGCCAGACCGTCAGCGCCACGCCCTGGAACCCGATTGCCGCGATGAGCGTTCGAATCGGATAGTGGACGATCGCAAACCCCATGAACGCGAAGACGACGCCGGAAAAGCCGATCACGGGACCGAGTGCGAAGAGACTCGTGACCAGCCCGACGGCGATCACGGCGAGCGGAAACCAGACGACCGCTCGAATCCACGGTGTCCGCCACAGGGATCGTCCCGTCTCGTCCGGTCGAGTTCGCGCTCGATCGCTCGGATAGTGTCCCCAGGCGAACTCGGCGATCGGCGCAACGACGGCCGTCCCGGCCAGGTTCGAGACGAGGTGGCTCGGGCTGGCGTGGGCGAACGACGCCGTGAGCATGCCGACCGGCGAAAAGTACGACCAGGCGCGATAGGGAATCGTGACCGGTTCTGCCGGATCGGTCAGCCCGTCCTGCACGAACAGGTAGACGGCGAGGACGACAGCAATCGCGATGAGAGTCCCCCACGGGACGCCAAAGAGCAACCGGGACTGGAGGCTGTCGCGCCAGCGCCGGTCGGGTTGGAGTCGGCTGACGATGCCGACCGAGAGCGCAAGCGTCGCCAGGATGATCCCCGCAAGGGCGGCCGTGAACGGACGCATATGCCAGTGGTTCGACCGTGACCGTATAGTGGTTACTTTCGCTGTCGCCATCGCTTCGATCTCTGATGATTGCTAACGATACTCCCCCGACAGACGCAGGCACTGCCGTTTTACCCGAACGACAACTACCTCACACGAGTCATGAGCAACACTCCATCCGATAGCCCGACCGATAGCGGTACGAGTACCGGTACTGACACCGACACGAACGCAGGCACCGCCCGCAACCGAAACGTCCTCAATACCGACGCGATGCAGTGGCTGAGCGGCCTCGTCGCCCTCGTCGGTCTGTGGCTCGTCGCCTCGCCGTTCCTCCTCGAATCCACGGACGCGGCGATCTGGAACGACACGCTCGTCGGCACCGCCATCTTCCTCCTCGCAGGGTACAACTTCTACCGGCTCACCAGAGATCGGTTAGCCAACGTCAGCCTCGCCTCGCTGACCGTCCTCCTCGGCGTCTGGATCGCCATCTCCCCCGCCGTCATCGAGATGGGAAGCGGTGAACTCGCGACGAGTACCACCCTCTCGGGAATCGCCATCGCAGCGCTCTCCGCTTACAGCGCCTACGCAAACAACAACGCTGATGCACCCGAGCGCGCGCGAACGCGAGCCTGACGCCATCCGTGCGCCCCACGCTCCAGACGCGTTTTCTTTCGGTCGTCTCCGTGACTCTCACCATGCCCGTCACCATCACTCCCATCAGACCGCTGTGTACTCACGGCTCCGCCTCGAGACCGCGACCAACAGCACCCATACCGCTTCGAAAGGTACAAGCAACTGACGGCCGGATACCCGTCTATGGAACTGCGGGTCACCGAGAGCAGCGAGAACGAACTCTCCATCGAAATCGCCGGCGAGGACCACACGTTCATGAACGTCCTCAAAGGATCACTGCTCGAACACGACGACGTAAGTGCAGCGACCTACGACGTCAACCCCGAGCAGTCGGGTGGACAAACTGAACCGATTCTGACGATCAAGACCGAAAGCGGTGTCGACCCGCTTGAGGCCCTCGAAGACGCCGCGGTCGACGTTCGCGAAAAAGCCGTTTCGTTCCGCGATGCGTTCGAAACCGCGGCCTAACGTCGCTCGGAGCGGACGACTTTGCCGTCGAATTTCTCCCTCTCTCCGTCTCTCCCTTTCTGTCTCCCCTCTCAGTTGCCGACTCCAACCGCGCCTCTATCGCATGCTGTGATTTCCAAGGTTGCCACAATCGCTGTGATATTCAAGACCGTCACAACCGCATACCTACCGGGCGTCTTTGACGCGCGTTACCGATACGGCCTACTGTACCGAGTTCCCGACGCACCCGTAGGACGGTTCGTTGGTGCGCCGGAACTGATTTCCAGCAGTCCGTAGGAGATAGCTCCGAGCGACTTTTCGGGGACGAACAGTCTCAGCAGGCCGCGTAGGACACGTAAATCGTCCCTTCCGGCCCCACGTGAAGATCGAACCCGTCCGCCGCCACGTCGTACTCACTCGTTCCCGCTTCGAGCATGCGGACCACCTCGGTCACGTCAGCCGCGAGTTCATCCTCGCCGGTGTCGGCATCAATCGGTGTCTCGAACGGGGTGACGTGACTGACGACCAGGTCCGTGCGGCAGTCGATGTTGAACTCGCTCGGATCGGGGAGTTCGTGATCGCGGTCACCGTCGCCGTGTTCGGTTGCGACGAGGACGCGATTGCGGTACTCGGCGTACGCCGCGAGCCCCTCGTCCGCGGTGGGGTTGTCGTCCGCTCGCGCGGCCGCGAGTTGGTCGTTCGCACGCTCCTCGACGGCGTCCAGATTGATGCCGTCGTACTCGGTCCCGTTGCCGGGGGCATCCGGTGGCGACGGGGTGCCGACGCCGGGAAGGATCGAGGGTGAGACGATGCCGGAGGCGAATAGCAGGGCGACGATGCCGACGACGGCGATGATCGGCGTGTACGGTTTGGCGACTGCGAACCAGCTCGCCGTTTCGAGGGCCTCGTCGACATCGTCGTAGGTCTGTTCGGTCCGTTCGAGAGTCGTGTTTCCACAGCGCGAACAGGGCGGATTGTTCTTGACGTGGACGCGACCACAGTCGGTACACGTCCAGACGTAGGTTGTGCCTGTGTCGACGACCGTCTCGGTCCCAGTCGCCGTGTCATTACTGCTGTCTCTCTCAGTATCGGTGTCGTCCGTCTGTTCGCGCTCGTCCTGACGGACGATCGCCTTCTCGAAGGCGTTGTGTCCGCAGTTGTCGCAGGGTGGATCGTCCTTCGCATGGGGTTTGCCACACCACGTGCACCGCCACTCCATTGTATAAGACGGATTCCCCCGTTACGATAAGTATATTGAATCTGAACGGATCGGGTACAGAAGCTGGGGGGCAGAAGACGGTGGACGGCTGGTGCGTCGAAAGTCAAAGCGAGTACCCGAACGGGGGGACGAGCGCCGAACTCAGCGCCGCACCGGAACGCCGCGCTCGTCGAGATACGCCTTCGTCTCCTCGATCGAGTAGTCGCCGAAGTGGAAGATCGACGCCGCGAGCCCGGCGTCCGCGCCGGCGTCGGTGAACACGTCGTACATGTCTTCGGGACCGCCACAGCCCGAGGAGGCGATAACCGGCGTGTCGACGGCGTCACAGACCGCTTCCGTCAGCGGCAGGTCGTAGCCGTCTTTGGTGCCGTCCTTGTCGATCGAGTTCACGAAGAGTTCGCCCGCGCCGCGGGACTCGGCCTCTGTGGCCCACTCGATCACGTCGATGCCGGTTCCCTCGCGGCCGCCTTTCTTGGTGCATTCGAACCAGCAGGATTCGCCGTCGATCTCGACGTAGTGTTCGCCGCGTTCGTCGAAGCGGCGTTTCGCGTCGACGCTGATGACGATGCACTGGTTTCCGAACGCGCGTGCGCCCTCGGTGATGAGTTCGGGACGTTCGAGCGCGCCGGTCGTGATCGAGACCTTGTCCGCGCCGGCCCGAAGCGTCTCCTTGATGTCCTCGGTCGTCCGAATGCCGCCGCCGACCGTGAGCGGGATGAAGACCTCGTCGGCGACCGCGCGGACGACGTCGAGCATCGTTTCGCGCCCCTCGGCGGAGGCGGTGATGTCGAGGAAGACGAACTCGTCGGCCCCGGATTCGTTGTACGCCTTGGCCATCTCGACGGGATCACCGGTGTACTCTAAGTCCTCGAAGTGGACGCCGGTGTAGACCGCGGGATTCCCGTCCTCGTCCAGATCGACGTCGATACACGGGATGATCCGCTTTGTCAGTGCCATTTCTTACCGGGTGTTGGCTCCCCGGGTAGTAAAGCCGTCTGGATCGGGCGAATGCAGCCTGCTGGCTCGCGGCCCTCGATAGCCGTCTTTAAGGATTCGAGCGCCGAACTCGGAGTATGGCAGACGACACTGACGATACAGCGGACCACGATTCGGGTGCGGACGTCGGTCACGACCTCGGTGCCGAGCGGACGACGGCCCCGATGAGCGATTACTCCTCGCGCGCCGTCGGGATCGGGTTTCTCGTTCTGATCGTCGGCACCGCTATTTCGTTCGGAATTCCGCTCGCAACGACGGGACTGTAGCTGTTTCTCGTACCTGTCTCTCTCAGTCCCTGTACCTGACCCTGTAACCGTAGCCTCCCGGCTGTTCGCATCCAAAACAGAGTCGTGGTCACTCGTCGAGTGAACGAACAGAGCGTTAAAAGACGTACTCGTCGTCGTGACCCATCATTCCGTCGTCTTCGAGGCCGGTACCGCCGGTCGTCTCCTCTTCGTCCATCGGCCCGCTGGTCTTGTAGGCTTTGATGCCCGTCGACAGGAGGTCCTCGATGGCTTCCTCGCGGTTGACGAACTCGCCTCGCTCGACCATCTGGGCGATCTGCATCTCGAGGTGTTCGGGGATAGTGATCTCTACTTTCGGCATCTGATTCGGCTTTCGGTGAGGGGGTATTTAGGTTTGACGGGGACTCTACAGAACTCGGAATGCCGTTCGTCCGACCGCTCTTCGGACCGTTCATCTGAACTCGTCTCGAAGACGCAGACGGCGCCTGTCCGGCAGAAGAACGCGTGACGGATGAGGTGAGCCGGTTGGGTGGCTCGAGTGGTGCTCAGGCCGGCGTCTGTCTAGCGGTTGCCCATCATCGAGTCGAGGGCGTTCTTGATCGTCGTCCCCGGCTGCGTGATGGCGTCTAACTGCTGGCGCATCTTGCGCTGGTTGAAGTAGCTCGCGAACGCGAGGATCGTCGGCGGCCAGAGACCAATAAACATGCCGCGATGACGGTCTCCGCGCAGGAAGAAGTAGTACCACGAAAGACCGACGGACGCTGCAGCGGCGATAAATGCCGGCCCCATGGCTTGTTCACCGACCGCTTGTGCTGATTCTGTAGGCATCTCCCGTTCTGTCATCTGTTGTTTGTTCGCCATACGGTAGTTGTCTCGGGGAGACCGTACTAAGCGGTGGCGAGGGTTTCGAACAGAAGGCCACGACTTGCACCCCCGAAGACACGGTTTCGGATCGTTCCATCCGCCCCGTCGTCGCGCTAATTCGATGTTTCCTCGAGTTCGTCTCGGTTTCTCCGTTCTATCCAGCGTTCGGCTGTCCAGCTAGCTGGCAGATAGTTCCGTGAGACGACTCGATCCGGACCGCGAGCGCCGTGGCGTCACACCTACGTCGCTCGGGACGAAAACGTGACTATGACTACCGACCGAACAGACGCCGTCGAGAGTTCAGGTGCCACCGCGACGGAGTCCGACGTTCGAGATATCACTGACCTCTACCGCGAGTTCGGCGAGGATCGGGTCCCGGCGGGCCAGCGCGAGACCTCGGCGTTTCCGGTACTCTCGAAGAGCGGCACCCCCGGCTGGGATCCCGACTCGTGGGAGTTCACCGTCACCGGCGCGGTCGAGACCGAACTGACGTTCTCGTGGGACGAGTTCCGCGACCTACCACACGAGACTCAGAAGCAGGATTTTCACTGCGTGACCGGCTGGAGCAAACTCGACTGTGCGTTTACCGGGGTGCCGTTCACCGAACTCGCCGAGCGGGCGGGCGTCACGGACGACGCCGTCCACGTCATGTTTTCCGCGCTCGACGGCTACACGACGGATCTGCCGCTCGAGGATTGCATGCGCGAGGAAGTCCTGTTCGCGTGGGCCTACGACGGCGAGCCGTTGCCCGAGGACCACGGCGGTCCGCTCCGCGTGGTCACGCCGCACAAGTACGCCTACAAGGGGGCGAAGTGGGTCGACGGCGTCGAGTTCCTCACGGAACCGGAACTGGGCTACTGGGAACGGCGCGGCTACTCCGAGACGGCGAACCCGTGGCGAGAGGAGCGATATAGTTAGGCTGAAGGCGCGCCGGTCCCGAACTGTGGTCGATGAATCGTACGTCGGGCGATGGGCAGCTGCCGGGGACAGTTGACCGGGAGGGTACGGGCGAAGCCGACACTAACGCCGGTGCTGGTACTGGTGCTGATGCGGATCTCGATACCGACGCCGGGTCGAACTCCCGTTCTCCTCCCGCGCCGGCTCTCACCCCATCGTCTCTCCGTAGCCGTAGTCGTGAACTCACGGACGTTTCCTTCGGTGCGATACTGGATACCGACGACGAGGCCCGCATCCAGTGGGCCACCCCCGACGGATTGGAGGTCGTCGGCCGCGGCGTCGCCGCCCGATTTACCGCGCACGGCTCGGACCGGTTCGAGACCGTCCGCGAACAGGCCGCCCGGACGTTCGCCGAACTCGATCACGACGGGCCGACCGTCGCCCGTCCGCGCGCGTTCGGTGGGCTCTCCTTTCACGAGAGCCACGACGGTCGCGACAACGATACCGCTTCGAATACACCTTGGAGCGGCTTCGCCGCCGCCTCGTTCGTCGTCCCTCGCGTTCTCGTCACCCGCTGTGACGAGGCCACCTGGCTCACCGCCGTCGCCCGCGACGCCGAGACGGCAACCGAGCGATTGCACTCGTGGTACGATCGCCTGGCCGATTTCCCGGCGATGCGTCCGAGCGGGTCGGCCCCCGGTGTCGCCGCGACCGAGCGCACGACCTCGCCCGCGGCGTGGACCGACCAGGTCGAACACGCACTCGATCGAATCGAGACGACGCCCCTCACCAAGGTCGTTCTCGCCCAATCGCTGTCGGTCTCGCTCGACGAACCGATCGACGTGCCGGCGACGCTCGAACGCCTTCGCCGACAGTATCCGAACTGCTACCGGTTTCTCGTCGATCACGACGCCGATGCCAGTGGAACGTTCTTCGGCACACCGCCGGAGCGGCTCGTCTCGAAACGCGGCGACCACGTCGAAACCGAGGCGCTCGCCGGCTCCGCCCCTCGCGGCGAGACGCCCGAAGCCGACGAGGAATTCGCCGATCAACTCCGGGACAGCGAGAAGGTTCAACACGAACACGGGCTCGTCGCCGACGCGATCCGCGAGCAGCTGACGCCGCTCGCGCGCGAGTTGACCATCGACGAGCAGACGGTTCGCCGACTCGCGACGATCCAGCACCTGCAGACGCCGATCGACGCGACCCTCGACGGCGACCGGCACGTCCTCGAACTCGTCGAGGCGCTCCACCCGACCCCCGCAGTCGGCGGCATGCCGCCCGAGGCGGCTTGGGAGACGATCCGCGAGACGGAGACCTTCGACCGCGGCTGGTACGCCGCGCCGATCGGCTGGTTCGATGGAGACGGCGACGGCGAGTTCGCGGTCGGTCTCCGGTCGGGCGTCGCGACCGACGAGACGGTCACGCTCTTTGCGGGCAACGGTCTCGTCGCCGATAGCGACCCCGCGGCCGAGTGGGACGAGGTACAGTTGAAATTCCGGCCGATTTTGGACGAGTTACAGCCTGCGGGCGCGGACGGGATCGAGAAGGTAACCGGCAATGTGCACTCGCAATGAGCGCACCCAACCGCGCGACCCTCTGGGGTCGCATCCTCGTCGATGAACTCGCAGCGAGTGGGCTGGAGGCGGTCTGTCTCGCCCCCGGCAGTCGATCGACGCCGCTGACCGTCGCGTTCGCCGAGCATCCCGATATCGAGGTCTATTCGCACTTAGACGAGCGGTCGGCGGCGTTCTTCGCCCTCGGGCGCGCCCGCCGCACCGGCGAGCCGACGGCGCTGGTCTGTACCTCCGGGACGGCGGCCGCGAACTTCCACCCGGCGGTGATCGAGGCCGATCAGGCCCGCGTGCCGATGCTCGTTCTCACGGCCGACCGCCCACCTGAACTCCGCGATAGCGGCGCGAATCAGACGGTCGATCAGGTCGAACTCTACGGCGACGCCGTGCGCTGGCACGCCGATCTTCCGCTTCCGGAAGCCAGCGAGCGAACGGTCCGAAGCCTCCGCACGACGGCCGCCCGCGCGCTGCTTGAAACGACCGTCTCCGAACCCGGCCCCGTCCACCTCAACTGTCCTTTCCGCAAACCGCTCGACCCGATCGAAACGACCGGCAGCGAGGCCGTTCCCGACGAGTTCGCCGAGACGCTGGCCGGGGCGGGCCGGGACGGTCCGTTCGTCGAGACCGCCGCGGGGCGACACGCGAGCGAACCCGACGCCGACGGCACCGGTGCGCTCGAGACCCTTCGAACCGCGCTCGAGACCGCGGACAGACCGCTGCTCGTCGCCGGCCCCGCCGACCCGGTGACATCGTCGACGGGTGAACTCGATCCCGCGGCCGTCGTCGCCGTGGCCGATGCGGTCGGCGCGCCGGTGCTCGCGGATCCGCTGTCGACCGTTCGGTTCGGGCCGCACGTCGCCGCCGAGAGCGCTGCCGACGGGAATCGGACGGTCTACGGCGGGTACGACGGCTACATCGACGCGCTGCCGGCCCCGGATCCGGACGTCGTCGTCCGATTCGGTGCCTCGCCGACCTCGAAGCGGCTCCGGCACGCGCTACGAGACGCCGACGCGCGCCAGTTTCTGCTCGATCCCGTCGGCGCGTGGCGCGAGGCGACGTTCACGGCCACCGACCTTCTCGCCGCCTCGCCCGGCTCTGTCTTCGAGAGTCTTGCAGCGTCTCTCGGGGAGCCCACCACTGCGAACCGCTGGCGGGCGCGATTTGACACCGCAGAGCGGCTCCACTGGGATCTTCGCGACGACGCGTGTACGACTGACTCGCTCGAGTCTGAGCCGTTCGAGGGTGCCGTCCTCGCATCGGTCTTCGAGGCCGCTCCCGATCCGGCGACGATTTTCGTCTCGAACAGCATGCCCGTTCGGGACGCCGACCGGTTCGCCCACCCGCAACCGGCCGACCTGACCGTGCTCGCAAACCGCGGCGCGAGCGGCATCGATGGGATCACGAGTTCGGCGCTCGGCGCAGGCAGTGTGACCGACGAGCCGCTCGTGCTCGTGACGGGCGATCTCGCGTTCTATCACGATTCGAACGGGCTACTCGCGCTGGAGCGCTGCGGCGTCGACGCGACGATCGTTCTGCTGGACAACGACGGCGGCGGCATCTTCCACGAACTCCCGATCGAGGCGGTCGATCCGCCGTTCACGTCGCAGTTCAAAACGCCCCACGGCCTCGAGTTCGACGCACTCGAAGAGCTGTACGATTTCGAGTTCGAGCGCGTCGAGCCGGCTGCGTTTGAGGGTGCCTACCGACGGTCGCTCGCGAGCGACGGGACGCAGGTGCTGTCGGTGTCGTTCGACGCGGACGCGAGCCACCGGCGGCGAGCCGAACTCGATGAGCGAGTGCACACTGCGGTCGCGGGGACGGACGATTCAGGGCCGTAGGGCCCACCAGACCACGACCGCGTAGCCGAAGGGGACCCACACGAACGCGAGGGAGAGGGCTCCGTAGATCGAGTCGAGTGCGAGCGGGACCGCATCTATCGTGACCGCGCCGGCCGGTACGAGCACGCTCCAGCAGCCGAAGACGCCGCTCGCGATCCGCGGCATCGTCAGCAGATAGCCGACGAGGCAGAGCGTACACGCTGCAACGATCCCGTTGACGAGCGCCGAGAACGCCGGCGTCAGGCTCGCGTATACGAACAACGGATACAGCGCCCAGATACAGGCGATCGTCACGACGGTCTGCTGGTCCAGCGACCGGCCGTCCCACTCGAGTTCGATTTCGTCGTCCCAGTCGTGGACGGTGTACTGGAACCCGGCGTCAGAATTCGAATCCGAGTTCGAGTTCGAGTTCGCGTTTGAACCCGAACCCGAACCCGGATCTGAATCCGATTCGGTGTCGGTCCCTCCTGAACTCGTCGTCGTCTCCGTCTGTCCGGTCGTCGCGTGGGTGTGAGTATGAGTGTACGTGTGCGTGCGAGTTCGCGATCGACGTGACCGTGATCGCGCATTCGAGTTCGTTGCACTCGTGTCCGTTCTCGACCGGGCTTCGCTCCACCCTTCCTCACGCGCGGCTTGCTGGCGAATCTCTTCGAACGACCAGTCTCCGGTCGAACGAGCGTCTCCCGTTTCTTGTTGTGCGCCGCCTGCCTCCGATCGTGGCCCGGACCGCTGTTGGCTCGTTTGCGACCCGCGGGTGCGCTCGTTTGCTGAACTCGGATTCGTGCGTGTCGCAGTTGCCCCGCGCTCGGCCGAGTGCTGGGTCGCCTGTACGTAGGTCTCGTGTCCGAGCCGGTCGTACCGCGCCCGCTCGGTTTCGTCAGTAAGGACGGCTCTGGCCGTCGCGACCTGCTGGAACTGCTCGATAGCGTCGGGGTCGTTGCTGTGATCCGGATGGGTCTCGAAGACGCGCTCGCGGTAAGCCGCCTCGAGTTCATCTTGCGTCGCGTCGCTCGCAACGCCGAGCACGTCGTAGTACGTCTCGCCCACTGCCCATCCGTAGCCTGTTAGGAATCAAATATGTACTGGATGCTCCTCGATATCCCCGTTCTGAACTCGGTGCACCGACGCTCTCGAACGGTCGTTTTCGAACGAATAAATTGGTAATCGCTATACGGAATTGTGGGTCGAATCGATCGGTGCCGTATTTTCAGACGAGATGCTCGCGACAGTCACCGAAACTATTATCCCGTCGTAAACTACCTAGAATTCTGTGGTTTACGAGACTGGAAACCGAACGGTCGACGAGGCGGTCGCCACCGTCCTCGCCGGCGGTGAACTCGACCGGACCGAGGCGCTTGCCCTCATCGCTCAGCCGGTCGACGTGCTCGCACCGGCGGCGGATGCCGTCCGTGCGCACTTCGGTGACGGCACGGTCGACGCCTGTAGTATCGTCAACGCGAAGGCGGGAAACTGTGCGGAGGACTGCGGGTTCTGCGCGCAGTCGGTTCACTTCGATACCGGGATCGACACCTACGGTCTCCTCGATCCGGACCGAATCCTTGCCGCGGCAAAGCGGGCGGAGCGGGACGGCGCACAGCGGTTCGGCATCGTCGTCGCCGAGAAGGGCGTGAGCAAGGAGAACCGTCCGGACGAGTGGGCGGACGTAATCCGTGCGATCCGTCTCGTCCGCGACGAGACCGCAGTCGAGGTCGATGCGAGTTTAGGGATCCTCACCGCGGAGGAAGCCGAAATTCTGGCCGAGGAAGGGATCGAACACTACAATCACAACATCGAGACCGCCCCGCGGTACTTCCCCGAGATCGTCTCGACGCATTCCTTCGAAGACCGGGTGAAGACGCTCGAACGAGCGAAGGCAGCGGGAATGGATCTCTGTGCCGGCGTCATTCTCGGCATGGGGGAAGCGCCGACGGATCGGGTGGACGCCGCGCTCGCACTTCGGGATATCGGCATTTCGTCGCTTCCGGTGAACGTTCTCAACCCCGTCGCGGGAACCTCGCTCGGCGACGAGTTCGGCGAGTCGGCGGCGATTACGTCGACCGAGATCATCGAGACGATCGCCGTCTACCGGCTGTTACATCCGCGTGCGAGAGTTCGGCTGACGGGTGGTCGCGAGGTCAATCTCGACCGGGACGAGCAGCATCGGCCCTTCGAAGCCGGGGCTGACGGGATACTGACCGGGGACTACCTCACGACCGAGGGGCAGTCTCCCGGCGACGACCTCGAGATCGTCGAGCGGGCCGGTCTGCGGCCGAACATGGCAGCCAACGAGTTCGATCCCGAGGCGGTCAAATCCCGGGCCGGGGCGGACGACGATGACGAGGAAGCGACGACGGCGGCCGGGACCGCGACGAGCAATGTCGAAATGAGCGATTGACTGTCGATGACCGAACTGCTAGACGAACGCACAACTGCTGACAATCACGACGCAATGATGAACGAGATCAGATTCGCGGTACTGGGAACGGGAGGTATCGGTCGACGAACGCTCGAGGTATCGACGTACAGGGACGGGTTGACGCCGGTTGCAGCCTGCGACCGTCACGGCGTCGCGATCGATCACGATGGGCTCGACGTGGACGAACTGCTCGCCGCCACGGAAGGGAACATCGCATCCGACGGGGGCGTCACCCGGGTCAAGGAAACCGGTGAGCAGAAGGGTGTTGCGGCCTCGGCGCAGGCCGACCCGACTGCGACGCCGATCGACGATATCATCGCCGAGAGCGACGCCATCGATGCGGTCCTGATCGCACTCCCGAATTTCGAGCACGAGTTCATCCCGAAGGTTGCGGACCGGTTCGTCGAAGCCGACTATTCGGGCGTTCTCGTCGACGTGCTCAAGCGCTCGCGGGTTATCGGCATGCTCGACGAGCGCACCAGCGCGTTCGAAGATCGCGGTATCACGTTCGTTTGCGGGGCCGGCGCGACGCCGGGACTGCTGACGGGCGCGGCGGCGCTCGCCGCCCAGTCGTTCGTCGAGGTCGAGGCGGTCGATATCTGGTGGGGCGTCGGACTCAAATCCGGCTACGAGGACAACCGCGGCACCGTCCGCGAGGATATCGCGCACCTGCCCGACTACGATCTCGAAACCGTTCGCGAGATGGGAGACGACGAGATCGAGACGGTGATCGACGACCACGGCGGCGTCCTGGAGTTCCACGACATGGAACACGCCGACGACGTCTTGCTGGAGCGCGCCGGCATCTGCGAGGCGGCGGACGTGACCGTCGGCGGGATTCTCGACGTGACCTCGGACGAGAAGCCCACGACGACGACCGTCGAGGTGACGGGGACCACGTTCGACGGCGAACGAGGAACCAACACCGTCGAACTGGACGACGATACCAGCATGGCGGCAAACGTCAACGGGCCGGCGCTCGGCTACCTGAAATCCGCCGTTCGACGGAATCGAGCGGGCGAGTACGGCGTGTTCGGCCCGGCCGAACTCCTGCCGAGATTCTAATGGCCCGACGATGACAGGCGACCTGAACTCGCGAACCGACGGCGAGGCACCGGCGGACACCTGCGGATTCGCCCTTGCCGACCGACTCGCGGCGCGCGACGCTCGCGGTCTCCGCCGGGATCTCCGACCCACCGACCGCGTCGCCGGCCGGGCACGGATGGCGGCGGACCCGGGCCGCGGCCGTCCCGTCTACGGCGATGAACAGCTCGTCTTCGGGTCGAACAATTACCTCGGCCTGGCGCGCGACGACCGCGTCGTCCGAGCCGCGCAGGAGGCGGCCGCCGCGGTCGGCACCGGCGCGGGCGCGAGCCGTCTCGTGACCGGGGATACGGGCCTCCACCGTGCGCTGGAACGCGATCTCGCCGAGACGAAAGGCACCGAGCGCGCCCTCCTCTTCTCCTCCGGGTACGCCGCCAACGTCGGTACCGTCGCGGCGCTCGACCCGGACGTGATCTTCTCCGACGAACTCAACCACGCGAGCATCATCGACGGCTGTCGACTCGCCGACGCCGAGACGGTCGTGTACGACCACTGCGATAGCGGATCGCTCTGCGAGGTGATGGCCGCTCGACGGGACGAGCGCGACGCCGGCGAGTCGTGGCTCGTCGTGACGGATTCGGTGTTCAGCATGGACGGTGACGTGGCACCGCTTTCGGCGATCTGCGACGCGGCCGACCGACACGACGCGTGGGTGATGGTCGACGAAGCTCACGCGACCGGCCTCTACGAAGGCGGCGGCATCGTCCAGCGCGAGGGTCTCGGCGACCGAGTGCAGGTTCAGGTGGGAACGCTCTCGAAGGCGCTCGCCAGCCAGGGCGGCTACGTCGTCGGAAACGATCGCCTCGTAACGTACCTGCTCAACGCGGCGCGGTCGTTCGTCTTCTCGACCGGCCTCGCGCCGCCGGCGGTCGGGGCCGCCCGCGAGGCACTTCGGATCGCGCACGAGGGGACGCGCCCTGCGCGACTGTGGAACACCGTCGACCGCCTCCGCGACGGCCTCGAATCGCTCGGGTACGACGTACTGGGCGAGACGCAGATCCTGCCCGTCGTCGTCGGCGACCGTGACGACGCGCTCGCGCTCGCCGACCGGCTCTCGGACCGCGGTATCGTCGCACCGGCGATACGCCCGCCGACGGTGCCCGCGGGGACGAGCCGCATTCGCATCGCGCCCACGGCCACACACACTGCAGCCGAACTCGAGCGCTGTCTGGATGCCTTCGAACGCGCGGGACGGGAGCTTGATCTGGTATGAATTCCGGGACGAAGACGTCCGAGAACGCGGTCGCCGTCGTCGGAACCGATACCGGCGTCGGCAAGACCGTCGTCACGGCGGGGCTCGTCGGCTGGCTTCGTGAGGAGGGCTACGACGCGCGTGCGATCAAACCCGCCCAGACCGGGTATCCGCCGGACGACGACGCGGCGTTCGTCGCCGACGCCTGTGGAACCGAGCGGGCGGCGACGTGCTGCCGTCGTCTCGAACCGGCGCTGGCACCTGCCGTCGCCGCCACCGTCGCGGACGAACCGCTCTCGTACGACTCGCTTCTCGAGGATGTCGCCGCCGAACTCGACGCGGCGAACCCGGGCGTCGTCGAGGGCATCGGCGGGCTGCGAGTTCCGCTGGCGGACGGCCGCGACGTGCTCGATCTGGTCGCCGACCTCGGCGTGCCCGCGGTGGTCGTCGCCCGGTCCGGATTGGGAACGCTAAACCACACCGCGCTGTCGGTATCGGCGCTTCGCCGTCGCGGCGTCGACGTAACCGGGATCGTCCTGAATCAGTACGACGGCGAATCGCTCGCGGAGCGGACGAACCCCGACGCGCTCGCGGAGATGGTCGACTGCCCGATTCACACGCTGCCGTCGTTTTCCGTCGCGGAGCCGTCGGACGCCGTCTCGGCCGTCAGTGCCGCGCTTCCGCGATCGATCTTCGACGATATTCTCCCCGCGGAGCGCGTGTAACCGCGAGTTCACCTTTCGGAGCCGTTGCACGCTGACCCGCGACGGGTGCGACGGGTGCGACGGGTTGCAGACGAGACGGCCGGCGAGAACCGATACTATATCAGGACTCGCCCCCCACACTCGGGCGATGGTTTCGGAACTCTTCGACGAGGACCGCTGGGAGCCGATCGACGAGTTCGACTTCCGCGATCTCACCTACCACCGGGCGGTCGACTCCGGGACGGTTCGGATCGCTTTCGACCGGCCCGACGTGCGAAACGCCTTCCGGCCGGGAACGGTGGACGAACTGTACGACGCGCTGGATCACGCCAAGCGCCAGACGGACGTGGGCTGTATCCTCTTGACAGGGAACGGGCCGTCCTCGAAGGACGGCGGCTGGGCGTTCTGTTCCGGGGGCGACCAGACGGTTCGCGGCGAGGACGGCTACCAGTACACGGGCGAGGACGAGGAGAGCGAGGCCGCGCGCGCTTCGGAGCAGGGACGCCTGCACATTCTCGAGGTGCAGCGGCTCATCCGCCATATTCCCAAGGTCGTCGTCTGCGTCGTGCCGGGCTGGGCCGTCGGCGGCGGCCACTCGCTGCACGTCGTTTGCGACCTCACGCTCGCGAGCGAGGAGCACGCGAAGTTCCTCCAGACCGACCCCGATGTGGCGAGCTACGACGCCGGCTTCGGCTCGGCCTACCTGGCCAAGCAGATCGGCCAGAAGAAGGCCCGCGAAGTGTTCTTCCTCGGCAAAACGTACTCCGCCGAGGAGGCGGCAGAGATGGGGATGGTCAACGAGGCGGTACCCCACGCTGAACTCGAGGAGACGGCCCTGGAGTGGGGCGAGCGCATCAACGCCAAGAGCCCGACGGCGATGCGGATGCTGAAGTACGCCTTTAACATGACCGACGACGGGATGGTCGGCCAACAGGTGTTCGCCGGCGAAGCGACGCGGCTGGGGTACATGACCGACGAGGCCGCGGAGGGCCGAGACGCTTTCGTCGAGGGTCGCGAACCGGAATTCGACGAATTCCCCTGGCACTACTGAGACGAACCGCTAAAAGTCAGTTCCGGCGCGCCCACGAACTGTCCTGCATGTACGCCGGGTGATCGGTACGGCAGACCGTACGATTCGTAGCGGGACGGCAGCGGGCTGTCGCGAGTTCAGCGCGGGCGGCTTTTTCGTAGCGGTCGTTCGCTCGAAAGGAGTAACGCTTTGGACCCTGCGCGACGGTAGTGGTGACTGTGACGCTCCCCGACCGGTCCGCCCTCTCCCGCCGGGCGTACGTTCGGGCGCTCGTCGCCGTCGGCGGCGGGGCCGCCCTCAGCGCCTGTCTCGACGTGACTCGCGACGGAGACGACGCCGACCCCGTTCCCGCGGGCACGGACGACCCCGACTCGCTGCCGGCGCGCCAGCACGCCTGGAACGAGTTCAGCGCGCGCGACGAGGACGGGAACGTGCAGTTGCCCGAGCATCACGCGTTGGTTCCGTTATCGCTCGCGTCGGATGCGGCCGGCGACGCCGAGGGCAACAACGGTGACGACGGCACGACCGCGCCGAGCGAGGACGACCGCCAGACGACCGAAACCGCGCTGCGGACGCTCGAGCGGGCCTACGAGTGGAGCCACGAGGGGCTGGTCTTTACGCTCGGCTACACGCCCGCGTACTTCGACCGGTTCGAGGGCTCGTTGCCCGACTCGGTCGATCTGCCGGCCCCCGAAGCGCTGACGGCGCGCGAGGACCCCGCGTTCGACGAGTTCGACGCGTTGCTCCACCTCGCGAGCGACCGGCCGGACGTCGTTCTCGCCGCCGAGGAGGGCCTGTTCGGCGACCGGAATGAACTCAACGGAATCGACCTCGAAACTGACCTCACCGGCGTCTTCGACCGCCACGACGACCGCCGGCGGACCGGATTCGTCGGCGCGGGGCTCCCGGCGTCGAAGACCGACGTTCCGGGCGTCCCCGAGTCGGTCCCCGAGGACGCACCGTTCCTGATGGGGTTTCGCTCCGGATTCGCCCGCACGCAGGCGAGCGAGGACCGCGTGACGATCGACGCCGGCCCGTTCGCCGGCGGGACGACCCAGCACGTCTCCTCGATGGACATCCAACTCGACGTCTGGTTCGGTCAGGACAACCACCACCAGCGCGTCTCGAAACTGTTCAGCCCGACCCACGCCGCGGACGAACTCGTCGGCGAGGTCGGCGACGAACTCGCGGACACGAGCGGCGTGACCGACGACGGCATCGCATCGGCCGAAGCCGCCGCGCGCGAACACGGCGTCGTCGGCCACGCACAGAAGGCCTCTCGGGCGAGAGAAGACGGCAACCCGCCGCTCCTGCGCCGCGATTTCAGCACCGTCGACGGTGACCGGCCGGGACAGCACTTCCTCGCGCTCCAGCGGGGCATCGGCGAGTTCGTTCGCGTCCGCGAGGCGATGACCGGCGCGGACCTCGACGTCTCGTCGGCGAACAACGGCATCCTCCACTACCTGTTCGTCAACAGACGGGGGAACTACCTGCTGCCGCCGCGGTCGTTGCGGGCGCTGCCGCCGACGGCACCGAACTCGTGAGGTCCCCAAGACGCCCGTTCGATAGCGAAAACTACACAATATGGCTCCCGACGATCCGACCGCGGACGATTCGGCCGGAAGCAGCGATCGAAGGACGGCAATAGGCCCTGTCCTGGCCCCGGCTACGGACACGACTACGACGGCCACCCGTCGGACGCTTCTTTCGCGAACCGGTGCGATATCGGGAGCGCTCGCGACGGGACTCGCGGGCTGTCTCGGCCTCGGTGGGGGCGGAGACGACGAGGAGCAAGACGGCGACTACGGCGGCCGACAACCGACGGTGACCGTCGAGGACCCGCCGAATGCGGTCTTCCTGCCGACCCACCGGGAGGCGATGCGGGTCGGAGAGCCCGTGACGGCCGGCGAGTTCAGGTTCGTTCCGATGCTCTCGTATCCGCATCCGTTCTGGACGATCGCCGGCAGCGACGACGCGGCGGTCGAGCGCGAGACGCCAGATGTCGGGCGCGGCGTACACATGATGATTACGGTCCAAGACCGGGAGACGGGGCTCGTGGTGCCGGTCGACGAGGGCATTCAGTTTCGGATTCGATCGGACGGCGAGCGGGTCGGCTCGCCGGTGTCGCCGTGGGCGATGCTCTCACAGGAGATGGGCTTTCACTTCGGGGACAACGTGGGGTTGCCGGGAGACGGAACCTACGAAGTCGAGGTGACGATCCCGCCGCTTTCGGTCCGGCGCACCGGCGTGCTGGCGGGGCGAGGTGAAGAGCGCGCGACGGGGACGTTCGAGTTCGAGTACGACGACGAGTTCAGAGACCAGGTTATCGACGGGATCGACTATCTCGAGCGGGATCGGTGGGGAGAGCGGGGGGCGTTGGAGCCGATGGGTGCCGGTGCCGATGGCAGTGATGGGAGTGATAGTGGTGGGAGTGACGCTGACGGCAACGCCGGGCACGGCGAGATGGATCACGCGCACGTGCCGTACGCGACCGTTCCCGCGGTCGATGCGTACGCGGGAACCCGTCTCGTTGGCGACGCGTCCTCCGGTGGCGCATCTTCCGCCGGCGCGGACGGCGAAGAGACTGCCGCCGCCGAACTCCCGCGCAGCGACGATGCGCCGATCGTCGCCGTCCTGTTCGAGACCGACGCCGACGCCGACGAATCGGACCTGGCGCGCTTGGCCGGCGACGAGAACCGGACCCAGAACCCCGAGCAGTACCTCCTCGTCTCCCCCAGAACCCCCTACAACCGCGTGCCGCTTCCCGACGCCGCGCTTACCGCTTCCATCGAGCGCGACGGCGAACTCGTCGCGGAGCACGAACTCGAGCAGACGCTCGATAGCGAGTACGGACACCATTACGGCGTCGTGGTGTCGGGGACAGGATCGGATACGTCCGATTCGGAGTCGTCGTCGGCCATCCGTTCGGGCGACTCCGTAATCGTTTCCGTCGACTCGCCGCCCCAGGTTGCCAGACATCAAGGCTACGAGACGGCGTTTCTGGAGATGGAAGCGGTGACGTTCGAGGTGCCAGACGGTGCTGAGGGCGGCGACACCGGAAATTAGTCGATTAGCGTCGACGGTAGCCGTGCTGACAGGGCACATGTTCGGCTGCAATGCCAACGTTGACACTCTCTCGAGTCGGACACTCGACCCATGAGCACGGCTGAGGTCGAACTGTCACGTCCGAAGGCGTGGCTACTGGCTGCACGCCCGCAGACCCTGCCCGCGGCCGCGGCACCGGTTATCGTCGGCTCGGGCGTTGCGGCCGCCGAGGGCGTCTTCGAACTGCTGCCGGCGCTGTTTGCGTTCGTCGGTGCTGCGCTGATTCAGATCGGGACGAACTTCGCGAACGACTACTACGACGCGATCAACGGCGCGGACACCGAGGATCGGGACGGGTTCACCCGCGTCACGCAGGCGGGACTCATCCCGGCCCGGCAGGTCAAACTCGCGACGATTATCACGTTCGCACTCGCGATCCTTTCTGGCACCTATCTGGTCTACGTCGGCGGCGTGCCGATCCTCGTCGTCGGCCTCGTGAGCGTCTTCTGCGGCTGGGCGTACACCGGCGGCCCCTATCCGCTCGGCTACCACGGGCTCGGCGATCTCTTCGTCTTCGTCTTCTTCGGCGTCGTCGCCGTCGTCGGGACGTTCTACGTGCAGGCTGCCGCTGCCGCCGTCGAACCGCTCACAACGACGCTTCCCGAGGGAATCGTCACTCGCGAGGCGATTCTCGCGAGCCTTCCCGTCGCCGCCCTCTCGACGGCGATTATCGTCGTCAACAACGTCCGCGACTTAGAAACCGACGCGGAGACGGGCAAACGCACGCTCGCCGTCCGACTCGGCTATCGCGGCAGCCGCATCGAGTTCACCGCGCTGCTCGCGCTGGCGTACCTCGTTCCGGTGTGGCTCTGGCTCGGCGAGGGACTCGGAGCGAGCGCGTTGCTGCCGCTCGTTTCGCTGCCCTACGCGGCGTCGATCGCGCGGACGCTCTGGACCAGAACCGACGGCGAGGCGCTCAATCCCGCGCTCGAGGCGACCGGAAAGCTCCTCGCGCTGTACGCGGCGTTGTTCGCCGGGGGACTGGTGATCTAACCGTGGGGGCGAACGCGAACGCCGACTGCGATCTCGAACTCGCGTATCGGCGGTTCTCGCTCGCGCTGACGTCGCCGCTCGAAACTGCGGCCGGCTCGATCGACGCCCGCGAGGGGTTTCTGGTTCGGATCGTCGACGGAACCGACGCTGCCTCCCCGACCGCCGGCTACGGCGAGGCGACGCCGCTTCCCGGCTGGACCGAACCGATCGAGGACTGCGAGGCGGCGCTCGACCGCGCCGAGCGGGCACTCGAAGGTGGCGGACCGGAGGACGCGCTCGAGGCCGTCGCGGGAAACGGTGCGGCCCGACACGGCGTGTCGCTCGCGCTCGCGGATCTGCAGGCGACCCGCCAGGCGACGCCGCTGTACCGGTATATCGGTCAGGGACCGATGGTCGGCCGCGTTCCGGTGAACGCGACGATCGGCGACGGACCGCCGGACGAAACCGCCCATCAGGCAGCAGCCGCGGTCCAGCGTGGTTTCGACTGTTGCAAGCTCAAAGCCGGCCGTCGGTCGATCGAGGCCGACATCGACCGCGTCCGGCGAACGCGTGAGGTCGTCGGCCCCGATGTCGAACTCCGCGTCGATGCGAACGAAGCCTGGACGTTCGAGGAGGCGGCCCGAGCGATCGACGCGTTCGCCGAGCTGGGCGTCTCGATTCTCGAACAGCCGCTTCCGGCCGGCGCGCTCGCGGGACACGCCGACCTTCGAGAGCGAGCGGCCGGCACCGTCTCGGTCGCACTCGATGAAGGCGTACTCGAACACGGCGTCGACGCCATCTGCGAGGCCCAGGCCGCCGACGTAGCCGTCCTGAAGCCGATGGCACTCGGCGGGATCGATATCGCACGGAAGATCGCAGCCTGGTTCGCCGAACTCGGCGTGACGCCGCTGGTGACGACGACGATCGACGGCGTCGTCGCACGAACGGGTGCCGTCCACCTCGCGGCGGCGATCCCCAACGTTCCGGCCTGCGGGCTCGCAACCGGCGAGTTGCTCGCCGAGGACCTCGGCCGCGACCCCGTCCTCTTCGAGAGCGGTGCCGCCGTCGTCCCGCAGGCGAAAGGCCTCGGCGTCGAAGGGGTGTGGCAGGAATGACTCCCGCGCACCTCGAGTGGCCGACGCGGGACCTCCTTGCCCACCGCGCGGCGGCGACGCCACAGCGCCGGGCGCTGATCGACATCGAAACGGACACCGCGTGGACCTTCGCCGAGTTCACCGGGCGGGTGGATCGAACGGCCGCCGCACTCGAGACGGCCGTCGATCGCGTCCCCGACAGTCATATCGGCGTCCTCGTGGACACCCGCCCCGCCTTCGCGACCCTCTTTTTCGCCGCGATGCGACGCGGCGCGACCCTCGCCCCACTGAACGTCCGCGAAACCGCGTCCGAACTGGCCGCCAAAGCCGACCGGCTCGACCTCGACGCGCTCGTCTGCGAGCGCGAGACGGCATCGACCGCGAGCGAACTCGTCGACGACTCGACGCCGATCCTGTCAGTTGACGACCCGACGACCGAGGGCGTCACGGCGCTGTCGACTCTCCATACCGATCCGGGCGAAACGACGGGCGAACCGACCGCAGATGGGAAGCAAGTCGAGATCCAATCAGCTGAACTCGATCGTGATCACACACAGCTGCTCATGTTCACGTCCGGCACTTCCGGCGAGCCGAAGATCGTCCGGTTGACGGTGGGGAATCTGGTCGCCAGCGCGACCGCCTCGGCGTTTCGGCTCGGTGTCGATCCCGACGACCGATGGCTCTGCTGTCTCCCGATGTACCACATGGGCGGAATCGCGCCCGTGATCCGGTCGACGCTGTACGGAACGACGGCCGTCGTCCAGCGCACGTTCGATGACCGCGCGACGGCCCGCGCAATGGACGAGTTCGAGATCACCGGCGTCTCGCTGGTCCCGACGATGGGCAAGCGGTTACTCGACGCCGGCTGGGAGCCGCCCGAATCGCTCCGCTTCGTCCTGCTCGGCGGCGCGCCGGCCTCGACCGAGTTGATCGAGCGCTGTCGCGAGGCGGGCGTGCCCGTCTATCCGACCTACGGCATGACCGAGACGGCCTCCCAGATCACGACCGCAACGCCGGCGGAGGCGACGGCCCACGAGGGGACCGTCGGCCAGCCGCTCGTTGTCACCGACGTGGCGGTCGTGGACGAGACCGTCGATCCCGTTCCGACCGGCGAGCCGGGTGAACTCGTCGTCTCGGGGCCGACGGTGACGCCGGGCTATCTCGACGAGGAACGCACGGCGGACGCCTTCTGCGACCGGGGATTACGGACGGGAGACGTCGGATACCGCGACGAGGAGGGACGGTTGTGGATTCTCAATCGGCGCAGCGATCGCATCGTCACGGGCGGTGAGAACGTCGACCCCGGCGAAGTGATCGAGGCGCTGCGCTCTCATCCGAAGATCGAGGCGGCCGCCGTCGTCGGCCTCGAAGACGAGGAGTGGGGCGAGCGGGTAGGTGCGCTCGTCGTACCGGCCGAAGGGATAGCATCGCTCGCGGTCGAGTCGGTCCGGAAACACTGCGACGACCGCCTCGCCGGTTTCAAGCGCCCGAAGACGATCGGTGTCGTGGCTGAACTCCCGCGAACGCATTCAGGGACGGTCGATCGGGACGCTGCTCGGGATCGATTGCGCGAGGTCGGCGTCGACGTGACGTCGTCGTCCTGGTAGTCCCGGGTCGAGATCAGCGATCCGCTCCCGGGACCACCGTGCAGATCCGTGACGGCGGCTGATTCCGAATCGGGCTGCATACGGGGCGTCTCAGCGCGGGATCCGTCGAGGATGTCAACGGCGTACCCCGCGGTTAGTATTTACATCTGGACACCAAATACGAGCGTATGCCCCACGGTCAAGACGTCGAAGACGACACCTCGGAAATAACGTCGGAGTACGAATGTCTTCAGTGCGGGCGCATAGTCGAGGCCGAGACGAATCCCGGCGAGTGCGAGGAGTGTGGCGGCGACTTCCAGAACCGGGCGAAATCGATCGAGTAGCGGCTTCTTGGTCGCTCCGACAGTTTCTTCGAGCGAACTCCGAGCGCGCTTCGAGCGGTGCACCGGCGGATCGAAGTTAAGACTCTCGACCCCCTATTGCGGGTCGTGTGTACACTGACGCTCGCCTGGCAGGTCTTCGACGACGCACCGGTCGCCGTCGCCGCGAACCGTGACGAGGCTCTCGACCGCGACTCGCTTCCGCCCGAGATATACAGCGAGGACCCGCTCGTCGTCGCTCCTCGGGACGCCGAATCCGGCGGCACCTGGCTCGGTTACAACGAGTTCGGCGTCGCCGCCGGCATCACGAACAAGTGGACCGACGCGGACCTCGCCGGCGACCGGTCGCGGGGATTGCTCGTCGCGGACGTCCTCGAAGCGCGCTCCGTCTCGGACGCAACCGCGATCGTCGAGGACGCGACGGCCGCCGACGAGTACGAGGGCTTCTCGCTCGTCATCGCCGACGCGGCCGCGGCCGTCTGCTACCAGTGGGACGGCGACCTCTCCGTCACCGAGTTCGACCCGGGCGTTCACGTCGTGGTTAACGTCGCCGTCGACGACGACGTCGATCTGCCGTCGGGTCGACCCGATGTCGGACGAACGCAGGCCGACAACGCACAACGGGTTCGCGCTGAACTCGCCGCGGATGCGGACGAATCCGTCACCGAGTGGCTCACCCGCGCCGGCACCGTCCTCGGCGATCACGAGTTCGGCGTCTGCGTTCACGGCGATGGCTACGGGACGCGGTCGTCCTCGTTAGTTGCGGTCGGACCGGGGGCAGCAACGCCGGAGCGGCCGGCCGAAGCGACCTATCGATTCGCCGATGGGCCACCCTGCGAAACGCCGTACCGGCCGGTCGACCTCGGACGGGGAGCTGGGGAGCATGACGGCGATACAGAGCGAATCGCCACGCTCACAGCGGCACCCGCATCAGCGTTCGGAACGACGACTCGTCGAAACGACTGACACTGGCGTCGAAGGGCACATTTAAGCGGCTCCCTGCCTCTCATACGCACATGGACGCACACCTGCCTGTCGCGACGAGCATGGAGACGAAGAGGTGGTCACCGTGAGCGTCTCTGCAGCCGAAGCAGAACTCTCCGAGGACGAATACGCCGGTCTGGAACTCGTTCGCGAAACCGGCGGTATCCACCAAAGCGACTTCTGGAAGGAACTCGACGTCTCCTCGCGCAAGGGTAGTCGGATCGTCGAGTCGCTCGTCGAATACGAACTCGTCGACCGGGAGGACACGGTCTACAACGGGCACAACACCTACTACATCACGCCGACCGCTCGCGATCTGGATTTCACGCTCCTGATGGCCGGGGACATGCTCTCGCCGTTCATCGGTGAGGAGGAGGTCGATCCTAACAGCGACGCGTTCTCGCAGTGGATCATGAACCTCGCGTACGAGGAATAGATCGAACAGAGCGGCCGCCGCTTCGATTTTACGGAACTGCCGATCGGGTGCGTGAGACGCCAAGTTAGCGACGAAAAGTCTTTCCCTTCCCTTGTCCCTTTCCCTGCCCTTGTCACCGGGCCCGGGCCCGGGCCCACTCACCTCAGTTGCTCGATTATTCGAGCGCGCTTGCGGCCCGAATGAGCCGTTCCTCGCCGAAGGACGGGCCGACGAGTTGCAGGCCGACGGGGAGGCCGTCGACATCGCTTTCGCCGGCCGGAACCGAAATCGCGGGCAGATCCGCGAGGTTCACGGGAACGGTATTTGCGTCTGCAAGATACATCTGCAGCGGGTCATCCAGGCTTTCGCCCTGTTCGAACGGCGTGACCGGCATCGTCGGCGAGGCGAGCACGTCGGCCTCCGAAAGCGCCTCGTCGAAGTCCTGTTTGACCCACGCACGGGCGTCCTGCGCTTTCTTGTAGTACTTGTCGTGGTAGCCGGCCGAGAGCGCGTACGTCCCGAGGAGGATTCGGCGCTTGACCTCGTCGCCGAAGCCCTCCTTGCGGACCGCAGCGAAGGTCTCGTTCCAGTTGCCGTCGGCGTCGGTGGCGGGTCCGTACCGAACGCCGTCGAAACGGGCGAGATTGGACGAGGCTTCCGACATCGCGATCACGTAGTAGGCCTCGACGGCGTGCTCGACGGACGGGAGCGAGACTTCGTGGTACTCCGCGCCCTGGGCCTCGAGTTCAGCGATGGCGTCCCAGAAGGTGTCGACGACGCCCTCGTCTGCGCCCTCGACCAGTTCGGTTGGGACGCCGATCGTGAGGCCGTCGACGTCGCCGGTTGCGGCGTCGGCGTAGCTCTCCCCGTCGAGTTCCACCGCTCGAGTCGTCGCGTCTCGGTCGTCCGGTCCTGTGATGACGTCGAGTAGCGCGGCGGCGTCTTCGACGGTCTCGCCGAAGGGGCCGATCTGCTCTAGGCTGTTGCCGTAGGCGACGAGGCCGTAGCGCGAGACGAGGCCGTAGGTCGGTTTGATCCCGACGACGCCGCAGAACGCGGCCGGACAGCGGATCGAGCCGCCCGTATCGGAGCCGAGCGCGAGTTCGGCCTCGCCGGCGGCGACGGCGGCGGCCGAACCGCCGGAGGAGCCGCCGGGAACGTGGCCCGGTGCGGCGGGGTTGTCGGTCGGGCCGAAGGCCGAGGTTTCGGTGGTCGTGCCCATTCCGAACTCGTCCATGTTGGTCTTGCCGACGATGGTCGCGCCGGCGTCTTTGAGTCGGGAGACGACCGTGGCGTCGTAGGGGGGGACGTAGTCCTCGAGCATCGCAGACCCGCAGGTCGTCCTGACGCCCTCGGTCGAGATGTTGTCCTTGATGGCGACCGTGCGGCCGGTGAGTGGGCCGTCCGCGTCGGCGTCGCCGTCGATTCGCTCGTCGGTGATGAAGATGGTATCAGCCATGTGCTGGTAGCGTCGATCAGGAGACGTTCGGCCCCTTGAAGAAGCCGTCCTCGGTCTCGGGTGCGTTCTGGAGTGCCGCCTCGCGGTCTAAGGAGTCACGTACTTCGTCGGGGCGCATGACGTTCGTGAGGTCGGCCTCGCGCTCGACTTCCGGAACCTCGTCTAAGGTCTCGAAGTACTCGAGAATGTCCGCGAACTGGCCGGTGAACGCCTCGACCTCGTCGGCTTCGAGATCGACGCGAGCCAGGTCCGCGACGTGGCGGACCGCCTCGGGATTGACGGCGTCGGCGTCGTCGCTCATACGTGTCCGAACCGCCCTGCGGGGAGTAAGCGTTTCGATACGCTGGGCAGTGTCAGTGCAACGCGGCGGCGATCGGTGCAGTCGAGTTCACTGGACCCGCCATCGCGTGGCCCGGACTCACATAGTGAAAGACGGATTACTCGCCCAGACGCGCGTTCACTACCTGTACGATCACAGTCTTTAAGTTTCCGACAGCCGTTACACTGGCTACGAGAGAGCGTTTTCAGCGACGGTTCGATCGGATTCATTACAATGACTGATTCCAGCATTCGAACTCGCAGCGACGAGCAGCGTCAGACCGAGCGAGCGGGTTCCGGCGAACGGACGAGCCAGCCGGCGGAGCGCGAACGGGACGAACAAGAGCAGGAATACGAGCACGAGCAGTGTCCGGAGTGCGGTGGTCGCCTCGTCTCCGACGCCGAGCACGCCGAAACCGTCTGTACGGACTGCGGGCTCGTCGTTCAGGAAGGAGAGATCGACCGCGGTCCAGAGTGGCGGGCGTTCGATGCCGCTGAGAAGGACGAAAAGTCCCGCGTCGGTGCGCCGACGACGAACATGATGCACGACCAGGGGCTCTCGACCAACATCGGCTGGCAGGACAAGGACGCCTACGGCCGCTCGCTGTCGAACCGCCAGCGCCAGAAGATGCAGCGACTGCGCACCTGGAACGAGCGCTTTCGCACTCGGGATTCGAAAGAGCGCAACCTCAAACAGGCACTCGGCGAGATCGACCGCATGGCGAGCGCGCTCGGCCTGCCCGAGAACGTCCGGGAGACGGCGTCGGTCATCTACCGACGCGCACTCGAAGAAGACCTGCTCCCCGGTCGCTCGATCGAGGGCGTCTCAACCGCGTCGCTGTACGCGTCGGCCCGACAGGCCGGGACCCCGCGCAGCCTCGACGAAATCGCCGGCGTCAGCCGCGTCGAAAAGGACGAAATCGCCCGCACCTACCGCTACGTCATTCGCGAACTCGGGCTCGAGGTCCAGCCCGCCGATCCGGTGAGCTACGTCCCTCGGTTCGCGAGCGATCTCGAACTCTCCGACGAGACCGAACGTCGCGCCAGGACCCTACTCGAGACGGCGAAGGAGTCGGGTATCCACAGCGGCAAGTCGCCGGTCGGCCTCGCCGCCGCAGCCGTCTACGCCGGTGCGCTGTTGACGAACGAGAAAGTGACCCAGAACGACGTCAGCGAGGTCGCGAGCATCTCCGAAGTGACGATCCGCAATCGCTATCACGAGTTACTCGAGGTCGACGGCGGCGCGCCGGCGTAGGGACGCCGACTCCCTCGATTTCCGTCGATTCCCGCCGTTCAATGAGTTATTTACCGACCGTCACAGAGGGCGCACGGCGACCGTTGCGAGTTCAGGACGCGCTAATGAGTGCATACTCAAGCGGGTTGTCCTACTGGTGCGGGTATGGAGTGCGATAACTGCCAGGCAACCGACGTTGCATACACCCTTACGACGCACGTCGCCGGGGCGGCGGACGAACAGATCGACTTGCATTTCTGTTCGACGGAGTGTCTGCGCGTCTGGACGTAGCGCCGCTGGTGGCTATCCGCGGGGCCACCCCGCAGTCTACGCGACGAGTTCGTGTTGGCTGACATTCAATAGTCCCGCGTGAATGCTCTCCGTATGGCACGCACCGATAGCCACCCGCCCGCGACCGACGCGTCGGCCCTCCCGTCAGTTGCCGTCGAATCGATGACGCGCGATCTTCCGGACGTTCGCTTGCACGTCGTCGTCGGTGGAAACCCGGACGGACCGCTCGTCGTCCTGTTACACGGCTTTCCCGAGTTCTGGTACGGCTGGCGACACCAACTCGAGGCGCTGCTGGATGCGGGCTACCGGGTCGTCGTTCCCGACCAGCGCGGGTACAATCGTAGCGAGAAACCGACCGATGTCAGCGCGTACCGGCTGCGATACTTGACGCGGGATATCGTCGATCTCATTCGCGCCGAGGGCCGCGAGGCGGCATCCGTCGTCGGCCACGATTGGGGCGGAATCGTCGCGTGGGCCCTCGCCACGCGCTACCCTGATGTCGTCGACCGACTCGTCGCCGTCAACGCACCGCATCCGGTCGCGTTCCAGCGCGTCCTTCGATCGACGCCCGAGCAGGTGGGGCGAAGTTGGTACGCGTTCGCGTTTCAGCTCCCCTGGATTCCCGAACGGCTCCTCGAAGCCGGCGAGTTCAGTCCGCTCGAACGGATGCTTCGAGGCACTGCCCCGCCGGGGACGTTCTCGGCGTCGGAACTGGCACGCTACCGTCGCGCCTGGGGCCAGGCAGGTGCACTCACAGGCATGCTCAACTGGTATCGTGCGAGCGGCCGCTACCCGCCGATCCGAGCGCGCGTCGGGACTCGAGACACCCTCGTCGACGCGCCGACCCTCGTCGTCTGGGGCGACGGCGATGCCGCGCTGGTTCCTGAACTCGCCCACGAGAGCGTCGACGTGTGTGCACAGGGGCGACTCAAGCGCTATTCCGGAACCAGTCACTGGGTTCCCCACGAGGAACCTGCGAGACTCACTGCGGACGTTCGGTCGCACCTGCCGCTGTGACTCCACAACCGCGACATCGGTGCTGAACGCCGTTCGACTGCCTGCCTCGACCGACGATTCCCACGGAATAGGAACGCGCCGAACCTATTCGTTCGTTTCCTTCCAACCATCAGATACCGATTGCCATGGCGCAGGCGACACTCACCCTCACGTTGCCAGACCACGTCTGGATTCAGCAGGTATCGGCGGCGCATCCGAATACCACGTTTCGAGTTCTTGCCGCCGTTCCCGACACGGAGACGGGGTTCGCACTCGTCCGTCTCTCGGGTCCAGCGGTCGAGCACGCGCTACAGGACATGAACTCCCACCCGCAGCTCACCGAACTCACGCTCACCCAGCGCAGCGATGGCGAGGCCACCGTCCACTTCGAAACGACCGAACCCCTGCTGTTGTTCTCGTCTCGCGACGCCGGCATGCCCATCGAGCTCCCCGTCACGATCCAGGACGGCCGCGCCACCGTCACGGTCACCGGCTCGCGCGACCGACTCGCTGAACTCGCCGAACAGTTCGACCGGCTCGGGCTCCAGTATCAGATCGACACCGTCAGCGAACAACTCCACGAGAGTCAGCTCCTCTCGGACCGCCAGCTCGAAGTTCTCGTCACCGCCGTCAGGGAGGGCTACTACGACACGCCCCGGCGGTGCTCGCTGACGGATCTGGCTGACCATCTCGGTATCGCCAAGTCGACCTGCAGCGAGACGCTCCACCGCGCCGAGGAAGCGATCATCAAACGATTCGTGGATCAGATCCCCGAGACGACGGCCGACGAGTCACTCGAAGAACCGTTCGTCTGAGGTTGATGGTGATCTCTCTTGATACCAAAAATGGTAGTTAGTCTCTTATACACAATTCAAATACGCTCTTGTGTAGCACATTGTTGATCGCCCGTCGTCTGTCGATTTTTGGTTTGGAGGCGGAGATCAACAATCACAGTCACCAGTGCCGAGCGCAGTGAATTGGGAGACTCGTTTCGGGAGCGGCGATTGGATCAACAATTTCCTACAGAAGAGCGATTCAAATATGTACTCATAGGTCACTCACAACACAAAATAAGACTATATCGTTATAGGTAGAGCTAATAATGTAAAATCATTTTTTAATTCCCTATATGTTTGTCTTATATTGTTCTATGGTCTCTGTCTTTTAGAGATTTAGTATAAGTAGATAGTATTCAACACACTATAGTATGTAATCATAAGATAGAATTAATATTAACTGAATACAATAACCAATTGCTATGTCGAAAAAGAATACTAGACGGAAAGTGTTAAAGGCTGTGGGTGTTTCCGGACTTAGCGTTAGTGCACTAAGCCTATCAGCTACTGCGAATGGCAAGGAAGTCAACAAAAACGATAATTTTGATGCTTGTGACGAACTGGGCGATTTTATTGGGTCACCAACTCTTGACCTCAATAATGGATATGGTGTTTATACTACACAGATATCCCCAAATGTTAATAAAATACGATTTCATACCGTTAGTATGAACAATCACACTATCGATGGACTTTATATTTACAATCCGTATCAAGAAGACCGTTCCGATGGTGATACGGGTACAAGTGGAGCCACAACACAAGTTGTTGTGACGCGCACAGATTTCCCTGGAAGTGAATTGAGGATTGAGGTAGCAGTTGAAGATGATGAATCAGATGGAAGTATCACATCTATGCTATTTGAATGCGATAGATTACGATAATGAATATAGCCAAGCTAAGTCAATACAGTTGAGTAGTGAATAGATCATGGCAATCAGTGTGTTAAGGCACTGATCTAATAAATAACTACTTCATTCGAATTCTCAGTAACTTATCGTAAGTAATAAGAATAGTATATAAAAATATTCTGCCGAACCCCTCCTTCCTCCTTCATAATATATTCTGCACCATCTACTTATTAATGAAACTGTATAGAACTTAATACCTACATCAACAATGGAGAATGACGATATGATCTGTGAGTAGTGTCTGAACTCGTCTATCTTAATTGTGGATCTTTAATTATATTCTCTCCATATATGTACCGCGAACATGTTCGCCACCATTCTCACAACGTGGAAATCGGCTCGACGGTTCATCGGGCTCAAGTTGTGAGTGCGCTGTAGAGGAACCGCAAATGAACGTATTCAAGTGGGTGCCGTTGCGTACTCACGACATGACTGGAATCGTATGTCAAGAGGTGTTCTAAGCAGATGAGTACGGACGATGAATCGTTCCACCCACTCGGCCAAGAGTGGGAGGATGAACTCGAGACGATGCTCGACGATACCGAGTACGATAGCGACCTCGGTATGGAGATGGCCAAGGACGCGATGCGCGTCACCAAGGGCGAGCTGTCGGAAGCCGACTTCCACGAGAAATATCACGAGGACGTGATGGATGAGTTCGGCGTCGACGACCGCCCGACGGAGGAAGCCTACGAGGAGGCCAAGAAGAACGCCGGCGGCTTCGCCGAGATGCTCAAGAGCTTCGACGGCGACGGCGACGAGAGTCGCCGCGACGTGATGAAGAAGATGGGCGTCGGCGCGGCGGCCGTCGGTCTCGGTGCCTGGGGGACCGCCGAAGGCGGTCAGCCAAACGTCGCCGACGAATCGGGAGGACACTCAACGGAAGCCCACCGGGAGGGCGACACCCAGTGGGGCATGGCGATCGACCTCGAACGCTGTGACGGCTGTCTCTCCTGTGTCAGAGCCTGTGCTCAGGAGAACAACCTCGACCAGGGCGTCAACTGGATGTACGTCCTCGACTACGAGGACGGCGGTGCGGACACGAGCCAAAATCGCCTTGTCCGACCGTGTCAGCACTGTACCGACGCGCCGTGTGAGAAGGTCTGTCCGACGACGGCCCGTCACACGCGGGACAAGGACGGCCTCGTGCTGACCGACTACGACGTCTGTATCGGCTGCCGGTACTGTCAGGTCGCCTGTCCCTACGGGGTCAACTACTTCCAGTGGGACGAACCGGACGTTTCCACCGAGGAGATCGCAGCGGAACACGATGGCGAAGGCGACATGATGGTCGACTCCCGCGGTCGGTGGGTCGACAGTCGCTCGCCGCGTGGTACGATGAGCAAGTGTACCATGTGCCCGTCCCGCCAGGATGGGTTCAGTGGCGAAGACAAAATCGGTACCTCCGCCTGCGAGGACGCCTGTCCGCCGGACGCGATCCAGTTCGGAAACATGCGCGACGAGAACAGCGACCCGCAGCGGTACATCGAGAATCCGAGTCGCGGTCGCGCACTCCGCGATCTCGGTGATAAGGAGACGACGGCACCGTCGCTTAACGCCATCGAGGAAGATATCGCGGATGCCGACGCCGATCTCGCCTCCGTTCTCGAAGCCTCCGAAGACCTCGACGAGGAGACGCTCCGGACGATGAAGGCCATCGAGATCGTCACCGAGGACTTCGGCGAGGGCGATGCCGACTCCGTCGACTACGAGGTGCACATCAATGACATCTTCGACCTCCTGGAGGAACACGGTCTCGACCTCGACAGTCAGGAGGTCCTCGTTGAACTCGATCTCGCCGACGAACCCGACGAGGGTGAAGAGTTCGAAGGCGCAGACGAAGGCGATGCTCAGGACGCAATCGACGACTACGACGGGCGTCCGTCCTCGAGTTTCAAGCTGCTCGAAGACGTTGGGACCAACCCGAACGTCGTGTACTTCGGAAACGAACCTGGTCCGAACGCCGAGCAGGTCGAGGGCCCAAGCGCCTATGCAGACATCTCGTACGAGCGTGCCGACGGATCCGAACCGAACCTCGTCGACAACCGCAAGGAGGAGATCCTCGACGAGGGCACCGTCGGTGACGCTGGGGTGAGTTTATGAGCACCAAGACGCCATCCAAGGCGGATATTCTTCGCCCCATCGGGACGTTCTCGAAGAAGTACCTCGCGGTCTACAGCGTTGCAGCACTGGGACTCATCGCCTTCCTCATCGCCTGGGCCTACCAGCTCCAGAAGGGCCTGATCGTCACCGGCCTCGGGGACTGGGGTACCGGTGGCGGTGCGACCTGGGGACTGTACATCGGCGCGTTCATCTGGTGGGTCGGCGTCGCACACGGCGGGATCATCCTGTCTGCGTCCGTTCGACTCCTCGGAATGGACCGGTATATGCCGGTCGCTCGTATCGCGGAGATGACGACGATCGGTGGTCTCTCGGCCGCCGGATTCTACATTCTGGTCCACATGGGCCGTCCGGACCGGATGGTCACGAGCGTTCTCGGCCACTTCCACATCACGGTTAACAACTCGCCGCTGGTGTGGGACGTGACCGTCATTACGGCCTACTTCGTGTTGTCGGCGACCTACCTCGGTCTGACGATCCGGTACGACGTCAACCGGTTGCGCGACGATCTGCCGGATAAATTCGAGCCGATCTACAAGATTATCACGTTCGGCTACTCCGAGAAGGAAGACGAAATCATCCAGCGGATGGTCTGGTGGCTTGCAGCGGCTGTCATCATCATGGCTCCGCTCTTGCTCCACGGCGGCGTCATCCCGTGGCTGTTCTCGCTGCTGCCGGCGATGCCCGCCTGGACCGGTGGCATTCAGGGACCGATGTTCCTGAGCATCGCGCTGATGTCCGCGATCAGCGGCGTGATGATCATCTCGTATACGTTCCGACGCGTTTACAACTGGGAGCACATCATCACGGACGACATCTTCCGCGGCCTGCTCCTGTGGCTCGGATTCTTCACCCTGTTGTTCCTGTGGTTCCAGCTACAGTCCGTTCTCAACGGCGTCTTCCTCGGCCCGCTCAACACGGCACACGCGGCCGAGGGGAAGATGGCCCACCCGGCCTACCAGGTCGCGATGACGATGATCTTCCTGACGCTCGTGTACATCTTCCTGCAGGCAATCCGTCCCGCCCTGTTCAGTAAGACGCGAGCGCTCATCGCCAGCTGTGCGATCCTGGCCGGGACGCTGACCGAGAAGATCCTGTTCGTCGTCGAAGGGTTCTTCCACCCGACGTTCGACATCTACACCGCAACGCCCGGCACGTACTTCCCGAGCCTGATCGAGATCCTGTCGCTCGTCGGAACGGCCTCCCTCGTTGCGCTCCTGTTCCTCAACCTCGCGAAGCTCGTCCCCGTGGTCGAGCTCCACGCGATCGAACACCTGACCGGCGGGCACGACCACGAGCATGGTCACGAAGAGACAACTAAAACCGAGACCGAACCGGAGGTGAAAGCATGAGCCTCATCCCAACACTGATGACTGCCCTCTCGACCGTTCTGTACCACAACTACGACGGTACCGAGGGCTTCACCGGCTTCGCCAACGAAGGGACCTGGGTCATCTTCGCCATCATCCTGGTTCCCGTCTACATCATGCTCATCGCCTGGTTCGTCGGGAAACCGCGCGATACGAAGACCGGACTGCTCGGCGTGACCTACCTCGTCGGGTTGACCACATCGATGTGGGTCGGCATGTTCTTCATTACCATGCTGATCGGCATCCTCTTCTACGGCGGTATGCCCGAACCGATCACCGCTCCCGGCCCGTAACGGAGCCCGTTCACCGACGACTTCGGTTCGATTTTTCTTCGTCGATACGCACGCGAGTTCGTCTCGAGTGAACTCGAAGCGATCAACGTTTATCGTCTCTCGTTTCTCGTCGTCCGTCGACCGTCCAGTCCGGTCGCTCGGGTATCGTATCGGCTCTGTTCTCGTTCAACCGTTTGTCTCCGCAGTTTCCGTGTTCCGGTTTCCGAGTTCAGGTCCCGAATATATTCGATGATCGGCACGCGATGGGGCTCCGTACATCGATCGATAGGTCACCCTGAACCATCACACGTATCCCGCTCGACGCCCTCCAATTGACTAACAGACACAGACAGTATGAGTATCACAGAACACGAACTCAAGATCAAACTCGAGGGGATCGAAGACCCGGACATCGGCGAGGACATCATTTCGCTGGGACTCGTCAACGACGTTCGGATCGAGGACGAAACGGCCCGTATCTCGCTCGCGTTTAACGCGCCGTACGCGCCCTCCGAGATGGAACTGGGGAACCAGATCCGCGAAATCTGTGACGAGGCCGGACTTGAGGTTGACCTGCGGGCCCACGTCGGCGAGGAACACGGCTTTGACGACGAGGTTCTCCCCCGCGTGCGCAACGTCATCGCGGTCGCCTCCGGGAAGGGGGGCGTCGGAAAGACGACGGTCGCGGCGAATCTCGCGGCCGGCCTCGAAAAGCGCGGCGCGATGGTCGGTATCCTCGACGCCGACATTCACGGGCCGAACATCCCGAAGATTCTGCCGGTCGAGAGCGAACCCGGCGTCACGCCGAGCGAGGACATCGTGCCGCCTCGTTCCGACGGCGTGCGCGTCATCAGTATGGGCTTCATGACGGAGGAAGACGACGACCCGGCGATCCTTCGCGGCCCGATGGTCAACAAGTTCATGATGAAGTTCCTGGAGGGCGTCGAATGGGGTCGCCTCGACTACCTCATCGTCGACCTGCCGCCGGGGACCGGCGACGCGACGCTCAACCTGCTCCAGTCGATGCCGGTGACGGGATCGGTCGTCGTCACGACGCCCCAGGAGATGGCCTTAGAGGACACCCGAAAGGGAATCCAGATGTTCAACAAGCACGACACCCCTGTCCTGGGCGTCGTCGAGAACATGAGTTCGTTCGTTTGCCCGAGCTGTGGCGACCAGCACGGCCTGTTCGGCACCGACGGCGCGAACTCGATCGTCGAGAAGTACGACGTGCCGCTGATCGGCCAGATCCCGATCCACCCCGACTTCGGCGCGGAGGGCAGCGAGGGCGCACTCGTCAAGGACGACGAGAGCCCGGTTCAGGAATCCGTCGAGGAAGTCGTCGGCGAAATCGCAGACCGGATCGGCGAGACGAACCGCCGGACCGTCAACGAGCACACTTCCGACGAACCCGACGACCGGCTGCCGACCGAAGTCGAAGACTGACGGCGGTGTCGCTCCGTCCGTAGCGCTTTATCTGCCTCGAGTGCGAACCACTCGGGTACATGTCCACCCCACTCGACAGTTACGACGACGTCGTCACCGACCTCGACCCGGAACCAGGCGACCTCGAAACGGCCGAACTCGTCGTCAGCGACGACGCGCTCGTCAAGGCCTTCGCACTCGGCCCCGGCGCTGAACTCGATGCGCACGAACACGGGACGAGTACGAACGTCTTTCACGTTCTCGAGGGAACGGTAACTGTCTTGCAAGGTACCGAGCAGGAACCGGTCGAAGCGCCGGGTGTCGTCCACCACGAACGGGGCGTCGCTCACGGCGCGAAAAACGAGACCGACGAGACGGTGATCTTCACCGCGAGTCTGTGTCCGATGCCGTCCTGAAATCCTGCGGTCCTGCAGCCCTGATACAGACGGGAGCCGCTCTAGCCGTCCAAAAGCGACTCGACGTACCTCGTCACGTGGTCGTCCATCCGGCGTTTGTACCCCGCCTGCCGGGCCAGCCGATCGAGTTCACGAGCGACGAGGCTGCCGTACTGGACCGCTTTCTTGTCCCGCTCGGCGATTTCCGTCGGGAGGTAGTCCGCCGCGACCGCTCGGAGTCCACGCTTTCGCGTCTCCTCGTCCGCGAGGAGTTCGTCGGGAAGCCAAAGTGCCGCACTGACCACGTCGTCGTGGAGCACGGGCGCGACGGGTTCGAGCCCGGTCGCTTCGATGGCGCGAACGTCGCGCGGAAGCTGATCGGAGAGGCTTCGAATCTGTTCGCGGACGGCTCCGCGCGTCGTCTCGGCCGCGACGCGGTGGTCGAGTCTGACCACCTTCTCGTAGCCGCCGAAGAGTTCGTCCGCGCCCTGGCCGACCGCGAGCGCGTCGAACCCGTCGGCCGCGGCGCGCTCGCCGACCAGGTAGAGCGGGAGCGCGATCTGGATGTCCATCGCGTTCGTGCGGCCGGTGGCGCGTGCGACCGCGGGGACCGCGCGTTCGAGGTCGGTCGGGTCGAGTTCGACGACGGTCAAATCGCGATCCATCGCGTCCGCGGCGCTGCGGGCGGCGGCGATGTCGTGGCTGTCGGGGAAGCCGACGACGTAAAGCGGGGCGTCGAGGAGTTCGGCGACGAGCGCGGAGTCGACGCCGCCGGAGAAGGCGACGGCGACGCTGGTGGTGTCGGTTCTGAACTCGTCGGCCGCGGATCGGATGGCGGCGTCGAGTTCGTCGAGTGCACGCTCGCGGTCGGCGATCGGATCGGGGTCCGGAAGCGTCCAGCGTCGTTCGGGCGTCGAATCGTCGGGGCCGGCGACGGCACCGGCGGGGAACTGGACGGGGTCGTCGAGTTCGGCCGGGTCGAAAGCCCACGCGTCGGTCGGGTCGCGGTCGGCCTCGACGAACAGCGGGACGCGCCCGAGGGTGTCGCGGACGAGTTCGCCGTCGAGTTCGCCGGCGAAGCCGGCGGTGCCGGGGAGCGGGTCGCCGGTGTCGAGCGCCGCGCGAACGGTTTCGGGGTCGGTACCGCGGAGTGATCGTGTCACTGGAACAGTCCCATGACGCTGTTTCGGACGCGGCGGGAGACGCCGCCGGCGGCCTGACGGAAACTGATTCGCCAGGGCGTTCGTTTGCCTTCGACGGAGGTTCGGCCGGCCGCAATGGCGTCGAGGATGGCGTCGACGGACCGCTCGTCGGCGTCGACGCGGGTGACGGCCTGACCGACCATCTCGCTGATGTGGGCGTCGCTGCCGGCGGTCATCGGCAGGTTCCGGGAGGCGGCGTAGCGCTCGGCCTGGCGGTTGGCGCGACCGGTCAGGAGCCGCGAGTTGTAGACCTCGATGGCGTCGCCCATCGCGAGTTCGTCGCGCGAGATGCGGGCCATGACCCCGTGGCGGGATTCCTGGAAGGGGTGGGGAATCACGGCGAGGCCGCCCTGATCGTGGATCTCCGCGAGCGTCGTTTCGTAGGAGAGTCCGGGTGGGACGGCTTCCTCCAGGCCGAAGCCAAGGATGTGGCCGGCTTTGCTCGAGATTTCCATGGCTGGGATGCCGACTAGGCCGTACGCGGAGGCGCGGTCGGCGGCTTCGAGACTCGCGTCGATCTCGTCGTGGTCCGTCACGGCGATCGCGTCGAGGCCGACGGCTTCGGCCTGTTCCAAGATGAGTTCGATCGGGTCCCGGCCGTCGTACGACAGCGCCGAGTGGGCGTGAAGTTCGACCGACAGCACGCCCGTACGTTTATCTCGCCTGATCAAAAGCGCCTCGGTCCGCCGGGCGGTTCGAAATTCGCTGGCACACGCACGGGTATCCACGATCATGGATATAGAAACCCATTTACTCCCCGACTTTCACCACCTAGGTGAATGAGCCTTGCCGATTCGGATCGCGAACTCGTCGTCGAGGAGTTGGGACGAGAGCCAACCCGAGCGGAGGCGGCGCTGTTCGAGAACCTCTGGAGCGAACACTGCGCGTACCGCTCCTCGAGACCGCTGCTGTCGGCGTTCGAGAGCGAGGGCGAGCAGGTCGTCATCGGCCCGGGCGACGACGCGGCCGTCGTTTCTCTGCCCGAGCCGGACGACGGAGACGGCACAACTGAGGACGGGGACGACGCGAAGACCTACATCACGATGGGGATCGAGAGCCACAACCATCCTTCCTACGTCGACCCGTTCGACGGCGCGGCGACCGGCGTCGGCGGCATCGTCCGAGACACCCTCTCGATGGGGGCCTATCCCATCGCGCTCGCGGACTCGCTTTACTTCGGCGAGTTCGGTCGCGAGCACTCGCGGTACCTGCTCGAGGGCGTCGTCGAGGGAATCAGCCACTACGGCAACTGCATCGGCGTCCCGACGGTCGCCGGCAGCGTCGATTTCCATCCCGATTACGAGGGCAATCCGCTGGTGAACGTCGCCTGCGTCGGCCTGACGAACGAGGAGCGACTGGTCACCGCCGAGGCCCAGGAGCCGGGCAACAAACTCGTGCTCGTCGGCAACGCGACCGGCCGCGACGGCCTCGGCGGCGCGAGCTTCGCCAGCGAGGACCTGGCCGAGGACGCCGAAACCGAAGACCGCCCCGCGGTCCAGGTCGGCGACCCCTACGCCGAGAAACTCCTTATCGAGGCCAACGAGCAACTCGTCGACGAGGGCCTGATTGAGTCCGCCCGCGACCTTGGTGCCGCCGGCCTCGGCGGTGCCTCCAGTGAACTCGTCGCCAAAGGTGGCCTCGGTGCCGAAATTGAACTCGAACGCGTCCACCAGCGCGAGCCGAACATGTCGGCACTGGAGATCTTGCTCGCCGAGTCTCAGGAACGGATGTGCTACGAGGTCGACCCCGAGAACGTCGATCGCGTCCGCGAAATCGCGGATCGGTTCGACCTCGGTTGCTCGGTCATCGGCGAGGTGACGGACGGAAACTACGTCTGTACCCATCAGGATGAAACCGTCGTCGACGTCGATGCGCACTTCCTCGGCGAGGGCGCGCCGATGAACGACCTGCCCGCTGCAGAGCCCGCTCAACCGGATACCGACCTGCCCGACGCCGATCTCGAGGACGCCTTCGACGCCGTCGTCTCGAGTCCGAGCACGGCCTCGAAACGGTGGGTCTACCGCCAGTACGACCACGAAGTCGGCGTCCGGACGAGCGTCGGTCCGGGCGACGACGCAGCCATAATCGCAATCCGGGAAGCAAACACTGGCCTCGCCATCTCGTCCGGCGCGGCACCGAACTGGACCGCCGCCGCGCCCTACGAGGGCGCACGCGCAGTCGCACTCGAGAACGCGACGAACATCGCGGCTACGGGCGCGACGCCGCTCGCCGCCGTCGACTGCCTCAACGGCGGCAACCCAGAGAAATCCGACGTTTACGGCGCGTTCACCGGCATCGTCGACGGTCTCGCCGACATGTGCGCGACCCTTTCGACGCCCGTCGTCGGCGGCAACGTCTCGCTGTACAACGACTCCGTCGCCGGCCCCATCCCGCCCACGCCGACGCTTGCGATGGTTGGGACGAAACCGGGCTACGATGCCCCGTCGCTGTCGGTCCGGGCTGCCAACGAGAGCGAACTCCTCCTCGTCGGCGACCGCGCGCTCGACGGCGACGATGAAGAGTTCAGCCTCGGCGGTTCGGAGTACCTCGCGCAGTTCGACGGCAGCGATCGGTTCCCCGCGCTACCGAGCGAGCCGGCCGAACTCGTCGAGACGCTGGCGGCCGTCGCGGACGCCGAGGCGACGCTCGCGGTGCACGACGTGAGCCACGGCGGCCTTGCGGTCGCGCTCGCGGAGATGGTAACCGACGACGCCGGCCTCGACGTTTCGATTCCGGCGAGCGACCCGCTGGGTGCACTCTTCCACGAACAGCCGGGTCGCGCACTGATCCAGACCGACTCGCCCGCAGCAGTCCGGGAGGCGTTCGACGGCGTCGCCCCGGTCGTTTCCCTCGGCTCCGCGACCGACGACGGTACGCTTACGCTCTCGGTCGGCGACGACCAGGTCACGATTGCGGCGGACGAGATCCGGGAGCGACGCGCAACTATCGAGACTGAACTCGCGTAGGGCGAGGGGATCGTCTCGTTCCATCCCGATATGTTGATATATTTGTAGGGAGACTGCCCTGACGAACCGGTCGTCACCGCGACGACCACTGGAGGACCCCGCTTCATGGCTACCGATACCCCGACCGTCCTGATCGTCGAGGACGAGCCCGATCTCGCAACCCTCTACACCGTCTGGCTCGGCGACGAGTACGAGACGAGAACCGCATCCGACGGCACCGAGGCACTCGACGCGATTGACGCAGCCGTCGACGTTGTCCTGCTCGACCGGCGGATGCCTACCCTCTCGGGAGATACCGTCCTCGAGACGATCTGCGAGCGCGACCTCGACTGTCGCGTCGCGATGGTCACCGCAGTCGAACCGGACTTCGACATCGTCGGCATGGGCTTCGACGACTACCTCGTCAAACCCGTCTCGAAGGACGAACTCCTGCAGGTCGTCGACCAACTCCTGTTGCGCTCAACCTACGACGACCAGCTCCAGCAGTTCTTCTCGCTGGCCTCGAAGAAGGCCCACCTCGATGCCGAGAAGACCGACGCCGAACTACTCGCCAGCCAGGAGTACGCTGCACTCGAGGATCGCCTCGCCGTCTCCCGCGTCCGCATCGACGAGACGATGATCGCTCTTATCGATCAGGACGCCCACCGCCAACTCTGTCGCGAGTTCATGCGCGAGCC
>NZ_AOIP01000008.1 GCF_000337535.1 Natrialba aegyptia DSM 13077
GAGATGTGTATAAGAGACAGTCGTTACGTCTCGCACTTCGATTCGGGTGCCGTTCGTCGCGTCGTCGACCGAGAGCGTCCAGTCGTGCGCATCGGCGATGGCACGGACCAGCGTGAGGCCGAGGCCGTCCATTCCCCGTTCGTCGGCGGCCGTCGGATCGAACGCGCGCTCGTCCAGCGTTGCGGGCCGTTCTGCGGCGGTATCGAGCAGGTAGAACCCGCGGGACTGTTCGCGGCCCGTCTCGGTGCCGATGACGGCCTGCGTTTCCTCGTGTGTCGGCTGGTCGTCGTCGATTCCGAGGAGTCCGACGCTGACGCGAACGGGGTCGGTAGTGTCGTCGGGACCCTCACCGCCGGCCTCGGCCCCGTCTTCGGCCCCGACTTCGCCTCTCGTCTCGCTTGCCCCCTCACTTTCCGATGCCTGTGCGCGGGCCGCGATGTCGTCGAACGCCGTTTCCAGCAGGTGGCCGAACCGCTCGGCGTCGGCTCGGAGCGCCGCCGCGCACTCGAGTTCGAGTTCGAGTTCGAGCGTCGACTCGTCGAGTCGCGAGTTCGCCGCGGCGTCTCGGATGGCGCGTTCGAGGAGGATGCGGTTTCGCGGGCCGACGGCGGTCGCGTTCCGGGCGAACTCGCGCACGTCGTCGACGAGGCGCTCGGTGCGGTCGAGCATCGTCGTGACTGAGTCCTCGGCGAGGGGAAACTCCCAGGTGTCGTTACCGGTCCGGGCTCGTTCGTCCTCGAGTGCGTCGGCGACGGCGTCGAGTTGGCGTTTCAGGTCGGTCGAGAGGACCTCGGCGATGCCTTCGAGGCGTTCGGTCTGGCGTTCGAGTTCGGTTGTACGGTCGCGAAGCAGTTGTTCGCGGTCGGCCCGGTCGAGGGCTGCGCGGATGTTCTCGACGAGCGTCGAGAGCAGTTCGACATCGGTATCGTCGAATCGCTCGGGTTCGAGGGAACCGGTCATCAGGACGCCGTGGGTGCCGATCGGGGCAATGATTTCGGACCGGATCGGCGAGTCGGGATTGTACAGACCCTCGACTGCCGAGAGGTCGTCGAACCGCTCGACGCTGCCGGATTCGAACACGTCCCAGATGAGCCCCTCGGGCGGGGTAAACCGAGGGAGTCCACCGAACTCTTCGTAGGCCCCGGCGGTGCCGGCCACGGGATCGAGATACCCCTGTTCGTCGTCGAGCAACCAGACGCCGCTGATCGGCAGATCGAGCAGATCGCTGCCGGCGTGGACCGCAATCGAACAGATCTCCTCCGGATCGTCCGATTCGAGCAACCACCGGGTAATCTCGTGAAGCGAGGCCGCGACGCGCTCGTACTCGTGCTGATCGGTGACGTCGCGGACGATCCCGGCGATCGTCGCCCGAGTGTCCTCGACGGGGACGAATCTGAACTCGCCCACTCGATCCGCTCCACTGGCGTCGGTAAACGGCACCTCCACCCGGCGCGTCTCGGCCGTACCGATGTCTACGTCGGTAATCGCGCGCCCGATCTCGACGGCGTCGTCGTCGTTGATTGCGGCTCGCTCCGGAATGATCTCGACGTGTTCGCCGAGCAGCACCGCTCGATCGACGCCGAGGAACTGCTCCATGGCCTCGTTGACCGAGACGATCTCTCGGTCGCCGTTGAGCGTGACGACGCCGTCCGAAATCGCCTCGACGGCGGCCGCGTGCTGGGCGAGCGTCCGCTCCTGTTGTTTGCGTTCGGTCACATCGCGCATGTACACCGAGAGCCCGGTTTCGGAGGGGTAGGCCGTCGCCTCGAACCAGGTTTCGAGTCGCGCGTGATAGATGTCGAACGAAACCGGCGTCTGGGTATCCATAGCGCGATGAAATCCGTCCGGAAACTGCGTCTCGACGGTCTGGGGGAACTCGTCCCACATGACGCGCCCGATCAGATCCGCCCGCGAGCGTTCCAGCAGCGTCTCGGCTCGGTCGTTGAGGTAGGTGAACCGAAAGTCCGTATCGAGCGCGAAAAACGCGTCCGTGATACGGTCGACGACCGGCACAGACCGCAGTGTCACGGTCGCTCACCCATCGTCACCGCTACGTCCACGTCGGACCCTCCCCCGAGGGAATTGGCTCTCGTGATAGCCATTACCAGCTACTCTAGGGATACTTATCGAAGCCCGTATTTCAGTGTCGCGGCCGAGAACGCAAAACAGGGTAGACCGGTTAGAGTGCAACTTTCGTCCCAACGTCGCGCGACACCGCTCGATCGAAAATCGCCTCGGCGCTCGCCGCATCGAGCACCGCCGACCCGACGCTCTCGACGACGAGTATCTCCTCGTCCGCCTCGCGCCCGCGATCACCCGCGATGACGGCTCCGACCGGTTCGACCTCGCGGTCGACGTGGCCTCGAAGATCACCCGTTTCCGCGGCTTCTTCGGGCACGTCCCCGAAAATCCGGGCCGCGCGCTCGACCGTCTCGTCGTCGAGTTCACGCATCTCGGGCGTGTACGCCCCCACGGCGATCACGAGCGTCCCCGGCGCGAGTTCGTCGCCGGGGAACACCGGTTCCGAACTCGTCGTGGCGGTGACGACGACGGTCGCGTCAGCGACTGCATCGCGCGGGCTCGAAACTGGATGTGCGGGAACGTCCAGTTCGGCCTCGAGTTCGGCGGCGCAGTCGACCCGGGAGTCGCTGGGGGCGTAGATGCGGATCGACTCGAGGGCGTCGGTCGCGGCGGCGATGGCGCGGGTCTGCCAGCGGGCTTGCTTGCCGGCACCGATGACGGCCAGGTCGATGGGGTCGTCGACGGCGAGTTCGCGGGCGGCGACCCCGCCGATACAGCCGGTGCGGGCGTTGGTGATGCGGTTGCCGGCGAGGTAGCCGACCGGTTGTCCGGTTTCCGCGTCCGTCAAGGCGAGCTGTGCGGTGACGGTCGGGAGTCCGCGAGCGACGTTGTCCTTGCAGACGGCGACGAGTTTCGTCGCGACGTAGTCTGCACCGTGGACGTACGCCGGCATACAGAGTCCGGTGCCGGTCGGTTCCGCGGGCGCGTCGGGGTCGAGACCGGTCCCGAACGGATAGTGCGGTCGATCGGGTCGTTCGACCGCGCCCGCGTGTTGCTTTTCGAACGCCTCGGCGACGACGGGCAGGAGCGCGTCGATATCGAGCACCGACGCGACGTTATCGGCAGAGAGTACGCGAACCATTGCGCTGTTCTACTCGACCGTTGGTCGGCGGCTACTTCAGTCTATGTTGCCGATTGAGGCGACCCGATTCTGAACAGCGGGAAAGATCGATCGCAGCCGAACGCTTATTGATACCGTGGCGGTAACCAACAGCGTACAATGAAGGGAGTCGTCATCGGCGGTGGAATCGTCGGCCTCTCGAGCGCGCTCGAACTCGCCGAACGCGGTGTCGACGTGACCGTCTGTGAGCAGGGATCGATCGGCACCGGGAGCACGGAACGGTCCGCCGGTGGCATCCGCGCACAGTTCTCGTCGCCGATCAACGTCGAACTCTCCCGCGAGAGCATGCGCGTCTGGGACGAGTTCACGGAGCGATTCGACGCCGAAATCGACTACCGGAAGACGGGGTATCTCTTCCTCGCCCGAAGCGAAGAAACGGCCGCGGCGTTCGAAGAGCGAGTCGCGATGCAAAACGACCGCGGGGTTCCGAGCGAGGTTCTCGATCCGTCCGAGGCGTGTGAAATCTGTTCCGGGATCGATCCCGACCAGTTCGTCGCGGCGACGTACTCGCCGACGGACGGCTTCGCCGATCCGCACCTGGCGCTGCAGGCGTACGCCCGGGCTGCGGCTGCTGCGGGTGTCGATGTTCGGACGCAGACGCCCGTTACCGACGTGATTCGAGCCGGCGACCGCGACCCCGGCGACGGTACTGGCGGGGCGCGGGTAACGGGTGTCGAAACACCTGACGGACGCCTCGAGGCCGACATCGTCGTCAACGCCGCGGGGCCGTGGGCGCGCGAAATCGCTGCGATGGCTGACGTATTCTTGCCGATCACGCCCAAGCGCCGGCAGATCGCCGTCGTCCAGCCGGAGACGCCGGTCCCCGAGACCGACCCGCTGGCGATCGACCTCGAGAGCGGCTCGTACTTCCGGCCGGACCGCGACGGCGACGCGCTCGTCGGCGGGCATTTCGCCGACAACGATCCGGCGTCGGATCCGGACGGGTATCCGCGGTCCATGGACTTCGAGTGGTCGATCGACGCGCTCGAAGCCGCCGCCGAGTGGACGACCTACTTCGGCCCCGAATCCGCGGTCAAGCGCGGCTGGGCGGGCCTGTACGCCGTGACACCCGACGATACGGCCATCGTCGAGGAGACGGTTCCCGGTTTCATCACGGCGGCCGGCTTCTCCGGGCACGGCTTCCAGCACGCCCCCGCGACCGGCCAACTCGTCGCCGAACTCGCCGTCGACGGCGAGGCGTCGCTGCTCGGTATCGACGCGCTCTCGAGCGACCGCTTCGAGGGGACGGACGAGGAGAGGGCTGCCGAACGAACGGAGCGCAATGTCGTCTGAGCGCGGCCATCGGGTAACGCGACTACGTCAACTGAGACGATGAGCGAACTGCTCCTCTACATCGCCGCGAGCGTCGACGGTTTCATCGCGACGCCGGACGGCGGCGTCGACTGGCTCGACGAGTTCCAACAGGAGTCGGACGTCGCGAATTCGGACGACGACGGCTTCGACGAGTTCTTCGCGAGCGTCGACTGCCTCGTCATGGGATCGCGGACCTACGAACAGGTGCTCGAATTCGGCGCGTGGCCCTACGAAGACCGGCCGACGTACGTTCTCACGAGCCGCGAGTTGCCCCTCGCCAGCGACGCCGTGTCGCTGGTCGACGGGGAGCTAGCTGAACTCGTCGCCGACCTCCGAGCGAACCACGACAGAATCTGGCTGGTCGGCGGTGGCGCACTCGTCCGGTCGATGCTGCGTGCGAACTGCGTGGACGAACTTCGATTGCACCTCGTTCCGGTGATACTCGGCGGCGGGATCTCGCTGTTCGGGACGGACGAGCCGCGACGCGACCTGGAGTTACTCGAGACGACGACCCGCGGAGGCGGTCTCGTCGAACTCCGGTACCGGATCGAGTCGGCGACCGAGCGCTGACTCCGGTCGTGTCGCTTTCTGTATAGACGAGTAATAGTTACAGCCGATCCTCGTAGACTGAATCGAAGCGAGTGTATACTGCCGCAAATGCGATGAAGACGCCGATTGCTCCGACAGCGACACCAATCCAGTCTCCGTATGGAACGCCGTATTCTAACAGGCCGATACCGAGTCGTTCTCCAACAACTGCCATCGCCATGATGACGCCGAATCCGAGGAGAAATCTCACAGCGAAATTCCGCTCTACGAAGTTATGTTCCATATTTAATGCTTCTCGTGAAACATTATAGGTTTTCCTCTGCTGTTCAGTGCACCGGTCTCTTCTGTTATGGCGTCCTTTTGCAGCGGTTACTAGAGGGGACCAGCATCCTTTTCTCGTCCGTCTCGAAACAGGGCGCTATGGGCCTTCAAGAACACTTTGAATCCGATATCCGCTTTTATTACGCGATCGGAATGTTCATCATTCTGGTCTATCTCGGTGGCATCGCCGCGGCGGCGGTTCTGGAACTCGCCGTTATCGATAGACGACTGATTCCGCTCACCGCCGGCTTCTTCCTGTTCATGTTCGTTTACTTCATCGCGATCAGCGTCCAACGGCTCGAACCGGACGAGGCGTAACCGCCGCTCTAGTGAGTAGTGGGCAGAGAACACGGGCCGAAATGGCGTCTACCGTACTGCGAGTTCACAATCACAGTTCACAGTTACAGACTCGAGGTCGCCCAGTTGCTCGCGTCGCGATTCCGGGCCGAGTGCATCGACGGGTGCGAGTGTGGTGGGTTCGATGGTGATGGCGGTGGTGGTGATCGTCTCGAACACCCGCCGGCACTCGGCTGGCCGCCGCGACGCGAGTTCAGTTCGGGTGAACTCGTTTCGCGGTGGCTTAGTCCGGCCCGGATCGGTCGGGGGCGGGGTCGGTGTCGGTGTCGGAGTCTAAGTCTGATTTTGAGTTGGAGGTGAGATCGGGATCGGGGTCCGGCGGGGCGACGCGACAGCCGCAGGGACCGGCGATGGCCTCGCCGGGGCCGATCATGGTTTTCTGTGCGATCGGCGTCCCACAGCGGGGACAGCGCGGCGGTTCGAACGGCTCGGAACGGCTGGGATGGTCGGTGTCGTTCGCACTGCTGCCGGTATCGCCGTCGGCGTCAGCGTTGTCACTCATCCCAACTGCCACCCGTTATACCCGCAATCGCGCGGAAGAAGCTCGCTGCTGGTCGAATCGCACGATACATCAGTCGTGCGGGATGTTTATATCCCGTGAGAATGTACGCAAACATGGCTTCAACGCGAGCCGCGTTTGGAAGCCACGTCTCGGATGCTCCTACATCCGGGACACTTTCGTGTCCGTTGTGGCTTCCGTTCTAATTTGTAACCTATAGTGACTTATATCTACCGCTGAACGTCGGGAAGGAGCCCTGCTGTCAGCTCAGAAGAACTCGCCGAGGTAGACGGGCGTCTTCGGCACGAGTTCAGCGAGCGTCGACACAACTTCTCGGTCCGCTGCCTCCAGTCGGTTCGTCCGCGCGAGGTCGGTCGCGGAGCGGGTGCCGACGGCGAGTTCGGAGAGCGCGGCGATGTCGAGTGTCGCATCGGCCGTCGCGTCGTTGTCGCGGGTTTCGCTCACACGCTCACAGCGACCGCGGCCGTCGGCCACCGTCAGCTCGAACAGCCCGTCGTTCCAATCCGCGAGCGGGTCCGTCACCGAAAGCGTGAGCGCGGTTTCTGAACTCGTCGGGTAGGAAAGCGCGGACAGCACCTCTGCAACGTCGACGATCCGAACCATCGGCCCGTTCGTCACCGTCGTCTCGACCTCGTCGGGAGCCCGGACCGCCTCGCGGAACGGGGCGTCCGCCGGCAGCCGAAGCCGCACGCGCTCGACCTGCGAATCGTGCGTGTGACAGAACGACAGCAGCGCCAGGAACGCCTCGTGGTCCGCGGCGACGAGTTCCGAAACGGCCATCGTCCAGTCGCCTCGGTCCCCGTCGATCGTGTAGACGAGATAGCCCGCGACGCGGCCGTCGCGCTCGAAGGCGTAGACGTAGGGATCGACGTCGTGACCGCCGAAGGTGCGGTGTCGCCACCAGTCCTCGTCGCGATCGATCGCGAGCGCGTACCGCTCGGCGTGGCGCTCGTAGACCGGCACGAGTTCGCCGAACTCGTCGGCCTCGACCGGCCGAAACGAGCCCACCGACGCCGCGTCCGCCGCCGTCGCGAACGAGCACACCTCGGGATCGAACTCGTGGGTGACGATCCGGTTGCTCGTCTCCCAGCCGTACTTGTGATAGAAACCGTAGGAAAACGGCCACAGGACGGAGAACCGACGGTCCCGCTCGCGGTACTCGGCGAGCGAGTTCGCGAGCAGTTCGCGGACGTACCCCTGCCGGCGGAACTCGGGCGGCGTCGCGACGGAGGCGAGGCCGGCGATCGGATGCGTCTCGCCGCGGACGGTGGCGTCGAGCCAGTAGTGCCGACAGACGCTCCGCGGATCGTCGTCGGCCGCGTCCGCGCTTTCGTAGATCCCGCGGCGCGAGCCGCGCAGCGCACGCGGCGTGTCGTGCTCGTCCGGTTCGTACGGCGAGACGCCCGAATCCGGTCTGAACGCGTAGCTTCTGAACTCGTGAAAGACGGCTCGCTGATCCGAAAGAGGGCGGTAATCGACCATACGAACGCAAGCGGGGGCGACCGGGAAGAACGTTCCTGTGGTGTGTGGGTGCGTGGCCCGCCCGTCTAGACGTGTTCGTCGACGAACGCTTCGATTCGGTTCAACGCCTTGCGGAGGTCACCCAGCCCGGTCGCGTAGGACACCCGGAGGTGACCCTCGCCGCCCGCGCCGAAGACGTCTCCCGGCACGACTGCCACGCCCTGCTCGCGGAGCACGTCCTCGGCGAACTCCTCCGCGGTCCAGCCGTCGGGGACCTCGGGGAAGCAGTAGAACGCGCCTTTGGCCTCGAAGACGTCCAGCCCGATCTCGCGAAAGCGCGAGAGGACGAACTGGCGGCGGCGGTCGTACTGACCGACCATCTCGACCACGTCGTTCGCACAGGAGTCGAGCGCCTCGATCGCCGCGTGCTGGGCCGTCGTCGGTGCCGAGAGCATCGTGTACTGGTGGATCTTGTTCATCGCGTTGATCGCCGCCGACGGGCCGAGGGCGTACCCCAACCGCAGCCCCGTCATCGCGTGGGCCTTGGAGAACCCGTTGAAGACGATGGTGCGCTCGCGCATCCCCTCGAGCGTCGCGATCGAGGTGTGTTCCCCGTCGTAGGTCAATTCGGCGTAAATCTCGTCCGAAAGCACCGTCAGGTCGTTCTCGCGGGCGAACTCGGCAACCGGTTCGAGTTCAGCCTCGCTCATGATGGCCCCGGTCGGATTGTTGGGATAACAGAGGACGAGCAGGTCCGCGTCGGCGGCCCCGGCCACGTCGAGTCCCTCCGCCGTGAGTTTGAACTCGTCGGCTTCCCTGGTGGGGACCGACAGCACCTCGCCGCCGGCGAAGATCACGCCGGGTTCGTAGGAGATGTACGACGGCTGGGCGATCGCGACCGTGTCGCCGGGATCGACGAGCGCGCGGAAGGCGAGGTCGACGGCCTCGCTCGCACCCGCGGTGGTGATGATCTCCTCGGCGGGGTCATAGCCCAGGTCGAAGCGGTCCGCGACGTAGTCGGAAATCTTCTCCCGGAGTTCGCGTTTGCCCCGGTTTGCGGTGTAGGAGGTCTTCCCCGCCTCTAAGGAAGCGATCGCGGCGTCGCGGGCGGCCCAGGGCGTCGCGAAGTCGGGTTCGCCGACGCCGAGCGAGATCACGTCGTCCCGTTCCTCGGCGATTTCGAAGAACCGCCGGATACCGGAGGGCGGAACCGTCTGCACGCGGTCTGAGAGTTCGATAGGCATACTAATACTATTAGGGAGAGAACGAGAGTCGGTCGTCGTCCTCGCCGTCGCCGAACTCGATCCCGTGTTCCTTGTAGGAGGTCATCACGTAGTGGGTGACCGTCTGGGTGATCTCGGGGACGGGCGCGACCTGTTCGCTGATGAACTGCGACACTTCGCGGATGGAGTCGCCCTCGACCTCCATGTCGAAGTCGTAGTCGCCGCTGACGAGTCTCAGGGCTTTGACCTCTGGGAATCGGGCGAGGCGCTCTGCGATGTCGTCGTAGCCGGTTTCGCGGTCGAGGCGGACGTTCAACTCGACTTCGGCTCGGACGCGCTCGGTTTCGAGTTCGTCCCAGTCGACGACAGCCTGGTAGCCGCGGACGACGCCTGCTGCCTCTAGATCGTCGATTACGGCGGCGACCTCGTCCTCCTCGAGGTCGGTCATTCGCGCGATATCGGCCGTCGAATAGCGCGCGTTCTCACGAAGCAACTCGAGCACCTCGCGTTCGCTCATACCACTGCGAAGCGCGACCGCGAGTAAAAACGTTGTTCTTTGTCGTTTTTCGTTATAGTGGTCGCGGCGGACGAGGATCGCGAACTGCGATCCGGCAGATTACCGATAATTCTTGAACAACAGCGCCCGCACGTCGTCTTTCGTCTGCACGTCCTCCGTCGACCCGTCGGGAAGGGTGACGGTGTAACGGTAGTCCGACGAAGACGACTCCTCCCACTTGTCGTCGTGGGTTTCGAGGAGGCTCATCATCTCGTCTAACATCTCGTCGTCGTCGGCGTCACCGCCGTCCTCGCTCTCGCTCTCTCCCTCGTCGTCTCCACCGTCTTCCGCGTCGCTATCGGCGTCGCCGCCCGTCTCATCACTACTGTCGGCCGAATCTGCAGCGGTATCGCCATCGCTCTCATCGTCATCGTCGTCACCGCCGAGTTCACCAGACTCGTCGTAGGAAATCTCCTCGAGCGCGTGGGGATCTGCCTCGCCGTCGATCGCCGCGCCGACGGACGCCGCCACGTCCTCGGTCGCCGAAAACTCCGCGTCGATGTCGATCGCGTCCGCAACCTCTTCGTCGATGTTGTCGATCAGGAACTGTAACGCGTCCCGCTCGCGAACGAACCCGTACCGGCCGACAACGTCCCGAGAGATCTCCTCGCGGAGTCGTTGGATGAACTCGTACTGTTCGTCGGTAACTTCGAGCGTTTGCATACCCCATCGATGCGGCGGCGGGTACAAATATGTAGGTTGTCGTGGAACACACGAGCGCTGACCGGTCGCTCGCGCGTACTCTCGTTTCGCTCACTCTCCCGGCACGGAACCTCGTCTCTCCGCTCGCCTGCGCGGTCCCCCGTTCATACTCGCGCCCTTGCGTCGGGAGTTATATGACGGAACCTGACAAAACGATTCGTATGGCGAAAGAATCCGATACCGAACTCGCGGCCGGCGATACCGCCCCCGCGTTCGAACTCGAGGGCACGGACGGCGAGACGTACACGCTCGAGTCGTTCGCCGACAACGAGGCGCTGCTCGTCGTCTTCACCTGTAACCACTGCCCGTACGCGCAGGCGAAGTTCGACCTGTTGAACGACCTCGCCGCCGAACACGACGAGGTCGCCGTCGTCGGCATCAACCCCAACGACGAGGTGGAGTATCCGGATGATTCCTTCGAACGCATGCAGGAACTCGTCGACGACGGAACGGTCCGGTACGACGCCTACCTCCGCGACGAGTCCCAGGATGTCGCCGCGGCTTACGGTGCGGCCTGCACGCCGGATCCGTTCCTCTTCCGTCGGACCGACGGCGACGGGAGCGACAGCAGCAGCGACGGTACCACCGCATTCAGTCTCGCCTATCAGGGTCGACTCGACGACGCCCTGAACCCGGACGAGGAGCCGACGCGCTTTCACATCCGCGAAGCCATCGACTCGGTCCTCGCCGGCGAGGAGGTCGAACTCGAGTGGCAGCCCTCCCGCGGTTGTTCGATCAAGTGGAAAGACGAGTAGCTGAGAACTGGGTCCGCGGCGTCACTCGCTCACGATCCGAACGTCCCCTTCCATGGTGTCGTGTGGCTTACACCGATAGGTGGCGATCTCCTCGCTCGCCGTGACGCCGTCTAACGTCTGCGTTTCGCCCTGTTTTTGCATCAGATCGGTTCCGTAGTCGTCATCGACGAGTTCACCGGTTTCGTCCCAGAGTTCGATGTTGTGCGGGCGGCCGTCAGCGTTGGTCCAGGTGAACGTATACTCCCGACCGGCAAAGAGGACGAGCGTGGGGTTGGTCTCGCCGGCGATCGGGTCGGGGGCGACGCCCTCCCAGCCGTTCATGACGCCGCGGAGTTCGATCGTCTCGACGTCCGTCCACGCCTCGGGGTTGACGTGCTGGTCGGTTTCGCCCTCGTCTTCAGCGTCCGCATCGTCGTCGGTCGTGCCGTTCTCGCCGCCGTTCTGGGTTTCGGTCTCGTTTTCGGTTCCGTTCCCGTCGTCAGCCCCGCTCAGACAGCCGGCCGCGAGGACGGTTCCCGCCGTCGCACCCACGGTCCGCAGGACGGTCCGCCGGCGCTGATTTCGATTGCTCATCGTGTCGTCTTCGAGTATCCGCCCGAGATAGTTGAAGCGCAGTGGACACTCTCACTCACTGAAACCTGCCCTCTGAGATCTGAAACATGAAACGTCTATTCACTTGGAGCGTGGCCGGCGTCGCAGGCTTACTGAACCGCCCGGCGATACTGAATCGGCCACGCCGATTCACCCTCCCCATCGAGTTCATCCGCGGCCCGCAGGCCGAAGTACGGATCGCGCAGGAACTCGCGGCCGACGAAGACGAGGTCGGCGCGCCCGTTGCGGACGAGCGCGTCCGCCTGTTCGGGTTCGGTGATGCCGCCGACGGTGCCGACGGCGAGGTCCGCGCCCTCATCGACTCGTTCGGCCAGCGGCACCTGGAAGTTCGGCCCGCCATCGATTCGCTCGTCGGGGTGGAGGCCGCCGGAGCTAACGTCCATTAGGTCGATCCCGATTTCGGCGAGGTCTGCCGCGAGGCGGGCGGACTGCTCGGCGTCCCACGACTCGCGGTCGTCGAGCCAGTCGGTTCCCGAGATGCGGACGAAGACCGGCTTGTCGTCCGGCCAGACCTCGCGGACGGCCGCCGCGACTTCGCGGACGAACCGCGTGCGGTTCTCGAAGCTGCCGCCGTAGTCGTCCTCGCGGTGGTTCGTCACCGGCGAGAGGAACTCGTGGAGCAGGTAGCCGTGTGCGGCGTGGACCTCGGCGATTTCGAAGCCGGCGTCGAGCGCTCGTTCTGCGGCGTCGCGGTAGGCGTCGATGACGCCCTGAATGTCTTCGACGGTCGCCTTTCGCATCGCCGGCCGATCGCCGGGGAAGGAGGGGTAGGCGTCGGGCGACGGCGAGAGCACCTCCCAGCCGCCGTCGTCGGGCTGGAGCGGCAGGTTGCCCTCCCACGGTTTTGCCTTGCTCGCCTTCTGCCCGGCGTGGGCGAGTTGAATCGCCGGGACGGATCCCTGCTCGCGGATGAACTGGGTGATCGGCTCGAGTTCGGCGGCGTGTTCGTCCGTCCAGATGCCGAGGTCGTGGGGGGTGATCCGCCCGCGCGGTTCGACGGCGGTGGCCTCGGTCATGACGATGCCCGCGCCGCCGACGGCGCGGCTACCGAGGTGGACGCGGTGCCACTCGGTCGGGAGGCCGTCGGTCTCGCAGGAATACTGACACATCGGCGAGACGGCGATTCGGTTCGGAATGTCGAGTTCGCGGAGCGAAAGCGACGATCGCAGATCGGCATCGTCGACATCGGAGTCGGTGGTTGCCATCGACGGGTCTAGCGATGGCGCGAAGAAAACGCCCGGGGACGGCGATGGCCTTGCCGACTCGCGATCACGTCGGCATGGCGCACGCTTGAGAGTGCCTCCTTTATCGGTCCCGCGACGGAGTCTGCAACATGGCACCACGGATTTCGCTTTCGGACCGGTTCGACAGCGACCGGCCGGTGATCGGCATGCTTCACCTCCCAGCGCTCCCCGGCGCTCCCGACTCGAGCGGGGATCGGGATGCGATCCGCGAACGCGCACTCGAGGACGCGAGACGGCTCGAATCGGGCGGCGTGGATGCGATTCTCGTCGAGAATTTCGGCGACGCGCCGTTCTATCCCGACGACGTACCCGCTCACGTCGTCGCCGATATGACCGCGCTGGCGTCGGTCGTTCGGCGCGCGGTCGACGTGCCGCTCGGAATCAACGTCCTCAGGAATGACGCAGACGCGGCGCTCTCGATCGCGGCCGCAGTCGACGCCGCCTTCGTTCGCGTCAACGTCCACGTCGGCACAGCCGCGACCGACCAGGGGGTTCTCGAGGGACAGGCGCACGAGACCGTCCGACTCCGCGACCGAATCGCACCTGCCGTGACGATTCTCGCGGATGTACACGTCAAACACGCCACGCCCGTTGGCACGCCCTCCCTCGAGCGGGTCGCACGCGAAACCGTCGACCGCGGCAAGGCCGACGGCGTCATCGTCTCCGGGTCAGGGACCGGTTCCCAGACCGATCGCGGCGACATTGAACGCGCCGCCACTGAACTCGCGGCACGGGATAGCCACGCCCGGCCGCCGGTCTTCGTCGGCAGCGGCGTCACCGAAGACACCGTCGCCACGTACTTCGATGCCGGCGCGGACGGCGCTATCGTCGGCACGGCGCTCAAGGAAGACGGCGAGACGACCAACCCCGTGTCGACGGATCGTGTCGAAGCGGTCGTCACGGCCGCACGTAACCCCTAGCCGCTCAGACGGACTGCTAGCACCGGCAGTCAGTTCCGAACAGCCGCGACCGTCGCGCCCGTCTGCGAGTGCACCGGCAACTGACAAATCGGTACCGCAGACCGTCTCAGAAACCGACCACCAACGGGCCGATCAGAACGCCCATCAGGTGAACTCGGCGGGCGCGCAACCGGACCGGGACCAGCCCGACCACGGTCGCGCCGACGAATATGGCGATGCCGAGCGGCCCCGTGAACAGATACGAGAGCGCGAGCAGCAGTCCCAGGACGGCCGTCGAAATCTTCCAGTACGCAACGCGGCCGGCGAGTTCGAGATACGTCTCGCCGACGACGATCACGAGGACGAACCCGATCAGCCCGGCGAGGACGACAGCCACAAGGAGGATCGGTAGTTCGAGCGGCGCGTTCACGTTCTCGAAGGCGACCATGACGCCAGTGCGCGGCTGGCCGATGGCGACCAGTGCGAACAGCGCGAAGATCGTATTCGCGGTGTCGACGCCGCTCGTCGCGACGATGTAGCCGCGATCGCCGGCGTTTCCAGGAACGAAGACGAGCACTGCAACGGCGGCGATAGCGGCCGAGATTCCCGGTATGTAGCCGACGATCGCACCCGCCAGCGCACCGGCGAGGGCCGTCGCACCGACGAGTCGACGAGACATCGCAATCTCGCCGTCGTGCTGTCGTGGAATGCCCGACCCGACGAGTGCATCGATCAACACCGGCGCTCCGAAGAGGCCGGCGAACAGCGGTGCGAGGGTACCACCCGCCTCGAGCGGTGCGTCCGGCGAGAGATCGAGCGTCAATAGTCCCAGACCCGCCGCGAGCGAAAACGAAAGCAAGCCGGCGAGGCGAGCCCGCCAGGTGAACTCCGAGGCAATTAGCGCGACGACGACCATGGCCAGCACGAGCGACAGATTCGCTCGAATCGTCGGATATACCGCCGTCATCACCCGTGTGACCGGAATCGCGAGCGGCACCGCAACGAGGACGGCGAGCACGCTCCCGAGCGCCGACAGCCGGATCGCCTCGTATCCGCGTCCGTCACGCACCATTCGATGTCCCGGTAGCGCCGTCACCGCCATTTCTGCATCCGGCACGCCGAGTGCCATCGCCGGAACAACGTTGAGAAAGGTATGGACGACGCCGGCTGCAAGCATCGCACAGCCGATGAACAACGGCGGTCCAGGGACCGAGACCGCGACGCCGGCAAGCAGGAGCGCAAAGTTATTGGCGTGGATCCCGGGAATCAGTCCGCTCAGACTCCCCAGGCTCGCCCCCGCCACCGTCCACGCGAGCAGTTGCAGGGTCAGGGCTGGGTCCGCGACGAACTCGACCGGGGCAACAGCCATCGCTTCATCTGGCCGCGTCTTCGGATTTAAACTCGCGCCCGCGGCGCGCGCTCTCGCCGATTCGCTTCCGTTCGGCTCGTCCCGACCCACCTACGCCTGCGATGCGAACGGCCCCTCGAGCGCCGCGGGAAGCGAATCGTCGTCGAGCAACTCACCGACGCTCGAGACGATGCCGTCCGCAGCGGCGGCGTCCTCGGCGGCGATCGAGCCGCCGTCGACGTACACGGTCCGAAAGCCGGCCTCGCGAGCCCCGACGATGTCCTCGTCGTAGCTGTCGCCGACGTAGACGAACTCGTCCGCATCGAGGCGGGCTTTCGCGAGTTCAAAGAGTTCGCGGTCGGGTTTGCGCACGCCGTTGCTGTTCGAGACGAGGACTTCGTCGACCCGGTCGTCAAGCCCGTGGAACTCGAGTTTCGCTCGCTGTTGCTCGCCGTCGCCGTTGGTGATGATGCCGGTCGGATTCGTCGCGGCGACAGTATCGAGGACGCGTTTCGCATCCGCCGTCACGACCGTCGCGTCGACTTCGATGTCGCAGTAGTCGGCGGCGAGCGCGGCCGGCGTCGCGTCGAGGTCGATCTCCTCTGCGACGGTTTCGAACCCGCGACGGTAGGGGTCGGGTTCGCAACGATCGAGCGCGGTGAGCAGGCGCTCGACGTAGGCTTCGTACGCCGCGTCGGTCGGCGTTCCGTGGGGGGAGACGGCCCGTCGAAACAGCGACTCGAACGACTCGTCGTACGTACAGAGCGTCCCGTCGAGATCGAAGTACACTGCGGTTGTCACGAGTACGCCGTTACGCGAGACCGAGAAGTAACTGTCGGCGGTGGACGTCGAAAGAAATCGGGATTGACCGTGTCGTCGCGATAGCGGGCCGACTTAGCCGAAGAGTTCGCCGAGGCCTTCGCCGTCTGCCTCGTCGTCTTCGTCGTCTTCGTCCGTGGTGTCCGGGACGTCGCTGGTTTCTTCTGCTTCGTCTTCGCCCTCGTCAGCAGCCTCGTCGGCTGCGGCGGCACCGCCTGCAGCGCCACCGGCGGCGGGGACGGCGGCGGCCTCGGAGACGGCGTCGTCGATGTCGACGTCTTCGAGTGCGGCGACGAGTGCCTTGACGCGGGATTCTTCGACGTCGACGCCGGCGGCGTCGAGTACGTCGGTGAGGTTGTCTTCGTTGATCTCTTCGTCCGATTCGTTCAGGATGAGTGCAGCGTAAACGTATTCCATTGGTGTATCCTCCAGTTGTGTTGATTAGCCGAACATTGCGCCGAGTCCTTCCGCACCGTCACCGTCGTCTTCGTCGTCATCATCGTCATCGTCGGTGTCGGCCTCGGCGTCCTGGTCGTCTACCGATTCGTCTGCATCTTCGCCCTCATCGTCCGCGCCGGCCGCGCCTGCGGCGGGTGCGGAGACGTCCTGCAGTTCGTCAGGCAGGGCCTCCTCGTCGTCGATCTGGGCGGCGAGCGCACGAAGCTGTGCGTCGGCCTTGCTGACGAGGTCGGGCATGAGGTCTTCGTCCTCGATGGCGGCCTGCAGGCCGAGGCTCTTGGCCTCGCCCGTGGCCTTGGCGATGAGTGTCGGAGCCGTCGTCGCGGTCGGGAACGGCGCGTTGAGCGAGAGGTTCCGGGCGCGAGCGGCGGCCGTCTGCACGTCGCTCTCGTAGGCCTCGATGTCGATGTCGAGGTCTTCGGGGTCGAAGAGCACGCCCTCGGCGACGACTGCGCGAAGGTCGAGCCCGACTTCCTTGGGCTCGATGCCGAGTTCGTTGAGGACGTTCGCCAGATCCGCAGAGACTTCCCCGCCGGCCTCTAAGACCGTCGAGTCCTCCATGACCTGGATCGAACCGTCCTCGATGCGTGCGTTCGCGCCGATGCTCTGGAGTTCACCGACGAACGGTCCCGGGTCGACACCGGTGTCACCCTCGGGGATGACGATGTCGTTCGGGGCGACCTCGCCCTCGTTGATCGGGGCGGGCGTCTTCGAGGCCTCGAGTTCCTTGTAGAGGGCGAACGGATTGTCGTTCGTTCCGATCAGGCCGACCTGGCCCTCGACGTCGTCGACGAGATCGTCGAGACCAGCGGTTTCGAGCGCACGGACCTGCAGCGTGTTGCGGCTGACGCGCAACTCTGCGGTGCCGTGGAGATCACGGCGCATGTCCTGGAGCTGCTTCGAGGGAATGCCGGCGATGCCGACGATGCCGACGCTCTCGTAGTTCTCGATGAGTGCTTCGAGGTCGGCGACTTCCTCTTGCTTCCACTGGGGAAGGTTCTCCGTTTTGCGATCTGCCTGGGCGCTCATATTAGGCCACCTCCACGGATGGGCCCATGGTCGTCTTTATGTAGACGGCATCGATGTTCTGGGGCCCCTTCTCGAGGTCGGCGTGCAGGCGACGCAGGATAACGTCGATGTTGTCGGCGATGTCTTCGGCGTCCATATCTTCGGCGCCGACGAGCGTGTGGAACGTCCGCCGGTCGCCGGAGCGAAGCTGCACGGTGTTCTTGAGTCGGTTGACGGTCTCGACGACGTCGTCGTCGGGCGAGAGCGGGTCCGGCATCTTCCCTCGCGGACCGAGGATAGTACCGAGATGCCGGGCGATGTCTTGCATCATCGCCTCTTCGGCGATGAAGAAGTCGGTCTCGTCCGCCATATCTTTGGCGTCGTCGTCGTCCAGATCCGCGACGTCGTCGACCGAAAGGACCTCGTCCGCAGCCTCTTCGGCGCGGACACCGGTCTCTCCTTCGGCGATAACGACGATACGCGTCTCCTGTCCGGTGCCGGACGGGAGGACGACGGACTCGTCAACACGATTCGACGGTTCGTTCAGGTCAAGGTCGCGCAGATTTATCGCGAGGTCGACCGTCTCGGTGAAGTTCCGATCGGGCGCGTCCTCGAGTGCGCGATCCACTGCGGTTTCGATATCCGAATCTGCCATCGTTCACCTCCGTAGTACGCAGGAGTGCTCCTACGGGTCAGTGAAACAGGCAATGCCTGTCTCTGTTGAGAGAAGTGCCATGTCGAACTTAAACCCGTCGAACTGGAGTCCCGACCGGTTCAGTGTTCGACTCTCGGTCTCCGCAGAGCGTGCACCGACCAGAAGTTCTATGAAGAGTGACAGTGATGAATTCGAATATGTGGCCAGCAGATTTATACGTGGGGATGGGTGCATCCGAGTCCGGGTCCAAGTCCGCGGTCATTGAGGTGCTCACGTCGGGGGCAGCGGTTGAGGCGTATCGATCACTCGGGTCGCTCGGGCGGGTCGGGTTTCAGTTCGCCGCAACGGTCGTTCTCGCGTTGGTCGTCCTGGGATTGGTTCAGGGATACGGCACGCGGACCGTCGAAACGGCGCGACGAAGTCCCGTGATTTCGATCTGTATCGGCCTTCCGAGCGGGCTCGTCCTCGCCGGGCTCGCAAGCACCGGCTATGTTCTCGTCGGACAGAGCGTCGGGATCTTCTTTGGCATTCCACTGGTTCTCCTCGGGGGAACGACCCTCCCGATACTCCTGGTGCTCGGATTCGTTGCTGTCGGACGGGCAACGATGGCCCGACTCGGCCGAGACCGGCTCGGCTCCGGAATTCTCGCTGGGGGAGCGCTCTGTGGCGTCGCAGGGTTCTCGATAGGGATCACCATCCTCCTCGCTGTCCTGGTTGCCTCGCTCGGTATCGGCGCGTTCGTTCGCGTGCTGATGAGTGCCGGCGGCACGACTGCTCCGGATGAGCGCACCGTTCCGCCCGCGAACAAGATTTAAAAACTAATTGCCGCCTCTTTCCAGACACCTGTGTTCTGCAGCCCCATCACTTACCGCCCGCTACGGCGGTATTTCAGCTATTTACATCCGCGACGTGGGTGGCCGTGACAGACGGGTCTCGATCCTCGATATCGACGGGTGAAAAATGAAATAACTCGTGACCACGGCCCGCCATCACGCGCCGTTATTAGCGGTCAGCGATATCCCGATTAGGCGAGCGCGTCGTCGTACTCGCCGTCGTCGACTTTCGCTTTGAACTCGCGGGCGTCGACGCCTTCGATAGTCACGCCCATGGAGGCGCAGGTGCCGACGACTTCCTTTGCAGCGTTTTTCGTATCGTACGCGAGCAGGTCGGGATGTTTCTGCTCGGCGATCGTCTTGACCTGGTCGATCGAGAGGTCCGCGACGAAGTCCTCTTGGGGTTCGCCACTCCCTGTCTCGAAGCCAGCCTCGTCCTTGACGAGTGCCGCCGTCGGTGGGACACCAACGTCAATTTCGAAGGAGCCGTCGTCCTCGTAGTCGACGGTGACGGGCACTTCAGTGCCGTCGAACGCTTCCGTCTGGTCGTTGATATCCTGTACGACCGCCTGCACGTCGACGGGGGTCGGTCCGAGCTCGGGACCGAGCGGTGGGCCAGGGTTGGCCTGGCCACCCGGAACGAGCACTTCGATGGTTCCAGCCATACCCGTCACAACCCGTGCGCGAGTTTTAAGGGTTGCTTTTTCGGGCAGTCCTCGTCTGTGACGGTCTGACGCACGCCTCGCAGTAAACCGCGGACACGCGACGGTGCTACTCGACGCTCTCCGCACGCCACGCCGCGAACGACTCGAGTTCAGCCGTCTCGTCGAAGCGTTCGATACACGGAACATCGTAGGGGTGGGCGTCCTCGACGCGGGCGACGAGTTCATCGTAGGCGTCGTCGGTGGTCTTCGCGAGGAGGATGGTCTCCTCGTCGCGGTGCACGTCGCCGTCCCAGCGGTACGTCGAGGTCGTCGAGAGTCGGTTGACGCAGGCGGCCAGGCGCTCATCGACGAGCATCTCGGCGAGTTCAGTGGCCGATTCGGGCGGTGCGGTGATGTAGACTGTTGGCATCGAGCGTCCTGTACGGCGTCGGGATACAAAGATGGAGCCACGGAGACGGCCGGGTCGGCGCGAGAGCGACCGACGGGCATCGACGGGCGCGCTGTTCGAGTGTCCCCGAACTGAATAGCGCCCCTGGAGAACTCGCTTGCTGCTGGCTGTCGAGTGGCAGCGATCGGCTGTCGCCTTCTGCAGCCGTTTTCCCGTTACTCGTCTGTCGCGACCGGGTTGAAGTTCCCGTTGATGTCCCACTCGTGGAGACAGTGCGGGCTGCCGACCTGTTTTGTGCCGCTCTCGCGGGCGATCTGCCAGGCTTCGAGGTCGTCGTCCCAGTGCTCAGCGCGCCCGCACGACTCACAGATTCGTGCGGTTGGTTTTCGCAACTGTACGCTCATGGCCGGTGATGGGAACTGGACGCACATAACAGTATGGCTGTCCGGCAAGGTCTGCCTTCGACGTTCGTGAACTCGACGCCGGGTTTCGAAATCGATCGTCACGTTTCTGATGCCGTTCCGGATACTGGAATTCCCGGATTCCATTCGGGCTCCGACACCGACCGACCGTTCGACTGTTCAACGCTCAGTAGACGGCGTCGACGATGTCGTCGCGAAGGTCCTCGAACTGGGCGAGATACTCCCGTCGTTCGGCGCGGAGTTCAGCGATTGCTTCGTCGTAGTCGTCGACGTGATCGGGGACGTAGTAGTCCTCGATATCGAGTTCGGGAACGGATTCGGGGATGGTCAGGTCGGTTCGGTCGTCGTCGGTCCACTCGATCGTGCCGCGGGCGGCTTCGGTGAGGATCGTGACCGATTCGGTGACGCCGATGTCCTTGGATTGTTCACCGAGGTAGCCGGTGTTGATGACGTAACAGTCGACGTCGAGGATGTCGATCAGGTCGTGGAAGATGTTGCCCTCCTCGCCCTCGGAGCCGATGATGAACGGGTTCGTCCCGACGACGCGGATCGACTCGCCGGCCCGCGAGGGATCGCCGGCGCTGGTTTCGATCGATTCGCCGAGCATGAACGCGACGGCGGCCTGGTCGTTGCTGAGCTTCGCGACGGGGGGCATCAACGGGTTTCGGGTGATGAAAAAGACCTGGTCGATGTCGTCCAGATCGATCTCGTCGTCCGCGCTCTCGAGTTCGTCGCGGCGGACGACCGCGCGCGAGTTCGTGGTGTATCGGTCCTCGTCGAAGTGGACGGTGCCGTCGTCGTCGACGGCGACGTTCTCGAGAATGGCGGAGTCGTCGGTGGCGGCGCGGTAGAGGCCGGGCTGTTCGTCCTCGTCGAGGCCGATGGTTTTGATGAAGAGACCGGTGGCCTCGCTACCGGCGACCGAGCCGTCGGGGAGGAGCGCACAGACGTCGTCCTGGCGCATCGAGGCGTCTTCGGGGTCGTCGAGCCAGCAGCCGTGGGAGGTAAGCGTCGACTTGCCGGTCGCGGAGAGGCCCATGAACGCCTGGCCGACGCTCTGGAGGTCGCCGTCTTCGTCGCGAACGCGAACGTGCTTGCTGCCGGCGTGAAGGCCGAGCCCGCCCTGTTGTTTGATCCGGTACATGAACAGGCGGAGGAACGACTTCTTGGCCTCGCCGATGTAATCGGTTCCGAGAACGGCGGTAAAGCCGATTTCGGGGAGGACGCGGATCGCTCGCTCCTCGTAGTCCGGCAGGTGGACGGTGTACAGATCGGGCTCGCGCCCATCGGACGGCTCGAATAAGTTTGCCCAGCCCAGTGCGAGACGGGCGTGTTCGACGGGGACGAACAGTCGGCAACAGAAGGTCGCTTCCGGATGTCGCCCCATCAGCCGGTCGACACAGACCAGTTCGCGCTCACCCGCGAGTTCGACTGCATCCTCGACGAGCGCGTCGTCGGCCGCGGTGAACTCGTGGTCGACGGCGTTTTTCGTCCGGTCTGCGCTCCGCGAGCGGACGTCGCTGACGTAGGATGGCGATCCGAACTCGGTGGTCGTCTCTTGGTGGGAGGCGAGGTCGCGAAGTTCGGTGAGCGATGGATTGTGCCGAACGTTCGACGCTGTTACTGGGTCGGGAAGCTGTTGATCCAGCGGACGGGGTTCCGTCCCGGTTTCGGACATATACATAACCCACCATCATCCTGATGTATAAACGTGGAGGATTTTGCGCTGAGTGTGTCATGACTTCCCGAACCGGGATTCAGTGTTTGGTGTCTCATACGTCTCTACGACCGATATATAGTCGCTCCCTTCCTAGCGTTATAATCATCTGATATCAGAGGTGTTCCGATGAGAACTCACATCAGAAATAATTCTAACTCCGAGGGAAAGACGTGCCGTTGTTTCGCGGTCTGCTGTGTTTTCCTCGGCAGTAACCCGTGCGTTCTAGCCTGTGGTGAGTTGTCAACCACCAACTGAAACTAATGGGCATACATAAACGATAGTATCTCGTTACTACGCGCGATGGCCTCCCTGGATCGAATCCGTATTCACCCGATCAAGTCCCTCGATGCAGTGACGCTTCAGACAGCCACAATTCAGACTGGGGGTGGTCTGGCGTGGGATCGGCGCTACGCGATCGTCAAGCGAAACGGTGAGAACGAACCCCTCGACGATACGCCACCGATTTCGAGTTCGGATCACGCTCTGCAGGCAAGCGATACCTACGTCAACGGCAAGCGCGAACCGGCGGTTCACGGACTGCACATTGAGTACGATCTCGAGCGCGAGACGGTGTCGCTCTCGGATACAGGCGACCCGCCTGCAGACGGCGATACGTTTCACCTCGAACTCGACCGGGACTGTCTCGCCTCGTGGCTCTCCGAGTATCTCGGCTATCCCGTTGAACTCGTTCGCAACGAGGCGGGCGGATTTCCGGACGATACGGACGCGTCCGGCCCGACCGTAATCGCCAGGGCGACGCTCGAGACGGTTGCATCGTGGTACGACGATATCGATTCGGCGGAGCTGTGTCGTCGGCTTCGGCCGAACCTCGTGGTCGAGGGCGTTCCGGCGTTCTGGGAGGACCGCCTCTACGGCCCTCCCGGACAGGGAGTTTCGTTCACTATCGGCGCAGCCACGTTCCAGGGGATCAACCCATGCCAGCGGTGCGTGGTTCCGACGCGAAACCCCGACACCGGCGAGCAGACCGACGGGTTTCGAGAGACCTTCATCGAGCGCCGCCGGGAGACGCTGCCGGACTGGGCGAGCGAGGAGTGGTTCGATCACTACTTCCGGTTGATGGTCAACACGACCGTCTCCGAGTCGTCGTGGGGAACAGCGATCGAGACCGGGGACGCGGTTTCGGTCGGTGAGCGACAGCGCGTTCCGCAGTAACTCCGTCAGCAGCCCCGCGCCCGTTTTCACATCTGGTACTCACGGGCAAAGTACCAAGAGTAACCCCTGGGTTGTCGTCGCATGGACTACGGTCTCGATATCGGTGCGGACGCGATCCGACTGGCGAGCGGCCAGCCTGCCTCACCGTCCGTCGCGTCGACACCCGCACTCGTGCTTGCGACCTCAGCACTCGAAGCGACGCCGCCAGCGGGCGATGCTGAACTCGTCGAAACCGCTGACGCGGCGTATCGCGTCGGCTCGGACGCACTCGCGGCGGCGGAGGCGGAAGACGACGAACCCGAGTCGCTGTTCCGGAACGGCGTGCTCCCGCCTGCTCCTCACGGCGACGCCGCGTTTGCCGCACTCGTTGAGAGCGTCTTCGCCGAGCAGGAGACCCAGGGGCAGGCACAGGCACAGTCGGCCGAAACCGGCGGTCGACTCTATTACACGATACCGGGTACGCTCGTCGACGCCGGCGCACCGACCGACGCCCACCGAGAGACCGTCGCCTCGACGCTCGAAACTGTCGTGAATCGTCACGGTGACGAGAACAAGAATGAGAGCGAGAGCGGAGGCGGGGACAGGAACGAGGACGAGTTCGGTGTCGGTGTGACGCCGATCAGCCGGGGCTTTGCGGTCGTCTACGACCAGTTCGCTGCGGACAACTACACCGGACTCGGCATCTGTCTGGGACCGCAGACGACGAGCGTCGCGCTGGCGTACTACGGCGTCCCGGTCCTCGCGTTCGCCGTTCCGCGGGGCACCGACTGGATCGTCGACCGGGCGGCCGATGAAACCGGTCACACACCCGAACGGGTCCACAGCGTGCTCGAAACGTTCGAACTCGACCCCGACGCGGACACCGGCCCGATCGAGCGTGCACTCGCCGCGGCGTTCGACGACCTCGTCGGTGAACTCGGCGACGCACTCGGTGTGCAGGCGACCGAGGCCGACCTTCAGCGGGGCGTCGCCGTGCCGATCGCAGTCGCAGGCTCAGGTGCCGTCGAAGGGCTCGAGTTCCTGCTGGGCGGTCGATTCGATGCGGCGGGACTGCCGCTCTCGATCCGCGGCGTGCGACTCGCCGACGATCCCGAGTCGAGCCCGGCGCGCGGCGCGCTCGCAGCCGCTGCGGACGAAGTCGAGCCCTACGAGGACGTAATCTGGGACGATGGGCCGAAGGACGGACCGTCGGCCGAGGTCCCAGAAAGCGAGCGCACAGCGCCGGCGGCACAGGCCGATGACGCGACGCTGTCGTTCGACGATACGGGCACCGATAGCGCCGCCGTCGGAGATGCCGCGGACGCCGCTATCGACACCCTGTTCGACCGACTCGCGAACCGGGACGACGAGATTCAAGGCCTCACGGCCGACCTCGAAGGGCTCGAAACCACCGTCGAAATCGAACTTGAGCGCGTCCGGGAGCGCATCGACGACCTCGAAGCCGCGAGTGACGACCGCGCCGAGGCGGACACCGTCGCCGCCCTCGAATCGACAGTAGAATCGCTCTCCGAGCGTGCCTCGGACCGCGAAGACGAGATCGACACCGCGCTCGAAACCGCCGAAACGCGCGTGGACGGCGTCGCCGGTCGGCTCGAAGAACAGGCGACCCGACTCGACGCCGTTTCCGGACGGATCGAAGAACTCTCGGCCCGTACCGACTCGCGCATCGACGACGCCGACGCTGCGCGCGATGAACTCGCCGCGGACCTCGACGCGATCGAAGAGCAACTCGCGGAGACGACGGCGGCGCTCGAAACGGATCGTGACTCCCTCGAGACGCTCGAAGCAACGGTCGACCGACTCGAAGCGGACACGTCGACGACGGCTCTCGACGACCTCGAAGCCCGCGTCGACGAGTGCAGAACCGATCTCGACGACCATCGGGAGCGCGTCGACGACCTGGACGAGACTCTCGAGACAACGACGACGGCCCTCGGTGCAGTCGAAACCAGGACCGACGACATCGCGGCCGATACCGACCGCCTCGCAGACGAGTTCACCGCACTTGCCGATCGCTGTCCGGAGGGTGAACTCGCAACCCGCAGCGCAGTTACGGCGCTCGAAGACGAACTCGAATCCGTTCGGACGACTTTCGAAGAGCTCGAGGAACTCGAGGATCGCGTCGCAGCGGCCGAAGCGGCCAGCGAAACCGTAGACGCGGCGTTCGAGGACCGACTCGCGGCCCTGGCCGACCGACTCGACGCGATCGACGAGCGAGTGACCGACTCCAGCGACCGCCTCGAATCCGTCGCCGCCGACGCGGATTCCGTCGAAGCGGACGTGACGGGCGTTACCGATGACGTAGACGACATTGAGAGTGACCTCGAGACGCTCTCGGCTGCCGTCGAATCCACCCCTGACGCCGCAACGGTCGACGACCTCGCCGCTGAGACGGACCGGGTAGCCGCCGATATCGACGCGGTCCGCGAAACCGTCTCGGCAGTCGACTCCGAGCAGACCGCACTCGAGGAGCGACTCGACGAACTGAACACCGCCCTCGAGGACACCGTGAGCCGAGACGAGTTCGCCGCGCTCCGTTCGGAACTCGAAGACCGCGAGGAACGGGCGCCGTCGCCGAGTTCACTCGGCGGCCCGCTGCTCGCCGGTGGCGGCGGCGCTGGCGTCGTCGCTGGCGCGCTCGTCGCACTCGCGGTACCCGGAACGGGCGGGGTCGGCGTCGCCGCAGCCGCGATCGGTGTCGCGTTGCTCGCGGCCGCCGTCGCGGTGACTCGGTAGACGGCTCCCGTTCCGGCTGCGGGTGGTCGCTTCCTCTCAGCTTCGAGCCGTCGTTTCGTCTTCGACGATCGAATCGTCCGCGACGTTCGGCGCACCGATCGCGAGCACGCGACTCTCCTCGACGGCCTCGAGTTGCCGCCAGGACTCGGGCGGGACGACCATGAACTCGTGTTTCGTGAGCGTGACGACGTCGCGTTCGGTCTCCCGTTCGACCGTCACATCGACGGTTCCCTCGAGAACGACGTACAGTTCCTCCTGCTCGTCTTGCCGGTGGTAGGTGCTTTCCTCGCCGCGGTCGTAGTGCCAGACGCTCGGCCGCATCTGCTCGGGTTGCAGGTCGAGTCCGACGGGAAACAGCGTCGGTTCGAGTTCGTCCAGTTCGCGCGACTCGACGGTATCGAGGGACGCAACCGAGTACAGCGACATGGACGATAGGTCGACGACCGGGGGCAAAAAACCGCGGCAGGGACAGGAGTCTACTCAGTCGTGGATCGGTTCGACGTTTCGCATCTCGCCCCCGCACTGTCGACAGGTACTGACGAGTGCGTCGGCAACCGCTTCCCGGCGGCCGCACTGGACGCACTCGAACTCGACCGGTTCGACGAGTGTCATACCACCCGTAGGGATTGAGGTGTGTTAACTCTTTTCGTGATGTGCGGGTCGGTCAGTATGCCAGAGAACGATGGCGAGACCCGTCGCGACGATAATGGAGGCGGTCAGCAGCCAGAACGCCGGCTGGAAGCCGGCGGCGTCCGAAATCACGCCGACGATCGCCGGCGAGATCGCACCGGCCGCCATGAGCAGCGTTCGGACGACGCCGAGTCCTCCGCCGGCCACGTCGTCCGGAATCGCCGACATCAGATACGCGCCCCTGACAGGCCGAAACCCGTGCGAGCCGATGCCTGCAGCGATGAGCGCGCCGCCGAGTACGATCGGACCGGCGGCGTTCGTCAGCGAGACGAACGCGATCAGCGCAAGCGACGCGAGACCAAGGGTTGCGGTAATAAGCGGCAGTCGGCCGACCCGGTCGCTCAGATCGCCGGTCACCAACTGCACCAGACTCGCCAGAAAGAGCCCGCTGAAGAGGACGTTCGCCATCCCGTCGGTCAATCCGGCTTCCGTCGTTAGATACTGCGGTGCGAACGAGACCAGGCCGTTGTACGTAAACGAAAACAGCACGGTCAACAGTGCGAAGGCCGCAAACCGCGGGTCGCGAAAGAGCGACGCGTACTCCCTGAACTCGTCGAGACTGACGCCACTGGTCGTGCCGCCGTCCGTCGTTTCGTCCGGGACCCGCTGTGGCACGCGGGTCCAGAAGAGCGCGGCCAGGACGAGTCCACAGAGCCCGGCACTCAGGAAGACCAGCCGCCAGCTTGCCCCGAGCACGAACGGCACGCCTGCAACGAGCACGACGGCCCAGGGCGCGACGACGCCGGCGAACGCACCGAACGTATCCAAAACCCCGAGCGCGCGGCCGGTTCGCGCCGGATACGCTCGCGAGAGCAGTCTGACGGCGACGGTCTTGTGCGCGCCAGTCCCCGCGCCCATAACGAGCATCACGCCGACGAGGACGAGAAACGACGAGTCGACGACGAGGGCGAGTGCGGACCCCGCGGCGACGAACACCCCGGTCGTGATGACCGTCACCGAGCCGAGGCGGTCGGCGAGCACGCCCGACGGAAATTGCATCGCCGCGTACACCAGCATGAATCCGGAAAACGCCGTCCCCAGGGCGGCGTTCGAGACGTGATACGTTTCCTGAAACGAACCGAAAAGCGGCGGGAAAACGTATCGCAGAAACTTCGCCAGAAACCAGATTCCGGCCGTCAGTAACAGCGCATCGAAGTGGCCGACTCGTCGTACCGCCGTCCTAACCGACATTCGGTTCTCGTTTCCCGTAGGACGGGCAGCCGACGAGAAGCCTCCGGTCCCGGCAGATCTCTTGGCTACCGCCACGGAGACATGGACGCATCGCGATCGGCACTCGATCTGAAATGAGAATGTGGTTAAATCACATATTATTGTATTCTCCCCTAGCAGGCAGCATTTATATACGGATTCGCCGTACTCCGCTCTACGCATGGCAGTAACTACAACCGACTGGTCCGATCCCGTTTCGTGCCCGTTCTGCGGCGACGAGCTCGCCTCGCCGGGCGCTGGCTTCGTCGATCACATCCACGAGAACGAAGCCTGTGAGGACGAGTTCACGTTCTGGCGCGAGAACGTAAGCGGGGACCTAGCGGGAGAGTGGGCGGGCTAAGCCGAGACTGGACCGACGACAAACCACCGAGCTGTCAGTCGAAATCCGGCAGGTCCTCCGGCGGTTCGTACGCCGCCTCCCAGTCGATGTACTCTGCTTTTAAGATCACCGAGACGACCTGTCCGAACTCGGTCAGCGCGGCGTTGATCGCCGAGACGGTGCCCCAGGTATCGAGTTCGGGATGGTACTCCCGCGCCTGCCAGTCCTCCGGAATACCGGGTGCGTGGTAGCCGACTCGGTCGGCAAAGTCGTCCCAGAAGAAGTCGAATTCCGCGAAGAGATCGAGGTCGCGAGCGATACCGAACTCGCGCTGATCGAGGTCGGTGTCGGCTCGCCACTCCTCGAAGGCGTCCTCCCAGGCACCGTTCTCGAGGAACTCTTGGAGTTCTTCGCGGCGGTAGTCGATCTCTTCGGAGCCGCCGCTGATCGTCGCGTCCTCGTACTCGTTGGGATCGACGAAATCGAGCGTCGGCGGTTCTGGGGGGTCGACCGCGAGTGTCATACGTCACGCTCGGACTGCCGAGGGGTAAATACCATCGGTCGTTCGACGAGTTCGACGTTCGTTCGATGGGTTCGTTCGGCAGCCCGGGCGTTGGTTTCCCCCACAGTTATTCGGCTCGCCCGTGACACTCCCGTATGGGCAATCGTAGCGGGCGCGGCGCTGAGCGGGCCCCCGAAACCGGGAGCCGAGGTTACGGCTACAGCCTCCCGGAAATCTTTGCAATTACGTTCGTCCTTGCGGACGTGATCGTCATCGCGGTGGCGCTGTTTGCCGGTCCCCTGTATGCGGTCGTTCTCACGGTGTTGCTCGTCGCCAGCGCATTTCTCGTCTGGTTTCTCGCGCGACAGGCGTCCAAACAGGACCGCGAGGCCGAGATCGGTCGGTCCACCGACCGCGAGACGAGCGAGGACGCCGACTCGCCCACCGGAACCGATCCGGTGACGACGCTCCAGCGCCGGTACGCCGAGGGCGAACTGACGGAAGCCGAGTTCGAGCGCCGACTCGATCGCGTTCTCGACGCGAACGAGCGCGCGGCCGACGCGGACATCGATACTGCCGATCTCGAACTCGAGCGCTCGTCGTAACAGGGGTACGACGGGGTATCCGTTTCGACCGACGACACGTAGAATCCTGCTAATATTTATGAGTAGGTGACACGAATCGCAAGTATGGAACGGCTCGCCCGCACGATCCGAACGAGTTCGTACGCGCTTGCACTCTTCCTGGTGGGTGTGATTCCAGGGAGCATCGTCCTCGGGTCGATAGTAGGACTCTTCGGCTGGTCGCTCGCTGGCCTCCCGATCGATGGTGAGACGGTGACGCCCATCGTGTTTGTCGTGGTGCCAGCGTTGCTTCCGCTGTCGTTGGTCGCCTGGGCGGCAGTCGGTGGGAGCGCCGTCGAGAAGGTGTTTGCGGCGCTTTCGGTGCCGTGTCTTTGCGTCTCGCTGTGGGCTGGCTATAGCAGTGTCGCTGTGTCCGGAATCGGCGGCATCAGCGGGGTAGTCTCGTTCGGGGCGGGCGTCTTCCTCGCCCTCATCGTGCTCGCCGACGCCGTCATCGAGTGGCGGCTAGCGGACCCTCGCGCGTCGGCGCAGCGCTCCGGATAAACAGTGTGAACACGGAACAATGGTGCGGTAGCATTATACAATTCTACTGAGCAGTAGTCGCCATGCCGTCGTTTGTAATCCCACCGCCGCTCGAACGCGGTGACGAGATCGCGGTGATCGCCCCGTCGTCGAACCCGACGACCGAGTTCAGCGAGGTCTACGAACTCGGTCTCGAACGCCTTCGCGAGGTGTTCGACCTCGAGCCGGTCGAGTTCCCGACGGTATCGCACGATGACGAGTTCCTGCTGGAGCACCCGGAAGCCCGTGCACGGGACATCATGGACGCGTTCGAAGACCCGGATATCAGCGGCGTTATCGCCGTGATCGGTGGGAACGACCAGATTCGAGTTCTCGAACACCTCGATCCCGACGTTCTCCGGGAGAATCCGACGCGGTTCTACGGCTACAGCGATAACACGAACCTCGCGCTCTACCTCTGGAACCTCGGCATCGTCTCCTACTACGGCCCGACCGTGATGGCCGAACTCGCGATGGACGGGCACCTGTTCGAGCACACCGTCGAGTTCACCGAGCGCGCGTTCTTCGAGGAGTCGGTCGGCGAGATCCGCCCCGCCGGGGCGCTCACGGACGAACCCGGCGACTGGGCGACGCCCGAACTGCTCGACGAGCCCCGCGAGACCGAGCCGAATCCCGGCTGGCGGTGGGCCGGCGGCGACGAGCGCGCCGCGGGGCGACTCTGGGGCGGCTGTCTCGAAATCCTCGATCAGCAGTTTCTCGCGGGACGATACCTGCCGGACGAGACCGAACTCGACGGAACGATCCTCGCGCTCGAAACCTCCGAGGAGTTGCCCGAATCATCCTGGGTCGCGGGCGTCCTTCGGGCGCTGGGCGAGCGCGGACTGCTCGAGCGGTTCGACGGCGTTCTCGTCGGGCGACCGCCGGCGCGGTCGCATCTCGATGATCGGCCGGCCGAGCGCCGCACGCAGTACCGCACCCAGCAGCGGACGGTGATCACGGAGGCCTTCGATCGGTACAATCCCACCGCCCCGATCGTCTTCAACGTCGACTTCGGGCACACCTGGCCGACGACGCCGATTCCGATCGGTGCGCGCGTTGAACTCGAGCCGGGGACCGAGACGGTTCGGTTCTCGTAAGACTCTCAACGAGCATCTCAGGCAATACCGGGATTTCGAGTTTCGGTGGCCGAAGAACCGCAACCGAGTTCAGTATCAGTATGAAAGAGAGTTGGCTTCGGTTTGGTGCTGTCAGTCCCGGTTCCGATACTCGCGCTGTTCGTTCGCAAGCGCCCGTTCGCGCCGCCGCGCTCCCTCGTCGGTACTGACCGTGAGTTCGGGAACCGTTGTCGGCTCGTTGTCCTCGTCGATCGCGACGTAGACGAAGTACGACTCGGTCGTCTTCTCGCGCTCGCCGGTTCGGGGGTCCTCGCGCTCGGTGATCAGGCGAACGCGGACGCTCGATTCGCCCGCATCGTAGACGTAAGCCGTGATGTGTGCCGTGTCGCCGACGGCGATCGGTCGTTCGAAGTTCATCTGGTTGACGCGGGCGGTGACGCAGGTTTCGCCCGAGAACCGCATGGCCGACATCGCGCCGACTTCGTCCATCCACTTCATGACGTTCCCGCCGTGGGCCGAGTCGAGCATGTTGGCGTGGTTCGGCTGTACCATCTCTCGGTTCTCGACGAGCGTCTCCATCAGATCGGTCATTGCCCGCAGTTTCCCCACGACGACAATCAGTCTTGCCGTCGCCGTACACGGCTGGGACGCGCTACCATCGCGCAGTTCGATACTGGTAAAAGTCGTGGCCGAGTTGATCCGGTAATGAGTAATGCAGGCGACGCCGACGCGCCGGACCTCCCCGATCCCGTCGCGGCCGGCGAGACGGATACGTCGCAGGACGGTTCCGTCACCGTTCTCGGAACTGCTCACGTCTCGCAGGCGAGCGTCGACGACGTTCGCGACGCCGTCGCGGAAGAGCAACCCGACGTGGTCGCCGTCGAACTCGACGAAGGCCGGTACAATCAGATGCAAGGCGGCGCTCCCGACGACATCGAATCCCAGGACCTCCTCTCGGGAAACACGGTCTTTCAGTTCCTGGCCTACTGGATGCTCTCGTACGTCCAGTCACGGCTCGGCGATCAGTTCGACATCGAACCCGGTGCCGACATGCGCGCCGCGATCGATGCGGCCGAACGCAACGGGAGCGGCGTCTCGCTCGTCGACCGAGACATTCAGGTGACGATCCAGCGATTCTGGAACGGCCTCTCGTTTACGGAGAAACTGAAGATGGTTGGCGGTCTCGCCCTCGGTATCACCGATCCCCGAACGATCGGTCTCACCTTCGGGGCCGTCGTCGGCCTCCTTACTGGCCTCCTCTTTGCCATCTTTATCGCCCCGATGGTCGGTCTCGGTGACTTCTTCTTGCTCGGGTTCACCGAATCGGCGGCGCTTCAGACCGTCGGTGCGCTCGGTCTCGGAACGATCGCCGGTGCGTTCGTTGGTCTCCTCTTCCTTCCCTCGATCAAGGCGGCCGACCGCTACGGCGGCGAGTTCGTAAACGGCGTTTCGGCTCGCACGCTCGTCGGCATCGTAATCGGGGTCGGCGGGTCGCTGGCGCTCGTCGAGACGGGGACGTTCGTCGGCCCGATCTCGGCGACGCTGTTCGAGAACGCCGGCAGCTACTCGCTCCGTAGCGTGGTCGGCGCGCTCACCGGGCTCGGCGTCGGCGTCTCGGTCGGGGCTCTCCTCGGAGTTCTCTTCGGCCTGCTTAGCGGCGATGTCGAGGAGGTAGAGGAGATCGATATCGAGGAGATGACCGACGGCGACGTCGTCTCCGCGATGATGGAGGAGTTCCGCCAGTTCAGCCCGCGCGGGGCGAACGCACTGATCGACGAACGGGACGCCTACATCGCACACAACCTGCATACGCTGCGCGAACACGGGTACGACGTGCTGGCGGTGGTCGGTGCCGGCCACAGAGCCGGTATCGAGCGATACCTCGAGCACCCGGACGAACTCCCGCCCATGGAGTCGATAACCGGGACTGCCTCAAGTCGACGCTTCTCGCCGTTGAAGATACTCGGCTACCTGGCTATGGTCGGTTTCGTCGGCTTTTTCTTCCTGCTGATGATGGCTGGCGTGCAAGATACGTTCTTGCTCCAGCTGTTTGCGGCGTGGTTCCTGTTCAACGGCATCTTCGCGTTCACGCTCGCCCGACTCGCCGGCGCACGCTGGACCAGCGCCGGCGTCGGCGGCGCGGTCGCGTGGCTGACCAGCATCAATCCGCTGCTTGCGCCGGGCTGGTTCGCCGGCTACGTCGAACTCAAACACCGCCCGGTCAACGTTCGCGACATCCAGACGCTGAACGAAATCGTCGGCGACGCCGACCGCCCGATCTCCGAGGCGATTGATGACATGTTCAACGTGCCGCTATTTCGACTGATCATGATCGTCGCGCTGACGAACATCGGCAGCCTGATCGCGACCATCCTGTTCCCGTTCGTCGTCCTCGAATGGCTGGCCCCGGGTATCGGCGGCGTCGACGCCCTCCTTGCCGAACTGCTTCACGGAGCCGAAAACAGCCTCGAACTCCTTCGAGGGTTGCTCCCATGAGCGTTCAAACCGGTCGTCGGTCCGAACCCGAACTCTCCTTTAGCGACAAGGAACTGCTCGACCTGGCGCTTTCCTGGATCACGCTCAGCGTCGCGTTCGCGCTCATGCTCGCCCCGATCCACCGCGGGGCCACCATGGGAAGTTTCATCCTAATGGTCGGACTGAGCTTCGTCACCGTCGGCGTCGCCTTCCTGCTTCACGAACTCGCACACAAGGTCGTCGCCATCGAACACGGCCAGATTGCGGAGTTTCGCGCCGACTACCAGATGCTTTTCATGGCGATCATGAGCGCCCTGATCGGCTTTCTCTTCGCTGCACCCGGGGCCGTCTACCATCGCGGCCGGATCACGAAGCGCGAGAACGCGATGATCTCGCTCGCGGGCCCGGTCACGAACCTCCTGCTCGCATTGTTGTTCCTCCCGCTGATGATCTTCCCCAATCTTCTCGGGACGATCGGCCAGATGGGCGTCTGGATCAACCTCTTCCTGGCCGCGTTCAACATGATTCCGTTCGGCCCGCTCGACGGCAAGTCAATTTACAACTGGAACAAGGGCGTCTTCGCACTCGTCTTCATCCCGAGCATTCTGCTCGCGGGGTACGTCGTGTTGTTCGTCGGGCTGTTCTGATCTGCGCCGGCCTTGATTCTTCCACTTTCCTGCTGTGGCTTCGACGGACCGGTGATCTTTTGCTCGCCCCGCGCGGTCGTTCCCACATGACGGAGTCCGCGGACGACGGGAACCAGCACGACGACGAAGAACGGCTCACCTACGCCGACACCGGCGTCGACATCGACGCCAGCGAGGACGCGACCGCGGCCCTGCTCGAGGCCTTCGGCAGCGACCTCACGACCGAGTACGCCGGCCTGCTCGACATCGGCGACCGATACCTCGCCCTCGCCACCGACGGCGTCGGCACGAAACTCCTCGTCGCCGAAGCCGTCGGTGACGCTTCGACCATCGGCATCGACTGCATCGCGATGAACGTAAACGACCTCGTCGCTGCAGGTGTCGACCCCGTCGGCTTCGTCGACTACCTCGCGATCGACGACCCCGACGAAACGCTGACCAACGAGATCGGCGAGGGACTGGCCGTCGGCCTCGAACGGGCCGACCTCACCATGCTCGGCGGCGAAACCGCCGTCATGCCCGACGTCGTCGAGGGCTTCGACCTCGCCGGAACCTGCGTCGGACTCGCCGACAAGGACGCCGTCTTCGACGGCGAGGCACAGGTCGGGGACGCGCTCGTCGGCTTCCCCTCGAACGGTATCCACTCGAACGGCCTCACGCTCGCCCGCGAAGCCGTCACGCGCGAGCACGACTACGACGACGAGTTCCCGCTCGCTCCCGAGCGAACCATCGGCGAGGAACTCCTGCGACCGACCCGGATCTACACGGACCTCCTCGAACCGATGTGCGACCACGGCGTCCACGCGGCCGCCCACGTCACCGGCGGCGGCTGGACGAACCTGCTGCGCATGGGCGACCGACGGTACGTGATCGACGAGCCACTGCCGGCACAGCCCATCTTCGAGTTCATCCAGCGGGAGGGCGCGGTGACCGACGCGGAGATGCACCGCACCTTCAACATGGGTACCGGGTTCGTCGTCGCACTTCCCGAGGAGGCGGCGAGTGAACTCGCGGCCGAGACGGACGGTCGGATTATCGGCCGCGTTGCGGAAGGGAAGACGGTCGACATTCGCGGGCTATCGCTGTCCTGAGCGGTCTGGGCGGGTACTCGCTATCGATCGGCAGCCCCGGTATCGTTCATTTCGGACTGTTCTGCCGTCCCGGTCGCAGCGCGGATCGTCTCGTACTCCGCGTCGCCGTACGCGATGAATCGAACGTCCGTCAGCGAGTTCGGGTCGGAGACGGCGATTTCGTCGCCGATGATCGCTGCGCCGTCGGCGAGATCGAACCCGGCGACGCCGCAGCCGAGCGCCGGGATCACGAGCGACTCGCAGCCGAGTTCGTCCGCTCGCTCGAGCGCGTTTCGGGTCGCATCGCGAATGCTTTCGTCGGTCGCTTCCCCGTCGCCATAGTGAGGCATCGCGGCGGCGTGGATGACGTACTCGGCGTCTAAATCGTAAGCGTCCGTGACTGCGACTGCCCCGAGCTCGACCGGCCCGCGTTCCATCGCCTCGTCGTTAATCTTCTCGCCCGCACGTTGGCGGAGCGCCCCGGCGACGCCGGAGCCCATCCGGAGGCTGGTGCCGGCCGCGTTGACCAGTGCGTCTGCGGACTGTGCGGCGATGTCGCCCTGGATCACGTCGAACTCCATACAGTACGTATCCGGACCGAGGCCAATGAATCCGGGTGTCGCTTCCGCTTCGAGAACAGTACTCTCGCCGGCGAGTAGCCGGTCCGCTTACGCCGTGTGAATCCAGTTCCCGGCCGCCTGCCGGTCGTCGATGTCGTCGTTGGCGACGCCGTAGAACTTCTCGCGGCCGACCGGCGTCCGGAGTCGCAGTACCATGGTGTACTCGGTGACGGCGAACGCGGTAATCTCCCGATTCGAACCACGACACTCGAGTGTGAACTCTCGGGAGGCGTCGTCGTCAGTGGTCACACGAGTGCCGAGGGACCAACTCAGCGATTCGATGTTTTCGGGATCGATTCCGAACACCTGGGCGATCGCTGCCCGTCCGCGGTGTCGACTGCCCGACCCCTGTGAGCAGCCATCATGGGAACTCATAGCCAAACGAACGAAACCAACCATGAAAAAAGATCCCATTTCGAAAGGCGACCAAAACCCTTTTAGATTTAGGCCCACCTAATCCCTCGTAATGGACGTGCCTGCCCGTAACGTGGACCCGACGACCGACGATGAACTCGATCTCCCCGCTGTGGCCGTCTCCTGTCACGAAACCCGGCCCGGCAAGATCGTCTTCACTGAGCAAGACAACAACGACGGGTGGATCGCGACGGACCTAACCGTCGATCTCGAGCCGTAAGTCTGTCCCAGTCAGATACGCTCGACGATCTGGTACCGCTGGTTGGACTCAGTTATCGCCTTCGTTTCTGCAACGTTCTCTACCGGGTGGCCCCAGACACCGCGACAAGATCTCTCCTTCAGTAGATACTGGATGTCGCCGTGTCGACGGTCCGTCGTCTATTGTAGGCACATAAACGGACAAAAATAATCCACCGTCGGCGCGGTCGGCTCCCGATTCCTTAGTGTGTCGCCTCTTCGAGCACCAGCGTGTCGTCTTCGAGGTAGTGCTCGAAGTGGTGGCCGTCGTCCTCGAGCGTCACGAGGATGTCCCGGAGGATTTCCGCAGTCGCGTAATCGCCGAGGTTCTCGGCGAGTTCGATGCTGTCACGCATCGACTCGATGATGTCGCCGTACATCTCGAGGTCGTTCTCGAACGCGGACCGGATGTCGAGGACGTCTTCGCCCTCGAACTCGACGGTTGCCCGCTCTTCCTGGTTCGATGGCCCGGAGACCGGGACGCCGCCGAGGGCCTGCGCGCGCTCTGCGATCTCGTCGGCACCCTCTTCGACGTGCTCGTAGGACTCTTCCAAGAACTCGTGGAGCGGCAGGAACTCGGCGCCCTCGACGACCCAGTGGTGCTTCTTGAGCTGGTGGTAGAGGACGTACGAGTTCGCCAGTTCGGTGTTCAACGCGTCGACGATCTGCTCGGCTTTGTCCTGTTCGAGGCGGAGTTCGTTCTCCTCGACGGTATCGGCCGATTGACGGACGGTCTTCTGAGTGCTCATCTCATTCGGTGATACACGCGCTTTCCACTTAAAGGTTTCCCCAACACAGAACATTTTTTTGGCTATCCGAAAACAGAGTTCTTGCAGCGGCGCTATTATTTGCTATAGTGGAACCGACGTATCGTTCGCCACTACGGTCAAAAATTGTGCCGTTTTTTCGGGGCTGAGTAAACATTTTCAGTGTGGGGGTCGAAAGGGAACGTATGGCAACAAGAGCGGCACAGCGGCGAGAGCGGATCTTCGTCGACGGGGACTGGCTCGAAACCGACGAGACCATCGCAGTCTCGGACCTCGCCGACGGCGGAACCTTCGCTCAGGTCGGCGCGACCGGGCCGGCCGCAGCGCGAACGGCACTCGAAGCGGCCCACGAGATCAAACCCGAACTGCGCCAGACGACCGTCGTCGAACGCGCCGGGTGGTGCGAAGCGATCGCCGAAGGTCTTCGCGAGCGCGAGGAAGAACTCGCCGAAGTTATCGTTCGTGAGGCGGGCAAGCCGATCTCCTCGGCTCGCGGCGAGGTCGGCCAGGCGGCGGAGCGCTTCGATCGCGCCGCCGAGGAGGCCCGAAACATCGTCAGCAAGGGCGAGTTCCGCGAGGGATCGACCGCGGGCCACGAGGGCTGGAACGCGATCGTCAAACACGAGCCGATCGGTGCGGTGCTCTGTATCACGCCGTACAACTATCCACTTGCGACGACGGCATTACAGGTTGCCCCTGCACTCGCCGCGGGTAACAGCGTCCTGCTCAAGCCCGCAAGCAAGACGCCCGTCTCGGCTGCGATACTCGCCGATGTCATCGCCGACGTCGACGGCATCCCGGACGGTGCGTTCAACTTCGTTCCCGGTGACGCGAGCGAGATCGGCGACGTCCTGTCCGGAGACGACCGCATCAACGCGATCGCGATGACCGGTTCCTCGGGCGCGGGGAAACACGTCGCCGGCGAGAGCGGCATGGTCAATCTTCACATGGAATTGGGCGGCAATGCACCCGCTGTCGTCTTCGACGACGCCGACCTCACGGACGTTGCCGGCAACTGTGTCAAGGGCTCGCTGAAATACGCCGGCCAGCGTTGCTCGGCCGTCTCCCGCGTGCTCGCTCACGAGTCGGTCCACGACGATCTCGTCTCGCAGATCGACCGCACGATGGACGCCTGGGAGGCCGGCGATCTCTTCGACGAAACCACCGCCTTCGGTCCGCTCATCAGCGAAGACCAGGCCGAGTGGGTCCAGGAACTCGTCGACGACGCCGTCGAGAAGGGCGCAGACCTCGTCCGCGGCGGGGAGCGACGGGCCCCCGAGGGCGTACCGGACGAACTCGCCGACCAGTTCTTCGAACCGACCCTGCTCGCCAACGTCCCCCACGACGCCCGTATCGTCGACGAGGAGCAATTCGGCCCCGTCGCCGCTATCACGACGTTCGAAGACGAGGACGAAGCGATCGAACTCGCCAACGGTTCGGATCTCGCCCTCGACGCCGCGGTCTTCACCTCCGACTACGATCGCGCGATGCGACTGGCCGATCTGATCGACGCCGGTGCCGTCCGCATCAACGGCGCCCCCTCCCACGGCCTCGGCGACGTTCCCTTCGGCGGCAACAAGGACTCGGGTATCGGTCGCGAGGGCCTCGACGCCTCGATCCACGAGATGATGCGCAAGAAGAGCATCATTCTGTAGCCAACGCGACAGCCCCGCGTTGCTCGGCTCTCCGGCTCTTTGTAGTCTTTTAGCTGTTAGTTCCTCTCGGACCAGGTCGCACTCACGGGTACGTCTCAACCGCCTGCCACACGGGAACGGCGATCGCTACAGAGCGATCTAGAACGCGACCGATCGGCTGGCAACGACCGTTTCAGTCTCACCGGCGACCGCGATCGCCCGTACCGTCGTTTCGTCGCCCTCGTCGTACGCAAACGTCACGCTCTCGCCGACCGCAGCGATCGCGTCGCTTCTTCCCGCCCCGTCGATGATCTCGACCCGGTCGGCGTTCCCGAGCGATGTGACTATCGTCGTGACGCGCCGGTCCACGCTATCGACATCGATGGTGACTCCCGCCTGTGCCTCCTGTTCGACCCGCTCTCCGCCCCAACTCGAGAGGGACGGAAGTTCAATTTCGGCGGTCGGAACCGTCGTCTCCGCCACGGCAACCGAGTGCAGCGCCTCGACCGAGAGCGTCTCGAACTCGTCCGCCAGGGAACTCCGTTCGAACTGGTCGGCGAGCGCAGCGGGGTCGGTGCCGTCCCCGGGTACCGCAACGAACGACACCGTCGACGTTTCTCCCGATACCGAAACGGCGTGACTGTATGCCGCAGGGTCCGACTCGCCGCCGTCTCCCACTCGCCCGACCGCGATCGCCGTCGTCTCGAGTCGATCGAGTACCGTCTCGAAGTCCGCGTCGGTTGCGACGCGCCGCACCGCGTCGTTTCGTCCGGCGTCGAGGATGGCATCGACGCCGACCCCCGCCGCTCGACTGGCGAGGAGCCACTCCGTCGAGACGGCGACTGCGCCGTCCTCGCCCTCGTAGACGGCGAACTCGTCGACCGACCACGTCGGCTCCGTCTGGACCCCGTCCCGGTCGAACGAGCCGGCGATAGCGACGTTGTCGTTCCCGCTTCCGGTGCCGAACGAGAGCGCGGCGTCGAGTTCAGCGTCGGCGAACCGGTCGGCAGCCGACACGCCGAGATCGTCGAGGCTGAACGCCGTCGACTCGCGAACGTCGGGACTGAACTCGGCGTCGTGCGCGCGAAGCGCGTCGAGGTCCGCGTAGTGGAAGACGAACTCGTCGTCGCCGGTCGTTTCGTCCGACGTGAGCGAACTGGGAACCCATCGTGCCAGTGCGGAGACGTCAACGCTAGCCCCGATCTCCGTCTCGAGGGATCCAGTCCCGTTCGCGTCGTCCGTCGTTCCGTTCGAGTCGGACTCTGCTGGCGTCCCCGACTCGGAACCGCCGAGACAGCCTGCACTGATTGAGAGAGCACCGATACTGCCGATCCCACCGGTCGTCACCAACAATCGGCGACGCGAGTACTCGTCAGTCATCTCTGCTTCCACAAATTATAATTATAACAGGATATAATCCACGATCAGTCTCTGCGGATAGACGCGGCCCTCGAACGCGAGCAAGAGAGAAAAAGAGCGAACGGGAGGCTGTATCTATCCGATCGTCCTACTCTATGAGTACTGATCCGTCCATCCTCGTCGCTGGCGAAACGCTGATCGACTTCCTGCCGGAACGGCCCGGATCGCTCACCGCGGTCGATAGCTTCGACCGTCGCCCCGGTGGCGCACCCGCAAACGTGGCCGTCGGCCTCGCTCGACTCGGAACCACACCGCTGTTCTGGACCCGCGTCGGCGACGACCCGTTCGGCCACTATCTCCGGGAGACGCTCACCGATGCCGGCCTCTCCGACCGGTACATCGAGTTCGATCCCGCGGCGAAGACGACGCTCGCGTTCGTCACCCACGATTCGGACGGCGACCGCGAGTTCACCTTCTATCGCGACGGGACGGCGGACACGCGACTCGAACCGGGTCGGATCGACGACGAGACGCTCGCCGCGCTCGAGTGGGTTCACGTCGGGGGCGTCACGCTCGCCAGCGGCCCCGCCCGGGCCGCGACGCGCGACCTCATCGACCGGGCCGGCGAGGCCGGCTGTACGGTTTCGTTCGACCCGAACGCCAGACCGGAGCTGTGGCACGCCGAGGAAACGTTTGCAAGCGTCTGTCGCGACGCGCTCGAGGGCGTCGACGTCTGCAAGGCAACCGCGGGTGAACTCGAGGCGCTCGGCTTTACCGGGGCGACGCCGACTGAACTCGGGCAAGCGGTGGTCGCTGGATCGGCGGGTCCCCACACCGCCTTCGTCACGCGGGGCAGTGAGGGGGCCGTGGCCGTCGCCGGGCCGGATGCACCGTGGGGTAGCGGACACGCGGGAGCGTCGTCACTGGCCGTCGTCGAAACCGACGGCTACACCGTCGAGACGGTCGATACGACGGGGGCGGGCGACGCGTTCGTCGCCGGCATAATCACGGCGCTTCAGGGCGGCAAATCGGTGTCCGAAACGCTCGCTAGTAGCAGCGCTATCGCCGCGATTACGACAACTGAAACCGGTGCGATGACCGCGTTGCCGGACCGCGAGACGGTACGGGCGTTCCGCCGAGAGCGCTCGTAGACCCCGCTTCGAGAGGCAGACCGCGGTGCACCGTTCGAGACGGTGGCGATAGCACCGACGACGCATTGGGCACATCCAGGCGAACCACATATCTGGATTGACGGTGTGGCTTCGCTATGGCAACCGAACGCGAAGACGGCGGTGTCGCCTCGTTTGGCAAGACCGTAGTCGCCGGCATACAGGAGAAAAACGTTTCCTTCATGGCCGCTGGAATCGCCTATCAGGCGTTCATCTCGCTGCTTCCCCTTCTCGTCCTCGTCTTTTTCGTCGTCACCGTCGTCGGCGACGAGCAGTTCGCGGCCGAGGTCGCAACGGCAACGAGTGGCTTTCTGCCCGAGAGCGGTCAGGTCATGGTCGAGAACGCCATCTCCGAATCGCCGGCAACGGCGGGATCGACGCTCATCGGCGTCGTCGTTCTCGTGTGGGGGGCGCTCAAAATATTTCGCGGACTCGATACCGCGTTCTCAGAAATCTACGATTCGGCCGCGGAGAGTTCATTTGTCGGACAACTTCGCGATGCGGTGATCGTCCTCGGTGCGATCGGTGGTGCGTTGATCGCGGCAGGCGCGGCGAGTCTCGTCGTCGCGGTTTTCCCGGACGTTCCCCTCCTCGAGTTGGTGAACCCGATCCTTCTCGTGATCGTGCTCACGATCGCGTTCCTGCCGATGTACTACTACTTCCCGGACGTCGACGTCTCTCCCCGCCAGGTGCTTCCCGGCGTCGTCGTCGCGGCGGTCGGCTGGACGGTGCTCCAGTCGCTCTTTCAGGTCTACGTCTCGTTCGCGGGGAGTTCGGATTCTGCAGGCCCGGTGGGTGCGATCTTGCTCTTGCTCACCTGGCTTTACTTCGGCGGACTCATCTTGCTCGTCGGTGCCGTCGTCAATGCCGTCAGAAGCGGTCACTTCGACCAGTCGGACGCGGACGATCCAGTCCTGGAGACGTCGATTACCGCAACGGACCGTCCGTCCTTCGTCGACGACGCACAGCGCGACCGGACCCGTCTCCTCGATCGGATCGACCGCCTCGAACGCGAACGCGACCAACTTCGAAACGACCTCGCCGCCCAGCGCGCACGGCGATACCGCCTCGAAGATCGCGTCACCCACCTGGAAACGCTCACTCGCGATCTCGAAGACGAGACCGCGACCCTCCAGCGCGAACTCGACCAGCACGAGGACCCGCCGTGGAAACAACAGTTCCAGACGGCCCTCTCACACGTCGAGACCATCCGTATCGGTGTCGTCGAAGATCGAGGCGACTGACGGCGGCCACGACTGCGACCGCGCGACCGGACACGGGAGTCGTACTCGAGAGCGCTTATTACGCTCCCCGCCGACACCCCACACATCGTGTCTCACCCAGTACGGGCCGCCAGGCGACGGCTCTGTGACGACCACGCAGATACTATCGCAGCGATCGACGACTGTGCGGATCGCGTCACTACCTCCTGGGACACCGCTCGAACGACGAACCGCGACGCACTCGTCGACTCCCTGCGCGCCGAACTCGTGGCCGCAGGCATCTTCGATCGACTTCCGGCGGTCCTGGAAGCGGCCGTCGATGCGACAGCATCGGACCTGCAGGCAAGCCCCGTCCCTGCAGCGCCGTACGTCGTCGTAACGAGTCGCGGGCCGCTCCTTCGGGCGACGATCGATCCCGGGCGACTCGTCATCAGATTCGATGTTTTCGAAATCGTCCGCTCTGACGGTGCCGGTCATCGACCGGAGTACCACCGCGTAGACGGCGTTCGGCTGCACGTTTCGCTCGAACACTGAACGGATCACAACGGAAAGTAAGTCGGAGACGAGTCAGCGTTTTTACGGTGCAGTCGAAAGATGCCATCGAATGTCAAACATGCACCCACGCGCACGGGCGTTCGCCGATCGGGCGCGCGACGAGTTCAGTTTCGAGCCGACGGTCGAGGAGTTCCCGGAGGGAACGAAGACGGCGGCAGACGCAGCGGCGGCAGTTGGCTGTCGGAAAGCCCAGATCGCGAGTTCGCTCGTCTTCGACGTGGACGGCTCGCTGGTGGTGTCGGTGACGAGCGGCGCGAATCGCGTCAGCGAGGCGGCGCTCGGCGAGGTCTTCGACGCGTCGGCGGCCGCGGTGTCGATGGCCGATGCCGAGCGGATTCGAACTGAACTCGGCTGGTCGATCGGCGGTGTGCCGCCGTTCTGTCACGAGCGGACGGTCCCGGTCGTGCTTGACGAGACGTTGCTCACGTTCGAGACGGTCTGGGCGGCTGCGGGGACGCCGGAGGCGGTGTTTTCGATCGATCCGACGGCGTTGCAACAGTATGCAGATGCAGAGCCGGTGGCTGTTAGTGAGTAGGCGACGGTTCAGTTTTTCGTCGTCACCGATGGGGCCTCCTGGTGAGCTACCGCCGAGTAGTTATTAATCTACCGTGCTGTGTGATGGCTGAGTTATTAACAACAAGGTGCCGTATAATAACATATTTAGTCGACGGGCAATTGGTTCGGATATGGAACTCGAACGACGGACGTTTTTGGCGGCGAGTTCAGGATCACTCGCGGCCGGGGCACTGGCGGGGTGTCTCGATGACGTGGCTCGCGGGAGCGATGGGATCGAGTCGGGGTATGCCGCATTTTTTGCGCTGTGGGATTGGGCCGATACCATTGGTGGCGATTCGGTGACGTTCGAAAACCCGGTCGGGACCGGCGAGGTTGGGCACGGCTGGGAGCCCGAAGCGGACTTGCTCGCGGAGATTGCAAAGAGTGACGCGTTCGTCTACCTCGATCTGCCGGAGTTCGCCTGGGCGCAGGAGGCGGCGGCGACGCTCGAGTCGGACTACGAGACGGTAGCCGTAATCGATGCGCTCGAGGGACTCGACGACGAGTTACTGGCGTGGAATCACGAACACGATTCCGACGAACACGACGGGCACGATCACGACCATGAACACGAGGAGGACTCCCACGACCACGCTACCGGTGAGGGAGACGACGCTGAGAATGACCACGACCACGACGACGGAGGATCTCACGATGGGCACGACCACGGCGCTATCGATCCCCACGCCTGGGTCGACCCGGTCCTCGCCCAGCGTATCGTCACGACTATCGCGGATGGCCTCGCCGACGCCGACCCCGACAACGAAGAGACGTTCCGGGAGAACGCCGAAACGTACACCGACCGGCTCGCCGAACTCGACGACGAGTTCAGCACCATCACTGGGGAAGCCGAGCACGATGTCGCCATCCTCGCCGGACACAACTCCTATCAGTACCTCGAACACCGCTACGATATCGAGGTGCACACGCCGTCCGGCGTGTCACCGCAGGACGAACCGAGTATTACCGATATTTCGGAGACGATCGACCGCATCGAGGACCACGACATCGACACGATTCTCTACGATCGCTTCGAGGTCACGTCCGAGGATGAACTCCCGCCGCTCGCCGAGACGATCCTGGCGGAGAGCACCGCGACGAACGCGGTTCCGGTCACGTCCGGGGAGGGGACACTCCGGGCCTGGCAAGAATCGGGCTGGGGGTACGTCGAACAAATGGAAGAGCTAAACGTTCCCGCGTTCAGAGAAGCACTTGGAGCGGATCACTAGTGACTGCAGTCGTCTCTCTCGAGAACGTGACGTTCGCCTACGGCGAGCAGCCGGCCGTCCGCGACGTGTCCCTTACCGTCGATCAGGGCGATTTTCTCGGTCTTATTGGCCCGAACGGCTCCGGAAAGACGACGCTCTTGCATCTCATGCTCGGTCTGCACAGTCCCGACAGCGGCTCGATCGAACTCTTCGGCGAGCCCGCCTCGGCGTTCTCCGAGGGCGAACGGATCGGCTACGTTTCCCAGCAGGCGACCAGCCGCGGCGGCACGATGCCCGTTACCGTTCGCGAGGTCGTGACGATGGGCCGGTTCGCCCACGTGGGCCACGGTCGGCTGACCGAGGCAGATCACGACATCGTCACGGACGCCCTCGAAACGGTCGGCATCACCGCGCTCGCCGATCGACAGGTCACGCAGCTCTCGGGCGGCCAGCGCCAGCGGGCGTTCATCGCTCGCGCGCTCGCCTCCGAGGCCGACCTGCTCGCGCTCGACGAACCAACCGTCGGCGTCGACGCTGAGTCCCGTGACGAGTTCTACCAGTTGCTCGACTCGCTCAACGACTCGGGCATCACGATCATCCTCATCGAACACGATATCGGCGTCGTCACCGACCGGGCAAATCGTATCGCCTGTCTCAACACGGAGCTATACCACCACGGCGATACCGAATCGTTCGTCGAGAGCGACGCGCTCACGGAGGCCTACGGGACGACCGGACACGTCGTCGAACACCATCATTAGTCGAACGAATGCGGGACCTCACGTCGCTCATTGGCAGCGAGATCGGCACCGAGACGAGTGCCGATGCCAACGCCGACACCGACGCCGACACGACCACCAACACCACTGACACACACCACACACGGATGCACGACACCAGACGACGACTCGAACTCGGCGGAATCGCGCTGACCGGCTTGCTCGCCGTCGCGATGCTCGGATTTCTCACCCTCGATTGGCTACAGGAGTATCCGTACGCGTCGGCGCTGTACGAGCAGTTCCGGATCGCCGGACGGTTACTGGACTACTACCTCGGGACGAACGTCTTCTCTCACCCCTACCTGTGGCGGTCGATGGCGACGGGTGTTCTCATCGGCGTCGTCGGGCCGCTGGTCGGGACCTATCTCGTCCACCGCGAGATGGCACTGATCGGCGAAACGCTCGCGCACACGGCGTTCGCCGGCGTCGCGATCGGACTGTTGTTCAGTTCGACGACGGACTGGAGCGGCTCGCTCTTGCTCGTCGCGCTCGTCGTCGGAATCCTCGGTGCACTCGGCGTGCAGTGGCTCACCGAACGCACGGACACGTACGGCGACGTGCCGATCGCGATCATGCTCACCGGCAGTTTCGCCGTCGGCACGCTCATCATCAGCTACGGACGCGGACTCACGGGGCTTAACATCCAGAACTTTCTTTTCGGCAATCTCTCCGTGATCACGCCCTCCGGAGCGCGGCTGATGGGAATTCTGAGCGTCGTCGTCGTGGCAGTCGTCGCGGTGACGTACAAGCAACTGCTCTTTATCACGTTCGACGAGCAGGCCGCTCGCGTCGCCCGGCTGAACGTCACCTGGTACAACACGCTGTTGATCGTGATGACGGCCGTCGTCGTCGTCGGCGCGATGCAGGTCCTCGGCGTGATCCTCGTCGCGGCGATGCTCGTCATTCCCGTCGCAGCCGCAACGCAACTCGCACACAGTTTCCGCGAGACGCTGTATCTCTCGATCCTCTTCGGTCAGGTCTCGATCATCGGGGGCTTCGCGCTCTCGATCTCCCAGAGCCTTCCCGCCGGCGGCTCGATCGTCGTCGTCGGAATCGTCGCCTACCTGCTCGCCGTTCTCGTTTCGGACCAATCCGCAGCTGCGGTGTCGGTTCACTGACCGCTCGGCCCTCCTTCCGTTTCCCGCTCGGCACGATCGTCGATCCACCACCGGTTCGTCTCGTCAGCAGCCATGGTCGTCTTCTAATTCGGTATCGTTCATCGCCAGCACGTGGGAACGTCACCCTACGTTTAACACGACTCTCGGCGAATTCACTCACGATGGGACGGTTATCCGAGCTGTTCGCACCCGATACCGTCGGCGTGATCGGCGCAACCGACCGCGAGGGCGCAGTCGGCCGCGCGATCCTCGAAAACCTGCGCGACGAGTTCAGCGGCGAGGTCGTGCCGGTCAATCCGAGCCACGACACGGTGCTCGGGATCGACGCGTATCCGGATGTAAAGAGCGCGCCGGCACTCGATCTCGCGGTCGTCGTCGTCCCGCCGCCCGTCGTCCTCGAGACGCTTCGTGAACTCGGCGAGTCGGGGACCGAACACGTCGTCGTCATCACGGCGGGGTTCGCCGAGACGGGCGGCGAGGGAGCCGACCGGGAGCGAGAACTCCGCGAGATCGCCGCCGAGTACGACCTCAATATCGTCGGCCCGAACAGTCTCGGCGTGATGTCGACGCCGATCGACCTGAACGCGACGTTCGGGCCGGAGGGCGCGTTGGACGGATCTATCTCGTTTATGAGCCAGTCGGGGGCGTTCATCACGGCCGTCCTCGACTGGGCGAACGAGCAGGGGATCGGCTTTCAGGACGTCGTCTCGCTCGGCAACAAGACGGTGCTCGACGAGACGGATTTCGTCCGCGAGTGGGGCGACGATCCGGAGACGGACGTCGTCATCGGCTATCTCGAAGACATCGACGCCGGCGACGAGTTCATCCGGACGGCCCGCGAGGTCACCGACGACACGCCGATCGTGCTCGTCAAGTCGGGTCGGACCGATGCGGGGGCGCAGGCTGCCTCCTCGCACACGGGCGCGATCGCCGGGAGCGAGCGGGCCTACGAGGCCGGGTTGGAGCAGGCCGGCGTCCTGCGAGCGAACTCGGTCCAGGAACTGTTCGATGCGGCGCGGGCGCTCTCGGGACTGCCGGAGCCCGACACCGACGGGGTCGCCGTCGTGACGAACGCGGGCGGGCCGGGCGTGTTGACCACGGATGCAGTCGGCGACTCGACGCTGGGGATGGCCGAGTTCAGCGACGAGACGATCGCGGCGCTGACCGAGGCGATGCCCGATGAGGCGAACGTCTACAACCCGATCGACGCGATCGGGGATGCTGACACCGACCGCTTCGGCGATGCGCTCGAACTCGCGCTCGACGATCCGAACGTCGGGAGTGCGGTCGTCGTCAGCGCACCGACGGCGGTGATCGAGTACGACGAACTCGCCGAGGTCGTCATCGAGAAGTGCGAGGAATTCGACAAGCCCGTCGTTACCTGTATGATGGGCGGCGAACGGGCCCGAAACGCCGAGTCGGTGCTTCGCGAGTTCGGGATTCCGAACTACTTCGACCCGGCCCGGGCGGTCGGCGGACTCGACGCGCTCGCGCGGTACCGGGATATTCGCGACCGAACGGCCGACGACCCCGAGCGGTTCGACGTCGATCGCGAGCGAGCCCGAGAGATTTTAGAGCGAGTCGAGCGGCGAGACGACAACCGCCTCGGAATCGAATCGATGGAGTTGCTCGAGGCCTACGGCATCCCGACGCCACCGGGAGAGATCGTCGACGATCCGGCCCGCGCTCGCGAAGTCGCCGAGGGCATCGACGGCGATGTCGTCATGAAAATCGTCAGCCCGGACATCACCCACAAGTCCGATATCGGCGGCGTGAAAGTCGGGGTGAGCGACGACGAGGTGTACGACGCCTACGAAGACGTGGTCGCCAGAGCGCGCAACTACCAGCCCGATGCGACGATCCTCGGCGTGCAGGTCCAGGCGATGCTCGATCTCGAGGAGACGACCGAAACCATCGTCGGGATGAACCGCGATCCGCAGTTCGGCCCGCTCTTGCTGTTCGGTCTCGGCGGCATCTTCGTCGAAATTCTCGAGGATACGTCGGTTCGCGTCGCACCGATCGGCGAGCGCGGGGCCCGCGAGATGATCGACGAGATTCGGGCTGCCCCGCTGTTGCGCGGGGCGCGCGGTCGCGAGCCGGCAGCAACCGACGCCATCGTCGAAACGATCCAGCGACTCTCCCAGCTGGTGACCGACTTCCCGGCGATTCTCGAACTCGACGTGAACCCGCTCGTCGCCGGCCCGGACGGCGTACAGGCGATCGACCTGCGATTGACCGTCGACACGGAGGAACTCCGATGACTGATACTGATACCGATACCGACACCAACACTGATACCGACACTCAATCCGGCACCGACACCGGAACTGAAACCGAACTCGACACGGACGCCACGACGACCGAAGCCGGGACCGATACCGAGACGCTCCTCGTCGCCTCGCTCGAGGAAAGCACCGGCAAAACCGCGATCACGCTGGCCCTCGCCCGCCTCGCACGGGATCGCGGCGAGCGGGTCGGCTACATGAAGCCGAAGGGCACTCGTCTGCAGAGCAACGTCGGCAAGACCCTCGACGAAGATCCGTTACTCGCGCGCGAACTCCTCGACATCGACGCCGAGATGCACGACTTAGAACCCGTCGTCTACTCGCCGACATTCATCGAGCAGGCCATTCGGGGACGCGAGGACCCCGCCGAATTGCGCGAGCGGGTCGTCGAAGCCTACGAGACACTCGCCGCGGACTGCGATCGCATGTTTCTCGAGGGCGGCGGCCGGTACGACCTCGGCGGAATCGTCGATCTCACCGATGCCGATATTTCGGCGACCCTCGACGCCCGCGTCGTCCTCGTCTCTCCCTACCAGAAACCCGGCGACATCGACACCGTTCTTACCGCCGCCGACGCGTTCGGTGATCGCCTCGCCGGCGTCGTCTTCAACCGCGTCTCTGACGTTGCCTACGACCAACTCGAAACCGATGTCGTCCCCTTCCTCGAAGGTCGCGGCGTTCCCGTCGTCGGAATCATCCCCAGCGAACGGTCCCTCTCCGGCGTCACCGTCGCCGACCTCGCGGACGAACTCGGTGGAACACTCGTCGCCGAAGCCGGCACCGACAGCTACGTCGAGCGCTTCGCCGTCGGTGCGATGGGTGCCGACAGCGCCCTGCGATACTTCCGGCGAACGAAAGACGCCGCCGTCATCACCGGCGGCGACCGAGCCGAAATACACACCGCGGCGCTCGAAGCACCCGGCGTCAAGTGTCTCATCCTGACCGGCGGCCACCGCCCATCCGGCGCTATCGTCGGCGAGGCGACCGAGCGAGAGATCCCGATCATCTCCGTCCAGACCGACACCCTCACGACCGTCGAACGCGCCGAAGATATCGTCCGAAGCGGTCGAACCCGCGATGCCACGACGGTCGACCGGATGGAGACGCTGCTCGCCGATCACACCACAGTTACGTCGCTACTCGACTCGATGTAAGCCATCCTGTGAGGAAAATCCCTGGCGCGTCGTCGGGCAGCCCACACGCCAGGATCTGCCGGTTTGTCAGAGGCACCCCGGCACTGACCGTTGTCCTCGAACTCTTATCCCTTCATCTGTCGAAATCTGACCCAGATCATTCTTCTTCAACTTAACTGTTTCTGTGGTTTATATACTAGTAGGCGATTCGAGTTCAGATACCTCGTTCCAGCGGACCACGATTCACCCGACTGCGCCGCCGTCTTCAAACATTGCCTGGTAGCACCGACCGCAATCGGTCACCAGCCTTATACCGCTGTCACCCGACGACTCCCTATGGTCGGAGCGCCGCGATTGCTCGCCCTCGTGGACCGACGCGAATCGCTACTCCGCCACCTCGCAACCACTCCCGCTCGCCCCAGCGACCTCGCCGCTGCACTCGAGTGTTCCCGTTCGACGGTCGACAGAGCCCTCTCGGAACTCCAGGACGCCACCCTGGTCGAACGCGACCCCGATCGGGACTCGTATCACCTCACCGTCGCCGGTGAACTCGCACTCGAAGAGTTCGGCCAGTTTTCGACGCGACTCGAGCGAACGGCGTCTGCGAGCGGCCTGCTCGCATCGTTGTCGACTGACGGCGGTTGCCGGCTGCCGTGGCAATTCCTCGACGCGGCGACCGTCGTCACGAACGCCCGCGATCCGGCACGACTTGCAGCGTCGCTTCCGGCGGGAATCGACCGGCAGACGCTGCGAACTCGTGCTGATTGTACTGGCGAGTCGGATGGAGAGAGCACGACTGAGAGCGACCTTCCAACCCGGACGCTCGAAGCGCTGCTCGACCTCGGACGCAATCCACACCATCAGGTGCTCGTCCCCGGCCCCATGCCCTGTCTCGCCAGCGCCTACCGCGCCACGGCTCCTCCGACCCCGGACGCAGCCGCTTCCGACGACGCTGACCCCTCCCGTCGTGAATTCGAGATTATCGGCCCCAGTGCAGTCATCCAGGGCCTGCTCACCGAGTTCCGGGAAGCCACCGCCGACGCCCTTTCGAGGGGCGACCTTTCCCTTCACGAACTCGACTCAGCACAGATACCACCGTACGGGCTGGTCGTCATCACGTGGGAGACAGCGACTGCCACCGGGGTATCCGAGACCCCTGAGACACCCGAGACATCCAAAACATCCGTAACTACCGACCCGACCGCCGGCAGTCCGTCCCCCGCTCGCGGCCCCTCCTCACCGGCGTCGGCCACCCGCTCACCGTCGCCAGCCGCTGAACTCGTGATCCTCCTCGTCTGCCCCGACACCGAACTCGAGGGCTTGCTCGTCGCGACGACTCACGAGGCGTGTACGTGGGCTCGGGAGTTGATCGCGTCGATGCAAGAGGCGGCACAACCGCTATCAGCGCCCGCTCCGGAATGACGAGTGTGGGTCACTAGCACGAGTCCGTCAACGAGTGACTGTCGCGTCTGACCAACAATTAAGAGTTAGCCGCGCATGGACCCAGACATGGACGACACACCCCAGGAGATCACCTCCCTCGTCGGCCGCGAGGTCTACTCGAACAGCGGCGTCTTCGTCGGCGAGGTCGAAGACCTGCAACTGAACGTTGACGGCCAGACCGTCACCGGGCTTGCACTCGGCAGCCTGAACTCGGAGCTATTCGCCGAGGAGTCGACGACTGGACAGGGCGTGATCGTGCCCTACCGGTGGGTTCGGGCGGTCGGTGACGTGATTCTCATCAACGAAGTTGTCGAGCACGTTCGGGACCCGGACGAAGAGGAGTCGGAACTGGTGGCCTGATACGGACTGCTGTCAGTCATTTTCGGAGCGACCGGGAGCCGTCCTGCGGTCGCTCCGGGAAACAGTGACAGCAATCCGTATGAGTTGGGTCGTTAGCTGCCGTTCGATCCTTCCGTTCCGTCGACGCCCATCGCATCGAACAGCGTTCGCTTGACCGCTTCCTCGGTCAACTCGAGCAGCGTATCCCGCGTGTCCTCCGAAATTTCGATGCCGGTAAAGATGCCGAGCGGGATCTCCGCACTGGCCTGGGTCGAGTGGCCGGCGGTTTCACCCATCTCGCCGTAGGCGTCGTCTAACACCTTACCGATGTTGATCCGGATGTCCTTCGAACGGCCCGCGAGGAAGATCGTCTCGTCGGCGATGCCGAAGACGGCCGTCGTCGTGACGCCCTCGAGATCCAGTAGGTGGCTCGCTGCCTGCGTCAGCGCCTCACGGTCGCGGACGAGACCGGCGTTAGAGACGAGGTGACTCCCCTGGACATCGCGGTTGGTGATCGCCTCGGCGAGCACGTCCAGCGTCTCCGGGGACATCGACGGTGATTCGACCTGTTCGAGGGTGTCGTGATTGGCAAACGGATAGAGATAGGCCGCAGCGGTGAGATCGGCGGGGGTTGTGTCGCGTTTGAAATCCAGCGTCTCCGCGCGGATGCCGTAGAGCAGGGCCGTCGCAACCTCCTCGGAGACGTTCATATCGAATTCCTGGATGTACTTCGTCATGATCGTCGAGGTCGAGGACATGTTCGGCCGGATGTCGACGAACTCGGGCTCGAACTCTTGTTCGGCCTCGCGGTGGTCGATCACGGCATCGACGGAGAGATCGAGTGCGGTCGACGTTTCGCGGTCGACCAGCGCGACGGTGTCGTAGACCGAGTGGTCCTCGATTTCGTCCCACTGGACGAGGTCGATGCCGAGGAGATTGACGAACGCGCGGTTTTCCTGGTGGCCGACGTCGCCCAGGTAGATGATGTCGGATTCGACGCCGAGATGGCTGGCGATCGCCTGTAATGCCGCGGCGCTCGCGATGGAGTCCGGATCGGGGCTGTCCTGGGTGATGATCCCGAGCCGCGTGCCGGTTTCTTCGACGAGTTGGGCGAGTTTGCCCGCGTTGTACTCGAGTTCACCTGACTCGAGAGCGCGGAGTGCGGATTCGGCGATGACGGAGGAGGGGTTGATGACGATGTCAGCGCCGAGGTCGGCGAGTTCGTCGCCGGAGACGGGATCGCTCGCGCGGGCGACGAGGAACTGGTTGTCGTTGTTGGCGCGGATGTGTTCGACGGCCTGTTTGTTCGCTTCGACGTTGGACGCGAGGATGAGGACGACATCGCGATCGGCGACGAGATCGGCGGCTTCGGGTTCGCGGATGTCGGCGGTACGTGCGTCTAAGTCCTGATCGCGGAGGGATTCGACGCGGCTTTCGTCGCGGTCGATGATCAGAACGTCCTTGCCCTGTTCGACGAGTTCTTCTGCGACGGCGTACCCGACGCTCCCGCAGCCTAAGATAGCGTAGTCAGAGATCGATGAAATGGTTACCCCCGTACTCATGTGAACGTGTGGTCGGACCGACCGCACTTAACCTTCCCGAAGAGTGTGACGTTATGGTACGGTGGATAGTTCTCCGATCGTGAGTTGGTGTTCGTTATAGCATTGTAGCGGGTGTCGTGACTGTGGCGTGTGACGGAACGCGTTTCCGGGTTGGTTTTCGGCTCGGAGCAGAGGGGGTGGAACTCGTGTGAGTGGAGACGAGACGATGTGGGCCGCTATCGAGCAACCGGTGGTGGGACGTGCGTGGGCCCCTCTGTCATAACGGTCCTCAAGGGAAACGTATTTTACCGGCCGAGAAAAACTCGGGAGTGAAGGGCCGGTAGCTCAGTCCGGCAGAGCGTCTGACTCTTAATCAGACGGTCGCGTGTTCAAATCGCGCCCGGCCCGCTTTTGCTCCGAGCAATCACGCGAGGAGCAACGCGACTAGCGTGATGTGAATCGCAGGGAGGTCGCGCCCAGCGGAGCGAGCACGTCCGACCGTGTGTTCAAATCGCGCCCGGCCCGCTTTTGCTCCGAGCAATCGCGCGAGGAGCGATGCGGCTGGCGTGAGTTGACGGAGACGAGTCCCAGCCCGTGAACGAGCGGAGCGAACGAGCCAACGTTGATAGCCCGGACACACTATTCCGCATCGCGCTCAACGCACTACCAGCGACACGCAAGAATATAGTTCTGCTGTCGCCACTCACTTCGAGTTCAAAAAATCGAGCGGACTGTCAATCGAGTTCCGAAGGCCGGTTACCGGTCGTCTCGAACGCCGGCGGGGAACTCGTTGCCCGATAACTCCACGGCACCGGAGTCGCTCGTGATGCGAAGCGAGTTGGCGTTCGCGATCGGCTGGGCGGCGGAGTTTTCGATCGTCACGTCGGCCGCGCCGTTGACGACGATCGGGGTGTCTCGCGTTTCGAACTCGCTGTCGGAGATGGTGTAGTTCTCGCCGCGGAGTTCGATGCCGCGCCGTTTGGTGTCGCCGGGTTGGTCGATGTCGAGCCCGGTGAACTGGCAATTGTGGCGCTGGCAGAAGATTGCGTGCCGAAGCGTGGTCCCGGGTGCATCGCCGGTGACGCGGACGTTCGACAGGTCGACGCCGCCGCCGTCCTCGCCGAGGATGCGAACGGCATTTGCACTCCCGGCCATGTCGACGGTGACGTTTTCGATGGTCGTCGGCCCGTTGCCGGAATCGAGTCGGATCCCGTTTGCGGGTTGTGCACCGACGCTGATATCGGTGTTCGAAATGGTCGTTTCGTCGACGTCGCTCATGACTCTGATGGCGTCGCCGTTTGGTTCCGGGACGGCGATCGTCGCGTCTTCGATGGTAAACCGATCGCCGCCGTCGAGTCGAATCGCGTGTTGGCCCGCCGAGCCGTGCGGGTCGTCGTCGACGACGACCGTTGCGCCGCTGACCGCCGCGGTCGAGCCGTTGAGCCGGATCGAGGCGGTCCCGCTGTTTCGGAAGTAGCCGCCACTGATGCCGACTCGACCCGTCTGGTTCGAAGAGTACAATCCGTTATCCGGGAAGCCGCCCAGAATACAGTTCTCGAACACGAGCGTCCCGCGGTGGTTCCCGTTGACGTGGATGCCGGTCGCGCCGCGCCACATGTTGCCCTCGTTCGGCGTCTCGTCGACGTGGACGGCCCCGTCGGGCGCGTGGAAACAATTGACGAGCCCCTCGCCATCGGGGTCGAGCACGTTGAACAGGCCCGGACCCCAGGTTCCGCTGTCGTGGACGCCATCAATTGTCACGTTTCGAACGATAAGGCCGTCCTCGACCTCCGCGTTGATAACTCGAATACCCGTTTCCGATGCGGTCTGGTCGACGTCGAACCCTTCGAACCGAAGATCGTTGCCGGGAACCTCGTGTGTTCCCAGTCGGAATAGTCGGTATTGTGGGCCGTCGAACTCGTGATAGTTTGCCGGAACGAGCGTCGCGTCCTCCCCCACGAAACCGACGTTCTCGAATCCAGTGAACCGGAGCTGTTCGTCCATGTAGTATCGCCCTTCGGGGAACTCGAGGAGCGTATCGTCTCCAACGTGCTCTCGAAGGACGGGCGTAATTGATTCGTTTCCGTCGGGGTCTGCACCGGCTTCGACGACGTCGATGACGGTGTCGTACTGACTCCGTACATCGTCGTCGGCCGCTGCTACCGAGCCGACGCTGGCAAGTGAGGCCACCGACCCGGCCGCAACGAGACTGCCTTTTAGATACGATCGTCGACTGAACTGCTGACTGCGTCCGTCGTTTGAAGTCACGTCCTCCCTTCTGGAGGTTGGGTTATTACGTATATTCTGCGTAAATTTTCTGTTAATTCCCAGAGTATTCGAACGACGATTGACCGTTCGTCAACAGCGACGATAGCTTGCGATTTTGCGAGCTGCTCGCGTTCGGTTTCGCTGTTCAAAACAACGTGACTGTCTCCGCTACTGTGGTGAGCGAAACAGTTCTGCTTCCAGAACGATTTTAGCGCGCTGCAGGCCATCGTTTTTCACGCTGATTTCGACGTAACTGACTCTAATGCTGGTTTATATACCATCGATAGTGACTGTCAAGATTGTCATTGCTAATATCTTTGGATGAGGGGTTATTGCGCTCCTTATCCTACGATTGAACCGAATCCATGACATCGATCGCAGACATCGAGTTCACGGCTGACGGGACCGGACTGGGCGACCTCTTCGAGGCCGTTCCCTCACTGACCTGCGAGATGGAGAGTGTGATCGCCTCGCAAGGGCACGGGCTCTGGCTCTCGGGGCCCTCCCAGGAGATGATCGACGACGCGTTGGCGACCTCGTCCGCGATCGATGAGTACTCGCTGATCAACAGCGACGACGACCGCTGGCTGTACGACATCGAGTTCACACCGGAAACGGTCAACGTCTTCGAGCTGGTTATCGAGGAGGGCGGGACCGTACTGAGCGCCTCCGCATCGAACGGCACCTGGCTGTTGAGCATCCGTGTTCTCGAACGGGACCACGTGAGTTCGCTCTATGATCGGCTCACCGAAGACGACGTCTCGCCGACGATCGTTCGCCTCTTCGATCTGGAGTCGGAGAGTAACTCCCAGTGTGGGCTGACCGCTCGACAGTACGAAACACTGGTGGCCGCGATCGATCACGGGTACTTCGAGATCCCACGGGAGGTCTCGATGCAAGAACTGTCGGAAGAACTCGATATCTCTCATCAGGCGCTGTCCGAGCGATTACGGCGTGCCTACCGTGCACTCGTCACGTCGGAGCTCAACGTTACCGAAGAGGCACCGATTACTGAACCGATGCCCTCCGACTGACGGACTGCCGATGCAGGTGGAACCGCCGTCGAGGAGCGGGCTGAAACATCACCATTAATAGTTGGCCGTCTGTCTATCCGGTATGGATATCGACAGCGATGGTGGCGTCCTGACAATCACTTTTGACCGGCCCGAGGTCCGCAATGCGATTTCTCGCGAGACGGCTACAACCCTGGCGGAGACGATCGCCGACGCGTCCCCCGATGAGTATCACGCGATCGTTATCACTGGCGAAGGCGATGCCTTCAGCGCCGGCGGCGATATCGAGGCGATGGCGACGGAGCCCGACCCGCCGCGTGAGGCCTACGAAGACATCACGAACTCGTTCGGCCGCGTCGTCGAAGCCATGCTCGAGTGTCCGGTTCCGATCGTCGCGAAAGTGTCCGGCGACGCGGTCGGTGCCGGCCTCGCGGTCGTCGCTCTCTCGGATATCGCCTACGCCTCCGCGGAGGCGACCTTCTCCTGTGCGTTCGTCCGCGTCGGCCTCATTCCGGATACCGGCGGCACCTTCATGCTCCCGCACCTGATCGGCCTGCGCGCGGCGAAAAAACTCGCGTTCACCGGCGAGTTCGTCGACGCCGAGCGCGCCGCGGACCTCGACCTGATCAACGAAGCGGTTCCTGCGAGTGAACTCGACGGGCGAGTGGCCGAAACCGTCGAGCGACTCGGCCGACGACCGACGGATGTGATCGGCATAACGAAACAGGCGCTACACGAGAATCTGGGCCGTCAGTGGTCCGAGGCGTTGGATTACGAGAATCTGCTCCAGGGACACGCTCGTGCGACCGATTCCCACGAGGAAGGTGTTGCTGCGTTTCTCGAGGGTCGCGATCCGGCGTTTAACGAGTAGGCTCTAGATTACGATCGATAGAGAGACACTATTCTCACTGTTTCTCCAGTCCAGCGGGCTATCGCTGTGGTATGGACACGCAAGCCAGCGCAAGCAGCACCGTCTTGGTCGTCTTTGACGGACATTTGAGTGCAATGTCTCCACAATTTACGGACGACGACGTCGGCAAGAGCGTCATCAACGCCGAGGGTGATGAGGTCGGTATCATCGCCGACGTCGAACACGGCACCGCGCACGTCGAACCGGACCCCGGAATCACGGATACGATCAAGGCGAAACTCGGTTGGGGTGGAACAGACGATGCGTATCCGCTGCAGGAGAGTTCAGTCGCGGATGTCACAGCGGACGAAGTCCACTTACAGAGTGATCTGTCCGGAACAGGGGCTGGTATGAGTAGTGACACAGCCGCTGGGGCTGGCACCGGTGCCGGCTCGAGTCGACCGCGCGATACCGGGATGGATACGGACACTGGGAGGGGTACCGATACGGAAGGACGGACGGGGACGACGCGCGAGGATCGCGAAGACGATAGTGGACTGACGGACGACGATGACGAACTGATCGGCGATAGTGACGACGATAGCGGCTTGATGGACGATGACGACGATGATAGCGGGCTGATGAACGATGACGATGATGACCGTCGTAACGACACGCGATAACCCGCCGTCCTCACCGATTCAGTGAACCAGTTCTCCATCCAGCAACGATTTCTCACCCGACGCGCCACCAGTTACCGTTCACTTCGGCTCGCCGTGTGACACGCCGTCGCGCTCGTCCGCTCGCCGCCGCCGCAGTGCCGCCCGTGCGTTCGAAGCCTCGTATCCAAAGAGGACGCTCTCGCCGTAGTGTTCTGCCACTTCGAGTGCGCGGATCAGGTTCTCGACCTCGACGTTGACCGCGTACAACTCGATACTGAACGGCGTCTCGAGTTCACTTTCGAATCCCTTCGCGATCGTCTCGAGCCAGTAGGTCGTCTCGTAGGCCATATCGTACAGCGGCACGACGAACTCGTCGACGTACTCTTCGAGGGCCGCGAGGTCGAGGCCGGCCCGTTCGTAGAGGTGACCCGGATACGGGTCAGGGTAGAGCGTTAGATAGACCCGCCCCGGTATGCGATCGGCGGCTTCGGCGACGAACTCGGTGATGACGCTCGCGCGCCACTCGTTTCGATCTTCGTATTCGCTCTCTGCAAACGCCTGCTCACAGACGCCACAGCGACAGTATTCGGGACGAGGAAACCCGACGTCGTCGAGTCTCACGTCCTCGTTCGCCTCGACGCAATCGTCGATGATTTCGAACAGCCCCTCGCGATAGTCCTCGCGCGAGGGACAGATGTAGGCCCAGTCGAAGTACCGGCGATCCCTGGTTGCGGGTCGCCCCATGTCGTCGACCGGAACGAGCGACGGATCGGCGTCTGCGGCCGCGTTGTCGCCAAAACAGGAGACCATGTTCACCCCGTCCGCGATCGGCTCTGCGGACCGGCCGGTCACGTCCTTGACCTCGTAGAAGCCGCGGTCGAACTCCGGCCACTGGACCTCTTCAGCGTTGCGGGTGACGACGCCGTACATAGCTCACGGTACGACGCCGTCCCCGTAAGCCGTTCGGATCGGGGTGATCGTAGTCGTAGTCGTATTCGTATTCGTATTCGTAGTCGTAGTCGTATCCACATCCGGACGCCTCCGTGTACTCACCCTCGGGGTCGTAGTCGTACGAGTATGACTATGAGCATGAGTACGAGTACGCGAACCGACCCGATAACTCGCGCGTGGGTCAACTGTGAACTCGTGTGCGTTCTGTGCGGGTTCCAGAACTACGTCTCGGGTCGGTTCAGTCGTTTCTGAGACGATTCAGGGTTCGTTCTTACTCGGCTTACTCGGCTGGCTCGTATTCGATTTCCTCGGTGTCGATCTCCGACGAGCTGGTGAAGACGACCTTCCAGAGGACGGCGATAACGACCAGGGCAAGCAGGACTTTAACCGTACGTGACATATCCACCTAGAGTTTCGGTCGGCTCCTATTTAGCTATTCTGGATAGTCCTCTCGATTCGAAAATCCACACGTTCGACACCGGCGTGGGGTGTCGATAGCGCAGCCGATTGACGGGACTGGTGGGCCAGCCGTTCCGGTCAGGCTGTATCGATCAGCGCTGCGATCTCCTCTCGGATGATCGTCTCACAGTACGTACAGCGAACGCCGTCCGGGAGCACTTCGAACCGCGATGTCACGGGTTCGTCGCCGGTCGTGATGCAGTCCGCGTTCGGACACGACAACACGCCTTCGACGTACTCGGGGCGCTCGACGCGATGCTTTTCGACCACCTCGTAGTCACGAACGATGTTGATCGTTGCGTCGGGCGCGATCAGCGAGAGGACGTCGACTTCGTCTTGACTCAACTCCCGACCCTCGACCTTGACGATGTCTTTGCGCGCGAATCGATTCGATGGGACGTTCATCCCGACGGAAACCTCCTCGCCATCGGTCCCGTCGATACCGAGAATCGCGAGGACGTTAAGCGCCTGGCCACCGCGGACGTGATCGATGACGGTGCCGTCCTGAATCTTGCTTACCCGGAGTTCGTGTGCCCCGTTGTCGTCGTGATGGTCGTGGTCGTCACTCATCGGCTTCACCTCCGTCACCATTCGCGGCGTCAGCCGTCGCTGTCGCTGCCCCTGTCCTTGTCCCTGTTCCCGTTCCGTGATCGCGCAAGAACAGATCGAGCAACGCCATCCGTACCGGAACGGCATTGTGTGCCTGTTCGAAGTACGCCGCGTAGTCGGTATCGTCGATCTCGGGGGCGATTTCGTCGACGCGCGGAAGCGGGTGCATAACCGTCAGCTCGTCGCTTGCAGCCTCGAGCGTCTCGGTGTCGATCTGGTACTCACCCGCGACCTTCTGGTACTCCTCTTCGTCCGGAAATCGCTCCCGCTGAATTCGAGTCACGTAGAGTACGTCGAGCGAGGAGAGGACCGGCTCGAGTGCGTCGTGTTCTCGAATCTGCGTGTCCTCGCCCTGCTGGTGGAGGTCGTAGACGACCTCACGAGGGAGTTGCAGGCTTTCAGGGCTGATAAAGTGCTGGCGCGTATCGAAGTTGGTCAGCGCGTAGGCCAGCGAGTGGACGGTTCGGCCGTACTTCAGATCTCCCATAATGCCGATAGTCAAGTCATCGAGTCCCGCGTTCTCCTGGATCGTATAGAGGTCGAGCAGGGTCTGGGTCGGATGGTGACCCGCGCCGTCACCGGCGTTCAGGAGGGGGACATCGACGAACTCGCTCGCCATTGCCGCGGCTCCCTGTTTCGGATGACGCAGAACGAGCGCATCGGTGTACCCCTCGATGACCCGAACCGTGTCTGCGAGCGTTTCCCCCTTTTTGACGCTCGAGGACTCGACGGACCCCATGTCGACGACATCGCCTCCGAGCCGTTTCATTGCGGTTTCGAAGCTCATCTTCGTGCGCGTACTCGGCTCGAAAAAGAGGAGTCCGAGCAGCGCGTTCGCGTGGCGATCGGCGACCGCCTCCGGATCGGCGTCGATTTCGGCCGCCCGGTCGAGAACGGTCTCGATGTCCGCCCGCGAGAGTTGTTTGCTCGTGATGAGGTGATCGTGGCGCATTCGTTCGTGTTGGCTCCTCCATTCCCCTTGAATCCCCCCATTCCGACCGGCGTTGTGACTCGTCAGTCCGTCTCGCAGTACTCCAAAGGCAAAGAATTATACACGAACTACAGAAAGACACCACAACCGTATGGTAGATCGGCTGGAAACCGGGATCGACGTGCTGGACCGAAAACTCGATGGCGGACTCCCCCCGGGCTGTCTCGTCGCGTACACCGCCGCCCCAGCCAGCCAATCGGAACTCCTGCTCTACGAGCTCACCGCCGCGCGCGGAACCCTGTATCTCTCGACCGAACGCTCCGAGGAAACCGTCCGTCACGCCGTTGAGAGTTCACCTTCCGATGTCGGCAACCCGACGATCAGACACGTCTCCAGCGACGCACCGATCGAGGAGACCATGCAACTCATCGGCGCGCTCCCCGACGGTGCAAACCTCATCATCGACACGATGAACATCCTCGAGCGAACGGACACGGACGAGTTCATCTCGTTTCTCGACGACCTCAAGACGCAGATGCTCGATAAGAACGGAATTGCCGTTCTTCACTGTCTTCGGGGCGATGCGCCCGCGAACCGAACTCGGACCTACCACGCCGTCGACGCCGTGTTCGATCTCCAGACGGCAGTGTCCGGCGCTGAACTCGAGAACCATCTGACGATTCCGAAGTTCCGCGGTGGCGGGCAGCCGACGAAGGCGATTAAACTCGAGTTGGTTGAGGAGGTTGCGATCGATACGAGTCGGGATATCGCGTAAGGCCGCGCCATACTTCTCGGTCTACGTCACGGGTGATCCACACCTTTCACCGAGTCACTTCTGCCCCGTCGTAAACGGCGTGATGGCTGCTGTCCGCTCCGTGACTGTCGCCGTTCGGAGAATGTACGAAAAGAGCAGTGCAGGTGGCAATGCTCCGATTGCGACGGCACTCGGGAAGACGACGAGTCGGACCTGGGATCCGAAGGGTGGACCCGTCGGCCCCGTCAACGAGAACAGCACTGCGATCGCGACCCCGATCGCAGGAACGCCGGCGTAGAACAGGTATCGGGAGAGTTGCGAGAGTTCGACCTGCAGATAGACGGATTTCAGATACTGGCGGGTGATATCCATCTCTTGCAGCCTGTTTCGAAGGTCCTCGAACGCCGTATCGATGGCCGGGGGAAGATCGCTACCAGCCGTTCGCCGGGCTCGTTCGAGGCGGTAGATCTCGCGTGCAAAGTTGCTCTCGATCGTCGTTGAGAGGGCGTCGAAAATTCCGGTATCGGATTTGTCGATATGCTGTTCAATTCGCTCGAGTGCGATCGTGAGATCGTCGGTTACGTCGCTGATTTCGTCGCGAACGTCCTCCGAGAGTACGTCCGACCCGGTGGCGGCATCATCGAGTCGAACTGTCTCCTGACGGGCGCTCGCGACAACGAGTCGCAGAAAGCCCGCCGGAACGGCTGGTGCAGCCGTATCCGCGACTTCTTCGACCTCCTGGCGGAAGTCGACCGTTTCTTCGATCTGTGACGTGAGTTCGCCGGGAGATTGGAGTTCTCGAGACAGCAGCAACTGGTTAATCGAGACGACGACGGTAATGAGCGTCATATTGCCCGTAATCAGGCCGCTGAACACGTAGAACAGTGGTTGCGTATTCGAAAGCAGTGCAACGTGGGTGAGCGAGAGAAGCAGAGAGGCGACGCCGAACGTGATGGCGATGCCGGCAGCGATCACGAAGCGATTGCCGTCGAGCAGAAACCAACGAGTGATCGGTCCCGATTCGGGCTGGGATGGAGAGCTCTCGTCGTCGCTCGTCAGATCGACCATCGAAGGCCGATGAATACGAGTTCACGGGCGAAAAAGGAATCCCGTGCACAGTCGTGTACTGGAGTCGTCAGTCCGGTCTCCAGTCTGAGTTTACCACCATGTGATTCGGTACAGAATGAGCGACGGGTTTTGAGAGACGGATGCGTCTCAGTTGCCGTCGATAACTGGCCGGAACGCTGCTGAGAACGACTGGCTTACCGACTTACTCTTCGTCCGCTGCGCCTTCGAGTTCGTCGACGATCTCGTCGGCGTCGACGTCGGCGTCTTCGAGTGCGTCCTCGATGTCGCCGCCGCCCATGCCGCCGCCCATACCGCCCATCATGCCGGGCATGCCCATGCCGCCCATGCCGTCGATGACTTCCTGGACGATGACGCGGTCGACACCGATCTGGTCGATGATGTCCTGGCCGATCTGCTGTTTGCCCATCATCCACTGCTGGTTCATCGTCATCTGGGGCGTCGCTTCGAGGTACAGCGTCTCCTTCTCGACGAGTTCGGTTTCGAACTCGGGTTCGGCGTCTTCGTCGTCGTCCTCTTCGTCCTCGTCGGGTTCGACGGGGACTTCCTCTTCGACTTCGTCGGTCTCGATCCAGAGTTCGGGTTCGAGACCGAGGTACATCTCGAACAGGCCGGCGGCCTGCTGCTCGCGGTCCTCGACTTCGTCGAGGATTTCGTACTCGTACTCGACGTCTTCGCCGGCCAGCGGGTGGTTGAAGTCAACGCGTGCGCGGCCGCCGATGATCGTGCTGATGTAGCCCTGCTGGCCGTCGACCTGGACGTTCGCACCGGGGTAGCGGTCGTCCTCGTCGATCTTCTCCGCGCTGACGGTTTCGACGTTGTCCGGGTCGTACTCGCCGAAGGCGTCTTCGGCGTCGATCGTCACGGTGCCGGAGTCGCCGGGCTCGCTGCCGACGAGTGCGTCCTCGACGCCCTCGAAGATGTGGCCCTCGCCGATGACGATCGTGCGCGGCTTGAACTCCTGGTTCTGGTCTGCGACCCCCTCCTCTTCGGCGACCTCCGGATCGGTCGTATCGACCAACTGGTCTCCGTCGGCGGTGTATGCAGTGTATTCGAGTTCGACGAAGTCGCCGTTTTGAAGCCCTTCGGCTTCGTCAGCGTCTCCGTCGGCTTCCGCTTCGACGTCATCGGCCTGCTCATCGAGCTCGGCCTCCTGTTCCTCGGTCATACGTGGTACGTCCCGCCGTCGACATTTAAGTACGACGCTTTGGCTCGAGAGTGACGAACGGGTTCGGTCGAGGGACAGTCCGCCCGAGTGCCCGGAGCGACCGATACTTACCGCCGCCGCCCGTTCGCCCACCTACGAACATGTATGAGGTCGAAGTGAAGGTGCCCGCCGAACTCGACCGCGTCCGGGCGCAACTCGAGGATGCACCGCTCGAGGTAACGCCGCAGGGGGCTGTCGTTCAAACAGACACGTATTACGACGCACCGCACCGATCGTTTCCCGAGACGGACGAGGCACTTCGAATCCGGAACGAGCGCCACCGGTCCGGCCCGGCCGACTCGAGCGAGACGGCCGACTCCGACGCCGAACCACGCGACGACACAGCCGAGGAGACCCGAGTTACCTACAAAGGTCCGCTCGTCGACGAGGAATCGAAGACACGCGAGGAAGTCGAAACCACTGTCGGCGACGCCGAGACGTTCGACGCCGTGCTGACGAATCTCGGCTTCGAGGCTGCCGCAACGGTTCGCAAGGAACGCGAGCGATACACGGTCGCGCCCACGGATGGTGCGGCGGACGAGTTCGAGTTCACCGTCACGCTCGACGCCGTCGACGACGTGGGTGAGTACGTCGAGGTCGAAACTGAACTCGAGGACGAGCGTGCGCTCGAGTCAGCACGGGACGGCGCATACAACGTCCTTCGCGCGCTCGAACTCGACCCGGACGACCAGATCCGGACCTCGTACCTGGGGTTGCTGCTCGAGTCGTGAGCGTGCGGTCGCCGAGCGCGAGGACTCTCGGATAACTCCCGGGTATTTTCCGGCGCAGCACTGTTTCCGCAAGTTATAGAAACTCGCTCCGTTTAGTGCCGGCAATGAGCGAGCGGAACATCCGGGTCGAGCCGATCGACCGGCAGGCCGTCGAGGATCAGGAGGTCGAAATCGTCGAGCGAAAGGGGATCGGACACCCGGACTCTATCTGTGATGGAGTGGCCGAGAGCGTCGCCGGCGCGCTCGCCCGCGAATATCTCGATCGTGTGGGGGAAGTGCTTCACTTCAATACGGACGAGACGCAACTCGTCGCGGGCGAGGCAGCACCCGCGTTCGGCGGCGGTGAAGTCGTCGATCCGATCTACCTGCTGATCGTCGGCCGCGCAACCAAACACTACGAGGGACAGACGATTCCGACCGAGACGATCGCGTTGCGGGCCGCACGCGAGTATTTAGAGAAGACGATCCCGCAGCTCGAATACGGCGAGGACATCGTCGTCGACGTAAAACTCGGCGAGGGAAGCGGGGATCTACAGGACGTGTTCGGCGAGGACGAGGTGCGCGTTCCGATGGCCAACGACACCAGTTTCGGCGTCGGCCACGCGCCGCTGACCGAGACGGAGCGGATCGTCTCCGAGGCCGAGTCTCGACTCAACGGGGAGTTCGCCGCGGAGAACCCCTATCTGGGTCCAGACGTGAAGATCATGGGCAAGCGGGAGGGTGACACGATCGACGTCACCGTCGCGGCGGCGATGGTCGACGAGTTCATCGCGGATCTCGACGCGTACGCGGACGCCGTCGAGTCGGTCCGCGCGTTCGTCGCCGAAGTTGCGGGCGACCACACCGACCGCGAGGTCAACGTCCACGTGAACACGGCCGACGACTACGAGGAAGGGTCGATCTACCTCACGGTCACCGGCACGTCGGCCGAACAGGGCGACGACGGCTCCGTCGGTCGGGGCAACCGCGCGAACGGGCTCATCACGCCCAATCGGTCGATGTCGATGGAGGCTACGAGCGGCAAGAACCCGGTCAACCACATCGGGAAGATCTACAACCTGCTCTCGACCCAGATCGCGGAGGAAGTCGTCGCCGAGGTCGACGGCATCCGCGACCTGCGCGTTCGCCTGCTCAGCCAGATCGGCCGTCCGATCGACCAGCCCCACGTCGCCGATGTGCACGTCGTCACCGCCGACGGCGTCGCCCTCGAAGACGTGGAAGACGAGATCAACGCGATCGTCGATACTGAACTCGCGAACGTCACCGAGATCACGCGCAAGGTTATCGACGGCGAACTGACGACGTTTTAGGTCTCGTTCTCGGGGAACCTATTCAGCTGCGTTCTCGGTTGTTGAGTCCGCCGACTCCACCGACTCCGACAGTTGGCGTACGGTCGAGCGCACCGCCACAACGCTTTCTCGCTGTTCGCGCGTCGACTCGGAGATCGTCTCGAGTTCGTCGCGGAGGCCGTTCATTTCGTCGACGGCGAGGTCGACCGTCGCGGCGATTTCCTCGCTGCCGGCGGCCTGATCGTCGATCGCGGTCGCAACTTCGCCGACGCCGGCCGCCGCGTCGTCGATCGCAGTGGCGATGTCGTCGAGTCGGGCCAGCGCGTTCTCGACGCGGTCGACGCCGTCGTCGATCCGGTCGGTCGTCGTCTCGAACTGGGCGGCCGTGGACTCGATTTCCGCCTGCACGTCCTCGATCGTCGCCTCGATCCGGCCCGCCTGTTCCTGGGTATCTTCGGCTAACGACTTGACCTCGCTGGCGACGATGGCGAAGCCGGCACCCTCCTCGCCGGCCTGTGCGGCCTCGATCTGGGCGTTGAGCGCCAGGATGTTCGTCTGGTCGGCGATGCCGTCGATGACGTCGACGATCTCGCCGATTTCATCGATGCTCTCGTGGAGCGTTTCGATATCCGCCGACACGTCTTCGGCGGCGTCCGACACCGTTTCCATCGTCTCGATAGCGCCGCTCGCAGCGTCTGCGCCCTCCTCGGCGAGATCGGCGGCCTCGTCGCTGGTTCGTTGTACCGTTTCCGTCGTCGACGCGATCTCTTCGACGGTCGCGCTCTGGTCCGAGACCTCCGAGGCGATGGTCTCCATGCGCTGGGTCTGTTCGACGCCGAGTTCGTGAATTCGATCGATCGTATTGGTGATCGACTCCGTATTCGCCTCGAGTTCGACAATCTCAGACCGGACCTGTTCGGAGACGGTCTCTTGCAATTCTTCGAACTCCTGGCGCTGGTGGACGAACTCGGTTACGTCCGGCGTCGCCTCGAACGCGCCGATGGCGTTCCCGTCGGGGTCTCGAAGCGGGACGGCGTACACCTGGTGGTAGCGATCCGAGTGCGGGACCGTCCGGGTATCGTTCTCCTGAATCGGCTCGTTCCGCCGGATGACCTTCTCCGCGAGGGTTTCGCTCTCGCCTTCGGTTTCGAAGATGTCGTAGGCGTTTTCCCCCAGGACGCGGTCGGCACCCGTCCCGTTGAGGCCCGTCATCGCCCCGTTCCAGTTCGTGATCTCGCCGCCCGCAGCGACGGCGAACGCGCCCTCGGGGAAACAACCGACGAGTTGCGTGTACAGCGACCGCCAGAAATCGCGCTCCCGGCGGAGTCGACTGAACTCGTCAACCTCGTCGGCGCTACTCCCGTCGGCACCGGCACCTGAACCGGCACCGTCATCGGCTCCACTACCGCTTGCTCGCTCGCCGTGTGCTCTCTCCTCGACCGAGGCGAGATACTGCTCGAGCAGCGCGCTCTCGCCCTGACTGTGGTCGGTTCGCGTCGAATCCACCGCTTCAGTACCCGTTCGTGTTTCGCGTGCCAACGGCTCGCTCATTACGCTGGACAGTCCGTCCATCGACTATAATCTCTCTGGCCATCCCCGCTCGATGCCGTCGCCGTCTGAGATCGGTTCCCACGAACTCGTGGCTCGTAACCCCCTTATGGCCCGCCTCCCTAACGAGGGGCATGCATCCGCCGGGAGCCGACACCGTCCTCGTCCGCCACGGGGACGTTAACACAAAGAGCAACACCGTCAAGCGGTACATGGAGGACCGCCTCGCCGAGAACATCGAGGCCCTCCTCGCCGACCGGTCGATCCCCGGCGAGGTCGAACGCCGGTGGAATCGCCCGCTGATCCACACCGACGAGGAGCACGTCGACGCCGCGACCGACGCCGCGACCGACGCATTCGGCGTCGTCTCCGCCAGCCCCGCCCTGACGGTCGACACCGCCATGGGCGAAATCTGTACGGCGCTCGCGGAAACCGCCCGCGCGTGCTACGACGGCGGCGCGTTCGCCGTCGACGCCCGCCGGGCCGACAAGAGCCTCCCCTACACGAGCGAAGAACTCGCCCGCGAGGGCGGCACCGCCATCTGGGAGGCCGTCGAGGACGAGTTCAGTCCCGAGGTCGACCTCGATACCCCGGACCTCACCTTCGGCGTCGAGGTCCGCGAGGACTTCGCGTTTATCTACCTCGAGACGGTTTCGGGCCCGGGCGGTCTGCCGCTCGGGGCCCAGGAGCCGGTCATCGCCCTGATCAGCGGCGGGATCGACTCGCCGGTCGCGGCCTACGAACTGATGAAACGCGGGAGTCCGATCGTCCCGGTCTACGTCGACCTCGGGGCCTACGGCGGTATCGACCACGAGGCGCGCGCGATGGAGACGGTGCGAACGCTCTCGCGGTACGCGCCGAACTTCGACATGCCGGTCTACAAGGTTCCCGGCGGCGAGACGGTCGATCACCTCGTGGGGACGATGGAGCAGGGCCGGATGCTCTCGCTGCGGCGATTCTTCTACCGAACGGCGGAGCACCTCGCCGAGCGGGTCGACGCCCACGGCATCGTCACCGGCGAAGCCGTCGGCCAGAAGTCGAGCCAGACCCTCCAGAATCTCGGCGTCACCAGCCGCGCGACGCGACTCCCGATCCACCGCCCGCTGCTCACCCGGGACAAACCGGAAATCGTCGCTCAAGCCCGCGAAATCGACACGTACACGCAGTCGACGATCAACGCCGGCTGCAACCGCGTGGCACCCGACCGCGTCGAGACGAACGCTCGGCTCGAACCGCTGCTCGAACACGAGCCTGACGACCTCTTCGAGCGGGCCGAAGACGCGGCGAAACGCGCTGAACTCGTCGAGCCCTGAACACAGTCCGCTGGCTGTTTTTGTAGCGTGTGTCCGTGCTCACTCCTTCTCCCGGTCAACCCCAACTGCCTCCGCAACTGATGCGAACCCGTCGCGTTCGAGCAGGTTCACGAGACCGCGGTTGATTCGTTTCGCGGTCGAGGGGCCCCGGTAGACGAAGCCAGTGTACAACTGGACGAGCGATGCGCCGGCGCGGATCTTTCGGTAGGCGCTTGCGGCCGAATCGACGCCGCCGACGCCGATGATCGGCAGGTCGCCGTCGGTGTGGTCGGCGATCGTGCGGATGACCGCGGTCGAGGGCTCCTCGAGCGGTTTGCCGCTGAGGCCGCCCCACTCCTCGCGCCGCGGCGAGGCGAGGTTCTCGCGGTCGGTCGACGTGTTCGTCGCGACGATCCCGTCGAGGTCGAACGCCTGAACGATGTCGACGAGTTCGAGGATCGACGCGGCGGGTTCGTCGGGACCGACCTTCACCAGGATCGGCACGTCCGCGTCGTTTTCGTCTTCGAGCGTCTCGAAAATTTCTCGGAGGTGATCGGGGGAGGCCTCGTCGAACTCGTCGGGCGTGTTCGGACAGGAGACGTTGACGACGACGTAGTCGGCGAACGGCGAGAGGCGGTCGAAGACGCGCCGGTAGTCCTCGACGGCCTCGCGTTCCGTCGACGAGTTCATCTTGCCGATGTTCACGCCGAGTGGAAAGTCGGGCGTGCCGTCGGTCTCGAGCCGGGACTTCACCCGCTCCATCCCCTGGCCGTTGAACCCCATGCGGTTGACCATCGCCTCGTCCTCGCGCAGGCGGAACAGCCGCGGCCGGTCGTTGCCGCCCTGCGAGTATGGTGTCACGGTGCCGATTTCGACGAACCCGAAGCCGAGCGCGGCGAGCGCGTGGGTCACCTCGGCGTTCTTGTCGAAGCCGGCCGCGATTCCGACCGGGTTCGGAAACGTCGTATCGAACAGGTCGACGCAGAGTGCGGGATGGTCGTACTGGTAGGCCGCCGCCATGGCCGCCCGCGTCGGCCGGGTGGACTGTGCCGCCCGAAGCGTTCGCTTCCCGAGATCGTGGGCCGTCTCGGCCGGAAGCCGGAACGCGAGCGGGCGAACTCGCGAGTACAGCGTCATCGACAGCCACTCGGTGTGGCTGGTAGGTAAACGTCCCGGGACGGAGCCGACAGGGGCGCGTGCGAGTTCGCTTCCGTTTCAGGGGTCGTCCGGATCGTCAGTGCGGTCAGCCGTCGGCCCGAACTCGGACGCGAGCAGTTCCGGAACGTCTTCGGGCATAACGTCCGAGTACCAGACGTTTCGTGGCTGGATCGTGATCGCGACACCGTCCTCGCTGCACAGGCCGAGACACGAGGTCGTCCCGACGGAAACCGCCGTCCAGAACGCGTCTCGCTCCCGCAACCAGTCTTTGACCGCCGCAACCGTCTCCTCGGCACCGACCGTTCCGCAACTCGCGTGTGCCGACTCGCGGGCGTTGGTACAGACGAAGACGTGCGCGTCGAGGCGCTCGCGCTGGCGCTCGGTCCGCTCGTTCATGAACGCGAACTCGCGGCGAGAGCGACTCGCTGCTCGGTGCTCGGTCGGTCTCGGGCCCGGGCCTGGAGTCGGTCGAAACAGCCGGCGACCAGCGCCCAGAGTGCGGCCTGGCTGAGCGCGGTCAGTCCCCGGAATGCAGTGACGAGTTCGGCAGGGAGTGGGCCGCTCTCGACGATCGTCGGTGCTGCGAGAGTCGTCACGGCTACGAGAGCGACGATCGGGAGGGCTGCAAGACACAGTCCGATCGGGCGGCTTCGCGTCGACCCACGGCGGTAGCCGTAGATCGCAGTTGCGGCGATGAGGGCGCCTGCGAGCATGAGTCCGCCGTAGACGGCGATGCGGATCGTCGGGGTGTACGCCTGCTCCGCGCCGGGCGTCGTCGGCGGTAGAACGAGCCACGGGACGCCGGAGACGGCGAGAAATCCAGCGCCGGCCAGCACGTAGCCCTTGGTCGACCCGCGTCCGGGGAGTGCGGGTTCGAGGAAGTAGAAGGCGAGTGCGAAGGCGGCACCCAGCAAGATACCCCAGAAGATGCCGCTACCGATGCTCACGACGGTAGTCGTCGTTTCGCCGACCGCGTGGGCGTGCTCGCCGGCAGCGTGGGCATGTTCGCCGGCGGTATGCGCGTGCTCGTGGCCGCTTTCAGCGCCGCCGGCCCCCTCGGCGAGGGCTTCCATGTACCCGATCAGTGGATTCGCGACCAGCATGACGTAGAGGCCGTAGGCGATGCCCGCGATTGCACCTGCGAGCACGCCCTGTTTGAGGTAGTCGACGAGCATCAGTGACAGGTCACACCGACTGCGTGTCGGAAGTTGTGCAGCGAGTCGTGAACGAGCGGTTCTTGGACGAACAGGAGCGTAAACGCCAGCGTCGCAACGAGCGCGAAGACGAGCGCTAATTGCGCGGTCGTGTGATCGTTGCGGGCGGTTCCGATTCGATCGTGGACGGTTTCGGTCGCCTCCATGAAAGTCAATTTTCCCTACTGAAAGTACAGTTGTAAATCTGCCGGTCGTTCATCGATCGTCGCGTCCCTCAGTCGGCGTCCGTTACCCGGTCACGAGACCGAGGCTGCCCGTCCCGACATCGCGATAGCGTCGCCCAATCGTGCTGGTAGATAACGAAATCGTTTTCCTACAGCTACCGCTTGAATCGACTAACGACGAGAGTCATGAGTATTCAACGCCGGTCACCAGGAGGGATGTGCCGTGGCGGCTAAACGAGTTCTCGTACCGCTGTCGGACACGGTGACCGTTCGACAGACGGTCGGGTACGCCGTCCGAGCCGCACTCGAGGAGACCGATACGGTCGAGTTCCATCTCGTTGCTGCCCTCCCCTACGATGCAGCGGTCCCGGAGGGGCGCTCGCTAACCGAGGACGCCGAACAGTTGCTCACCCGCACCGAAAACTGGGTCGAGGAAGACGTAGACGACACGGACGCGACGGTCGAGATCGAAACCGCCGTGGTCGGGACGAACGAGTATCTCTTCGGGCCGCGCGACTTTGCGGAGGTATTCGAGGCGTATGCGACGAGCCACGATATCGACCGGATCGTTCTCGACCCGGAGTACCAGCCGGGACAGACGGCACAGCTAATTCAACCTCTCGAACGTGAATTCGACGCCCTCGGTCTCCCCTACGAGGAGGCACCCGTCGACCGCCCCGCCCGTCACGAACGTCTGATCGGCGGCGGGACCGAACGGTTCGACCAACTGTTTGCAACGTTTTGGATCTCCTACGGATTCTATCTCATCCTCGGCGATCCAACCTACCCATTCGACCTCGTCACCGGCGCTGCGGTCGCCGGTATCGTCTCGATTTCGCTCGCGTACGTCACCTTTACCTTTCCACTCGGCCGGCTCCGGTCGCCGCTGCGGACCGTCCGGTTCGCCCTGTACATCCCGTATCTCCTCTATGAAATCGTCAAGGCGAACCTCGCCATCTCGGTCGTGATCCTCCGGCCGTCGATGCCGATCGAACCCGTCCTCACCCGGGTCAACGCACGCGTCAGGGGCGGCCTTCCACTGCTCGCGCTCGCAAACAGCATCACGCTCACCCCGGGCACGCTGACGGTTCGCGCCGACGACCAGCGACTGATCGTCCACACGCTCATCCCCGGCGCTCGAGACGACCTCTTCGACGGCGCGCTCGAACGCGCCGTCAGATTCGTCTTTCACGGCCGCTCCGGGGCGCGCATCCCCACCCCGCGCGAACGTGACGATACCGAGATCATCGGTGGTGACGACGTGTGAGCCCCGCGCTGTCTCCGGCGGCGCTTCCGACCCCCGAGAACCTGGCGCTCACTGAACTGTTCGTCCCGGCAGCCGCGCTGTTCGTCGTCCTGGCCATCATGCTGTTCTACCGCGCCGTCGCCGGGCCGACGACGCAGGATCGGCTCCTCGCGGTGAACGTCCTCGGGACGAACACGGTGGTGATCCTCGCGTTGCTCTCGGTCGGCCTCGACGAACCGTGGTTTCTCGACGTGGCCCTAGTCTACGCGCTGTTGAACTTCCTGATGGCGATCGCCATCTCGAAGTTCACCGTCGAACGGGGTGGGGTCCTGTGATCGACCAGCTCCAGTTCTGGGCGGTCTTGCTCTGTCTCGCCTTCGGGCTGTTCTTTACGTTCGTCTCCACCGTGGGCGTGCTCCGCCTGCCGGACGTCTACTCGCGAGCACACACCGCCTCACAGACGGACACGCTCGGCGCGGGGCTCTCGCTGGCTGCCGTTGCACTCGCGCTCGGCTGGGAGAGCACGACGATTTACACCGTCCTGTTGCTGTTCTTCGTGTTCCTCACCAATCCGACGGCTGCACACGCGATCGCGCGCTCGGCCGCCGAATCCGGCATCACGCCGCTGACGGCCGAAGATGAACTCGAGTCCGAGACGCCCGACGACGGGACATCCGCTCCAGGCGACACCGCCGTCAACGCCGGCGAGGAGGGGGGTGACCACGCATGAGCGCCCTTGCGTACACGCTTGCCATCTTCATCCTCCTGACCGCCATTGCGACGGCGCTGTTCAGGGACGTTCTCTCGGCAATCGTCGTCTTCGGTGCATACAGCCTTGGGATGGCCATTCTCTATACGTTCCTGCTCGCCCCGGACGTTGCCATGACCGAGGCCGCGATCAGCGCCGGCGTGACGACGATCCTGCTCCTGTTGACGATTTCGCGGACCACGCGACCGTCGACGGACCGGATCTTCGAACGGGTCAACGTTCCCGCCGTCGTCGTCGTCGGTGCGTTCGTCACGGTTCTCGGAACGCTCGTCCTGCCGGAGATGTACGCAGTCGGCGATCAGACGGCACCGATCTGGGGCTGGCCGGGTCTCGACATCTCCCCCTCCGTCTACTACCTCGAGAACACGGTCGCCGACACGCACGCTCACAACGCCGTCTCAGCCGTTCTCGCATCCTACCGCGGATTCGACACGTTCGGCGAGGCGATCGTCATCTTTGCCGCCGCAATTGCGGTTCTCATCGTATTGAAACGGGAGGTGTTCACGTAATGTCACGATCAGAAACCCAGTCCGATACCTACTCGGAGAGCCACGTCATCCTGACATCGGTCAGGATTCTCGCCCCGTTTACGCTTACCTACGGGCTGTTCCTGGCTCTCCACGGGACAGACACTCCCGGCGGGAGTTTCCAGGGTGGCGCGATCATCGGTGTCACCGTCTTGATGCTCGCGTTCGCCTTCGGGATCGAACCGACCCGCAGATGGCTCAAAAACTCATTCATCACCGGGCTCGTTACCGGTGGCGTCGTCATCTTCGCTGCGACCGGTCTCGCAACGATAGCCCTCGGCGGCGCGTTCCTCGAGTTCGACGCGTTTACCGACGCCTTCGGCCTCTCTCACCACTGGGGGATGGAAGCCATCGAAGTCGGCGGCGTTGCGCTGATCGTCTCCGGGGTCGTCGTGACCCTCTTCTTCGCGATGGCGGCGGGCTTTACGCCCGAACGCTACAACGCCGTCCAGGAGGACGGTGCCGAGGTGAGCGACGATGATTGACACTGCCCTCGACATCCTCGCCTCTCGCTACGCCTACGCCCTGCTGTTCGTCCTCCTCGGGACCGGGCTATACATGGTGATCGCCAACGAGAACCTCGTCAAGAAGCTGATCGGCGTCAACCTCTTTCAGTCCGCGATTTTCCTGTTCTTCATCGCGATGGCCTACGTCGACGGCCGCGCCCCGATCATCAAGGGCAAATCACACGGCGTCGGCGAAATTGCGAGCCCGCTGCCACAGGTGATCGTCCTGACCGCCATCGTCGTCGGCATCGCGCTGACGGCGGTCGGGCTCGCGCTAATCATCCGGATCTACGCGGAGTACGGCACGCTTCGCGAGGACACCCTTCGGGAGGTGCGCGCCGATGAGTAGCGTCGACCTCCTCCTCCCGTTGCTCGTCGCCGTCCCCATGTTGCTGTCGACGGTCCCGATCGTCCTCGGCCTCCGCTTCGACCGAACCGGCTGGTCCGTCGCCGCACTCACCACGACCGCCCTCGTCGCCGCGACGACCACCCTCGCGAGCGTCGTCTACACCGACGGCGTGGTCACCCACAGACTGGGCGGTTGGTCGCCGGCCTACGGCATCGAACTCGTCCTCGACGAGTTCTCCGCGCTGATCGCGGTGCTGGTCGCCGTCACGGCCGCCGGCGTCCTCGCGTACACCCGCGTGGGCGGGCCGCGCGGGAACACGTTCTACAGCGGCTACCTCCTGTTGACCGGCGGCCTCCTCGGGATTTCGGTCACCGGCGACGTGTTCAACCTGTTCGTCTTCCTCGAGATCGTCGGCCTCGCCACCTACGCGATGATCGCGAGCGGCGACGGGCCGGAGTCGGCGGTCGCCGCCCTGAAGTACCTCATTCTGGGTACCGTCGGCGCGTCGATGTACCTGATCGGTGTGGGGCTCATCTTCATGGCGACCGGCACGTTGAACATGGGTGTGCTTGCGGAGGTACTCCCGGCCGCCGTCGAGCGCGATCCGACCCTCGTTCGGGCCGGCTTCGCCTTCGTCTTCGTCGGCTTCTCGATGAAAGTCGCCCAGTGGCCGCTGCACACCTGGCAGCCCGACGCCTACCAGCACGCCCCCGACGGGATAACGCCCGTCATCGCGGCGCTCGTCTCGACGGCCTACGCGTACGCGTTCGGCCGCCTGCTGTACTCCGTCTTCGGCCCCGAGTTCCTCACGTCCACGCCCTATCTGACTGAACTCGTCGTGACGGTGGGTTGCGTGAGCGTCGTCGCGGGGAGTGCACTCGCGGTGATCCAGACCGACGTGAAGCGGATGTTCGCGTTCTCTTCGGTCTCGCAGTTCGGATTGATCGTCGCCGCGTACGGGCTGGTCACGGAGTCGGCGTTCATCGGCGCGACGATTCACCTCGTCGGTCACGCGGTGATCAAGGCCGGACTGTTCGCCGCAGCGGGCGTGATTGCCGCCAGTTACGACGCACGGACCGTCGACGAGTACGCGGGGCTCGCGGACGAGCATCCCCTCGTCGCCGGGATGATGGCGCTCTTGCTGGTCTCTCTGATCGGGATCCCACCGTCGGCCGGATTCGTCGGCAAGTGGTACATCGCGCTGGGTGCCGTCGAGGCGCAACTGTGGCCCGTTGCAGTCGTGATTCTCTTCAGCACGCTGCTGACGCTCGCCTACAGCGCGCGGTTGCTCGAGAAGATGTACTTCACTCCCGCGACGCCGCTCGAGGCACCGCACGTCTCGGAGTCGGTCGCGACGGACGGCGGCGAGAACGAGGATGATGCCGAGACGGCCGCCGGCGCGGACGCCGCGAACGACGGCGATGCCGGAACTCGTGGCGGCACCGAAACTGCCGCTCTCGACGCGACCGCCACAAACCGCGATCGCAATACCGTCTCGTACGGCATGCTCGCTCTGGTCGTCGCGACTGCCCTGCTTGCGATCTCGCTCGGATTCGCGGGCGGATTCCTCGCCGGCTTGCTCGATCCGTCGTTCATCACGGAGGTGTTCAACTAGATGTCTGGGTCAATTCTGCCGCTCGCTGCCGTGCTCACCTCGGCAGTTGCGGTCGTCCTGATCGTCGCGTCGTATCGCCGTCCGAACATCCGCGAGGGATGGTCCGTCCTCGCGGCACTGACACAGTTCGGAATCGTCCTCAGCATGCTCCCCGGCGTCCTGGACGGAACCGTCTACGAGTGGAGTCTGCAGCAGTCACTCGGCGTCGAGTTCCTCGACGGGATCGACTTCGTCCTGCGAGCGGACCTGCTGGGAATGTTGTTCGCACTGCTCGCGAGTTTCCTCTGGATCTTCACGTCGTTCTACGCCACGGGCTACATGCGCGGGCTGGACGAGCACGACCAGACGCGGTTCTTCGCCGCGTTCGCGGCGAGTCTCTCCTCGGCGGTCGGCATCGCCTTCGCCGGGAATCTGGTGACGATATTCGTCTTCTACGAACTGCTGTCGCTCGTCACCTACCCGCTCGTCGCTCACGACGGGGACAGAGAGGCCCGGATCGCCGGCCGGAAGTACATCGCCTACACCTTCTTCGGCGGCGGCGTCATCCTTCTGGCGGGAACGGTCATGGTCTACTGGCTCACGAGCCAGACCGGCACCGCGACGACGGCCTTCGAAAGCGGCGGTATCGGTGCCCTCGCTGAAGGCGCGGCAACCGACCCCACCGCCGCCCAGATCACGTTCTACCTCCTGATCACCGGTTTCGCCGTTAAGGCCGCGGTGATGCCGCTTCACTCCTGGCTCGCGGACGCGATGGTCGCGCCGACACCCGTCTCCGGCCTGCTGCACGCGGTCGCGGTCGTCAAGTCCGGCGCGTTCGGTATCGCGCGCGTCATCCTCGAAGTGTACGGCCCCGAGACGATCCGGGACCTTCCGCTTTCGGTCCCCGGTATCGGCGAGGTCGGCCTGAACGTGCCGCTTGCGATACTGGCGGCGTTTACGCTGACCGCCGCGAGCATCATCGCGCTGCGGAAAGACCACCTCAAGCGCCGGCTCGCGTACTCGACGACGGCCCAACTCTCCTACATCGTCCTCGGGCTGTCGATGCTTCACCCCTACGCGATCCTCGGCGCGCTGTTTCACATCCCCGCCCACGCCTTCGCCAAACTCACCCTGTTCTTCTGCGCCGGGTCGGTCCACGTCGAGACCCACACCGACTACATCAGCGACATGGCCGGCATCGGCAAGCGCATGCCCCTGACCATGTCCGCGTTCACCATCGGCGCTGCCGGCATGGCCGGCATGCCGCTGATCGCCGGCTTCGTCAGCAAGTTCTACATGCTCCTCGGCGCCGGCTACGTCGGCGGCGAGTACTGGCTCTTCGCCGCCGCGTTGCTCCTCTCGGGCGTCCTCAACATCGCGTACTTCTGGCCCGTCGTCTACACCGCCTTCTTCGAAAGCGAGGACCGCCACGACGCCAAACCGCTCCTCGAGTTCCCCGCCGGCGGCATCCGCCAGTTCGTCGGCGATGAACTCGCGACCGACGGCGGCAAACGCGACGAGGAAACGGAACTGAACTCGGACGGCGATAGCGGTGCCGGTGCCGGTGCCGATTCTGATGCTGATTCCGAAGCCGACTACGAGTACGCCGTCGACCGGTATCCGAGCGATGCGGACGTTCCGGGCGGCCCCGGGGGCTCATCCGCCGAGGACGATGTGGATTCGAGTGTAAAGACGGGTACGGAGACCGCTGGTACCGGTCACGATCACGGCCACGCCGGTGCTCACGACGACCACCACGAGCACCACGGCGGGCCGCCGGCTGACGGCTGGACCCGCCATTCGCCGCTCACCGAGAGCACGTGGCTCATGCTCGGTCCGATCGCAGTCATTGCGACGGGGGCGGTCGTCCTCGGGATCATCCCCGGACACGCCGCCTTCCTCGATCTGGCGACCGAGATCGTCACGTCGGTCTTCGACGCCGACTCACTCGAGCAGTTACGGGGCCCGCTTTCGGCGGCCCTGGAGGTGAGTTCCTGATGATCGAGTCCGAACTGCTGACGATGGCCTACCCGCCGCTGTTGGTGTTCGCCGCGGCGATACTCGTCTTGCTGTTGCCCCGCGTCGTCGGGTTCACGTTCGGCGCGCTCAGCCTCGCCGCGGTGCTCGCGATCTCGCTGGTCGTGCCCGAGGGATCGTACCTGACGGGAACCTTCCTCGGCCACTTCCAGGTCGTCCCCTTCTTCGTCGATCCGTTCTCCCGCTTCGTCGGGATCGCGCTCGGGCTTCTCGGCGTCTGCACCGTGATCTACGCCTATTCGAGCGGCGCGAGCCGCACGTTTACGGCGATCGCGCTCTCGTACGTCGCGTCCTCGATCGGGGCGGCGTTCGCGGGCGACTGGCTCGTGCTGGTGTTCATGTGGGAGATCATGGCGATCACGAGCACGGTCGTCGTCTGGTACTACGGCGGCGACGCGGTGCGGGCCGGCTACCGGTACGCGCTCTTGCACGGCACCGGCGGCGTGCTGGTGATGTTCGCCGTCGCGGCCCACTACGTGGCGACCGGGACGTTCGTCTACGACCTGAGTGCCGGACTCGCGGACGGATTGCCCCAACTACTCGCGATGCTCGGGATGGGGGTCAACGTCGCCTTCATCGGGCTGCACTACTGGCTTCCTGATACGTATCCACGGCCCAGCTTCGTCGCGTCGGCGTTCCTCGCGGCCTACACGACGAAGACGAGCGCATTCATCCTCTATCGGGCGTTCCCCGACGACGGACACCTCTTCCTCGCGTACATGGGCGGCTTGATGTCCGTCTACGGCGCAACGTTCGCCCTGTTGCAACACGACATGCGAGCGCTGCTGTCCTATCACATCCAGGCACAACTCGGCTACATCGTCGCCGGGATCGGTATCGGCACGTCGATCGCAACCGCCGGCGCGATAGGCCACCTGTTCAACAATATCCTGTTCAAGAGCCTGCTGTTCATGGCCGTCGGCGTCGTCATCTACCGAACCGGCGAGAACGATCTCTACGAACTCGGCGGTCTCTGGCGAGAGATGCCCCTGACGGCGATCGCGTTCGGCCTCGGCGCGTTCTCGATCACCGCGATTCCGGGCTTCAACGGCTACGTCAGCAAGGGGATGCTCTTCGACGCGGCCGACCCGCACTACTTCGGCGCACCGGAGTACGAGGCGCTGTACTGGCTGTTGTACATCGGAGCGATCGGAACCCTGCTCTCGTTCATCAAACTCGGCTACTACGTCTTCTTCCACGGCGAGAGCGATATCGAGGTTCCCGACGCCAAGCCGGGCCAGGTGATCGCGATGTTCGGCCTCGGCGGCGCCTGTCTCCTCTTTGGCGTCTGGTGGCAGGGCTTCGCCGACCTGATGCCGGTGATCGAGGAGTCGACGCACACGTTCATGGCCAACGGTGCTGAGAAACACCTCCACCCCTACAGTCCGAGTCACCGTCAGACGGCTGCAACGCTGACCGCCATCTCGCTCGTCGCCTTCGTGATCGTCCGCAAGCCGCTCTCGAAGCTCGAGTTCACCGATCCGGGAAGCATTATCTACCCTATCGGCTACTATCTGGGTCGATGGTCGATGCTCGCGACAACGAACCTGTACGCCGCCGTCGACCGCCTCGCCGTCGCGTTCGTCAAGCGGTGGTACTGGATCGGGAACAACCCGGTCCTGGCCGTCGATGCGGCCGCCCGTCGGCTGCCGATGGTCGACGTCGCGGAGCGCCAACCAGCGGATGGTGGCCGTCCGTCGACGATTCACCTTCGAGCGGGGATTGGCACGACGATATTGCTGTTGACGCTCGCGCTAACGATCGTCATCTGGTTGCTCGTCTGAGAACTCGAGTTCAGCTCGCGGCGGGATTTCGGATCGGGAACGGATGCGGGGCGGGATTTTGCTGTCGGTTCGCAACTGCGTTCGAGGAATGCCGACCGCTGGGGTAGCGAACAGGCCTGTTACTCGCTATCCCACGGCCAGGGGGAACTGGACCCGCGCTCGGGGATCGTGTCCGCCAGGTCGGGGTCGCGATCGAACAGCGATCCGTCGGCGGTCTCGGCGAGGAGCGTTTCTACCTGCGCTCGCATGTGTCGGACCATCTTCCCCTCCATTCGTTGACCGCGGTCGTCGACCTGGCCGGTCATCTCCAGTAAGGCGCTGCCGTACCCGCGGATGCCGTACGCGTTGCGAGCGATGTTCGCACCCGTGCCGCCGGGATACTGCGACATGTTCGCGAAACCGAACTCGTCGTCGACCTCGTCGTACATCGCCCAGTTCATCCGCTTCGAGAGTTCGACGGCGTCCGCTCGAGCGGCGGGAGCGATCGGCCAGAACGTCGACGCGCTGATCGACTCGCCGTCTTCGTCGACGTAATCCCCGGTCTGGGTGTGCAGGTCGGCGACCCACGTCGGTTCGAGGGCGGTGACGTAGTCGATCATCGCCTGCGTTTCCGGCGACGGGTTGTCTGTCGCGCCGGCCTCGTAGTCGTGCTGGCGGTTCGGATCGATGCCGTCGGCGTTCGTCCGCTGATTTCGCATGCCGCCGTCGGGGTTGTGCATGGGGAGCGCGTGGACGGTCAGTTCGTCGCGGACCGGCCCGACGGCGTTCCCGCCCGCGGCGAGCCGTTGTAGAACCTTCAGGAGCGCGACGGTCCCCGTCGGCTCGTCCCCGTGTTGCTCGCTCGTCAGGAAGACGTCAGTGTCGCCGTCGCCGACGGTCGCGACGACGAGTTCACGTCCCTCGATGCTGTCGCCGATCGTCTCCAGGGAGACGGCTCCCTGGCTGGTGTGTTCGTACGTCGCCAGTTGGTCCATCACGTCCGCGTGCGTGTGCCACCGCGAGTTCTCTCGCGGATAGTCCCGTGCGCTTGCAATCCCGATACCGGACCCGAGTACGCTCGTTCCGGCTCCGGCGATGCCGCCGATCAACGAAAGTGCGTTACGCCGCTTCATAATTGCCTATGACCGTAACTGATAGTTATATTTAATTCTTGTATTACTGTCCTGTCAGGTACGTCGATAAATACAGCCAACGGTTGGTGATAGCGACAGCGAACGGGAGGATCAGATTCGAAGAAGCGGTGACGATCGACGAGGCGTTCGATCACCGCTGTACCATCAGTCCGTCGAGCGCGAACGCACGAGCGGGACGAACTCGACCCGGTTCTCGATGGCTGTCAATTCTCCTCGGTTCCGTTCGGTTTCCCATCCGTCTCGTTCACGTCCGTCACATCGATTCGGAGCGGTTCGTCGACCGGAACGGCGATCGCTCGCTCGCCGGTCGAGATCCGCAACGCCGGCTGTTCGCGCGTCGCCTCGCGCCGCGTTCGCTCGCCGTCGGCCGTTGGGTCGTCCGTTCGATCGAGTTCGCCGCGGACGCCGCGCGGGGTCAAGTAGTCGCCGTCGACGGCGAGCCCGATGTCCGCACAGAGGCGTTTGAGCACCGATCGGGCACCTTCGGTCGTGATCGCCGGCGGGGCGATGTCTCGCTCGCGGGCGAGTTCGGTCGCCGTCGCGTCCGCGAGCAGGGATTCGATCTCGCGCTCGTCGTACCCGCGGTCATCGAGTACCGTCCTGACCCGGCGGGCGATCGAGGGGGCGTGTCGCGTCGGAAAGAGGGGCCAGTCGTTCGAGGGCGGATCGAGGACGACTCGGTACCGGCGCAGCGGCGTGCGGGCGGGGGCAAAGAGGGAGACGTCCTCCAGGCGCTGGGATTTCCCGAGGACGCGAATCGTCCCAGTGTAGAAGTCGACGTCGTTCCAGGTCGCGCCGGTCCGCCTGTCGTCTTCGGGCACGCGAAACAGTTCCGAGCCGCGGACGGCGGAGTGGGCGAGGAGCGCGACCATGGCGTACTCGCGCAACCGCGTTCGGCGTTCGACCGGGTCCTGTCGGGTCGTCTCCGAGAGAGCCCGTTTGCGGACGTGGGTTTCCAGTCGGCGGCGCTGTTTGGCACTCCAACTGTCGGCGTCGTCGCGGTCGGTTGCACTCGGCAGGGCCGATTCCGCGAGTTCAGTTGCGGCCGGATTCGTTTCGAGGATGCCGCCGCGGACGCACCACGAGAGGAAGGCCCGGACGACGGCGAAGTACGTCCGGGCGGACGAGGCGGTGTAGGCACCGCGCTCGGTCCGTCTGTGTAGCTCCTCGGCGTAGGTGCGAACGTGATCGCTCTCGAGGGCGAACAGCGAGATCAGACCGAACTCGCGCTCGAGCCAGTCGGCGAATCGCCGGAGGATGGATTCGGCGTTCGACGCGTACGCGCCCGCACCCGGCCCGTCGGGATCGCCGACAGCCTTTCGCTGGAGGTAGGCGTCGACGGCGTCCGTGACGGTGACCTCGGCGCTGCTGTCGACGGCGTCCGTGACGGTGACCTCGGCGCTGCTGTCGCCGGCGGCCGGTTCGCGGTCAGGCACGCCGGCTCACCCTCCTTGTCCCGTCGATGCGACGAGAACGGCGGCCGAGACCGGAATCGTCGCGTCCCGTCATCTGTGTCTCTTACTGCGTCGGCGCGGTAAATCCGTGTTTCGGTGACCCGAGTTCAGAAAAAACACCACCATTTTTCAGATCCCGATTAGTTGGGTTAAATATGGAGACTCGACGGTGGAGAGTGAAGATTGGCAGTTGGGGAGCCATAGCGGTTGGTATCCTCGGGTCAGCCATCTCCCTCACGTTCTTCGAAACGGGTGGATTCCTCTACATGGCTCTGTTTAGTATATTTGGCATCGGTGGTGCATTGCGACTTAGCGGTCGTGCGAAGCTCTACTCTTATTTGCTCCCTGTCATGGGTTTCCTTGCCTTTTTCCTCTCACTAGCGCGCTATCTCAGAGACGGACTTACGACACTAACACTCGCGCTCTTGCTTCTCACTATCGTCGTATTTCTGCGGAGTCTTCAAGGCTACCGCGCTTACTCTTGATACAGCGTATCTCCGATAGACGGCCGTGCCGTCCGTACTGGTGTATTACAGGCATCTGAATAGAACCTGTGTTACTATCGACTGGCAGCGCTGCTTACTCGAGATAGCCCAGATCCGCGAGTCGCTGTTCGACCCCCTCATCCGCGGTTTCGACGACTTCACCGTCGTCGCGTCTGTCGTAAGTCGTCTCCCCGCTCGGATCGACACACGGGAGCACCGTCCCGTCCATGCGCTCGTCCGCCGGGACGCCGAGCGTCGCCAGGACGGTCGGCGCGATATCGAAGAGGTGTGCGCTTCCGACGCCAGCGGCGCAGTCGACCCCTGCACCCGCGACGGCGACCGTCCCCTCGAGTTTGTGGTTCCAGGGCTCGCTCGGTGGTCCGAACTGCTCCTCCCGCAGCGTCGCCGACAGGAAGTGCTCGAAGTCCGCCGGAATCGTCACGATGTCGACGGCGTGCTCGCTCTCGGGGCCGTGGAAATACTCCTCCCGCGGGCGGACCGCCTCGAAAACCGGCTCACCGTCCGGCGTCCGCACCGAGCGGAGGGCGTCGATAACCCGCGTGCGAACCGCCTCGTACTCCGCCTGCGGTACCTGGCCGTTCGGCTCGCGGCCCTCGAGATTGAGCCGGACCCCGAGTTCGATCCGCGAACGCACGTACGCCTGCGAGTTCGGAAAGTCGACCTGGGTCGCGCCCGCGCTGACGAGCCCCGACGGGACGGCGGCGGCGACGAGGTCGGCGAGGCCGAGGCGCTCGAGAATAGCGCCGAGTCGCTGGCTCGTGAGGCCGGCTTTGGCGGCGGCGGCCATCGTCCGTTCCGACAGGCCCGGATCGCGTCGTGTCGTCTCCTCACCGGCCTTGAGGGAGTCGTCTCGGACCGTCGCCCAGGTGGGCATTCCCTCGCCGCCGTCTTTCGTCTCGACGTAGCCCTCTCGCCGGAGGTGCTCGTTCGCCCTGAACTCGCGGCCCGCGTAGGGGCCCATGCCGTGATCGCTGGCGACGATGACGGTGTCGGGGTCGTACGTTTCGAGGATGTCGGCGAGCTGTCGGTCGAGTTCGCGATAGATCGCCCGGATCGCCGCGTCGTTTTCGGGCTCCTTGTGGAAGATGGAGTCGGTCACCTGGAACTCGAGGAAGCCGAACTCGGGGTCGAACCGGTCGGCCAAATACCGGAACGCCTCGCCGCGCATGCGGACGCAGTCGCTGGAGGCACCGGCGAGGTCGTCGGCGTCTTCGTCGGGATAGACGCGGTACTCGCCGAGTTCGTCCCTGACGTCCGCGAGCAACCCGTCGGGGTGGCAGGCCGGGTCCTCCGGCGCGGTGTAGCCCGGGATCAGCGCGCCGCTGAACTCGTGGGGCGGGTGCGTGACCGGGACGTTGACGACGACGCTCGTGATGTCGTGCTCGGAGAGCAACTCCCACAGCGCCGGTTCGCGCACGTCGCTCGCGTTGACCACGTCCCAGTCGTAGCCCTCGAAGGAGAGAAAGCCGAAGACGCCGTGCTTGCCGGGATTTTTCCCGGTGTACATGGACGGCCAGGCGCTCGCCGTCCACGGCGGAATCTGGGATTCGAGGGGGCCGCTCGTCCCGTCCTCGTAGAGCGATTCCAGCGTCGGTACGTCGTCGTTGGCAAACAGCGGCTCCAGCACGCGGTCGCAGGCTGCATCGATCCCGACGAGCAGGGTCTGCAGCGAGGAATCGTCGTCCATTGCCGGCGTCTCCGCGGCGGTTCCCTTTCGTTATGGGCGGGGTTACCGCGAGCCGCCAGTTTCTGGGCCTCCGCCGGGATCACGATCACCGAAAGCCACCGAGGACCGGGTGTCGGTCAGCCGCCGTGAAACGACGGGTAGCCGCGTCCTACCCTCGTCTCCTCTCCCGTTCCTGGTCTCTCCGCACTCCCAACCCTCTCGTCTAACCCAATGCCGACTACTTGACCGAATCGTACAGCGACGCCACCGTCCGCATTCCCCACGACCCGTACTCCAGACTGTAGTACGTCTCCAGCTCCGGATTGAACTTCGCCTTGTACCGATTGATTCGGCGCGTATCCGCGCCGACGAGATCGTACGTCTCGAGTTCGCGATCGCGGGCGTCCTCCATGATCGCCCAGTCGAGCAGGTCGTTCGTCGGCACGTCCACGTCCGCATCCGTTCGGACGCCGCCCATCCACCGCCCCGTCGTGTCGCCGTACTCGAGCGCCAAAATGCCGCCGACGAACTCGCCGTCGACGCGAAGTGTGTACGGTCGGACGTGCCCGTTCGCCGTTCGCTCGGCGAGATTGAGGACGAACTCGGCCGGCACGTCGAAACCGATTCCCTGCGATTCGTACCGGTTTTTCACCTGCTCGTGAATCAGTCGAATCTCCTCGGAACCGCCGACCGCGACCTCGTAGGCGTCCTCGTCGGCGTTCGTGATATTGCTCCGCGCGTCGCTGCTGAACGACTTCAAGAGTTCGTCGCGCTCTCGCGTGAGGTCGACCGCGTAGGTATACTCCGGCGTCGCGTCGAACTCGTTCCACTTGAACGGCCGCGAGTCCGCGACGCCCGTGCTCGTCCTGACGTGGGCGTACCGCGGCGAGAGTTCGGTTCGAATCCAGTCGAGACAGCCGTCCGTGAACCGCTGGCGACGGCGCTCGCGCTTTCGCTGTTTTAGTTTGCCCATGTTCAGAAACGCCGGTCCGAGGTACGGCACGCGGATGTGTGGCGGCGGCGAGAACACCGTCGTCACGAACTGTTTCCGCAGTTCGAAGACCGGAAAGAGGCCGACCGGTTCCTGCCCCTTGAACCCGATCAGCGGATGGAGCGTCGCGCCCGAATGGTTCGCTTGGACCTCCAGGGCCTCGAGTTCGTGACACAGCGTTCCCTGTGGGGAGCGTTCGACGAACTCGTTCCAGCGCTCGCGGTCCTCGTCGGTCGCAGCGCGAACGTCGATGCTCATCGCGTCACCCCTCCGTGTAGCCGACGAACTCGGGCGTCGATCGACTCGTTCGGAGCGCTCTCGTGGGATGCCTGCAGCGTCGCTCGGCCAGTCATACCGACAGCCTCGCACCGCGAGCACTTTGTAAGCGGCCCGTTTCCGCCGGCGACGATCCGACGAGCGGGGCGAACGAGAAGCGAAACCGGTCACGAGCGGCGTTCTGCGGGATCGTGCGAGCGCGCGGCGTCTCCGCTCAAGTTCTCGGTTCGGATCGACCGGTTACGCGACTCGTAACAATGGTGGAACCAGTCGACGCCCGGATAACTGCCTCATACATGAAAGAGCGTTTGACGAATACGACCGAGCCGTCCGCCGCCGTCGGCCAGGGGCCCAAAGCTATCGCGTCCCGTCTCCCGGTCGACTTGATCGGCGTCGCCGGATTCACTGTACTCGCGGCCGTCCTCCTGCTCGTCGTCGAGATCACGATGCCGGTCGCTCGCGTCGCGATCGGGTTTCCACTGTTGTTTCTCGCACCCGGGTACGTAACCGTCTCCGTGCTGTTCCCGCGGGACGAGCCGCCGGCGCGGACCGAACGCGTGCCGCTGATCGGGCAGACGCTGACGGTAACCGGGACCGAACGCGCGGCGCTCTCTTTCGGGCTGAGCTTTGCGCTCCTCCCGCTGCTCGGTTTCCTGATCGCCGCCACACCGCTCGTGTACGCGGTAACGGGCGTCGTTGGAACCGTGAGCGGGTTCGTTCTCGTCGGGACCGCTCTCGCCGCTGTGCGCCGCGCCCGTGTTCCTCGCTCCGACCGCTACCAGTTCCGCCTCGGCCGCGTCATCGACGCGCTCTATACGGCGGTATTCGGCACGAGTTCACCCGTCAACACGGCGGTCAACGTCGTGTTGGTCGTAAGCATGCTCGTTGCACTTTCGAGCGTGGGGTACGCGCTCGTCGCCCCGCAGGACGGCGAGCAGTATACGGATATGAAACTGCTCACGGAGGACGACTCCGGTGAACTCGTTACGGCTGACTACCAGACGTCGACGGAGCCCGGCGAGTCCGTTCCCATGACGATCAGCGTCGAGAATCAGGAGAACGCCGAGCGGGAGTATACGGTGGTCGTGCAAGAGCAATGGGTCGAGGAGGGGAGCGGAAACGTGTTCAACCGAACGGAACACGAGCGATACGCGTACGAACTCGGAGACGGGGACCGCGAACTCACGAACGGCACCGTGACGCCGGACGCCGAGAGCGGGACGGTTCGAATCGCGGCGTTGCTCTACGAGGGCGAGGTGCCGGAGTCGCCGACGATGGCGAACGCCGACCAGTCGACGTACCTCTGGACGACGATCGAGGAGGCCAGTGGAGACGAGGATACGGACGGGTAACGGTAACGGCAACGAGACTGAACTCGCCGTTGACGACGGGTTCGTTCTTCGGCACACGACAGTGCTATCGACCGCTGCGTACCGTCGCAGCTCGTGCTGACTTCGAAGACAGCAAGGTTCCGTTGCCACTATTACCGACTGCAACCGTCTCCACGCCGACCGCACACCTGCTTCCCGAACTCGTTCCAGATACCCTCTCTCAAATGAGGGTATCTAGAACGAGTATCACGCCACAGGCTGCTATTGCTGTGCCGCCGACGCGTCCGATCAGAACGGAGACCTCGCTCATCTGGATATCGACCGGACTTTGCGTTGTTCCGATAGACTTCGTCCACCGGTTGAATAGATCGATGAGTGGATGGTTTATAATCAGCGGGATACCAATAAGGATCAACAGCACACCTGACAGCACCTTTGCGAGGGGAGTCACGTGATACGCATCCGATTCTACCCGTATGTATTGTCCGATACACGCTATTTGAAAGGGTTGGACGACGGGGTACGCGGCCACTCAACGTCTCCTTCGGGCCGCTACCCTGCGGTGGCCGTCTCGATCCCTCACTCTTGTCACTACACCATCCCTGCTATCGCTTCTTTGCCAGCGCCCGTTGCAGGGAACCTGAAGCGCAATATAGTAGCCACTGAAAGTCGGTGCACACCTGATCGTGCGACAGCTGTACGATCAGTGTGTAAACCGTTTCAGTTGTTACTATACGCCTCGTTTCGTCGGGTAACTCCGGCCGCTTCGCACTGTTTCTCGTATCGAACGAACGGTACACGCAGACTTACGGTCAGCAACCGGTGAATAACAAGGATAGCTATCGGATAACGTCGCAGCAGCACCGAATGTCTTCCCAGTCAGCCGCCCCTGACGATCCGTTTCGGAAACTCGCGCTCGCTATCGGCTTCCTCACGGTCGCCGTCACCGCGTTTCTCGCCCACGAGTCGCCGGCGGCCGGATACGAACTCTCGATATACACGATGACCCCCGACCAGGTCTGGGTCGGTCTGCTCGTGGCGATGAGTATCGCCCTCGCCGTCGCGTTCGTACCGGGCAGGCGCTCTGGCGACGGTAACGACGCCACCAACGGAAACGACGGCGACGAACCGTCGCGCGGACTCTTTACCAGCCGCCTGCTCGCTCTCGGACTCGGCGGGCTCGCGATGACCGTCTTCGCCGCACTGCCCATCATCCGCGGCTACCGCTTTTTCGGGCACCACGACGCGTTGACCCACCTCGGCTGGGCTCGCGCCATCGCCGAGGGGACGATCGTGCCGTTCGACCTGTACTATCCCGGTATCCACACCGTGACCGTCCTGGTCAACGCGGTCCTTGGCACCTCGCTGGAACACTCCCTGATGCTGACCGTCTTCCTCTCGCTCGTCGTTTTCTGGGTGTTCGTCCCGCTCTGTATCGGAACGGTCGTCTCGGACCGACGAGCAGTCGTGATCGCCACGTTCTCCTCGTTCTTGCTGTTGCCGATCACGACGATTTCGATGTTCATGACCGCTCACGCGATGTCACAGGCGGTGCTGTTCTCGGCGCTGCTGTTCTACCTGTTCGTGAAGTATCTCCGCGCGGACCGGACCCTGGCGTCGATTTCGGCCGTCGGCATCGCGCTCGCAGTCACCTCTATCGCGACCGTCGTCTACCACCCGCAACTCGTCGCCCACCTGATCGTCGTCTTCCTCGGAATCAGTCTCGTCCAGTTCCTCGCCCGGCGGATCGCAGCGACCGGTCGGATCGCCTCGCAGACGCCCATGTACGGCCAATCACTCTTTCTGGTGGCGCTGTTTCTCGTCTGGACCTCGAATCACGGCTTCTTCGGCGGCATAATCGACCACTTCCTCGGTTCGGCGGTCGAGTTCATCCTCGCGGGGAGCAACACCGCGGGCGATTCGGTCGCGACGCAAGGGGCGTCGCTCGGTGCGATCGGGGGCAGCCTCGTCGAGATCTTCCTCAAGTTATTCCTGCCACAGCTCGTGTTTTCGATACTCGCTGGCGGATTGATTCTCGTTGCCGTCTTCGTTCGAGGCTCGGACTGGCTGGCGAGGATTAGACCCGAAACGCTGTACTTCGGGGCCGCTCTGGTCGGGCTCGTGCCGCTGTTTGGCATCTACTTCCTCGCGCCGGATTCGACGATGTACTTTCGGGTCTTCGGGCTGATGATGGTCTTCGTAACCCTCCTCGGTGCGCTCGCAATCTACGGCCTGTGCAGTCGTTTCTCGGGTGCGAGCCGCTGGCGACAGTCTCGGTTCGTTCCCTCGGGACAGCCGCTGCTCGCCGTCGGCTTTGCGCTCTTGCTCTTGCTCTCGCTGGCTGCCGTCTTCTCCTCGCCGTACACCTACACGCCAACCGCACACGTCAGCGATCAGGATATCCAGGGCTACGAAACGACCTTCGACGATCGAGACGCCGAGGTCGATCTCGTCGGATTGCGAAACGGCCCGAACCGTTTCGACGACGCCGTCAACGGGAACGCAGAGCGCATGCGAGTTCACCGGGACGTTCCCGAGTCGACGCTCGGCAGGAATCTCACCGAGGAGTTCGAAGAGGATCGGTATCTCGTGTTGACCCAGTACGATTACGATCGGGAGGTGATCGCCTACGGTGAACTCCGGTACAGCGACGCACAGTTCAGTGCCGTCGAGAACGAGCGGGGAGTTAGCCGCATCCACTCGACGGACGAGTTCGAGCGCTACTACGTCGATACCGAGATGGGGGACACGTAAGGAACTGAGCGACTTGCACGACGCGTTTCGAACGGGTTCGGTTGGTCCGTTTTCGAGTATTGTGGGCACTCTGTTGTTTCGGTGTCGGTGCTGTCGCGGTGTCGCGCTGTCGTGGCAGCGCTGTTGTGGCGGTGATGCTGTTGTGGTGTCGGCGCTGTTATAGGCAAGCTGTACCGTTCCCGGAGCGGGGGCGCTCTCGGTGTCTTACTGGTTCCTGACGCGTGTTCGCTGGCGTCCCGCCTTCGATTGCGGAACCCGATACTCACTGCTCGCGACGGAGTGGACGCGAGATTCGGTCCCTTTCGAAGACGCAGGCACCAGTTACCGCTGTGGCGGGCAGCCGAGGAAGAGTTCCCAATTCGGCTGCTATAGCGCCGTTTCCGTCGGATCAGGTGGGAAAACGATCCTGCGGATCGGTAATAGATCTATAACAATACCACTGTCTGTGCGTCTTTCGCAGGAGAATGACAGTCAAAACGGCAGTAATCGGCGCGGGAACAGTTTCGGAGGTTCATCTGTCCGGCGTCGCCGAGAACCCCCGAACTGACCTCGTTGCGATCTGTGATCTCGACTTCGAGCGGGCGCGCCAGGCGGCACGGCAGTACGACATCACGCCGTATGCGGATATCGACGACCTGCTCGAACAGGAATCGCTCGACTGGCTCCACGTGTGTACGTCGGTCCAGAGCCACCTGCCCCTCGGAAAACGCGCGATCGAGGCCGGCGTTCCGCTGTTGATCGAGAAGCCGGTCACCGAGACGATCGAGGAGATCGAAGAACTCGAGGCGTTCGCAGCCGAACACGACGTGCCGGTGTCGCCCGTCCACCAGCACGTCTTCGATCCGTCGATGCGGGCCGCCCGTCGGCTCATCGACGCGGGCGAACTCGGACAGATTCGCGGCGTCGATCTCATCTACACCGGTCTCTCTTCGCCGGACGAGGCGAACCGCGGCACCTGGGTCTTCGATCTCCCCGGCGGCGAGTTCGAGGAAGGACTGCCCCACCCGCTCTACTCTGCACTTGCTCTCAGTGGCTATCCCGAGAGTGAAGACTCGATTTCGAGTCTCACGCGGCTCATCGGCGACTACGACGACGAGTTCGCCTACGACGCGGCCCAGTTGCAGTACGTCACCGAGGACGACGTGTTGTGTAACCTGAAGATGCTCTCGAGTTCGAAGCCGCGACACGAGATTTACGTCCACGGCTCCGAGAAATCGATCCACCTGGATCTGATTCTCCAGACGGTCCAGACGGTCGACGACGACTATCACCTGTCCTCGTTCAAGAAAGGGAAGGAGGCGGTCACCCGCTCGGCGAGCTACCTGTCGGGGCTCCTTTCGAACGCCAAACTCGTCGCCGATGGACAGTTGAACGACGACTGGGAGACGGCGACGCGAATGAACCCCCACTACGCGCAGTTCGACCGGACCGCCCGTGCGCTCGAACGCGGTGCCGAAATGCCCGTGTCGCTCGAATCGTCGAAGTGGACGATCCGCCTGCTCGAAGAACTCCGCCGTGCGAGCACGCCGCCCGTTCGTACCCCAACGCCGTAACACGCGCTGCGCTCACGACACAGTTATTAGATATCTAATATATGAAGGAGAAGCTCCTCTCCGGGTTTCGAGCGACGCTCGGCGCAGAGATCGTTCGAACGGTCGCAAAGGGCGTCCTCACCGTCTCGCTCGCCCGCCTCTTCCTGACGCCGGACGAGTACGGCATCCTCTTTCTCGCCATCTCCGTTTTCAGCGCGTCGTTGCTCTGTAGTCGACTTGGAATTCCTCGATCGACGGCCCGCTATATCGCGGAATACCGCGAAACCGACCCCGGACAGGTGCCCTACCTCGTTCGGAGTTCGCTGCTGTTCCTCGGCATCGTCATGCTGATCGTTGCCGCCGCAGTCACGGTCTTTCACCAACTCCTGGCCGATCTGTTCGGCGAGCCAGAGCTGGCCCCCCTCCTGTTGCTGGGTGGCGTCTACATCAGTGCCTGGACGCTGAACTCGTACGTCCATACGCTTTTCCAGGGGTTCAACCGCATCACCTGGAGCGCGAGAGTGACGATCATTACGAACGCGTCGACCCTTCTGTCCGTCGTCGCCCTCCTCCTGACCGGCAGCGGCGTGATCGGCGCGCTCACCGGCTACATCATCGGGTATGCGCTCGGCGCGGTGTACGGACTGGTCCTCCTGTACCGCTTGGTCGCCGAGTTCGATCGCGCTTCCGAACCCGAACCCGGACTGCGCCGGCGATTGATCGAATACAGCCTCCCGCTGACGGTTTCCGACGGCGCAAACGTCGTCTACAAACAGGTCGACACGCTTCTCATCGGCGCATTTCTCACGCCGGCCGCGGTCGGCTACTACGTCCTCGCCAAACAGATCTCCGACTTCGTCATCGCGCCTGCGAGTTCACTCGGGTTCACCGTCTCGCCGTCCTACGGCGAGTACAAAGCGAACGGTGAACTCGAGGAGGCGGCGCGGATGTACGAAACGACGTTCAAACACAATGTGGTGTTCTACGTGCCGGCGGCGGCGGGGTTGATCGTCGTTGCGGACCCGCTGATCCGGTACGTCTTCGGGTCGGAGTATCTCGGCGCGATTCCGGTAATCCAGGTGTTCGCGCTCTTCATCGTCTTCCAGTCGATCGACAAGATCACGAACGACGCTCTCGACTATCTCGGGCGGGCGACCCACCGAGCCGTCTCGAAGGGTGCGACGGGCGCGTTCAACTTCGGGCTGAATTTGGTCCTTATTCCAACGATCGGCGTGGTCGGCGCGGCGATCTCGACGGTCGTGAGTTACGGGATCATGGTCGCCGTGAACATTTATCTCATCCACACTGAACTCCCGATATCGCCGCGGTACCTCGCCAAGTCGGTCGTCATGGTCTCCGGAATTGCACTCTCGATGGCGCTGGTCGTGCTGCTGGCGCTTCCCGCCGCGACGAACATCGTCTCCTTGCTCGCCGTTATCGGACTCGGCGTTACGCTCTGGGCACTCTTCTCCGTGACGAGCGGGCTGGTGGACATCCACAGCGTTCGTTCCTGAGTCGCAGCGACCCGGAGCTCCGTTTCGAAGCGAATTAGGTCAGCACCGACCGCTCGCCGTAGCCAGTATCGTGAACCGCTTCGGGGTTAAGCCCGAGACACTCCCCTTGTTTCCCTGTGATTCCCGCCTCTAACGGCCTCCGTTCAGTGTTTTCTGGTGAATTGAACGCGCCGTACTCCGCCTCCTCTCGGGGCGTTCGCTTTCGTCCTGTTCCCTCATAGCCACTATATATTGGGATATAAAATCTAAAGTCCGAACATTCATGGAGTTCTTACAATAATATCACGAGCAATTGACTGTATTATTGGTTTATACTAAGGAAAACAGAAGGTTTATGTTTACGACTTCAAATTCCCTGACTGTATGGCACGCGATACGGTACTGGATGACGACGGATCTAGCGATCGGAAACAACCCGAAGGCGGCCAGGCGATGGAGAGTAATAGCGGATTACTCCACCGGCGCAGGTACCTCGGACTCGTCGGGTCTGCGGCGGCGGCGCTTGCAACGACGGTTGGAACCGGCGCGGCGGCCGAAGACTACGAGGAGATCACCGTCGCAGCAGGCGACTCCCAGACGGTGCGCCTGAGCGATGGGGAGACGTTTTCGAACGTTCTCATCGACATCACCGAACCGAATGCCTCCTTCCACATTCGGGCGATCGCGGACGACTGGGAGATCCGCAACATCGGTTTCCGCGGCAACTGGGATAGCACCGAAAAGGAGAACGCGATCATCTGCCAGGTCAACAGTGCAAACGCGACCGGGCTGATCGAGAACGTCTACTTCATGGGGAGCGAAAACGACGACACCTACCCAGGGATCACCGGCATCAACGTCGCAAACGGTCACGCCGGCGACCTCGAAATTCGAAACGTTAACATTCAGAACTGCCCTGACAACTCGATCTACGGGAGCAACCCCGGCGACTCCTCCGCTCATCCCAGCGGTGCCGGGGGCGGCGGCCCGGTCGTCATCAAGGACTCCTACGCTCGCAACTCCAGGGCCGGCGGATTCCGCGTCGGCACCGACGGCTCGCGCGTCGAAAACTGCGTGATCACCGAGTGCGACAAGGGCATCTGGGGCTATTACGAGCACGCGGAGGTCGTGGACAGCGACATCTCCAACTCCCACCACGCCGACATCGTCTGTGGGGCTCCGGACTGGCAGAAGGCCCAGAACGCAGAAATCACCGTCACGGACGCCCGGTACGGGTCGGAAAACAATCGCGGCGCAGCGATCCACGGCTCCTCGGCCGGCACGCCACAGCGCACCGAACCGGGTGACGTCGACGGCGTTCCACTGAGTCCGGAGGAGGCCGCTTCCGGTTCGTCGTCCACGTCCACCCAAACGGCCGACGGCTCCGACGACACGACTGACGACGAGAACGAGGGCGAAGAGGGAAATGAGAACTCGGCGGACGAGCACCTCCTCTCGTTCGTCACCGAACCCGGTGCCCGGTACGCAGGCTACGAGTTCAGTGCCGAGGGATCGGTCGAGTTCACCGAAGCGCCAGCCGAGAGTCCGTCCGGGAAGCCGATCGAAGGTGGCACGTACGTTGCCGAGGACTTCATCGAAGACGGCGACGGCGACGAGACGTGGCGCGCCGGCGGCGTGACCGGTGGCGGCTACGGTGATGCCTTCTGCGTCGCGGGCGCGGTGACAGCGATCGATATCGAACAGCCCGACGTCATGTGGGTTGAACTCGACGGCGAGAAGGTATCGCCGGAGACGGTGATCGAACGGACGAGTAGTGGCGGCGGTAAAAGCGAAGACGAGGATGAGACCGAATCCGGCGATAGCAACTAGGACGGATCAGCCGGTCGGTCGAACGTGATCGTCATCAACGCGAACGGGTCCAACGGCGAGACATCGTTCTCGTTCGCGGTCACCGGCGATATCGAACACACGCCGTATCTGGGCTCCCAGGTCGGCACCATCGACGGCTCTGCAGTCGAGGGGACGATCGAAAGCGGCTGTGATGCCTCCGAGTTCAGCGGTGAGATTACGAACGTCCGACTCGCCGGGAACGCCGACGTCGACGTCGAGTACGACGTGCGATAAGGGGCGTCTGAGCGGCGACTAGCCGATCCCATTCGGCATTTTTTCCGGTCCGGATACGTCTGCGACGAGCGACTGCCGGTTCTTCACCACGGTAGGTGGTGCCTATAGCTGTCCACCCGCGCGGAAACGCGCTGGGGACGATTTGACGAGACGGCTGTGCGCCCTGCAATCGGGCGGGCGGTGCCGTTCCGCGGTGACTATCAATGGCTGCATCGGATAACCGTCTCCATACTAATAGTTCACCTTGCCAATCACTTCGGTGTGCGAAGTCGTTGACACCGTCGTGACGGTCTCGACCGCTCGAATGGCCTTCGACGCACCACACGCTAACACATGGGCAGTGTACTCATCTCGATCGACGCCGAACTCGCGTGGGGGTTTCACGACCTCGATCAGCCGCCAGTGGAGAGAGTGCAGAACGCACGCTGGGGGTGGCGACGCCTCCTCGAACTTCTCGACGCCTACGAGGTCCCGGCGACCTGGGGCGTCGTCGGTCACCTCCTGTTAGAACGCTGTGACGGCCGCCACGCCGGCCATCCGGCCGCGCGGGACGGCTGGTTCGACCGCGACCCCGGCGGCAGGGCCACCAACCACGACCACTGGTTCGGCATGGACCTCGTCAACGCCGTCAGAGACGCCGATATCGAGCACGAACTCGGCTGTCACTCGTTCTCCCACGCGTGTTTCGACCCCGAGGTGACCGACCGCGCCGTCGCCGAGGCTGAACTCGCGGCCTGTCTGACTGCGGCTCGCGATCGAGGCCTCTCGTTCGACTCGTTTCTCTTCCCGCGAAACGACATTGGGTATACGGAGCTGCTGGCCGAGTACGAGTTCAGCTGCTACCGCGGTCGCTCGCCGGCGCAGTGGTACGACAGGCCGTGGTTGTATCCGATCGGCAAGTTCGCAAGTTATACGGCCGGGATGACGCCCCCGCCGCTGGTGACGCCGGAGATCGACGAAAACGGCATCGTCAACGTGCCGGGATCGCTGTGTCTGTTCTCGTTCGAGGGGCTCGCGCGGTCGATCGTCGAGCCGGTCGTCGGCGATCCGGTGGTTCGGAAGGCCGCACTGGGTATCGACGCTGCGGCGGCGGGCGATGGAATCTGCCATCTCTGGTTGCATCCGAACGATCTGACGACGCCTCGACGCGTCGCCCGACTCCGGCGGATTCTCGAGATTATCGACGAGCGCCGTCGCGAGTCGGATCTGCGCGTCGAGACGATGCGAGCGGTCGCTCGGCGAACGAAACGACGGGCGGCCGACGGTTACAGAAGCGAGGCGGCGCTCGAGGCGGCGAAACCGGAACGAAGCGTCCAGCGAATACGGTAGCCGGGAGGCGCTTTGGTAGTCGGGAGGCGCTTTAGAAGATGGTGGTCGCTACTTCAACGAACCGGCCACGCGCTCGTAGGCCGATTTCGCGAGCGTCATCTCGAGCCCGGCGGACTCGACGACGTAGTACGGCCGGAGGTCGCCGTTGAACTTGCCCTTGTACTCACAGAGGCGTTCGGTGTTCGCGCCGACGAGATCGTAGCCGGTCACCGACTCGAGTTCGGGATCGGTGACGAGATCGTCGAGGATCACGCGGTGGAGGCAGTTGTTGACGCTGACGCGCTCGTAGGAGGCCGTGACGCCGCCTTGCCAGTAGTAGGCCAGGTCGTTCGAGAAGAGGGTGATGATGCCGCTCTTGTACGTCCCGTCGGGCGTGCGCGCCACGTACACGCGCCAGCGCTCGTCGTCCAGGTTCGAGAGCAGGTCCCGAAGGAAAGGCCGGGTCATCGGCGCGGTGTCGTCGTACTCCTCGTACTGGTCCACGACGTCGTCGTAGATCCGCAGCGCCGCGTCGATCCCCTCGGTTTCGATCGAGAGGTCGAGTTCGTCGTACCGGCGCATCTCGTTGCGGAGGCTCTTGCTGAATCCCGCCATCGCGTCGTCGAGGTCGGCACAGCCGTCGAGATCCACGACGTAGGTGAACTGCGGTTCGATCGTGAACTCGTTCCAGCCGTACGGCCGCGGATCGGCGTAGCCGAGCGGACAGGTCATTCGGAACAGCGTCGAGCGCCTGTGCGTTTCGAGGTCCTCGAGGACGCCCTCGGCGAGCGCGGCGTTGATCCGCTCCCACTTGCGCTGTTTGGGACTGTTCGGGTTGATGACCGGCCCGAGTCGCGGGACGCCGAGGGAGAGCGCCGGCGAGAAGACGGTGCGGCCGACGGACTTCTCGTCGACGAAGACCGGAAGCAGTCCGACCGCCTGCTGTCCCTTGAACGCGCCGTACAGTCGCAGGTCGCCGCCGGTGTGGGCGTCGAGCACGGCGAGTGCGTCCGGATCGTGAAAAACTTCGAAACCGCTCCGTGGAAGTGCGTCCCCCCACTCCGAGAGGTCGAGTCGTTCGATTTCCATGTAGGTCCGGCTGCGATGACTGACCGTTTTGTTACCACGTGGTTACCGCCCCGTAACGCGTCCGATCCACGATCCGCACGCTGGCGGGACCGATCACCTTCGTCGCCGACGAACTGACACCGCCCTCGCGGTCACGTCGCAGCAGCCGTCTCGAGCGCAGCCACAATTCGCCGCCAATCCGCGCCGGCCTGCGCCATCGAGAACTCGTCTCGGACCGCGGTCGCGTTCGCCGCGAGCGACGCCCGCAGGTCCGGCTCGTCCAGACAGCGCGCCATCGCCGCGGCGTACGTCTCGGGCTCCCGATCGGCCACGACGAGGCCGTTCTCGCCGTCCGTGACGGCGTCCGGAATCGAGCCGACCCGCGGAACGACGGGCGCGAGTTCAGTTGCCATGGCTTCGAGGAGGACGAGCGGCAGCGCATCCCGCTCAGACGTGAGGACGAAGGTTTCCGAACGGTGGTAGTACGCGAGCGGGTCGTCGACCCAGCCCGCGAGTTCGATGCGATCGACCAGCTCCCGAGCCCGAATGTCGGCCGCGACCGACTCGTAGAGCGGCCCGTCGCCGACCATCACTGCGCTGAACTCGCGTTCGGTCGCGTCGAGCTCGGCGGCGGCGGCGACGAAGCGGTGGGGGTCTTTCTCGGCGCTGAAGCGGCCGACCCAGAGGAAGTCGACCGTTTCGCCGGTTGTTTCGTTACTTTGGTCTTTCTCGTCCGCGTCTGTGTCCGTGTCTGTGCCTGTGTCTGTGTTCGTGTCCGCGTCCACGTCTGCGTCCGTTTCCGCGTCCGAGACCGAGTCGCCGCCGGTCGCGCGATCAGTGGGCGGGCGGTATGTATCCGCGTCGATCGGGTTCGTCAGGCGCTCGATCCGCGCGGACGGGACGCCACACCGGGCGAGCCGGTCGGCGTGGTCGGAGCCCGGAACCGAGACGACGTCGAACCGACGGAACAGCCAGCGCACGAGCGGGCCGTACCGCTGTGCGGCGTGATGATCGAGGTCGATACCGATGATCCCGAGGTGTGCCGGATAGCCGTAGACGACCTTCAGCGCGAGCGCGTAGCAGCCGTAGGGAAACAGCGAGATCGAGGCGACCGCGTCGTAGTCGTTCCGGCAGCCCTCGTACAGCGCGAGAACGAAGAGGAGCGCGATGCGAAGGAGGCGGGGACCGACCTGGGGCACTGCGACGTTTCGCGCCGCGTCGACGCCCTCGACGGGAGCGAGCGAGACGAGCGTCGTTTCGCCGGCCGCGTCCGCGAGCGGGCCGTAATGGCGTTCGTTCTTGTGAGCGAGTCCGGTCACGACGAGAACTCGTCGCGTTTCGGCGACCTCGCGTTCGAGTTCGCGTCCGGACGCCGCGTCCGCTGCGGACGACGCGCCGTCCGCGCCATTCGCCGACGCCGACGATCCCGATACCGTCTGCGGCGCGCTACCGCCCGCCCGCCGGCTCATCGCTTCCCGTCGGCTGACTCTCGGTCGTCCACGAGCGCCGTGCGATTCATCCCCCTGGTCGCGTCGTCGCTCGCCAGCATGAACTCCGAGAGCGCGTAGGCCATCCAGCCCTGACACCACCGCATCAGGGTCACGCGCTTCGTGTGGTGGCGATACTGCCGATAATAAAATCGTCCTTCCTCGCCCTCGACCCGCAGGTTCGCGAGCACCCACCGGAGAATTCGCTCGGCGAACTCGAGTTCACCTTCGCGCGTGAAGACGAGCATCCCCTGCGTGCTGGCGTGGATGTCGCGGGGATAGGCGTTGCCCTCGTCGAAGTTCGGGGCCCCGTCGAGTTCGAACAGTTCCTCCCGGTAGAACTCGAGCGCCGTCGAGAGCGTGTCGGCGTAGCGCCCGTCGTCGATCGCGTCGCGGTAGCGCTGGAAGGCCTCGATGACGAACCCGTTGTGGTGGCTGTCCATCGAAAGGTGCGACGCCGAGGCGGGAAGCCGGTAGGGCCAGCCGCCGACGTCGGTCTGGGCCGCTGCGATGTGGTCCAGAATTTTCGTCGCGCGCTCGCGGCACTCCGCGTCGCCGAAGAACTCGTAGAGGTCGACGAGCATCGCAGCGCCGACGGCGGCCGCGTTGATGGTGTAGGAGTCCTCGGGGTGGTTCATGTGGTAATCGATCTTCGCTCCTTCGTCGACCTCCCGGTAGTTCAGGTCCTCGACGAGGAAGTCGGCCGCCGTTCGGGCGAGGTCGGCGTACTCGCTCGTGGCTTCGTCGTGGCGAGCGGCCTGCAGGAAGGCGCGGACGGCGTAGGCGGTCGAGACGATGTCGGGGTCGCTCGGCACGCCCTTGGTGTGGAGGTGCTGGATCGGGTGGCGGTGACCGCCGCAGAAGCCGCTGTAGTCGGTGATCCGTTCGTCGGCGAGCCAGTCGGCCAGTCGGTCGGCCTCGCCGAGCGGATCGCAGGCCGGCGAGACTGCATCGCTCCGTCTCGCGAGGTCGTGGTAGTTCAGGTTCGCCATCGCGAACAGCGCCGCGCCCTTGTAGTTGCGTTTGCATTCGACCCGAAACAGCGGTCTGACGTCGACGGGCGTGCGTTTGACCGTCTCCTGAACGACGAGATTGAGCGCGCGATTCTCGAAGGGAAGCGACTGAACGAGCCGGCTGCTCAGTCCGTCGCCGTAGTCCGGCCCGACGTAGTCGTGTCGTCGGGCGTAGGCGAGCGTTGCATCGAGGACGGGACCGTACTGGTCGAAATCGATCGTGCGCGCCCCGGTGCTCGCCGACGAACCGCCCGCGGCAGCGGCGTCTCTGGGAGTGTCGGACTCGGTCGTCGCGGTGGGGTGGGAACGTCCGTGCGACTGCATCTACTGATCGCTGGCCCGTGCGAGCCATTAGTATCCGCTCACTACCCGACAGACGGACCGGCCGCCGGTCCGGTATCCGACGAGTTCGTCTCGACCGGACAGTCCGTCGAACTGGTATGCAGGCGATAACAAACCCGGTCGGCGAGCCACGTCGGACAGAGACGTGGTCTCCCCATGAACTACCTGTTCTTTACGAATACGCCGGCACACGTCCATCTGTACAAACACGCGATACGCGAGTTGCGCGAGCGCGGCCACGAGGTCCGTATCCTCGCCCGCGAGTACACGTGCACGGTCGAGTTGCTCGAATGGTACGACCTGCCCTACGAGGTCTACGGTTCCTGTGGCACCTCGAAGGGGTCGCTGCTGAGTCGGTTGCCGGCACACTACGCGCGGGCGATCCGCCTCGCCCGTCGATTCGATCCGGATCTCATCTTCGGCATGGGCGGCTACGCAGCCCACACCGGCGCGTTGCTTCGGACGCCGACGGTCCTGCTCATCGACTCCGAACCCGCGTCGTTCGATCACACGATCTCCACCCCGTTCGCTCGCGTCGTCCTCACGCCGAACACGTTCCGCAAGGACCTGGGCGACCACCACTACGTCTTCGCGGGCGTCAAGGAATGTGCCTACCTTCATCCGGACATCTACGAGCCGAATCCC
>NZ_AOIP01000009.1 GCF_000337535.1 Natrialba aegyptia DSM 13077
GTCTCCGACGAGGGCGGGACGACGAATCTGGAGGGCCTCCCCGCCCGCCCCTTCGACCTCCATCCAGCCCTGCTTCACGACGTGCTCGCGGAGGCCGAGTTGCTGGTCGCCGACACCCAGACGATGGTCACCGAGGCCGCGATGCTCGGCACGCCCGCGATCCGGTCGAACTCCTTCGTCGGCGACGACGACATGGGCAACTTCGTCGAACTTGAAAACCAGGGGCTGATCCGCAACGTCTCTTCGGCGGACGGAATCCGCGCCGAGATCGACACCTACCTCGGGACCGACACCGACGAGACGTGGCGCACACGACGCGACGAGTTCCTCGCGGAGACGGTGAACCTCACCGACGTGATCGTCGATGTCGCGACGGTGGACGGCCACGTCGACGGACTCGAGTCGGTCCGCCAGTTCGGCAATCACCGGCGACAGGAACCGGCGAGTTCAGTGGGCGTCGGCAGCGACTGAGCACGGATTCTTCGACTGCGACCGACGTGTTTTTCGTCACCCTATCCGAGCGTATTGGTAGCACGATACATGTCTATTTACCGTTCACGAGCGGGAAAAGCGAAGCTGCTGGCGGCCTACGACGACGCCGTCGACCGTCTCGACGTCGAGGTCGACGAGCGCCGGATCGAGACGCGATACGGATCGACGCACCTTCTCGTTACGGGGCCGTCGGACGGTCAGCCCGTCGTCGTCTTCCACGGCGGCAACGCGACCAATCCGATGACGCTCGCGTGGTATACGGGACTGGCCGACGACTATCGGCTGATCGCACCGGATACGATCGGGCAGCCGGGAAAGAGCGCGGAGACGCGCGTCGACCCGAACGGAAGCGGCTACGGCGAGTGGGTCGTCGATATTCTCGATGCGCTCGACATCGCGTCGGCGTCGATGATCGGCACGTCCTACGGCGGCGGAATCATCCTCCGGACGGCCGCGGTCGCTCCCGAGCGGATCGACCGCGCCGCGCTGGTCGTGCCCGCGGGGTTCGGTACGGGGTCGCTCGTCTCGATGCTACAAGTCGGTCTGCCCGCCGTACTCTATCGGCTGGTTCCTCGCGACCGGCTGTTAGACCGCGTCTGTTCGGCGATGGTCACACGGCCGAATTCGAATCCCGTCGTCCGAGACACCATTGCCGCCTCACTGCGACACGTCGACCTCGAGCGAACGTTCCCGCAGGCGACCGCGGCTGAACTCGAGCGGTTCACTGCGCCCGTTACGCTGGTCGTCGCCGAAAACGATCCGTTCTTCCCGCCCGACGAAATCGTTCCTCGTGCTCGGAAACGACTTCCCTCGCTCTCGCAGGTCCACTGTCTCTCCGGCGAGAAACACATCCTGTCGCCGCCAGCCCAGCGGCGAGTCACCGACGTTATTCGCGAGTTCTACGGCGGCTAAAAGAGGCTGCGGCGCTATTCTCGACGCCGAGTTCGGATCGCCGCGGCCCCGATGAGGGCGACGATCACGCTCAGCGCGACGACCGGACCGAAGCCTGGCATCGGCGATTCGGTGATGCTCGACGGCTGCTGTGGCGCAACGGTGAACCCGCCGAGCGACGACACCGACGCGGTGAACTCGTAGCTGTCGCCGGTCGCGTCCCGGACGGTCGTCTCCGATTCGGCCCAGCCGTCGCCGCCACGCTCGTAGAGGGCGAGTTCATCGGGTTCGATGCCCCGTTCGTTCAGCAGATCGGCGGCGACGCTGAACGTGACCGTCCCGGAGACATCGCCGAGGTCGTCGTCGCTGGTGACGGAGAGATGACCGAGCGATTGCACGTCGTCGGGTGACTCCGGCAGGCCGTCGGGCTGGTTGCTTTCGAACTGAACCGTGCTGTTCGATGGGAGGCCGGTCGCCTCGATCCCGTCGAACCGGACGCCGTCCGTCGTTCCCGCCGTCGGCTGGAGGTAGACGGTATCGTCCTCGCTCGCGCCGTCGACCGTAGCGGTGATGCCGTCCCCTTCGGTATCGGGACCGCTCGTATTGCCGTGGCGCTCGTACGTGATGGACGGTCCGTCGCAGGTCCCGGTTCGGATCGTCACCGGCTCGTCGAGCGAGGGAAGCGTCGCGCGGTCCGGATCGTCGGCGTCGCCCGAGAGCACGACCCAGTCCTCGATCTCGCCGTCCTCGTGGAAGTCCGGATCGTACAGGTCGTCCGCGTCGGCGAACTCGGCATCGTCGTTGAACGCCGGCTGGACGGTGAGGCTGAACGGCCCGTTGAGACCGCCGTTGATCGCACCCCCGTCGGTTCTGCCCTCGGCCCAGATGAGCGAGGCTCCGAGCCAGCCGTCGCCGCCGTACCATTCGGCCATGTTCGTCTCGCCGGTGTAGTTGTCGTCCTGGACCGCCCACGCGCTCTTGTGGGGAACGCCGACGAACTCGAACGTGGCGATGCCACCGGTGGTATTGCCGTCGACGCGGTCATTGACGGTGACGAGACTCAGTCCGTCGGTCCCTTCGTGAAGGAAGAGCAGGCTGGTGTTATCCTCCTGTAAGTCTTGTGTCCCGTAGGAGCTGTACATTCGATCGGTACCGTTGGAATGCGTCTCGTGATTGCGGTAGTCGTAGAACGATTCGACCGTCTCGTCGGTCGAGAGCGGCTCGATCTGCTGGCAGCGATCGCCCTGCTCGACGACGTACGTGTCGGTCGGCGCGTTCACCTGTGGGGCGACGCTGGATTGGCCTCCCCGCTGGGCGACCCCGCCGACGCTGGCGCACACGAGAAGCGCGATGACCGCGAGTACCGGGAGCACTCGCGCGCTCATGAGTGGGACTCACCCCGCGTTGTCGGCGAGCACGGCCGTGGCGTCGTCCGCTCGTGCTCCCTCGCCGGTGCTTGCGGATCGTACTCCGTCCCATCGTTCTCCCGGATCGCTGCCGGTTCTGAACTCGGTCCGTCGGCGTTCGAGAGCCGAGCCATCCGTTCGTCTTCGATTCGAGTATAGAGTTCTGCCGGCGTTCCGACCCAGCCGCCGAGTTCGAGCGCGCGTTCGACCAGCCACCGGTAGCAGTCGCGGTAGCCGGGGAACTCGCGGTCGTTGAAGAACCGGGGGTGCCAGAGCACCGTCATCACCGCGTCGTTGCGGACGGCATCGAGCAACAACCGTTCGCAGGTCCGTCGGGCGGCCGCCGGATTCGCGTCCGGATCGGGAAGCGCCTGGTCCATGATCGTCAGCGGGAAGACGACGAACTCGTCGTCGAAGGGCCGGATCGGATGATACCCGTTGTGGAACCCGCACTCGGTCGTCGACCCCAGACTCGTATCGTACGCGAGTCCGAGGTCCCGATAGTGTTCCCACGTCTCGGGAACGGAGAGCCGAAGGTGGTGTTGGCGGCCGCCCGTGATCGACTGCCCGAGGATGCTTTCGAGTTCAGTTTGCTCGACGTCGAGTCGGTCGCGGTCGTCGCGCGTGTGATAGGAGCCGTGGAGGCCGACCTCCCAGTCCCCGCTATCGAGGTCGCGGATGACGGTTGCGATGTCGTCGGCGTCGAGTCGGTATCGGCCGAGGTGTTGCACCCAGTGTGCCGGGGAGAGCCACTCGCGTGGTGGCCGCGCCGCAAGCAGGTGTTGTTCGTTCAGGAAGTAAAACGCCGATCGGACGCCGAGGTCGTCCTCGAGCGCCATGATCTCCTCGAACTGCCAGTAGGGATTCTTCGAGGAGAGTGCCGTTTGCAGGTGATAGCGCGGTCGCTCCTGCGTTGCGTAGTACAGCGACCGAACCCCCTTGTACGGGCGGTCTACGTCGTGAGTGAGACAGAGGGCGAACTCGGCGTCGTCGGGGAGGGTCCTGACGCGGGGACGATGGTCGGTAGTAGCCGTTTGCTCACGGGCGCACTCGCGCTGGGCCGGTGAGCGATGGCAACCAGTCGTATCGCTCATGCTGTCTAACACGCATCGGAGCCGATATGATAGTAAATGACAACATTACGCTCGCAGTGATCGTGCGGCGCTCCCGAACGATCGGTACCGAGACCATACCCGGTCGTCAGCGACCGCCGGTGACGACTCGAACGCAGCCGCGTAGACACTCTCGGACGACCGGTGCGCCGTCGTAAAGCCACACCAGCGCCGCGATCCCGACGAGCCCGAGCTGCGCCCACCGATACGCCGGCAACTCGCCCGCGAGCAGGCGCGCCAGATACTGCCCGAACAAGCGTCTGAACTCGTTGACGAAGCCCGGGCTCGTACCGGCGGATTCAACGGTTTTGACGGGCCACAACAGAATGTCGAATCGAATCTGCCCGCCCCGGAAGTAGGTGTCGAGCACGTCACCCGGCAAGTGCAACAGATACCCGAGGCCGAACGCGAGGCCGACGCGCGGCCGACCGGCCGACTGCGCGATCGCGCCGGCGATGAGTGCGAGCGGAACCGCCATGAAAACCGAATGGCCCAGCGCGTAGCCCGCATCGAAGACTCCGAACTCCCAAGCCAACGGCTTATCGATGATATCGGGGAGCACCGACGCGAACACGACGGCGAATGCCTCGAGTCCGCCCGGCGAGCGCCGATACACGAGGTGGCTGCACAGTGAGTAGGCCAGATAGCCGACGATTGCGTGTTCCCATGGCCACATCAGTGTACGTCAGCCACCTCGACCCGTTAGTTATGCAGCTGATAACCCGCTGTGCCAGCGGTTTCGTCACCGACTGTGGACGCCGACTTCCGCCCACCCGTCGTCGATGACGCCTGCCCACACAGCGTTTTCTCGGTCAGAAAAACCGGACCGTTTTTCATAGCGATGCCGAAACGATCAGCTACCAGTGAGTGAGGATACCGATTTATCGACCGTTCTCTCGGTACTCGACGACGAGTACGCGCGAGAGATCCTCACGCATACGAGCGTCGAATCCATGTCTGCCAGTACACTGAGTGACCGATGTGACGCGTCCCTCCCGACGATCTATCGGCGACTCGATCGTCTCGAGGAGTGCCGGCTCGTCACCGAGGAAACTGAACTCGCCCCGGATGGTAACCACTACAGCGTCTACAGTGCGAACCTCGACCGACTTGAACTCTCACTCGAGGACGGGGCGTTCGATCTCGAATTGTCCTATCACGAAGAAGACGTCGCCGACAAGTTCACCCGGATGTGGGAGGGAATGCGATGAGCGACGAAGCCGTCCCGCTCACCGATGCGACGCTGTTCGAAGTATTCACCGTCGTGAGTCTCTTTCTCGTCGCCCTCTTCGGGACGGTTATCGCCTACCAGGCCTATCGCGGCTACCGTCGGAACGATGCCGGGTCAATGCTCTACCTTGCCATCGGATTACTCTTGTTGACGCTTTGTCCGTTCCTCGTCAACATCGTCATCAATACGGCGACCGATATGGCACGGATCGTGACGGTCTTTGCCGAGAACCTGAGTCGCCTCCTCGGTCTCGTCGCGATCATGTACTCGCTGTACGGCCAGCATTGATTCACCGGGGTGACATTCTCCTCGCCGTTTACAGGTAGTAGCCGCTGCGAGTCACTGTACACCCGATCGGTCGGTTGTATCCCCTTCTTTGTGCTCTTGCAGGACTTACACCCCTTCTGACCGGTACAGACGGGGCTGGCGAATCGAGTTCAGTTTGCGAATCGGAACCAGGTTCAGTTGGCAGGGCCGAAGCAGGCGGGGGGCGCGACACAGACAGTGTGGACCCACTGTCGAGGGAAGTGGAGGTGAGGGTGGGTGGGGTTCGAACGGGAACACGGCGGTGTGGGGGTGGCCGTGCCGGGCTAGGGGCTCCGTTCGAATTAATTCGGGCGAGGGGGACCAACGAGGTGCGGGATTCGATCCGTTATGTCCCCCACATTGTTCGTTCGACTGTATCGTATTAGTGTCGGGCGAGTATTTTCTGAGTCGGAAAACGCCGGATGGGAGAGCGATTTCGGTCGCGCATTGAGAGCGAGTACTAGCGATGGAGGGCGAGCGCGGTACTGGCCGAGAGCACAGCCGCTGGTGCGTAGACGAGGAAACTGACGTCTCGAGAGGGGTGATCAGACGGTGTGCTATATCGATTACCCGGCGCGATCCAAGACGGTTGCGGGTGCGCCGGCACTGGCTGCCAGTCGTCCGTATCAATCGTCACTCGGTGCCGTTTCAGGACGGTAGCCGCGGCTGATCGCCTTCCAGCGGCCGGTCGAAAACCGGTGGTAGTTGATCGCTGCTGGCGCGGCCGTCTCCGCGATAAACGAGAGGTAAAGTCCCACCAATCCGATCGGTGCGATGTTGAGTCCTGGAAGCGGTCCGACCGCGGGGATGACCAGTCCTTCAGCACCCAGATACGCGAGCGGAATCGCGAGGACGAACATACCGATAAACTGGCTGAGGAACGGCCAGAGCGTATCGCCACTCGCCTTGAGCGCTCCCGCGGCTCCGGTCGAGACGCCCTTCAAGATAATCGCAAGACAGGCCGCATAGATGAGCGAGACCGCAGTCGGAACCGAGAGATCGGCCGGATTATCGGTAAACAGCAGGACGATCGGCTCGGCAAACACGAAGACGACCGCGGCGGCGACGACGTAGATCGCGACGGCGTACAGGATGATCTCGTGACCGTAGCGTTCGGCGCGCCCCTCGTCGCCGAGGCCGAGTTTCTGTCCGACGAGACTCGAGGCGGCCAGCCCGAAGCCCCAGCCGGGCGTGTTCATCAGCCCCCAGATGCGACGGGCGATGACGTAGGCGGAAACGGTCTGTTGTCCGAACAACCCGACGATCGCGAGCATCGGGAACTCGGCGACCGTCCAGACGGACTTGCTCCCGAGAACGGGAAGCCCGATTTTCGCCAGGTCCCGGATGGACTCCTCGTGGACGTAACTCCCGAAGGGATCGATACTGACCGGGAACGACCCCACGCCCGGGAGCCGGCCAGCGACGAGCGCCCCGGTAAACGCAGCGGTGACGACGACGTTCGCGAGGACGGTTCCCAGCGCCGCCCCTTCGACACCGAGGTCGAGCCCGAAAATAAGGACGGCATTGAGAACGATGTTAGAAATCGCCCCGCCCGCACGGACGATCATCGGCGTCCACGCGTCGTCCATGCCGACGAAGGCACGGCTCCCGATGAGGTTGAGCCCGGCGAAGGGAATGCCGAGGCCGACGATCTTCAGGTACTCCGCCCCCAGTTCGATCGACTCCGGCTCGTTTCCGATCACCGAGATCAATTCGGTCGGGTACGTCCAGAACAGGACCGTCAGCGGCAGCGTCAACAGGACCACGAGGAGCGAACTCGATCGCACCGCCTGGCCGAGCGAGGCGAACGATTCGGCGCTGTATCGCTGTGAGACGAGCGCGATAGTCCCCCCTGCGACACCGCCGCCGACCGCGAACGCGAGGCCCCAGAACGGCGAGGCAAACCCGACGCCGGCGATCGCCGGTGACCCGACTGCGACGCCGACCATCGCCACGTCGACCGCGTTTTTCGACATGCGGGCGAGACCGGTGACGACGCGGGGCCAGGCCAGATCGGCGGTACGGCGCGCTCGATCGGCGTCCAGAACGCCGAGACGGGCGAGCGCGAGTCCGACCCAGTAGATACACACCCGGATCGGATTGGGAACGCGACGACTCACAAGAACCGTCTCGGCCTAGTTCGGGGGTACAAAAGTGCCTTGGCGACGCGGCAGACGCGGCCGATTTCGGCTCGCTATCCAATCTCATATTCCGGATTCGATGGTACTGAATACGATTGATGAACTCGTTTACCGGGCGCAGCGAGTTCTCACGAACACCCACCTCTCAGCAAACCGTCCCGAGTTCAGGACTTCTCGGAAAGAACCGTATATGTGGTATCGGATATGTCGTCGCGGCTGTGCCTTCGCGTGGGGACTTCGAGCGAATGCGAGTCGCTGAACTCTACGCCGAGTTGTCGCTCATCGGCCTTCCCGACCCAGTATGCGCCGAAAGCGCTCTTCACGAGGCCGATTACCGATCGTGACGGAGAGTCGGCCGGCCTCGCGTTGAGCAACCTCCACCGCAGAGAATCGGACGGTGGCGTCCCGTTTTTCGGCCGCCTACGGCTTCCGTTCCGGAAGCGTCGCCGTCGCCGTCCCGGTAAGGAGCGTCGTCCCGCCCGCAGTCGTCGCCTCGACAGCTGTCTCGACGGTCCCGTCTCCTGTCACATCGGTCACCTCGCCGGTTGCGACGATCGTCTCGCCGGGGAAGACCCGCGACTGGAATCGAACGCCGAACGAGGAGACGGCAGCGCGGCCGAACCAGTCGGTGACGACTCGCGAGGCGACGCCGGCCGTGAACATTCCCTGGCCGAAGACGCTCTCGTTGCCCGCCTCCCGAGCGTAAGGTTCGTCGTAGTGGATCGGATTGAAATCGCCGCTCGCGCCGGCGTACGCGACGAAATGGCGTCGTTCGAGTTCAGTGACGACGACCGTCGGGCCGGGTTGTCCGGGGTCGAGGTCGTCCGCTGACCGCGGCGGTGCGACGGATTCTGGTTCCGGCGGCGCTGGCGACGTATCGCCGGTGGACTTGCTGTGCTCGCTCTCGCTCTCGCTGTCGTCGTCGACGGCTCCTTCCGTTTCGATCGCCGTCGCGCGGTCGGTGAGAACGAGTTCACCCGACTGGTCGCGATACTCGGTTTCGAGCACGGCGAAGGTCATCGTGCCGGCGCGGCCGCCGTCACGCTGGTAGACGTCGGTGAGCGTCGTCGTCCCGGTCAGTTCGTCGCCGACGAGCAGCGGGCGGGCGTACTCGTAGGCCTGTTCGCCGTGGAGGACGTACTCGGGGCGAAAGCCGAGGTCGAACCCGTAGTGTCCCTCGTCGATAGCGGCCCCATCGTCCGCTCGATACCGCGGAAAACGCTTGACGCGCGGATAGGTAAGCGGTGCCGGGACGGCGTCGAAGCCCCGTTCTCGGGCGACGGACTCGTCCCGGAACACCGGGTTCGGGTCCGTGATCGCGCGGGCGAACTCGGCGACTTTCCCGGCTTCGACGCGAAAGCCCTCGACCGTTCGGTGCGAGTCGCCGACCATCGCCTCGAGTTCAGCGAGCGGTTTCGTCGGCATCGCCGTCACCTCCGTCGCGTCCTGTGGTGGGCATTGCCAGCAGGGTTCGTTCGACGAACCCATAAGCGTACGCCAACCGGTGGCTAGCGGGTTCTGTCGGGTGGCTGATGGCACTCACGGTCAGTCTCGGTAGCCGCTTTCTGCGGGCCCTGCGGAACGTCTATAGTGGTCGCTAGAGTATTCCTGACACATGCACGATGCAGTTATCGTCGATGCCGTCCGCACTCCGTTCGGCAACCGGGACGGCTCGTTCCGCGACACGCACCCGCAGGATCTGGCGGCGAAGCCGCTCGAAGCGCTCGAACGTCGAAACGAGTTCGATCCGGAGACGATCGAAGACGTCATCTACGGCTGCGTGACGCCGATCGGTGAGCAGGGGGCGAACATCGGCCGCCTGGCTCCGATGGTCGCCGGCTGGGGCGACGGGGTCCCCGGCGTCCAACTCAACCGCATGTGCGGGTCGGGCCAACAGGCGGTCAACTTCGCCGCGACGAACATCATGGCCGGCCAACACGACGTGCTGGTCGCCGGCGGCGTCGAACACATGACCCGCGAACCGATGGGCTCGGACGGCGACGGCGTCACGGACACCTACTTCGACTACTTCGACGAGGTCACCACCCAGGGCGAGGGTGCAGAACGGATCGCCGAAGACTACGAGTGCAGCCGCGAGGAACTCGACGAACTCGCCGTCGACTCCCAGCGCCGCTGGGCCGAAGCCTGGGATGCCGGCCGCTACGACGACCAGGTCGTTCCCGTCGACACTGAACTCGACGGTAAACCGGTCCGCGTCGAGCAGGACGAGCACCCGCGACCGGAGACCGATCTCGAGACGCTCGCGGAACTGCCGCTCTCGTTCCGCGAGGAAGGGACCGGCGTCCTCCATCCGGGGAACTCGTCCGGTATCGTCGACGGTTCGTCGGCCCTGTTGCTCGCGAGCGCCGAGGCCGCCGAGCGCCACGGCTGGGAGCCGATGGCTCGCATCGTCCAGACGGAGGTCGTCGGCGTCGATCCGATCACGATGCTTACCGGCCCGATTCCCGCGACGGAGCGGGTTCTGGAGAAAGCCGACATGGAACTCGAAGATATCGACCTCTTCGAGGTCAACGAGGCCTTCGCATCAGTCGTCGCAGCCTGGCTCGCGGAAACCGGCGTCTCCTGGGAGCGAGTCAACGTCAACGGCGGTGCCATCGCTCACGGCCACCCGCTCGGGGCGACCGGTGCCATGCTGCTGACGAAACTGGCACACGAACTCGAGCGAACCGGGCAGGACACGGCCCTGTCGACGATGTGTATCGGGTTCGGACAGGGGATCGCGACGATCATCGAGCGGGTCTGAGGGGTCCCCTCGCCGTTCGCTTACTCGTCGAGTTCGTCGATCCGCAGATTCTCGTCGAACTGGAGGGTGTTCTCGATCTCGGCTTCGTCGACGTCTTCGAATGCCCAGCGAGCGATCGAGCGGCGGTGGACTTCGTCTGCGCCGTCGACGATGCGGAACGCGCGGACGTTCTCGTAGAAGTGCGCGATCGGGAGATCCTTCCCGATGCCGTTGCCGCCACAGCACTGCAGCGCGAGGTCGATCGTCTCCTGCGTGACGTTCGCGGTGAACAGCTTCGCCATCGCGACCTCGATGCGGGCGTCGCTGCGGTCGAGTTCGCGGGCGGCGTGGCGGACCATCGTTCGCGCGGCGTGGAGTCGGGTTTCGGCGTCCGCGATTCGGTGGCGAAGCGCCTGCTTTTCGTCGAGCGTCGTGCCGAAGGCCTCGCGTTCGCTGAGGTAGGCCTTCGCGATGTCGAGCGAGCGCTCGGCCATGCCGGAGTAGCGCATGCAGTGGGTGAGTCGGCCGCCGCCGAGTCGCATCTGGGCGATCTGGAAGCCCTGGCCGGCGTCGCCGACGGTGTTCTCGACGGGAACGCGGACGTTCTCGAACTTCACTTCGGCGTGGCCGCCCTCGCGTTCCGTGATGCCGTGGCCGCCGAGGTGTGGAACGTTTCGAACGACTTCGACCCCGGCAGCGTCGGCGGGAACGAGGATGATCGAAGTGCCCTCGTAGGGATGGGCGTCGAGGTCCGTCCGGGCCATGACCAGGTAGAAGTCGGCGTTCAGCCCGTCGGAGGTCCACCACTTGTGTGCGTTGATGACCCACTCGTCGCCGTCTCGGGTGGCCGTACTCTGGAGCATTTTCGGGTCGGAGCCCCCGCCCTGTCTCGGTTCGGTCATCGCGAACGCGGAACTGATATCGCCCTGCACGAGCGGGCGAAGCCACCGCTCTTTCTGCTCGTCGGTGCCGACCATCTCGAGCGTGTGCATGTTCCCCTCCTGGGGCGCGTTGGCTCGGATCGCGAGCGCGCCGATGAGCGACCGGCCGACCTGTTCGAACGAGGGAAGCATGTCACTGAAGTCGAGCCCCTGCCCGCCGTACTCCGTCGAAACCTGCGGCGCGAATAGTTCGCGGTCTTTCGCTTGCTCCCAGAGATCCTCGATTTCGGCCATCGGAATCGGCTCCTGGGTCGCAAGCGCCTCTCGCTCGCGCGGGATGACGACCTCGTCCATGAACGATGCGACCCGGTCCGCGACGGCTTTTGCCGTATCGGAATCGTGGTATTCCATACCCAGTCATTCCCATACTCCATTGTAAATGTACGCGCCCTGTCCAGACACCATTGTAAATACGACCAACCCGGGCGAACTCGGCCCTGACTGGCGGTTAGCTCCCCGTCACACCGCACTTCGGCCCTGTCGTCGTTCTGCCGCCACCCAACGTGTCGGCCCGGGGTACGTTTTAATATTGGTATATGATATACAGGGACATGGAACTGGACGAGACGAGTACTACCGCAAGGAAGGGCAATGCTGCACGGATACACGACGAAACGGCTCGCCATCACGGCGACGCGGTTGCCGTCGAGTACCACGGCACTGAGCTCACGCACGACGAACTCCGCGAGGAGAGCGCTCGGTTCGCCGGCGGACTGGCCGACCTGGGTATCGAACCCGGCTCGGTCCTCCTCCAGTACGTACCGAACTGTCCCGCAGCCCTGATCGGCTCGCTCGGCGCGCTCAAAGCCGGCGTCGCCGTCTCCCCGGTCAACCCGCAGTATCGCCGCCGTGAACTCGCCTACCAGCTCGAAGATACCGGCGCGGCGGCGGTCTTGACCCACGCTTCCCTGGTCCCCCATCTGCGGGAAGGACTCGCGGCCGTCGACGCCGATCCGGTCGTTATCAGCGTCGCAAGCACCGACGACGACGGTCACTCCTTCGAGTCCGTTCGTGGCGAGGAACGGCTCGTCGAGCGGGCCGCCGATGATACTGCACTGCTCCCGTACACCTCCGGGACGACCGGCAAGCCGAAGGGCGTCCACTTGACCCATCGGAATTTTCGAACCCAGCTGTTCTCGACCCTCTCTCAGGAACAGTCTCTCGAACCCGAGGCGGTTCGCAGTCTCGCCTGGCTCCCGCTGTATCACATCACCGGCTTTACGCACACCGCGTGGCAGCCCCTCGTCCGCGGCGGCCGGGTGTTCCTGCGCAGCGCCGCAAACTGGGACGCCGACGCAGCGATGTCGCTGATCGAAACCGAGGCGATCACTCACTTCATCGGCGTCACCGCCATGTACGTCGACATGGTCGCGAGCGACGAGTTCAGCTCGTTCGATCTCTCGAGCCTCGAAACGGCGAGCGAGGGTGGGGCGAAGCTCTCCGTCGCCGTCCAGCGGCAGTTCGAGGAGACGGCTGGCGTCGACATTCAAGAGGGGTACGGCCTCACGGAAACGCACGGCGCGACCCACAGTCAGTCGAACTCGACGTTCGGGCCGCGCCACGGGACGATCGGACAACCGTTACGGATGACCGACTGCAAGATCGTCGACGACAGCGGTGCAGAAGTCCCGCCGGGTGAGGCGGGCGAACTCCTCGTCCGCGGCCCGCACGTGATGTCGGGCTATCACGATCGGCCGGACGCAACCGCGGCCGCGTTCACCGACGACGGCTACTTCCGGACCGGCGATATCGCCCGCCGGGACGACGACAACTACTACGAGATCGTCGACCGGAAAAAGCACGTCATCGTCACCGCCGGCTACAATGTCTACCCGAGTGAACTCGAAGAACTCCTCGCCGAACACGACGCTATTGCGGAGGGGGCCGTCGTCGGCATTCCGGACGAACGGCGCAACGAAGTCCCCAAAGCATTCGTCGTCCCGACACCGAACGCCGAGCCCGGTGTCGATATCACCGAGGCGGACATCACGGAGTATTTTCTCGACACCGTCGCGGCCTACAAGCATCCCCGAGAGGTCGAGTTCATCGACGAACTCCCGCGGACGGTCTCGGGAAAGATCCAGAAATTCAAATTGACGGCGGACCACGAATCGACGGACGGTGAGTGACGTGTCGTTGTGAACGCTCTCGCTATTTCCAGGTGATTTCTTGTCTTCATATATGTTCTATATTCAGAAAGTGGTTCTAGAGTGGTGGTGTCGACGCTAATCGGTGGTATTACAGTATCTGGCCGAAACGAACGGCTATGAGCGAAGCCGACGCTGTCGATCGCGTTGCGGAGCCGGCTACCGTCTCCACACTTACCGAGGAGTTTCGTGCACTCGGCGTCGAGGCCGGCGAGGTGGTGCTCGTCCACTCGTCGCTGTCGTCGCTCGGCTGGGTGGCAGGCGATGCCCAAGCCGTCGTGGAGGCCCTTCGAAATGCTGTCACGCCCAGTGGGACGCTCGTCATGCCGACGCACACGACCCAGTACTCCGACCCTGCGGTCTGGTCGAACCCACCCGTCCCGGACGACTGGGTCGACACCATCCGTTCGTCGCGACCACCGTTCCGGCCCGCCGCCACTCCGTCGCGAGGAATGGGTGCGATTCCGGAGTGCTTCCGAACCTACGACGACGTCGTCCGGAGTTCGCACCCGGTCTACTCGTTCGCCGCGTGGGGCGCGGACGCCGAGGCGGTCGTCTCCGAGCACGGGCTCGATTACGGACTCGGCGAGGACTCCCCGCTGGCGACCGTCGATGAACTCGGCGGAACGGTCTTGCTCCTCGGCGTCGGTCACGACTCCAACACGTCGTTGCACCTCGCGGAGTATCGCGCTGCACTCGAGCAGGAGACGACGAGAAACGCCGTTCCGGTGCTCGAGGACGGCGACCGAGTGCAGCGAGAGTACGTGGATATCGACCAGTCGACCGATGACTTTCCCGAAGTCGGGGCGGCGTTCGAACAGCAGGCGGGATCGGCAGTGACGACGGGGACCGTCGGTGTCGCGACGGCCAGACTCGTGTCCCAGCCGGAACTCGTCGACTTCGCCGTCGACTGGTTCGAAGCGAATCGGTGATGCGGTCGGCCGCGAACGGTGGTGAGTCGTGGGCCAACCGGTGAACGAAACGCTGGCGAGTTGGGAGAGCGAAACAATAACTCATAAGCCAGTCTGTCGCTAATCCAGAGGTGGATCCGCAGTCCCGTGGTGTAGTGGCCAATCATCTGAGCCTTTGGAGCTCAGGACGGCGGTTCGAATCCGCCCGGGACTATCCATAAACTGTTACGAATCCCCGCAGAAACATCAACCGAGTAACCCTTCCACGGCGGTGCGCGCGGTCGCCGATCCAGATTGTCGCATATCCGTCACATTCACTCCCACGTTAGTAAGCCACGCGGTTGTAGGCCGCTGGCACGAGGTCTCGGTGGCGGAAGTCGACGTCGAGGGTCTCGTCGGTGTCGGCGTCCTTCAGTCGGTAGGGGTGGCCGTCGGTGGCGCGACGGTCTCGTCGCCGAGGGAGTCGCTGATGCGTTCCTCGACGACGCACACGTGTCCATGATGCTCTGCGTCGGGATCGTCCTCGGCGAGGTACACCCGCACCCGGTCGTCGGGTTGGTAGGGCTCGTCGGCTGGTTGGGGGACGTCCTCCATCTCTTAGTCGCATTTAAGTCATGAGAATATGAAATGGTTGGTTAATGTCTGACGAGTTCGTCACCGAACTCCATTCTTCCCTCTGCGAGATTCACGACGAGATCCGCGAGGAGGGGAGCGAGTTCGACTTCCGATTCAGTCTGGTTGACCACCTCTTCACGGACGCGCTCGGTTGGTCACGCACCGAGGGAGAGGGCCACGTCAACTTCGAGGACGACCGCAAGGACGTCCTCTGCTTCGACGACGATGACCCGCCGTTCCCCGTTGTCGTGTGCGAGACGAAGCGTCCGTCCCACGAACTCGAACTACCCGACGTCGAGCAGTTGGAGACGTACATGGTGGGCGTCGGGAGCGCGGAGTACGGCATCCTGACGAACGGCCACGAGTTCCGCCTATACGAGTACGAGCCGGACGAGCGCACCATCCGTTCCATCGACGGTTTCGCGCTCGACGAGGTGGTGGGCGTGGAACCGAGCGGGTTGACGGCGGAGCAGCGCGAGGTGCTGGAGGAGTTCGAGTACCTCCGACAAGACCGGTTCACGAACGTCGGCGACGCGGAGTACTTCCGACGGCGGGCGCGCGAAGTTCCTGTCCAGCACCAGCCCGGAACGGAAGACGAGGGGTACGAGCTGTTCCTCGACGCGGTGAAGAAGTCGCTGGACGAGCTGTCGAACGTGATGAGCCGGTTCTTCGACGACTACAAGGAGCGACCGGAGGACTCGTACCCCCGTGAGTTCCTCGAAACGACGTTTCCGGACTGGAGGGACTGGCGCGAGTACACGGGAAAGAGCGAGGATGCGAAGAAGACGTTTTGCAGGGAGACGGCGTACATCCTGATGAACCGGGCGATGTTCGCCCGGATTGCCGAGGACAAGGAGATCGTCGGCCAGACGCGTCTCTCGGGGCGCGGGATGGCGGAGGCCGTTGAGCGCGGGGACGACCGCCCGTACCTTGACGCGCTGATCGACACGTACGACCGGATCGACGATCACTACGCTGACCTGTACGAATTGGGAATCTTCGACTGGTGGTGGGTGAGCCGCGACAAGCGCCAGCGGTTCGACTCCGACGAGGAGAGTCGGCAGGAGGATCTCGAGGACGACTTGGACTACCGCCTCGGAGAGGTGTTCAAGCGGCTGAACCGCTTTGACTTCGAGTACGTCAACCGCGACATCCTCGGCCACGTCTACGAGGACTACCTGCCGAAGGAGGAGCGCAAGGAACTCGGCGAGTACTACACCCCGATAGAGGTGATCCGGTACATGCTGGACGAGGCTGACTACCGCCCGGGCGAAGGCATCGGCCGGGAGAACGTCCTTGACCCGGCGTGTGGGAGTGGTGGCTTCCTGACGGAGGCGTGCGACCGCCTGATCCAGCACTACCGACAGAAGTTCGGGAAGACGAGCGTGCATCGACTTGATTCGGAGGAGGCTCGGACGATCTTGGAGCGAGCCCAAGAGAACCTCTACGGCATCGACATCAACCCGTTCGCCGTTCACATCACCCAAATCAACCTGCTGTTCCGCACCATCGACTTGTACGACAAGGTGACGGAGCAAGACCCGTCGTACACGATGGACGGGTTCCAGATTCACGTCGCCGACACTCTGACGCCGACCCTCCTCGAGAAGCAGGAAGGGAGTACGGACAGCGAGAGTCAGCAGGCGCAGATTCAGCAGTTCGCCAACTACAACGGGCGCGCGCAGGCGTTCCTCGACGACCGGAACGAGGTTGACCGCATCAAGGACGAGGTGGAGTTCGACGTTGTGGTGGCGAACCCGCCGTACGTGCGTACACAGAACATCAACGGGCCGAAGGAGGAGTACGCGGAGCGGTACGCGTCCGTCGACAGCAAGTCGTTCGACATCTACGTCCCGTTCATCGAGCGGGGTATCGAGTGGCTGGCGGACGACGGGAGACTGTCGTACATTTGCCCGAATCGGCTGCTCACGAACGAGTATGCGGAGGACATCCGGGAACGGATTGCCGAGGAGCCGCTGGACGTGGTTGTGGACTTCAAGGACGTGGAGGTGTTCGATGCCGCGACACCGTATCCGTGCATCGTCACGGTCAACCGGGAGAACGTCTGGAGTCCCGACGAGGTTCGGTGTGCGAGATTCGCCGAATCCCGTGACGGCATCCTCGAAGAGATCTTCCGAAATGACGAGTGGGAGACGCCGTCGGGGGTGGACGAGTACGACTTGTTCACCTACCCCCGCGACCGGCTGGACGCCGACAACCGGAACGGCCACTTGTCGAGCTGGCCGCTGATGCCGGCGGACGAGCGACGCGTGTACGACAAGATCATCGAGAACGGCGACTTCCGTCTCGGCGAGATCACCGACTCCGTGTTTCAGGGACTCATCACGGGCTGGAACAAGGTGTTCGTCGGCGAGATTGTCGGCGAGGCCGAAGAGGATGGTGTCGTGCAGTTCGTCCGCGAGGGCGGCGATGAGCCGGAGCCGGTGGAGAAGTCGCGCCTTCGGCGCCTGTTGAAGGGAAGCGAGATTGACCACTGGGGCGCCGACTGGGAGGGGTTCTGGTTGATCTGGCCGTACGAAGTCCGCGACGGCGAGGCAAGCCTGTTGCCGCAGGTTACGTTAGAGGAGGAGTACCCGCACCTGTGGGACTTCTTCAAGAACCACGAGGACGATCTGAAAGGCCGCGAGGGCGGCAAGTGGGAGGACGTCGAGCAGTGGTGGGCGTTCGGCCGTTCGCAGAACCTCGCCAAGATGGAGCCGGACAAGATCATGCTCAACATCATGAGCGACTACAACCGGTTCGCCGTCGACACCGAGGGCGAGTACTACTTCATCGGCGGCGGGAACGCCGGCGGGTACGGCATCGATCTGATGGACGAGTACGCGCCCCGGTCGGAGGATCACCTCTACTTCGTAGCGTTACTCAACTCCGCGGTGCTGGAGTACTACCACAAGCACATCGCGCCGATTTTCGGGGGTAAGTACTACTCGTACAATAAGCGGTACTTGGAGCCGCATCCCATCGTACTCCCCGAGAACGCGCCCGAGGACGCGGTTGAGGAGTTGGCGAACGACATCAAGCAGGCGCGCGAGGAGATCACGGACTTGGAGTACAAGACCGACGACGTCCGCAACTACCTCCCCGAGTACGACCGCTCGTGGACGGTTCTTGATCTCGCCCAGTCGATCAGCCTCGACGATGACGACTACCGGCAGGGGCCGATCCGGAAGGATGCGAAGATGAACGTGGAGGCCGTCGAGGAGGTGTATCAGGTGGTGATGAAGCGCGGGCACGAGATCGACTTCCACGACGAGCGCGTTCGCGACTTCGTGTACGAGATGCTGACGGCGCAGGACAAGCGGTTGACTCGCTCGGAAGTGATGAACATGGACGTGCCGTCGCGTGACGACGTGATCGAGCTAATGGATCAGCTCGGAGAGGACGTCGACCGGATCGACGAGCTTCAAGAGGAGTTCGAGCGGTTGCAGGCCGAGTTGGACGACGTGGTTCTCCGCGAGGTCTACGGGTTCAACGACGGCGACGTCGACGTAGTGGAGGAGTTCTTGGAGGTCTGGTAGCGCCGCTACACGCTGCTAGCGCAGTGAAGCCTACACCGGCGGCCGTCGCCGCCCGGCGCGCCTGTTGTGCCCGCCCGAGTTCTTGATGACGTCGACGACGAGGACGAGTAGGATGGCGATGAAGAGGAGAACCATCCCAACCGTGAACGCGCCGTTGAGGAACAGCGAGGTGCCGAACCAGCCGACCGCGTACACGGCGAGTCCGGCCTTGTCGGCCCACGCGTAGGCGGCGATGACGGGCGCAACGTACGCGATCAAGAAGTAGGCGACGCCCCACGCGCTGAAGACGAGGTCGAGATCGAACACGACGGTCTCGGGGTTGAGTTGCTGCTGGATGTCGGCGAGGGTGCTGAACAGGAGGGCGACGTACCAGTTGATGAAGGCGAGTGCGATGCCCTCGACGAACCCGAAGATGACGCCTGCCGCCGAAGTCGGATCCGGATTTTGGCCCCGTTGGACGTGTACCATAGATTCAGTTCTTCGCGACCGGTAGTAGTGCGGTTACGTATCCCAGTCGTCAGTGATCTTCGTCTGCTCCAGCTTGATCTGAACGTCGTCGACGAACTCGTCAACCTTGCGCTGGAGTGCCTGCAGCGACTTGGAGACCACCCGCCACTTATCCTTGCTCCCGGACTGTAGCTTCTCGATATGTTCGTCGAGTCCCTCCCGCTGGTACTCCGAGAGGATGGTTTCCGTGTGAGCGCGGAGTTCCTTCTTCATGTCCGCATCGAGGTCAACCCAGAGCGGGTGGGCGTCCTCGAGTAGATCGTCGGCGTCGAACTCGTCCTTTTCCAACGCGACGTGAACGGTCGACTGGAGGATAGAGATGGTGAATTGCCGGTAGTCGTCCTCTCCCGTTCCTACGTCGAAGGGGAAGTAGTCGGTCGGGAGCCGGCGCGTTCCGGTGTAGATGGGGTACTTGTCTTCGAGTTCGTCAAGATTGAACTCGTAGTCGTCGAGTGTGTCGATGATGTACTGGTTTGCGTCCTCGTCGAAGTGGATGACGGCGAAGCCGTTGTCGGGGAGGAAGGGGTTCACGCTCAGGTCTGCAAATGACGAGTAGGCGAACTCGGCGTCGTAGTCCGCCGTGGCCTCAGCCGACGAGACGATACCGCGAGTAAGGAGGACACCCGGTGACTCGTGGATGGCCTCGTATCTCTCGTTCTGGTGTTCCGAGAGGGTCTTCGACTTGCAGTCGATGACGATGGAGTGGTTGTGGCCACGGCTGGTGAGGATCAAGTCGGGGTTCATCTTCTCCCCGTCGTGGACGAACTTGGGATCGTGGATGTCGACGGTGTAGCCCAGCTCGCGGAGATCGTTGGGGAACGTGCGGTCAATCTGGCAGAGCGCAATCCATGCGTTGATCTGCTGGGTGTGCTTGGAGACGTTCTCTATCAGTCTTGCACCTCCAGTCGATTCGCCGGCCGTTCTAGCGCGAGTTCACCGGCGGCCGACCTGGCAGCGAGTGGGCCGGGGAAGGCTAAGTCCGTCAACGGTGTCGTCTCATCCAGAAGACCAAATGAGTCGATCGACAGTCTCGACGCTTACGACGTCGGTCACGGAGCGCGATCATAGTCGCGGGCCGGACGATGCGCCGTTGACGCTCGTACAGTACGCCGACTTCGAATGTCCGTCCTGCGGGAACCTCTACGACGCCCTCGAGCGGCTACAGAACCAACTCGGCGATCAGTTTCGAGTCGTCTTTCGCCACTTTCCGCTCACATCGGTCCATCCGCATGCGCTGCGCGCTGCGGAAGCGGCCGAGGCGGCCGCCGCCCAGGGAAAGTTTTGGGAGATGCACGACGTTCTCTACGAGAATCAGGGGGCGCTCGAAACGGACGATCTGGTCCGCTACGCCGCCGAAATCGGGCTTGATACGGATCAGTTCGTCCGCGAGTTAGAGAACGGCACTCACCAGGAACGCATCGAGGAAGACGTTTCGAGCGGTGCCCAGAGTGGCGTCGACGGGACGCCGACGGTCTTCATTAACGGCCGTCGGTACGATGGTCCTGCTGATACTGCCGGACAAAACTATTCACACGTCGGTCGCATTCGAACGGTCGTCGCCACAAGCGACGATCCGTGAGACGCGATCGAGTGTTCACTGACTTTTGTCCGGCAGTATGAACTCGACGCGCTGTACGAGGCGATCGTACGGACGGGAGACATCACCGCTATCCAGGCGTCGATCCGGCATCGCGGGAGGGCGTTGCGCGATACGATCGACCGTTCACAAAGTGGGGCCCCGGCCGCGGGTGCGGCCATTCGCGATTACTTCTCGGCGGACGAGATCTTCCAGCGGATCGTCGCCACCGCCGACGAGGAGTTCAGTCGGAGCAATCGGCTGTTATTCATGAGCGGGTTGGCTGCCGGGTTCGCGGTGACGCTGACGTTTCTTGCGCGATCAGCGGTTACTGCGGCGGTTCCGACCGATTCGGGGGAGTTGATCGGGAATCTGTTCTATCCGGTCGGCTTCGTGCTCATCGTCATGGGGCGGTATCAACTCTTCACCGAGAACACGCTCACGCCGGTCACGCTCGTGTTGACGCGCATCGCGAGCGTCCGAAACCTACTTCGACTGTGGGCGGTTGTTATCGTTGCGAACGTTCTCGGGGCGGCTCTCGGCGCGTTCGTCCTTGCGACCACGGGTGTGTTCACGCCCGAAGCCGCCGCGGTCGCACGGGGCTTCGGCGAACACGCGTTTGCGACCGGCTGGTGGGATCTCTTTTTCAAGGCGGTGTTCGCGGGGAATATCGTTGCAGCGATGGTCTGGCTGGTGCACGCGAGTCAGGATACGACGGCGCGGTTTCTGATCATCGTTTTTCTCATGTTCTTGATCCCGGCGACCGATCTGTTCCACTGTATTACCGGCATGTGTGAGGTGCTTTACTTCGCCTTCCGCGGGCAAGAAACGCTCTGGGCTGCCGTTGTGGAATTCTTCGTCCCGGTTACGCTCGGCAACATCGTCGGCGGGGTCCTACTGGTTGCACTGCTCAACTACAGCCAGACGGCCGAGCGGCAATACCCGGATCGAGATGCGAGTCAGCTCAAACTCTCCTGGGCGGAATGGTTATACAGTCGACAGACGGGCCACCCTCGGTCGCCATCGTTCAGTGGCGAGAACGACGACGAATTGACCGAGTAAGATAGAGCGGGAACCGATACTGCAGTTGGCGAACGGAGCGTTCGCTAATCGGGGCTCATTACAAAATCGCGGTTTTGAAGGGTTTAACGAACAGATAATGAAGGGCACCGTCTCCGTTGGATTGAGCTAAGACGCGTGCTCGTATCGACCGGCGAGTGGCTGTGGTCCGTCGCAGATTGGACGCAGTACCGGTCGAGCTAGCACAGCAGTACTACATACCAGAGGCATGATACGATGAGTCGGACGTCTAACCGCGACGAGATGGTATCGAACGAGAACAGTACGGACGGCGAGTCGAGTTCACTCGAGACCTTGGTGATCGGCATCGATGCGGGTTGTTTGCCGGTGTTCGAGCGGTTGTTCGAAGACGATCGGATTCCGACGATCGAACGGTTGTGTTCCGACGGCGTCACTGCGCCACTCGAGTCGCAGATCCCGCCGTGGACGCCGAGCGCCTGGCCGTCGGTGTATACCGGCGTCAATCCGGGAAAACACGGGGCGATCGGATTCGTCGGCTACGACGGATACGACTGGCACGTAACGAGTAACGACGACGTCGCCGCACAGCCGTTGTGGACGTTGCTGGACCAACAAGATCGGTCGAGCGTCGTCGTCAACGCGCCGGTGACGCATCCGCCGGACGAGTTCGATGGTGCGATCATCCCCGGATTCCTCGGTCCCGAAGATCCGCAGTGTCATCCGGCGGGACTGCTAGCGGAGGTTCGGGAGGCGATCGGCGAGTATCGGGTCTATCCGAACTACACGCGTGATGACGAGTCGGTTCCGGAGTCGGTGAAGATGGCGGAGTACCAGCGGCTGGCTCGGATGCGCGGAGCGGCCTTTCGCTATCTGGTCGACGAGTACGACCCGGATTTCGGGTTCTTGCAGTTCCAGAAGACGGATACGGTTTTCCACGAGTTCGCGGGAGACGAAGAGAAGGTCGAGACGATATACGAGGCGACGGACGAGGAGATTGCGCGCGTTCTCGAGGCCTGTGATCCGGACCGGGTCTTCCTCGTGAGCGATCACGGCATGGGGCCGTACGAGGGCTACGAGTTCAGGCTGAACGAGTTCTTGCGCGACGAGGGATTCCTGGAGACGACGACGAGCGGGAAGGGGATGCCGTCGTGGACGCCGATGCGGCGGCGGCTCCGCGAGGGTGAGGAGTACGATACCTGGGAGCCGGGGACGGTCGCTCGGGCAGCGTCGGTCGCCGCGCAGTTTGGGATTACTGCCAGTCGGATTCGGACGGCACTCGAGCGCGTCGGACTCGCCGATCTGGCCATCAAGTACGCGCCGAGCGGCGTGTCGCGGACGGCGAACGAGCAGGTCGATTTCAGTTCGTCGAAGGCTTACGTTCGCGCTCGCACCGAACTCGGCGTTCGGATCAACCTCGCGGGGCGTGAGCCGATGGGTGTCGTGCCGCCGTCGGAGTACGAGACCGTTCGCGAGGAGTTGATCGAACTGCTTCGCGGTGTCGAGACGCCGGACGGTGAACCGTTCTTCGAGACGGTCGAGCCGCGCGAGGAGTACTTCCACGGCGAGCACGTCGAGGAGACGGTCGATATCGTCACGATTCCGACGGACTTCGAGCACACGATTTCGGAACAGTTCCGCGAGAACGCAACGACCTACTTCGGCCCGGTCGAGCCGTGGAATCACAAGCTCGATGGGGTGTTCGTCGCTCTGGGAGAGGGAATCGACGAGACGGCCTCCCTCGAGCGAGCACATCTGTTCGACGTTGCGCCCACGGTCATGGCTGCGATGGGGATTCCCTACAGTGATCGAATGGACGGCGAGGTCGTTTCGGTCGTCGAACCAACCGACGCGATCGAGTATCCGGAGCACGAGGGTCGGGCGAGCGGTGGTGTGACACGGGAGACGGTACGAGGCCAAGACCAGGATCAGGACCAAGACCAGACCGGACCCAATGCCGACGACGACGTGACGGAACGACTTGCCGATCTCGGCTACCTCAATTGACTCACCGGGACAGCCGTCCCAGCGTGACCCTCGTGCCGTAGTTGTACGCACGGCCGGATGAGGGATTCCCGTTCACTCAGTTCTCCCGTACGACCGTTTCACCGGTTACAGTCAGTACAACGGCGCTTAGTGACACGATAAGTATGGGTTAGTCAGACTGAGTGTCAGGCAAACGGTTACATGGGGTTTATTGCAGAGATCAATGTCGCTCACGACGAACTCGTATTGGTACCGACTATCGAGCGACATCCGAACGTCATGATCAGATACGAGTATGAGGTTGAAACCGACGGTGCGGTAACGTACTTCGTCTCGCTGTTCACCGACGAGTACGAGCGGCTCGAAGCCTCGATGGAGGCCGATCCGACCGTCTCTAACCCAATCCGTGTTGCGACGTTCGACAACCGAGTGATCTACCGCGTCCAACTCGAGACCGAGCGTGAACTCGTGCCGGAGCGCTGTGCCAAGCGCGGGCTGTTCGTCTTTACGATCACGAGCGGTTCGGGCGGCTGGAACGCCCGCGTTCACTTTCCGGACCGGGAGGCGTTGATGGAGTTTCGAGAGTACTGTCGTGAGCAGGACATCGCTTTTCGGGTGGACCAGTTATACGAGTCGTCGGCTTCGGACGATGAAACGTACTTTCTGACCGAGCAGCAACACGAGATTCTGTCGCTTGCGTACTATGCGGGCTACTACGACATTCCGCGAGAGGCGACACAGGACGATCTGGCGGAGCAGCTTGATATTACTGATTCGGCGGTATCACAGCGGTTGCGGCGGGCTGTCGCGGAGTTAATCGGTGCGACGCTTGATGACGATCGGACGCCGGACGAGTCCAGTCCGAGTAACGATTGAGGAGTGGTATACTGGGTAGTTGTCGGCTCCGGTGTCGATCAGGCGCGTATTTGAGTACACGTGTGATCGACTGGTCCGGACGAACGGAAGGGAGTATGGCTGTAATCGGTGACCGTAGTGACCACTCGGGGCGACTCGTATCCGGGTAGTGTTTGTTCAGGATTTGGCGACTATCCGTTCGTTCGATAGGTCAGCTTGCGTTTAACCGGGAGTTCGTCGGTGTTGATTCCCGATAAGATCTGCTGTTTCGTAAAGTCAATGACGGATTATTTGGGTATTATACGCGTCATAGGCCCAGGTATCAATCACGCTTGTTACGGGCTATCAAAGGCGATACTCGTAGAATTGCAACACGTACAATCGTTGCAATTCTCACGCCAGTGATGGCTGTGTGTTCAGAATATTGAGATATCAAACTTAAAGACTTGCTATCCTAATCCATAGATACTCGGTCCAAAGATTACTCAAGTAACTTGGCTATCAATGTCGAAACGAAGTGGTATGCGGAACGCGATTCAGGGAAGTGGGGATGGATGGAACGATTCGGCGACAGCGTCTGACGACACTGCTGCGACAGCGACGGGGGAATCGGGCTCGAGTGGTGGGTCCGGCCGATCGCGACGGACGTTCTTGCAAGGTGTCTCGGTTGCCGGCGCAACAGTACTTGGCCTCGGAGCGGCAACGACGAACGGCGCAGCCGTACACGAGTACGGCGAAGAGTTCGATACCGTCGTGAACGTCGTCGACGCGGGGATGGACAACACCGGGCGACGCTCGATCACGCCTGTACTCGAAGATCTCCGTGCGGACAACACGTTGCTGATCTTCCCCGAGGGCGAATACTACATCGACGAACAGTTCCGGTTTACCGGATTCGAGAAGTTCGGTATGGTCGGGGATGGAGCGACGCTCGTGCCGGCGAACTATCACGAGTTCGATGGCCCGCAGTTTCGGTTATTCCGTCTCGGCGTCTCCTATAGACCGGGTGGCCACCTGCTGTTCGCAGGGTTCGATGTCGACCAGACGGCACCGGATACGGGGATTCGGGTCATCGAGGCGACAGCCGAAGACCACCTCGAAGTACGGGACGTGACGATCCACGGCGAACACGACAGCGGGACGTGGGGTCCTGGTATGTTCGCCATGGCCGACCCGGACGGCTACGGCATCATCGAACGATTCCGTGCGCCCGACGGCGGCGTCCACGCGGATCAGACGCCCAACGCGGGGAATATCTGGCGCGGCCCGATCGGAATCGAAGCGAACACGAACGTCGGCCACCTCGAGTTCAGCGATTGTGAACTCGGCGGTTTCCCGGATAACGGGCTGTACGCGATCAACGATGAGGGGACGATCGTCGTCGACGGCGGCGAGTTCAGAAACAGCAACGGCGCGAACGTTCGCGTCGGCGGTGAGGGAAGCGTCGTCAGGAACGCGACCGTCGAAATCGATCGGACGCGGTCGTACGACCGTGGACAGCGGGGCGTTCGACTCGAGAACGGGAAGAACCTCCAGATCGACGATGTCGATATCTCGATCACGTCGCCCCAGCCGACCAACCACGCGCTTTCGGTGATGAACACGTGCGAGTCATCGAAGATCAAAGACGCGACCATCGAGATCAGCGGCGATCGGGTGAACCACGGGATCGTCGTCTCGCCGGAAGCGGGCTACACCTACATCTACGACGGCGAGATCGATTACAACGCCGCGGGTGGCTATCCGCTGTGGATTCGAGACAGCGACCGGGACGAACGGGTACTCGTCGAACTGCTCGATATCCACGGCGAGGCCGGCGTTACCTCGGCCGGTTTCCGCGACGGAATCCGGTGTAGCCGGGATAACTGTCGGTTCAGTCATGTCTCCGTCGACCAACCGGGTCGCCACGGTGCCGACCGGAACGCCGTCTTCCTCAACGGAAACGATGCGACCTTCTACAAGTGCACCTTCCGTGCGAACCAGTATCCGTACATCGACAACGGCGACGGGAACCTGCTCCGGAACTCGACGGTCGAATCCTACGAGGGCCAGGAGGGGATCCGGCTCTATCCGGGCATCGATAACCCCCAGTTCAAAGTGAACGAAATCGTCAACGGAATCGACGACCTCGGTGCGAACGACGTCGTTTCCTGGAACAATACCATCGCGTAACGAAAGTGCAACGCGAACGGGTGTGACTCGTAACCGTGCACCCTCGTTTTCGGTTTCAGTCTCGTTTGAGCCGAGTTCGAGTCACACTCCGCCGGGCCGCTGGAACTCACCTCCGACGCACCCGCGATCTATCAACTGGGGTTGTGCCGGGAAATCGGTACAGCAGTCCGGCTCAAACCACACTGGCGACTGTCCACAACCGAGAAGACAACGAGTGACTGCTACTCGCTTGTCGCTCGGATCGCGTCACGGAACGTCACGACCTCGAGATCGAGTTCGTCGACCCATTCGAGGGTCTCGCGGATGCGATCTTCCGTGACTTCTTCCTTGAACGAGTGCGCGCCCAGGATCGCGATATTCTCCTGTCTCGCCGCTCGGTCGAGTTCAGTCTCGATCGTCTCTTGATCGGTGAACTCGATGAAGTAGGTCCGGTGGGTATCGAACGGGTCGAACGCGTCGCGGTCGTTGTGCATCGAACCCGGGTTCACGTTCGCGATTCCGTCGTAGTACTGCTTTGCGTGCTCGATCGCCCATTCGTCGACGACGTCGTAGGGTGCGAGCAGCGTGTCGATCGTCAGGCCGTGGTCCTCGAGCGTGTTCTTCGACGTTTCGAGGAAGTCGTTCATGACGTCGTCGGGGTATCGCTCGACGGCTTCTCCTGCACTGAAGGACTCGCCCAGGGCCTCGCCGAGTTCGAGATAGCCGCCGGTGTCGTCCGTGTTCGAGTTGACGATCGTTCGGCGAACGCTCGTGTCGCCGTCCGTGATCTCGATATCGTTCCCGTGGTTGAAGCCGTGGCTGCGCTCTTCGGGATAGATGCGGGTGTCGTCCGCCGCGGCGTCCTCGACGAGTTCGAACTCGCCGAGTGCAGTATGGGAGGTCGTGTGGGACATGATCTCCCAGCCGGCAGATTCGAGTTCGTCGAGCTGCTCGATGGTCATCCAGTCGGAGCCGTCGAAGTCTTGACGGCCCATCCACTCGGTGACGACGGCGGTGCTCGCGGGCGCGTCGAACTCTTGATGGACCGGGAACGCGGTCTCGTAGTCTGACATCGGTCCGTCGTCGTAGACGAACACGACGGCTCCGCCGTCGATCGTCGGTACGTCTTCTCCATCGGTCTCGTCGCCGTTTCCGTCGGTTTCGTTTCCGTTTCCGGATTCGTTTCCGTTCTCGCCGCCCGGTTGAATCGCGCTACAGCCAGCACCCAGTCCAAGACAGCTGACACCAGCCGTGGCGATGAGGTGGCGTCGCGTCAGTCGGCGACCTGTCGAATCTCTCTCCATCGGTTAGTGTCACGGTTGTGAGTACAGTCCTATACTTATCGGTCCGGTAATCGCGCCGTCGACGGGCAATCACGTTGCACGCCTCGTTTAATCGCGGTATAATAAGGCCGCCACAGCAGCATCGTTTCACCACTGTGGCTTTCGCTCGCGAGTTGTTGGGGGTTCGATTGCAAAACGCAATCACTGGACGGCGATCGCTGGAGGACAAGCAATGAATAGAAGCCTCGCTAGTGGCATCTTTTCGGTCGTCAGTACAAAAGTCATCGTTCTCGTCGTCACGGCACTTTCGACGCCGCTTTTGTATCGGTTTCTCGGTGCGTCGGGATTCGGTGACTACTCGTTCCTGATGTCGGTGTTCGCGATCTACATGATCTTCGTCAGCTCCGGCATCACCGACGGCGTCAGGAAGTTCCTCGCCGAGGATCGACCGAAAGCAAACTGGAGTAAACACGTCGTCGGCTACTACTTTCGTCTCGCACTCGTCCTTTCGGTCAGTGGTGCAGTGCTCATGCTTCTTGCCGCCTATTTCGACCTCGTCGGAAGCGCCTTCGGCGGCGGGTTGTCGCAGTACTTCTACGCGCTCGCACTGCTCGTCATCACCGCCCAGTTTCGCGATTACGCACGCAAGACGCTCATGGGATTCGGCCTCGAACGGTACTCCGAGCCGCTGAAAGTCCTCGACAAGATCGGCTTCGTCATCGTCGCCATCCCGCTTGCCTACTTCGGTGCTGGTGTTTTCGGTGCACTCGTCGGCCACCTCGTCGCGAGCACCCTCGTCGCGGCCGTCGGCCTCGCCCTCGTTCACCGTCGCGTTTCGCTTTCGTCGGTGTTCGACCGACCCGGCGATACCTTCCCCCGGAAGACGATGCTCACCTTTAACTCGATGAGCATCGCACTCGTCTTCCTCCTGATGTCGCTCTATCACATCGACATCATCATGCTCCAGCAGTTCCGCGCGAGTGCCGACGTCGGGAACTATCGCGCCGCCCTCGCTATCGCCGAGTTCCTCTGGTTCGTCGGCATCGCCCTCCAGACCGTGTACGTCCACTCGACGTCGGAACTCTGGTCACAGAACCGCCACCGACAGATTACTGAACTCGCCTCTCGGACGACCCGCTACACGTTTCTCCTGACGGCGATCATGGCCGTCGGCCTCGCGTCACTCGCCGACGTCGCCATCCCCCTCTACTTCGGTTCCGAAGCGAAGCCGGCGATCGAGCCCCTCCTCCTCCTGCTCCCCGGCGCGCTCGGATTCGCGCTTGCAAGGCCGATCCTCGCCATCTCGCAGGGGAACGGCAAACTCCGGTATCCGGTCGCAGCGACCGGGGCTGCAGCCGGCATCAACCTCGTTCTCAACGCGCTGTTGATCCCCCGCTTCGGGATGCACGGCGCGGCAGTCGCGACGAGCATCGGGTACGGTTCGATGTTCGCGTTTCACTGCCTGAGCGCCCGCGTTATCGGATTCGATCCCCTCGCTGACGCCCGACTCGGACGTGGTGTGGTTGCAGCGCTGCTCGCCGGTGCACCCATCCTCTCGCTCTCGATGGCGATTACGAACCCGCTGCTCGCGCTCGTGGTCGTCCCGCCGGTCGGCTTCCTGATCTTCGTCGGCTTCGCGCTCCTCGTCGGCGCGCTGGACCCGACGGAGCCGTTCGAAATCCTCGGGATGCTCCCCGATCCGGTCGGTTCGAAAGCGGATGCGATGAACAACCGAATCGATCGGCGAGTCAGTAGTACTGATAGCCCCTCACGCGGCTGGTTCCAGCGCATCCTCTTTATCGTCGGCCTCTCGCTGCTCGCATCCGGGCTCGCACTCGGACTGCTCGGCCCGGCACTCAATTCCCTACTATGAACTGGTACCCCGAGTTCAGTTTCTCACTTCGGGGACAGCCAGACTGTCACTGAACTCGTTTCCGAGGAGTGCGGTGAACAAGCGAGTACACGAGCGCGCGTCAGGTGCTTCGCGCGCACCCGCATGGGTTACAATCACAATTTAATCTTCACTACTCGATCGGCACCGCTCACCCGCCACGAGACGTGGCACGCGAGAACGGTCGCAGGCGAGTTCACGAAATCGCTTCGCCGGTGACGGGAGGAACGAAGAACGAGGAGCGAGGGGAGTCGGCTCTCGCTTGGGATTCACCGGATCGGGTTGGGTTCTCAGCCCGTACAACGCGGCGGCTAATTGTGGAGTCCGTGTCCGACGGAGCGACGAGTGTGGCAGTGACACCAGAGCGGAGAGCGGAGTGCGGAGTGCGGAGTGAGCAGTAAGGAAGACGCCGCTGAGATCGATCCGCGCGTGAGCGAACTCGTGCGGGAGATGCGTTCGGGATCGATCCGTGACCGGAGGCAAGTGAGCGAGCGCTAGTACACTTGCGTCTCGAGGTGCTCGCTCTGGGCCATATCGAACACCATCGCGAAGAGCAAGAGCGCGACGCCGAAGATGAAGACCAGGAAACTCGCCATGCCCTGGAGGAACGGAAGCGTCAACTGCGAGAGAGCGATGAACAGCGTCCAGAGTCCACCGCCCACCCCGACTGCGGTGGTTCCCGCCCCGAGTAGGTAAAAGAGTGCGAGCGGGTGGAAATCGAGGGCGAGGTATTTCGTCTTGAGCCGCCAGAAGAAGTTCGTGAGGAGCATCGTCGAGACTTTCGGAATGTACTCCGAGTAGGTGATGCTCGACTCCTCGTCGCCGTAGACGGCGGGCATCGACACGTCTGCTACGGCCACATTGTTGACGTTTAGCTTCACCAGCAGGTCGTTGCAGTAGCCGTAGTACTCGTAGAGTGCTTCGAGTTCAATCGCTTCTAGAGCGTCTCGGGAGATGGCCGTGTACCCGTTCTGGGGGTCCATCGTCTTCCAGTAGCCGGAGGCGACCTTGGTGAGGAAGGTAAGCATGGTATTGCCGATGAACCGAAAGCGGGGCATGGCGTCCCGATATTCGGCGACGAGGAGTCGATTCCCCTTGGTGTAGTCGGCGGTGCCATCGACGATCGGATCGAGCAACCGCGACATCTGGGAGAGGTCCATCTGGCCGTCCGCGTCGACGGTGACGGTCGCGTCGACGCCGTCCGCACGAGCGGCGAGGTAGCCGGTTTTGATCGCGCCGCCCGCACCGCGGTTTTCACGGTGCTGGATCGGGATGACGCGCCCGATCGGATCGTGGACGACGGCTCGGTTCGACAGGGCAGAGGTGCCGCCGTCGGGTGCGAGTTCAGCTCGGTGGGTCGCGGCTGCACGGTTCGAGTCGGTCTCGGCCGTGCGTTCGTTTCGATCCGCCCGAGCTGCGTCGTGGATTTCCTCCCAGGTGCCATCGGTCGACTGGTCGTCGATGAGGTACAATCGGTCGACGTACGCCGGCATCTCGCGGATCACGTCGCCGACGAATCCTTCCTCGTTGTAGGCGGGGATCACGACGCCGACGCTGGAGTCTCGGTACATCTAGGTAGTGCCTCCTGTGACTGTGTTAGGCATCGGAGAGTTCGGATGCGGTGACGACATCGACATCCGCGGCATCGATGTACTCGAGGAGGTCCGCGAACGCGGTTTCGGCCATGCCGTCGGGACCGATTTCTTCGAAGTGCAAGACTGCGAGTTGCCCGTACGCTTCGGCGTGATCGACGTACGTTCTCGTCGTCGCACCCGCCTCCCCGGAGAAGAACCCGAGGTTGTAGGGGTCCGAAATCGGCAGTGCGTTCGGAGATCCACCATATCGGAGCGCTCGGTCGTGATACTCCTGGACGAGTTCACGCGTCGTCGAGCCGAGGACGTTTCGTGGGGTGATGAAGGTCCCCGCACCGTCTTCGAAGCCGCGGGTCTCGAGCCAGCCGGCCGTCTGCTCGATTATTCGTTCCTGCTCGTCGGCGGAGAAGTCGGTGATGTTCTGAGAGCCCGTTCGCGGACGGGCGGCGAGATCCCAGCCGGCCTCGGCTAGCTCGTCGAGTTCACTGAGCGAGAGTCGGCCGTTGCTGTCGTTGCCGACGGCTTCGGGGATTACGGCTTCGACGCCGGCGAAGTCGTACGTCGAGAGGTGCTCGAGTGCGATTTCGTGATGGCTCTGAAGCGTTCCGTTGAACAGGAGCATGACCTTGCCCGTGTCGGGGCGGGGGGCGGTGCGAAGGTCGTCGATCGAGCACTCGATCGGGCCGGAGTCGCTACCGCGTCGGCGGGCCGAGAGGCGGATCTCGCGAACGGACGAGAGGTCGGGGTTGCCGTCGACGTCCGTCGTACCGAAGTCGACGCGGGTCCAGCTGTCGTTTGGCCCGACGAGGGTGCGCCGGAGCCGGTGAACGATGTTCGAGTTCGGCGCGAAGAGTTCGAGCGTCAGCGTGAGTTGGTCCTGTTCGGCGAATTTGACCGCCAGTGAGAGGTTCGAGTCGCTCAGGTCCGTTCCGCCGGAGATGGTCCGATAGATGCCGGCGTATTCGGTCCCCTCGGGCACGGTGAGGCGAGCGGACTGGGAGCCGCTGTATGGGTCTTCCTCATTGGCTTCGAAATCGCCCTCGTCGAGCAACGTGACCCAGTCGTCGAGGGTATCGAAGGAGTTGATGGTTTCGCCCGGCAAGTCGGCGGGGTCGGCGTAGTGGAACGTCGTCCCGTCGCCGGAGTCGTCCGCGTCGCCGTTTGAGTCGGTGTCGGAATCGTCGTCACCGTTCCCGCCACCCCACTCTTCGATGCTCGAGAGGCAGCCGGCGACGCCGAGTGTGCCGACCGCCGCGGTCGCCGCCACGAACGATCGTCGATTACTGTTCGTCATTGACTCCATCGAGAACTGGTTGGGTCTTTCTTATACACCTCTTAGCGCCCACAGCAACCCGGATCGTTGCCGGGGACCCAATCTGTGGGTGGATACAGAATCCACTGGCAGCGGTGCTTATGCGCTCGATAATAATGGCCTGGGGCCGGGTAGCGTTCCGAAATGGTACACGAACAGTCAGAGCCGCGCGTCAGCGTCGTGATTCCGACGTACAACAGAGCCAGGACCCTGCCGACGGCGATCGATAGCGCGCTCGAGCAGACGGTCGAGGAAATCGAAGTCATCGTCGTCGACGACGGATCGACGGACGACACGCCAGCGGTGCTCGCGAGCTACGACGACCCGCGAGTACAGCCGGTCGTCCACGCGGACAATCAGGGGGCAAACGTCGCCCGAAATACCGGTATCGACCACGCCCGCGGCGAGTACATCGCATTCCTCGATTCCGACGACGAGTGGCGTCCCGAGAAACTCGACCGCCAGCTGGAGACGCTCGAAACGCGCTCGGAAGAATGGGTCGCCGCCTACTGTGACACCGCGCTGGAACTTCCCGAGACGAGCGACAAACTCCGCGGTCTCGCCGCAGCCGTCCTCTCCCGGTCGGACGCAGAGCCGACCCGGGAGGGCGGCGAGGAACTGATCGGCGAAATCCTGGCGGACAACGTCCAGCCGGGGGCTGGCTCGACCCTCCTCGTCGAAACCGAGGTTGCCCGCGATATCGGCGGCTTCGACGAAGAACTCGACCGATTTCAGGATCCGGAGTTCTGTCTGCGTATCCTCAAGGAAGGAAAACTCGCCTACGTCGACGACGAACTCGTCGTTCGCGAGGAAACGGGCCATCCGCCAGCAGCCGTCATCAAAGCTGCCGATCAGCAGTATCTCTCGCGGTACGAAGACGAGGTCGATCGCTTCGAGGATGACGGATACGACATTCGTGCGCGTCACAACCTCCTCCTCGCAAAGCGATACCTCGCCGAGGGACGGTTCCTGCGCGGCGCGTGGCATCTCCGATCCGCAACTCCCTCCCGACGCCGCTATCCGGGGCTGTGCTGGGCTGCTGGAACCGGCGTTCGACGGCGTCCGAAGACAGTCGTCGCGACCGCGTTCCTCTTTGCGCTGCTCACTGTCGGCCTCGTCACCGCCGCCTCTCGAATCCCGCTGTGTAGTGCGACCGCAAACAGCCCCGATGTCGACGAGTTCTCGACGGACGCCGGTTCGACGCTCGCCGACTCGGAGTCGGCAGACGAGTAACCAACGTTCCACCTGGACCAACTGAACTCGCGGCCGTGAAACGATCTTTTCCGCTCGGTAACTAATACCGTCGCGCTCCCAGCGGCAGCCATGAACGTCCGAACGCTGTATCATACGGCTCGAGGGCTGCAGGGACTCGCGGGGACCGAGTACGAGAGCGACGTTTCCCCACCGCTTCGGCGTCGGCTGTGGCTCTGGCGGCGCGGCTTCCTGAGTCGCTCCGATGCGATCTACGATCTGGACGAGGAGTCAGCGCAGGACTACGTCAACGACTATCAGCGGTTCGTTCGAACGAAGCGCATTAACGGCACCTGGTCGGTCGCGCTGTCGAACAAACTCCTGTTTCATCGGGTGATGCAGCCCTTCGACGAGCAGCGGATGACCGTCTACGGGATGGTCACTGATGGCTCGTTCCACTCTGTCGATGCGATGGCCGAGCAGTCGGAACTGACCGACGGTGGACGCGTCGTCGCCGAGTCCGCGGGTGATGGAGGCGTGACGGGGAAGAGTGACGCGGGCGACGAGTTCAGTCGAGCAGGAGACCGGACGCATAACGCCGCTCAACGGGTCGTCGAACGCCTCGAAACCGAGGGCGAACTGGTGCTCAAGTGGGTCCACGGCGGCGGCGGGAACAACGTCTTGCTGTGTTCCCGGTCCTCGGACGGCTACCGGGTGAACGGCGAGCACCACACGGAGACCGAGTTTCGCTCGCTCGTCGCGAACCTGGACGAGTACCTCGTTTGTGAGTACGTCGAGCAGGGGGATTTCCCGGCCGAGCTGTATCCGGAGACGCCGAACACGCTCCGATTCATCACGATGTACGACGAGGCCGATCACGAGCCGTTTATCGCGGCGGTGATCCATCGAATCGGCACCAGTGACTCGGAGCCGCTCGACAACTTCACGCAGGGCGGGCTCTCCGCGGCCATCGATCCCGAGACGGGTGAACTCGGGGCCGGTGCGCGGCCGCCGGCACACGGCGGTAGGCGCGTGTCGTGGCACGAAACCCATCCGGACACCGGGACGCAGATCGAGGGCAGGCAGGTTCCCGGCTGGCAGCAGATCCGCGATTCGGTGCTCGAAATGGCGTCGACGGCCTCGTTCCTCCCGTACATCGGCTGGGACGTGATCGTCACCGACGACGACGGATCGTTCTCGGTTATCGAAGCCAACAGCTATCCGGGGCTCAAGTCGATCCAGGTCCACGGCCCACTGCTGGCCGACGACCGGGTACGGCGGTTCTACGAACGCCACGACGTATGCTAACAAGATTTACTCTGTGGCCATAGATATATCACCGAAACACAACCTACACACGGGAGCAGTATTCGCATACTCACCCGCTTATACCGATCAGATCGGACAGTTGTGGGCCTGGAACAGTTCGACTGATACCGGAACTCTACTCGTCCCAACCATTTCGCGAGCGGAACATAGTCGCACAATAGTCTTAGATGCGCTATAGTGATCACCCCCTCCTTCAAAAGGAGGCAGTGGTATGCAGCGGGATTCGATATCACGACGAACAGTATTGTCCCTTTCTGGACTGGCAGTCACTGGCGCAGGTATTGCAACCGGTACACAAGTGCAGACACAGACCCAAGATCAATCCGATCCGGGATCGACCGACGAGGCTGACCTCTCTCGTTCTTCGTTTACGATTCTGGAGGGAACGGACGACGAAACGACCGTCAACGTCACGGAGGCTCCAACCGACGGTCCAACGGTTTTCGTCATCGGCGGCATCCACGGCAACGAGACCGCCGGCTACATCGCCGCCGAAGAGATTACCGAGTGGACGATCGACGCCGGGACGCTGGTCACGCTCCCACGAGCGAACCCCGTCGCCATCGAACGCACGACTCGCGTCGACGACGAGGGCGTCGACCTCAACCGACAGTTCCCCGAGGGAAGCGACCCCGGAACTGAACTCGCCACCGCGATCTGGGATGTCTTCTCCGAGTTCGATCCCGACATCGTGATCGACCTGCACGAATCGCGCGGGATCTACGCGGGCGACCCCGTCGACGGCGTCGGACAGGCGATCTTCCACTCTCGCCGGGACGATGTCGCCCAACTGGCAGCGGACACCGCCAACGCGGTCAACGACACCTACATTGACGATTCGAACCGCGCGTTCCAGACCGGGTACCACTCCGCTCCCGGCAACGATCCGAGCGGGCTCCTCGTCCACAAGGCGTCTCGCGAGCTGAACGCCGATACCTTCCTCGTCGAAACCGTCTCGACCCAGAACGAACTCGAAACCCGAGTCACTTGGCACTCGGCGATCGTCGAACACCTGGCCACCGACGCGCTGTTCCCGGCGGATGAACCCGACAACGGCCACGAGCCAGACGAACCACTCGACGAAGAGGAAGAACCGGACGACCCGCCGGCGAACGAGAACGATCCGGACGAGACCGAACCCGACGATGGTGACGATAGTAGCGGTGAGAACGGCGGTGACGGCGAGAACGACGACAACAGTAGTGACGGCGACGGCGACAACGGCGACAACGGCGAAAACGGTAAAAACAGCGAAAACGGTGCGGGTTCCGGCGACAACGACGGCAGTGACGACAGCGACAGCGACATCCCAGCGGATCACACCGCCCCGACCGCAACAATTCGCACCGAGCCAGCGAACGCTGCCGACCGAACCTTCGCTCCCGACGAAACCATCACCCTCGATGCCACCTGTTCCTCTGCTCCCGACGGTGAACTCGTCAGCTACGAGTGGAGCATCCAGAACGACGGCACCTACGACGAATCCGGTCAAACGGTCGACGTCACGGTCAGTGCCACCGGCGAACACCGCGTCCTCTTGCGCGTCACCGACAACGCCGGCGCACACGATACGACCGAACTGACGCTCACCGTCAACTAATACTGTTAGACAGTACTGCTTGAAGACCGGTCGCTCGAACTCGGCTGTCTCCAACGGCGACAGCCGGACCGTCGCGACCGACTTCTCACTGACTTCTGTCCGACAGTATACCCACCGACGCGACTGGGAGACCAACTGCTTCAACCGACCGCGTGAGTATGGCTATCGGCTTCTCTCACTCTCACTGAGCACCGAGCGACGACGACAGCAGTCGTACTGATCGACGTGCTGCCCGATAGCACTCGAGAAACAGCCCGTCTCTCGGTCCGAGTTGCGTTCAGTACTGCCCGCGACCCGTGCCCCGCTCAGAACGGGTCCGTTCGTAGCTTCCACAGGTCATCGAAAGTAATAACCTCGACATCCGCAGTATCGACGTACTCGAGGAACGTCTTGTAATCGCCCTCGGGCATCGTATTGTTCGCGTCGAACTCGTGGAAGTTCAGGATCGTACACTGGTTGTGCGCCTCGGCGAGGTCGACACACCGTTTCGCCGTGCTGAGGTCGTGTCCGATCGTCCGCGGCAACGCCATCGGATCGAATCCGTAGACGGTCGTCGTGTTGACGTTCCCCGACTGATTGAACCCGCCGCAGTAGTGGTAGTCCGTGAGGTACTCGAGACTCGTCTTGTCGTAACTGTTGTTCGGATAGACGATATAATCTGCACCCTCGAACTCGTTCTCGATAAACCAGTTTTTGTCGCTCCGGATACGGTTCTCGAGTTCAGCTTCGTCGTCGTACTCGTGCAGTGACGTGTGCGTTCCGTGGACGACGATTTGATCGCCCGCTGCCTGTCGATCCTCGAGTTCCGAAACGGACATGATGCCGTTGCGCCCTTCTACCACCCACCGCGGGACGACCGCCTGGACCGCCGTGAAGCCGAACTCGTCGTGCAGCGGCGCGGCAGTGTCGTAGAAATCGCGCGTGCCGTCGTCCCAGGTCAGCACGACGTAGCCCGTCTCTGGTTTCTGGTGGGTCCGAAGGTCGTCGATCCAAATCTCGGCCTCGTCCATGGAGTGGAGAACCCGGATTTCGAGTCGGTCGGCATCGTCCAGCGTCGGCGCGATATCGCTCTCTTCGAAGACGCCGGGACTCGCGCGGAACCAGCCGACATCGGGAGTGCGATACGTGATCTCGCGAAGCGAGTAGACCCGGTCGCTCCCGTAGGAGTCGACGACGCGCAGGTTAACTGTGATGTTCTGGGGCGTCGTGGTCCGAACAGCAAAGGAGTAGTCGTTGCCGGTCAGATCCGTTTCCGAGATATCGCGTTGTGCGACGATAGTCTGGCCGTTCTCGCTCGTCAGACGGAGGCTTTGAGAGCCGTCGAAAGAAACGTCTTGGTCGGCCTTACCCGATCCGCGCGTGATCTCCCAGGCGTCGATATCCTCGAAGTCGTCGAGGGAGTCGCCCGGTTGGCCGTACTCAGTACGGCTATTATACTCGGTTTCGAGGGGCGGAACGCCGTCGGCGAGTGCGGCGACATCCGACGCCCCGTTCTCGGCGGATTCGTTTCCCGACGATCCGTCGTCGACCGGTCCGCCGCGCAGTGACTTGAGCCGGTCGGTACAACCCGCCAATCCGGCGACCGCAGCAACGCCCGATCCGGCGAGGAATCGGCGTCGCGTCGCGCGTCCATCTGTCATGGTGCTCAACCGTATCGATAGTGACGGCATTATTATGGCTCTGATAGGCACCTGCGCGGTGTTCGTGCGGCTCGACTAAACCCCTCTATTTCGACCGTCTCGGGCCTTAGCAACGGCATAGTTAATGGGAACTCGACCCCAGATCAGAGGAGAGACAGACCCGCGGGGACGGCCGGACCGTTCCGGCATCCCCGCGACGAAACGCCGTCTACTCCCACCACAGCGGAGAGTACTAATATTAACGATGAACAAGGAACTGTTTGGTGTATTCGGTGGTAGCGAGACGTTCGAGCGGTTTCGATCGCGCGACGAGTTCGACGAGGTCCTCTCGGGACCGTCGCTTACAGTTGCGATCAGAGATCCCGGTCTCGACTATCCGGGCTGGAGCGCAACGTCTGCGGACGAAACCGGCTGCTGTGTGATCTGGGGCGAGGCCTACGTTCCCGGTGACGAACAAAACGCCGCACGCTGGCTGCTCGACCAGTACGACGCGAACGGCCTCGATGCACTGGACACGCTCAACGGTTCGTACCTGGCCGTCCTCGATATCGACGGTGAAACGCCGTTCGTCGCAACCGATCTCGTGCGCTCACGGGAGTGTTTCTACACCGACGACCCCGGTCCGCTCGTCTTCGGCACCGACGCCGCCGAAGTCGGACGGACAATTCCGGACCCCTCACTCGACCGGAACGGTATCCTCGAGTTCCTCCACATGGGCCTCGCGCTCGGAGAGAAGACGTGGATAGACGAACTCTCGCGGCTTCCGATCGATAGCCGGCTGACACCGCACGGCGTCGACTCACTTTCCCGGTTCGTCTACCGACCGGCCGACCCCGACGCCTTCGACTACGTAGACGAACTCGCGTCCCGACTCGAACGGGCGCTGCGACGGCGCTCCCCGAACCCCGGGCCGAAGGGGCTCTTGCTCTCTGCGGGGTACGATTCCCGCATCGTGCTCTCACAGGTCGACGACATCGACCACTGCTATACCGTCGGCTCGCCGGATGCACAGGAAGTGCAGGGTGCAAAACGGGTTGCGAACCAGTACGGTGCAACACACACCGCGTTCCAACCGGACGAACGCTATCTGCTCGCCGACGAGTCCAAGGTGCAGTACTCACAGGGGATCAAAGAGTCGCTTCATATTCATCACGCCGGCTATACCGACGAACTCGCGGACGAAGTCGAGACGATGTACCACGGCCTGCTCTGTGATACGTTCTTCCGCGGGCACTTTACCGCACAAGACGGGGTCGACGTACTCGGGACATGGGTACCGTTTCAGCGACTCGATCCCGATCCCGATCCGGTTGCGGTCTTCCTCGACAAGTACGGGTACAGCCGCGAGCAGAGCATCGAACTGACCGAGCGGACGGGGATCGACAACGATCCGGAACAGTTCGTCGAGGAGGCGATCGCCGCCGAATTCGCCGCCAATCGCTCGCGCGCAGATTGCATTCAAAACGCCCTGACCTGCTGTGGCATCGCCAATCAGCCGTCGGTTCCGTTCCACAACCACCTTGCCGACCAGTTCTTTGCCCCGTTTCTGGCAACCGATCGCGAACTACTCGAGTGGCACCTCCGAACGCCCCCGCGCCTCCGGACGACTGAGACCTTCTTACAGGCTTGCAAACAGCTCGATGACGATATCCTCCGTCACCGGCCGCCGGATCGCCCGCACGACGGCATGTTGCTAAACGAAGTTGAGGGGTTCGTCAGGCGCAAGACGCCGCTTCTAACCTCGTTCGAGCCCCCGTGGCCCGACCGGCGAACGCTCTTCGAGAAACACGGGTTCAATGACCGACTGCTCGGCGAGTACGAGAACATCCACCCGATAGCACCCAGACACAAACTCCGCGTGGCCGACCTGCAAACGTGGCTCGACTCCTGGGATGCAGTTGCTAGTGACACAATCCCATGGTTGCAATCACCACCACGGATTATGTCCTAGTACAGCACCCGAACGACCTGTTTCTTGACATCGGGAACGAATCCTAACGGTTCCTCAAACAGCCGCTAACAATCATTTAGATCGTTTACCGGATTTGAATCGTGAGAATACTTATATACCACGAAGATTTAGGCTGGAATATGCGTCTGACGCCGTCTTGGTTGCGCTCTTCGTCAGCCCACACGGTCGAAGAGCAATCAGTAGATGGCGATTCACCGGGGGCCTCACTGCGCAATATCGCCGGCGTGGCTGGTTCCAGTCCACGTCCCAGGACCAATACTGCCACCGCTAGGACCTCCGCAAGCCCGAGTACAAGTACAAGTACAAGCACAAGCGCGAGTTCAAGCTCAGGTTCAGGGTCGAGACCACCGACAGACCGTGACACGGACACTGACACCAACGGCAACCACACTGCCGACTCCACTCCTGCTGCGGTTCCCGACTCCGATGAAGAACTCCTCGCGCTCCTTGCAGACATGCGAACCCCAGTTACCGTCGATGAACTCGTCGACCGACTGGTACATAATGTTGACCAGCAGGAGACAGCACATGCGTCCGTGGTACAGTCGACACGCACTCGAACTCCGTCAAATCCATCAGCGGTACAGCAATCACAGTCGACATTAACATTCTCGTCGACCCCGCCGACCCCGCCGTCTTCCGTCCCGATCGAAACGTGGGCGACTATTCACGAACACCTCCATCAGAAGCGCCTTCCTGCGCTCAACGAGGCTGGTTCGATCACGTTCGATCCGGAACGTGGTCTTGTGGAACTTCCCGAGACGACTGCAGACGAACAGTCATTTTCGCCGCCGCTCCTTGGTCCGGTTCTGGTCGGACTCCTGTTTCTATTCGTTGCACTCGCATCGGCATCAGTACTGACGGCAGTAACGCTTACAGTGGCTGCAACGACGTTTGCAGTGTGGATGTTCCCGGTTTACGGGCTAGTATAAGGAGTTTCGTTGATCGGGGTCGTCCGGGTCAATTGATGAACCGACTGGCAGTGACCAGTGTGAACAGCAGCAAGATCAGTGCGCTCAGCCCGATTCCTGAAACGATCGAGAGAACTGGGAGTTCGAGGACAGCACCCAGCAGCGCGACGTAACAGACGGCGGTCGCACCGATGTAGTAGTCGTCGCTGACGGAGATCGTCGTCTCGTCGCTTTCAGTTGATTCGTCCGTCTGCTCGTTGACCTGCAGGTACTGATCGACTTCGTCCGCGAGCGGCTTGCGTTCGACGATTCCACGGTTTTGCTGATAGTCGATGACGCCGGCTTCGTCCAGTTTCGAGAGGTGGGACTGATACAGTGGGATGTAGACGCGCTGGCGCTCTGTCGAAGTGAGCTCTGCAACCGTCGTATCGTGTTCCCACGCAGCTACCTGCTCTGCAACGTCACGCATGCGGACGGCTTCGTCAGTACCGCGGAGGTACCGCAGAACCAGCCGCCGGCGTTCATTTTGCAGCAGGTGAAATATTTCGTCTTCGGTGAACGACTCCGCGTCTGAAACGTCGGCTGCATCATCAACTGCGTCGTCTGCAGTTTCGTGCCCGTTCTGTTCTTCCGAGCTGATATGTGTCGCTGTCATCGAACCAGTCTTCCCTAATCAGGTGTGGGTAATAAAGTGTAGAAACCGGACATTCCAATTGAATCGACTTCACGATATTTCATCGACCGGGATTCGATTTTATGCCATTTTATAACTCCAGTAATACGCTCATTTGGGCTATATAACGCCGGTCTCAAAATACCACTCCCTATTAATTACAGCTATTGAAGAGTGAATACTTCAAAACACTATCGCTGAATTTTCGATAGTTCTGTTCAGTATGACTATCAAGAACCAGCGAAAGACATTAGTCCAGAACATATGTCTGGTTTGTGGTATAATGGGTTGAGTTCGGGGGTGATTTCACCGGGTGAGCGGCCCTTACCGGGGCGATAATAAACCACCTAGGACCCGTCGTCGACACCATGAGCGACACCGACTGGTGGTTTCTCGACCTGGCGATCGTCATCGCGAGTACTGGTGCCCTCTCACTCGGGCTTTTCCTCCCGCTTCCAGGTCCTGTTCGCATCGGACTGGCACTCCCGCTGTTACTCTTCCTTCCCGGGTATGCGCTCGTCTCCGTGCTGTTTCCGGACGAAGCCGCCGACGACGATCAGGCGTTCGACGAGGAAAAAACGGGTCTTGGGAATCCCTTATTGCACACCCGTGGTCTCGAACTCACTGAGCGGGGAATCTTGTCAGTTGTTTTCAGTGTTGCGCTCGTCCCGGGAATCACCCTTCTTGCCAGCGTAACCCCTTGGGGTATTACCTTCGAACCAGTGCTTTACGGGATTACGCTGGTGACCATCGTGCTGTCCCTACTCGGAATCGTCTCTCGCTACCGGTGTCCGCCGGATCGACGATTCGCGATGACTCCGACCGAGAACTCGCTGTTTTTCACCCAAGTCCAGAATCGAGCGTACTCCGGCACGAATCCGCGCCCGTACAATCTCGGAATCGCACTCGGTATCGCCGTGTTGCTCTTGAGCGCGGGGTTTGCCGTCGCCAATCCCGCACAGCACGACGGCTACACCGAGTTCGCGGTCCAAACCCAGGAAGTCGACGGCGATATGCAGACGATGTACAATGACACGTACACGGCTGGTGAAACGCAGGAGCTGACGGTATCGATCACGAACGAAGAGGACACGGAGCAGACGTATACGACGGTGATGCTGTTACAGCGGGTGAACGAAACCGACGGCGGTGATTCCGTGACCGTCGCGGAGGAAACGCAACTCACCACTACCTCGACGACGATCGCCGATGGCGAGACGAGTGAACCGACACTCGAGTTCACGCCGTCGATGCAGGGTGAGTCCCTTCGGCTGACGCTCTTGCTGTACAAGGGTGAGCCGCCGGCAGATCCGAGTTCGGAGTCCGCCTACCGGGAGATCCAGCTACCGATCGTCGTCGAATAGAACCGTCGCTCGCCGGATTACGGCCCGGTCAGTTCTATCAGTTGTTCCAGTCGTCCGCTCCGGTCTGGTCGCTCTCGAGTTCTCCGAAGACCGGGCTTCGACGGGTTTGTCCCCGAGTCGTAGTCCGCGATCGATTCACCGTTGGTCGAACTCACATCACCGCAGCGTTCTCCCTGCTCTTTGCTGTTCTTTGCTGTGGAAACTCCGCTGCCACCATCAACCAGACACGGTGGCCGGCTACTCGGGGAAGTCGATGATAAGCCCCGTCTCGATACACGGCTGCCCGAGCAGATCCGGTCGCGGGACTAGCTGTGCGACCCGCAGTCGATGTCTACCGTTGTCCGGAACGAGCGGCCGTCCTGCTACAAGCGTTGCGGGCGGCTGCGAGCGCCACCCGCCGACGGTCGTCGATGAGCGGGCTGCGGAGGCGAGGACCGTTTCGTCAGTGCGGCGGTTCGGGCAAGTCGTCTGCTCTGTTCTGTTCACCGATTTGAAATATATCCTGTGGTCTCCGGCTGACCGCGTGGAGGGTCGAGTGATTACCGGAGCAACGATCGATCCCACCGGTGCCTGTCAAGAACAGCGTGCTGACTATAGCGGATATCTCGATCGATGAACGCTCGTATATTCTCGATTTGCTCGTCTGAAACGGCTGTGAGAACGAGCGTGTAGACTGACCGGTACCGATGCATATATCCTTCACCTTGACTACGGCTCCCAAAATGACCGAGTCGATCACCGTTCACCTGATCGGGGATTCTACGATGGCTGAGAAAGCGGCGAGCGAACGTCCTGAGACCGGTTGGGGAACGCCATTCACCCACCGTCTGGACGATTCGGTGACGGTGGAAAACCACGCCTGCAACGGGCGCAGTACTCGTACGTTCTTGGAGGAGGGTCGCTGGAAGCCCGTGGTGCGTCGCTTGGGTGAGAACCACTACGTGTTCGTCCAGTTCGGCCACAACGACGAGGTGCCCTCGAAAGAACAGCACACGACTGAGGAGCAGTTCGTCACCAACCTCGAAAAGTTCGCCGAAGAGACACGCGAGCGCGGAGCAACGGCGGTCTTTCTCACGCCCATCGCGCGCCGTCACTTCGACGAGGATGGGGAACTGAAAAACACCCATCGAGTCTACTCGGAGCTGATACGAGACGTCGCACGGGCGCGTGACGTGCCGCTCATCGACGCGGACGAGCGGAGTCAGTCACTCTTGGGAGAACTGGGGCCGGAGCGATCAAAATCCCTCTACAACCATCTGCCGCCGGGTGAACATCCCAACTATCCCGACGGGGTGGCCGACAACACGCACTTCAGTGAGTCCGGAGCCCGCCAGATGGCCGACCTAGTACTAGACGGGGTCGAAGCATTGGACCTCGAGCTGGCTACCCACGTCGTCCGGGACGATCAGTAATTGTGACAGTGGATACAATCGGGGGCAGTGAACTCTCGATCGGGGCCGGGTGTGAACGGGAAAAATAGCGCGGCGACGAAACCGACCGACTAACTCGCCGGCGAGGGCGTACACATGGTTACCTCGCCGTTCGTGTAGACCGTCGCCTGGTCCGGACTACAGAGCCGATCCTGACTGACCTGTTCGATGCGACCCGGGCCGTCGGCGGTACCGAAGTACGTCGCATCGGTCGATTGCTCGGTCCGGTAGACGACGTAGTCGTGGTCGGCGGACCCGCCGTCGGGGACCGTCGCCGTCGTCGTCGACGGATAGGCTCCCGTCCGACTGAAGACCGTTTGATACGGATGGTCCGTGTGGAGTTGTTGATCGGGTCTGATATTGTCCCCGTCAGGGCTCCCCGTGAGCTCTCCGATGCTGTCGACGGCGGCGAGTTCAGCTTCGCTGTAGGCGAGTTGTTCGTGCTGCTCGGAGAAGACCGGATTCTCGGTGTTGCTTTCGGCGGCGAGGAACATCGCGCCGGGGTAGATGAGCGCGAACAGCACGAGGCAGGTGACGACGATGCCGGGTGAGAGGTTCCGAGCGAACGTGCGTAGCCCGATCGCACCGAGGATGGCCATCGGCGCGTAGAGGAACGCGAACCAGCGCGTCGGAATGAAGTTCCGGATGCCGAACATCGGCAGGACGAGGACGAACACGAGCATGATCGCGGCGGCGAGCAGGAGGGTGAACACCGACTGTTCGGCCCGGCGGCGGTGGACGACGTAGAGGCAGCCGACGAACGTCGCACCGAGCAGGAACAGGAAGCCGAGCACGTCGATATAGGGGACGAGCTGTTCGAGAAGCGTCGGTGCGGCGGCTTCGGCACCGGCTTCAGCGCCGCTCGAGCCGCCGCTTGCGATGTTGAGGAAGCCGGCACTTTCCTCGAGCGTTTGCCTGAAGTAGCTCAGGACGGTTGCGAGGAACGATTGATCGCGGTAGGGCGTAAGCGACCAGACGAAGATCGTCATGCCGAAGTTGAAGACGACGAGGCCGATGAGGTTGACCGGCTTCTTCGCGCGGAAGACGCTCGTATCGAGCCGCGTGATCCCGAAGGGGCCGACGACGAAGACGACCTGGGCGACGAAGGCCGCGAGCAACAGGACGAGCATGATGAACGTCGACACTTGGTGGGTGAGAATGACGGCGACGCTCGAGAGGAGCAACAGCGAGAAATCGCGTATCGTGTACTCGATACGCATCACGCGGATGAGGGCGTACAGGACGCCGAGGAAGAACACCAGCCCGAGGCTCGTCGGAATGAGGTGCATGCCCCAGTTGGCGACGTGGCCCGCGAACGCGAACAGCGCCGTCGCCAGAACCGCCCAGCGCGCCGAGACGAGCAAGTTCGTCGTCGCGTAGACGAGCAGCACCGACAGCGGCATCACGACTCCGACCGACAGATACAGCGCGAGTCGAAGCGGCACGTCGAGGAGGAGCGACGACGCGACGACGAGCAGGTGGTAGAACGGCGAGGCGTAGTGCTTGTCGTGAGAGATCGCGCTCAGGGACTCCTGGGCGTGTATCGAATCGACGAATCCCATGTGGGTCCAAATGTCGATTCCGATGTAACCGGGTGTGGCGTACAGCGCCGTGAACCGGAAGACGAGCGCGAAGAGAACGATCTGTGCCAGTAACAGCCGCTGGTTGAAGTCTCGTGAACTCGTAAAGAGGATCTGGACGAGGATCAGCGTCGCGAGCACGCCGGCGAGTCCGAAGAATACCGGCGTCCGTTCGCCCTGAAGACTGGTCAGGACGATCAGCCCGCCGAGTCCGACCAGAACGACGCTCGGAAGCGCCATCGATACGCTCGTCGGCAGCCGCGGCATCGTCGTTTCGCGGTCCTGCTGATACAGCGCGACGAGGTAGAGCCCGCACGCGATGGCCAGGACGAACGGGACCGTATCGAGGTAGACCTGCGAGACGAACAGTTGGAGCGGGAGCATTGCCAGTGCGAGTAGCAGTCCGCCGATCGCCGCGACGCTGTCCAGTCGGAGCGGGCGCAGCTCCGACAGCGAGCTATACCCCACGAGAAACACCTCGTTGGGAAACGGCGGTCTCGTTCGACTCCGTCGTCCCGAGCAACCCTTCGTAGAGGGTGACTAGCCGGTCGCCCATCGCGTCGAGGCTCAACCCGTCGATTCGCTCGCGTCCGTCCGAGGGGCTGCCGTCCTCGAGCGTGGCCGCGAGTCCGGCGGCCAGTTCCTCGTCGTCGTCGCTGACGACGCAGTTCGAGAGGTGCTCGATCGTGTCGCCGACGAAACCAACGTCCGTCGAGACGATCGGCAGGTTGCAGGCGGCGGCCTCCTTGACCACCATCGGCCCGCTCTCGCGCTTCGAGGTCACCAGCAGTACGTCGCTTGCGTTCATGTAATAGGGAATCTCCGTGTGGTCGACGCCGCTTACCGTCCGCAGTTCGATCTCCGCATCGGCCCGCTCGACGAGTCGCTTCGCCCGTGAGAAGTCCTTGACCGACCGCGACTGATCGTAGGGAAAGAGCGCAATCTTCCGCTCGCCGTCGGTCTGCCAGCCGACCCGTTCGCGCGCCCTCTCCCGTGGGATCGGTCTGAAGAGTTCAGTGTCCACGCCGAAGGGGATCAGTTCGTGGTCGGTCTCGAGTTCGCGCGCCATGACCGGACTCGGAACGACGGCGGCGCTTGCGTGGCGTGCTCCGAACCGACTGATCGCCCGGAGCCACTCCTGGTCGGCCATGAGGTCGGTTCCCCACAGCGTCAGGACGACCGGTCGGGTCGGCTGAGCGAGCGCGAACGGAGCGACGAGCCCGTAGTTCGCGTGGACCAGGTCGTAGTCGTCGGACCGAAGTTCGGCGAGAATCCGCGGATAGAATCGGGCGTAGTCGAGCGGCGTCCGTCCCGAATCGCCGTGGTGTTCGCCGGGGACGCCAACTACCGTACAGTCGACGCCGCGATCTTCGAGTACCGACACCTGCTGGTCGAAAAACGGCCGTGGCGTGGTCACTACCTGAAGTACCTTCATCGTTTGCTCACCTAGCCGAGATTCGCTGCGTGTTTTGCCTGTGTCGGACGCCCACCGCGGGCGGTCGTCTCGAGCGTCCGGACGATCACGTCCGTCACGTCGACGCGCTCCGCGAGCAACCGTTCGCGCCGCGTTGCCCACGGGTCGTCCTCGCGCTCGACGATCGACACCGCTTTCTCGAGTGCCTCCACGTGGCGGTTCTCGTCGCTGAACTCGAACAAGAGCCCGTATTCCGAGTCGAGTTCGGCCGTGTAGCCGAGCGAGAGCGAGTTCACGTAGACCGACGGTGTGCCGAGGACGGCGGCTTCGGCGGCGGTCGTCGCGCCCTCGCCGACGACGACGTCGGCGTAGGCGAGCAGGTCGTGCATCTTCTCGGGGGGCGTCTCCAGCTGGTAGGATTCGAGCTCGGCGGGCGGCTCGCCCTCCGCCGTGAGCAGGACGGTCGCGCCGGCGTCCTCCAGTCGGTCGACGACCTCGTGTGGGTCGTCGAAGCCGCCGTGACCGACGTCGTGCGAGGCCTCCCAACTGCTGAGGCGGACGACGGCGAACTGCTCGTCACGCTCGACGCCGGCCAGCTCGAGGACGGACGGGTCCGGTTCGAACCGGTCGGGGTGGAGATACGCCAGTTCGTGGTAGCCCGGGTACGAAACCTGTTTCGAACCGATCTCGTCGCGGTAACACGTCGGGGTACAGATCACGTCCGCGAAGGGGTAGCCGAGGGACGTGATGAGCGTCGCGTGTTCGGTGTCGTAGAAGACGACGCTCTCGGTCCGGAGTGCCGTCGCGACGTGGGCGGCGGCGACGCCGCCGATCGCGGTGATGACATCGGGATCGATCGCTCGTGCTCGGCGCAACAGTCGCGCCTCGTAGGTCGCTTGGACGGCCGCCAGGGAGGGTAACGAGTTCGCATCGCCAGCGAGGACCTCGTGGTCGATACCGGCGGCCTCGAGCAAGTCGATCGCGACGCCGCTCTCCCGGGCGAAGACGTGAACCTCGTGGCCGTCGGCCTCGAGTTCGTCGATCGCGTTCCGGAAGAAGTGGACGTGTCCGGGGTGTTGGATCGTGACGATAACGCGCATCGGTGATCAGTGGGGTGCCTCCGTGTGTGACGTGTGTGATGCGTTCGTCCTGCGCGGACTGCGAGACGGGTGCGGCGCGTGTGGCGCGTGTCGGCTCCCGTCCGTCGCGGCGACTCGCGTCACAACCGCTGTACCCGTCGCCGCAACCGACCGCTCGAGATCGGTCACGATCCCATCCCCCCGCCCCATCATACTCGTCGGTAGGTGAATCCGGCGTCGACGGCTTCGTCCTCGTCGATCGCGCCCGCAACGTCGATCAACGCCGGATCGTCGGCGAGTTCGCTCGCGACTGCTGGCAGGTCGAGCGTGGTGAACTCGTCGTGGGGCGTCGCGAGGACGATTGCATCGAAGTCCTCGAACGAGAGGTTCTCTTGGACCTGGAGATCGAACGTTTCGCTTGCGGCGTCGGGGTTTGCGATCGGGTCGAACCCTTCGAGGTGGATGTCGTACTCGTTGAGCGTGTCGACGACTTTGGATACCTTCGAACTGCGGAGGTCGCCGACGCCCGGTTTGTACGAGAGACCGAGGACGAGCACGCGGCTGTCGCGGAGCGTCTTGTGACACTGGTTGAGGGCCTTGATCGTCAGGTCGGCGACGTGGCCGGGCATCGCTTCGTTGACTTTTCGGCCGGTCTGCATCAGTTCGGGGTCGAATCCTTCCTGTTCGGAGCGGTAGGAGAGGAAGTACGGGTCGACCGGGATACAGTGGCCGCCGACCAGTCCGGGTTGGTAGTCGTGGAAGTTCCACTTCGTGCCGGCAGCATCGAGTACATCATGCGTGTCGACGTCCATGTGCTCCAGCGCGACCGAGAGTTCGTTGACGAAGGCGATGTTCAGATCGCGCTGCGTGTTTTCGACGACCTTCGACGCTTCGGCGACCTCGATCGACGGAGCGCGGTGGACGCCGACGTCGACGACGGACTCGTAGAGTTCGGCGATGTCGTCGAGAACGGCTTCGGTCTGGCCGCTGACGACCTTCACGACATCCGAGAGTCCGTGCTCTTCGTCACCCGGTGTCGCCCGCTCGGGCGAGTAGCCGACGAAGAAATCCTCGCCGGCGGTCATGCCGGATGCGTCCTCGAGTTTCGGAATGAGCACTTCGCGGGTCGAGCCGGGATAGACCGTCGATTCGAGGATGACGGTCGTGCCGGCGCTCATCTTCGAGCCGACCGTCGTGCCGGCGCTCTCGACATAGCTCAGGTCCGGGCGGTCGTCGTCCTGAATCGGCGTCGGGACGGCGATGACGACGTATTCGGCGTCGCTGATCGCCGTCGCGTTCGTCGTGTAGGAGATGTCGTCGTTCTGGACGGCCGCATCCGAGAGGTCGCCGGTCGTATCCTCGCCGTCCTGCAATCGCTCGACGGTGGTCTCGTCGACATCGTAGCCGATAACCTGATAGTTCGACTGGGCGAAGCCGACTGCAAGTGGCAGGCCGACGTAGCCGAGCCCGACAACGCAGATCGTCGCTTCGCGCGTTCGCTGGTCGTCTTCGACGTGCTCGAGGGTCGTTCCAGACTCAGTCTGGTCGACTACCTGACGGCCATGCGTTCGCTCGTCCGTTCGGTTCTCGGTGTCGCTTATTGTCGGCGTCATGGTGTATCGTGTGGGTGGGTCGTCGCTGACCGGCGCACAACTCGTGCGGCGGCGGTTCGGTTCAGTTTGTGTCCGGTACCCCGAGTCCCGCTGGGGCGGGATCGCTCTCGATTCAGACAAGCATGGATGACCGGTTTACTATAGCGCTGATAAACTGTTGCAGCGAGAACACTGATTCGGAATCCGACTGCTCGGCAGTGCTCGGTGGCGATATGGGCAATTTCGAGGTAACTGGACAGCGAGCGGCTTAGCAGCCTACTAAACGTGTTTGTATCGACCCATAATGAAGGTCCCCTAGGTTGGACTCTCAGTGCGGTCGTCGTGACTGCAGTGAGTCGCCGAGATCACTCACGATCACCCATCAGTCGCGAATCGGCCGCAGTGGATCGACACACCAAAGAGGCAGACGTTGCGGACGAACGCAATCGCAGTCACAGACACAACGTAGATCAGAACCGCGAAATCCATGGCACCAACACCCAGAATCTGGTTCGATACCGGACCGCACGCACCGATGGAGGGAAGCGATCACTCCATCGATACGGTCTCGGTTGCCACACCCGACGTAGACACGGTTGTCGCGACGATACCCCTTCCTGGGTTGGGCGAAATGGCAGGTGGATCGTCGTACTGGCCGTCGGCGATCCGTGGCGCGTCGATCTGGGAGGTGTCACTGATCGTGGTCCTGTTCCTGCTGATCGCCGCGCTGGTCGGCATCCGCATGCTTCAGGCTTTCTCCACGCGCGAGCCCGGCGCTACCCAGTCGCCGAGCGCTGACACACCCGCTCCCGGTGCGGTTGGATCGACACGCTCCAATGCGAATCCGAACCCAAGTGCAGCCCCAGCGGCGGGAGCACAATCAGCCGAGCAACCACGCTCGTACGAAGATGTCGTGTCGGCAGAGACGCCCCCGGAGCTGCTCAGCGACGAAGGGCGCGTCGTTCGACTACTCGTGAAACACGGCGGCCAGATTCGACAGCACCAGATCGCCGACGAAACGGGCTGGTCGAAGTCAAAAGTCAGCCGAATTCTCTCGAGTATGTACGATGACGGTACGATCGAGAAAACTTCCGTTGGACGCGAGAACGTCATCTCGCTCCCGGAGCGATCGGATGGCGAGCCGACGGGCACCGGCACCGACACCGGGACGACGACCGACAATCCCAATAACCCGGTCCCGTAAGCAACCCTCTGTTACAGCAGACACGGCACACCTACAGCCACACCACCACCCCTACCCCTACCACCTTCTCGAAACCAACGCGTCAGTAGTGCCGTCTCAGTTCTCTCAGCGGTCGGTCACACCCGATGGGTTCCGTTGTCGTCGCTCGCTCGGTTTTCGAATCGGCTCGGACTCCCGATCGGCATCAAAACTGACCCGGATTCCGGTCAGCATCAAAACTGGCTCGAACCGATCGGTACCGATCCGATCACAAACACGCTCGCGTTCGTTATCGCAAGCAGCGAGTCGACCCGCCAAGACGATCTAGTAGCAATGCGCTTCGACTGGTTCTTCCCGACTGCCCCACTTCGAACTCGAGACACAACTGCACGACAGCCCACCGGCGAACCGAGTTCACGACGCGCTCGTTTTCGAGGTCGGACGCTGCATGCCGCATGCCGCGTCGTCTGTCCCTTGCCAGCTCGTTCGTGTCCACGATGTACAGCCGAGAATACCAGCGTGAGTGCAATCGTCTCGGCAGACAGATACTACGAGCGTCCATCGAGACGACTGGTCGGGTCACCACAGAGGTTGATCGGTCACAACGACACGCGTCGCGTTCGATAGTCCTGCCGCGTCTGAACTCGTAGAGATCCATCCGGACACTACCCTTAGCGGCCTGCTAAACGGAACCTGTGCTGTGCACAACAGTCGAGCGGAGAGTCGCCATCGTGTTGCGAAGACGGTCCCTCTCGATACAGGAAACGCCTGACTCGATACTACCCGTTCGAGTTCGTCTATCTCGTATAGCTGCTCGCCAGCGCCTCTATCCGGAGAATGTCCCGTAACTGTGGTGCAGTACATGTAACGGCGACCGTCTTATTCGCTCTATAGTAATCCCTGCAGGACTATTCGATTCGAGTAGATACCCGAGACGTCCGACATTGGACGGGGCGGGTACGAGCACATATATCGAGTTCAACGTACTATGATTCAGAATAGCACCGAATCCCGGGCAGCTGTCTCGAGCCGAGTTACTAAGGATACGACTGTCGCAGTCGATGCCGGTATCGGTGCCGGAACTGAAGCCGATACGCCGGTTCAGTCGTGCGGTGTGGCGGGAACGCTGGCGTTGACGTGGAACGTCCCGAGCGATCGAACGGAGGTGAGCGGCTGATGTGTGGAATTATCGCGCGGATTGGACACGGTGAGGCCGCGGAAACGCTACTTACGGGTCTCGAAAACCTGGAGTACCGCGGCTACGACTCCGCAGGGATCGCCGTCCAGAACGGCTCCGGCGTCAAGGTGCACAAGTGTTCGGGGGAGGTATCCGAACTCAAGTCGCAACTCGACGGCCAGCCCCACGGAAACATGGGAATCGGGCATACCCGTTGGAGTACGCACGGCCCGCCGACCGACGAGAACGCCCATCCCCACACCGACACCGTCGGCGACATTGCGGTCGTGCACAACGGCGTCATCGACAACTACGACGAGCTCAAGGCTGATCTCCAGGCGAAAGGCCACGAGTTCGAGAGCGACACGGACACGGAGGTCATCCCGCACCTCATCGACGAGTACCGGGATTCGGCCGAGGATACGGAAGTCGCAGTCCGTCGAGCCGTCGAGACGCTCGAAGGCAGTTACGCCATCGCCGCGATCGTCGACGGCGAAGAGCGCGTCTACGCGGCTCGAAAGGGGTCGCCGCTCGTCCTCGGACTCGACAACGACGAGTGGTTCCTCGCGAGCGACGTCCCGGCGTTCCTCGATCACACGGACGAGGTCATCTACCTCGAGGACGGCGATCTGGTCACGCTCGATCCCGACACTTACCGTATTACCGACCTCGACGGGCAACCGGTCGAACGATCGGTCGACACCGTCGACTGGGACCCGGAGGACGCCGGGAAGGGCGAGTACGACCATTACATGCTAAAGGAGATCCACAACCAGCCGACCGCGCTCTCGAACACGATCGAGGGCCGGGTCGAGAACGGTGACGTAGCGTTCGACGCCCTCCCCGCAGGCTCGTTTGCAGAAACTGAAACGGTTCAGTTCGTCGCCTGTGGGACCTCCTATCACGCCGCGATGTACGGCGCACAGCTCCTCCGAGAGGCCGGTCTCCGGACGGAAGTCGTCCGCGCGAGCGAGTACGACTCGACGGCCGGCCCTGTCGACGAGAACACCCTCGTCGTCGCGGTCACCCAGAGCGGCGAGACCGCGGACACGCTCGATGCGGTCCGCACCGCAACCGACCGCGGCGCACGGTCGCTCGCCGTCACCAACGTCGTCGGTTCGACCGCCGCTCGCGAGGCCGACGACGCCGTCTACATCCGCGCCGGCCCCGAGGTCGGCGTCGCCGCGACGAAGACCTACTCCTCGCAGGCCGTCACCCTCGCGCTGCTCACCCAGCGCATCGCGGCCGACGTTCCCGAGGCGACCCCCGCCGCGGATCGCGAGGAGATGCTCGCCGAACTCGAACACCTCCCCGAATACGTCGAGCAAGTGCTCGAGTTCACCGAGGCGGCTGAACTCGCGGACGACCTGCTCGACAGCGAGTCGTACTTCTTCATCGGGAACGGGCTGAGCCGCTCCGTCGCGCTCGAGGGGGCGCTGAAGTTCAAGGAGATCACCTACGAGCACGCGGAGGGCTTCGCGTCGGGACAGCTCAAGCACGGGCCGCTCGCGCTCGTCACCGAGGCGTCGCCGATCTTCGCCGTCGTGACGGGAGACGGTGACGAGAAGACGAAGACGAACGCGATCGAAGCCCAGTCCCGCGGTGCGCCGATCGTCGCGGTCGGGCCGGACGATCACGGGCTCGTCGACGTGGCCGATGCGACCCTGTCGGTTCCGGACACCCACCCCGTCTGGGCGGGGCTGCTCGCGAACGTCCAACTCCAGCTCGTCTCTTATCACGCGGCGGACATGCTCGGTCGACCGATCGATAAGCCACGGAACCTCGCAAAGAGTGTCACCGTCGAGTAACGCCGCTGCGATTTTGTATCGATAGTCGATATCGAGTGACCCGAGTCGGTGCTGTTCTCCTGGTTCTGGCCCCCGAGTGACTGAGTGACTAGGCTTGACTTCAGGACTGGCCTTGTCGTTGTCTCCCCGTTCCGCCGGGTCCGAGCGGGCAGTACGAACGGACACGACCATGGCAGAGTCCACAGCGCGAGCCATCAAGCGATGCGTTCCGTCAACCCGGTACCCGTCAGTGCTTCGACCGATCACTGACGGGATCGACACCACCATACAGAAGGATGGCGGAACCGCTTGGTCTCACATGGGACTCGTCGCCGAATTCGAAATCACCTGCGAGGCGCTGCCGCTCGTCGAGGTTGCAACAGCCGTGCCAGCGGCGACGATGGAGGTCGACATTCAGTTCATTGACCTCCTCCCGCGCCTAAAGACGCGGGAATCCCACCACGGGATTTCAGGCCGGTCGTGGCCCTATGGTTTCAAGACGCATACGTCCCAAGCGTCTCTTGCTTGGTAGCATCGGCTTGGGTGTCTTGTGGGGCGGTCAAACGCCCCCCATCCTCAGCCGAGTCATTGCCATCCGTGTGTTCTCTTGAATGGCTCTCTCCACTGAGGTAGCGGTCTGCGATATTTATCGCGCCGTTCACGTCCGCTTGGTACTCGCCCATCCAGCAAGCGTCGTTCGTACACTTGAACGTCGCCTGTCGCGGACGGTATCCTACCTCACCGCAAGCGTGGCACTCCTTCGACGTGTTGCGTGGGTTCACCGTCTCGACGGGGATACCCTTCTCGACGGCCTTGTAACGTATCTGCGCGTGGAGTTTGGCGAATCCCCATCCGTGGAGACGCCGGTTCATGAAGTCGCCGTAGTCCATTGACTCCCGTATGTACGTCAGGTCTTCCAGAACAAGAACGGGATTCTCGACGGACTCGGCGTACTCCACGACTTCGCGGGTGACGCGGTGGAACACGTCATCTATCTGTTTCCACACGTCATCCCCGAAGGACTCCGCGATACGCTTGCTTCCACGCGTCTGGAGTCGGCGTTTGGCGGTGAAGTAGGTCTTGCGGAGCCGACGAACGGTCTTGCCCTCGTCAGCCCACAGTTCGGGCGCGGTCGGAGAACCGTGACGAGTGACGCTTCCCCTATGTCCACTCCGATGGGTGTCCGTTCTTTGGCGGACACCTCGGGGCGTTCCTCCACGTCGCGGGTGGCGGTGACGTGGAGATACCACGTCCCATCCCGCTCGAACAGCCGACTCTCGCCCATCGTGGCGTCTCCCGCGTTCAACGCTTCCAGCCAACCCCGTTGTTCGGGATTCGGTTGGGCCGGTAGCCAGAGGTGGTAGTCCTCGTGGTGCGGGATTTTGACGTACCACTCGATAGCGTTCTCGGGCTTGTGGTCGAGCCGTAGCCCCTCGTTGGTGAAGCGCACAGGGTGGTCGTCGTGAAGTTCGCCCGCGTTGTAGGTCGTCGTGAGTTGCGGGACGTACTTTTTGAGCGCGTTCTTCGCGTACCCGCTCAGGTCGTAGTTGACCACCACGTCGTTCGCTTCGGTCTGCGTGGTGCATCGGGCGTCGAAGGCGTCTTGGAGGGCGTTCTGGTACGCCTCTCGTGTCTCTCGGAGTTTCCTCCGCTTGTGGGCGTTCGGGTCCACAAGTTTGAGTTCGAGCGTCTTCGTGAGTTCGGTCACGAATCGCCCTTCTTGTGTTCTTGAATGTAGTTCTCGACCGTTTCACTCGAAACGTGCCCGGCGGTCCCTGCGTAGTATCCTCGCGCCCATCCTATTTTCTCGCCTTTGTGGTCGGCGTATCGGTGGTTGTACTTGCGCGAGGAGATACCCTTGAACCAGTTGGCGAGTAGCGCCGGTTCGTTCTTGGGCGGGCTACTGACGAACAGGTGAACGTGGTCGGGCTGTACGGTGAGGTCGAGTATTTCGACGCCTTTGTCGTCGGCTATTTCGTGGAGGATGGACCGGACACGGCTGGCGACCTCGTTGACGAGTACCGATTGACGGTACTGAGCGGAACTCTGTTCCGCGATGTCCGCAGAACCGTCGGTTCTGCGAGACTTCGGCAACCACACTATGTGGTAGTTGAGGTTGTAGGTCGCGTGCCGTGTGGTCCTCATCCGTGTTGCACACTATGGTCCGTCGGCATCTTAATACTACCGATAGAACGGTGAGAAATCCAGCCGTGGCGTCGTCAGTGGGTGTGTAGGCTATTGTCCGCTTGACCCCCGCCTAAAGACGGGGGTATGCGCTCGTATCTTTATCACGGGAACCGGCCGCCGTTCATCGTTCACGTAACACGCGACCCTGCCGATGCCGTCGAAGACGCCTTCGACACGTCCTCGTTCGTCGCCGAATACGCACTGATCGGGCGGGCAGGGAACACGTCTCGATATCAGGTACTCCCGGCCGTTGGACTCGAGGCGCGGCTCGGTGACCACGTGGCGGACCTCTCGGGACTCCGTGCGCTGGCCACCACCGACGCCATCATCGAGCGCATCCGCGTCACGCCGACCGGATGGATACAGCGTGGCTGGTTTGCCGATCGAAACGCGTTCGCCGAGTTCAGCGAATTTTGGCAGCAAAACGCTGGATTCACTCTCAGACGGCTTACCCGTGACGGTGACCCCGAAGCGCCTGGAGACGGACTGACCGATCCCCAGCGGGAGGCGCTTCGAACCGCGTACGAGATGGGCCACTACGAAATCCCGCAGTCGGCATCGCTCGACGATGTCGCCGCTGAACTCGGGATTACGGCGTCGTCGCTCTCCGAGCGCCTTCGACGTGCACAGACCCGGCTTATCGAGACGACCGTCGGCTCGACGTGGCCACCGTTACCGGAGTGACTCCCGAACTTCTGGTTCTTGTGGTCGGATGATTGACCGACGGTTTCGAGACGCGGGTCGGTCCCGAATTCGGAGTCTACCGAGACAGATAGTGCCGCCGACTGACGGGACCGGTCGTGCAGACGAACGACAGTCCGTCCGTGGACCGTTTTCCGGACCGACGACGGGTGTGGCGAGAGGAAAAGAAAGGTTGTGGTGAGAGAGAAGAAAAGAAAGCGACTACTGCTGCGTATCGCGTCCCCCGTGGTCGAAGATCCCCGACAGCGATCGATGCGGTCGCAAGCGATCCGATCCGGGTTGGTCGTCTTCAGGCGATCAGCGCCGCCTGTGACGGTCGCGTGAAAGCGTGACGCCGACGGGACAGATTCCGACGGCGAGGACAGAGCGCAAGCGCTGCGCGCGGCACAACGGGAGACGCGACGCAACGACGGACAGCACTGCGAGGCGATCCGTCGATGTGCCCGCCCGTATCACAGTCGAAGAGACATATATTCTGATAGTTATCCGACTGAGAACGGAATCGAACCGCCGGTTGGTCTCATCCAAAAACGAGCGATCGAACGGGATCGTTAGTTCGAGTCGAGTTCGATCGAGACGTCCTGGTCTTCGTCGAGGTTGACCTCGAACTCGGTTTCCTCGTAGCCGTCTGCGGAGACGACGACGGTGTACTCGTCGGATTCGGCATCGAGTTCAGCGGTACCGTCGTCGTCGGTCGTGGCGTCTGCGTCGGGGCCGAAGAACTGGTAGCCGCTGTAGAGTTCGACGGTTGCGCCTTCGATCGCGCTGCCGTTGGAGCTGTCCTTGACGGTGGTGGTGAGCGTGTTGGTGTTGCTGTCGTCGTCGCTGTCGTTGTCGCTCCCGTTGTCGTCACCGTCCTCGCTTTCGAGGGTTAGCGTGGCGCTTTCGTCGCTTCCATCGACCTCGACGTCAGTTTCGCTCTCCTCGTAGCCGTCCGCGGAGGCGGTGAGCGTGTACTCGCCGTCGTTCACGGTGAACTCGGCCTGGCCGTTGTTGTCGGTCGTTACGTCGGTCGTTCCGCTGTCGCCAGTGAGTTCGAGGGTGGCACCCGAGATCGCGTTCCCGTTGTCGTCTTCGACGGTGGTGGTGAGCGTCTGGGTGCTGGTTCCGGAGTCCCCGTCGTTATCGTCGCTGCCGTCGCTGCCGTTGTCGCCGTTATTGTTATCGCCGTTATCTCCGTCTCCGTCTCCGTCTCCATCTCCGTTGTCGTCACCGCCATTGGAACCGTTTCCGTCGTCGTTGCCGTTGCCAGTGTCGTTACCATCGCCGCCACTGCCGTCGCCGCTATCGTCACCGCCGTTCCCATCACCGGTGTCGTCACCGCCATTAGCACCGTCGTCAGTCGCGTTGCCGTTGTCGGTATCATCGGCGTTCGATCCAGCGTCCTGGTCGTCAGGGCTGTCGTCGTCGTCACCGATCGAACCGAGCGTCTCGTTAATCGATGCGCCACTCGCTGCAAGCGCCAGCCCAGCGACGAGCAACACGACGCCAGCAGCCGTTAGCAGGACCTGTACACCCGTCTGGATCGATCGCGCGTCTGCAGTCTGTTGGCGGGTATTGCGGGACATGTCTGTCAGTAGTCGGTTTGGTGGTCGGGAGACGGCCCAGGCTCCGTTCGGGTCGTCACGCACGGACCATCGCGTTCAGGTTTAAATTCACTCTCGTGGGCGGTCCAACTCGTGTTCTCGACTGGAGACTGCAGTGCAGTCTCACCGCTCCTGTCGGGCTTGCTCCGGTCAAGCCCCGTCTGCGGCCGGGGCGGGGCCCCTGACAGCGAACTGAGCAGCAACGGTTGACTCTGGCGGCGTTGCATTACCAGAACAGTTCTCGCTTTCGGCGGTTCACTATACAGTTGCTAAGGTCGTTCTATTGACCTGAACGAGGCCGATCCGTACTAGCGGTCCTGTCGTACAGGCCTCCGGGCATTACAGCATCCCAGAGTAGTACTGTTGTGGGAATCGCGACTGATTTTCTTCCGGTATCTCCGTACTTCCCGGATCTCAACTGTCCAGTTGCAATCGGCCTTGGCAGCGACCGGACCTCTCCTACAGTAGACACCTGCATGCGGCCGATTGATACGGGACTTCGTCACGCCGGTTCCTTCGGCCGAATAGCCTCTCGTCGCCTCTGCGGAAGAGTTCTTCGTCGGTATCCCCGTTATTCTAAATTCCCATCAACCAGGTCCGAGGGTGTAACCACGTCGAGACCGCGATTTTCGAGGTGATCGAGCAGTTCTTCGAAATCCTCGAGCGGCATGCTGTTCGAGCCGGCCTCCCCGCCGTTCGACGTGTCGACGATGCGGGGAATGCGAAGCACCGTGAGTTGCTGGAACTGGTCGCACAGGTTGATCGCACGCCGAACGCCGCCGTGGAGGTCCGGTCCCCAGATCAGCGGCGTCATGTGCAGGTTGGTCGGCGGCGCGCCGGCGGGGGAAGCCCCGAACAGGAACGCCGATTCGTGGCTGTCACGGAGGACCGTCTGCGTCGCTGCGGCCATTCGGTCGTTGGGCGCGAAGAAGTGCCGGGAGCCGTCCTCGTAACCGAGTTCAGCGAGTTCGTCTCGGTTGCTTTCGATGACCTCCTGTTGGCGGTCCTCGGGCATTTCAGGCAGCGGGGTGCTGACGGACGGGTACGAGCAGATGTCCCAGCCCCGTTCGGTGAGTTCGTCGAGTTCGCCGAGTCCCATCCGGCCCTGGCCGCCGATTCGGTCGGAATCGACCGGTACTGCAGCGGACCAACCGCGTTCTTCGAGCCTGTCGGCTGCGAGTTCGTAGTGCGAATCGCGGCCGTCGTAGAACGCGAGGACAGCTTTCCCGTTGTCGACGGCCTCGGTCTTCCGGAGGTCGTCGACCACGATTCGGGTGCCGTCCTCGGGCCCGACGGCGACGATGTTCAGACGCCTGACGTTCGCGAGATCGGGTTCGCCGTGTTTCTGAATGTACCCGAAGTCGAGTCGCGTCCACCCCTCGAAGTCCGACGGGATGTCACGGATGCTGGTCAGGTGACTCCCGCGTTCGGGAGCCATGAACTCGAAGTGAATCTTGGTGACGGAATCGGTTTTGACCGCGAGTGAGGTGTCCCAGCCGTCGAGGTCGATACCTCGCGGGATGTCGATGCGCATCGCAGCCCGGTCGCCGTCGCCTTCGACTGCGAGACCCTGGGAGCCGGTCGGGGCATCCGACACGGTTTCGAGTTCGCCGGTAACGGCGGTCCAGTCGTCTGCTGTCTCGAAGTCGGAGATGACCTCGCCATCGTCGATCGCGGGCCAGCCGCCTCCGTTCCCGTTTCCGTTCCCGTCGCCGTTTCCGTTGCCGGAGCCGTCGCCGTTTCCGTTGCCGTCTCCATTGCCGTCACTATCGTCGGAGAGAGCGTCGAGACAGCCTGCGACCGTCGCTGTCGATGTCACGCCTAGTGCTGTGACCAATTGTCGTCGAGACAGTCCACGAGTCATGTCTGTATCGGCACAACTCCTGCGAGGGACTTTCTAATGAAGGTGTTAATTCCGCTGGAGTAAACTATTCCGGCGCCGATAGCAATCCCAACCGGTCGCCGTCTCTCCGTCGGACTGCTCGATCCATCGGGAACGATGACTGACCCTTAATCGAGTGATAAACGCCGTGTGGAGACTAGCACCGCCCCGTGAGATCATGGTATCGGCTGGCCTGCAGTCTCCGGTGGGCCTGCCTACTCCGGTGGCCCGCTCTCACCCGCCGCCGGCAACCCCACGTCAACGGGCCGGTCGGGCGTCCTCGACTCAGTCTCGACCGGGAGTTCCGTCCAATGGGTCCCACTCCTCATCGCCCTCGTCATCCTCGTCATCCTGATCGCTTTCAGCGTCTCCCTCCCCGTCGCGCCACCGTGACTCGAGTTCAGAGCGCACGTCGGCCGCATCGACATCGGCCTCGCTGAACTCGGTCGAAACGTCGGCCGGCAGCTCGGATGGCTGGTGTTCGTCGGTGGTCGGCTCCGATGCTGTCTCCGGGTCGGCCGTCGATTCGGCGGTCGTTTCGGCCGCCGTTGTCGCCACCGCAGCCGAGGTGGTCGTCTGAGCTGTCGTGGTCGACGCCTCCGTTCCCGTGTTTGTCTCCGAAGACGCGGTTGTCTCGGTCGTCACCGTTCCCTCGGTGTCTACTGTCGTCGCGGAACCGTCGACGACGGACTCGCCGTTCGATGGGGCTACGGACGCCGTCGTCGTGTCGGGATCCTCGCTTGCAGTCGATTCGTTCGTTTCTATCATGTCGTCCGTTGCACCAGTCTCATCGGCCTCATCCGTCCCGTCCGTTGCATCCGCCTCGTCCGTCGATTCCGTCGAATCGATCGAACTGGAGCGGTCGGGCATCATATTCGGCGCGAAGACAGCGATGAGCAGCGAGAACGTACACAACACCACCACAACCGTGACGATGAGCGTCCGTGTCGTCGGACGCTGATCGTCGGGTTCGGCCCGGTCAGACGAGTTCACCATTCGAGACTCTCCAGACGTGACGGTGAGCCTTTGTTAAGCGCCGCCCACACCTGTAGCTCTGGATTACGGGGCTTGTTACCCGCGCTTTGCGCCGCGTAGGTCCGGTGCCGACCGGTGGCGAACAATGATATGGACGGCACCCAGAGTGGTGATAACGAGTCCCGCTACATGACAGACCAGTACGATCACGCGCAGGTCCAGGAGTTCTGGCAGTACGTCTGGGAGCGCGACGGGGTCGCCCGCCTTTCGGACGACGCCGTCGATCCGACGTACGTCCTCGGCATGTTCCCCTACACCTCCGGGACGCTGCACATGGGCCACGTCCGGAACTACGCGATCACCGACGCCTACGCTCGCTACCGACGGCTACAGGGCGACGACGTCCTCCATCCGATGGGGTGGGATGCCTTCGGCCTGCCCGCCGAAAACGCGGCCTACGAGCGCGCGAGCGACCCCGAATCCTGGACCCGCGCGTGCATCCGCCGCATGCGCGAAGAACTCGAGACGATGGGCTTTGGCTACGACTGGTCGCGGGAGGTTACGACCTGTGAGCCCGCCTACTACCGCTGGAATCAGTGGCTGTTCAAGCGATTCTACGAGGCCGACCTCGTCGAGTTCACCGGCGCGGCGGTCAACTGGTGTCCGGACTGCGAGACGGTACTGGCCGACGCGCAGGTCGCAGTCTCCGACAGCGATAATGATGGCGATGGCGATGACGACCATCACGACGGAACCCGCGTCTGCTGGCGCTGCGAAACGCCCGTCGAACGGCGCGAACTCGACCAGTGGTTCTTCACGATCACCGACTACGCGGACGAACTCGCCGACGGCCTCGACGAACTCGACGGCTGGCCCGAGGGCGTTCGGGAGATCCAGCGCAACTGGATCGGCCGCCAGGACGGTGCGCGACTCACGTTCGACCTGTCGAACGCCCCGAGCGCCGCCGAATCCGTCGACGTCTTCAGCACCCGCCCCGAAACCGCCTTCGGCGCGACCTTCCTCGCCGTCTCGCCCGAGCACGACCTGGCGACCGCACTCGCAGAGACGGACGCGGACATCGCGGCGTTCGTCGACCGCGCACGAACTCGTGAGGGGGCGTCCGGACACGCCGACCGTGACGAGTACAGCGACTCGGGTATCGAAACGGATGCGACGGCGGTGAATCCGCTGACGGGCGAGGAGCTACCGGTGTACGTCGCCGAGTACGTTCTGGGTGACGTGGGAACCGGCGCGGTGATGGGCGTGCCGGGGCACAACGAACAGGACTACGAGTTCGCGCGCGAGCGCGACCTAGCGGTGGAGACGGTCGTCGTTCCCGCGGCCGACGCGGCGGACGACGTGGCCTCCGGACCCGGGAACGGCCCCTACACCGATAAGGGCGTGCTCGACCTCGGTACCGGGACGGATAGCGAATACGACGGCCTCGCGAGCGAAACGGTTCGAGAAGAACTGCTCTCGGATCACGAGGCGATCGAATCGGACGTGACCTACCGCCTGCGCGACTGGCTGATCTCCCGCCAGCGATACTGGGGCACGCCGATTCCGGTCGTCCACTGCGAGGACTGCGGCCACGTCCTCGTTCCCGACGACGAACTCCCCGTCGAACTTCCCGAGTTCGTCCAGACGACCGGCAATCCGCTCGACGCCGCCACGGAATGGAAGGAGACGACCTGTCCCGACTGCGGCGGGCCGGCCGAGCGGGAGACGGACACGATGGACACCTTCGTGGACTCCTCGTGGTACTTCCTGCGCTTTCTCTCGCCCGACCTCGCGGACGCGCCCTTCGATACCGAGCGGGCGAACGAGTGGCTGCCGGTCGACATCTACGTCGGCGGCGACGAACACGCGATCCTCCACCTGCTGTACATCCGCTTCGTGACGCGTGCGCTTTCGGATCTAGGGCTGCTCGATCGGCGCGAACCGGTCGAGCGGCTCGTTAGCCAGGGGACCGTCCTCTACGAGGGCGAGAAGATGTCCACCTCGACCGGCAACGTCGTCACTCCCGACGAGTACGGCGCGGAAACGACGCGGCTGTTCGTCCTCTCGGCCGCCCATCCCGAACAGGACTTCGAGTGGACCGCAAACGACGTGCGCGGTGCCTACGACCTCCAGCAGACCCTGTACGGAATGGCGACGGCGTTCGTCGATGAGGGGACGACTCGAGTCGAACGCGCGGCCCACGACGACTACCTCGACCGAGAGATCGACCGCACGATCGCCGCCGTTACCGACGAGTTCGAGCGGCTGCGATTCCACCGAGTGGTCACCGAAATTCGTGAACTCGCGGCGCTGCTTCGACGCTACCGATCGTTCGATCGCGTTCACGGCGACACCTATCGGCGCGGGCTACTGACGATCGCCACGCTCATCTCGCCGCTTGCTCCCCACCTCGGAGAAGAACTCTGGAACATTCTCCGCGGCGAGGGGCTGGTCGTCGAAACCGACTGGCTCTCGCTGGCTACCGCCGACGATTCCTCACCCTCGGCTACCGACGCTGCCGATACCGCTCCCAACGGCACCTCCGCAACCGATGACACCCCCACAACCGCCGGCACCGACGCCGACGCCCCGACGGCCGAGACCGAGATCGAGTATGAACTCGAGCGGCGACTCGTCGAAACGACGCTCTCGGACGTTCGAGACATCGTCGATGTCGCGTCGATCGACGACCCGGAGCGCATCGAACTGGTCGTCGCACAGCCCTGGAAATACGACGTTCTGGCCCATCTCGGTCGGGTCGAGGACGACGCAGTCGCCGTCGACGCCGTCCTCGACGAACTCGAGTTCAGTGTGCCAGTCGACCGGGCGGCCGTCGCCGAGTTCGTGCAGACGGAAGGCGACCGCGCCGGGCAGTCGTCGCTTTCCGCCCGGCGTGAACGCGGGATTCTCGACCGCGCGTCCTGGCTCCTCGCCGACGAGTTCGGTGCGTCCGTCGTGGTTCGACAGGCCGATGCCGGTGGACCGACCGGGCGTCTTGGCGACGCTGAACTCGACGCCGACGAGTTGGCACGGCGGGCGCGACCGGGGAAGCCGGCGATTCGAATCGAGTGATACGGACTGCTGTAAGTCAGTTCCGGCGCAACCGCAGGACGGGCGCGGTCGCGCCGGTAAATCGTTACAGCAGACCGTATGAATCGGCGGGACGCGGCGGTGACGCGGAGAGAGGAGCCCTCCATTCCCGATTTTCGGCGCGTTCGTACGGATACGCGCGTCGGTTCGCGACGACCTGTGGACGATTCCCGGACGCGGGGTCTAACAGCAAGACAGATACGGCATCTCTCCTAACGGTCAACAATGGCAACCGCGGACGCACAACAGCGACTTCGGGAGCGGCCGATCGGAGCGACAGTCTTTCTGACGGTCGTGGGCTATACGCTCGTTCTCGGGACCTTCCTCCTCGACGTGCCGCTGTACCCGGAACTGACGAACGCACAGGTCAATCTCCTCACCCACGCGATCGCGGTTATCAACACGGCGACGACGATACTGCTCGTCGCCGGCTGGTACTGGATTCGGGCCGGCGAAACCGGAAAGCATCGGATGGCGATGATAAGCGGGTTCGCGTTGATCATGCTGTTTCTGGTCGTCTACCTGATCAAGGTCGGCGGCGGCGGCACGAAGCTCTTCCAGGGTCCGGACTGGGCCTACTACTCGTATCTGATCATGCTGGCGATTCACATTATCCTCTCCATCGTCTCCGTTCCGGTCGTTCTCTACGCGCTGATCCTCGGCCTGACGCACACGCCGGCGGAGTTGAAACAGACGGCCCACGCCAGCGTCGGCCGCATCGCCGCCGGCGCGTGGATTTTGAGCCTCGTCCTCGGCGTCGTGACGTACGTACTGCTCAATCACGTCTTCACCTACGAGTTCAGCGCGATGCTCGTGCCGCTGGTTTCGGTGTGAGGCGGTCGGCCGAGGCCCGCTTTCGTATCGATACGCAGCCACCCGTCCCAACGGGAAAGAACGGTTCAGATGCGAGAAAATCACCGTTTCAGTCAGATTCGAGGACAGGGTTTACGGGGATCGGCAGTGTAGGTGGATCGACATGGATTCGCCGTCGCGGGACCCTGACGCCGAACGATCCCAGCAGTTGCGCCAACAGCAGGTGTTGGCCGAACTCAGTGATCGGTCACTCGACGTCCGACGTGGTGCCGTGCGTGCTGGGATGGATGCAGCTAGTGAGCGTATCGACTCTGACTCCGACTCCGACTCCGACGCCGATGACCACGTCAGCATCACCGAGACGCTCGATGAACTCTTTCGAACGGCGACAGAGCGAATCAGGTCGACGCTCGGCACGGATTCGTGTTACGTTCTCGAGGTCGATTCGGCACACGAGTTCTTTCGCGTTCGTGCCGGTGCGCGCCGGACCGGTGACCTGAACGAGATGGGACCGATTCCGGTCGATCCCGACACGCAACTCGGGGCGACACTCGTCTCACCCGAGCCGATTCTCGTCGACGAGTTCACGACTAACGACCGGTTTGTGCGTGCCGGACCGCCGGTCGAAGACGAGGCGGCGAGCGGACTCGGCGTCAGGATCGATACGGGCCCCCGTGATCGCGAGGCGGACGGACGCGGTGTGTCCGCCAGCGGCGCTGCTCCCGGTATCGACGAATCGCCTCGGGATGCGGCTGGCGGCCGCGGTACGTGGGGTGTCCTCGGCACGTATTCGACGACGCCGCGCGAGTTCAGCGAGGGAGAGATCGCGTTCGTCGAGGCCGTCGCGAATCTGCTCGCGCTGACGGTCGAGCGGACGCGAGCGGAGCGACGCCGGAAGGAAGAACAAACGCGCAGAAACAACGTGCTGGAAACATCGCCGATCGGGATCACGCTCATCAATGCCGAGGGACGACACGTCTTTTCGAACGATCGGGCGGAAGAGATTCTCGGCCGGTCGATCGAGGAATTAGAGACGTACACGCACAACGACGAGCGGTGGGATCTCGTCGACGAGAACGGCGAGCAGATGTCGTTCTATGAGCTCCCGTTCTCGCGGGTGAAAGAGACGAAGGAGCCGGTGTACGACGAAATCGTCGGTATCAGACGCTCCTCCGACGAGCGAGTGTGGCTGCTGATACACTGCAGTCCGCTGTTCGATGTAGACGGCGAGTTCGACGGCGTCATCTACGCGTTCAGAGACATCACCGAGCGACGTGAACTCGAGAGCCGACTCGAAGAGATACTGGGTCGGGTCGACGAGGCGGTCTGTGCGTTCGACGAGGAGTTGCGGTATACGCACGTCAACGAACGGGCCGAGGAGTTGTTGCAGCGCTCGGCGGATGAACTCCTCGGTGAGAAGCTCTGGGAGCAGTTCCCGGAGTCGGCGAGCGAGAACGTCGTCCGGGAGAGTTTCGAGCGGGCGATGGAGTCGCAGGAACAGACGAGTTACGAACACTACTACGAGCCGGCCGGTCTCTGGCTCGAGGTGACGATCTATCCGTCGGAGACCGGTGCATCGGTGTACTTCCGGGATATTACGGATCGGAAGAAGTACCAGCGGCGGCTCGAGGAGTCGAATGAACGACTCGAACAGTTCGCCTACGCTGCGTCGCACGATCTACAAGAGCCGTTGCGGATGATCACGAGCTACTTGCGGCTTATCGAGAATCGGTACGCGGACGAGCTAGATCAGGACGGCCGCGAGTTCATCGAGTACGCGGTCGACGGGGCAGAGCGGATGCAGGAGATGATCGACGGGTTGCTCCAGTTTTCGCGGGTCGAGACGCAGGGGGAGCCGTTCGAGCCGATCGACCTGGACGACGTTCTTGCGGACGTGCGCCGGGATTTACGGATGCAGATCGAAGAGAGCGGAGCCGAGATTGCGGCGGGTGAACTGCCGCGCGTGGAGGGAGACGGCAATCAGTTGCGGCAGGTGTTCCAGAACCTGTTGTCGAACGCGATCGAGTACTCCGGCAACGAGTCGCCCCGAATCGAAATCTCCGCCCACGATACGGGCAAGGAGTGGGTGATTTCGGTGAGTGATGACGGAGTCGGGATCGAACCGGACGATCAAGAGCGGATCTTCGGGTTGTTCCAGCGCCGTCACGATAGCGACGAGCAGACGGGTAGCGGGCTCGGGCTGGCGCTCTGTAAGCGGATTATCGAGCGCCACGGCGGCGAGATTTGGGTCGAATCGGAGCCCGGAGAGGGGGCGACGTTTTCGTTCACGTTGCCGACGCGATTGGGGCCGAAGCGAGAGTCGGCGTCGGGGTCAGAATCAGCCTCGAAGTCGGTAAACTGAGCGTCGTCGAGTTCGGTTAGTCGGTCTGCGGGATCGATCGTGCGCCGAGTGCGAAGACGATTCCGGCGAGAACCGCGAGGATGGCGAGGTTCGCCAGTGCAGGATCGACGCCGGCGATCGTAGCGGGGTTCGCACCGGGATCGGTCACCGCTCGGACGCCGCGCGTGAAGTACGTCAGCGGCGAGAGGTTCACGAGCGGTTCGAACCAGTCGGGTAACTGCTCGAGCGTGATAAACGTCTCCGAGAGGAACAGGAGCGGGAGGCCGATGCCGTTGCTCGCTGCGACGGCCCCGTCCTGTGAGTCGGTGTAGCTGCCGAGTATCGCACCGACGCCGCAAAAGCAGACGACGCCGACGAGGATGTACGGCACGAGCAGGGGCGAGAAGGCGATTTCGGCGCCCGTGAGGACGATCACGAGCCCAAGGATGAGGAGACTCGCCAGTCCGATGATGACGGCGTTGACGACCGTCTGGGCGAGCAGCCACTCCGCGCGGGTCAGCGGCGTCGTCGCGAGCTTTTCGAAGCGGTTGCCCTCGCGGTGGCGCGCGACTTCGCTTCCCATCCGCGACAGCGGCGTAAAGAGGACGACGACGGCGAGATAGCCCGGAACGTAGTAGACCGGCGGCTCCGCGAACAGCCCGCCGCCGGCGGGGTCGGTTCGGACGAGAGCCCCGAAGATGACGATCAGGATCACGGGGAAGAAAAACGTGAAGAAGACCGCCGTCCGACGGCGGATAAACGAGCGCCAGCCGGCTCCCGTCTCGGCCCGGACGCGGCTCGCGACGCTCACGCAGTCTCACCCGCCCGCGGCGCATCGCCGAGTTCGTCGTCGGTCGGTTCGTCCGCGTCCAATCCGCCACCCCGCCCGGTTCGTGCGCGCTCGGCCGAATCCGCGAGCGTCAGGTAGACGTCTTCGAGGTCGGGTTCGGCCCACGCGAGTCCGGAGTACTCGATCCCGTCGGTTTCGAGCGCGTCGACCACGGTTCCGATTTCGGCGGGCGAAATATCGCGGACGACGATGCCCTGGTGGTCGCGCTGTCGGCCTCGAGCCGGTTGCTCGACGGCGAACGGGAGATCGGCGAACGCGTCCGCGGGTGCGTCCGTCTCGATTTCGAGGCGGCTCGTTCCGCCGTGTTCGTCGATCAGTTCGGCGGGCGTGCCGCGGGCGACGAGTTCACCGTTCGAAAGCAGGCCGACGCGGTCCGCGAGTCGTTCGGCCTCGGCCATGTCGTGGGTCGTCAGGACGACCGTCGTGCCGGCGTCGGCGAGGGCCTCGATCAGCCGCCAGACGGTCCGCCGGCCGGCGGGGTCGATCCCCGTCGTCGGCTCGTCGAGAAAGAGCACGTCGGGATCGTTGACCAGCGTCGCGCCGACGCAGACCCGACGTTGCTGCCCGCCAGAGAGGTCTTCGTACCAGGTGTCGGCCGCATCGACGAGGCCCACGTCGGCGAGCACGTCGTCGGGATCGCGGGTCTCCTCGTAGAGCCCCGCGTAGTAGGTCAGGAGTTCGCGAACGGTGAGCCGATCCGGCGGCGAGAACGCCTGCGGGAGGACGCCGAGTCGGTCGCGGTCGACGGCCGCTGGCGGTTCATCGAGCACGCGCGCCGATCCCGAGTCGGGATCGGTCGTTCCCGTCAGCGCACGGACGAGCGTCGTTTTGCCGGCCCCGTTCGGGCCGATGAGTGCAAAGACCTCGCCGCGGTCGACGGTCAGCGAGGCGGAATCGAGCGCGACCGTCTCGCCGTATGTCTTCGCGAGTTCAGTCGCGGCAACGACGGCAGACATACGAATGGCTACCCACGCCGTCCGGGTAAGCGGTTCGATTCCCGCGCTCTTGCCCACGCAGGCTCAACCGTTACCGGCGCGTTCGTGATACGGTTTCGGCATGACCCAGCTCGGCTACACCCTCTCGAGCGAAGAGCACGGTCCAACTGAACTCGTCGAGTACGCCCGCCGCGCCGAGGAGGCCGGCTTCGACTTCGTCTCGATCTCGGATCACTTCCATCCGTGGATTCCGGCGCAGGGGGAGTCGCCGTTCGTCTGGAGCACTCTCGGCGGGATCGCGACGGCGACCGACGAGATCGAGGTCGGGGTCGGCGTCACCTGTCCGACGATGCGCATCCACCCGGTCAACGTCGCGCAGGCGGTCGCGACGGTCGAGGAGATGTTCGACGGCCGGTTCACCTTCGGCGTCGGCACCGGCGAGAACTTGAACGAGCACGTCACCGGCCACCGCTGGCCCGAACACGACGTTCGACTCGAGATGCTGACGGAGGCCATGAACGTAATGAGCAGCCTCTGGACCGGCGACAATACGAGCCACCACGGCGAGCACTACACGGTCGAGAACGCGCGGCTGTTCACGGTCCCGGACGAGCAGCCGACGACGATCGCGAGCGCCTTCGGTCCGCAGACGGCCCGCTGGGCCGCCGAACACGGCGACGGACTCTGGTGTTCCGGACCGAAGGGTGCGGTGGTCGACGAGTACGAGGACGCCGGGGGCGACGGCCCCGCCTACTCGCAGTTGCACATCTGCTACGCCGACAGCGAGGACGAGGCGATCGACACCGTTCACGAGTACTGGCCGAACGGTTCACTGCCGGGTGAACTCGGGCAAGAACTGCCGACGCCGGCGCACTTCGAGCAGGCCACGGAGATGGTCGACCGGGACGATATCGCCGAGAGCGGGACCACTACCGATCCGGACCCGCAGGCGCACATCGACAGTATCGAGACGGCGGTCGACGCGGGGTACGATCACGTCTACGTCCACCAGATCGGTCCCGAGCAGGAGCGGGCGATCGAGTTCTACGAGGAGGAAGTGCTGCCGGCGTTCTGATACGGATGCGGGTGCGGTCGTGAACGGTTTGCAAAACAGTTGCTCAGGGATCAAATCCGTCGTAACAACTGGATAGTAACGACGGTCTCCGGGAGTGATACCGGTATGTCTGATTGGGATCGCCGTTCGGTACTCGCAACCGGTGCAGCGCTTTCCGTCGGGAGCGGGATGGCCTCGATCGCCGCCGGCCGGGACGACTCGGAGGAATCCGCCGCCGAGTCGCTTCCGGACCCGTCGCTGGAACCGAATCCGGATCAGGACGAAGACTGGGCGTCGTTCGCCGGTGACGCCAGCCACAGCAGGAGCGTCGACGCCGGCACCGAGTTCGATGCCGATGCGCTCGCGGCCGCCTGGTCCGTCGGATCGACCGGACCGATCGCCGTCGCCGACGACACCGTCTACACCTCGACCGCGGACGGCGTCGCCGCGTTCGACGCGGCCGACGGAACGCTCGTCTGGGAGAACGCGACCGTCGACGCGAGCGAACCGGCGGTGGTCGGCGAGACGGTCTACGTCACCGGCGACGAGGTCGTGGCGCTCGATAGCTCGGACGGGAGCGTCCGCTGGGAGAGCGAGTTCGACACCGACGCACTGCTCGGGAGTCCGACGGTGGCCTACGGCGCGGTCTACGTCGGCGTCGACGGGACGCTGTACGCCCTCGAAGCCGACGACGGGTCGGTTCGGTGGCGCAAGGAGTCGATCACCGCACCCCCGGACCCGGAGGCAGACGAGGAAGCGGAATACGAGTTCACCAGCTACACCGCGGTGGCGAACGGGGTCGTCTACGCCCTGTCGTGGGGCGGTGCCGTCGCGTTCGAGCCCGAAACCGGGGCCGAGGTGTGGCTCGCTCCGATACCGTACCTGGGGACGGCCGCGAAGAACACCCAGGTTCGAGCGACGGCCAGTACCGTCGCCGTCGGCAACTCGGAGGCCGAGCGCGTACTCGTGAACGCACAAACCGGCGATGACGATATTTTGGTCGCATCCGAGAGCGTCGACTGGGCGCTCGACGACGAAATTTACGTTACCGGGACCGACCACCAACTCGAGGTCGGCGCGTACGAACACGAGTACTACTGGCAGGTCGAGAGCAACGCTAACGCCGGCCACGCCGCCATCTATGGCGAGACGGTGTACGTCTACTTTACCGATGCCGGCTCCGAAGGCGAGGACGCGCCACCGTACAATGCGGCTCTCGTTGCACTGAACAAGTACGACGGAACCGAGCAGTGGATCCTCTCGAACGACGACGTTCCCGTCGGTCGCGTTCGCGCGATCAGCGACGGAACGATCTACGTCGACCGCAGCGGTGAACTCATCGCGCTCCGAGAGGGGGCAGGTGATGAAGACGGGAACGGTGGGGGCGGTGAAGACGGCAGTGACGAAGGCGGCAGTGACGAAGACGGCAGTGACGAAGACGGAAGTAACGAGGGCGGTGACCAGGGTGACGGCGATTCGGCCGATGGCGGTAACGACGGGAACGAAGGGGCGGACGAGGGGGACGACGCGACCGAGGGAAGTGACGGAACCGGCGGCGGGAACGGCAGCGATAACGGTGGTTCCGACGGCGGTAGTAACGGGAACGGCAACGACAGCGCCGAAAACGGAACGTCCAACGAGACGGACGGAAGCTCCGGGGACGATACCGTTCCCGGCTTCACGACCGGTGCCGGCATCGTCAGCGGTGCGCTCGGTCTCGAATGGGTTCGCCGGCAGGCCGATTCGAACGCGGACGACTCGACCGAGTAACGGACGCGTCGGCGGTTGCTGACGTGATGCTGTCGGCGCTGTGCTCCGTTCTGTAGCTCACGATGAGACGGTACTGCTCACTGAGAAGCGAAATTGCAGAAAGGCGACGGCCGTCAGACCGCGGTTACTCGTCCTGATACAGCGGGTGTGCTGCACAGAGTTCGTCGACCTTCTCGCGGACCGACGCGATCACGTCCTCGTCGTTCGGCTCGTCGACGACGCGGGCGATCAGGTCCGCGACCGTTCGGCAGTCGTCCTCGTCGAAGCCGCGCGTGGTCAGCGCCGGGGTGCCGGCGCGGATGCCGCTCGGGTCGAACGGCGAGCGCGTCTCGCCGGGAACCGTGTTCCCGTTGAGGACGATGCCGGCGTCCTCGAGCGCCTCCTCGGCGTCGCCGCCGGAGGTGTCGGGGTGGCTCTCGCGCAGGTCGACGAGCACGAGGTGGTTGTCGGTCCCCTCCGAGACGAGCGAGAAGCCGTGTTCGGCGAGCCGGTCGCCGAGCGCTTCGGCATTTGCGACCGTCTGTTCGGCGTACTCCTCGAACTCGGGCTCGAGCGCTTCCTTGAAGCCGACGGCCTTGCCCGCGATATTGTGCATGAGCGGTCCGCCTTGGCCGCCGGGGAAGACGGCCGAGTCGATATCGTCCGCGTACTCCTCGCTCGTCATCACGATGCCGCCGCGACCCGAGCGGATGGTCTTGTGCGTCGAACCCGTGACGAAGTCGGCGATGCCGACCGGCGACGAGTGAACGCCCGCGGCGACGAGGCCGGTGATGTGGGCGATGTCGGCGAGGTGGAGCGCGTCGACGCTGTCGGCTGCCTCCTGAATGCGTTCCCATTCGATCTCGCGCGGGTACGCGGAGTAGCCCGAGACGATGATATCCGGTTCGAACTCCTCGGCGTGTTCGGCGAGGCCCTCGTAGTCGAGGTAGCCCGTCTCGGGGTCGACCTCGTACTGCTCGACGTCGTAGAGTTGGCCGACGAAGTTCGCCGGGTGACCGTGACTGAGGTGGCCGCCGTGGTTCAGATCCAGCGAGAGGATCTTATCGCCCGGTTCGAGCATTGCGAAGTAGACGGCCTGGTTCGCCTGCGTCCCCGAATGCGGCTGGACGTTAACGTGTTCGGCACCGAACAGTTCTTTGGCACGTTCGATCGCGAGTTCTTCGACCTCGTCGGCGAACTCGCAGCCGCCGTAGTAGCGCGAGCCGGGATAGCCCTCGGCGTACTTGTTCGTCAGCGCGCTTCCCTGGGCGTCGATGACGGCGCGACTGGCGTGGTTCTCGCTCGCGATCATCTGGAGCGTCGATCGCTGGCGGTCCACCTCGCCCTCGAGCGCATCGGCGACGGCGGGATCGACCTCTCGAACGTGCTCGTGGTCCATATCCGATGTGGTGTCTGGCTGCTGTATAAGTGTACCTCTCTTCGGCAAAGCGGGCCACGAACGCAAGCGCCAGTCAGCACGATCATGTCGTCTGTTATTGACTACCATCCGATACAACTAACTTGACTGCGTTGGATGTACCGCACCGGATGCTTGTGTGGGACGCCCAACAGGATGGCCTCTCCGTCACCGACAGCGATACCGCCGCCCTTGCCGTGACCGGGACCGAGTTCAGTATCGACGAGGCCGACCCGACGCTCGACGTTCCGCGGCCGGTCGACGAAACCGTCGCGGTGACCGCACGCGAACTGCGCTTGCCCCACGCCGTCGTCTACGCGTTCCCCCGCGAATCGTCGACGCCACTCGAACTCGATCCCTGCGGCGACCCGCTCTCGCTTTCGCCCGGGGAGTACGTCGTCGACGTCGACACCGAGATCAAAACCTACCTGCAGTTTGCCGGTGCGGCGCGGATCGAGCGAACGGACGACTTCGAGTCCGTCGTCGTCTCCTTTCCCGAGCGAACGCACGTCATCCTCGGCTTTCGCAGCCGCCACGAGTTCCCCACTGGAACGATCACCGTTCCGGACTCACCGGCGGCCCTCGCGCGGGCGATTTCCCACCTCCCGTCCTCGCACAAGACGACGGGACCGGACCGCTCCTACCCGACGCTCCGGGGCCACCCGCCGCTGCTCGAACCGGGCGACGAACTGGCGATTCCGGACCGCGTTCGCGCCGACACGCCACGGACCGGAACCGAACTCGTCGTCCCGCCCGAGTACGAGTCGCTGTACGTCACTGCGCCGCTGGCGTACTACCTGCAGGCGCGCGTTCGCACGGACCCAACGATTAGCGGCGCACGGCTTCGCCTTCCCGAGTACGATGTCGAACGCTCCCTCCCCGGCCCGCCTCGACTCGAGCGCGAGGTCGAACAGTTGCTTCGACAGACGTTCTTCCTCGACTGTCTGGTCCGCAACGCCGGGCCCTACGGCACCGAACTCGACGAATCCAGACTGCTCGAGATCCTCGATCTCGACAGCGAGTCGCTGTACGCGGCCTCGCCGCAGGACCGACTCGCGACCTACCTCGACGTTCCCTTCGGGGCGATCGAACACCGCCTGCCCGACTGGCACCTCGCGACGTACGTCGCCCCCGAGTTCAGCCGCGTCGAGACGCTGCCGTTCCTGCTCAACCGGATGAGCCTGCTCTATCGACCCCGCACGTCGACGCTCGAGGGGCGTGAACTCGTCGAACGATCGCTCGAGGCGTTCTACCGCGACGGCGAGCGGGCGGGAACGGGAGGACAGGTTGCGTCCGTCGATATCGTCAAGCCCGAACTGCGCCACGGCCGGGCCCACGGCTGGCTCGCCGACGGCGTCCCCGTCGACGTCTTCACCGCTGCGCCGGAGGCCTACCACAACCGGCTCGCGTTCCTCGATCGCACCTGCGAGGAAACCTCCGTCTGCGTCGTTCTCAACGACCCGGACATGGCCGGCGAACACGACGACGTGGCCGAGATCTACCGCTCTCGGTCCGGCGACCTCCCGATGACCGTCACCGTCGAGGACGGCCTGACGACGGCCGAACTCGCTCGCGTCTTCGAGACGGGCCACGACTTCGTCCACTACATCGGCCACTGCGAGACCGACGGCCTCTGCTGTCCCGACGGCACGCTCTCGACGGCGAGTCTCGACCGCTGTACCGCTCAGACGTTCTTTCTCAACGCGTGTGGTTCCTTCTACGAGGGACGTGCGCTGATCGAGAAGGGCAGCGTCGCCGGAGCCGTCACCGTCACCGAGGTCCTGAACGAGCACGCGATCAAGGTCGGCTCCACGTTCGCGACGCTGCTCGTCAACGGCTTCAGCATCGAACGAGCGATGGAACTCGCACGCCGACGCATCATGATGGGGAAGGACTACACCGTCGTCGGCGACGGCACCCACTCGCTCACGCAAGGCGAACACCGCGTACCCACCACCCTCCGCATCGACGAACTCGACGCGGAATACAGACGCTCCTCGCGCGCAATCCGGAACGGCGATCCGGATGCGAGCACTGCAAGCGCTGCAAGCGCCGCAAGTACCGCGAGCAACGACACCGACGGCACATCCCAGCCACAACAGACAGCACGAAACGATCAGCCCCGATATCTCGTCACCTTCGACTGCTACTCGACCCGCGTCACCGGCTCCTATTACTTCCCCCACACCGCCGACAACGAGGTCGCCTACCTCTGTGGCTCCGAGTCCAATTTCATCGTCTCGAAACCCGAACTCGTAACGTTGCTCAAAGAAACGGAGGCGTCGGTGATTTACGACGGCGATATTTACTGGTCGAACTCGCTCTGGTCGCACTTCGACGAGTAGCGATGAGTAGATCGGTTCGCCTACGGACCGCCGTACGTACTCACGCGCTCTGCAAACAGCGTATAGTCGTCCGAACGGAGACGAGAGAGCAATCCATCACTCAGCTGGCAGGGCCATACATCCATCCAGAGTCGGGTACTACTGAAACCCATGCAGTCCGATATTACCAAGACACTCTTATATAATTATTCTAATTAATTCTCGCAATCAGATACGGATTAAACGAAGGCCGTCGATTCCGTTCATCGACCGACCATCCTGTTGTTCTGAGAAACCTATAGCTATAATGAACAACAACGGGACAAAAATTACCCGTTCGTCAATCAGGTGAGAAGTTCTGCCGTGAAGATGGCCACCAAAATTAAGTACTGGGACCTCGTTTACTTCTGCAGAGAGATGGCTTCGAATTTACTCAACCACCAGATTGACGATATACTCGAATCAATCCTCGAAGACGCAAGCGGTGACGTCTACATGGTCAACCCCTCGCGGGACGCCATCGAGGAGTTCATCGCCGTCGCGACGGCGCTCGATGGCTCGCTCCCGTCGGTCCACATGCTCGCCGACGAGCGTACCTTGAAGGCGGTCATGGACGATTTCATCGTCGCCTCGAACGCGGCGGACCTCATCAGCGAGGGCGCACTCGCACTCCACACGCTCGAGGAAGCGCCGGAGAACTCGCTTTTGGTCACCGAAGACCGCGTCATCGCCGTCGTCCACGCCGGCGACCGCGTCGGCGGCCTCGTCACCGACGACGACAGTTTCGTCGAGGACACGTACGACACCTACGCCGCCCGCTGGGAGGACGCACCCGCCTACAACCTCCGGACGCCGCCGATTACGGACGTTCGAGAGACCCTTTCCGACGAGATCAGCCCCGAGGCCGAGGACGACTTCACCGCGATCCTGAACTCGCTCGAGACGGCCCGTGGCGACGGCGACGGGCTCGACGAAGTGACGATCTCGCTGCTCGTCGCGGCCAAGAACGAGGCGTTGCTGTACGACATCAGCAAGTGGGGCGAGGACGTGGGCATCGCGTCGAAGGCGACCTTCAGCCGCACGAAGACCAAGCTCGAGGACATGGGCCTGATCGACACCGAGAAGGTACCGATCGACGTTGGTCGGCCGCGCCTGCGCCTGAAGATCGGCGACGACCGGCTCCGCGAGGCCGACAACGGCCAGCTCGCGACGGTCGCCCAGTCTATCCTGAACTGAGACTGGCCGACGCCGACTGTCGCTCTCACTGTTTCTCGCTGAACTCGATGTCTTCCACTCGGCGGACAGCCGTTGTCGCCGGATGACGCAAACCCCAAGTTCTCGCCGCGTGAGTCCCCGACTATGTACGAGGCCGTCCACGCCCACCCCGACGGACAGAGCACGGTCGCCAGACTTGCGAAGACGGCGGCCGAGTTCAGCTTCGAGGGCGTGGTCGTGCGCAATCGCGCGGACGAGCGGGCCGAGTTCGACGCCGAGCGGATCGGGAACGAGTACGGGATCGACGTGGTCGAAGGGATCGAAATCGACGCCGACGATGTCGAACAGGCAAGCGGTGCGGTCGGCAACTACCGGACCGACGAGACGATCGTCGCGGTCGCTGGCGGGACGCCCGCGATGAACCGCTTTGCCGTGGAAAACGAGAAGGTGGACGTGCTCGCCCGGCCGATGGCCGAGGGGGGCGATGTGAATCACGTGCTCGCGAAGGCAGCCGTCGAGAACGGCGTTCGCTTCGAGTTCGATCTCTCGGGCGTCCTTCGCACCCACGGCGGACGACGCGTGCGGATCATCCAGTCGCTGCGAAAGCTCGCGGACATCGTCGGCCACTACGACGCTCCCTACGTCGTGAGCGCGACGCCGCGGTCACACCTCGAACTCCGCGCGCCGCGGGAACTGGCGGCGCTCGGCGAGCAACTCGGTCTCTCGAGTTCGTTCGTCGAGGCGGGACTCGAAGAGTGGGGGCGGATGGCCGAGCGCAACCGACGGATCCAGTCCGAGTCGTTCATTGAGCCGGGGGTCGAACGAGGCAGGTATGAAGAGGAGCATTGAGGATCACGCCGCCCGGTTCGACGAGATCGCAAGCGAGTACGACGACGAGAGTTCCGCCGAGTATCGCGCGTGCGCGAACCTGGTTATCGAGCACGCTGCACCCGATACGGAGGATGTCGTTCTCGACCTCGGGACCGGAACGGGCGCGATCGCGATCGCGCTGGCTTCGGACGCCGAGCGCGTCGTCGGGCGAGACATCAGCGAGGGCATGATGTCGGAAGCGGAGACGAAAGCGGCCGACGAAGGGATCGAGAACGTCGCGTTCGGCCACGGGACGTTCCGAGAGCCCGAGTACGACGGCGACGTCGATATCGTAACGTCGAACTTCGCGATGCATCACCTGTCGGACGAGGAAAAGCGCGAGGCGATTTCGGTGATCGCCGACCTCGGGCCGCGCACGTTCGTCCTCGGGGACGTGATGTTCTTCGGCGAGCCGAACCCGGACGAGCCGTTCTACTCGCCGGAGGTCGACGATCCGGCGACCGTCGGCTTCCTCGCGGATGCGCTTACGGACGCCGGCTTCTCACTGTCGGCCGTCGAACGCGTTCACGAGCAGGTCGGCGTGTTGGTGGCCGAACGCGGCCGTCCTGACGCGGACCAGAACGAATGAAACACCTTCCAAAACACCTCCGGCCGCGCTGGCGGTATCTCGCGGTCGAGATCGAAAGTTGGCCCGACGCCGCGATCGATCGCCGGGCGTTTCAGCGCGAATGCTGGTACGCGGGCCAGAATCTGCTCGGTGATCCGGGGAGCGCACGCGCCGAGCTGTCGGTCCTGCAGTTCGAGTTCAGTGCCGATGCAGGCGTCGGTGAGGCGCTCGTCAAGGTCAGACACGGGTGGACAGACGAAGCGCGAGCGGCGCTCGCTTGCATCGACGAAATCGACGGGCATCCTGTCGGTGTTCGGGTCAGCGGTATCAGTGGCACGATCCGTGCCGCTGAAGAAAAGTATTTAGGGCGACGCGGGCAAGATTCTGAAGAGAGAAACGTCGTGTTCGGGAACGAGGAGCGAGTCGCCGTCGTGCGCGATGGATCTGTAGACGTGCGACTCGATGCGGCGTTCGCGGGGACGACAGACCTCGATTACGACTACGATTACGATTTAGCGTGATACTATGCAGGGACAAGCCCAACAGCAGGCGTACGACCGAGGCATCACGATCTTCTCGCCCGACGGCCGACTCTACCAGGTGGAGTACGCCCGCGAGGCGGTCAAACGTGGCACGGCGAGTATTGGCGTGCGAACCGACGACGGCGTCGTGCTGGCCGTCGACAAGCGCGTTCCCTCGCCGCTGCTCGAAGATTCGAGCGTCGAGAAGATCCACAAGGCAGACGACCACATCGGCATCGCGAGCGCGGGTCACGTCGCCGACGCGCGTCAGCTAATCGACTTCGCGCGCCGACAGACGCAGGTCAACCAACTGCGCTACGGCGAACCGATCGGCGTCGAAACGCTGACGAAGGAAGTTACCGACCACATCCAGCAGTACACCCAGGTTGGGGGCGCACGCCCGTTCGGCGTCGCACTGATCGTCGGCGGCGTCGAAAACGGCGAGCCGCGCCTGTTCGAGACCGATCCGTCCGGGACGCCATACGAGTGGAAGGCCCTCGCCGTCGGTGCCGACCGCAGTGAACTCCAGAGCTATCTGGAAGAGAACTACGACGACGAGGCTGACTTAGACGGCGGCATTCAGCTCGCACTCGACGCGCTCGCGTCGGTCAACGACGGCTCGCTGCTCCCGAGCGAGGTCGGCCTCGCGACCGTTGACGCCGAAACCGAGAGCTTCGAACAGTTCGAACAGGACCGCATCGCGGACCACTTGACCGAAAACGATCTCCTCGATGAGGGCGACGAGGACGGCGAATCCGAAGAGTAATCGGGCCAGAGACTCGTGACGACCCGCTCGGTCGCTCGAGTTCACGATCATCGGTTCTCGATCCCGACTCCCCGATTCCTGACAACTCGCGCTACTGCACTCGTTTGTCACTGTTTCGGGATTCGGATTCGTTCGACGGCTCCGAGCAACTGCCTCGTCTCAGGAAAAACTCTTTTAGGAAGCCGGAGGAACGCTTCGGTATGATCTCTCTTGACGAGGCGGTGACAGCGCGACTCGAGTCACACGGGGCGCGCTTTGAAGTGTTGGTCGATCCGGATGCGGCTCTCGCGATCAAACGCGGCGAGTTCGAGGGTGACCTGGAGGACGTCATCGCTGCGGAGGACGTCTTCGAGAACGCCTCCCGCGGGGACCGCCCCGCCGAGAGCGACCTCGAGAAGGTCTTCGATACGACGGATCCACTGGAAATCATCCCGGACGTTATCACGGAGGGGGAGATCCAGATTACGGCCGAGCAGCGACGCGAGATGCAAGAGAAAAAGCGTAAACAGCTGGTCGACACCATCGCGCGCAACGCGGTCAACCCGCAGATGGATAATGCGCCACACCCGCCGGAACGGATCGAGAACGCACTCGAGGAAGCGGGCTTTACCGTCGATCCGATGGAGACGGTCGAATCGCAGGTCGACGACGCGCTGGACGACCTTCGACCGGTGATCCCGATTCGGTTCGAGGAGGTGACGATCGCGGTCCAGATTCCGGCGGAGTACGCGGGCAGCGCGCAGGCCCAGGTCAGACAGTTCGGCGACCTCGAGCGCGAGGAGTGGCAGGCCGACGGTTCCTGGATCGGCGTCGTCACCTTCCCCGCAGGGATGCAAAACGAGTTCTACGACGTGGTCAACGAACACTCGAGCGGCAACGCTGAGACGGAGTTGATCAAGGACAAGGACGATATTCAGACGCGATAGTCAGTGGCGCGTCGTGACGGTACCGGTGTGAGACCGGAAGTCCCTGAGACTGGAAATCCAACAGCGACACTGCAGTATTACAGTCCCGGACGTTCTGTTCTAACCCGGTCTACGTACCGTTCCCGGACACAGATGGCGTCAGACGGTCTGCCATACCGATTTCCAGCGCAGTTGCAGCGGTTCGAATTCCTTTGGAACTGACTGCCAGCAGCCCGTCTCAGGCGCGGTAGTATCCGATCAGAAAGCCGCTCGTAAAGCCGACGGCGATCGAGGCGACGGAGAGGAGCGAGTCGATCCAGTGGGCAGTGACACCGGCGTTTGACACCGTCTGTTCTTGTGTCGTGATGAGCCCGGCAGAGAGTCGATCCCAGTCCACGATAACGATGCCCTGGGACTGGAGATAGCGAACAACCATCAGTTCGATGCCGAAGATAATGGCGATCAGTTTGGCGACTCGCTTGGTCCCAAAGCCGAGCAGCCCGCCGAGGACTGCGCCGGCGATGAACTCGAGTGCGAGCGTCGTCGGGTCGGCGGAAACCATCACCGCGAGTATTCGTATCACAGATAATGACTGTTTTGATCCGATTTCCGTCGAGCGAGCGGCCAGCGAACCGGCGGTACAACAACGAGTTCAGTGCGGGCACGGGATTCAAGGCGGTTGGAGACGTACAGTGGAGTATGATTGTCTTGCGTCCAACGGAGGTGGCCTGCCGGCACCTCGAGCGTGGCTGATGGCGTCTCGTCGCCAGCTCGGTCGCGGTCGCGGTTGCAGTTGTACCCGCACCCGTGCTCGCGTGCGCGCATGGAGCCTTCTTCGTTTCGGCAACAGCGACGCCACCGGATCGAGTCTCAACCACAACAGTCCGCGCTTCGTCTCGGCAGCACCGGCCGAGAATCGAGTACACTGTCCACGCTGCTCTGTGGCTGTGTCCCTGCAGCGGCAGTGGAATCATCTGTGATACGTCTCACCAACGGTAGTGGCGGCTTTCGTCCAGACGCCGTCAGCACCAGTACAAACACCACCATCACCACCATCCGACCCAACCGCAGAATCACCGACAAACCCGAAGTGACCCCTGCAATTGCATTCGAATCCGCATGAGAGCACTCATCGCCAAGCGCGTCGACTCCGGAACGCCAGACACCAGCGAGATCAGCGACCTCGCCGCCGCCGCCGGCTACACCGTCGTCGGTGAGATCACCCAGTCCCGCCGGGCTGACCCCGCACTCCAGATCGGCGAGGGCAAGGCCGAAGAACTCGCCGAAACAGCCGCCGCCACGGATGCGACGACCGTCATCTTCGACAACCGGCTCGGCCCCTACCAGACGTACAACCTCGGCCAGCTCCTGCCCGAGGGCGTCGAAGTCATAGACCGATTCACCCTCATCCTCGAAATCTTCGGCCAGCGCGCCCAAACTCGAAAAGCCCAGCTCCAGGTCGAACTCGCCGAACTCCGCTACGAACTGCCCCGTGCCGAGGCCAAGACCAGCCTCGCCAAACGCGACGAGCACCCCGGTTTCATGGGGCTCGGCGAGTACGACGAAAGCCGCGAGCAGGACATCAAAGACCAGATCAGCCGCATCACCGACGAACTCGAGCGCATCGAACAAACGGAGGAACACCGCCGCGAACGACGGCGCAACTCCGGCTTCGATCTGGTCGCCCTCGCGGGCTACACGAACGCCGGCAAATCCACGCTACTCCGACGACTCGCGGCCGATCTCGACGTCGACGAGAACGAGGATCTCCATCCCGACCTCGACTCGACCGCCGAATCCCAGGACAAACTGTTCACCACGCTCGGAACGACCACCCGCCGCGCCGACATCGACCCGCGCGACGTGCTCGTAACCGACACCGTCGGTTTCATCAGCGATCTGCCCCACTGGCTCGTCGAATCCTTCAAATCGACGCTCGACTCCGTCTACCGGGCCGACCTCGTCTTGCTCGTCGTCGACGTGAGCGAAGACGTCGACGACATCCACGAGAAACTCGTCACCAGCCACGACACCCTCTACGAGCGCAACGAGGCCCCCATCGTCACCGTCCTCAACAAAATCGACGCCGTCGACGACGCTGAACTCGCGGAAAAGCGAGAGGCGCTGTCCGCGCTCGCACCGAACCCGGTTACCGTCAGCGCGCGGGAGGGGACGAACGTCGACGCACTGCTCGATCGGATCGACAGCGAACTGCCCGATTGGGAGGAAGAACGGCTCGTACTGCCGATGACGGACGAGACGATGAGCGTGGTCTCGTGGATCCACGACAACGCCCACGTCGACGACGTTACCTACGGGGACGAAGACGTACTCGTCTCCTTCGAGGCGCGACCCGCGGTAATCTCGCAGGCGCGCTCGCGCGCGAGCGAGTTGCAGACGGCGACGCCCGAATCAGCCTAACCTGATCGCTCCACTCCCGCCGGATAGTAGATTACCGTATAAAGAACGATTTGAGCGCCACGTTCGAGGAGAGCGGTCTCGACGACAACGCGTTCGTGTACGTCTCGTATTCGTCGGGGCCGGTCGATGAGTTCTACTTCCCCATGGTGAAAGATGACGGCGAGTGGTACATTTACCAGTAGCGAGCGCGGATCAACGTGATCGACGTGGAGTCGGATAGGCACTGCTGTGCAGGAACTGCCAGTCACCTGCCGCTCCCGGTACTGATCGATACCGGCGCGCCGCGCGCTCCGGACCCCTACCATATAAAACAGTGACCTGTGTGCAGTAGGGTATGGAACGTGTCGCAGTCATCGGCTCGTCGATGACCCAGTTCGGGCAGCGAGACGAGTGGGTTCTGGAACTCCTCTCGGAGGCGGGACTCGCCTGTCTCGACGACGCGGGCGTCGGCGCGGCGGATGTCGATCACCTGTACGTCTCGAACATGGCGAGCGGCGAGTTCGAGGGACAGACCGGGATCATGAACGCGCTGGCCCAGGACATCGACGCGACGCCGGCGTACACCCAGCGGGTCGACCAGACGAGTTCAAGTGGCGGGGCGGGAATCTACGCTGCTTGGCAGTCGGTCGCGAGCGGGGCGAGCGAGATGACGCTACTCGTCGGCGGCGAGAAGATGACCCATCGAACGACCGGCGAGGCGACGGACGTGATCGCCTCGTTGACCCATCCGGTCGAGTACAAACACGGTGTGACCTTGCCCTCGTTCGCCGGCCTGACGGCTCGGCATTACCTTGATCGGTTCGATGCGCCCCGCGAGAGCCTCGGGAAGGTTGCGGTCAAGAACCACAAAAACGGCGTCGACAATCCGCACGCACAGTTCCGGAAGGAGGTCGATCTGGAGACGGTGCTGGAGTCGCCGATCGTGGCCGATCCGCTCCGACTGTACGACTTCTGTCCGATCACGGACGGGTCGGCGGCCCTGCTGTTGTGTCCCGAATCTGTCGCCCAGGAGTACACCGACGAGTACGCCGTCATCACGGGTATCGACGGTGCGACGGACACGCACGTCGTCCACGAGCGCGAGGACCCGACCGTGATGGGCGGCGTCGTCGAGAGCGGCGAGGGGGCCTACGAGATGAGCGGCCGCGAGCCCGACGATATCGACGTCGCTGAACTCCACGACATGTTCACGATCCTCGAGTTCCTCCAGATGGAGGGACTCGGCTTCGCCGAGCAGGGCGAGGCCTGGGAACTCGTCGAAGAAGGGGAGACGGAACGCGACGGCGAGTTGCCGATCAACACCTCCGGCGGGCTGAAATCGAAGGGTCACCCGCTCGGGGCGAGCGGCGTCGCACAGGGGGTCGAGATCTACGAACAGCTCGTCGGCGAGGCCGGTGCGCGCCAGGTCGAGGCGGACGTGGGGCTGTGCTGTAACGTCGGCGGCTTCGGGAACTGCGTTATCACCACTATCATGGAGGCAGCACAATGACGATGGACGCCTACCGGTACGAGGACGGCACGATCAGCTACCCTGGACATCCGCGCGGCCCCGACGGCGCGGAGCCGGTGGAAACGATCGATCTGAGCGAGTTCACCGCGGAGGTCGTCACGTGGACGACCTCGACGGCGACGCCCCCGGGCGTTCGTGAGCCGAACCACTTGGCGATCGTCGAGTTCACGATCGAGGGTGAATCAGTGCGCGCGATCGGGCAGGTGACGACGGGCGAGATCGGAGTCGGTGACGAGGTCCGGCCGGTCTACGCCGATGAACTCCGCGAGCCGGGTGCGGGCATTCGGGAGCCGGCGAGCCAGGAGTGGGACGGCTATCGGTTCGAGCCGGTCTAACGTCCTCCAGGTCGTATTCTACTCGCCGTTGCCGTCGGTATCGTTGCTGCTGGAATCGTTGTCGCTGCCATCTATCTCGTCGTCATTGTCGGCAGCGGTCGCCGAATCGCCGCGATCATTGTCTTCGGCGTCCGGTTCGCTCGACTCCGTATCGGGATCGCGAGCGTCCTGCCCGTCATCGGCCGGCGGCTCCTCGTCCGAACTGTACCGATCCTTCAGCGTCTCGAGTTCAGCGTCGACATCGACGTTCGAGCCGTTCGCCGCCTCGGTTTCGTCCGTCGTCTCATCGCGTGGGGGGCGACCGTCGCCGATGTCGATCTGAACCACATCGGTAGCCCCCGTCTCAGTGCTGTCGCCACCGGTAGCAGGAGCCTCGTCATCGGAGCCGGACTCGCGGTCGGCAGTCGCTTCCCGGAGGCGAGTATCGACTTCGTCACGGAGCCGACGCGCCTCTGTGAGGAGCTCACGGGCGTCTTCGTCCGCGGGAAGGGCGTCCGACGAGGCCGCCCGCTGGAGTTGCGTGAGGACCGTATCGAGCTGCGAGAGCGTCGTCCGACGAACGTCGGTGGCGCGCTCGCTCGTTGTTTCGGCTGCTGCCGACGCGCGATCCCTGGCCTCTCGTTCGGTGCGCATGAGGTTGAGTCCGCGCTGGAACGCCTCGAGTGCACGCACGCTCGATTCGAGGGCGGTGATGGCGGCGGGTATAGCGAACTCGTCGGTGAACGCGAGAACTTCTCGGGGAGACGGTGGCCGAAGCGGTGGTCTGGATGGCGATGCGGGTGAGAACGGGGATCGACGCTCGCTCTCGGCGAGTTCTTGACGGAGTAGCTCGATCGTGTCGGTGAGTTCGCGAACGGCTGTCGCGAGATCCTCGTCGGGGTCGGAGCGAGGAGCACCGGAGCCGGAACTGGAGTCGGCGTTGGAGTTGGAGTCGGGGTCGCCCATACCCCCTGTATGGGGTCACGGTATGAAAATCCGGCTGTCGGGAGGAGAGAGGCTTCCGACCGCGAGTCGACCGGCTGAACTCGGACGGCGGCGAGCACCGTTTTTCTCCCGTATTCATCCCGAAATATTATGTGTGATCGGTGTCTCTGTCAGCGAAGATGGGGTCAGAATCTGGGGGTTCCGACGTCACGGAGACGGACAGCGCGACGGTGCCAAGGGGAACCGTTGACACCGAGACGGAGATGACCTTCGCACAGACCCTCGATGCACTCAAACGAGAGGGGAGTTCGGTCCTGGTCGTCGGTGCTGACAGCCAGGGGGCACACGAGGCTGTCTGCCGGCGGCTCGCAGGCGTTCACCGAGAGTCAAGCTCAGACTCAAACTCAGACTCAAACTCAGACACAGACTCGGAGACGCTGGAGACAACTGACTCGCGCGGCGTCCAGTATCGACTGCGCGTCACGGGCACCGTCGATGAAACAACCAGCGCGGACTCTTGGCAGGACTGTCCGAACCAGTCGACCCGGACGCGTACGATTTCGACGGCTTCCCTCGATCGCTCCCGGCCCGGTCACACGCACCCGTCCGAGTCGTTGCTGGGTGAGCAGCCGCTAATCGGCACGCTCGGCCTCGAAATTATCGAGGCGATCGACGAGTTCGACCGGGGGACGGCCGACTACAAACCGGCGGGGCTTCGCCTCTGTCTGGATTCGCTGGTCGCGTTGCTAGACGAGCACGACACGGACGAGGTCTTTCGACTGTTGCATCTGGTGACGACTGCCACGACTCACGCCCGGGGAGTCGGTCACGTCCACCTGCCGCTCGACTCGAACCACGACGCCGTTGCGCTGCTCGAACCGCTGTTCGATGCGGTCGTCGAACTGCGAACGCGCGACGGTATCGACGAACAGCGTTGGACGCTGCGCGATCGCGAACTGGTGACGGAGTGGATGCCGGTCTGATCGGTTCTCCTTTCGTGACACCCGATGGACGTCGATCGCGTACTCGGCAGTACGGCTTCCATCGATCCAAGCACTTTTCTCTCCGCCACTCCCCTCCACTGGTGTGCGAATCGAGAACAGTTTCATTCCCGTTCGCGGCGTCGGCGAGGTGACCGAACGCCGCCTCTGGGAACACGGAATTACCCACTGGGACGAGTTCGACGGCAGCGTCGTCGGCGACACGCTCACGGATCGGATCGAGACGTTCATCGAAACGGGTCGAGCCCACCTGGAGCAGGGTGACGTCGCTCCGTTCGCGGAGTCTCTTCCCGCTTCGAGCCGCTGGCGACTCTACGAAAACGCCCGCGATAATACCTGTTTTCTCGACATCGAAACGACCGGTCTCGATGCAAGTCACCACGACGTGACGACAGTCAGCCTTCATCGCAACGGCGAGACGACGACGTTCGTCAAGGGCCGAGATCTCACGCGCGACCGACTCTCGGCTGCACTCGAGGCCGCATCGCTTCTGGTCACGTTCAACGGCCAACGCTTTGACGTGCCGTTTCTCGAGACTTGCTACGATCTGGACGTGACGACGCCGCACGTCGACCTCATGTACCCCTGCAAGAAAATCGGCCTCGACGGCGGACTCAAAGCGATCGAACGAGATGTCGGTATCGAGCGCGACCTCCCGGAGATACACGGCCGCGATGCCGTCCGCCTCTGGCGGGAGTACGAACGCGGCGACGACGCCGCACTCGAAACCCTGATCGAATACAACCGGGCGGACACGCAACACATGAAACCGCTTCTCGAACTCGTCACAGAGCGGCTTCACGAGCAGGTGTTCGAATCGGTTTGTCGCGGCGAATAATTCTGGTCCCGGCAACCAGTACGTATACGGGTGTCGACCGGCCACCATCCTACATGACTTCAGGAACCGACCCGGACACAACAACGGATACCTACGTCGTCGAGATCGACGTTCGGCTTCGAGATATCGACTTCATGGGCCACGTCAACAACGCTACCTACGCAACCTACCTCGAACAGGCCCGAGAGGCTTACTTCCAGGACGTTTTCGACACCTCGCTCGCCGATATCGATACCGTTCTCGCACATCTCGAAATCGACTACAAACAGCCAATCGAGGCCGACGCAGCCGTCTCCATCGCACTCACGGTCGGTGAACTCGGGACTGCGAGTCTCCCGCTCACGTACGAGATCTACGCCGACGAGTCCCTGGCAGCGACGGCCACGACCGTCCAGGTCTTCATCGAACCCGGTACCGGCGATTCACGGCCCGTTCCGGAAGCCTGGCGCTCCCAGCTCGACTAGTCCACCCATCGTTTTTCGATCGAGAGACCGCCTCGCCGGTGGAGATACTACGATGATTCCTCTCGCAAGGTCACCTCACCATCGCCCGTAATAACGACGTGATAACCATTGAACGTGAACTCGACACGGCCCGAAATTCGATCGGACCCGTCCTGTCGCGGTGCAAACAGTGCATCCAGGGCTTCGGGATTGACGACAGCATAGAGGGATTCGTACTCCGGCGGTTCGATGTCTGTCGGATCGACTCCCTCTCGTTCGGCGACTGCAGCGATTACGTCGAAGCTAAGCGACCGTGTCTCGGCGGTCTCCGAACGATCGACTGAGAGTAGCATTGGCCGGACTCTTTCCTCGCCTATATATAAATCCACTGGCCTCAACCCGAGCTTGTAGAATAGATCTGTTGTCTACTGCATGTAGTTGTACACTGGTGTATTTATTTCCATTTATATAATAGATAATATAGTTGAGTTCACCCCAGTTGAGGCGTTTCAGGGAGGCGTATCCACCAAACAGGCACTCGTTGTAGGAGGCGGAACACGCCACAGTTTCCGGCGTTCGAGGCTAATACGGAAGCCGATCTTTGCCGTGAGTATGACGACGCCGTGGTAGTCTCTCAGTTGATTACGGTTCCGGGAACCGAGATCCATTCGGTTTCCTCGTCTGTTCTCTTTGTACTGTGTCAGGATCCTCGGCCAGATACGTCGGCTGGTCACGATTGCGGTGCAGGCTGGGGGAGAAGTCGCCGTCGAGTTCTCGAGTGATCGATCGATAGATGCGATCTGGTTCGTCCGGGCTGCACTTCGGTTGCGCCGACGGCGAACTCACCCCGCCCTTATCAGATGTGAACTCGACCAACCGTTCGACGCGGTCGGTGCGCAATCCGAGAGGATACTCGATACCCATCCGCGTGGATTCAGCGGTAGAACGAGTGTTGAACCGGCGGGCCGAATTACCGCCGTTCTCCGAGTGCCGGAATGTGCCGATACCAGCCGGTAAGCTGTTTGAGCCTACGGATTTAAGCCAGGGGTGGGATTTGAACCCACGAAGTCTCGATTACAAGTCGAGTGCATGAACCGCCCATGCTCCCCTGGCGCAGTCCGTTGGTTAGCAATCCTCCTTTGAATGTGTATCGTTTTCGGTTTCCGTTCGGCGATCCGTTCGACCGGGCCGCTCAGTCGGTCTCGGTCTCAGTATTCGCCCCGGCTGTGGACTCCTCGAGCGATCGTTTCATCGCCACTCGATAGGGTTCGTATCCGTGCGTTCGGTAAAACCGCCTCGCGTCCTCGTTTTGTGCCATCACTTCGAGCAGCAACACCTCTGCGCCCTTCGATTCGAGTTCAGCCGTGGCGGCCTCGAGTAGCGCGGACCCGATGCCCCGGTTGCGATAGGCTGGATCGACGTAGAGATTCGAGAGGGTGCCGCGCGTCCGCTCGAGTTCGAGGCTGCCGCGTTCGATCGAGACCGAGGCAAAGCCGACGATCGCGTCGTCGACGCGAGCGACGAGAAGGCCGTCGGCGACGCGGTGTGCGGCGAGGGTCTCGCGCATCAGTTCGCGGTTGGCCTCCGCGCGGACGGCCGAGTCGAACTCGCGCTGGCCGCGGGCGAGTCGGACCCAGAGATCGGTGACGGCTTCGAGATCGGCGCTCGTGGCGTGATCGATAGTTAGATTGGTTGTCATCGTCGGTCGTCATTGTCAGTCGTCCGGTTATCGATCGGCGATCAGCGATCCGAGGGTAGGGACCATTGCCAATGGTGGGTCAAGCAGCGTCAACAGTACGCTCGAGCGCGCTGACGGCAGGCAGCTGATCGGCGGTCAGCATTTGCAACGCGGCACCGCCGCCGGTACTCACGTGTGAAAAGCCCTCGACGCCGAGTCGGCGGAGCGCCGAGGCAGTGTCGCCACCGCCGACGATACTCGTCGGCACGCCCGTCGCCGCGCCGTAGAGCCGTCTGGTTCCCAGTTCGAACCGGTCGTCCTCGAAGACGCCGGCCGGCCCGTTGAGGATAACGGTGCCTGCGTCCTCGAGAAGCCGCTCGTAGTAGGCAAGCGTCGACGAGCCGATATCCATCGCGGCCTCGCCCTCCTGAGGCGGTAACGCGTTGACGCCGAGTTCGTGGCGGCCGTCGTCGCGGTCGACGGCGACATCGCGGGGCAGCGCGATCCGGTCGCCGTAGGCGTCGAGCAAGTCGCTAGCGCGATCGATCTCGTCCCAGTAACCCTGTTCGTAGATGAAATCCGAACTCGCGTCGCCGAGGTCGACGCCGTCGGCGATCAGGAAGACGTTGGCGACGACGCCGGCGGTGAGGATGTGATCGGCGAGGTCCTTCTCGAGAACGCTCCAGGCGACATCGATTGAATCGGGGACTTTCGCGCCCCCGAGGACGTAGATCCGCGGTTCGGGCGTCTCCTCGATCGAGCCGAGCACGTCGAGTTCTGATTCCATGACGCGACCCGCGTAGCCCGGCACGACGGTTGGAAAGCCGACGAGCGAGGGCTGTGAACGGTGAGCGGCGGCGAAGGCGTCGTTCACGTAGGCATCGAGGACGGGCGCGAGATTCGCCACGAGCTGTGTTCGAGCAGCGCGGTCCGGATCGAATTCCATGTATTCCTCGCTGTAAAAGCGGGTGTTCTCGAGAACGACGCAGTCGCCGTCTTCGAGCGAGCGGACGGCATCGCGTGCGGCCTGGCTGAACGTTGCATCGACGTAGTCGACGGGACGGCCGAGCAGGTCGGATAGACGGTCGGCATGCGGAGACAGGGTGCCGAAGTCGTCACCGCCGGGTCGGCCCTGGTGGGCAAGGACGGCAACCCGACCGCCGCGCTCGAGCAATTCCGAGAGCGTATCGACGTGAGCACGGAGCCGGGCGTCGTCGGCGAGAGACCCGTCGTCGGCGATCGGACTGTTGATGTCGACGCGAACGCCGACGGTTGTCCCTTCGACGTCGAGGTCGTCGAGGGTATCGATCATTGTCGGTCAGTCCACCGCGGCACCCGAAAGGTCTTTCTATCGGAGAGATAGTCTCCGTCTGCTGTATCCACGATCCGTGATGACAGCAACCATGATAACGGTCAGTGTCCTCGCTCACGTAGCGCCAGAACTGCATCCTGCACTCGTCACCGAGACGCCAGCCCGCGGTCAATTTGAACGCTGATAGCGATAGCTAAACTCGTCTGCGGGCGGAACTGTATGGTCTTGATCGCCACAACTGGGGACGTCATACCGTCCGGCAATCGGTACAGACCAGTTGGCCGTTCGCATCCCAGAGTTCGTCAGCGAGTGAGCCACAGGATTCACAGACGCCCTGCGTCGAATACTCGTCACCGCCGTTTGGCTGCAGTTGGGCCTGTGTGTCGAGTTCGCCTCTCGGCGTCGTGGCGGCGAGGCGTTCGTCGCCGCGATCCTGATCGGCGACGGCGCTCGATTCGGGGTCGGTCGTTCGTGGTGGCGTCATCGTCGCCTGGAACGAGCCGGCGGCAGCGATGACATCGCGTTGGGTAACGACGCCACGGAGTTCGGTATCGCGTTCGACGACGAGATTGCGGATGTTTTCACGAGCCATGATCGTCGCTGCATCGGTAACCGACCGAGCCGGGTCGATGGAGATGACGGGGGCGGTCATGGCTTCGCCGACGGTCGTTTCGGCGGGATCGCGGCCGGCTGCGACGAGACCGAGGACGTCCCACTCGGTCATGATGCCGACCGGATTAGCGCCGCGGACGACGAGCACACAGCCGGTGTGTTCCTCGCGCATGAGCGTTACTGCGTCCTGAACGGTGTCTGACTCGCTGACACCGACGTATTCGGTCGTCAGGACATCCCTGACCGACAGTTCCGATTCCATGTGTGAACACACCGCGCGGTCGGGCTAAAAACTACCTCCACCACACTTAAGCGGCCACACACCGAAGTTTTCTGCTTCTACGACCGCGGATATCGATGTCAGCGGGCTACCAGTCTACTTCGACTCTGGTTCCGTCTACCCGACAGATTTCGAGCGCGTGTTTTGCAGCGAATCCGGCGTCGTGAGCGTTCTCACCGCGCCCAACGCCGACCTGGAGTTCGACATCGACGGCGTCCTCGACGTGGTGAATCGCGTCCTCGTAGTCGCCTTCCGTCAGGTTCGGACAGGAGACGATAATGTTGTCGCCGCCGACGAAAAAGGAGAGGCTCTCGTGGGCGGTGCGCATGTGTCGCATGAGTTCCGCGTAGCCCTGTTCGATTTCGATGAACGTATCGAAGGCGTTGAGTTCGTCCGTGTAGTTGCCCGTCGCGTTGATAACGTCGAAGTGGGCGATCTGGACGTCGTCGTCGGTCTGGTGGGCAGTTTCGATCGTCCGCCCCTCGAGACACTCGCGCCGATTCTTATCCTGTGCGCTGCCCGCTTCCTGCACCAGCGTGGTCGCATCGGCAAGCGCCTGGACGGGCGAGGTGCCGGTCGCAACGCCGAGACTGAGCGTCACGGGGTAGCGATTGTTCACCGACTCCTGAAGGAGTTCGTGGTCCGCCATCGAGAGCCCGTTCGTAACCGCGATCATGTTGTCGAATCGGCTGAAGAAGACGTAGCCGCCGCGGTTGCCGACGAACTGGGAGATGTCGGCGTAGAGCCGAGATTGCATCGTCTGGAGGTCGGCTTCGCGTCGCGGCTCCGGCGTCACCGTCCACGGTCCGTAGTTGTCGATCTGAACGAGCGTTACCTGCGTGTTAGTCACGGTGCCCGAAGCTTTCGAACGCCATCGTATAAGTGATACGTAATCCAGATTCGTGATGGCGAACGGTCGTCAGTCGTATTCGGCCGCGACGGTCACGGCATCGCTCCGAGTGGAACCGAATCGAGCGACGGCGAGACTCAGGCGTGTTTCTGTTCCGGATTCACGCCCTGCGGGTGGTAGTCCCAGAAGCCCCCCTGCCGCATCGCCGCGCCGACCGCCTTGTGCATGTCCGTAATCGTCTCGAACTCCGCCTGCTCGACGAACTCGAAGATCTCACTGAGTGGGACGACCGTCCGGTAGTTCACCCGGATCGGATCGTCGCCGTACTCCGCGACGAACTCGTCTCGATCGAGCGGGAAGTCCTCGTCCTCGTCGACCTTCTTGGCGATGACTGCCATGTCGTACTTGCGCATCCCCTCACTGCCTTCCTCGCCGTCGGGGTCGTGTGGCCAGTCCGAACTCATACTCGGATGTGTGCAGGGATCCCGCAAAAGGGTTACTCTTGGCCGTCGGCAACCAGCAATCGTTATACCACGAGCGTCCCCAGAGGTGGGTGATGGCGCTTGGACTGAGCGAGGCGCTGCGGTATCCATTCCGCGGCGATCGCTCGCCGGATCTATTCGTGATCGGAGGTCTGCTCGGACTCGTGACGGTTATCACAGGGGAACTGAGTGTAGCACTGGGTTCATCGAATCCACTTTTTGCCCTTCCGTTTGCCGTCGTGACGGCAGTGACCGCCGTCGTCTTGTTGGGCTATCTCCTTCGCGTATTCGAAACGACAGCGGCCGAGAGCGAGACGCCACCGTCGTTTCGTCCGCTCGGATCGATGCTCCGGCGCGGGTGTCGACTGGCCGTCCTCTCGATCGGCTACGCGATCCTTTTGAGCGCCGTCTTTGCGGTCGTCCTCACGGTGTTTACGCGACTCCCGTTCGCTGCAGAATCGGTCGGATTCACCGGGTCGATGGTATTTTTCCTGCTGTCGACGACGACGCTCGTCGCCGTTCTCGCGATCGGGTACGCGTACTCGGTTGCCGTCGGGCGTACTGCCGAGGGGGCGACGATTATCGAAGCGATCGATATCCGCTCGCAGCGACCGGTTCTCGTAGACGGTGGCTACGCTGTTGCGTGGACGGCTGCACTGGTCGTTGTGGTCCCCGGTTGGGGATTTCTCGCAGCGGCGTTCTCCCGACGAACGATATTCGGGGTTATCGCGGTCTTTCTTGCCTTCTACGCACATCTCGTTTCGGTCCGCGTTCTCGCGCGTGGCTATCGAAGCGCAACGGGACGTAACACACCAGCCCCGGATCGAGACGGCGAACTGACTCGGTAGGCGGATCGAAAAAGAGGCCGAGTCAGAGCTTCGTTTCCGGAATCGTCGTCGACTCGACCGTTCGGTTACGCAGTGCGTGTCCGCTCTGTCGGTCGAAGATATGTACCGCCGATTCGGGAATGTGCGCATAGACGGTCTCCCCCGCCTCGACGTGGTGCATCCCGTCGACCGTGGCGACGAACGTCTGCGTCTGCTCGTCACCGATGGTGAGGTAGACGTTGTTTTCGTTGCCCATCGGCTCGACGACATCGACGACCGTTGCGTAGGTGTGGGCCCCGTCTGGGGTGGATTGGAGGTCGATGTCCTCCGGGCGAACGCCGAGGACGAGTTCACCTTGGGCGCTCGCAAGTTCGTCACCAGTTTCGTTCGAGAGGTCGTACCTGAAGTGGTCGTGGACGAGCCGGCTGTCGTCTCGGGTTACGTCGAAGAAGTTCATCGAGGGTTCGCCGATGAAGCTGGCGACGAAGAGGTTTGCGGGTTCGTGGTAGCACTCGAGTGGGGTGCCGACCTGCTGAAGTTCGCCGTCGTTCAGGATGGCGATTTTGTCGGCCATCGTCATCGCCTCGGTCTGATCGTGGGTGACGTAGATGGTGGCGACGTCGAGATCGTTCTGGAGGCGTTTGAGTTCCGTGCGCATCTGCGCGCGGAGTTTGGCGTCGAGGTTCGAGAGGGGTTCGTCGAGCAGGAAGACCTCGGGGTCGCGGACGATTGCGCGGCCGAGGGCGACGCGCTGTTGTTGGCCGCCGGAGAGATCGTCCGGTTTGCGTTCGAGGAGCTCCTCGATGCCGAGCATGTCGGCGGCGGACTCGACCGTCCGTTCGATCTCGTCGTCGGGCATCGTGGTCGACTCCTGTAGCCCGAAGGCCATGTTTTCACGGACGGTCATGTGCGGGTACAGCGCGTAGGACTGGAACACCATCGCGATGTTCCGGTCTTTCGGCTTCGAGTCGTTGACGACCGTGTCGCCGAGTCGGACCTGGCCGGCGCTGATCGATTCCAAGCCGGCGACCATTCGGAGGGTCGTCGACTTGCCACAGCCGGAGGGGCCAACGAGGACGAGGAATTCCCCGTCTTCGATCGTGAGCGATACGTCGTCGACGGCGGTGATTTGGTTGCCGTCGCGTTCCGTGAACACCTTGGTTACGGCGTCGAGTTGTAGGTCTGCCATCGTTTTGATCTGTGAGTTGTGATCACATCGTCTGTCCTTTCGCGAACTGTTCTCCGAACATGATGTACACGAGAATCGTCGGGAGCGCTGCGATGAACGCGCCAGCCATCTGCACGCCGTAGTCGGTCGCCATCGCGCCCTGGAGTGCGTTTAACTCGAGGGTGACGACGTAGTTCGCGCGGTCGCTGAGCAGGACGAGCGCGAACAGGAAGTCGTTCCAGATCTGCGTGAACTGGTAGATCAGCGTCACGGCGAACATCGGAACCGAGAGCGGCAGGACGATCTTCCGGTAGATCCGGGCGAGGCTCGCGCCGTCGAGGCGCGCCGCCTCGATGAGTTCGTCGTCGAGCGTCTGGTAGTACGATCGAAAGAGGACCGTACAGATCGGGGTCCCGTAGGCGATGTGGGTAATTATCAGTTCGACGAGTTCACCGCGCTCGTGGAGCCCGGAGATGTCGACGATCGACCAGAACTGGCGGAGCGGGACGAGCACGGCCTGGTAGGGGATGAACACGGCTGCGAGGAACAGCGCGAGCAAGAATGCCTGACCGCGCCAGTTGACTTTGGTCAGGCCGTAGGCGGCCAGGCTGCCGAGGAGTGCCGAGAAGACGGCTGCGGGGATCGTCAGCGCGAAGCTGTTTATCATCCCCATGGCGAGTTCGCCGCCGGCGGTGACCCAGGGGTCGACGGTGATCCCCTCGATCGGCGGCTGGAGCGGCGAGGTCTCGCGGTACGCTTCCTGGGTCTTGAACGCGGTCGTCAGCCCGCCGTACAGCGGGGAGAGGTAGCCGATCACGAGTGCGAGCAACGCGCCGTAGAGCGCGAGGCGACCGGGTCCGATAGCCGGGAGACGAGAGGAGTCGTCGGTCGCTGGTTTCGTTTTCGTTTCCGTTTCCGTGTCCGTCTGCGTGTCCCTGTCTGCGTCCGTGTCGGTATCTGCGTCCGCGTCTCTGTCTCTGTCTCTGTCTGTGTGAGCGTCGGTATCGTCCGTCATTAGAGTGCACCTCGCTTGTACTGCGTGTAGGCGTACGGTCCGATGATCGTCAGTGCGAGCGCGAACAGGACCACGGCGATCGCAGCGCCGTAGGCCCACTGGCTCGAGGAGAACGCCTCGCGGTACATCGTGACCGCGAGGATGTCGACGGAGCGGCCGGGATTGGTCCCGAACATCACGTAGATGAAGTCGAACGCCTTGAGCGCGAAGACCATCAACACGACGACCGCGCCGATGGTCGAGGACCGAAGCTGCGGGATGATGACCCGCCAGTACAGCTTCAGCGTCGACGCGCCGTCGATCCGCGCGGCTTCGTAGTGTTCGTCCGGAATCGCCCGCAGTCCCGCGAGGTAGACGATCATACAGTAGCCGCTGAACTGCCAGATGAGCGCGACGATCACCGCCGCGAGTTTGAACTGCGGGTTGCCGATCCAGTTGTGCGTCAGCAAATCGAGTCCGAAGACGTTCAACGTCGTATTGATCACCCCGTTCGACGCGTACATCCACGACCAGAAGATTGCCGTCACGACGAACGACAGCGCCATCGGTAGCAGGTAGATCGTCCGAAACGTGTTCTCGAAGCGAATCTTCCGATCGACGAGCAGGGCAAGCCCCAGTCCGACGACCAGCGACGACCCCGTAAACGTGATGAGGAGCAGGATCGTGTTCCAGAGCGACGCTCTGAAGTTCTGGTCCGCCGGCAACTGGCGATACATCTCGAGCGAGAGGTCGGTATACTCCGGCTGTCCGAGCCCCGACCAGCCGGTGAACGAAATAGCGATGTTCCAGGCGATTGCCCCGTAAACGAACAGCAAGACGAGCAGCGTCGGCGGCAGCCAGAACGGCATCGACTCGACGAAGTCACTGTCTCGAAGCCGGCCGGCAAGCGAACCTTGCGTCTGCGTTCCCTGGGACTGCTCCGTCGCCGTCTCGGATAGCGGGTTGAGCCGTCGGAGGGAGTTCCGTAACGAATCCATAGTAAATCCCTCTTCCAGCGTTACTGGAAGCTATTGCCGAGTTCGTTGTACGTCTCGTCGACATCCCAGTTGTCGATGAAGTTCGCGAACGCGCCCTCGACCTCGGTCTGGATATCCGGCGCGACTGCCAACCCGTGGGCGATCGACGGCGGCTGTTCGTCCGACTCCTCGAAGTCGGCCATCTGATCCTGGAGGAACGGGGTGAACGCTTCGTCCGAAACGTCGGTCCGCGGCGGAATCGAGCCCTTGGCCTGGTTGAACCGTTCCTGTGCGTCCGCGGTACCCGCGTAGCGCAGGAATCGCACGGTCGCGTTCGGCGACGGGTTGAACTTCGGGAACACGAACGAGTCGATGACCATCACGTACATCCCGTCGGTTCCCGGGAACGGGACGTAATCCCAGTCGTCCCCGTACGCGAGTTCCTCGTCGGTCTCGTACTGGCCGGCGGCCCAGTCGCCCTGATGGAAGAACGCAGCCTCGCCGGAATTGATGTAGTCGCTCGCGTCGTCCCAGTCGTTCATCGAACTCGCGTCCTCGTTGAAGAACTCGCTGTAGTCGACGACGAGTTCGAGCGAGTCGCGGACTTCGGATTCGTTCTCCTCGACGTTCCCCTCGATGACCGAGTCGTACACATCGGTGCCGTACTCGCCGAGCAGGACCTGCGCCCATAGCTGGAGTGTCGACCACGACGACTGGGTCTGTTGGGCCATTCCGACGTAGCCCGCCTCGTCGGCGGTCTCCATCGCGTCGATGAGCGCGCTCGGACTGTCGATCGACTCGGGATCGATGCCGCTGTCCTCGATAACGTTGACGTTGTAGAACAGGTTGTTCAGCCGGTGGATGTTGATCGGCACGGCGACGAAGTCGCCGTCCGGCCGCGCGACCTCGATCGGCCCGTCGAGGTACGCCTCCTCCATCTCGTCGTTCCAGACGTGTCCCTCGATGTCGTAGAGCAGGTCGTCGGCGGTGTAATCCGCGAGCGCCTGGCCCGGCCAAACCTGGAACGTGCTCGGCGGATCCTGGTCGACGACCCGGTTTCGAATGTCCGCCTCGAGCGCGCTCCCGGCCCCACCCGGTGACGGCGAGGACTCGACGGTAATATCCGGGTACTCCTCCTCGAACCCTTCGACGAGCGCCTCGAAGGCTTCCGCCTCCGCGTCGGCCGTCCACCAGTGGCCGATCTCGACCGACTCGAACTCGTCGGGATCTTCCTCGAGAAGTTCATCGAGCGGTTCGGCCTCGTTGCCGCCGCCGAGACAACCCGCCGCCGCAGCCAGCCCGAGTGCCCCCGTCGCTTGCAACACTCGCCGTCGTGAGCGTCCGTTCGTGGTAGAATTTTTTCTAACCATAGTCAACCCTTCTACTGTATGCGAGACATGTACATAGTAATAAGGCCTTTGATAATGATGGACAACATTGATCCAGAATATAGTTAATTATATACTCCTGAGAACAGACCGATGACGGCGGTTTGGCGGTCGATTCGGCTATACAACTGATTCTACGACGCTAGTTGTGCGAAACAAAGGAGTTCGTCCGACGGACGGTTCCGAGGCGGGTTGGTGGGAGCCGAGTTCAGAGATCAGCTTCGGCTCCGGCTTCCGGCTGTTGGTCCGCTTCGGCCTCTTTGTCGACCGGCTGTGGGATGGGCCCTGATTCGATCGATTCGGCTTGGCCGGTCTCGCTCGAGCGATAAATCGCGTCGATGACGCGCTGGACGGTGAGCGCCTCATCGAGCGTATTCGTCGTCGGCTCGCTTCCCGTGGCGACGGCCGTCAGGAACCGCTCGTCCTGCTCGAGATAGCCAGTTAGTCCCGTATCGCCCGTACAGGTTGTGTCAGTGTAGTGATCGGCGCCGGTTGCACTCGCACCGAGAATCTGGAGCTTCGTATCGCCGATGTCGAACTGTGCGCCGGCCTCGGTGCCGCGGATTCGGAAGTCCATACTCTCCTCGCGGTTCGTCGCCCACGCGGCCTCGAGCGAGATCGTCTGTCCGTCGGCACAGCGAATGAACGCGCTGACCGAATCGTCGACGTCGTACGTTTCGGCGTTTGCGTCCCAGTTGTCGCCGAACCCGTCGGGGTCCGCGTAGTCCTCGCGCCCGCCGAACGTCGTCCTGGCGATGCCGGAGACTTCGGTGATTTCGGGGAAATCGAGCGCGTACAGTGCAAGATCGAGCGCGTGAACGCCGATATCCAGCAGCGCGCCGCCGCCCGAGAGATCCTTGTTCGTGAACCACGAGCCCGGACCGGGGACGCCGCGTCGCCGCACGTAGTTGGCTTCGATGTGGGTTAGCTCGCCGAACCGACCGCGGGCGTGGTGTTCCTCGAACATCGCCATCGAGGCCGCGTGTCGGTTGTGAAAGCCGACCATACAGAACCCGTCCGATTCCGCTTCGACCGCTGCGATCCGTTCTGCACTCTCTAGGGTGTGTGCCAGGGGTTTTTCGACGAGCACGTCACAGCCGGCCTCGAGCGCGGCGACCGTGATCGGTTCGTGAAATCGGTTCGGCGTCGTCACGACGACCGCATCGACCGCATCGTCGACGACGAGTTCGTCGTGCGTTTCGTACGTCGTCGCGTTGAACTCTGCGGCGAAGCGCTCGCGTTGTTCGGGGACGAGATCGACGCCAGCGACGACGGTAGCACCGAGTTCTTCGACGTTTCGTGCGTGGTGGTGACCCATGCCGCCGAGCCCGACGATGCCGACGCCGATGCTCGTTCCGTTCACCGAGAACCACCCTGTCGTTGTTGTGAGGGTGGTGTGAGGCGAGAAATGAGGGTGTTCGATGTCGTAAGCGCCCAGTCCCAGTTCATAGAGAGACGCGGGCAGCGATCAAAATAAGGGTTGTGACCGACCCATCTCTCTGCATTACTGTGAATCATTTGATCTGACATGGGCCGGTGGTGTGTCACGTGAACGCAGGACAGACCAGGTGAGCTAAGGCCGTCGATGGTGGACCCACATCCAATGTGTACGATTACGATCTGGAACGAGTTCAGACACGAGCGCGAGGACGAGGAGGTCGCGGCGGTGTATCCGGAGGGGATTCACGAGGCGCTTGCGACCGTGTTTACCGGCGAGGAAGCCGAGACCGAGGACGGCGTCGAGTACGAGGTTCGGACGGCGACACTCGACGAACCGGAACACGGGCTCACCGAGGACGTACTCGACGCGACCGACGTGTTGCTCTGGTGGGGACACGAGGCGCACGACGAGGTCGAAGACGAGGTTGTCGACCGCGTTCAGGAGCGCGTGCTCGAGGGGATGGGCTTGCTGGTCCTCCACTCCGCACATTACTCGAAGATATTCAAGCGGCTGCTCGGAACGTCGTGTAGCCTCCAGTGGCGCGAAGACGGCGGCACGGAACGGCTGTGGGTCGTCGATCCCGGCCACCCGATCGCGGACGGGCTGGACGAGTTCATCGAGTTGCCGGAGACGGAGATGTACGGCGAGCCGTTCGACGTACCGGAGCCGGACCGACTGGTCTTTACGAGCTGGTTCGAGGGCGGCGAAGTGTTTCGAAGCGGCTGTTGTTATCGTCGCGGGAGCGGGCGCATCTTCTATTTCCGACCGGGCCACGAGACGTATCCGATCTACGAGAACGCGGAGATTCGGCGGGTGCTCCGAAACGCTGTCGCGTGGGCGAGTCCGACGGCGGGTGCGCCGCGATCGTTCGGCGAGCGCGAGTGACCAGCCGCCGGTTAGCCGCTTCGCTGCGTGTCGACCAGTTCGGTGACGACCTCGAGTTCGGTTCCCGTCGCCGTTTCGAGTCGTTCACGCACCTGCTCGGCGAAGTCGGGCGGTTCCGTCTCGCCGGGCGGGCGTTCGACGAGGACGGTTACGACCGGCACGTCGCCGGTGTAGAGGTCGATCAGTTCGTACTGGACGGAGAGTTCTCGCAGGACGAGCTCGTCGAACGGCGGTTCGTCGCTCATCGCGTCGAGTTCGGTTCGCGCGTCGTGTTCGACGGCTGCAGTCTGGTAGGTGCCGTAGGTGACGCCCCCGAGGATCACCGAGAGGACGGCGATAGCAACGACCAACACGACGATCCGCGAGCGAAGGCGACCGTAGACGCGGTCGACGCTCCCGACGCGGTGCGGTCGGTAGCCGGAGAGCCAGAGCAGGAGTAACGCGGTGAGGTTGATCGAGAGCAGGTTGACCAGAACGAGCGTGCCGGCGGTGACGACGACCTCCGGATGCCCCCAGGCGATTCCGAGGCCCACCGTCGCGGCCGGCGGCACGAGCGCGACGGCGATTGCGACGCCGACGAGGACCGAGCCGACGTTGCGGATGAGGCTGATGACGCCGGCGACGCCGGAGCCGAGCGCGAGAAACAGCGCCAGCGCGTTCGGCGTGATCCGCTCGCGGATCTGTGGCACCGTCGTGATGTCAAAGCCCGGCGGCAACAACACCGTTCCCCTGAGGAGCCACCCCAGCAGCGCCGCCGTTGCGACGGCGACAAGAAGGCCGACGACTTGCAAGACGACCCCGCGTCTCGCGAGTTCGTCGTCGTCGACGACGACGCCGACGCTCGCCGCGAGCGCGGGTCCCATAAGCGGTGCGACGACCATCGCGCCGATGATCGTCGCCGCGGAGTCGAGCAACAGGCCGGCCGTCGCGATGACCGTGCTGACGATGAGCAGCGTGTAGTACGTCGAACTCGCGGGCGCGAGCGCCACCGCCTGGGACTGCAACTCTTCGCGGGAGATTCGGGTGCCGGAAAACCGGCCGAGCAGGTCGTCGGTCCGGTCGGAAACGATCGTCTCCGCGGACGTGACCACCGTGTAGGAGGACTCGTCGAGGCCGGCCTTCCGAAAGTCGGCGACGAGCGGTTCGACGGCGGCCGGCGGGACGGGAATCGAGACGAGCGCCTCGAACTCGTCGTTACTCGTCTCCTCGGAGACGGCGTAGTCGACGCCGGCCGCCTCCGCCCGCTCGAGGACGAGTTCGAGATCACCCGCTGGAACGAACACCTGGACGAGGCGCATACTCCCAGTACGACGGACACCGGCATAGACTGTCGTCACGGGATCGTGACCGTCAGCGATGCTGATCGCTCGTCGTCTCGGGTTCGAGGGGGTCGACGACGCCGTGAAACAGCGACCCAGTATCGGCGAATCGGTGCCACGATGAAACGACGAATCAGCGGGCGACGCGAAACGGGAAGCCGGACACTCAGAACGTCTCTCGTCCCTCGTCGGTGATCACGCTCTCGAGCAACGCCACCGGCGTCGCGTCGTAGGTCGGGTTCTCCACGCCGAATCCCTCCGCCGGCTCCGGCATCACCTCGCTACCCGACCTGAACTCGTTCTCGAAGACGAAGCCCTCGCCGACGATCTTCGAGGCCGATCCGAGGACGGTCACCGGAACGTCGAGTTCGCTCGCGGTCGCCGCGATCGGGAACGTCCCGACGCGATTGTAGAGGGTGTCCTCGACGATGCAGTCCATGCCGACGACGACGCGGTCACACTCCTCGAGATAGTAGCCGTTTGCGCTGTCGGCGATCAGCGTCGCTTCGACGCCGTCGAGGTCGGCGAGCCGGCGGGCCGTCTTGCGGCCGATGTAACGCGGTCGCGCTTCGGTGACGTAAACCTCGAAGGATTTGCCCGCGTCCGTCGCTTGTTCGAGCGCCTCGATAACGGTCGAGGAGTAGTCGTGGGTCAGCAACGTCATGCCGTCTTCGAGAGACGACACGGCGTTCTCGGCCGCCCGCTCCTTGGCGGATTCGACCCGCGAGACGACCGCGTCGATCTCCTCCTGGGTCAGTATCTTCGCTTCCGTCACGGTCTCGGGGTCGGCCTCGGTCACGGCCGCCACGACCTGGCGAACCGCGTTCTGGAGCGACGCGTGGGACGGGTTTGCTCGCCGGAGCACCGAGCCGTTTCGCTCGAGCGCGCGAACGTACTCTTCGGCGGTCGCGAACTCCCGATCGAGCAGTTCCTCGAGCGCCCGCGTCGCGTTTACGGCGACTACCGAGGAGCTGTGCGTCTGCATCTCCTGAATCTCCTCGACCGTCTCGTCGATCATACCTGCATGGATTCCCGTGATCGCAAAAGGTGTTCCGGGTCCGGCGATCGAGTCGGCCCGTTCAATCGAGGATCGACACCGCGAGTTCACTCCGCAGTCCCGTCCCCGAGCTCGAAGAGCCGCTGTAACTCCCGTTCGATCCGCTCGGTGAACGCGGAGAGCACGGCCTCGAACTCCTCGTCGTCGACAGCGCCGACTCGCTCCCGCGGGTTCTCGGGGAGGGCGACGCTGAACTCGCCGCTGCCCTCGTACACCGGTTCGCTCTCGCTCAACACCTGTCGGTCGATCGCTCGAAGGACCTCGGAATCGACCTGCCCGTGGAGTTGCTGGTAGGCGTTCGAATACGCCGCTTCGAGTTCGTCGAAGTAGTGGACGTACTTCTCCTCGAACTTTTCGGGGTCGAACTCGGCTGTCCGTTCGGCCTCAGCCTCGGGTTGAGGGTCGGGATCGGTCATGGCCGTCCGTCCGGTCGCCAATCGGTAAACAGTTCGGTCCCGGCGGTGGCGGCAGTCACGGCGACCGCATCCTTACGGTTCGTGCCCTCTTAGATCCGCCACCGATGGCTTCCGTCACCGTCCGATACACCTGCCCCCACTGCGACGCCGTCCACAGCATCGAACGCGGTCCCGACCTCGCGGACCGCTCGGTCACGAAACACGCACAGCCGGGCTGGGAGTACGCCACGCCGACCGACGGCCTGGCAACCCGCGAATCCGCGGACGGAATCGCCTTTCTCTGCGGCGAAGACGGCACCGTTACCGATCGTGAGGGGAGCCCGATCGACGGCTGTGGCCGCCCGTTCTACCTCAATTTCGTCCGCTACGAGCGCGGCGTTGAACTCGAACCCGACCCGCCGACGTACGGCGGGCCGCGGTTCGACTTCAACCCCTGATCCCTGAGTCGACCGGCCGTGTCGTCGCCCCCGCGAACACAACCCTTTTCGACGCCCGGAGGTACCTTCAAACATGGACGAAGCCGCCGTTCGCGACCGCCTTCGGTCGGTCGATGATCCCGAACTCGGCGACGATATCGTCTCGCTCGGGTTGGTCAACGACGTGACTGTCGAGGGGGACGAGGTTGCCATCGATCTCGCACTCGGCGCACCGTACTCGCCAACCGAGTCCGACATCGCCGCCGAGATCCGCGAGTTGCTCGTCGCGGAGGGACTCGAACCCGACCTTTCCGCGAGTATTCCCGACCGTGACGACTTCGAAACCGACGAACAGGTCCTGCCGAACGTCAAGAACGTCATCGCCGTCGCCTCCGGCAAGGGCGGCGTCGGCAAGTCGACCGTCGCGGTCAATCTCGCCGCCGGGCTCTCGCAGTTGGGGGCGCGCGTCGGGCTTTTCGACGCCGACGTGTACGGTCCGAACGTGCCGCGGATGGTCGACGCCGACGAGCCGCCGATGGCCACCGAGGACGAGACGCTCGTGCCGCCCGAAAAGTACGGCGTGAAGCTGATGAGCATGGCCTTTCTCACCGGGAAGGACGATCCGGTCATCTGGCGCGGCCCGATGGTCCACAAGGTCATCACGCAGCTCACCGAGGACGTCGAGTGGGGCCACCTCGATTACCTCGTCGTCGACCTCCCGCCGGGCACCGGCGACACGCAGTTGACGATGCTCCAGACCATGCCCGTCACGGGCGCGGTTATCGTTACGACGCCCCAGGACGTAGCGCTCGACGACGCCCGCAAGGGCCTCGAGATGTTCGCCAAACACGACACCGTCGTGCTCGGTATCGCCGAGAACATGTCGACGTTCGCCTGTCCCGACTGCGGCGGCGAACACGACATCTTCGGCTCCGGGGGCGGCGAGGAGTTCGCCGAGACTCACGACATGCCGTTTCTGGGCTCGATCCCGCTCGACCCGGCTGTCCGCGAGGGCGGCGACGGCGGCGAGCCGACCGTCCTCGACAACGACAGTGAGACCGGCGATGCGTTCAGAACGATCACCCAGAACGTCGCGAACAACACGGGGATCGTTCACCGGCGCGGCGTGTCTCAGGCAAGCCGGACGGAGACGCCCTCGCCGGACCAATGACCGACGAGAGCGCGGACGATACGGTGACAGAACCGGATGCCGGTGAAGACGGCGCTGAGCGCGACGACGATGCTGAAACCGACGAGTTCAGTCCGGACCCGGAACGCGTCGAGCGCATCCGAGCCGTTGCCGACGACGTGCGCGGCGAGTCGAGCGAGAGCAAGCAACTCGCGAACATCCTGTACCGGACCAGCGACCTCTACGACGCGGACGAAGACACGTCGCCGGAGGAGATCGTCCGCAACGTCAAGTTCATTCTCGAAGTCAACGAGCGCGGCGGGCTGGGTCGCTGACGCTCCGTGCAGTCGCGGTGCTTTTGGTCGTCCCCGCCGAGACCCGAGTGTGGACGCGAATCAGCAAACGCGGGCGAACCCGTTCAGCATGGACGAGCAGTGCCGGAACTGCCCGGCGCTCTGCGAGACGCGCACGCAGGTCGTCCACGGCTACGGCGATGTCGGCGCTGACTTCCTGTTCGTCGGTGAACGCCCGAGTCGAGCGGCCGACGAGAGCGGGGTTCCACTCGTCGCGCGCGATTCCGCGGCGGAGTCGGGTACCGAGGTGGACACCGGCGCGGACGCGGACACCGACGCGGCGGCCAGCACGAACACCGCCGACGACCTCCGCCGCATCCTCGAACGCCTCGCCCTCTGTGACGCCACGTCTCCCGCCGACCAGCCCGAACTCGAGAACGTCTATCTGACGACTCTCACGCGCTGTCGCCATCCGGAGCGGCCGCCGACCGCCGAGGAAATCGACACCTGCGAACCCTACCTCAACGCCGAAATCCGGATGATAAACCCCGAAATCCTGGTCCCCATCGGCGACCGAGCGCTCTCCGTCCTCGGCACCGACTACACCACGACGCCGGCGGACGAACTCGTCCTTCCCGACGCCCACGCGACGACGATCCGCGGACGCGGCTTCGAACTCGTGCCGATGGAAGCGCCCCGCGATCAGTCCGCAGCGCAGACCCAGACCTGGATCGAGCACTTCGTCGACCTCATGGCATCGGACTATCGGCAGACGAAGGGGCGACAAAAACGGTAACGAGCGCGATACCGGACCAGAAGCCGCGAGCGCTACCAGTACGGATTCTGCCGCCACCGCTTCGAACGCGCGCCGAGGAGTACCAGCGTGCCGACGACCGCAACGACAATCCCGAGCGTCGCAACCGACGGCGCGAACAACCGGCCGGGAGATTCGAGCAGGTAGCCAGTTGTAAACCCGTAGACGCCGAGCGCCGCCAGCACGCCGACGACTCCCGTTCCGAGCAGTCCCTCGATCGTGAGTGATCGATCGGTCATACGCGGGTGCACAGCCTCCACCCCTATAATTCGTCCGAGTTTCCCGGTTCGATCCGCACAAAGCGCCGCGTTCAAGAGTTCAGGTCCCGGACGAGTCAGTATGATCGTCGTCGTTCCCGTCGACCCGCCGTGGCCGGGGCTGGTCCTGCCGTCGCTCGTCGAGTCGACACCGCTCTCCGAATCAGCGGCTGTGACGCTCTACGAAGCCGCCGTCACCGACGTGGTGCGGGCCGCCGAGCAAAGCGGCGGCGACGTCCTGCTCAACTACCGCGACGAGGAGACGATACCGGACGCGGCCGCTGATGCGGGAACGGGAGACGCTGAGACCGCTGTCCGTGAACTCGCTGCGGCGGCGCTCGAACCGACCGACGCCGAGACCGTCAGATTCGAACGCCAGGTCGGCTCCACGCACGCAGCCCGCATCGGAAACACGGTCACGCACTTACTCGAGCGCGATCAGGCCGACGCGGTCGGCGTCCTCGAACCCACGGTCCCGCTCGTCGCCCGAACTGAACTCGACGGGGCGGCGATGTCGCTGCGCCGCCACGACGTCGTCCTCGGCCCTTCCTCCAACGGCCGGGCGTACTTCGCGGGCTTTACCGAGCCGATAGACTTCACCGACGCGTACGAAACGCCGGCAGTCTCGACGCTCGCAAAACGGACGGCAGCAGCGGAGGCCGACCTCAAACTCGGCTTCGCGCCCATGCTCCCGACTATCGCGACCGAGTCCGGACTGTGTGCAACCATCGCCACTCTCGAGGCGCGCCAGCAGGCTGGTCGACCGGGGACAGACACAATGGCTGCCGCCGTTGCTGAACTCGGGCTGAGGGTTGGTCCGGACGAAACGCTCGAGCGGACAGAGACCGATAACCCTTTTTGAACGCACGGGGAAGACGCAGGTGAGGTGGGGTGGCAGAGCGGCCTATTGCGCCTGCCTTGAAAGCAGGTGGCGTCAGCCTCTTGGGTTCAAATCCCAACCCCACCGTTTTGCGACGAACGAGATTGGATCACGGAAGTACTTCGTACGGACCGTAGTTTCCGTCCCAACCGTTGCTGTTGGGACCACGTTTGTAGGGAATAGATGTCGGTAGAATTAAAGTAGCCAGTCACGCGCAGCGAAGTGTGCCTGGTTCGAGGTGGTCTCCTTTCCGCTGCTGTTACTCTCCACGGGTTCGAGCGGCTACCACCCACAGCGCAGGTGTCCCAATTTCGTCGCTCGTTCGGATCGTCGGTGCTCAGCGGACATCAACACTACCTACCGTGGAGTCCGCATCGTAACAACCGCTCAGATGACCGTTCCCGCAGACGGTGACGGTAGTGAACTACCCCACCCTACCGCTCGCCTTTCGGCTCGCGCTTGAGGGAGGGGCTTCCTGCTTCCACGATGCGCTTTGCAGGAACCGAATGGGTTCCCGTAGGGAGCGCAGTCTCCACAGGCGTTGATTCGGAGCGTCCCGCTCCTAACTGCTTGATACCGCGAGAAAGAATGTTCCACGCTGCGTTCCAGTCCCTATCGGCGGTGAATCCACAGGAGGGACATGAGTGTTCGCGGACCCACAGCGGCTTGTCGGTCGAGACACCACACGCCGCACACTCTTTGGTCGTTCCGGCCGGATCGACAGCCACGAAGTGCGTGCCTTCGCGTTCGCATTTGTACTCGAGCATTCGAAGGAACGTCCCCCACGCTGCTCCGGCACGGTTCCGTGAGTTACCGTCGAGTTCGACAAGACCTTTCGCGTCAAGGTCTTCGACCGCGACGAGATCGTACTCTCGAGCGTAGTAGTTCGAGAGTTTGTGAAGGAAGTCCCGGCGCTTTCGCTTCAGGTCGGCGTGACGTTTGGCGACGACTCGCTGTTGCTTGCGGTAGTTCGCCGATCCGTGTTCTTTGCGTGAGAGCTTCCGTTGTTCGCGTTCCAACCGGTCGCGTTCGGCCGAAAGATCGACCGATTCGATCGCGTGGCCGTCGGTGTCGTGTGCGTACTTCAGAATACCCACGTCGATCCCGACGACGTTCATCGGGTTCTCGGGTTTCTCTGGCGGGTCTTCGGGCGTTTCGGCACCGAGAACAGCGAACCACTCGCCCGTCGGTTCCTTCTTGACCGTTACCTGTTTGATCGTCGCGTCGTCGGGTAGCTCTCGGTGGAAGTGAACGGGTATTTCTCCGATCTTTGAAAGCCGTAGGACGGTCTGACCGCTCGTATTCTTGAGCTCGAAGCCAGACTGTCGGTACGTGAACGATCGGTACTCGTTCGGCGCTTTCCACTTGAGCAGGCCAACCGCACGACCATTATTCTTCGCGTCTTTGAGTCGTGAGAGGTTGTCGTACAACCGCTCAACGACGTTCTGAAGTGTTCGAGAGTACAGGTCGGTGAGATCGGTCCACCACTCCTTGATCGACGGGAGTCGGTTGATCTCGTCGTACTTTGCCGTCCCGTCGCTGTGATTGAGACGGCGGAGGAAGTGGTTGTACACTTGCCGATACAGATCCCGATGCCGGTCCAACGTCTCTTGGACGGCATCGGACGGGTCGAGTCTGTACCGGTAGTTGTAGTTCATCTACGAACGTTCTTCGATGAGTTCGTCGAGTTTGTCACGGACGAACGACGAGAGGTTGAGGTGCTGCTCCTCGATCCACTCGTCTTGGTCCTCCCGAATGGTGATAGTTTTCCGTTTCACTGTATGCACACAATGCACTCTATACGTAAAGTGTTACCGATCACGTGGGGCCTGTGAACCTGCTGTAGAACAGTGTATGAAACTCGAGCGGCGCTGTATCCCCTCCCTGCTCGCTTCGCTCGCTGAGGAAGGGGTCTTAGCGCCTATTTTTAGATAAATACATATTGATACATAGAGCTATTAAGTGGGTTACTTGTAGTCCGATGATTCTTTACCGGGTATGCCACAATCCGATCTCTGGCAGTGTTCGATCCACAAGCCCGATCGAATACGTGGGGGAACCGGAGATGTCCATCCGACCCGGGAGTGTCGCACGACTGGCACTACCCAGAGATATACTCATATTCTTGATGAGAGTTTAGCTGCGATCCGGAGCCAGTTGAGCAGACGTGACGCAATGGAACGTGCGATGGAGTCACCCGAGTTCGTTCGGACTCCGATGAGAGAGTCTGAACTGTCAACTGAAACGATTACTTTCCAGCCCTATGCCGAAGCCTGATACTCTCGGACAACTCGGTTCACAGACCGATCGCATGCGAACTATCGCCACGGATGTCGACGGGACGAGAGGCGTACTCGGCTGGTTACGGACGGTTGTTCGACGGGCTGGGTGTTCGGTATCGAATGCAGTGCCCAGTGTGGGACGCAATTGTGAGCCACCGGTTCAACGGAGACCGATCGGCGGAAATCGACCGACACGATTTGAACTCGAATCCGTGAGCGATCAGCCACGTCGAATCGGGGGGCCACAGCTACATGGGTGCTGTGAGGTGCAGCAATGAGCGAGAGGGACCTCACGAACCCCGAGTACTACCTGAATCGGGAACTCTCAGAGCTTGCTTTTCAGGAGCGTGTTCTTTGCGAGGGGATGGACGAGCGCAATCCACCACTCGAACGGCTTCGATTTCTTGCGTTCTTTACCAAGAACACTGACGAGTTCTTCATGAAGCGCGTCGGTGGGCTCAAACAGCAGATCGAAGCCGACGTGACCGAGACGACGCCGGATGGTCGAACGCCGAAACAACAGTGGCGCGAGGTGCTTGATACCGCACGTCCGCTTTTTCGCCAGCAATCAGCATATTGGCAAAACACGCTCAAGCCCACACTCGCGGATGAGGGTATCGAGATTTGCGATCTCGACGAGTTATCGGCGGATACGCGCGAAACGGTACGGACGTACTTCGAGGAGTCGATACTGCCAACGCTGACGCCCCTTTCGTTCGACCCGGCTCACCCGTTTCCGTTCATTTCGAATCTCTCACTTTCTCTTGCTGTACTTTCGTCGGACGAGGCTGATGACCCCACGTTCACTCGCATCAAAATCCCATCAAACCAGCCGCGGTTGATAGCGATTCCCGACAGAACGGATCGGTATATTCTCATCGAAGAGTTGATCGAAGCAAATCTTGATCTACTGCTTCCCGATCTCGACATCCGCGACGTGTCGAAATTCAAAGTGACTCGGAACGCTGAGGTGCGGCGTAACGAAGAGGTCGCTGAGGACCTCATCGATATGGTTGAGGAGGTTCTCGAGCAGCGTCGCTTTGCGACAGTCGTCAGGCTGGAAGTCGATGCCGATATGCCAGCCGAGTCGCTTTCGACCCTCAAAGCGCAGCTTGATGTGCATGATCGGGAAGTGTTCTATCGGGAGGGACCAATCGATTTCGAGGACTTTTTCGAACTCGCCGAGCTGGACCGTCCTGATCTCAAGCGGTCTTCGTGGACCCCACGAGCACACCCCCGATTTCGATCGGTGACGAGCGATACTCAAGACGGACCGATGGCTATCTTTGATGAGATTCGAGAGGGGGATGTCCTTGTACATCATCCGTACCACTCCTTCGAAGGGACGGTACAACAGTTTCTCAACGCGGCGGCAAACGACCCCAACGTGCTCGCAGTGAAAGCGGCCATCTATCGGACGGCGAGTGACTCGAAGGTGATACAAAGTCTCATCGACGCCGCCAAGAACGGCAAGCAGGTGGCTGTGATGGTTGAACTCAAGGCTCGCTTCGACGAGAAGAATAACCTGGAGTGGGTTCGACAACTCGAGGAGGAAGGTATCCACGTCGCCTACGGAACCGTCAACCTGAAAACGCATTCTAAGACTGCGCTCGTCGTTCGACAGGAAGACGACGGTGTTCGACTCTACTCACACGTCGGGACGGGAAATTACCACTCGGAGACGGCGAAGGGGTATTCTGATCTGGGGTTGGTGACCGCCAATCAGGACATTGGCCACGACCTCACGAAGGTATTCAACTTTTTTACCGGACCAACGCTCGATGATCGCTTCCGGAAGCTCCTAATCGCGCCTGTAACGATGCGCGAGCGGTTTACGGAGATGATTAGACGGGAAGCTGACCATGCCGATGCGGGCCGACGGGCGCGGATCGTCGTGAAGGTAAACGGACTCGAAGATCCCTCGATGGTCGAGGAACTCTATCGCGCTTCGAGAGCCGGTGTTGAGATCGATCTGATTGTTCGGGACATCTGTCGGCTCCGCCCTGGTATCGAAGCGTTGAGCGAGAACATCACTGTCCATTCGATTGTCGGCCGATTCCTCGAACACGCTCGAATCTTCTACTTCGAAAACGGTGGCAAGCCTGAATGGTACATTGGGTCGGCCGATTGGATGACACGGAATCTCGACTATCGGGTGGAAGCCGTTACTCCGGTTCAGGAGACACAACTGCGTAGACAACTCCGGTTCATCCTGGAGTCGTCAATGGCGGATAACCGCCGTCGGTGGGTGATGCAAAGCGACGGGAGCTACGAGCAAATCTCTCCGGGTGATGACCCCGTACGGGACATCCAAGAGATACTGATGACAGCCACGAAAGCGGCTCTCGATCGCGGAAGTGAATCGGGGCTGATGGTCGATACAGATCTCATCGAGGGGGACCTCCTCATTGCGGACGCGTCCGAAACCGATGCAGATGCCGGTCGCGAGAAACCGGATGACTCCACGCACGACGAGACAATTACTCAGGCCCGGTCAGACGGCGGAGAGAAACCTGTGTTCGACGCGTATTCCGAGTACTGGTATCGTCCTAACAGCGAAATCTACGACTGGGCAGTTCGAACAACTGACGGCGAACGACGGTATTTCAAGACTCGTGAGGGAGCGCGGAATCGTCTCCGATCGGAGTACGTATAACGCCGATATTTCCGAACACGGTTATTCGAACTCCAAACGTATCTAGAATTGCGGGGTGTGTCCGACCTCACGGTAGAAAACCGATTCAAGCCGGGTGAACGACTTTTGAGTCGTCTCGCTCTTGGTGAGTTGTCGTCTGGTCGGTAGTGATAAATTCGTCATACCGGTAATTGTAAGCCGTGAGCATGCCACCATAGACACAGCCGGTGTCGAGACCGACGGCGAACTCTCGCTCAACCGGACGGTTGTGAACGGTGTGTCCGAAGAAGACACGATATGGACCGTCATAACTCTCGTACCAGAACGGTCCATTATACCCATCACCGTGTGGTGCACGCATCGTCAATAGCTCTTCAACGGAGTGGTTTTCCAGTGTTTGCTTGGGGTCAACGCCACCATGGACAACGAGTGCATCCGCAAACGAGATAACAACAGGGAGCGAGTCAAAATACGCTCGATCCCCTTCACGGAGCCATTCTGGGTCCTTGTGCCCACGCACGATTTTCTGCTCGTTGTTCCCGCGAACGCTGATGAGACGACTATCTTCGCGGACAAGATCGATCACGCCGGGGCTATCTGGTCCCTTTCGTACCAGATCACCGACGAAGATAACGAGGTCGTCGTCGTTCAGGCCGAGGTCCGAAAGAAGCGTCTCAAGAGTGGCCCGGCTTCCGTGGACGTCACCAACGACGTAAATATCACTGTACTCATCGACATCGAACCGTTTGTGGTGTGATTCGACACCATCGCTGAACTTCGGTACTGTGTTCATGAGAAACTGTTTGGAATGGGTGGTGGGTCGATCTCTATCGGCGTTCAGACATCTATTCTCCGTAACCGGGTTAAGCTGTTTCTAGTAGCAGACTATACGGCTATGTATGAGTCCCCCTAGATAAGAGAAACCGGACGCTATCGTACTGACGAATATTCGTCGGATCCGAACCCAATCTGTGAATAGGCATCCTCGATACTCCCTGTAACAACTGTCGGTACACACAAGACGCCGACCCCACGTGACGCGGATCATCGGCGGCGGTAATCCGACCGTCCTCGAACGCTACTGGTAGGAAAGTTCGAGTTCACGCGCGCGTTCTAACAGTGATTCGTCGTAGCGCTCTGCGGTTTGGGCCGGTCGCCGGTCGTCGATTGCACGGACCTGTTGGACCGTATTTTCGAAGTTCTTGAACGTCGCTTCGTCGACCATCTGGCCGTCGATGGTGACCGCGCCGGTGCCTTCACGTTTGGCTTCGTTGAACCGCTCGATCTTGTGCACGTCGCGTTCTAGTTCGGCGGGCGTGGGCATGTGGATCGTGTTGGCCTGGATGGTCTGTTTGGGATAGAGCGACCAAGAACCGTCCAGACCGAGCCGGGCCTCGTGTTCGACCTGATCGGCGTACTCGTCGGCGTTGTAGTAGGTCAGCCCGGCGCGTTCTTTGAACAGGTCGTCGAACGGGCCGCCGATCGAGAGCAAGTCGCCGGCGCTGGCCTCGTTCGAGAGTTCTTCGAGCAGGCCGTCCCAGCGTGGGCGGCCGTCGCCGAGGTCGCGCCCGCCGAGTTCGGCGGTGTAGTCGACGGGACCGAAGACGAGCGCGGTGAGTCGCGATTCCGCGCCGAACGCGGCGATCTTTCGGAGGTCGGACTTGGCCCGGCCGGTTTCGACGATGATCGAGAGGCCGATCGAGTTGTCCGGATAGCCGTGTTCGGACTCGGCCTCGGCGACGACCTCGGCCGCTCGCTGGACGTCCTCAAGTCGGCCGACCTTGGGGACGACGACGCCCTCGATGTCGTCGCCGAGTTCGGCCACGAGCTGATCGATCTGGTTGCGGCCCTTCTCCCGGTAGTCCGCGTCCTCGTAGCTCCACTCGACGCGCGGCCAGATTTCGCCGGGGAACTCGTACTCGGGGACGCGGTCGATGGTGTTTTCGAGTCCTTCGGCTTTCATGTCGGGAGCGGTGCCGTCCTCCAGGTCGGGGACGAGCCAGTCGGGTGCCTGGAAGCCATCGGCCTCGAGGCCGGAGACGAGGTATTTTGCGGAGTCGTCTTTCGGGACGGCGGCCGGTGCGGTCTGGAAGGTTCGGCAGAGTCGGATGTCGTCGGTCATGTCTGGATTGTCTGTGTTGTCTGGTGAATCGGATCGCAGGTACTCTCTCAGGCTGTACGCTTTCGAATCTCGGCGATTCTGGTTCCCGAATACACGGGTTCGTCGTCCTGGTTGAACGCGATGTGTTCGAACCGGACCGTTCCCGCGGCATCGATCGAGGCGTCGTTGTCGGCCGAGAGCACGCGCGTGAACGCGTAGACGGTGTCGCCGGGTGCGACGAACGTGTGGAATTTCTCGTCGTCGAAACCGACCTCGCGCCAGGTTCGCTCGTCCGAGCGGGCGTGGCCGAGCGCGGTCGAGCGGGTCACGTCGCCGTAGGTGACGATGTCGCCCGACGGCGAGTCGGCCATCGCGTCGGCGTTGTGGTGCTGCTTGGCCGTGTTGAGCGTCGCGAGCGGGAGCGAGGCCACGGTCACGTCGTCCTGGGTGCGCCCGCGTTCGTGGCGGTAGGCGACGGCGGCGTCGCGTCCTTCGGCCGTCTCGAGCGCATCGACGAAATCCTCGAAGAAGCCCCCATCGGGGGTGACGAACGTTTCGGGGAGACCGGAACCGTCTTCGTCTCCGTCGGCATCGGCCGCTGTAGCGCTCCCGCCGCCGTCCGTCGCGACCGGTTCCCGGCGCGGAATCATATTCGTCCGCTCGTACGAGCACAGCACCTCGCCCGTCGCGGCGTCTTTCCCCCTCGTCCGCCAGGTGACGATGCCGAACTCGGGACGCGAACTCGAGGTCGCCGTCGAGACGACCTCGCTCTCGACGCGGAGTTCGGTGCCGGCGTACACGGGAGCACCGGGGAATCGCACGTCGGTCCGTCCGAGGAAGTAGCCGCCCTTCTCGCTCAGATCCTCGACGGTGATGCCGAGCGTGGCGGCGGTGAGGTAGTCCGGGTGGATCGGCGGCCCGTCGAAGCCCCGCTCCGCGGCGGCGTCGGAACGCCAGTACGCCGGATCGTGGTTGAGCGTCTGGCTCATCCACGACTCGTTGCCCCAGCGGGTGAGTGTCAGGCCGGGGTCGTGTTGAAGGCGGTCGCCCTCGGCGAAGTCCTCGAAGCAGTTGCCCTTCTCTCGCGTCTCGGATTGCTCGAGCGCCCGTGCGAACGTGTCGGGATCCGTCCAGTCAACCGGTCGCGGTTCGCTTTGTTCTCCGCTCCCGGTTTCGGTTTCGGAATCCCGTTGTGCTTCCCTAGTCATCTGCGGTCACCTCGTCGGTATCGAGTTCGGGTTGCCGGCTGCGGTTTCGGCGCGCGATCGTCCGCCGCATCTCGTTTTCGACGATCATGTAGCCCTCGTCGAAGCCCATGCCGGGCTTTGCGAGCACCTGCGCGGCGTCGGTCGCGAGCGCGACGTGTGCGCAGGCGCGTGCGGACGTTGCCGTTTCGTTGCAGGTGCCCCCGAGGTAGGCGCGGGTCTCGGTCCCCTCGCAGTAGCGGACGGCTTGCCCGCTCCGGTGGACACTACCGAGGTCCGGCGTCTTGATCTGGACGACGTCGGCCGCGCCGGCGTCGACGAACGCCCGCACGTCTGCGAAGGTGTTGCACCACTCGTCGGCGACGATATCGACGCCGACGCCGGCCTCCTGTAATCCCGTCCGAAGCTCCACCATCGCCTCGATCTGCGCCTCGCGACCGCCGGCGTCCATCGGCCCCTCGATCTGGATCGGGTACGGCCCCGCGGCGTCCTCGACGGCGGCGAAGTACTCGACTACCTCGTCGCGATCGTAGGGGCCGCCGAAAACCTCCCCGATCATCCCGTACACGTCGATGTGGAATCGCGGCTCGTAGTCGTCGGGACCGAGTTCCTGCGAGCGCTCGGTGAGCCACTCGATGAACTCGAGCAGCGTCTCCCCGTTCTCGCCGATCTTCTCGACGCTGTTGATCAGCGCGTGCGGGAGGACGGGGACGCCCTTGACGAACATCTTCTCCGTGTTCGTGTAGCGGTCGTCACCGGACTGGCCGAAGACCGGAACGGGTTCCGTCGCGGGCTCCGTGCCGAGCGCGTCGGCCAGTACGTCCGTGCGCGTCGTGCTCTCGGCTGCGGCGGCTGCCGCGAGCAGCGCCTGGGACACGCCGTAACGGATCGCAGTATGGAGTTGGCTCCCGCCGATCGCTACCTCCTCGAGGCGGTCGACGTTCGCCAGAAACTCGCTTGCGTCTCGTCCCGCGAGCGTTTCGGCGACGGGTCCCTCGACGACGGGCGCGAACTCGTCGGCCCGAAAGAGCGGATCGCGTCCGCCCGCGCCGGAGTACTGGACCGCGGCGCAGTCGCCGCGGTGGGTCGTTCCGTCCGCGAGTTCAACGTCGACGATGAGGGTTTCGCCGGCCTGGCGGATTTCCTCGAAGCCGTCGGTGACGGGGTCGCCGGTGTAGGTGAACCCGTCCTGCTGTGCACCGTGCTTGATCGCGCGCTGGTCGTCGAAGAAGAACCCGGCGTAGCCGGGGGTTGCGTGGATGGCTGTGATTTCCATTGTTGGCGTTGAAGTTTGGGTTGCGATTGAGATTGAAGTGGGGGTGAGGGTGATATTGCGGGTGACTGTTGAGCGTCGTCTTAGACGTCCCCCGCGTTCTGGGGGCGACCGATGAGTTTTCCGTCGCTGATCGCGTCGACGTCGTCTGCAACCATGCGAAACGACTGGTCGCGGCCTTCGGTGTCCGCGCGTCGCGAGAGTCGCGCCCGGTGGATTTCCTTGATGTCGTCGTCCATCGCGAGGTCGGCCCACTCGAAGATGCGGACGCGGCCGTCGTCGTCCCGTGCGGGGAGGACGGCCCCTCTCGCGCTGTCGCTCGGTGCGAACGGCACGTCGAGTGCGCCCGAGTCGAACGCCTTGATCGTCCCCTGGACGACGTCGCCGTCGCCGTGCTCGAGGATGGTGTCCATGAGACACCGCGTTTCGCGCTCGATCAGGTCCTGTTCCTCCGCGATACCGTCGATGTCGATCTCCTGCTCGATCGCCATGTCGATGACCTGGCGCGTCGTGCGCAGTCCGGAGGCGTTCGCCTCCTTCGTCGGCACGCCCTGGAACTCCTGGGGGGACTTGGTGATGACCTTGTCCGGCCGGGCGATGGCGGCGGTCATCCCGCCGAGGCTGATCACGCCGTTCGCGCGGGCCTCGTCCGGCGGGAAGCCGCCCATCCACTCGTGGAAAACCGTGGTGACGACGACCTCGTCGGGCAGGAACTCGTCGCCCAGTTTCTGCAGGGCGTTCAGCGCTGCAACGTCCTGGACGACGTTGCCGACCTGGCCGTAGCCCAGCGTCACGGAGCGTACGCCCTGCGTGGCGGCGAATTGACCCTCGACCAGCATGATCGCGATGGCGATCGAGGGCGGCACCAGGGTTCCGGTCAGCGGCCCGAACGGCTCGCGGTTGATCCGCACGCCGCGTTCCGTGTAGGCTCCCGCGAGCCGGTCGACGAACTGCCACTTCTCGATGGTCTCCTCCAAGCCGTGGCGCTTGGTGTAGGGAATGTTGTACGAGATCGGACCGCCCTCGAAGCTCTGGAAGCCGCCAGCGAACGTGATGGCAGCCAGCAGGCGGGCGTCGGGCGTCCCGTGGCGAACCTCGATCGGGGCGTCGATCGCCTCGATCAGCTCCCGGCAACCCGAAACGCCGTGGTTGACCGCCGGGAATCCGTTGAGGGTGTCCTCGCCGCTCTCGCGGGCGTTCTCGAGTCCCTCCTGGGCCTTCTCGTACTCGTTATCGCGCGTGTACGAGTCGATCGTCGTCGGGAGGAGATCCGCTTTCCCCTCTCCGTGGAGGTACTCGAGCAGTTCGACCTGATCGTCGAGGCGCGGCACGCCGGCCCGCGGCTGCAAGAGTGGTTTGGTCGCCTCTTCGAGAACGTCGGCGAAGCGCTTGCTCGCGGGAAGCGACTCGTGGTACGCGATCGCCTCGTCGAAGTCGACGTCTGCACCCGTCGGCCAGTCGGCCCGAATCTCCTCGTCGATACGCCGTAGCTCGTCGGCCGGAATGCGTTCGTCTCGTATCATCTAGGAACTGATCGTAGCGCGCTCTGTCTCCGTCGTCGTAATCTGGAGATCCTGGCGGAGCGCAGCGATCGCTTCTTCGGGGTCCGTCTCCGAGTCGAAGACCCGGTCGAAGCCGAGCTCTTCGAACGTCGCCCGCGTCTGCTCGAAGTCGTCCTGCCCGACGGCGAGGTTGCCGCCGATGTAGGTGTGGGCGTCGACACCCGCGTCTTCGAGCACGCCGTGGAATCCCTGGCAGTCCTGCTCGGCGTGGCCGTAGAGCGACGAAACCAGTACGGCCTCGGCATCGTGTGCTACCGCGGCCTCGGCGAACTCTTCCTGGGAGGTCTGGACGCCGAGGTTGATGACATCGAAGCCTGCTGCACTGAATGCCTGCTCTAGGATCGTAATGCCGACGACGTGAGCGTCCGAGCCGATCACGCCGAGGACGACCGTTTGGGACATCGTATGCAGAACCATGATGAACTCGGGTATAAACCTAATGATCTTCCATGATAATATTCCTTAAACACCTTAACAGCACCTCTATGTCACAAGTTCACACCTACATGATCGATGGTAAAGGTTTAGGTGGCGGTATCGCAACCACCCACACCATGGGCGCACTCTCGAACCTGCGCGTGCTGGACCTAACCCAGGTCCTCGCCGGCCCGTACTGCACGATGTTACTCGCGGACATGGGTGCCGACGTAGTCAAGATCGAACGTCCCGGCGGCGACCTCATCCGGTCGAATCCCCCCTTCGTCGACGACCCCGACGAAGAGGCCTACGGCGGCTACTTCCAGAGCGTCAACCGGGGCAAGCGAAGCATCGAACTCGACTTCACCGACGCGGACGACCGCGCGGACTTCCTCTCGCTCGTCGAGGAAGCCGACATCGTCGTCGAGAACTACCGCGCGGGCACGATGGAAAAGTACGACCTCGGCTACGAGACGCTCACCGAGTTCAATCCGGAACTCATCTACTCCTCGATCCGGGGCTTCGGCGACCCGCGAACCGGGGAAACCGACCGTCAGGGCCAGCCCTCCTTCGACCTCATCGCCCAGGCCCTGGGCTGTCTCTTATACACATCT
>NZ_AOIP01000010.1 GCF_000337535.1 Natrialba aegyptia DSM 13077
GAGATGTGTATAAGAGACAGGCGAGGGCCAGTACGTCGACACCGGCATGTACGACTCGATGATCAGCATGACCGAACGCGCCATCTACCAGCAGTCCTACACCGGTACCCCGCCCACCAGACAGGGCAACTCCCACCCCACGCTGTTCCCCTACAACGCCTTCGAAACCGCCGACGGCCACGCCGTCATCGCCGCGTTCGGCACGAACCACTGGACCGAGGTCTGCGCCGCCATGGACCGCGACGACCTCGCCGACGACTACCCCACCACCGCCGACCGACTCGAACACCGCGAGTTCTTGCGCGCCGAACTCGCCGACTGGGCCGCGGATCGAACGACGGACGAACTCGTCGCCGAACTCGAAGGGCGCGTTCCCGTCGCGCCGGTGCAAAACACCGAGGATATCTTCGACGATCCGCACGTTCACGCGCGCGACATGCTCGTCCCGGTCGATCAACCCGGCACCGACGAGGTAGTCGAAATCGCCGGCTCGCCGATCAAAATGACCGAGACGCCGCCCGAACCGCGCGGTCGCGCTCCGCTGCTCGACGAACACCGTGAGGAGGTCCTCGATTCGACGAACGAGCGCGCGGACGCAGAACGGACTGCCGACGACTGAACGCGACTCGCATCCGGTCTCGGTTTCGTCGGACAAGCCACTATTCCACTAGCGTACCGACAACGATACGGATCTCTACACTACAATAGCACCAGCCAGAAAAGCTGCCAACAGCCCCAGTGGACGGGCCGGTGCTCCTGAACTCGGGATCGAGGTCGTTTGTGTTCAGACGACTTCCTCGAAGTCGTGGTGACCGTTGATCTCGACGCCCTCGTCGGTGATCTCGCAGAGGAAGACGCCGTTACCGGAGCCGGTGTCGCGTTCGGCGGCGGACTTGATCGCGCGGGCGGCGATCGTCGTCGCGTCGTCGTTCGAGAGGCCGTCCTCGTACTCCTGTTCGAGCAGACCGTAGGCGAGTTGCATCCCGCTGCCGGTGACGGTGTAGTCGTCTTCCATGACGCCGCCGGCGGGGTCGATACTGTAGACGTGGCTGCCTTCCGAATCGACACCGCCCAGGATGGGGTGGATCGCGAAGAACGGACCGCCGCGAGCGAAGTTACCGGCGAGCGTCGCCAGCGCGTCGATGCTCATCGGCTCCCCGCGTCGGGCCTCGTAGAGGTTGACCTCGGCGCGGAGACTCGAGATGAACGACTGGGCACCGCCGACGCTGCCGACCATCGTCAGCGCGCCGGTCGGGTGAATCTGCTCGACCTTCTGGACGTTCTTGTTCGAGACGAACCGGCCGCCGAGGCTGGCGCGCATGTCCGTCGCGATGACGACGCCGTCCTCGGTCGTGATGCCGATCGTCGTCGTCCCCGTCTTGTTGACGTTGTCCAGATCGGCTCGCGAAAGGTCGTTCTGCGGCAGCGATCCGACCTCCGGCGCGTAAGGGTTCGAATCGTCGGCCAACTGATCGACCGTCCGGGAAAACTCCGAATTATGCTGTGGTGCTCGCATTGACCGAAGATTACGACCGGCACGATATAAAACATCGGCGGTCATCGTCCTTGTTTCCGCTTCGTCCGAGTTCAGCTTCGGCTCGGCACACTACCGGATACTCGCGTCGCTACCGGGTCGAGACGAGCAGCCGAGCAAACGAGTTCAGCGAGTGATCAGGGCTGGGAGGCGTCGTAAGCGGTTTCGACGGTGTCGATGAGTCGGTGGATGGGCAGCGTGATTCCGGCCTGGCGGGCGGCGATTGCGAGCGGCATGGCGACGATACCGGCCACGATGCAGAGTTGGTACAGTGCGAACAGCGTTGCGCGGTAGACGCGGGATATCATCAGCGTTCAGTCGTGGGACAGACGGAGGTGATATATAAGCGTTTGTAAGATGGAAAAATCATAATGTTTGTTAATTCCAGATAGGGGCGGAGCCGTCCGGCGATTCAAAACTACTTTCAGTTCGAGCAACTGAACCTGTACTCGTCCCGACATCCGGCTATGCAGGCGGGAATCGACTGGCTCAATTTGCATAACTTACAGGGATGATCGGATTCGCGTGCGCACCGAGGCGCTGGCACACGCGGGTAATACTGCCGGACAAAACTATTCACACGTCGATCGCACTCAAACGGTCGTCGCCACAAGCGACGCTCCGTGAGACACGATCGAGTGTTCANCTATTCACACGTCGATCGCACTCAAACGGTCGTCGCCACAAGCGACGCTCCGTGAGACACGATCGAGTGTTCACTGACTTTCGTCCGGCAGTATAAGCAACACTCGTGCGGTTGCTCTCCGGTCAGCATCGAACCGCAAGACAGGAAACCCCCCGGACCGACCACGAAATATGGGCAATTACCTCGTCGCGATGGAAGCAGCATGGCTCGTTCGGGATGTCGACGCGATCGACGACGCGATCGGCGTCGCGGTCAGCGAAGCCGGCAAGCGCCTCAACAGCGAAGATATGGACTACGTCGAAGTCGAAGTCGGCGCGACGGGTTGTCCCGCGTGCGGTGAGCCCTTCGATTCGGCGTTCGTCGCAGCCGAAACCGCGCTCGTCGGCCTCGCTCTCGAGATGGAAGTCTTCAACGCCGACAGCGAGGAACACGCCTCCCGAATCGCAAAGAGCGAAGTCGGCGGCGCGCTCCGAGACGTCCCCCTCTCCGTCGTCGAAATCATCGAAGTCCCCGAGGACGAATAGCCCCTGTAACACCCCGCTTCGGACGCGGACTGCCAGCCACCCAAAGGACTTTCTATAACCCCTGGTTATCCATCGGTATGGAACTTCCCACGCCCGCGGACCTTCGCCAGCGCCGGACCGAACTCGAGTTAACGCAGAGTGAACTCGCCGACAAGGCCGAGGTCTCTCAGCCGCTGATCGCCCGGATCGAGGGCGGCGACGTCGACCCCCGCCTCTCGACGCTTCGACGGATCGTCAACGCGCTGGAGAAGGCCGAAAGCGACGTGGTGCGCGCGGAAGACTTGATGAACGAAGCCGTCGTGAACGTGTCGCCGGACGACCCCGTTACGGAAGCCGCACGCAAGATGGAAGAGGAAGCCTACTCGCAACTCGCCGTGATCCAGGACGGCATTCCCGTCGGTTCGATCAGTCAGAGCGACCTCGTCCACCTGGATGCTGCGGCCCGTGACGAGCCGATCGCGGACCACATGAGCGAGAGTTTCCCAACCGTCTCGAAGGACGCGACGCTCGATGAGATCAGTAATCTGCTGGAGCACTACAAGGCCGTCATGATCACCGAAGCCGGCGAGACGGTCGGCATCATCACCGAGGCGGACATCGCTTCGCGGTTCTCCTGATTCATCCCGTCGCCCACCCCGCCGAATCCGCGGTTACACTCGACCGGTGCGGACGTGCGCTGAACGACGCGGCCCGCGCCCACTCACTCGACGGACGGCCGCGGCGCGCTCTCGTACCGTTGCATCTTCGCCGATTTATCGGAAATCGTCTCGTACAGGTGCTGGAGCGTCTCCTCCGCGGCGAGCAGATTGTGTTCGTCGAGAAACTGCCGCCCCTCAGCAGTAAGCCTGTAGAATTTCCACGGATACCCCTGCTGGCGCTCGTCTTCGGACAGCTCCACCCCTTCGAGCATCCCGGCCTCGATCAGTTTCTGGACGTGTTTGTACACGGTCGCCTCGCTAACGCTCGGATTCAACTGCTCGAGTTCGTACATCGAGGGAAGTTGCTCGGGGTGTTGTAGGACGTTCATGAGCAGTGCAAATCGCGTTTCTTGGGTGACGAAGTGAAGGAGCTCGCGGGCGTTCGGTCCCTCGGTCGTGCCGAGCCGGGTACTCATACGGCGGGCTACGTGCTGGGACACCAAGTAAGTTACTCTGGAGTAAATCACTCTCGAGTAAGATACTGAACTGGTGGAGTTCCGATTGATTTCCGATACTTGTCCCTTACTTTCTCGGGACTTGGGTCCTCTATCGTCCCTTTCTCGATCGAGGACGAAGAATCGGAAAATCGGAAACGACCCGGAAACTACTATGGTCGATTGCCGACACTCATTGCACATGACAGACTCAAAGCCAGCCGTCCCCGAGTCGGTCCTCACGAGTGCCTACGAGCGACTCGACCGGGAGGACATCTCGCTCGCGGACAACGAGGCCATCTTGCACTCGCTGAGCGAGCTGACGCCGATCTACGAGAGCGACCGCTCCTATTTCGTCCTCGGTAGCTACGACCGCGAACCGATCCGGCGGCTCAACCTCGTCGTCGACCGGTTGAATCGACGATCCGATGCCTACGCGTTCCGGATGGTCGACGTTCGCGGCGAGTGGGAAAACGGGATTCAGAAGTTTTGCCTTATCGCGGATCTCGTCACGCACGTGGTCGGCGTCGCCGAGAAGGAGCCGAGCGACTTCCTCGTCGAACAGGGGCTGCTCGCCGGCACGTCAGAGTTCTTCGAGAAGAGTCACGTCCTCAAGCGCGAGTACCCGGACGGCGAGGACGACCATCCCTTCGGTTGGATGCAAGACGGCGTCTTCGAGCTGCTCGAGTCGGAGGGGCGACTCCACCGCTGGGAAACCGAGGCGGAACTGGTCGCCGCCGCCGAGGAACTTCCGTAATCGAGTGCAGTTACGAGTGGCCCGACACGGGAACCGGTTCGTACGGTTCCTCGAGATAGGCCATGTCGGACGCCGACAGCGAGATATCGAGCGCTTCGACGGCCTGCTCTAAGTGTTCGACGCTGGTCGTGCCGATGATCGGTGCGTCGACCCAGTCCTTGTGGAGCAGCCAGGCAAGGGAAATCTGTGCCATCGTGACGCCCTTTTCGGCGGCGAGTTCGGCGACGCGCTCGTTGATTTCGGGGCCGCCGCCCTCGCGGTAGGGGTGGTCGTACAGGTATTCTTCTGTCTTACCGCGCGTCGTCGCGTCGATGTCCTCGTGGGGACGCGTGAGGTAGCCGCGGGCGAGCGGCGACCAGGGGAGGACGCCGACGTTTTCTTTCGCACAGAGTGGCAGCATCTCGCGTTCTTCCTCGCGGTAGACGAGGTTGTAGTGGTTCTGCATCGTGACGAACCGGTCGAGTCCGAGTCGGTCGCTCGCGTACAGCGACTCGGCGAACTGGTGGGCCCACATCGAGGAGGCACCGACGTACCGAACGTGGCCGCGGCGGACGGCGTCGTCAAGTGCGCGCATGGTCGTTTCGATCGGCGTGTCGTCGTCCCAACGGTGGATCTGGTAGAGGTCGATCGCGTCCACGCCGAGGCGCTCGCGACTGGCGGCGAGTTCCTGTTCGATCGCCTTTCGCGAGAGCCCGCCCGAGTTCGGGTCGTCGTCGCGCATCTGGAAGTAGGTCTTCGTCGCGACGACGGCCGCATCGCGGTAGTCGAACTCGGCGAGTGCGTCGCCCAGGATGCGCTCGGATTCGCCCCGCGAGTACATGTTGGCCGTGTCGAAGAAGTTGATCCCGAGGTCGATGGCGCGCTCGATGATCTCCGTGCTTTCCGATTCTTTGAGTACCCACTCGCGCCAGTCGCTCGATCCGAAGCTCATGCAGCCGAGACAGAGGCGGCTGACCTCCATGCCGGTGTTTCCAAGCGTCGTGTACTCCATGTGCAAGGCTCGACGAGCGGGAAGAAAACAGTTCTGTCCGGGTCGGGACTGCGACCGTCGCCGATTCTCGTCCGAGGAGTCACCACCCAGGCTAGACGAGTCCCCGGACCAACGAGCCGAGCACCGGCAGCCCGATCGCACTGCCGACGGTGAGATAGACGACCGGCCGCATCTCGATAACAGTCGCGGTCGCACCGCCCAGACTAACGGCGAAGACTCCGAGGGCAATCAGCCCGAAGCCGACCGCGGCGGCGAGCGCGCGCCACAGGTTCGCGGAGGCGAGGCCCACGAGCGCGCCCGCAAGCACCAGCCCGAACCAGTGGAGCCACGCGAGCGCGAGTCCGATGACGGTCGTCAGGACGAGCGCGACGGCGCGCTGGCGCGGATCGGCCCTTACGACCGCCAGCCGACGCCCGAGTTCAGCGACGGGCGATCGGTTCCCGTCAGCGGTGCCGGCATCGGTGTCGGTGCTGGTGCTGGTGTTGGTGGCGGTGTCGGTATCGCCATCGGCGTCGGCAACCGCCGTCGGTTCCAGCTCGGCGCGGTTGCCGTCGGTCGAGTCGCCGTTCATGAGCCGTCCTCCACGAACGAGACGTCCGCCTCGCCGCCATCGACCGTCCGATCCATCGCTTTCTGCTCGCCGTTTCGCCACCGGTCGAACTGGTCGTCGTAGTGCTCGGAGAAGTAGTCGCCCGAGTTCCCGCCGGGCAGAATCGCCGTCGCGTCGCCGCCGGGTTCGACGACCATCCGCCAGCTCGAGCCGACGGCCGAGTCGACGCGGTAGTTTTTGACCGTCGCCCGCGACCCGTCGACCGGCCGCGTCTCGTAGTCCAGAAACGGCGCTTCGACGCTGAACGGATGCTCGATCGCCCGCGTCGAGTTCCAGTCGCCGTACGCGTCCCAGCCCTCCTCGTCGAGTTCGTCTCGCGTCGTCTCGAGCGCGGCGACCATCGTCTCGGCTCGCGAGCGCTCGGCGAAGAATTGGCTGTCGGCGGGGAGCGTCGCCACGACCCAATCGTTCGGGTAGTACGATTCGTCCAGCCCCGCGTCGTTGAACGCGGGTTCGAAGAGTTCTCGCCGGTAGTGCTCGAACCAGCGGGCGAAGACGAGCGCGCCGCGGGAGTCGCGGTCCATGCGGTAGTCCCACGATTCGAGTTCGTCGCGGGCGTCCGCGAGCCCGCTCGTCTCGCTCGTTCGAACGGCGTCGAGAAGGTCGGGAACGAGTTGGGCCGCCCGACCGTCGTACACGTCGTCCTGGAGGCTACGATGAAAGTCGAGATCGGTCGGTTCGCCGCCCTCGACGCGCTCGTCGAGTCGGTCGTAGATCCGCCGCCCGCGGTAGGGGGTCGCGTAGGCGGTCCCGACGTAGTGGGTGGGGTCGTCGGTCACGCGCTGGTTCGCCGTCGCGAGTACATCGGGGTCGATGACGTGGGGCTTCTCCTCGAACGGGACGAATCCCTCCCAGGAGGACTCGCCGAATGGGGAAAAGCCCTCCCACTCCCCCTCGCCCGCGGAGCCGTCGAAGATACGGTTTCCGGCCACCGCCTCGCCGTCGACCTCCCGAATCGGGAGCTTACCCGTCGCGTAGTACATCGTCCGCCCCTCGGCGTCCGCGTAGACGAGGTTCTGCGTCGGCAGGTCGAACTTTCGGGTCGACTCGAGCACGTCGTCGAGGCCGCCGCTCCGACCGAACTCGTAGATCGCCTCGGTCGTCCGGGTCGCCGTGTGGCCGGTCCAGGCGACGCCGACGGTCTGGCTCTCGCGCTCGAGAACCGGCCCGTGAACCGTCTTCCTGACCGTTATCGTGCGGTTCTCTCCGCCCGCGACGGCGAGTTCGCGTTTCTCGGTCTCGAACTCGCGCCACTCGTCCTCGTAGCGGTAGCGCTCGCCCGCCTCGTCGAACTCGTACTCGTAGCAGTCGAGTACGTCCGCGCCGACGTTGGTGAACGACCAGACGCCGCTATCGTTGGCTCCGGCGATGACGAACGGGACGCCGGGAAAGGTCGCGCCGCGAACCGAGGACTCGGGCGTCTCGACGTGTTGCTCGTACCAGAGCGGCGGCGTCATCAGGGTGAGATGCGGGTCGTAGGCGACGATCGGGGTTCCGCTCTCGGTGTGCTCGCCGGAGACGACCCAGCTGTTCGAACCGACGCCCGGCGGCGACTCGAATCGCGAGAGCCAGTTCAGAAGCGCCGGGCCGACGGCGGCGGTATCGCCAGCAGTACCCGTATCAGTATCAACGTCAGTACCGGTCTCGGTCTCGGACTGCCGTAATCGGCCCGCAGCGTTCGCGTCTTCGCCTTCGGTTCCGTTGTCGATCGCCGCTCCGGCACCGTTTTCGCGCCCCGTCTCGCCGTCACTGCGTTCGTCTGCATCTTCACTCAGTCGCTCCCCCTCGACCGCGTCCCGAAGAATCGGCACGTCGTGATCCAACTGTTCCGGATAGAGTTCAGCCGCGGTCTCCTCGCCGAGTCGATCCGCGAGCAGCGCCTGACGCAACTCGGCGAAATTCCCGGTCAGATCCCACGAGATCTGTTTCTCCATCAGCATCGAATCGACCGGCGTCCACGGCTCCGGCTCGGCCCCGAGCAGTTCGAACTCGAGGGGGAGCTGCCCGTCTTCGATCACCGCGTTGACGCCGTCCGCGTAGGCCTCGATCAGCGGCCCGGCCGGCGTCTCGGCAACGTGGTCCCAGGTCGCCTCGGCCGCTCCCGCGAAGTCCATCGCGATGTGAAATTCGTCGTCCGCGACGGTCGACTCGCCGACGAGTTCGGAAACCTGTCCGCGCATGACCCGCCGCTGGAGGTCGAGCTGAAAGAGCCGATCGAACGCCTGCGTGTAGCCGACGGCGAAGTACGCCGCCGCCTCGTCGTCGGCCGCGACCGTCGGCACGCCGAACTCGTCGTAGCGGACGCTGGCCTCGCCGTAGGGACTCTCGACTGTGTCCGGGAGCGACCGATCCGCCGCGTCCCAGGCGTCGCCCGAGAGCGGTGCGAACTGATCGAGCAACTCCCGGGCAGACGTCAACGTGAGCCCGCCGACACCGGCAGCCAACACTCCGGCGAGGATACCCCGTCGTGTGGTATCAGTCTTCACATCCAATACCTGTTGCTAGTGGTACATAACTGTCCTGTTGGGACGATTCTCCGGCAGGTGTGGTGGTTTCGCGGACGACATGCGTCGTAAATCCCGCCGTTCCAGTCGAAACGCGTTCTGAACTCGGCCAGCGCCGTCTGCGGAGACTCGCGAACTCGGCCGGACAGCGATAACGCCACGTTAGCTAGTTCGTTTCCGAACTGCTATAGTACTCCACGCTGTAGGGACTGTCAATCGAATGTCTTCCCAGCAGATCGATACCCGCGAAACCGACGCCGGTGCCTGCTCAGTCATCGAATCGCTCGAACAGATCGGCTCTCAGTGGCGACTGGCGGTCCTCCACGAACTGCTCTCGGGCGAACAGCGGTTCAACGAACTCAAGCGCTCGACCGGCGCGAACGCGCGAACGCTCTCGCGCGTCCTCGACGATCTCGGCGAGACGGGCTTCGTCGAGCGCCGCATCGAGGAGGACGCCCCGATCGCGACCTATTACAGCCTCACCGACAAGGGCGAATCCCTCGAACCCGTCTTCGACGAAATCGAGTGCTGGGCCGGCACCTGGCTCGACGACGAGTCCGCACAAGAACAGAGTTAACCGGGCGATACCGACCGCGTTCAGTCCTCTTGTTCGAGTTCAACGAGCTGTAGCGATCGGTCGAGGTGACAGTCGTCGTGTGGCGGGTCGCCGAGCATCTCGCTGATCCGGTACTCCTCGTCGAAGTCGGCACCGTCGGGCTCGCAGAACTCGTGGCTCGGGCACTCGACGTACGGACAGGGGCCGGCAAGACTCGCCTTGCTCCCGGCGAACGCCCCCTTCGTCGGAATGTTCGCGCGCACGGGGACGGGTTCGACTTCCACGGCGCGGACGCCGCCGTCGTGCATCGCACACTCAAGCGTCTGTGCGTTCTCGCGAACCGACGTGATGCGATAGGTCGTCCCCGTCGAGAGGTTGAGACACTGGCTCCGGTACGGACAGCCGGCACAGCCGTCGGCCTCGCCTTGGTAGATGAACTCGGTTCCCGGTTCGGCGAGCCGGGAGCCGACGAGCGTGACAGTAGACATAGTAGAGATAACTCACCACTCGCGGTTAAGCCTCACGTCCCGCCGTCTGGATCGATCGCTGAACGCGTCTCACTCTCCCCCGCTCTCGCCGACTGATTCGCGTCCGGTGAACTCGTCGAGTCGCGCGAAGTACCGCTCGCGCGGGACCTGATAGCAGTCTCTATAATCGATTTCGCCCGCGTCGAACTGCCGTGCGAGTTCGAGCACGGCAGAGAGCGCGTCGGAGCGCGTCGAAAATTGGGTGCCGCCGTCGAGAGTAATTTCGGGTTCGAGATAGAGGGTAACGTACCAGTCGTTTCGGCCGGTCGTGTCGGTTGGATTTTGGCCGGGGCGACGCGTGCGCTTGCCGTGGGTGAGATACAGCGTCGGGAGGCAGGGGGCGGGGAGGTCGTTGCCGTTGAAGATATCGGGACGGTACGCCAGGACGAGGCGGCCGTCCTCGCCCTCGGCCCAGACGTCCCAGGAATCGGGGAGCGCTGCGAGATCGGTCATAGTGAGGGTAGGAGGACTGTCCCTAAATCTCCGTCGTCGCCGAGCGCTGAGTAGCGTTTCAGTTACTGCAACGAACCCGACTGTTGATATCCGTAGACATATCAGGTCCGGTACCGGAGCGCGCGCGAGTGGACCACGGTAATGCAGGCCGGCTATTTACGTCGCTCGGCACGAACTGTGGTCCACGATACCATTCGTCTGTAGAGAATAGTGGCATATATCTCCCGTAATAATCTCCTAATAAATACCTTTTGGGGCCAACGTTAAGTACCTGGATTACTCACTCATTAAATACTATCGGTATCCGTCCGTCGGACCGATTCACCCCACGCCCACCCTGGTACGTTGCCCACGCTTCCAGACGTGGTCACCGGCCATCGGTGAATGGTGGGAGTTCACACATGACAGAGAAAGCCGCTGTCGCCCGCACGGGTATGCCCTCTTCGAGAGCCCCCGTCTCGTTCCGGAGGGTAGCCGCGACGCTGAGGGTTGGCGATCGGACCGACTCTCGGCTCACGACCGACGGGGATCCACAACTGGCAATGATACAATGACCGGTGACATCGAGACACTCGAGCAACTCAGCACGGAGTACAAGGAATCGATGCCCGCGGACCTGCGGGAGACCAAGTCTTTCGACTGGTACCTAGAAGCGGTGTACGACGACCCGAAGATCACCCGGAACGCCCACCAGCGCGTTGCGGATATGTTCGACTACTACGGGACGACGTACGACGAGACCGAAGGCGTCGTCGAGTACCAGTTAGCCAGTGAAGACCCGTTAAACGACGGTGAGAATACCTTCTACGGGACCGTGATCCACCAGTCGATCCACGAGTTCGTCAACAAGGTGAAGTCGGGAGCCAGACGCCTGGGACCGGAACGGCGGATCAAACTCCTGCTCGGCCCGGTCGGCTCGGGGAAGTCCCACTTCGACAAGCAGGTTCGGGAGTACTTCGAGGACTACACGATGCACGAGGAGGGGCGGATGTACACCTTCCGGTGGACGAACCTCTGCGATGTCATCAAAGACCAGGACCCGGCCGACGATACGGTTCGGTCGCCGATGAACCAGGACCCGCTGGTCCTGTTGCCGTACGAGCAGCGCCAGCGGGTGATCGACGATGTCAACGAGCGTCTGGATGCGCCGTACACGATCCAAAACGAGCAGTCGCTCGATCCGGAGAGCGAGTTCTACATGGACAAACTGCTCGCGTACTACGACGACGACCTCCAGCAGGTGTTAGAGAACCACGTCGAGATCATCCGCTTCGTCGCCGACGAGAACAAACGGCAGGGACTGGAGACCTTCGAGCCGAAGGACAAGAAGAACCAGGACGAAACGGAGCTGACGGGTGACGTTAACTACTCGAAGATCGCCATCTACGGCGAGTCGGACCCGCGCGCGTTCGATTACTCGGGGGCGTTCTGTAACGCGAACCGCGGCATCTTCTCCGGCGAGGAGTTGCTCAAACTCCAGCGCGAGTTCCTCTATGACTTCCTGCACGCGACCCAGGAGCAGACGATCAAGCCGAAGAACAACCCGCGGATCGACATCGACCAGGTGATCGTCGGCCGGACGAACATGCCCGAGTACAAGGACAAGAAGGGCGACGAGAAGATGGAGGCGTTCAACGACCGCACCAAGCGGATCGACTTCCCGTACGTCCTGTCCTACGAGGACGAGTCCCAGATCTACCAGAAGATGCTGAACAACGCCGACGTGCCGGACATCAACGTCGAGCCACACACCCTGGAGATGGCCGGCCTGTTCGGCGTCCTCACCCGGATCGAGGAGCCTGACGCCGAGACGGTCGACCTCCTCTCGAAGGTCAAAGCCTACAACGGCGAAATCGACGAGGGCGACGACATCGACATCAAGAAGCTCCGCGAAGAGGCGGAGCAGACGGCCGAAATCGGCGAGGGAATGGTCGGTATCTCGCCGCGGTTCATCGGCGACGAAATCGCGGAGGCGATCATGGACTCCAAACACCGCTCTCGCGGCTTCCTCTCGCCGCTGACGGTGTTCAACTTCTTCGAGGAGAACTTAGAACACCACGGCTCCATCCCGGAGGACAACTTCGAGACCTACTACCGCTACCTCGAGACGGTCCGCGAGGAGTACAAGGAACGCGCCATCGAGGACGTGCGCCACGCGCTCGCCTACGATCTCGACGAGATCCAGCGCCAGGGCGAGAAGTACATGGACCACGTCATGGCCTACATCGACGACGACACGATCGAGGACGAACTCACCGGACGCGAGCAGGAACCCGACGAGACGTTCCTGCGCTCGGTCGAGGAGAAACTCGACATCCCCGAAGACCGCAAGGAGGACTTCCGCCAGGAAGTGAGCAATTGGGTCAGCCGCAGGGCCCGCGAGGGCGAGGCCTTCAACCCGCAGGACAACGAGCGCCTGCGTCGCGCCCTCGAACGCAAGCTCTGGGAGGACAAGAAGCACAACATCAACTTCTCGGCGCTGGTGTCGGCCAACGAGTTCGACGACGACGAGCGTTCGGCGTGGATCGACGCGCTGATGGAACAGGGCTACTCCGAGGGCGGTGCCAAGGAAGTGCTCGAGTTCGCTGGCGCGGAGGTCGCCAAAGCCGAGATGGAAGACTAACATGACCGGACACGACTACGTCACCGAGGCCGATCGCGAACTCGAAGAGACCTACGAGGAGCCGATGAGTCTCGCGGCGTACGTCGACCGGATTTTCGAGAACCCGACGATCGCCTCGCACGCGTCGAAGTACCTGCTCGAGGCGATCGAAGCCGCCGGGACGCGAACGGTAGTCGAAGAGGGCGAGGAGAAAGAGCGCTATCGCTTCTTCGACGATCCGCACAACGACGGTGAGCACGCGATTCTCGGCAATACGGAGGTGTTGAACGGGTTCGTCGACGACCTCCGGTCGATCGCCGCGGGTCGCGGCAAAGACGAGAAGATCATCTGGTTCGAGGGCCCGACGGCGACGGGCAAGTCGGAACTCAAGCGGTGTCTCGTCAACGGCCTCCGGGAGTACTCGAAGACGCCCGACGGGCGACGCTACACCGTCGAGTGGAACGTCACCACCGCCGAGACGGGCGACCGCGGCCTGAGCTACGGCGTCGATCCGACCGCCGGCGACGACCAGAACTGGTACGAGAGCCCCGTCCAGGTCCATCCGCTGTCGGTGTTTCCCGAGCAGGTCCGCTCGCAGTTGCTCGCGGATCTGAACGCCGAACTCGACGACCACGTCCCCGTCCGGATCGATACCGAACTCGATCCGTTCTCGCGGGAAGCCTACGAGTTCTTAGAGGAGCGCTATCGTCGGGAGGGAAGCGACGATCTCTTCTCGGCGATCGCCGACGACGAGCACCTCCGCGTGAAAAATTACGTCGTCGACCACGGGCAGGGCGTCGGCGTCTTGCACTCGGAGGACGAGGGCCGTCCGAAGGAACGGCTCGTCGGCTCCTGGATGCACGGGATGCTCCAGGAACTCGACTCGCGAGGCCGGAAGAACCCGCAGGCCTTTAGCTACGACGGGGTACTGTCGCAGGGCAACGGCGTCCTCACCATCGTCGAGGACGCGGCCCAGCACGCCGACCTCCTCCAGAAGCTGCTGAACGTCCCCGACGAGCAGTCCGTCAAGCTGGACAAGGGGATCGGGATGGACGTCGACACGCAACTGCTGATCATCTCGAACCCCGATCTGGAGGCCCAGCTCAACCAGCACGCCGACCGGAACGGTATGGACCCGCTGAAAGCGCTCAAGCGCCGCCTCGACAAACACCGCTTTGGCTACCTGACGAACCTCTCGCTCGAAACCGAACTCATCCGCCGCGAACTGGCGAACGAGACGGAAATCTGGGAGGCCGAGAGCTACGACGAACTCGAAGCGCGCATCCGCGAGCCGGTAACGACGACGATCAAGGGCCAGGACGGCGACACGCGAACCCGCGAGTTCGCCCCGCACGCGATCGAGGCGGCGGCGCTGTACGCGGTCGTCACGCGCCTGGACGAGGAGAACCTGCCCAACGGGCTCGACCTGGTCGACAAGGCGCTGATCTACGATCAGGGATTCCTCCAGGAGGGCGACACGCGCCGGGAGAAAGACGAGTTCGACTTCGACGACGACGGCAACGACGGCGATCACGGCATCCCGGTCACGTACACGCGCGATACGCTCGCTGAGTTGCTCCAGACAGAGCGGGACCGCCACCACCCCGAACTCGATGTCGAGAACGTGGTTATGCCGCGCGACGTGTTGAACTCGATGGCCGAAGGGATGGCGAACGCGCCGGTCTTCTCGACGGGCGAACGCTCGGAGTTCGAGAACCGCGTCGTGCCGGTCAAGAACTACGTCTTCGACCAGCAGGAGTCGGACGTTATCGAGGCGATCATGCACGAGAAACGCGTCGACGAGGAGACCGTCGCCGAGTACGTCGAACACGTCTACGCCTGGGAGACCGACGAGCCGCTGTACAACGACCGCGGCGAAGAGGTCGAGCCGGACCCGCTGAAGATGAAGCTGTTCGAGATCGAGCACCTCGGGCGGTTCTCCGAGGACGAATACCAGGGCAATCTCCCCAGAGAGAGCGTCAGGAACTTCCGCCGGGAGAAGGTGATCACGTCGCTGAACCGCCACGCGTGGGAGCACCGCGACGAGGATTTCTCGGCGGCGAACGTCGACCTGACGGCGATTCCGGTCATCAAGAGCGTCCTCGAGAGCCACGACTGGGACGATGTCAGCCGGACCTTCGAGGACTTCGACCCGCGCCAGTGGGACGACCCGCCGAGCGGGACCGAGACGGCCGCCGTCAAGGAGTCGACGATCGAGACGATGGTGGCGGAGTTCGACTACTCGGCGGCGTCGGCCGAACTGACCAGCAGACACGTCATGGGACAGGTGAGCTACCGATGGGATTGACAGCTGAGACCGTAAGCGAGCGCGAGATCACGACCGAGGTGCAATCATGGGACTAAGAGACGACCTCGACCGCTTCCGCGAAGTCGGTGAACAGCGCCGCGAAGACCTCGCCGACTTCATCCAGTACGGCGACCTCGGCGGCGGCCGCCCCGACCAGATCAACATCCCGGTCAAAATCATCTCGCTGCCCGAGTTCGAGTACGACCAGCGCGACCAGGGCGGCGTCGGTCAGGGCGAAGACGGCACGCCCGACACCGGCCAACCGGTCGGTCAGCCACAGCCCCAGCCGGGCGACGACGACGGCGAGGACGGCGAACCCGGCGAGGAGGGCGGCGACCACGAGTACTACGAGATGGACCCCGAAGAGTTCGCCGAAGAACTCGACGAAGAACTCGGACTCGACCTCGAGCCGAAGGGCAAGCGCGTCGTCGAGGAGAAAGAGGGGCCGTTCACCGACCTCACGCGCACCGGCCCGGACAGTACGCTCGACTTCGAACGGATGTTCAAGGAAGGCCTCAAGCGCAAGCTCGCGATGGACTTCGACGAGGACTTCCTTCGCGAACTCTGCAAAGTCGAGGACATCACGCCGCGGGAGATCTTCGAGTGGGCTCGCGGCGAGAATCTGCCGGTGTCGATGGCCTGGATCGAAGAGGCCCACAGCGACGTTCCCGAGGACGAGCGGGGAACGTGGCGGTCGATCGCCGAAGTCGAGGCCAACGTCGAACGCGAGAGCGTCCAGCAGCAGATCCGCCGCGAAGGGGTCAAGCACGTCCCCTTCCGCCGCGAGGACGAACGCTACCGCTACCCCGAGATCATCGAGGAGAAAGAGAAGAACGTCGTCGTCGTCAACATTCGCGACGTTTCCGGGTCGATGCGCGAGAAGAAACGCGAACTCGTCGAGCGCACCTTCACGCCGCTGGACTGGTACCTCCAGGGCAAGTACGACAACGCCGAGTTCGTCTACATCGCCCACGACGCCGAGGCCTGGGAGGTCGAGCGCGACGACTTCTTCGGCATCCGCAGCGGCGGCGGCACGAAAATCTCGAGCGCGTACGAACTCGCCGCCGAACTCCTGGAGGAGTACCCCTGGAGCGACTGGAACCGCTACGTCTTCGCGGCGGGGGACTCCGAGAACTCCTCGAACGACACCGAGGAACGGGTGATCCCGATGATGGACCAGATTCCCGCCAACCTCCACGCCTACGTGGAGACCCAGCCGAGCGGGAACGCGATCAACGCCACCCACGCCGAAGAACTCGAGCGCCACTTCGGCACGGACGCCGACGACGTGGCGATCGCATACGTCAACGACGCCGACGACGTGACCGACGCGATCTACGAAATCCTCAGCACGGAGAGTGAGACCGATGAGTAACAGAGCGAACGCCGGTGATTCTCATGCGTAAGCGAAACACCAACGCCGACAGATTCCGCAAACAGGCGATCGCGACCGACCTCGAGAAACCGGTCACCGAGGCCCGGAACCTGGCCGAAAAACTGGGGCTCGAGCCGTACCCGGTCAACTACTGGATCATCGACTACGACGAGATGAACGAACTCATCGCCTACGGCGGCTTCCAGTCGCGCTACCCGCACTGGCGGTGGGGAATGCAGTACGACAAACAGCAAAAGCAGGGCCAGTACGGCGGCGGCAAAGCCTTCGAGATCGTCAACAACGACAACCCGGCCCACGCGTTCCTTCAGGAATCGAACACCGTCGCCGACCAGAAGGCCGTCATCACTCACGTCGAGGCCCACTCCGACTTCTTCGCGAACAACGAGTGGTTCGGCCTCTTCACCAGCGGTCGCGCCGACGAGAAGCAGGTTAACGCCGCGGCCATGCTCGAACGGCACGCGCGGGCGATCGACGACTACATGTCCGATCCCGATATCGACCGCGCCGAGGTCGAGAAGTGGATCGACCACTGCCTCAGCCTCGAAGACAACATCGATCAACACCAGGTGTTCGAGCGCCGACTCGACGTCGACGGCCCGGCGGCAACTGCTGAACTCGACGAAGACTTGGCCGAGAAGCTGGACGAACTCGAACTTTCCGAGGAGATCAAAGGCGAGGTGTTCGACGAGGAGTGGCTCGAACGCTTAGCGGGCGAGGACGGCGGAGTCACCTTCCCCGAGGAGCCACAGAAGGACCTCCTCGCGTTCGTCCGCGAGCACGGCAAACGGTACGATTCGGAGGCCGAACGCGCCGTCGAGATGGACGAGTGGCAACGCGACGTCCTCGACATGATGCGCGCCGAGGCGTACTACTTCGCCGCCCAGAAGATGACGAAAGTGATGAACGAGGGCTGGGCTGCCTACTGGGAGTCGACCATGATGACCGACGAAGGCTTCGCCGGGGCAGACGAGTTCATGAACTACGCCGACCACATGGCGAAGGTGCTCGCCTCGGGCGGACTCAACCCCTACAGTCTGGGCATGGAACTGTGGGAGTACGTCGAGAACACGACGAACCGTCGCGAAGTCTTAGAGCATCTGCTTCGGGTCGAGGGCATCACCTGGCGGAACCTCTCGGACGTCGTCGACTTCGACGAGGTGCGCGAACACCTCGAACCGCCCGCGGCGATCGATACGATCACGCCGGCGACGCTCGACGAACTCGAGAGCGCGGACGTGCCCGACGAGTGGATCGACCGCGACGCCCTCGAGCTGGCCCGGAACGGCGAGGTCGACGTTGAACGGTACCCCTGGAAAGTCCTGACCTACGAGGGACTCGCTCGACGACACTACTCGCTCGTCAAGCGCCAGCACCGCGGGTTCCTCTCGCGGGTGAACCAGAACGAACTCGAGCAGATCGGCCGCTACCTGTTCGACGATACCCGCTACGACAGCATCGAGGAGGCGCTCTCGAACGTCGAGTTCACCGCGGGCTGGGATCGGCTCTTTGACGTGCGCGAGAGTCACAACGACGTGACGTTCCTGGACGAGTTCCTCACGCAGGAGTTCATCACGGAGAACAACTACTTCACCTACGAGCACTCGAAGGCGACGGGGCAGTTCCACGTCGCGAGCGACGCCGCCGAGGACGTCAAGAAGAAGCTCCTGTTGCAGTTTACCAATTTCGGCAAGCCGACGATCGCGGTCTACGACGGCAACTACAACAACGCGAACGAACTCCTGTTGGGCCACCAGTACAACGGCGTGATGCTCGATCTCGGGAAGGCGAAGGAGACGATCAAGCGTATCTTCGAGCTGTGGGGCCGGCCGGTGAATCTGCTGACCATCGTCAAGGAGATCGACGAGCACGATATCGAGGTGGCAAAGCGCCGGAACAGGGAGCCCGAAGCCGAAGAGCAGGGCAAACTACTGCGATACGACGGCGAGGAGGTGACGGTCGAGGATCGCCGCTGGGAGGAGGTCGAGCATCTCGCTGCCGACGATGTCGACTACGATACGAAGCCGGAGGAGTGGCTCGCCTGAGACGGTCTGCTGTACCGATTTCCCGGTGTGGCCGCGGGACGGTTCGCGGTTGCGTCGGAACTGACGGACGGCAGTCCGTACGACTCACTCCAACCCGACACACGGCACGCGAATCGGTCGATCCGCAGACGCACAGTCCACGCCACGGAATCCGAGCAGCACCGCCGTAAGCCGTCGCTTGATCGGCCACGCGTGTATTTCGAGATCGACCGCCTTCGCTCGCGGAACGAGTCGCGTCGTCAGACAGCGCCAGTAGCTCGCACCGAGTACGTCACAGTCGAGTTCAACCGCGGTCGTGATGGGTGTTTCGAGCCGACGGCTGACGAGGAGGCCGATGGATTGACTCGGCTCGCGTTCGCGGATCGCTCGCAGTTCCGAGGGGAGAAACGAGGTCAGGAGAACGGGGTTGTCGATGCCGTCGATCGCATCGAGCACGTCCGCCGCGAGGCCGCATTCCTTGAGTTCGAGGTGGAGTTCGAGACCCGGCGGAAGCGCCTCGAGTAGTTCTGCAAGCGTCGGAATCCGCTCGCCGGAATCGAGGACGGTGTGTGTTTTGAGTTCTGAGAGGGGGGTCGTTGCGACGGTGGCGGTGTCGGGAGTAGTTGTCGTCGTATCGACAGCACCACAGATAACCCGCTCGACTGTCGCATCGTGGATGACGACGAGTTCACCCGATTGACAGCGGCGGACGTCGACCTCGACGGCGTCCGCGTGGTCGGCAGCGGATTGGACGGCGGCGATGGTGTTCTCGGGAGCCGTCGACGCGAAGCCGCGGTGGGCGATCAGTCGCATTCGACCCACGTGATGTGATTGGTGGACTTTAGCGTTCTGTTCTCCGCGCTATCGGTGCCCTGCGAGCTACCGGTTCCGGTGATGGGGGTCCAATGGCACGGCGGATACGTATACTGTGTGAACACTCTTCTGTTCGTGCCGGTTACTCGACCAAATCAATTAGCATCCACGTTTAAACAGATGCCATGAGAACAGGGCGGTACGTGTCCCCTGCATGTATCGTTGTGGAGTTTCAACGTTGCACCTTCCGTGGTGGCTGAACGATGAGTGATCCACGATCGGAACCGTTCGAAATCCTCCTCGTCGGAGCCGATCCGAACGACGATCATCCCATCCGCGATGCCTTCGAAAACCTTCCAATCGATAGTTGCGTCACCGTTACCGACGATGCAACGGCAGGCCTCGCCGAACTCGAGCGCCGCCAAACGGACGAGACGGCCCCGTTTCCGGCACTCGTCCTGCTCGATATCGACCAGCCGTCCATCGACGGCCACGAATTCCTCAAAGCGGTCAAAGCGGACCCGGTACTCGTCCGGCTCCCCGTGATCGTACTCACGGCGGCAGACGATCCGGCGACCGTTCGCGAGAGCTACGAACTCGCGGCGAACGCCTCGCTCTCGAAGCCGTCGAGCCCCGACGAGTTCGACTCGCTGGCCGAGACGGTGGCGTCCTTCTGGTTCGAACAGGTGCTTTTGCCGCCCATCGACACGCCCTGAGCGGCCCGTCGCGTGCAGCTTGCAGGCACCGATCATCACGCGCTTCGGACGATCGCCCCCGGTATTGATCGTCCCCGCCGTTGGAGGGATAGCCATGGCACCACAATCAGCCTTCGAGGTCGATTTCACGGATACCGTCGCCGTCGTCACCGGTGCAAGCGGCGCACTCGGCAGTGCCGCCGTCGACCGGTTCCGGACAGCGGGCGCGACCGTCTGTGCCGTCGATGTCGTCGCCCCCGACGACGAGGACAGCCTGCTCGACCGTGACCCAGCCGACGAAGCCGCCCTCGCGTTCTACGAGGCCGACCTGACCGACGAAGCCGACGTCACTGAACTCGTCTCCCGGATCGTCGACGACCACGGCCGAATCGACCACCTGCTGAACATCGCAGGGACCTGGCGCGGCGGTGACCACATCGAGGAAACGTCCCTCGACGACGTCGAACTCTTGCTCGATGTCAACCTGAAGACGGCGTTTCTCGCGTCGAAACACGCCCTGCCGCACCTTCAGGAGACCGAGGGGTCGATCGTCAGTATCAGCGCACGCTCGTCACTCGAGGGCGGCGAGGGCGACGGTCCGTACCGCATCACGAAGGCCGGAATCCGCCTGCTTACGGAGACGCTGGCAGAGGAGAATCGCGGCACCGTCCGGGCCAACTGCGTGATGCCGAGCGTGATCGACACCCCGATGAACCGCGAGATGATGGCGGATGCGGATCACGACTCGTGGGTCGATCCGAGCGACATCGCGGACGTGATGGCCTTTCTCTGTAGCGACGGCGCGACGGTCACGAGCGGCGCTGCGGTACCGGTCTACGGCGAGGCTTAAGCCGCTCACTCGGCCGGGAGCCGCTCGGTCTCGGACCTGATCTCGTCGTCCTCCCGCCACTGGTAGTACCGGTAGGTCTCGCCGGCGATTTCGACCAGCGAGACGTTCGCACGCGCTGGAACGCCGGCGGGGAACTCTGACGACGCGGCGTCGGAATCGAGCGCAGCATCAGGATGCTGGGCGGCAGCGCGCCCCCGCGCATGCTCGCCCTCCGTAGCTGACTCCGAGTTCACCGCAGCATCGTGGCCACCCGCCGCATCGTCACCTCCTTCTGGCGGGGTCCGTGGTTCGGCAGTCGAGTCTTTCCAGTCGGCGAGTGCGATTGCATGCTCCGCGACAGCGCGGAGCGTCTCACCGTCTCTGTCCTCGAGTGCCCCAGCCAGTTCGGCGTCGAGTTCGTCCGGCGGCCGTGGGCGGTCGCGTTCGCGCATTGCACGCGGTTGTGCGCCCGTCCCGAAATCTCATCCGGTCTCCGCTCACTCGGCGGCGCGGCGCGCGCTAACCGCCGGCAAGCATCGATATGGTGGGCCCTTGCGGTCGCGACGAGAGTCGAAACCCGATACCGAGTCGAAAATCGAAAGACGAGACGCGAGGTGACAGCAGATCAGTGAGCCGAAAACCGCAAGTGAATTCGCGGGGTGAACACCAGCGAGCGGCGGTTAGAACGTTTCGAGGTACCGATCGAGTTCCCACTGCGAGACGTCGATCAGGTACTCCTCGAACTCCTGGTTCTTGGCTTCGACGAACTTCGGAGCGACGTGGTCGCCGAGCGCGTCGTAGATGACGTCGTCCGCTTCCAAGGCGTCGACGGCTCCGCCGAGGTTCGACGGCAGCGTTTCGATACCGTACTCTTCCCGTTTCTGTTCGTCGAACTCGTAGATGTTCTCGCGAACCGGGTCCGGACAGTCGAGATCGTTCTCGATGCCGTCGAGACCGGCGTGGATGAGCGCGGCGAACGCGAGGTACGGGTTACAGGACGGGTCGGGGAAGCGGGCTTCGACTCGCGAGGCCGCGGACGTGCGGGCTGCGGGCTTGCGGATCAGCGCCGAGCGGTTGCGGTCGGACCAGGCGACGTAGACCGGCGCTTCGTAGCCCGGCACCAGCCGCTTGTAGCTGTTGACCGTCGGGTTCGAGACCGCCGTGATCGCCGGCGCGTGCTCGAGAATCCCAGCGAGGAACGAGTGGGCCGTCTCCGACAGGTCGAACTCGTCGTCGCCGTCGTGGAAGGCGTTTTCGCCGCCCTCCGTAAAGAGCGAGAGGTGGGTGTGCATCCCCGAGCCGTTGATCTTCGGGATCGGCTTGGGCATGAACGTCGCGTGGTAGTCGTGCTGGGCGGCGATCGCCCGGACGACGGTGCGGAAGGTGGCGACGTTGTCCGCCGTCGTCAGCGCGTCGTCGTACTCGAAGTTGATCTCGTGTTGCCCTTCGGCGACTTCGTGGTGACTGGCCTCGACCTCGAAGCCCATGCTCTCGAGGCCGTAAATGATGTCCCGGCGCACGTCGCTCGCGAGGTCCTTGGGTGCGAGGTCGAAGTAGCCGCCCGCATCGTTGGTTGTCGTCGTCGCGTATCCGTCTTCGTCCTCCTCGAACAGGAAGAACTCCGGTTCCGGCGCGGCGTTGACCGTGTACCCCATCTCCTTGGCGCGGTCGAGGGCGCGCTTGAGCACGTAGCGCGGATCGCCCTCGAACGGCTCGCCCGTCGTGGTGTCGTAGACGTCGCAGATCATCCGGGCCGCCGCGCTGTTCTCGTCGTTGCGCCACGGCAAGATTGCGAACGTCTCCGGATCCGGCTTCAGCCGCATGTCCGATTCCTGGATCCGGACGAAGCCCTCGATCGAGGAGCCGTCGAAGTAGATGCCCTCGGTAAACGCCTTCTCGGCCTGACGTGCCGGCACAGAGACGTTCTTGACGGTTCCGAGGATATCCGTAAACTGCAATCGGAGGAAATCGACGTCCTCCGTCTCGATTTTGTCTAACACGTTCTGTTCTGCCGTGGTCAGGTTCCCGTCTGTCATCTTTTGTTCGGCTCAACCCACGGTACCCACTACTAAAACTCTACTGTTGTGGGCGAATATCCTTCTTCACATAGATTCGTGGATGTTTGTCCACAACAATTCGAGTTCAGCCGAGAGAGGCACATCCCGTGGCAAACGTTGCGCCACAGGTTGACGAATGGTTGTGATACCGCGTCCGGCACGGATTTCCCTGCGGAGCCCCGTCACCGACTATGACCGAGTTCACAGCCACACCGGTTCAACTCGACACTGAAGCCGAACTCGATGCGTTCATCGAGCGCCACGAGTACAGTCTCGTGGAGTTTTACACGAAGGGCTGTCCGCTGTGTCAGGCGATGGAACCGGTACTCGGCAACGTTGCGCGGTCGACAGCCGTCGCCATTGGGCTGGTGAATCCGCGGGACGATCTCGAACTCGTCGATCGGTTCGAGATTCAGTCGGTACCGACGCTGGTCCTCTTTCGAGCGGGCGAACCGATCGCAACGCGCGCTGATGGATTTCTCGGCGGTGACGAGGTGGTCGCGTTTCTCGAAGCGAACGCCCCTGTGGCCGTGGCGGACGGCGATTGATCGGGGCGAGGTCCGGCTATTCTGCTGTCGTCTCGTCGGTCTCGTTGGTCTCCTCCCCTTCGCCTTCGTCGGTGTTGTCGTCTCCCGTCTCCGATTCCTCCGCTTCGGGTCCCGATATCTCGGTCGGGTCCACCTCACCCGCGAGGAACTGTTCACCGAGTTCAGTAATGTCGTACATTCCCGGCGCGTGTTTCGTCAGTAGATCCCGTTTCGTGAGTTCTCGACACCGGTAGGCGGCGTGCGGGCTCCGACAGATCTTTTCGTCCTCCATCTGGTCCGGCATGAAGAACTCGTCTTGGCTCATGAGTTCGAGAATCGGCTCGTCGGCGGGGTCCATCCAGTCGGCGGGCACTTCGGTATCCGGTTCGGCGTCCGATTCGGTGTCGGAGTCGGCGTCCACTGTCATAGCGCGTTGTACGCACTCTGTGGGCAAGAAAGAACTGATCGGGAACGGGTTTAGTCGAGGCGAGCGCCTCTGGACTTGACTTCGAGACGATTTATGAGGGGTGTTGGTGCTGGATACGCTCGGCGATCGTACTGGGGACGCGCGTGCCACAGTCGGCGCAGTTCCAGTTTCGGGAGACAGTTCCGGACTCTTTCTCGAGGTCGTGATTGTACTGGATGACGGCACCGCAGTGACAGGTGTAGGTCGTACGGGACATGCGTATGGGGGTCGTAGTCGCGCGGTGCAGAAGTCTATGTCACGTAGTAGACGGTGTGAGATGATCGCGTTGGTTTCGATTGCAAGGGGAGGTGGTGCGCAACGATGAGTCGCTGTGGATCGCAATCGAACGCTTCTCGATTGCGATTTCGATGCTCACTCCGTCTCGTCGAGCAAGCCGAGTTCAGTCGCGACCAGATCGGCGATTTGGTCTGCGATGTCCGGATCGACCTCCGCGACGGCTTCACCGTCGTGAAGTTGGGCGTTGTGTCGCTCGACCGCGTCGGCGACGTTCGAGAGCGGGACGCGAGAGGTCGTCTCGCAGGCGTCACAGACGATCGGGACGCGCGCGGAATCGGTATCCGTCTCCGTGTTATCGCTCGTCATTGGCGGGTCTCTCGTGGCAATCAGCAAAGAATCATCGATTTTACGGGTTCGCTTCTATCCGCGTCGACGGACCGCGACAGCGGCGAGCAGCGCACCGACTGCGGCAAGGATTCCGAAGCCGGGGACCGTATCGGTGTCGTTCGTGGAACCGGGGCTGCTGTCGCCGTCACTGTCGCCAGTGCCGGTGTTGGAATCTGAGTCAGTATCAGTTCCGTCGGTGGCGTTGCCGTCCGTCTCGTTGACGGGGATGTCCGCGTCGCCATCGAGTTGTAACACGGCGACCATATCGCCGTGCGAACCGTCGGGCGTGTACGTCCAGCTACCGCCGGCTTCCTCGTAGGGTTCGGCCGCTTCGAGCGGATCGATATCCGACTTCCAGTCCTGGTTGGCTTGCTGAATGTAGCCGACGAGTTCGATCTGGTCCGCGTGGGGGCCCTCGATTTCGACTTCGCCGTATTCGACGGTCTCGTCTTCTGGGAGTCCGTGCCATTCGACACAGTGTGAGTCGAGGTAACCATCACCCTGTGGGAGTTCGCTCGTGCCGAACTGATCCCCGTCCATCGGGCGGTTGTAGTTGTCCGTCAGCGGGTACTCGACGGTGAACGGATCGGCTCCCTGGTGCCAGGAGAGCGACTCGCCGGTGGGAATCGTCACGGTCGTGTCCGGTACCGATTCACCGGAGACGGGTTGGCCGGCCTCGTTGACCAACGTGACGCACATCTTCCCGGAGCCCTCGCCGAGGTAGGGCATGCGGTAGTCGTCGCGCGGGTTCGTGTAACTGATCCAACTCCCGTCGTCGGCCGCCGCCTCGAAGTACGGGTCGCCTTGCTCCGGAACGGCCTCGACGTACTCCTCCTCGGAGACGTACTGTTGCGCAATTGCGGACACGGGGTCGGAACCGTGTCCGGCCGCGGCGGCACCGACGGGGCCGAAGGCGGCGACTGCGCCGAGAAGGGCGCAGATACCGACGACGAGCACCGCACGGCGTCCGGACGGAGCGTCACGCCTCATAGCGATCGCCTCCGCGACGAGTGCGGTATCGTGGGCGTCGGCGACGCGTTCGGTCGGTCGGCCGAGTTCACCGGTTCGGGACCTGTTTCCATCAACGGGTGTCGATTAGTACGGGTCTGTGACAGTCGTCTGCGTGGAGCTGTCATCTCGTCGGCATACTGAATAGACCGTTGTAGGTATGTGCCGGTTACCGACGTCTAGGCACTCCGTACCGTCACCTGAACGTGAATTGTGTTCAAGAACGTGGCTCTTATGCATCGCTCGCCCGTATACCGGTTCGATGACCGAGGGGGACGTTGCGGCTTTCTCACGTCTCGGCCCGACAGTCCGCGGAGCGCTCTCCGAGCGCGGATTCTCGACGCCGACGGCACCACAACGACTCGCGATTCCGCCGCTCGCCGCCGGCCGGAACACGCTCGTGATCGCACCGACCGGGAGTGGCAAGACCGAAACGGCCATGCTCCCCGTCTTCGACGACCTCGTCGACTCCCAACCCGAGGGATTCGGCGCGCTCTACGTGACGCCGCTGCGGGCGCTCAACCGCGACATGTTAGAGCGCCTCGAGTGGTGGGGCGAGTTCCTCGACCTCGAAGTCGACGTTCGCCACGGCGACACGACCGACTACCAGCGCAGCAAGCAAGCCGAGGACCCGCCGGACGTACTGATTACGACGCCCGAAACCGTCCAGGCGATGCTCACCGGCGACCGCCTTCGGGACGCACTCGCGGATCTCTCTCACGTCGTGATCGACGAAGTCCACGAACTCGCGGCCTCCAAACGCGGCGCACAGCTGGCGATCGGGCTCGAGCGCCTCCGCGACATCGCCGGGCAGTTCCAGCGAATCGGACTCTCGGCGACCGTCGGCGACCCCGAAGAGGTCGGCCGGTTCCTCACCGGCGGTCGACCCTGCGAGATCCGCGAAATCGACGTCGGCAGCAACGTCGACGTGACCGTCCGCGAACCCGAGATCACCGACGAGGACGAGCAACTCGCCGGGCAACTGATGACCGAACCCGACACGGCGAGTCACGTTCGCCTGATCCGCGACCTCGTCGACGAACACGAGTCCACGCTCGTCTTCGTCAACACGCGCCAGACCGCCGAGGCACTGGGCTCGCGCTTCAAAGAACTCGACCTGCCGATCGGCGTCCACCACGGCTCGCTCTCGAAGGAGGCCCGGATCGATGTCGAAGACCGATTCAAGGCCGGGGAGCTGGACGGTCTGCTTTGTACCTCCTCGATGGAACTCGGAATCGACGTGGGCCGCGTCGACCACGTGATCCAGTACAAGAGTCCGCGGCAGGTCGCCCGCCTGCTCCAGCGGGTCGGCCGCGCCGGGCACCGACGCGACGAGGTCTCGAGCGGCACGATCGTCACCACCCGACCCGACGACACCTTCGAAGCGCTCGCAATCGCCCGCCGCGCCCGCGACGGCGAGGTCGAACCGGCGCAGATCCACGAGGGCAGCCTCGACGTGGTCGCAAACCAGATCCCGGGATTCGTCCAGAGCCGCGGCTCGGTGCCCGTCCGCGACGCCTACGAGACCGTCAGCCGAGCGTATCCGTTCCGCGACCTCGCGCCGGAGACGTTCCGCGAGATCCTCGGCGAACTCCACCGCAACCGGATCGTCTGGTTCGACGAGAGCGAGGACCGCCTCGAGACCACCGGCGGTACCTGGCAGTACGTCTACGCCAACCTCTCGATGATCCCCGACGAGGAGACCTACGAGGTCCACGACATCGCCTCGAGTTCACAGATCGGGACCTTGGACGAGCGGTTCGTCGTCAATTTCGCCCAGCCGGGCGAGGTGTTCGTCCAGCGCGGCGAGATGTGGCGCATCGCCGAGATCGACGACGACGAGGCGCGGGTGAAGGTCAGCCCGATCGAGGACCCCGCCGGCGAGGTGCCATCCTGGATCGGGCAGGAGATTCCGGTCCCCGCGGCGGTCGCCCAGGAGGTCGGCGAGATTCGCGGCGTCGCCGAACCGCAGTTCGAAGCGGGCGCGGACGCCCGCGCCGTCGGTCGCGAACTCGCGGGCCGGTATCCCGCGGACGAGTTCACGCTGACCGAGGCCTGTACGCAACTCGAGCGGCAGGTCGACGCTGGTTCGGGATCCGGTTTGCGGTCGGGAATTGAGTCGGAATCGGACGGGGCCGCGCCGATGCCAACCGCGGATCGGATCGTCCTCGAACGTCAGGGTCGTACCATCGTCATCAACGCCTGCTACGGCCACATGGCAAACGAGACGCTCGGGCGCGTTCTCTCGTCGCTGCTCGGTCAGCAGGCCGGTTCCTCGGTCGGACTGGAGACCGATCCGTACCGGATCGAACTCGAGGTACCCACGTCGGTCGCGACGAGCGATATCGTCGAGATCTTCGAAGAGACGAACCCGGATCACGTCGAGGCGATCATCGAACTCGGGCTCAAGAACTCCGATGCGCTCGCGTTCCGGCTGGCGCAGGTCTCCGCCAAGTTCGGCGCGCTCAAGCGCTGGCAGGGACAGGGTTCGGGCCGACTCTCGAACGACCGCCTGCTGGCCGCACTCGAGGACACCCCGATGTACGACGAGTCGATCCGCGAGGTATTCCACGAGGATCTGGACATCGAGCGGGCGGCGGCGGTTCTCGACGGCGTTCAGTCCGGCGCGATCGAACTCGTCACCTACCGCGGGCGGACGCCGGTCGGTCGGGGCGGCCGTTCCTCCGGCGGGAAAGAGTTACTCGCCCCCGAGAACGCCGATGCGGGGGTCATCGAGACCGTCAAGGAGCGACTGCAGGACGACCGGGTTATCCTGTTGTGTACGCACTGCACCGACTGGAAGGTTACGACGAAGGTCAAACGCGTTCGCGACCAGCCAAAATGTCCCGAATGCGGGTCGACCCGGATCGCCTCGCTGAACCCGTGGGCCGACGAAGTCGTGCAGGCGGTGCGCGCCGAAGCAAAAGACGAGGAGCAAAAGGAGATGACCGAGCGCGCGTTCCGGGCCGCGAGCCTCGTCCAGAGCCACGGCAAACGGGCCGTCGTCGCGATGGCGGCCCGCGGCGTCGGCCCGCACAACGCCGCCCAGATCATCAACAAACTGCGGGAGAACGAGGACGAGTTCTACCGCGACATCCTCTCGAAGGAACGCGAGTACGCGCGGACGCAGTCGTTCTGGGACTGACCGGGGCCGTTCGTTTCAGTTCACGCGTCTCCCGGTGGAACGATCCGAATCTGCAAGAAGAACTATTAGATAAACCTGTGTCACTGCCACCATACATGCCATCTCACAGCGTTCTTCTCGTCGAAGACAGCGAGTTCCTCACGGAACACGTCAGCAAGACGTTACGAGAGGAACACGGCTTCGAGGTCGACACGGTGGCGACGGCGGCCGCAACACGGACAGCGCTCGCGGAGGCGACGTTCGACTGCGTCGTCTCGAGTTACGAACTGCCCGACGAGACCGGCATCGAACTCGCAGGCTCGGTCTCCGAGGAGGGGGTTCCGTTCGTGCTCTTTACCGGGAATTCGCTCGAACCGCTCGTCGACGAGGCGCTCGCGGCGGGCGTTTCCGCGTTCATCAGCAAGGGAACCCACGCGACGGGCGAGATGAACGTCTTTGCGAACCGGATCCGACTCGCGATTCGGGCGGGCACGTAGCGTGATCCACACCTGTATCACGACACGAGCACCCCATCCGTAACGACCATACAACTCGCTCGCCTTCTCCCGCTATGAACCTCGCGCCGGGAGCCTGGAAGTACGCGCTCGTGCCGCTGCTCGCCGCGCCCTTCGCGTTCGTCTTCAGCGTGACGGCGAGCGCCGTCGCGCTCGCGCTCGGCGTCGGAACGCTCGCCTTCTTCCGCGATCCGGAGCGCACGCCGCCGCCGACCGGCGTCGTCGCCCCCGCCGACGGCACCGTGTCCGTCCTGCGCGAGGAGGGCGACCGCGTCCGCCTCGGCACCTTCATGAACGTCTGGCACGTCCACGTCGTCCGCGCTCCCTTCGCCGGAACGATCACCGACGTCGAACACATCCCCGGCGCGAACAAACCCGCCTTCTCCAAGGACTCCGACCGAAACGAGCGTGTCCACGTGCAGTTCGAAACTGACCCAGACTCCGCCACGAACCAACTGCCGACCGACAGCGAGGCGACCGTCACCTTCATCGCCGGCGCGTTCGCTCGTCGAATCCACCCCTATCGCGAGGCCGACGATGAACTCGACCGCGGCGACCGACTCGGCCACATCGCCTTCGGCAGCCGCGTCGACGTGCTCTTCCCACCCGCGGTCGACATCGACGACATCGCCGTCGATCCCGGCGACTCGATGACCGCTGGTGAGACCGTAATCCTCGACGATGGCCCGCTCGGGGAATTCGATGTCCTCGATGCGTAATCCGCGCCGCCTCCGTACCCCCACTCCCGGCGCTCGACTCACAGTTCAACTCCCGGAAGCACTCAACGCATAACCCAACTCCCAGAGGCGCTCAACTCGCGGATCACGATGCGAACCACGACCGGTCGACAGGCACTCGACAGCACGCCACAGAAACCGACCCACTACGTCCTATCGACGTTCTCCCGCGCCGCCTCGAGATGCCGACGCTCAACGACAACCTCGTCGGCCCGCTCGTTCGCTTCGCCCGGACTGAACTCGTCTGCAACCTCGCGGATCGCCTTCATCGAGGCGTCCCTGACAAGGGCTTCGAGGTCCGCGCCGGTGTAGCCCTCGAGTTCAGCGGCCAGTTCATCGAGGGCCACGTCGTCGCCGAGGGGCTTGCCGCGGGTGTGGACCGCGAGGATCTTCTCGCGGGCCTTGCGGTCGGGGTCGCCGACGTAGACGTGGGTGTCGAGGCGGCCGGGTCGGAGGAGGGCGGGGTCGATCTGGTCCTTGCGGTTGGTCGCCGCGAGGACGACCAGGTTCGGGTTCTCGCGCATCCCGTCGAGTTCGGTCAGCAGTTGCGAGACGACGCGTTCCGTGACTTCGTGGCCTTCGCCGCGAGCGGCGGTGATGGCGTCGATTTCGTCGAAGAAGACGATGGAAGGGGCGGCCTGGCGGGCGCGTTCGAACACCTTTCGGATGGCCTTTTCGCTCTCGCCGACGTAGCGGTCGACGATTTCGGGGCCGTCGACGCGGACGAAGTTCACGTCGGTTTCGCCGGCCAGCGCGCGGGCGAGGAGCGTCTTGCCGGTTCCCGGCGGGCCGTAGAGCAGGACGCCTGAGGGTGGTTGGGTGTTCGTCGCCTCGAAGAGACGGTCGTAGGTCAGCGGCCACTCGACGGATTCCCGAAGCGTCTGCTTTGCGTCCTCGAGTCCGCCGACGTTGGTGAAGTCCGTGTCCGGCGACTCGGCGACGTACTCGCGCATCGCCGAGGGCTCGACGGAGGCGAGCGCCTCGTCGAAGTGGCGCTTTTGTACCGTCGGATTCCGATTCCACGCCTCGCGGTCGTCCGTCTCGGCCGGCCGATCCCGAATCGCCGCCATCGCGGCCTCGCTTGCGACGCCGTCCAGGTCCGCGCCGACGAAGCCGTGGGTCCGACGGGCGAGGGCGTCCACGTCGACGTCGTCCGCGAGCGGCATCCCGCGGGTGTGGACCTCGAGAATCTCCCGGCGTCCCGTCTCGTCGGGAACGCCGATCTGGATTTCGCGGTCGAACCGGCCGCCGCGGCGGAGTGCGGGGTCGATGCTATCGACGCGGTTCGTCGCGCCGATGACGATCACTTCGCCGCGCGCGTCGAGGCCGTCCATCAGCGTCAGCAACTGACCGACGATCCGATTTTCGGCGTCGCCGTCGTCGTCTCTCGTCCCCGCGATCGAGTCGATTTCGTCGAAGAAGATGATCGTCGGAGCGTCCTCACGCGCCTGCTCGAATGTCTGGCGCAGTTGCTCTTCGGATTCGCCCTTGTACTTCGACATGATCTCCGGCCCCGAAATCGTCACGAAATGGGCGTCGACCTCGTTCGCGACTGCCCGGGCGATCAACGTCTTCCCGGTCCCGGGCGGGCCGTAGAGCAACACGCCGGAGGGCGGTTCGACCCCGAGCCGCTGGAACAGCTCCGGCTCCGACAGCGGAAGTTCGATCATCTCCCGCACGAGTTCGAGTTCGTCGTCCAGGCCGCCGATGTCCTCGTAGGTGACGCCGGAACTGGCTGTGCCGTCTGCCGGCTGCTCGTCGGTGGCTGTGCCAGTGCTCTCGCCGTCACTCTCGGGGGTGGTGGCTGTACTCGAGCCGGTACTGCTACTGGTACCGGTACCGATACCGGAGCCCGCCCCACCACCCGCCGAGCCCGTGACGCGGACTGTCGTTGAACTCGTGATTCGAACGTCGCCGCCGGGGGTCGTGTCGACGACGGAAAACGGTTCCTGGCCGACGCCTTCGATTCTGATCTGTTCTCCGGCGCGCACCGGTCGGTTTCGCAGCGTCTTGGCCGCCTCGTGTTCTGCGACTTGCTGCTGGCTGGAAGACAGCGTCGGTGGCGGCGTTAGTGTCACGCGCTCAGCGTCGCGGATCGAGGACGTGTCCTTCGTCCGGATGGTGACCGTATCGCCGACGTGAACGCCGGCATTGGCGCGGGTGTCGCCGTCGATCTGAATCGCGTGCTCCGGAATCGACGCGTCCGCCGGCCACATTTTTGCGACGGTCGTCTTTCCACCGTCGCCCTCGCCTTCGATGACGATCGTATCGCCACTGAGAACGCCCAGCTGTCGGCGAGCAAGCTCAGGTATTCGGGCGACACCTCGGCCCGCATCGCGCTTCTCGGCCGCTTGGACCGACAGCGAGATGCCGTCGGAATCCGACCCACTCATACCCGGTTCTTTCGGCCACGTCGCCTTGAGAATTACCCACGTCACTCCCATCTCACGATACGTTTCGTCGAGGCGGTATCAGCTCAGATTTCCATCCCGGCAGCACGTCCCCGTGTGCCGGAGCAACGCCTTTGGGTATTCGTGGCCAACTCGCGATATGGTGGTCCAGACCGAGCGGGACGACGCCACCTGGTACGAGTGTGAAACCTGCGGACTGCTCTTCGACGAGAAGTCCGATGCAACGGCGCACGAAAAACGGTGTGACGGAGCTGATCCGAGCTACATTCAATAAGTTCTGCACTCGCGACGGTCTCGATGAGCCAGCAGCCGATTAATCCGCAGGCGGCCTACTCGAGCCGTTCACGATGAGACGCAGCGAGTTCACCTGCGCGATCTAACGTGTGCGTCTCGGTCCAGCGGACGCGGTCGCCGTCGCCGTAGGCAAGCGCCGTCTTCAGTTCGTCGCGCAAGACACCGTGGCCGACCGACAGCACCGAGCCGGACTCGTCGCCGAGTTCGTAGACGCCGGGCCGATCCGGTGCACTTGCGACAACCTCCCGATCGAGCGTCGTCCAGGCTTTTTGTAGCGGCATGTTACGCGGTGGAGTCCTCACGCTGTCTCTTATACACATCT
>NZ_AOIP01000011.1 GCF_000337535.1 Natrialba aegyptia DSM 13077
GCCAGCCCGCTCAGAGATGTGTATAAGAGACAGGAACGAGTTCGTAGGCGTGTTCGCTCAGTTCGTCCTCGGCGAAGACGAATACCCGTCCGTCGACCAGTGAGAGGTCGGCCTCGACGCGGATCGAGTAGGCGTCTGTCGAGACGGTCACGCCGGGATACAGCACTTCTTCGTCGTCACCGCTGAGTATCACGCGACCGACGCCGGTCGTCTCCAGAATGTCGTCGTGGGTGTCCCGGTCGTTGACGTAGGTCATGACGCCCTCGACGCCGTCGGGGTCGGTGACGAGGACGTGGACGTCCTTCCCCGGCGGGGTCTTGATCGACTCCGTGACGGGTTCGGGTGGCCCGTGGTAGAAGACTTCCCGGCCGTCGAGGTACTGGACGACGACCCCGCCCTCGACGAGATTGACGGTGATCGTACTCGGAGCGACGTTATTGCGTGCGCTCATTGTTCGCTCGTTCGGGCGGAGTCGGGAAAAGCGGTGCGTTCTCGCCGATTGTACGCCGGGCGCGATACCGAAACGCCCGGCGGGAAGCCCCGGCCGGCACCGCGAACAGCGAGTATCGGCTTCACTCCGAACGCGGATCGAACGGAACGAACCAGCTTGCAAAGCCGCTCGGTTCTGGGTCGTTCTCCGCCCGAAATCGCGACCACTCGACGACGAGCTTTCCCAGAACGACTCCCGTGACGAAGAGGAATTCGAGCGTCCCGCGCGTCGGAACGACGCCGAATACTTCTCTGACGATGTTCACGATCAGGAAGCAGAAGAAGCCGCCGACGAGCGTCCCAAACGCGAGAAAGACGATCGCGAAGAAGACGACTCGACAGGGAATTTCGAGGACCATGTGTGCAGACAGTTCCTGGTACCGTTTCGTCGCAAAGAACTCGCGACGCAACTCGACGAGATGGGAACCGATCGTGGCGAGTACCGCCGCGATGAGAGAGGGAGACACGATCGATTCGACAACCGGGAACAGGCCGAAGCTACCGAGCGGGAGTAGCAGGAATCCAAGCCCCCAGACAACGGACATGACGACAATTCTGATGTTCCGCGGGTAAATCGGCGGGATCGATCTCCCGAGATTGATGGTGGTTGGATTATCGCCCCATCTCGACTCGGACAACTCTTTTCCCCGGCTCACTCCCGGCAGGAAGAGATTCCGCCCCTCGAGCACGATCCGCCGTTCGGCGAAAAGCGCCGCCCCGCTGTACGCCAAAAGCATGACCGCGACTTCGATCCAATAAATCGCCAGCACCTCGCCGATGCGCCAGTCGAACCAGAGAACACCGCCAAGAGGAAGGAGATTCGCGACCAGAACGGGAGCGAACGAAATAACGGTGGGGCGGTTTCGCGTTCGCCGATCGAATTCCATCGATCTGACAAATTGCGTAGCAGTCACTAAGTACTGTCTCTTCTCGAGGCGAGTTCCTGCCGCGCCGGCCGGAAAGTACGGAGTCGCATATGGCGACCAGGTGGGTACTCAGCGGCCGGTTTCGATCCCGTGCTCTCCTTGCCACCGGGAGAAGACTTGTCAGAACCGCCAGCCGTAAGTACGCACTCTGTGAGTCTTCTCGTATGGACGGCCGCGCCGTCGCACCCGCAGCCGGAACGGTCCTCAACGCACTCGCGACGGGGACCGGTTCAGCCTTCGCGATCGACCTCGAGACGACCGCGACGGTCGAACTCACCGACAGTGGCGAAACCGTCGGCCGGGTCGACGGCCACCCGGACGCGGACACGACGCTCATCGAACGCTGCGTCGACCTGACCCTCGACGAGTTCGCCGCGTCGGCCGGCCTCGATCGATCCACCGTCGGCGCTCGCGTTCGCACCGAAAGCGAGGTCCCGATGGCCGGCGGGCTGAAGAGTTCGAGCGCGGCAGCCAACGCCACCGTTCTCGCGACGCTCGATGCACTGGCAGTCAGCGACGCCGTCGATCGGATCGACGCCTGTCGACTCGGCGTCCGTGCCGCTCGCGACGCCGGCGTCACCGCGACCGGCGCGTTCGACGACGCCAGCGCGAGCATGCTCGGCGGCGTGACGATCACCGACAACACGAGCGACGAACTGCTCGCCCGCGACGAACCCGACTGGCACGCGGCGGTCTACACGCCGCCGACGCAAGCCTACAGCGCCGATGCCGACATCGCCGCCTGCGAGCGCATCGCGCCGATGGCTGAACTCGTCGAAGAACTCGCACTCGACGGGCGCTACGGCGAGGCGATGACGGTCAACGGCTTCGCGTTCTGTGGCGCGCTCGAGTTCCCGACGGGGCCGATGCTCGACGCGCTGCCGGACGTAACCGGAGTGTCGTTGTCCGGAACCGGACCCAGCTACGTCGCCGTCGGCGACCGCGACACGCTGGCCGGTGTTCGAGAGCGGTGGAACGAGCGCGAGGGAACGACACGATTACTGCAGACCCGAACAGACGGGACACGTATTCAAACACCATGACGCCAGATTCAGCTTCGAACGGAGACGAGATCGCAAGCGAGAACCGAACACCGGACGAGATGGATCTCGAAGAACTCCGCGAGGAGATCGAGACGATCGACCAGGAGATCGTCGAACTGATCGCCCAGCGAACCTACGTCGCGGATACGATCGCGGCGGTCAAAGACGAGAAGGACCTGCCGACGACCGACGAGAAACAGGAGGAGCAGGTAATGGAACGAGCGGGACAGAACGCAGAGCAGTTCGATGTCGACGCGAATCTGGTGAAGGCGATCTTTCGGTTGTTGATCGAACTGAACAAGGTCGAGCAACGCGAGAATCGGTAACGAGTTCGATCTATCGATTATTGATCCGCCATACTGTTTCGACAGACTATTTCAACGGCTGTTTGTACACGTAGCTAGCCCGCTCCATCCCGGCCCGCTCCTCATAGAAGCGATGGGCATCCTCACGCTGGAGGCCCGAAGAAAGTGCGACGAGTTCACAGTTTCTCTCCTCGGCCCAGTCTTCGATAAACGAGAGGAGTTTCATCCCATGTCCCTTCGACCGATGGTCGGCGTCTGTTACCAACTCGTAAACCCACACGTGGCGACCGTAGTACATATTCACCTGGATCCCAACGCCAGCGAGCGAGACGATTTCGTCGTCTACTGAGACAGCGAAGAGTCGGTACCCATCATCGGTCATTTCACGGAGATAGTCAAGGTAGGAGTCTTCGTTCAGATGGGTCCGCAATTGGGACATCACTGGAAACGCGCCTAACCACTCTGCTTCGGTCTCTAACTCGTGGACCTTCGTCTTGGCCATCTCTCCAAAAGAAGAGAAGACGACCTTAGTCGGTTTTGGTAGTGATACTCATCATCGAACGTACGTGATGAGAAAGCGCCGAAGGAGACGAACTCTATAACGTCAGTCGGAGACCTGAAGACGGTTGGACAACACGAGAATCGGGAGTACCCGACGGAGAGCGACATCGTTTATCAGCCGGTTCGACCGGGGCTCGTTCCACCTCGCTGCCCTCGTCGTCTCTCTTCGATGAAAGGACGGACATCATTCGTGTTTCATGCTCGGGACGCTCGGGATCCTATCATTCCGATTAAAAGATGCGGAGTCCCGAATCGCCGTCGGTCAGACCTCGACTTCGGTGACGTGTTCCGCTTCGATTTCGTCGCGGGTGTACTCCTTCCCGTGTTGTTCGCGAACGTGATCGCGCGTGATTTCGACCAGTCGGTCTTTGTCCTCCTCCTCCGTCCGCATGAGGAAGACACAGCCCGAAACCTCGGTGTCACACGCTACCTGTAGCGCCGTTATTGTCTCTTCGTCGGAGTGTTCGATAGCCATGGTGCAGTCCCCGCGAAAGGCTACGCCGTGAACTCGCATGTAGGCACCGAGTGGGCGGTATGCACGCCCTGACTCGCGTGCAGTTGCTGCAACCGCCCACCGGCTACGAGCCGTCACACATCACTCGTTCGTTGATTCGACCGTGAGCGGTCGCGACTCACGCCGATAGCGCTCGAACGTCGATTCCGCCCACTCCCGAGCCGCCGGTGCGTCGGTGTCGAGCAACAGTTGCACCGCGCCGCTGTGCTGGTCAGCACAGCTAACGGCGACTCGATCGTCGAAGAGACTGACGCCGTAGGGCGGCAAGTCGTCGTGCACGCGGACCGTGAGATTCCCGCTTTCGAGCGGCCCGGCGCAGTGCTCCCCGTAGGTCGCGAGAATGGAGCGGGCGACGCTCGGCGGGTCGATGATCTCCGTCCGCATCCCGTCGAGAACCCGCTCTCGAAGCTCGTCCTTACAGGGTTCGAGCAGGGCGATATCGAACCCGACGAACCGAAACTCGTCCGTCTCCTCGAACAGGGATGCGAATCGGTTCACCGGCCGGTACGGCGAATCGACTGCGGCGACCGTCACGACCGCGTCGGTCGCCATCTCGACGGTGAACCCGCTTTCCTCGTTCGGAAGCCACTCCCAGGTATCGCGAAGCTTCCGCTCGGTTTCGAGCCGGTCGATCAACTCCCGCAGCCCCGCCGCGACGAACGCGCCCAACTGCGTCGTTTCGTACCGCTTGTCGGTCCGTCTGATCCAGTTGCGCTCTTCGAACGCCCGAAGCGTCCGCCCGATCGTGGACGACGACGCCCCCGTCTCCCTCCGAAGCGCAACTCGACTCCGAGGCCGGTCGGCCAGCGCATCGAGCACGGCCACGCGATGTTCCGACCGCGCGAGGAACTCGATGTCGTCGAGCGGCGTGCTCGTGGCTCTCGACATCATGGTACTAATACGCACACGCTCGACATAGCTGTTCGGATCCTGAGCGCACATCACCCAAACGGCTCGCGCCGATCCGGTTCAGGCTGCGCTCAACGACTCGTCTGAATTAGCTACCCGCTGGCAGTCGACCGAACTCGTGCGAAAACGGCGGTAGTCCCGTCCGGCAGGTTAGAGGTAGTCTTCTTCGGCGAGGCGTTCGATCCCTTCCTCGAGTCGTTCTTCGCTCGCCGCGTACGAGATGCGGGCGTAGCCGGGCGTCCCGAACGCGCTGCCGGGAACCGTTGCGACGTGGGCGTCCTCGAGCGCTCCCTCGCACCAGGCCTGATCGTCGTCGGCGACGGGAAGCATCATGTAGAACGCGCCGTCCGGAACCGCAACGTCGACGTCGTGGTCGTCGAGCAAGTCGATGACGAGTTCACGTCGCTGGCCGAAGGCGTCGACCATCTGGGCGACGGCGTCGTCGGTGTTTTCGAGGGCTTCGACGCCGGCGTGTTGGACGAAGTTGACGGCCGACGACACGGAGTGGCTGTGGAGTTTGCCGGCCTGGTCGATCAGGTCCTGGGGGCCGGCGAAGTAGCCGAGTCGCCAGCCGGTCATGGAGTAGGCCTTCGAGAAGCCGTTGACGGTGATGGTGCGGTCGGCCATGCCGTCGAACGTTCCCAGGCTGGTGGGTTCGACGCCGTAGGTGATCTCCTTGTAGATCTCGTCGGAGATGACGGTGATGTCGTGCTCGACGGCGAGGTCGCGGACGCCCTCGAGTGCGGCGTCCGTGTAGACCGCGCCGGTCGGGTTCGACGGCGAGTTCACGATGAGCAGCTCGGTTTCGTCGGAGACGGCGGCCGCGAGGTCGTCGAGGGCGGGTTCGAGCTGGAAGTCGGAATCGGAGAGGTCGACGCGGGTGAGGTCGCCGCCGGCCATCTTGACCATCGCCTCGTAGGAGACCCAGGCGGGGTCGAGCAGCGCGACCTCGTCGCCGTCCTGAATCAGGGCCTGGACGATCTCGTAGAGCGCCTGCTTCGCGCCGGGGGTGACGATGATTTCCTCGGGGCCGTGGTCGAGGCCGTCGGCGGCGAGTTTGTCCGCGATGGCCTCGCGGAGTTCGAGGATGCCGGCGGAGGTCGTGTAGCCGGTGTGGCCGGCGTCCATCGCATCCTGGCCGGCGTCGACGATGTTCTGTGGCGTCGGGAAGTCGGGTTCGCCGACGGACAGGTCGACGACGTCTGCGCCATCTTGCTCGAGTTCGGTGGCGAGCGCGGAGATGGCGAGGGTTGCGGACGGTTCGACTCGGGTCAGGCGGTCGGTGAATTCCATGGTCATTGCTGGAACTGGGTTCGATTTCGGGCTGCGTCGTGGTCGTTTTAGTCGGCGGTACGCGACGGTGACTCGGGATCGGGTAGTTCGTCGACGAGATCGAGCGCGCTGTCGACTGCTTTCGCAGCGTTTTCGATGCGCTCGCGGGACTCGGCCGCGGACATGCCGGGGCCGGTGACGCCGAGTGTGACGGGAGTATCACGCTCGAGGCTCACGTCTGCGAGCCGCTGGGCGGTCGCGTCGGAGATGACCTGATCGTGGTCGGTGTCGCCGGTGATGACGGTCCCGATGACGGCCACGGCGTCGACGGCCTCGAGTCGCGCGAGGCGGTCGGCGGCCAGCGGGGCGTCGTACACCCCAGGGACGTGGACGATGTCGTGCACCTCGGCTCCCGCAGCCTGGGCTGCCTCCGCGGCTTCGTGCTCCATCTGCTCGGTGATCGGTCGATTGAACTCCGCGACCACCAGTCCGAGCGTGGTCATACGCGAGCCGAGGTGAGCGGGCGTAAAAGAGGTACCGTTCTCGCCGAATGTATCCTCAAGTCGAACCCGACGGTGTCGGCTGGCTTGCCGGGAAAGCGGACCGGCCCCATTATCGCCGGTAACGGATTCATACCTAGCGTTTCTGTACTGTCCAGCAAATGCCGCACAAGGGTTTAGGGGTACATATCGAGTAGATCCTGCTAGCGGTACCAACCACCATGAGTGCAAGTCAACACCAGAATCTGGCCATTATCGGCCACGTCGACCACGGAAAGAGTACGCTCGTCGGGCGACTCCTCTACGAGACGGGGAGCATCCCCGAGCACGTCATCGAACAGCACCGCGAAGAAGCCGAAGAGAAGGGCAAAGGCGGCTTCGAGTTCGCCTACGTCATGGACAACCTCGCCGAGGAGCGCGAACGCGGCGTCACCATCGACATCGCCCACCAGGAGTTCTCCACCGACGAGTACGACTTTACCATCGTCGACACGCCGGGTCACCGCGACTTCGTCAAGAACATGATCACGGGCGCGTCCCAGGCGGACCACGCCGTTCTCGTCGTCGCCGCCGACGACGGCGTCGCGCCCCAGACCCAGGAACACGTTTTCCTTGCACGAACGCTCGGTATCGACGAACTCATCGTCGCTGTCAACAAGATGGACGTCGTCGACTACGAGGAATCCACCTACGATGAGGTCGTCGAGGAGGTTACCCAACTGCTCAATCAGGTGCAGTTCAACACCGAGGACGCCTCGTTCATTCCCGTCTCGGCGTTCGAAGGCGACAACGTCGCGGACGTCTCCGATAACACGCCGTGGTACGAGGGTGAAACCGTTCTCGAGGCCCTCAACACGCTGCCGGAGCCGGAGCCGCCGACGGATGCACCGCTTCGCCTGCCGATTCAGGACGTGTACACGATTTCGGGTATCGGAACCGTCCCGGTCGGCCGCATCGAAACCGGTGTCATGAACACAGGCGACACCGTCTCCTTCCAGCCCAGCGACGTGGGCGGCGAAGTAAAGACGATCGAGATGCACCACGAGGAAGTACCGAAGGCCGAACCCGGTGACAACGTCGGGTTCAACGTCCGCGGCATCGGCAAGGACGACATCCGCCGCGGCGACGTCTGCGGTCCGGCCGACGATCCGCCGAGCGTCGCCGAGACCTTCCAGGCCCAGATCGTCGTCATGCAGCACCCGTCCGTGATTACGGCCGGCTACACGCCGGTCTTCCACGCGCACACGGCACAGGTCGCCTGTACGATCGAATCCATCGATCAGAAGATCGACTCCTCGAGCGGCGAAGTCGCCGAGGAAGACCCCGACTTCATCCAGTCGGGCGACGCCGCCGTGGTCACCATCCGACCCCAGAAGCCCCTCAGCATCGAACCGTCCAGTGAAATCCCCGAACTCGGGAGCTTCGCCATCCGCGACATGGGCCAGACCATCGCGGCCGGCAAGGTCCTCGAGGTCAACGAGAAATAACGCAGCAAGCGCGTTCGGCCCGCAGATTCGCGAACTCGGCAGTTCGCGAGTTCGGGATCGGTCATACTATCGGACAGCACTATTTGAAGATCGGTTGCTCGAACTCGGCTGTTTCCAACGGCGATAGCCGGATTATCGCGACCAACTTCTCACTGACTTCTGTCCGACAGTATCAGTAGTGGCCCATCACGCCACGGTCGCGAGTTCGCTCGACCAGATGCAAAAAGACGAGGTAGCCGCCGACGAGGTAGCCGGTGCTAGTGACGAACAGCGCGACGAGTTCGGTGGGCGGAAACTCCCAGAGTCTCGTTCCGTCCAGCATTGCGAGGGTGATGAGGTTGCTTCCGGGGCTGACCGGGAGGAAGGCGAGAGCGGGTCCCCGGCCGCACCGGGGGCAGCGATCAGGCCGGCAAAGCCGAACCGAAGCAGTTGCTGGACGTTTTCGAGCCGTTTGTAGAGCAAGGAAAGTCCGGCAACGGCGTAGCCGACGCCGATCGCCGGTAGGATCGTGACGACGAGCAGCGGCGCGACCGTGAGCAGGTCTACCGAGACCGATCGACCGGTCGTGACGACCATGAGTGCGAGGAGGACTAGCGCGAGACCGCTACTGAGGGCGATATTGAACACGGTTGTAACCGAGAAAATGCGACCGAGACCGGCGGGCGAGAGATACAGTTGTTCGAGCGTGCCCCATTTGGCTTCTCGCATGACGCTACCAGCGACGTCGAAATACGCCGCACTGGTAGCCAAAAAGAGGAAGAAACCGACGACGATGACATCGAGAGTGGCCTCGGCATCCGCGCCGCCGAGCGACCGGCCGCCGAGAAAAACCACTGCGAACGTCGCGTACATCCCGACGACTCGCATGAGCGTATTGACCCAATATCGTCTCAGAAGGACGACCCGCTTTTCGACGACGGCGGCGACGAGACGCAACTGGTTAGTCATCGGCGGGCCTCCGCTCGGTTTCGATAAGCCGTAAGAACACGTCTTCGAGGTCCGGCTCGAGCGTCTCAACTGAGCCGAACATCGTCCCCGAATTTCGAAGCACCGCCATTAGCTCATAGAACTCGTTTCCCTGCACGCGGGTCGCGTCGAACCGGTGTGTCACGGTAGTCCCGTCATCGCGGCTCGCCCACGCCGTCGCGCCGAATCGTTCGGTGAGGGTTGTTTTCACATCGTTCGATAACCACCCGGTGACGGTCACGCGGACGGCTCGCGTCCGGAACAGATCGAGCAGCGTCTCGACCGTCTCGTCCGCCAGCACCGACCCGTCGTTCAGGATGATAACTCGGTCACACAGTGATTCGATGACCTGCATGTCGTGACTCGAAACGAGAACCGTTCGCTCGTTCTGGTCCGCCAGTCGCCGGAGTTCCCGGCGCAGTTCGAACGAACTCTCCACGTCGAGGCCCAGCGTGGGTTCGTCGAGAACGACGAGCGGCGTCTCCCGAACGAGGGTACACGCCAGCGACGCCTTCTGTTTCATTCCGCGGGAGAGTTCGTTGACCGGATCGTCGGCTCGGTCCGCGAGATCGACCTGTTCGAGTAGTCGATCGATCCGGTCGGAATCGGCCCGTTGACCGCCGATCCGGGCGAAGAATCGAATGTTTTCGCGAACGGTAAGCCGCCAGTAGACGTTCCGCGCCCCTTCAAGCATCGCGGCGACGGACCGGGACGGCAGCCGGGGATTCGGTTACATCGACGCCGTCGATGCGTGCTGTTCCACCTGTCGGGCGGATCAACCCGAGAAGCAACTTGATCGTCGTCGTCTTGCCGGCCCCGTTCGGACCGAGCAGTCCGACGATCGTCCCTTCCTCGATGGCGAACGATACGTCGTCGACCGCAGTCGTCACCCCCGCGTCGGTCTCGTAGGTTTTCTCCAACCCGTCGACCGTCAAAAGCGGTTCCGACCGATCGCGGACGGCTGACCGCGTTCCGTTGGACTGTCGATCCAACACGGGTTCGTTCGCGACCATGTGTTACGATGCTAATACCAGCCGGAATATGTCTTTGGAATGATAGGTGAATACTATTTCCCGGCCAGTCGGTACAGTTCGTTCGCTCACCGATTGCCAATTCTTAAGCGGGGTCACCGTCAATGCCCGCCCAATGACGACGTTACAGACGCCAGGACCAACGATCGGCGTCGTCGGTGGCGGCCAACTCGGGCGCATGCTCGCGGAGGCGGCAGCGCCGCTCGGCGTCGAGGTCGTCGTCCTCGATCCGACGCCCGACTGCCCGGCCGCACCAGTCGCCCGCGACCAGATCGTCGCCGACTTCGACGACGAAGCCGGCATTCGCGAACTCGCCGCTCGCGCCGACGTGCTCACCTTCGAAATCGAACTCGCCGACCAGGACGTCTTAGAGCGCGTCAGCGAGGACTCCGGCACGCCGGTCCACCCCAAGCCGGCGACGCTCGAGACGATTCACGACAAACTCGTCCAGAAACGCGAACTCGAGGACGCGGGCGTTCCCGTCCCGCCGTTTCGCAAGGTTACGGACGCCGCCGACATCCGCGCCGCGATCGACGACTACGGCGCGCCGGTCATGCTCAAGGCTCGAACCGGTGGCTACGACGGCCGTGGGAACGTTCCCGTCGAGTCCAAAGCGGACGCCGAGGCCGCACTCGACTCCGTCGCCGGCCCCGCCATGGTCGAGGCCTTCGTCGAGTTCGAGCGTGAAATCTCGATCATCGCGGTCAAGGGCAAGAACGAAATCGCGACGTTCCCGATCAGCGAGAACGTCCACGAGGAGGAGATCCTGCGGCAGACGATCGTGCCGGCGGGCTCCTCCAACGCGGTTGCAGAACGCGCCCGCGGGGTCGCCTCGGATGTCCTCGACGTGATGGAGGGGCGCGGCGTCTACGGCATCGAATTGTTCGAAACGAGCGACGGCGAGATCCTGCTCAACGAAATCGCCCCGCGCCCGCACAACTCCGGCCACTGGACCATCGAGGGCGCACAGAGTTCGCAGTTCGAACAGCACGCGCGGGCGGTTCTGGGGTGGCCCCTCGCCGCGACCGATCTCCGCTCGCCGACGGTGTCGGTGAACCTGCTCGGTGACGTCGAGGAGTCTCGGTCCGCGACGTTGCAACACGTCGATCGAATCCTCGAGACGCCGGGTGCGGCCCTCCACTGGTACGGCAAGCGAGAGGCGCGTCCCCTGCGAAAGCTGGGTCACGTGACGCTGTCCGGACGCAACGACGAGACGACAGCCGAATTACTCGAGGCCGCGCGCGAACTCGAGGAGTCCGTCACGTTCACGTCGGAGTGACCGCCACTACCTACTATGAGTGACAGCGTTTCCGACCTGATCGACCGACTCCACGAGGAAGCCACACAGAGCCGTCCCGCGGCCGAGACGCCGGACGTTGGCATCGTGATGGGCAGCGATTCCGATCTCGAAACGATGCTGACCGGCGGCGAGCGCCGCGGAGCCTACGACGCGTTCGTTGATGAACTCGGCTTTGCCGAGCAGACCGACTACGAAAACGCCCCCGACGAGCGGTTTACGTTCGAAACGTACGTCACCTCGGCCCATCGGACGCCGGACCTGATGGCGGCCTACGCCGAGACGGCAGAAGAGCGCGGGCTGGAAGTCATCATCGCGGGCGCGGGCGGCAAATCGGCTGATCTACCGAATATGACCGCCTCGATCGCGTATCCGCTGCCGGTCATCGGCGTCCCCGTCCAGGAGAAGTCCGTCGATAGCGTGATCGGAATGCCGACCGGCGCGCCGCTGGTCGCCGTCGACGCCGGCAAGTCCTTCAATGCCGCCCTCTCTGCCGCACAGATCCTCGCTCGCCAGTACGACGACGTGCGCGACCGACTCGTCACCTACCACGACGGCCTGCGCGACGGCGTCGGCACCGTTTCGCGCGAACTCCACGACGAGGGAACCCCTGCGTTCCGAGAGCGCGAACGGTAATCGGCGAACCACCCGCTACTTCCGGCGAGGTCGTCCAACGTTCATCGTTCTTCATTGCCGCTCTTATCGTCTGTAATCAGCCGAATCCCGATTCGCTCGCGTGGAAACGACTACGGCGAATATACGCCGAGTATACAGACAGACAGTTTATCCCTGATCTCTCGGCTTGGCCCGTGTTGACCCGGAAAACGAACAATCAACCCTTATGTGCGTGCGGTTTAAACTCCCGAACGTTACGGAGATGAACGATTGGATAGCGATCGGGGCGCTCGCGCTCGTTGGAGTCCTGATACCCCTCAGTATGATGGCGGTATCGGCGCTGCTACGTCCGAGTGTGCCCGAAACGAGCAAACGTGCCACCTACGAGAGTGGTGAGGTTCCGACCGGCGGCACGCGCGTCCGGTTTAACATCCAGTACTACATGGTTGCGCTTCTGTTCCTCGTCTTCGATATCGAAACCGTCCTCCTGTTTCCCTGGGCGGTCGTGTACCTGGATGCCATCGAATCGGATGCCGTGTCACTGCTCGATATCCTCGGCCCGATGGTGCTTTTCGTCGCAATCCTGCTCGCGGGACTTGCATGGGCGTGGCGAAACGGTGCCGTCCAGTGGGCACAGACACCTCGTCAGGTAGACACGGAGCGGAATCGACCATGAGCACGAGCACGACCCAGACACCATGAGTAGCGACGAACCACAACAAACGATTCACGACAGCACAGCGCCGTCGACGGACACCCGTGAGGCCCGGATCGGCGAGGGTGTCGACGATCGCTTCAACTCCAGACTTCGCGAGGCGTTCGGCGCATCCCCGTTCATCCTCACGAAGTTCGACGAGTTCATGAACTGGGTGCGCGGGAACTCGATGTTCATGCTCCAGTTCGGGATCGCCTGCTGCAGCATCGAGATGATGCACACGTACGCGATCAAACACGACCTCGACCGATTCGGGGCCGGCGTTCCGCGCGCGTCGCCGCGACAGGCCGACGTGATGATCGTTCCGGGAACGATCGTCTCGAAGTTCGGCCCGCGCATGAAGCGCGTCTACGATCAGATGCCCGAACCCAAATTCGTCGTCGGGATGGGGTCCTGTACGATTTCGGGCGGCCCGTTCCAGGAAGGGTACAACGTCGTCAAGGGTGCCGAGGAGATCATCCCGATCGACATTCACGTCCCCGGCTGTCCGCCGCGGCCTGAAGCCCTGATCTACGGCGTCCTCAAACTCCAGGAGCGGATCAAAAACGGCGAGTCCTCGGCCGTCGTCGTCAAACCGTACGAACTCGAGGAGTTCGGCGACCTGCCGAAGGACGAACTGGTCCAGAAACTCGCAGACCAGATCGACGAGGACGACCTCGTCATGCGGTACAACTGGGCTGATTCACCATGAGCACGGGCACGGAATCCGAGGTCGAGCCGGAGCTGACACAGCCAGCGTCCGGCACCGACGAAGCCGAACTCGAGGCGCTGCTCGGTGACCGCGCAATCGCACGCGAAGAACACCTGAACGCGCCGGGATTCGTCATCAATCCCAACGACGTGCAGGCCGTTCTTTCGGACCTTCGGGACGAGGCCGGCTACGACCACCTCTCGTGTGTCACCGCACAGCAGTACGAGGACCGGTACGAGTCGATCTACCACCTGAAGAAGTTCGCCGATCCGACCGACGAACTCAGCATCGTCGTTCCGACGACGACCGAGAATCCGGTCAGTCAGAGCGCCGAACCGGTGTTCCGAACGGCCGACTGGCACGAACGAGAGGCCTACGACCTCATCGGCGTCGAATACGAGGGGCACCCGGACCTCCGGCGGATTCTCCTGCCCGAGACCTGGCAGGGACATCCGCTCTCGAAGGATTACGATCAAGAAAAACCGCAACTCGTCACGCTGACGGAGCACCAGAACCCGATTCAGCCCGACCACCGAGAGGCCGATTCGGACACGATGTTCCTGAACATCGGGCCGCACCATCCGGCAACTCACGGTGTCCTTCACGTCGAAACGGTACTCGACGGCGAGACCGTCGCCGATGTCGAGCCGGATATCGGCTATCTCCACCGGTGTGAAGAGCAGATGTGTCAGTCAGGAACATACCGCCACCAGATCATGCCCTACCCCGACCGCTGGGACTACGTCTCGGCGGGCCTGTTGAACGAGTGGGCCTACGCGCGGGCGATCGAAGACCTGGCCGACGTCGAGGTCCCCGAGTACGCGCAGGTCATCCGGACGATGGGCGCTGAACTCTGCCGGATCGCCTCGCATATGCTCGCACTCGGAACGTTCGCACTCGACGTCTACGGCGAGTTCACCGCGACGTTCATGTACACGTTCCGCGACCGGGAGGTCATCCAGGATCTGCTGGAGGATCTGACGGGTCAGCGGATGATGTTCAACTACTTCCGGGTCGGGGGCGTCGCCTGGGATCTGCCCGAACCGCGCGAGGAGTTCTTCGCGCAGGCGCGAGACTTCCTCGACGAACTCCCGGCGAAGGTCGCGGAGTACCACGACCTGATCACGGGGAACGAAATCTTCCAGACCCGGTGTATCGACACGGGCGTCTTAGAGCCGGACGTCGCGAAAAGCTACGGCTGTACGGGCCCGGTCGTTCGCGGCTCCGGCGTCGACTACGATCTCCGTCGTGACGATCCCTACGGGTACTACGACCAACTCGATTGGGACGTCATCACGCGCGACGGCTGTGACAACTATGCGCGTGTCCTCTGTCGGATGGAAGAAGTCGAGGAGTCCGCAAAGATCATCGAGCAGTGTCTCGATCTGCTCGAAGAGTGGCCCGAAGACGAACGCGACGTCCAGGCCAACGTCCCCCGGACGCTGAAGCCGGACGCAGACACCGAAATCTACCGGGCCGTCGAGGGTGCCAAAGGTGAACTCGGCATCTACATTCGCTCCGACGGCACGGACAAACCCGGTCGGTTCAAGATCCGGAGTCCGTGTTTCTCGAACCTGCAGGCGCTCGCCGAGATGTCCGAAGGGGAGTACATTCCCGACCTGATCGCGTCGCTCGGCAGCCTCGATATCGTCTTGGGTGAGGTGGATCGATGAACGCGGCGACGACCACGCCGCTCCAGTCGGACGTGCTATTACCCGAGCGTCTCGGCGATCTCACCGGCCTGAACGAGTTCGGTCTCGCCGGCGAGTTGCTCTCGACGCTCATCGGTGCGGTCATCGTCGGGAGCCTGATCCTCGCGATGACCGCCGTCGCCGGTCCCTGGGCGAAGCGAAAGATAACGGCCTCCTTTACGGACCGCATTTCGATCAACCAGATCGGACCGGCCGGCATCGGCATCATCATCGCGGACGCGGTTCGGATGCTCTCGAAGGAGAACATCATTCCGGAGAACGCGGACCGGCCGGCCTACGACCTCGCGCCGATCGTCATCGTGGGGTCGGCGCTGCTCGGCTTCGCCGTGATCCCGATGGGAAGCGGCATCCAACTTGCGGATCCCGAGGTCGGCCTCGCGTTCGCCTTCGCCGTCGCCGGCATCGCCTCGATCGGGCTCGTGATGGCCGGCTATTCGTCGGGAAACAAGTACTCGCTGCTCGGCGGCTTGCGCGCGGTCGCACAGAACGTCGCCTACGAGATCCCGCTCGTCGTGACCGGGATGTCCGTCGTCCTGTTTGCGGGATCGCTGCAGATGAGTACGATCGTCGAGGCACAGGCCGAGCCGCTCGTCGATCTGGGCGTCGTCGCGATTCCACAGTGGTACGCGCTCGTCAACCCGTTCGCGTTCGTCCTCTTTCTGATCGCGAACTTCGCCGAGGTCGGGCGCAACCCGTTCGACATGCCCGAAGCGCCGGCTGAACTCGTCGCCGGGTACCAGACCGAGTACTCCTCGGTCTACTTCGTGCTGGTCTATCTCGGCGAGTTCCTCCACATCTTCCTCGGTGGCGCAATTATCTCGACGATCTTCCTCGGTGGACCCGCCGGTCCGGGGCCCGCTGCGCTCGGCATCGTCTGGTTCACCCTCAAAATCTGGGGCGTGTTCTTCCTGACGCAGTGGCTGCGTTCGGCGGTGCCGCGCGTACGAATCGACCAGCTTATCGAGATCGGCTGGAAGGGACTGCTCGTCCTCTCGTTTGCGAATCTCGGACTAACCGCGGCAATCGTAGGGGTGATAGCATGATCGGGGTACTCAAATCGATGGCAACGACGATGAAACACGCACTGGACGGCTCCACCTTCACGGTGGAGTATCCGAGCACGGCACCGGACGTGTCGCCGCGATTCCGCGGGGTCCACAAGTTCAGCCAGGAACGCTGTATCTGGTGTCGCCAGTGTGAGAACGTCTGTCCGAACGACACGATCCAGATCGTCATGGACGACAAGCGAAACGGCGAACAGTACAACCTCCACATCGGCCAGTGTATCTACTGCCGGCTCTGCGAGGAGGTCTGTCCCGTCGACGCCATCCTGCTCACGCAGAACTTCGAGTTCACCGGCGATACCAAACACGACCTCGTCTACAACAAAGAGGAGCTGAAGTCGGTACCGTGGTACAAGGATATCGACCCGCTCGAGTCGCGCGAACCGGATCGGGGCGCGTGGATCGGCGAGGGAGACGGGGAGGTCGATTACCAGTAATGGGTCGCCCGTCCCCGAAACGGGCAGTCTAACACAACAATGATATACGAGCAGATCGCGTTCGCGCTGTTTGCGTTCATCACGCTCGCCAGCGCGCTGGGTGTGGTTCTCTTGCGGGAACCGTGGCACTCGGCGCTCATGCTCGGCGTTGCGCTGTTGAGCATCGCGGTCCACTTCGTGATGCAGGCGGCCGAGTTCGTCGCGATGATGCAGGTTCTCGTCTACGTCGGCGGGGTGCTCATCCTCATCACGTTCGCCGTGATGCTGACGGAGCGTGAGGACGCGACAGACGATACGGAGACGAACGCCGACGAGGTGGTACAGACATGACGACCAAGCCGCGACTCCGGGTCGGACGGGTGCTCCTTCCGGGCGTCCTCGCGGTCGGCCTCTTCGGGCTGATGGCGCTGATCGTCCTGAATACGAGCTTCGGCGGGAGCCAGGGATTCCCCGAGAGCATTGCGATCACATCTGAACTCGGGTACGCGATGTTCGGACTCGACGAACTCCAGTCCACCGCGGGATCGATTCCGAACACGGAGTCGTTCCTCGCGGCGTTCTTCCTGATCGCCGTCGTCCTCGATGCGGCCCTCGACGGAGCGATCGTCCTCGCAAAGCGCGAGGAGGGAGGGAAACCGGTCGTCGCACTGCCGAGCCAGCGTGACGATGCCGAACCGGCCAGGTCCGCGACGGGACGCGAGACGGTCGCAGACGGCGGCTCGGATTCGACCGGGAGTGTGACAGCTACCGGATCCGACGCCGATTCTGCCGCTGATTCGAGGACCGGTGGCGATGGCAACGACGATAACGATGGCGACGGCAACACAGGAGGTGACGCCTGATGGCGGTCGAGGTTCAGTACTACGTCCTCCTGTCGATGGCCCTGTTCTCGATCGGGCTCTTTGGCATTCTGACGCGTCGCAACGCACTGCTGTTTCTGATGTCCGTCGAACTCATGCTGAACGCGGCCAACATCAATCTGATCGCGTTCGCATTTTATCACGGCAACCTCACCGGGCAGGTGTTCGCCCTGTTCACCATGGCGCTTGCCGCTGCAGAGGTTGCGATCGGACTCGGAATCTTGCTGGTGTTGTACCGTAACTTCCGTGACGTCGATGTCACGGTTCCAACGACGATGAGGTGGTAAGATGGCAGGTACAGGTGCATTCGGCTACGCTCCGGCAATCGCACTGTTCCCGCTCGTGGCGTTCGTCGTCGCGCTAACCTTCGGCAAGTACATGCCGAAACGGGGCGCGATCGCGGGTATCCTCGCGACGGCAGGCTCGCTCCTGCTCTCGCTGTGGCTGCTCGTCACCGTCGCGGGCGGCGAAGTATATCACGAAACGCTCTACGAGTGGGCTGCCGGCGACGTACTGACCGAGGCCGGATCAAACGGGATCGAGTTCACCTTCGGACTCCTGATCGATCCGCTGTCGGCGTTGATGCTCGTCATCGTCTCGCTGGTCGCGTTCCTCGTACACGTCTTCAGTCTCGGGTACATGAACGCCGAGGGCGAGACCGGACTGCCGCGGTACTACGCCGGGCTCGGGCTCTTTACGTTCAGCATGCTCGCCTTCGTCTACGCGGACAACCTGCTGATGGCGTTCATGTTCTTCGAACTCGTCGGCCTGTGTTCGTACCTGCTGATCGGCTTCTGGTTTCGCACCCGCTCGGCACCCTCGGCCGCGAAGAAGGCGTTTCTGGTCACTCGCTTCGGTGACTACTTCTTCCTGCTGGGCGTCGTCGCCATCGCGTCGACGTTCGGCACGGTCGCGTTCGCCGGGGAGAACTCCTTCGTCGTCGCCGCCGAGACGGCGATCGAAAACGGCCAGACGCTGTTCGGCTTCGATGCGCGGACCTGGGTGACGATCACCGCCTTGCTCGTCCTCGGGGGCGTCATGGGCAAGTCCGCGCAGTTCCCGCTGCACACCTGGTTGCCGGACGCCATGGAAGGCCCGACTACCGTCTCCGCACTCATTCACGCGGCGACGATGGTCGCGGCCGGCGTCTATCTGGTCGCCCGGATGTTCGGCTACTACGCGCTTTCGCCGACCGCGCTGACTGTCATCGCGTTCGTCGGCGGCTTCACCGCGCTGTTTGCCGCGACGATGGGCGTCGTCAAAGACGACATCAAACAGGTACTGGCGTACTCGACGATCAGCCAGTACGGTTACATGATGCTCGGACTCGGCGTCGGCGGCTACGTCGCCGGCGTCTTCCACCTCATGAACCACGCCTTCTTCAAGGCGCTGCTGTTCCTGGGTGCCGGCGCAGTTATCGTGATCATGCACCACGAACAGGACATGTGGAAGATGGGCGGTTTGAAGGACAAAGCACCCATCACGTACTACACCTTCCTCGCCGGCGCGCTCGCGCTCGCGGGAATCATCCCGTTCTCGGGCTTCTGGTCAAAGGACGAGGTGCTCTACGACGCCCTGATCGTCGGCCTCGAACAGCCGGTGATCCTCGTCGCCTACGCGATGGCGCTCATCGCGGTCTTTTTCACCGGCTTCTACACCTTCCGGATGGTCTTCCTGACCTTCCACGGTGAGCCCCGGTCGGAGACCGCCGAGGACCCGCACCCGGTCGGCTGGTCGATCAAGGCTCCGCTGATCGTGCTGGGTATCCTCGCCGTCGTCGCGGGTCTCGTCAACCTCGCACCGCTCGCGAAGGTGCTGGGTGTCGACATCACGTTCTTGGAGCACTGGCTCGACGGCGAGTTCGGCTCGGTCGAAGGGCTGACCTACCACGCTTACCACGAGACCGTCGCCTTCGAGGAGGGTGCTATCGGCTCCGAGACGGTGACGATGCTGCTCGGTGCCGGCCTCTCGCTCGGACTGGCACTCGCCGGTGCACTCACCGCACACACCCTCTACAACGTTCCCGAGCCGGTTCCGCACAAGGAACGACTCGGCGGCGTTCGCCGGACGCTCGAGGCGAACTACTACCAGGACGAGTACCAGGTCTGGATCGCCGAACGGGTCACGTTGCCCGTCGCTCGCATGGCAGACCGGTTCGACCAGTCCGTCATCGACGGCCTCGTCAATAGCGTCTCGACCGCGAGTCTCTTCGGCGGCAGCCGGCTGAAACGAGTCCAGACCGGCCTCGTGACGAACTACGCGGCGCTGTTGGTGGCCGGGTTCATCGGCCTCCTGCTTCTCCTCGGCACGCTCGGGGGGTGGTTCCTATGATGATCGAAGCACTGATCGCGGTCGCACTGCTCGGCGCGCTCGTCACGTTCGTCGCGCCGAACCGCATCGCCGGCAAACTGGCGTTCGCCATCAGCCTGATCCCGACCGCACTCGCGCTGTGGCTGTTCTCGGCGTTCGACGGCAGCGGCAACGCCCTGCTCGGCGGTGAACTCGCGTTCTCCTCGAACGTCGAATGGATTCAGTTCGGCGACTACACGATCTCGTGGTTCGTCGGCCTCGACGGCATCAGTCTGCCGCTCGTGGTCATGACGACGATTCTCGTCACCCTTGCGATCGTGAGTTCGTGGACGCCGATCGACGAGCGCGAGTCCCAGTTCTACGGTCTCCTGCTCTTTATCGAGGCAAACCTGATCGGCGTCTTCGCCGCACTGGACTTCTTCGTCTGGTTCATCTTCTGGGAGGCCGTCCTCATCCCGATGTACTTGCTGATCGGGATCTGGGGCGGCCCGCGCCGGAAGTACGCCGCGATCAAGTTCTTCGTCTACACGAACGTCGCCTCGCTCGTGATGTTCGGCGCGTTCATCGCGCTCGTCCTCGGCCTCGGTGACGGGGTCACGAGCTTTGCGCTGCCCGAAATCGCGGACGCGATGGTCAACGGCGGCGGCGTCCAGACGGCGCTGTTCGGCGTCGATCCGGGCACGCTCACCGCGATCGTGTTCGTCGCGATGTTCCTCGGCTTCGCGGTCAAGGTGCCGGTCGTCCCGTTCCACACGTGGCTGCCGGACGCCCACGTCGAGGCTCCGACGCCGGCCTCCGTCCTGCTTGCCGGCGTGCTACTGAAGATGGGGACCTACGCGCTGTTGCGGTTCAACTTCACCATGTTCCCCGAGCAGGTCGAGGCCTACGCGGTGCCGATCGCCGCGATCGCGGTCATCAGCGTCATCTACGGCGCACTGTTGGCGCTGGCGCAGACGGACCTGAAACGGATCGTCGCCTACTCCTCGGTCTCCTCGATGGGCTACGTCATCCTCGGCCTGATCGCGTACACCGAGTTCGGCGTCAGCGGTGCGACCTTCCAGATGGTCAGTCACGGACTGATCTCCGGGCTGATGTTCATGGCCGTCGGCGTCATCTACAACGTGACCCACACGCGGATGGTCACCGACATGTCCGGACTGGCGGATCGGATGCCCGTCGCGGCCGGCGTTCTCGTCGCCGGCGCGTTCGGCTACATGGGACTGCCGCTGATGAGCGGCTTCTACGGCGAGTTCACGATCTTCTTCGGGGCCTTCGGTTCCGAGTTGCTCGCGTACTCGCAGGTGTTTACGGCGCTTGCGATGTTCGGTATCGTCATCGTCGCCGGCTACCTGCTGTTTGCGCTCCAGCGGACGGTCTTCGGGCCGTACCACCTGGAAACTGACTACGAGATCGGTCGCGCCGCGCTGCACGACATCGCACCGATGTTCGTGTTGCTCGGACTGATCATCCTGCTTGGCGTGGCCCCAGAGCTGATCTTCGAGATGATGAAAGACGCAGTTACTCCGATTCTGGAGACCGGAGGTGGACTGTAATGGCGATCTTCGAACTCCCCGGCTGGACGGCGCTCGCCCCGGCAGTACTGCTCGCGGCGACGGCGCTAGCCCTGTTCGTCATCGATAGTATCTCGCCGACGACGACGAACCGCGGTCTACTCGCCGGCACCGCGACGGCAGGCTCGCTCGCCGCACTCGGCGTCGCGGTCTGGTTCGTCCTGGCCGGCGTCGGCACGCCGACTATCGACGGCGGCCGCGGCGTCATCGACGTGCTGAACAACCAGTTCGTCGTCGACCAGCTCGCGCTGTTCTTCATGATCGTCATCACCGTCGTCACGGCGCTCGTGACCGTCGCGAGCTACGATTACATGGAAGAGCACGCCTACCAGGCCGAGTACTACTCGCTGGTCTTGCTCGCCGCGACCGGGATGGCCACGATGGCCGCCGCCAATAGTCTGGTGACGATCTTCATCGCGCTCGAACTCTCGAGTCTGCCGTCCTATGCACTCGTCGCGATCCTCAAGGACAACCGCGGCAGCGTCGAGGGCGGTCTGAAGTACTTCCTGATCGGCGCACTGTCCTCGGCCATCTTCCTCTACGGCATCTCGCTGGTCTACGGTGCGACCGGGCATCTGCAACTCGAAACCATCGCGGATGTCATCGGGAACGGCGACGCGAACGACTACGGCGGACTGCTCGGTCTCGGCATCCTCATGCTGATCGGCGGCTTCGCGTACAAGACCGCGAGCGTCCCGTTCCACTTCTGGGCCCCGGAGGCCTACGAGGGCGCGCCCGCACCGATTTCGGCGTTCCTCTCGTCGGCCTCGAAGGCCGCCGGTTTCGTCATCGCGTTCCGCGTGTTCACCGAGGCGTTCCCCGTCGCCCAGACGGCGAGCGTCATCGGCGTCGACTGGACGGTCGCGTTCATCGTCCTCGCGGTCGTCACGATGACGCTCGGGAACTTCGCCGCCGCAACCCAGGAGAACGTCAAACGCATGCTCGCATACTCCTCGATCGGCCACGCGGGCTACGCGCTGATCGGCCTCGCCGGCATCTCGGCCGACGGCGGTGCACTCGTCATGGGCGCGGCGATGATGCACCTGCTGGTCTACGGCTTCATGAACACTGGCGCGTTCCTGTTCGTCGCACTCGCGGAGTACTGGGGCGTCGGCCGAACCTTCGAGGACTACAACGGCCTCGCCCGACAGGCACCCGTCGCCTGCTTCGCGCTCGGCATCTGTCTGTTCAGTCTCGCCGGCATTCCGCCGCTGGGCGGCTTCTGGAGCAAGTACTTCCTGTATACCAGCGCACTCGACGCCGGCTTGCTCGTCGTCGCCGTCGCGCTCGTGGTCAACAGCGCCCTCTCGCTGTACTACTACTCTCGGCTGATCAAGGCCGTCTGGATCGAAGACCCGATCGCCGAACGCGACTCCCTCTCCCAGCCGATCGGCCTGTACGCTGCGCTCGTCGTCGCAGCCGTCATGACGGTTGCACTCCTGCCGATGTTCGGCCCCGTCGCCGATATGGCCGTCAACGCAGCAACTGCCGTGCTCACCTAACACCTAACAGCGAACCCCTGACTCCTGGCCTCTCTATCCTGTCGCTTCTCCACTCGAAAACCCCATGTTTGGCGTCGGTTCGAGTTCACGATAGCGCACGTGGGTGCGGTCGTGCGGTCTCGCCCGAACTCGGTACCGGTAGGTTTTACCTCTCTGGGTCGCAAGCCGCGATACATGGTTTTCCGGCTCGTCCTCGGGTGCGGAACCGTCGGCCGCACCGTTGCCGAAGCACTCTCTACCCGCGGCCAGAGCCATCTTCCGGGCCACACACACGGTTCCGACGCTATCAATTCACCTCCCGCTTCCACACCTACTGCTACCGCCGCCAGTCCGAGCACGGCACCTGCTGCGTACACTACTACCAGACAGTCTGCACTCTCCCTCGCCGCCAGGACTGCAACGGCGACCAGTCCGGCTGACCGCCTCCTCGTCATCACCGCCGACCAGAACGTCGCCGAAACGCTCCGTGATGAGAGCATCCCCGCCCGCCGCGGCGACCCGACCGATCCCGACATCCTCGCGACCATCGATCACCCCGATGTCATCTTCATCGGCGGTGACCGAACCGATACCAACCGCCACGCCCTCGAAACGGCGAGAGATCAGTTCCCCGCCGCTTCGATCACCGCCTACATGGGCGGGAACCCGACATCCGACGATCGAGCCAGGTTTACTGAACTCGCGGATCACACCGTCGATGCCACGAGTGCACTCGTCGAACGGGTATTGGAGGAGACGACGACATCGGAGGCCGAGGCGGCGCTCGGGCTGCAACGGAAGTTAGTGACGATCGACGGGCCGCTCGCGGTCGTGATGCACGACAATCCCGATCCGGACGCGATCGCGAGCGCGGTTGCGCTTGCCGATATCGCCGAGTCGGTTGGCGTTCCCGCCGACGCCTGTTATTTCGGGGATATCTCTCACCAGGAGAATCGGGCGATGGTAAACCTGCTGGGGCTGTCCCTGCGGAACCTTTCGCCGGGCGAGACGCTGGATACGTACGAGGCAGTTGCGCTGGTGGATCACTCCCGTCCGGGGGTTAACGACCAACTTCCCGAGGAGCGCCCGATCGATATCGTTATCGACCATCATCCGCCACGGGGGCCGATCCCGAGCGAGTTCGTCGAGTTGCGCGAGTCGGTCGGAGCGACCAGTACGATACTGACTGAGTATATCGACCGGTTCAGTGGGACGTTCGACTCGGCGACGGCGACGGCATTGCTGTACGGCATTCGGATCGACACGAACGACTTTACGCGGGAGGTCTCGCCGGCGGACTTTCGGGCAGCGTCGGTTCTCCGGCCACACGTCGAAACGTCGATTCTTCGTCGGATCGAACAACCGACGCTCGAAGGGGAGACGCTCGAGACGATTGCGCTGGCGATCAAAAACCGGGTCCAGCGCGGATCGGTCGTCGTGGCGAGTGCCGGCCGGATCGGAAATCGGGACGCGCTACCCCAGGCGGCAGATCAGTTGCTCGCGATGGACGGTGTCGAAACGACGCTCGTGTTCGGGTTCAGGGGCGAAATGGCGTTTCTCTCGGCCCGGTCCCGGTCCAGCGATGTCGATCTCGGGGAAACGCTCCGGGACGGGTTCGACCAGATCGGGAGCGCCGGCGGTCATGCGGACATGGCCGGTGCCCAACTCGAGGTCGGTATTCTCGGCCAACTCGACGACGAAGCGGAGGTCGAATCGATCGTCAATGTTGCAGAGGAAGTCATCACCGACCGATTTTTCGAGGCGATGGAGACGCGTCCGGGCGTCCCCGTCAGTACGGACCACCGGGCGAGCGAGTGGCTGTTCAAGGCGGATGCCGACTGGGTGGAATCGCCGGAGTCGGTTCGCTCGCCCGTCGAAACGGACGACGACGAGGAGTGACCGCCATCTGCGGACAGTAACAGTACTTTTGCGCACGGACCCGTTACCACCGGTATGGAGATCGTGTCGGACAGGACAAAGCCCCAGGTCGAGGAGTACATGACCCGCGACGTGGCGACCGTCTCGCCCGACGCTACCGTGGGTGACGTTGCAGCGCGGATCGCAGAGAGCGACGAACACAGCGGATTTCCCGTCTGTGAACGCCGCCGCGTCGAGGGCTTTATCAGCGCTCGCGATCTGCTGCTGGCCGACGACGACGACCCCATCTTCAAGGTCATGACGACCGACCTGCTCGTCGCTCACCCCGAAATGAAAGTCACCGACGCCGCCCGGGTCATCCTCCGCTCCGGCATCCAGAAACTCCCCGTCGTCGACGACGCGGGCAACCTCGTCGGCATCATCTCGAACGCCGACGTCATCCGCAGTCAGATCGAACGCGCAACCCCCGAAAAGGTCGGCAAACTCGTCCGCACGCTCGAACAGATCCACGACATCGAGCTCGAACAGGAACGCCGTACCGTCGCGATCGATCAACTCACCCCCACCCAGGGCCGCGTCTACGCCGACGAACTCGAGGGACGCCAGTACGAACTCGAACGCGGCCTGGCCGAACCCCTCGTCGTCATCGACAACGGCGGGACGCTCTTGCTCGCCGACGGCCACCACCGCGTCCTCGCCTCCGACAGACTCGGTATCGACGCCATGGACGCCTACGTCATCGTCATCGACCACGAAATCGAACTCGGAATGGCCAAGACCGCCGCCAACGAGGGACTCGAAGAACTCGGCGATATCGAGGTCGTCGACTACGCGCGCCACCCGCTGGTCCAGACGACGAAGCGATTACAGTCGGCGGCGAACGACTGATCGCGATCGACCGTCTCCGCTCCTCGGAGCCTGCACATCGTGTTGGACGATTATCCGCCGTTTCCGTTGCCGGCTCGTGATGCCACCATTACGACTGCGACCAGTGCCATCAGGATACACCCGATCGTCACAGCCCCGTAAACCGCACCCGTTATCGGTGACACGACGACCGTTGCTCCGTTCACGGTTACCGACTCGAGTTCAGCGTGCCGGGGAAGCAGAAAGCCCAGAACGGCCCCGAAGACAGCAGTGACGAGGACGATCGTTCCGACCGTAGCGAGAACGAGCGTGCGTCCGGTGACGGTTCTCCCTGTCGCCGCGATCGGCTCGCCAGCGGGCGTCGTCTCGCTTCGGTCGTCGGTCATGATCGTCGTTCCCTCGACATCGGATACAAACTTTTGTTCGTGTCCGGTGTTCGTACGGCTGTGACCGAGAAGGAACTCTTCGCACTCTTGCTCGTTGGGATCGCACTCTTGATGGGAACGGCGGGATTCATCTTGATCATCAATTGAACTCGTGCCGGCGTTCGAGTCGCCACACTCCGGGTTGTATAGCGATTCGGAGGTGAGCGTACTTTGATTGCTGTCTATACGCGGTCATTCGAGGCCTGTGAGCCGACCCGTTTCGAGAGTGTCTCGGGAGTCTCGGAAGCCGGGGTTTGAATCGTGACCGGATTCGGTCACCGCCACGACGAAGCGAGCCATCCCGTCTCCGCTCCAATTACGGTGTTTCTCCGCGCGTGTGGTCGTCACTCTCGATTACGCGTGCGGCAATGGCCGTAACGACCGCGAGTGAAACGGCTATCGAGATCAAAATCGCGAACTGAATCGTCGACTGCAGCGGGGAGAATCCCCACGGATTGAACACGGCGAACAAGCCGGTGAAGAACACGATAATCACGAACGGGATGAAGTTGACCGCGAGGTCCAATGCGAGTTCAGTGTCGAATGCACGGCGGCTCATGTGTGTGTGGGTGTGTGTTGGGTGTGGCTTTGGTCTCGAGTGGCGATTACGTCCGGTAGTTTCGATGTTTCGACGTTTCGGTAGTTCAGATGATTTTGAGAGTTCCGAGAGTTCGATGGTGACCGGTGTGGTTTCAGCGGCATCCGGATGCGGTCTCTTTCCGGTCCCTCACCCGCGTTGATCACCTCGTTCGCTTCCGCGTTCGCGTTCGCGGTTCCGGCGCGAGCGAACGCGGAGGGCGACTGCGCCGACAGCGGTGATGACACCGGCGGCGGCGATTGCGATTCCACGTCTCGCGAGGCCGGTCAGTTCGTCGGCAGGAGCGACCGAGAGCGTTCCGGTCCCGAGTGCGTACAGGAGCCCGCCGAAGACGACGAAGGCGATGCCGAATCCGATTGCGAGTGACCACGGCCGAGCGACGCGGGCGGACTCCGTGAGGAAGCCGGTGACGCTCGCGGCGAACAGGACGAGGCCGGCCACGGCAACCGGGAGCAGGGCGACGACGATCCCGACCTCCGAGAAGACGAGTCCGAGAGCGACGAGCAGCGGCCAGGGACTCGTGGTCGTCGATCCGGTACCGTGTGCAGAGTGGTCGCCCATAGGGAACGGTATGACGCCCTCGCCGTAGTATCTACCCCTACCAATCACGGAACGGAACACTCTGCATTGCTAACCAGTGCGTGATCGGGACGTAATCGAGAGAATAACGGTGCGGTTTCGGAGTCACTTCCGCGGTCGAGTTGAACTCGGCGCTGGAACATCACACACCACACACCACTCACCACTCACGGCACTTACGGCACCTAGACGTCGCGATCGACGACGAACTCCGTGAACGTGTACAGCCGATCGGTCGTCTCCGCGTCGAGAGCGAGTTCATCGACGGCGGCACGAGCATCGGCGGCGAGTTCGAGCGCGTGCTCGCGGGCGTACTCGATGCTGCCGGCGTCCTCGATGATCGACAGCGCCTCGGCGAGTTCGTCGTCGGTGTTCGTCTCGGCCTCCAGAATCTCCTGCAGGCGCGTCGCCGTTTCCGGCGGACTCTCCTCGATGGCGTGGATGACCAGCAGCGTCTTCTTGCCCTCGCGAACGTCGTTGCCGAACTCCTTGCCGAACTCGCCGGCGCGGCCGAGGGAGTTTTCGACATCGAGGATGTCGTCGCCGATCTGGAAGGCGACGGCGGTCAGTTCGGCGTAGGTGGCGGCGGCCCGTTCGACGCGCTCGGGTTGGTCGGTGATGATCGCGGCGAGGCGGGCGACGATGCGGCCGAGACAGCCGGTCTTGCACGCACACATCTCGAGGTACTCCGCGGGTGTGATCCGAACCTCGCGCTCGTTGTGCCAGCAGATGTCCATGCCCTGCCCGAGGTGGGTGCGGTTGAGTTCGTCCATCAGCATCTCGTAGGCGGCCAGTCGCTGTTCGGCCGGCAGATTCCCGGGGTCCTCGGTCAGGATCTTCAGCGGCAGGAAGTAGAGCGCGTTGCCGGCGTTCAGCGCGACGTCGCGCCCGTAGATGTGGTGCAACGCGGGTTCACCGCGGCGTTTCGTCGCGCCGTCCTCGACGTCGTCGACGATGATCGTCCCGTTGTGTAGGATTTCCGGGATGCACGCGTAGGGCAAGTAAGCCATCGGGTCCTCGCCGAAGCCTTCGACGAAGACGAGAAAGAGGACGGCACGCCAGCGTTTGCCGCCGCGGTCGAGCAAGTCCCAGAGCGGGTCGGACAGCGCCCGCTGGAGACCGTCCGGGTCGTAGGCGTAGGTCGGCTCGCCGAAGAACGATTCGAGGTACTCGGTGTCGATCTCGCGCGGCACGAGATCGGCGATCGCCTCGTCTACGACCGGCCGCCACTCGGCAAGCGTCTCCCGCATACACGCCCCGAGAGCGAGCGAGGTAAAAAAGATTCTCAGTTCGTCCTGAACGTGCGGTGAGACCACACGTGGCGGGTGTCCGAAGCCGACAAACGGTACAGTTACCCGCCCCGGAGAGGTACTCGGCAGTATGACCGCCTGGATCGGCGACGTGTTCACCAGCGACGCTGGCTGGACGCACCTGGAACGACTGGTCGACATCGGCAATCGAATGGCAGGCAGCGACGGCGAGCGAGCGGCCGCCGAACTGACCCGCGACGCGCTCGCCGACGCCGGCGCGCGAAACGCCCGCCTCGACCCCTTCGACATTCAGGGCTGGACGCGCGGCGAGAGTTCGATCGTCGCTGGCGAGGAGAACGAACTCGACTGTATCGCGCTCCCCCGAAGCCCGGCCGACGGCGCGACGGCCGAACTCGTCGACCTTGGGTACGGACTGCCGGAGGACTTCGAGGACGCCGATCTCGAAGGGACGATTGCAATGGTTCGCAGCGACATTCCGGACTACTACGAGCGCTACATCCACCGCCGGGAGAAGTACTACCACGCCGTCGACCAGGGGGCCGTCGGCTTCATCTACCGCAACCACGTTCCCGGCTGCCTCCCGCCGACCGGCAGCGTCGGGACCGAGGACGATCCGATCGGCGACATTCCCGCCGTCGGCGTCTCGAAGGAAGTCGGCGCGCGCCTGGCCCGCCGGTACGACGGCGAGGAGCTCACGGTCAGCGTCGACGCGGACATCGCGGCGGCCGCGAGCCAGAACGTCCACGCCGAACTCGGTCCCGAAACCGAGGAACGCGTCCTCGTCACGAGCCACGTCGACGCCCACGACATCGCCGAGGGCGCACTCGACAACGGTGCCGGCACCGCAATGGTCGTCGAACTCGCCCACGCGCTTGCCGCCCGCGAGGACGAACTCGAGACGCGCGTCGAGTTCGTCGCCTACGGTGCCGAGGAGGTCGGCCTGGTCGGCTCCGGCTACCACGCCGAACGAGCCGACCACGACGAAATCAAAGCGATCGTCAACAACGACGGCGTCGTCCGCGACCGGACGCTCTCGCTCACGACCCACGGGTTCCCCGAACTGGCGGACGCCGCGAACGCGGTCGCCGAGCGCCACGACCACCCGATCGAAACGGTCCCCGAACTCGGTCCCCACAGCGACCACTGGCCGTTCGTCCAGTGGGGCGTCCCCGGCTACCACGCGAAATCGACCGCCGACGAGGTCGGCCGCGGCTGGGGCCACACCTTCGCCGACACGCTGGAGAAACTCGAGGTTCGCACCCTGCGCGAACAGGCGATCTTGCTCACCGACCTCGTCGTCGAACTCGCGGGCGACGAGCGGACCGTCGAACACCGGCCGGCCGAGGAACTCGCCGCCGAACTCGAAGCGCAGGGACTCGCGGAAGGCAGCAAACTCACGGGCGACTGGCCGTACGACGACTGATCGAACCCCGCGGCCGGCCGCTCGACAGTAATCCGCAGCCACCGGGGAGGATGCACCGCAGAGATCTGGGACCCCACGCTTTTGAGCACGCCGCGCGAACTGCTCCGCATGGACGCTGGCACGTGGGCTCCCGACGAGTCGCCGGTCATCGGCCTCCTCGAGTTCAGTTCGAACGAGTCGCTTCCAGCGACCGACGCGTTCGAGTCGGCGCTCGCCGCGGCCGACGCGACGATTCACCGTGGTGAACTCGAAGCCGTCCTCGATGCGGAACCGGCTCCGACGCTGCTGGTCGCAGCCGACGAGTCGGCGCTTTCGGCGCTCGCTCGCGCAACCGCCACCGGCTCGCTCCCCGCTCCAGTGCTTCCGGTCGGGTCGATTCCGGGCGTTCGAGCCGCGTCTCGCAATCGCGCTCCCGACGCCCTCGCCGCGGCACTCGAGGGCGACGCGACAGTTCGACGCCGGGACGTGTTGGAAGCCGACGCATTGTTCGAGGGAGACGCGAGTCACCTCCCCGTTCGGGCGCTGTTCGATCTCACCCTCGTCACCGACGAACCCGCCTCCATCTCCGAGTTCACGATCCGAAGTCAGGGCGAGGCGATCGACTCGGTTCGGGCGGACGGCATCGTCGTCGCTACCGCGGCCGGCACGCACGGCTACGCGAGCGGCGTCGACGCCCCGGAACTCTCTCGGGCGGTCGACGGCGTCGCCGTCGCTCCGATCGGACCGTTCGTGACGAAGACCCGCCAGTGGGTTCTCCCGGCTCGTGAACTCGCGCTGACGATCGACCGCGACGAACAGCCGGTGACGCTGGTAGCCGACGACCGAGCGATCGGCCGCGTCGCCGTGGCCGAACCGGTTACCGTCTCGGTCGTCGAGACGCTTCCGGTGCTCGCGGTGCCCGATACGGTACTCGAAAAGTGAACTCGTTGGCCGCAAGCGCCTCGAAAACGAGTGGAAAACAACGAGAAACCGCAACTACGTGTTCGACCCGCCGGAATCGCGCTGGCCCTGCGTTCGTGATCGCTGTCGCAGTTCGGGACGCGGGATCGCCCGCCAGCTGAACTCGCCCCAGTTCAGCCTGTCCACGCCCGATCGCCCGTCGCTTAACTGTTGTACGGCTCTTCGTCCCGGTGGTTGTCCGGATTCGTGTTGTCGAGTGCGTCCGCCTCGCGCTCGTCGGATTTGTGCTCGATATCCTGTCGGCGCTGTTCTTCGTCCGCCCGCTCTCTGGCTTCCTTCTCCTCCTCGGTGAGCTCGTCGTCGTCCTCCTCGTCGGTTTCTTCGTGGGTTAGTTCGACGTCCCGTCCGTGTTCGTCTTTCCCGGTCCTGTCGGTCTGGCCGGTTTCGCTTGGGTCGTCAACCATGGTGATCCCGTTCGGGGCTATCGTCGCTCGCCGAAAAGGCGTTCGGCTTGCGTGAGTCGACCCGCACCAGCGCCGCGGCGCTACCAGGGCTCGCCGGAAGCGAGATCGATTTCGCTGTCGCCCTTCTCCGAAGGACAGATGTCCGCGAGGACGCAGTCGTCGCAGTCGGGGTTCCGGGCCGTACAGGTCGCACGGCCGTGATCGATACAGAGGTGGGTGAACTGCTGCCAGTAGCCCTCGGGGACGAGTTCCATCAGCTCCTGTTCGATCGGTTCGGGGTACTCTTCCTCGGTCAGCCCGAGCCGGCGAGAGAGGCGCTGAACGTGCGTGTCGACGACGATTCCCTCGACGACGTCGTGACCGTGCTGGAGGACGACGTTCGCCGTTTTGCGCCCCACGCCGGACAGATCGGTGAGTTCGTCCATCGTGTCGGGAACTTCGCCGTCGTGTTCCTCGACGATCGTCTGGCAGGCGCTGCGAATGTACTTCGCCTTGTTGTTGTAGTAGGTGATCGAGTTCAGTTCCTCGGCGAGTTCGTCCTGGGGCGCGTTGGCGTAGTCTTCGGGCCCGTCGTACGTCTCGAAGAGATGTTCGGTTTCGGTGTTAACGCGCTCGTCGGTGCACTGTGCCGAGAGGATGACGGCGATCAGCAGTTCGAGGCGGTTCGAGTACCGGAGTGAAATCGTCGAGTCCGGATACGCCTCCTCGAGTCGATCGACGACCTCCGCAGCCTGATCCGTGCGGCTCTCACGCGGCGTTCCCATGCAGCGTTCGTTGCGAGAGCGTCCATTTGAGGTGTTCGGTTCGACCCCAGCAATCCGGCGGGCGTGCCGGGGCGGGTCGTATTGCAGGGGAGTGCGTTACTGTGGCATGCCGTGGCTGTTGCGGACGGACGAACGCGTGAGCGGTCGTTCGTTCCGGCCGACTAGTTGCACCGCTTTCAACGAACAGGTGGTATTATTAGCCGCGTTGTGTGACTCGTTCAAAGAACGAGCGATCACACATCACCGGCGCTCTCCCCTGGCGGGGACCGAGACGAGTAGCTGACGTATACGCTTCCGTCTCGCCCGCGCTACCTGCGATACGATACCGATGCCATCACGAAACGATACGACGCCGTCGACCGATTCATCGGACGAGAGTGACGTTCTCGAGACGCTGGTCGCTGCACTCCGCGACGATCGAAACGATCCACAGCGACGGGCGCTCCAGCGCGCGCTCGGTCTTCCCGACACTGCACCCGCGGGCGAAACCGCCGATACGTCAGGTACTGCTCCCGGTGTGGCCGACTCCGCTGACAGTGCCGTCGGCGCTACTGACGAGACCGGCGCTGACGCAGCGTCGACTGACACCTCACTCGAAGACGTCCAGAACGAACTCGAAGCGACCACAACCGAAATCGAGCAGCTCCGAGCCGACATCGCGGACCTCAACGCGGCCGACAACGTCATTCGTCGTCGTCTCGAGGGAGCGCTCCAGCCACAACTCGATTCGGTCACCGACCGGCTCGAAGCACTCGACTCCCAGTTGGAGCACCACCGATCCGAGACGACCAGTAGCCTTGCCGACTTCGAGGCCACCTGTACCGCTCTCGAGGACGCCGTTGCCGAACTCGAGGCCGACGTCGACACCTACGGCGACCGCCTCACCGAACTCGAGACCCGCATCGACACCGTCGAACGCACCCTCGAATCCAGGACGGACGAGTTGGCCACCCAAACCGACGAGGCCGAAGTGCGGCTCAAACGCGAACTCCTCTTGGTGCGGTCGGCCTTTTCAGGGGAAATCGAACGCGTCGACGACACGATCGACGCGCTCGAGGCGACAGTCGAGACAGATCACGATGCTCTCAGCGATTTCGATACCACATTGAGCGAACTCGAAACTCGCCTGGCTGCACTCGAAGCCGAAACTGACGCCGCCAGCGACTGGCGTCGCTCACTTCGGGACGCGATCCAGTCGTCGTCCGATTCGGTAGCGAGCGACGAGCAGTAGCAATTCGTTTTCGACGCCCGCGTGAAGCCACCAATCGGATGCCGTGAACTTTAAGCGGCCGTCATCCGCCTATCCGGGTATGAAAGCGACCGCGATGGCCCACCCGATTCAGGGGTTGGTCAAGTACCACGGGATGCGCGACGACATCAAGCGACTCCCGTACCACGACAGCATCAGCGTCTGTACGGCCCCGAGCCACACCCGCACGACCGTCGAGTTCTCGATGGACTACGACGAGGACACCTACGTCGTCGACGGCGAGGAATTAGAGGGCCGCGCCGCAGAGCGCGTCGACGCCGTCGTCGAGAAGGCCCGCGACCTCTCGGACGCTGCGCACACGGTCTACCCCGTCCGCCTCGAGAGCGAGAACAGCTTTCCGACGAACGTCGGGCTCGGCTCTTCCTCCTCCGGCTTTGCCGCCGCCGCGATGGCGCTGGCCGACGCGGCCGAAATCGACGCCGACAGGCCCACGATTTCGACCATCGCCCGCGTCGGCTCGGCCTCGGCCGCGCGCGCCGTCACCGGCGCGTTCTCCCACCTGCACACCGGACTGAACGACGAAGATTGCCGGTCCGAACGCCTGCCGAGTAATCTCCACGAGGAGTTAAAGATCATCGTCGGGCTCGTCCCCTACCACAAGGAAACCGAGGACGCCCACGACGAGGCCGCCGACAGTCACATGTTCCAGGCCCGCAACGCCCACATCCACGGCCAGATCGCCGAGATGCGCGACGCCCTTCGCAACGACGACTTCGAGGGCGTCTTCGAACTCGCCGAACACGACTCGCTCTCGCTCGCGGCGACGACGATGACCGGCCCCGAGGGCTGGGTCTACTGGCAGCCGGCGACGCTCGCGGTCTTCAACCGCGTTCGCGAACTGCGAGAGGAAGAGGACATCCCCGTCTACTTCTCCACCGATACGGGCGCAACCGTCTACGTCAACACGACAGACGAATACGCCGAGGAGGTCGAAGAGGCAATCTCGGACTGCGGCGTCTCGACGACGGTCTGGGACGTCGGCGGTCCCGCCAGACTCCTGGACGAGGACGATCACCTGTTCTGACGGCTGCATTTCGGGTTCGCGGTCCGCGAGTTCGCGACTCCACGGATTCGGCCGCCGCGCGGCTACGCTCGAAACGCCCGCACCGACTCGTTCGTCCCGACGTACAGCGTCTCCCCCGCGATCGCGAGTTCAAGTGAACTCGCCACGTCGCGCCGCCAGAGTTCATCGCCGGTCGCGGCGTCGAACGCGACCAGCGGAACTCGGTCGTTGGCGAACGGCCCGACGTAGACGGTCCCGTCGGCACTGACCGGTGGCTGAAGTCCCGCCTCCGGTTCGTAACGCCAGCGTTCCTCGCCGTCGACTGAGAACGCGGCGAGTTGTCCCGCCGATCCGATGGTACCTCCTCGAATGTCGGACGTACTCACGTACACCCGTTGTCCGTCGACTGACGGCGCTTGAGTTGTTCGCGCCGTGGTGAGTTCCGTTCGTCTCGTTCCGTCAGTCACATCGTAGATCGAGAGCCGGCCCCTATCCTCGCCGTCGCCGGCGTAATTATGGCGCTCTGATCGAACTACCAGCCCGTTCGCTACCGCGGTCGATCCGTAGGCTTCGTAGGGAAATCCATCGTCGACCGTCCAGCGCGGACTGAACTCGGCGTCGACGATATCGTACGCCGTCAGCGAGTAGCGCCCGGCGTAGACCGGCCCGCCCGCAGTTATCGGGCTCGCGGCGTCCCGATCCGCCGTGGTGATGATGTCGCCGGTGTCGGCGTGGAGTCGGGCGACGGTATCTCGACCCGTGACGTAGACCCACCCGTCGCGTTCGAGGGGCGTGTAATAGTAAGTGTCGTCGTCGAATTCAGTTTCCCAGATCGATTCTCCCTCCGGGGTGAGCGCGCGGAGTTGATCCTCCCTGAACTCGTACAGTCGGCCGGCGATAAACGCGAGGGTCGCCCTGTCCTCGCGCGGTTGGGTCCATTGCGTTTGTCCGGTCGCCGCGTCCAGCGCCACGAGTTCACCGTCGGTTCTGACGTACACGGTGTCGTCGGCGACGATCAGCGTCCGAAGCGAGTTCTGTTCCTGCCCGTTCTCGTGTTCGTACGTCCACGCGGTTTCGGGCTCGTCCCTGGGTGGGCTCGCGTACGGGTTGTGGCTCGTCTGGGCGGCGTTATAGCCGTCCATCGGCCACTGACCGGGGTCGGGATGCCAGTCGGGGGAGAGTCGCCGGTCGGGTTCTCCGAGCCGCCGTTCTCTGAGTTCGGTTCGGACCGTCGAGCAGCCGGCGAGCGCACCGATCGAGAGGGATGTAGTCGCGATGAACTCGCGTCGCCGCCAGGCCGGCGGTGTTGCGTTGGAGGGCACTACTGGTTAGTGTGAAGTACATTCAGATATACTTTTCATACGCGAAAGGGGTGGTGTGTCGCGGTTCGATCGTTCGATCTCGTGGTCGATGTGGGCCGCTGCGCGTCGTTGCGGGTGTGGCTGTGTCGCGTTACCACCGCGGGCGCGTGTATCGCATCGCTCGGAGCGCCGTGCTAATCACGAGCAGCGCGATGAACGCGACGGCGAGCCACTGGCCAGTGTGGGTCGTCAACGCACCGCCGATCAGTCCGAGGAGATCGGCGCCGACCGCCTGGCCCAGGGCCTGTCTCTTATACACATCT
>NZ_AOIP01000012.1 GCF_000337535.1 Natrialba aegyptia DSM 13077
CCCCGATCTCCTGTAGCCGCAAGGAACGGATTATTATAGCCCGAATAACATGGACGGACGGTTGAGAACGGGTCTACCGGTTTCCCCGCACTGGGATCCCCTCCCTGCGGCCGAATCGAAATTGCACTGTTTGACAGACGAAACGGTCCACTGTCAACGGGAGATTACTCGAGGCTGATGACGACTTTCCCCTGATGCTCGCCGGCCTCGACGTATCGGTAGGCCTCGCGGACATCGGCGGCGTCGAAGGTACGGTCGATCACCGGCTCCATTTCCGAGGCGGCCATCGCCTGGGTCATCCGGTCGAACATCGCGCGGCTGCCGACGCCCATCACGCCCTCGACGGTGAGCGCCTTGTGGAGGATCGGGCCCGGATGAACCTGTCCCTCCTGCCCGGCGAGGACGCCGATGAGGTGGACGTGCCCACTCGGAGCGGCCGCCGCGAGTGACCGTTCGAGCGTTCCCGGGCCGCCGACCTCGACGACGTGGTCGACGCCACCGCCGGTTCGCTCCCGGACGAGTTCACCCCAGTCGGGCGTTTCCTCGTAGTTGCACGTCCACGTCGCGCCCAGGTCGCGGGCGCGCTCGAGTTTGTCGTCGCTGGAGGAGATCACGAAGACCTCGGCTCCGTGGAGTGCTGCGAACTGGAGGGCGAACGTCGAGACGCCGCCGGTTCCGAGCGCGAGGACGCGCTCGCCCGCGCCGAGCCCGCCGTCTTCGACCAGCGCGCGCCAGGCGGTCAGCCCGGCACACGAGAGCGTCGCCCCCTGTTCGTATGAGAGGTGATCGGGCAGGGTCGTGAGGCTCGCTGCGGGAAACGTGACGTACTCGGCCAGCACACCGTCGACGTTGCCGCCAGTCGTCCGGGCGATCTTCTCCCGCGTTCCGGGACCGTCGATCCAGTCGGGTGCGAACGGCGTCGCGACCCGCTGGCCGTCCGAGAGTCGGTCGACCTGGTCGCCGACCGCGACGACCTCCCCGGCACCGTCGGAGAGCGGAACGACCGGCAATTCCGAGCCGGGGTAGGCGAGTTCGTCGTTGGCGATCGCCAGATCCCGGTAGTTGAGCGAGGCGGCGTGGATTCGAACGAGCGCCTCGTCGGCGTCCGGCTCCGGTCGGTCGCGCTCGGTTTCGACGATGCCCGCGTAGTCACTCGTCGCGTCTTGCACCTCGTAGGCGTACATAGCCGGATGGACGGGACGGCCCAACTTCGGTGCTCCGCTTACCGACCGTTTTGCTGGCTCTGCGATAGTCTCCTGGTACTCACATCATGTGTCACGTCCAGCGATCGAGCCCCGTCTGCGTGACGCTCTCTTCGATGCGCTCGAAGCCGCGCTCTATCTCCCCCGGATCGACGCCCCACTCGTCGGTGACGTATTCCCGAGCCGCGTCCAGATCCGGATCGAGCGTCGTGCTGAACTCGTAGTCGTCGGTCACGTTCGGCTCGCGGAAGAGTTCGCGGACGCGGTCGCCGTACCGGATCGAGTCGCCGCGGGCCTCGAGCACGCCCCAGAGGTCCCCGTGCTCGGTGATCTCCGCGATGGCCGTTTTCGGGCCGATACCGGAGACACCTTCGTTGAAGTCGGTGCCGATGAGGATGGCGGCGTCGATGAGCTGTTCGAGGGTCAGGCCGTGGTGGTCGAGCGTCGCCTGGAGATCCATGCGCTCGGGGTCGCCCTTGCTCGTCAGTTGGCGGAGCGTGAGCGGCGCGCCGAAGAGCAGGGCGTCGTAGTCCTCCGAGCCGACGTAGTCGGCGTCGCCGCGCCGGGCCATGTGCGCGGCCTGGGCCTCGCCCTCGGCGGGAGCTTCGACGATCGGCACGTCGAGCAGTTCGAGGAGCTCGCGACTGGTCTCCTGAATCGTCGGGGTGAGCCGCTGGGTTCGGGACTCGAGTTGGGCGATGGCGACCTCGTCGCCCTCCTCGCGGGCGGTCTCGAGTTGCTCCTCGTAGGTTCGGCGCTGGTCCCGCCGGGATTCGATCTCGTCTTCCTTGAGCTCGGAGGGGCCGCCGTCGAAGACCATCACCGGCGTCACGTCGTTTTCGAAGAACTTGGGCAGTCCCTGGACGATGCCGACCAGATTGGCGACCTCGGTCCCGTCCCCGGTCGTGTATTTCGCGCTGTTGGTCCACTTGACCGTCGTCGTCAGATAGCGGTAGAGCCAGTTGTGCGCGTCGACGGCGACGACGCCCTCGATGTCCGCGAACGGAACCTCCTCGATGACGGCGATGTCGCGCAAAGCAGCGTTTCCCATTGCCTCTCTATTCGGGCGAGCGGGTTTTGAATCGTTGGCTTCCGTCGCGAGTTCACTCGCCGTCGGAATTCCTCAACGATAGAAACACTTTTAATTTCCACTCATACAGATTCGATACGTACTGTGAAGAACTCCGTCGAGAACGTCAGTCGACGGGCAGTTCTCGCCGGGGCGGGATCGCTACTCGTCGCGGGCTGTCTCGGCGCTGAGCGGACGCCCGGGACCAGTGATCTCGACTGGCGAATGTACGGCCGCGACCCGGGTCGGACGCGGTTCGTCCCGAACGCGTCCCTCCCGCGCGACGGCGTCGATATCGCCTGGGAACGCTCGGTCAGCGCCTCCGGCTGGTACCCGCCGGTCGTCGCGAACGAAACCGTCTACTGCCAGTACAGCAACGGACTCTTCGTCCTCGACGCCGCGACGGGGGAAGGGACGCGTGCGAGCACCTACGGGCCGTTCGGCCGCGATATCTTGCCGATGGCGTTCGCCTCGACCGAACTCTACCGGGACGGCGTGTTGGTCGTTCCGTATGACACCGTCATCGGCGGCTACGCTGCCGGCCGCGACGGCTGGCCAGACTCGGTTTCGGGGATCGGCCAGGAACGCGCTCGCTGGTGGCTCGACGGCGACTCGACGAGCACGTCTCGACTGCCCCCCAGAGCTTCCGCCGGCGAGTGGCTCGGCTCGCCGCTCGTCGTCGACGGGACGCTCGTCTCGTTGCATCCACGGTCGGCGACGCTTTCTGCGAGCGATAGCGACGACGGAAGCAACCGCTGGCGATTCGACCTCGAGACGGTCGCCGCCGACGGATACGTCGCCTCCCCGGTCGGCCACGTCGTCGATACGACAACCGGTACCGCCGTCGTCAAACTCCGGACGCGGCGGGAGGAGGCCGCCGTCGTCGTCCCGCTGCTCGTCGGAATCTCCAGCGAGAACGGGTCGCTCGAATGGCAAACGACCACGGACGAAGTCTCATCCGGCGACACGAACCCGGGCGTCGAACCCGCGGACAGTCTCACAACGCGCGACGGCACTGTCTACACGATCGACTGGAACACATCGACCCGAGCGCTTCGTCTCTGTGAACTCGACGCTGCGACCGGTGAACTCGGCTGGACGAAATCGCTCGATCGAACCGAACACATCGGTGTCGCCGTCGACGAGGCGCGGCTCTATCACGTCGGGTTGATCGACCGCGAGGAGGTACCCGAGACGTTCCGCATCGTCGCACTCGACCGCGACAGTGGCTCCCGACGGTGGGCTGTGACGATCGACGATGCGCCGTTGGATCCCCGACTTCCGTACGGGGCACCGCCGACGGTCGCCGACGAGCACCTGCTCGTTCCCGGCAAGCGGGGACTTCACGCACTCGATCGGGGAACCGGCGAGATCCTGTGGACGTTCACAGAGATGGTCCCGACCAGCGGCGGCGGGTCGGTCGAACGCAGCGGGATGACGCCGGCCGTCGTCACCGACGACCGCATCGTGATCGGAACGACGCTCGCGCTCTACGGACTCGAATAGTATGTCGACACCGAACGATTCGAACGACGGGACGCCGACTGGCACCGAACCGTCACAGCAGCCGGCGGACGATGCTTCCGTCGGATTGATCGGCCTCATCCGAATCACCATCGCCGTGCTCCGCGCTCGACCGTCGTTACTCGTCCCCTTCGCGCTCGCCGGCGTGGTCGGAGCGACGAGTGCAGTCGCCAGGATCGAATCGCCGTATCCCGTCGATATGGTGGCGTTTCCCGCCAACGGCGTCGTCCACCTTTCGGTCGCACTGGTACCGGCACTGGAGCCGATGGTCGAGGTGAACTCGGGTCTCGTTCTCGGGCTGAAACCGGCGTTCCTGGCCGTACTCATCGGCTGGCAGGTCGGACTCGCGCTCGCGGTGACGGTGGCGTTTGCGGGGGTCGTTCGGGCGGCGGCTCGTTTAATTTCGAAAACGCACGCGATCTCATCGCCATCGGCGACATCCGAAGTCGGGGCTGACGAGAGCAAGGGACTCATTCCGAGTCTCGTCCCGTCACCCGTCCGACTCGGCTGGCTCTTCGCGTACGTGCTCGGGATCCAGATCGTGCTGCTCGCCGGTCTTTTCGTGGTTGGAGCGTTCGGAATCGGACCCGGACCCGGATCGACCGGACTCGGTCCGCTTTTCGGATGGCTGTTCGTCGTCGTTCCCATCGCGAGCGGACTCTTTCTAACGCCCGCAGCGATCGTGATCGGCGGCAAACGCCCGATCGAGGCTGCGATTGAGAGCGCCGCATACGCCGTGAGACGTCCGCTCTCGGTCGTCGCGTTACTCCTCGCTACCGGCTATCTCGGCACCGTCCTGACCGGCGTCTTTCACGGCGGACCGTCCCCGCGGATCGGCGTCGCACTCGGAACGTTCACGAGCGTCGCCGTCGGCGGGACACTCCACGCAATCGTCGTTGCAGCGGCGTACGTTTGCTGGTCGGCCGACAGCTAGCGCGGCGATTCCGCGTCAGTCTCTCCCGTCGCTTCCGGTGGTGGCTCGCTTCCACACCGGGAGTCGAGAAACGAGTGTTCGGCGTCGGAGAGGTCGCGGCTGCGGAACTCGTCGAGACCGGCCTGATACGCGTCTCGAGTTCGGCCAGCGACTTCCGAAGCAGCGGGTTCATCGGCCGCAATGTCGGAGGGGGGAGCGGTCTCGCTATCGATCGTCACCGTCGGTGGATACTCGAGTACGAGTTCGGCGATGCCGGTCGTCTCGCCGGTGTAGCCGAAGCCGGCGCGGTAGAGCGCCTCGTAGGCGAAGGGGTTGTTGACGGCGATGCGGAGGCGGTCGTAGCCGTGCTCTCTCGCGCGGTCGCGGACGAGGGCGACGAGTTCGGGACCGATCCCCTCGCCGCGGCGGTCGCGGGCGACCGTGACGTATCGCAACCAGAGCGTGTTTTCGTCGGTTCGGTCCTCGTTGAACGCGATAGCTCCGACGGTGGTGTCGTCCTCGCGGGCGACAGCCTTCCCCGTATTCGTCATGACGAACTTGCCGGCGTAGCTGAACCGCGTGTGATCGAGGCGCAGTTTCGGTCCGTCCGGCGGCCACGCGAGCAGTTCGTAGTCCACGGTGGAATCGAACGGTCGTTGGGACGAGAGCCACTAATAGACACCGGAGTGATGCGTTCTTGGGGAATTACCAGTAGATATTCCAGTTGGACAAACCATTATAGCGCCGGTTGTGGTACGACAGCCAGAACCAGTATGAGTGCTGAATCCGACACCCAGTCTGCGGTCGGCATCGAGAACTCGATTGGCTGGCCGATCGGGAGCGCGCTCGGTGGCGCAATCGGTGCGCTCGCGTTCGGGCTCCTCATGTGGGTCTACGACCCGGATACCGTGTCCGCTGCGATCCCCGGCATATACGGGCTCGATCCAGTAGGTGTCGTCGGTTGGGGCATCCACATCGTTCACGGAATCCTGCTGGGGCTCCTCTTCGGGCTGCTCGTCACTCGTAACGTGTTCCTCGGCGTGATCATGACGAGTCCCGAAACGGGAGCACTCTCGCGAACCGGCCTCACACTTCGCCTCATCGGGGCCGGGTTCGTCTTCGGATTGGCTATCTGGGCGATCCTGCCGTTGCTCGTCCTCCCCGTCTGGATCGAAGCGATCGGCACCGGTACCGCGACCGAGTTTCCGACCACTGCGATCGAGAGCATGCTCGGGCACGTCATCTTCGGGTCCGTTCTCGGTCTCGTCTTCGCGCTCGTCACCGACCTTCGCTCGCGCTCGCCCGGGACGCCACTCGAAGGGTAGTCGGAGACGGCGGCGTACGGTGGAACGCCCACCAGAACAGTGTCGACCGGGATTGCTCAGAGCGGGATTGCTGCTGCTCGGGAATTTGTTCGCAGCAGCAATGCGCACATCCGTTCGTCAAAAAAATGCGCGGACCGGGATTTGAACCCGACTGCAAGACGGTCGTCCTCACTTCGTTCGGACGCTGCGACTCGCGCGCTTCAAATCCCTCTTCGCATTTTCTCCCCACGTCTGTTCGTCAAAAATGCGCGGACCGGGATTTGAACCCGGGCCATGAGCTTGGAAGGCTCAGGTCCTACCACTAGACCATCCGCGCGCACTCCCCGGTTTTGGCTCCACGTTTAAGGCTCTTCCTTTTCGATCCGATCGCCCGCCCGGAGCGGGGTCGCACCCACGAGTTCACTCCTGAGCTCCGGCGACGACTGCATAGCAGTTCCCGCTCGAGAGCTCCCACTCGCGGAGATCGAGCGCGCTCCGTTCGAGGTCGCGTTCGAACTCGGGCGGCAAGTAGATGTGATAGAAGCGGTCGACGGTCTCGCCGCCGGGGAGGGTCCACTCGACCGTCGTATCGAATCCCGTCTCGGCGGCGGCGTCGCTGTCGAAGCGGTCGTGAGCGGTCGACCAGACGCTGACCAGCGCTCGGCCGTCGGGTCGGAGGACGCGCCCGAGTTCGTCGAGGCTCCGCCGTCGCAGCTTCCGTGTTGGCAGATGGTGGAGCGTTGCAACGTAGATGCCGACGGTGATGGCATCCGTCGCAAGCGGGAGCGTGGCGGCGTCGCCCTGACAGAGAGCGACGCTGAACTCGTTCGTGCGGGCGCGTTCCCGACCGGTTTCGAGGAGGTTGCGGCTGATGTCGAGACCGAGAACGCGGTCGACGGCGTCGGTCGCGGCGAGCAGTTCGGCGTGGCGACAGTTGCCACAGCCGAGGTCGAGACCGACGAGCGGCCGGGTCGCCGAATCGGCTGGTGCAGTCCGTTCGGCGAGTGGCTCGGTCGTTTCGATGAACGACTCGACTTCGGGCCAGGCGTATTCGCGGGTCGTTGCGAAGTGACTCGCGATGTGATCGTAGGTGTCACGGACTGTGCTGGGGGTCGCTCTGTCGTCCTCCTCCATTAGCGGGTGTCGGCCCCGGGCGCGCAAAAAGCGTTGCGTTCGACCGTTCGTACCAGTAGGACAGATTGTTCTGCCGAAGAGAGTATCTGCAGATCATGTCTGTCAACCGACGTGATTAGCTGTGCGTTACGTTCATACGATGGGAGCGCTAACCGTGAGTACGGAATGAGGCGCGAGCATTTCACGTTACACGTCAGCAATATTGACTGGGTCGAAACTGGCGAGAACCCGAGCAAACCCTCGGTATCGATCGACTTTACCGGCCCAGCAGCGACACTCCGTGAGCGCCTTACTGGCCCCGACGACGAAATCCTCGACGCGGGCGAAACCGACGTCGCCTTGCGGCTCCAGGAACCGCTCGGAAACGACACCACCGGCGTCGTCAGCGTCACGAACCGCATCACGGGCGATTTCATTCTCGAACTCAACGAGGACGCAGCCGACGTCCTTCAGTTCATTCGTGCGGCCCGTGGGTACGGCGAGGGTGCGGCCGACGACGAGGGCCGATACGAGGTCGAAATCACGCTCGATGGCGACTCCTTTGTCACCTACGACAAACGAACGTTTCTCGTCTACGACGACGAAGGCAGTCTCCTCCGACAGCACAGCCTGATCCCGAGCGGCGTCGAACTCTAGTCGAACGCGCCAATTCTCCCCCATCCGAATCGGACTGCGCCGTTACGTTCGAAGCCGACTCCGCGGTCAGTCGCGCCAGTCACGGGACACACTGCCGGCGCTTGTACATCCGAGCGCGTGCCTATCACCGGCAGTTTTGCGACCGACCGCCACACAATCCTTAAGCCGAAACCGTTCGTACCTGTGGGTATGCATAAGGACGAACTCCTCGAGCTACACGAAGAACTCGTCGTCATTATGGAGTACTTCGAAGAGCGCGAGGAGGTCGACGAGAGCCTGTTCGAAGCGTACCACCAGCTCGATGTCGATCCCTCGCATGTCCATAAATCAAAGAGTGAACACAAACACGCCGTCTTCGTCCTCGGAAACGCACTGGCGGGGGCGATGAGCGAAGACGAGTTCTCGAGCGCGGGCCGAATTGGCAAGCGAATGAAAGAACTTGCTGAGGATGCCGAGTCGAAAATATAGGCGAAACGTATTTGTTGCACTTGCCGCTTGTTGAACTATGGACTCGCGCACGCAAGAGCGCGTTGAGGAGTGGGATTCTCGCTCGTTCAGTGGTGGTTTCGACGGCCTCTCTGATCTCGCTGACGGTGGCTTTTCGGGAGCCGTCGCTGCGGGTGGTTCGTGGCTGTATATGCTTAACGGCCGCATCGTCGGCGTTCTCGGCGGTGAAATCACGGATTTCGAGGATGCTACGGGAACCGTTTACCAGGCACCGCACCCGTCGTTACCGTTGCTCTGTACGATGAAAGCGCACGGGGGCGACGTTCAGGCGAAGTACTACACGAACGAAACGCCGCTCCGGGAGGTCGACGAGACGCTCCAGAGCGGATCGTTTACCGGCTATATCGAACTGAGCGAGAACGTTCTCAGCGGCGATTACTACGCGGTTTACTACGGTGGTCGTCGGATGGCAGCCGCCTACATCGGGAACGCAGAACGGCTTATTACCGGCGACGAGGCCTTCGATCGAGCCGACGATGAGGTCGGCATCTACGAGGTCATCGATGTCGAAATCGAGGTCACTGACGTGCCGGGAACAGAAGCGCCAGCAGTGGAGACCGGGACGGAGACGGACACGGACGACAGCGAAACTACCGAAGGCAGGGCGGCGACGAGCCACCACGCAGACGTATCCGACCCGGCGGCGGACGACTACGGATCCGTCAACGACACGAGCACGGCGGAGCCGACCGCTGACCCGACCGAGTCAGCGATCGATCCGATCGACGTTTCCGGCACCGAGTCGGCCGTCTCGGGAAGCGGTATCACCGAGAGCGGCGATTCGAAACTTACAGCGCCTGATTCCGACGACTCGGACGGAATCACGGCACCGGCAGATGGTGTCAGTACAACGGATGCCGACTCACCAACTGACCCCACACAAGCACGGTCAGGTGCTCCGGACGAGTCCCCGGCCCAGGGCGGGATGACGGCCAATCCGGACCCAGAGACGGTCGAAGCAGCAGCGGAGGAACTCGACCAGAACGATATTTCGTGGCTCGAAGACGACGGGGACGACGGGGACGAGGGGGACAAGGGGGACGATGCTGACGACTCGGAGACAACAACGCCATCCGCCGATCCCGACACGGAGACAGCGGATTCGGCTCAACCCCGAACCCAATCCCAATCACAGTCCCAGTCCCAGTCCCAGCCCCAGGAACGAACGCAGGAACAGTCGAACGGCCGCCGGCAGCACCGGAACCAGCCCCAACCCCAGGAACGGAATCCGGATCGAGATCACAACGTCCCCTCGTCTCGATCACGGGACCCGCCCCAGACTCCACACCGGTCCGCCGACCCCGCCGCCTCTGCCGACCCTGCCGGTCCAGTCGATCCTGACGCAGACGATCCCGACGCAGCAGAACTCGACCAGCAGTTCGAAGCCGAAGAGCAGTGGCGCGAAACCCGGTCGATCCCCTCGCTCGATCCCGACAACTCGGCGACCGCGGACGTGGACGCGGATACAGACACAGATTCCACTGCCGGTTCTCGGTCCACATCCGCTGTAACAGCCCCATCCCGAACCACCAACGCCCAGCAAGCCCCTTCAAACGGCGATCGAAAGACTCCAGAGACGAACACTGAAACCCAATCGAGTTCATCGTCGTCTGCTCGGGGATCGCACTCGACGGAAGGAACGCGACGATCGAACAGTTCGGACACGGCATCGGCTGATGCTACCCCAACTGACGACCGACACAAACGCCAGCTCACCCAGTATACGCGCCGAATCGAAGAACTCGAATCGAAACACGACGCGCTCGCGAACAAGGCTCGCGAACTCAAATCCGAGCGTGACGAGTTACGGGCCGAAAACCAGGAACTCGCGGCGACGATCGAACAGCTTCGCGGGCGCGTTTCGGAACTCGAGACCGAACTCGAGCAGGCTCGTGCAGGATCGGGTACCGGCTCCCGACCAGTCGACGCCGAAACCCACCTTTCTCCTGCACAGGCGCTCTCGGGGACGAACCTCTTCGTGCGCTACGCCTCCAAGAGCCAACCGACCCTCGAAACCGCACACGACGGCGGTGCCGACCGGAGCGAGGTCGCGACGAACCTGCGCCTCGAACACCACACCGAGTTCGACGCCGCGAGCGTCGCCGTCGAAGACCAACCCTACGAGGCGTTTCTCACCGAGACGATCGAGCACCGCTTCGTCGACTGGCTCACCGAACGAGTTCTCTACGAGATCCGCGATACCGGCCACGCCGACGGTCTGGCCGACCTCTACGATGCGATCCCGCGCATCGACCGCGCCGAACTCGGGGCGACGATCTCGCTCGCGGACGACGATACCGACGACGTCCCCGACCAGGTGACGTTCGATGTCGTCGCCTTCGACAAGATGGGGAACCCGCTCGTCCTCGCGACGTTCAACGACTCGCGCGAACCCGCCAGCCAGGCACTGCTCGAAGAACTCGAAGAGGCGGCTTCGGCAGTGAAGGCGAACTATCCGGATCTCGCAGCCGCCGTCGCCGTAACGTCGAGTTACTTCGAGCCCGGTGCACTCGAGGTTGCAGAACAGGCAACGAGCAGCGGCTTTCTCAGCCGCGGCTCGAAGTTGAGTTACGTCAACCTCTCGCGAAAGAGCGGCTACCACCTCTGTCTGGTCGAATCGCGCAGTGAGGGGTTCCACATGAACGTTCCAGAACTCTAGTCGACAGCATTTGCTTTCTCCGAAACGAACCAGTAGCGTCCACTGCTACCACCAGGTGAACGCGGACGAGTTCTCACTGCCGAGAACAGTACGGATCGAGAGATACTTCACCGACCGGAGATAGTCGTGCGGAGCGGTGAAGGATCGAGATTACTCTGTTCGAGGCAAGCTAGCGCTGTCGACTGATCAGTTTCCAGGCGTTAGCTGTCGGCCTCTGCGACGTCTTCGATCTTCATGCCCTCGAGCTTGTCGACGATGTCGTCGATTTTGCCGTCGAGTTCGTCGACGAACTCGACGGTACGCTCGGTTTTGATGGCACCCTGGCTGGAGGGCTCGATGAGGTTTTCTTCCTCGAGAACGCGGAGGGAGTAGCGAACCTTGTGGTGGGGGTAGCCGGTTTCGTTGGACATCTTCACGATACCGATGGGTTCGTTTTCGATGACCATCTTCAGGACCTGCAGATGTCGTTCGAGCATATCGACTTCCTTCTCAAGTCGGTCTATCATGGCATTTGTTAACTTGTCTTTGTAGCTTTTAAAAGTTACTCTCTAGGAGAGAGCCGTCCACTCTCAACTCGGTGGTCGTTTTTGAGAGTAGTTAACGCTTCCGCTTGCGAGGCACACACATGAATGATGATGATCTATTTTGCCGGGTAGCGAGTTCGTGCGGACGAATCAGGCGCAGCTATCAGCTTACCCCCCCCCCTCTGTCGGTCGCTGCAAACGTGGATGGATGCGTGTATTCTCGCGCTCAGGTGGCGGAAATATACCCATAACTGTGTATATGTTGGCAGTCTCGTTCCGGGTGACGCCCCGGTGATACCGTAATCTGTTTATCGGATCGGCAAGAATCCGCCGCTGTTATGACCGTCACAATCGTCGGGGCTCAACTCGGCGACGAAGGCAAGGGCGGCGTCGTTGACCTCTACGGCGACACCGCCGATGTCGTCGCCCGCTATCAGGGCGGCGACAACGCTGGACATACCGTCGTCCACGACGGTGAAGAGTACAAGCTATCGCTCGTTCCGTCGGGAGCCGTCCGGGGCAAGGTCGGCGTCCTCGGAAACGGCTGTGTCGTCAACCCCGAGACGCTGTTCGAGGAGATCGACGCGCTTCGCGAGCGCGGGTTGGACCCGGACGTTCGCGTCGCAGAGCGCGCCCACGTGATCCTCCCGTACCACCGCGCACTCGACGGGATCGAAGAGGAAGAAAAGGACGACCTCGCCGCCGGCACGACCGGGCGCGGCATCGGTCCCACCTACGAGGACAAGGCCGGCCGACGCGGCGTCCGCATCGGCGACCTGCTCGATCCCGACGCCCTCCGCGACCGACTCGAGTACGTCGTCCCCCAGAAGAAAGCCCTCGCCGAGGAGGTCTTCGGCAAAGAAACCGGCGAGGCGTTCGATATCGACCATCTATACGACACCTACCGCGAGTTCGGCGAGCGCCTCGCTGAGGAGGACATGACCGTCGACTGCGGTACCTTCCTCCAAGAGCGCATCGACGCTGACGAGAGCGTCATGCTCGAAGGCGCACAGGGAACCTCGATCGACATCGACCACGGCATCTATCCCTACGTCACCTCTTCGAACCCGACCGCGGGCGGGGCGACGGTCGGAACCGGACTCGGCCCGACGGTCGTCGGCCAGGGCGAGGTCATCGGCATCATCAAGGCCTACCTCTCGCGGGTCGGCACCGGCCCGCTCCCGACCGAACTGGGCGGCGTCGAGGGCCAGACCCCCGACTACGATCCCGCTGGGGCCAGTGCGGACGAGGAAGAACTCGCGACCTACATCCGCGACGAGGGCGGCGAGTACGGCACCGTCACCGGCCGCCCCCGCCGCGTCGGCTGGCTCGACATGCCGATGTTGCGCCACGCCGCGCGCGCGAACGGCTTTACCGGCCTCGCGATCAACCACATCGACGTGCTCGCCGGTCTGGACGAGGTGAAAGTCGGCCACAGCTACGAGTTCGACGCCGCCGACTCGGCGAGCAATCAGAACGCAGCCCGTTCCGATGACGGCGACGAACTCCTGACGATGCCCCCGACCACCGAACAGTGGGGCCGCTGCGAGGCGACGTTCAAGGCGTTCGACGGCTGGGAGGACGTCGACTGGGCCGCCGTGGCCGAGGAGGGCTACGACGCGATTCCGGAGAACGCCCGCACCTACCTCGAGTACGTCAGCGATGAACTCGAGACGCCGATCTACGCGGTCGGCGTCGGGCCGGGTCGGGAGGAAACCGTCATCGTCGAGACGCCCGACGAGTAGCGACTCGACGGTCTTCAATCCGTCTCCGATCTACCTCCGGTCACAGCCGCTCCCGTGACAGCGACGGCTACGAGATCGGGTACAGCAACTGTTTTTGTTCTTCCGGCCAGTAGAACTGTCCGTCGTAGTATATCGGACGGATCGTGTTCGAGATGTACTCGTTGAGACCGTCCGGTTCGATTTCGTGTGTGATCGTCGCCGGAATCAAGCGCTTTCGTTCCGGCCGGTTTCCTCGCCAGTGGGCGCCGACCGGATCAACCGGGAACGGGACGGAGACTCCTTTAATAGTGCCGTCATCAGACGTGTGCAGGGATTGAATTTCCGAGGGACGCCACTTCGCGACGAACCGGTGCGTTCCATCTCCGACGACGATCCCGCCGTCACCACCGGCACCGCCGCCACCACCGTCATCACCGGAACTGACGGTCGCACAGGTGTGTGCCGTCGCGAGGCTCTGGCCGTACAGGAGCAGTTCGCCGATCGTCGTCGAGATTGCAGCCTCCTCGTCACCGCTGTCCTCGGTCGGCGCTTCCGGCGTGCTGTAGCCCGCCACACCGGCGATGCTTCCCGTCTCGACGAGTTCAGTCGCGACCGTCGTGGCGTTCGTCGCATCGAGTTGGAACAGCCCGACCTCGTTTCCGGAGAGATCGGCCGGCTGCAGCGCGCCGTCGGTACACGCCAGTCCGCGCCCCGTTTCGTCGCACTCGCCGATGTAGTGCAGGAAATCGGCTCCGGTCTCGAACACGGCATCGAGTTCAGCGCGCGTCGGTTCGTCGACGCGTTCGACGCGGGGCGAGACGGCGTCCGATCGGCGGGTGTAGGTGTCGACGACGGCGGTTCGTGTCGATTCTGAAACGCGGTCGGTTGCGAAAACGATGACGACGGTGCGGTCGTCCGATTGGTGTTCGAGATCGGAGAGCCGGTTCTCGTAGGCTGTGAGGGTGGCTGTAAAGGTCGTCCGCCGGGCGGAAGTAGCGGGGGTGGAACGGGTCTGTTGGCGGGCCTCGGTGGCGTCCGCGTTCGTTTCCGTCGACGCCCTGGTCGCGTCCGCTTCCGTCCCCGTCTCCGTCTCGCTGCCCGTCCCCGTCTCCGTCTTCAGGGCCGAACGCGATCCGAGCACGCCGTGTATTCGTCGCCTCACAGCCAGTTCGTCCACACTGGTTGCCGTCTCGGCAGCCCGCTCACGATTCCGTTCCCGTTCCCGTTTCCGCTCCCGTGCCCGTGCCCGTGCCGATGGCGGCTCGATCGCAGCGAGGTCATAGAGCAGATGCGGGAGCGCGCTGACGTGCTCGATCGTCGGGTCGACGGTCATCCGATAGGGCCATCGCGGTAGGATCTCCTCGATCGTCCCGTCGGAAAAGGACAGATACGTCCGGACGCGCTCGGCGATCGGCTTCCCCGGACAGTCCGTCAATTCGATTCCGGCGCTTCGAAGCTGCTCGGATTCGACCACCGTTAGTTCAGTTGGCTCGACCCACGACGCCAGCAGGTCGAGGAAAAACGTCCGCCGCAGGAGCGCTCGAACGTCCGTTGGGAACGCGGGACCGGCACTGAACTCGTGGAGCAGTCCGTGTTGTGGAGACCGAAGAACAGGTGCGTCTGTCGCGGTTCGGTCGGTACGGGCCGGTGTTCGGACGCGCGCACTGAGATAGTACGCAAGCGGTGCCACCGTAAAGAGTGCTGATAGCTCGTTCGGTACGACGAGTTCGAGATCGGTCTCGGGCGTCGCGTCGCGAACCGCGTCGGGAACGCGGGTTTCGTCAGCATCGGCGTCAACCGAGAGCAGCGGCGGGTAGCCCCGATAGTTGCGGTGGACGCGGTCGACGGTCGTCGTCTCGATCGAGGCGGAGAGGTGCGAGAGTGCGGTGGCGACGCCGTCGGGCGTCGGAGCGACCGTCACCTCGTCGCGCGGGTAATCGACGGGTGACTTGAAGCCCACGGTCACTCGCGTCGGGTGGGGAAACGAAATCGTCAGCGGGCCGCGCGAGCGGTTTCGAAGCGTCGCCGGGCCATCGAACCGGAGCCGGACGAAGATGTTCGATTCGAACCGGCAGACGTAGGAACCGTCCGAGAGCGTCAACTCCTCGTCTCCGGCCTCGACGGAGAGCCGCGAGTTCTGAAACGACGAGTCGTCCCGCTTCGTAACCGATTCGAACGCCGAGTCGGGGCTGTGATCGGCGGCTGCGTCGCCGTTGCCGTCACCGCCGGTGCCGCGTCGGTCGCCGGCCTCGTCCAGGCGCGTGATATCGACCATATTCAACAGGTCGTATCGGAGTTCGGAGACGCGACCGACGGCCGTGGCGTCGATCGGTTCGTCGAACGCGTGGGGATCGTCCAGTCGATCCCAGCCGACGAGACCGAACGAAACGGTGTTTCCAGCGATATCACTGGCTCGAAGCGTTGTCCCGCGTATCGAAACGGTCACGGGATCGGTATCTGTGGAGTGACTCATCGTGTGTCCTCACCAGTCGCGTTCGTGTGCTCGTCCTCGGTTTCGTCTCCGTCACTGTCTCCGTCTCCGCCTCCGCCGTTGTCCCCCTTACCGTCCCCGTCACTGGCCTCGCCGGTCGGTTTCAATCGGTGGGCAGGACTACCACTGTCCGGCTCCGGCTCGGTCGTGGAGTCGGGTTCAGGGTCCGCCTCAGAATCAGAACCAGAGTCAGAATCAGAGTCAGATTCGGGTTCGAATCGAGAGCGCGTTTCCAATCCATCAACCAAACCGGCAGTCGACTCGCTTCCAAACGCCGCTCCGGAACCCCGTTCGCGGTCGAGTTCGCTCGGCCGTTCGAGCGGACTGGACGCTTCGCTGAACTCGAATCGTGCGCCGGGCGTCGCGGTATCGGCAGTATTCGCTGCCGACGAGAGGTCGAGAGTCCAGCCGTGTTCCGCGGCGATCTGTGCGACGATCGCGAGGCCGAGGCCGGTGTTGTCGGCCGTACTCGACTGGCCGGGTTCGAGGACCGAGTCGCGTTCGCCCGGCGGAATGCCGGGGCCGTCGTCCTCGACGGCGAAGCCGTTCGGGAGGGAGTCGACGCGCACGCTGACCGCTGGGCCGGCGTGTTCGATCGCGTTCCGAAAGAGGTTCTCGAATAGTTGGAGGAGGCGGCCGCGGTCGGCTGCGAGTTGGGTGTCGCTCGTGGCCTCGAGCGAGGCCGTGTCGGTGTCGACGTTGTTCCAAGCGGTTGTGGCGATCGTGTCGATATCGACTGGCGGTGGGTCCTCGACGCGCTTGCCGCGGGCCATCGTCAGCACGTCCTCGATCAGCCGCTTCATGCGGTCGTGTGCACGCTGAATTTCCTCGAGTTCAGCCGTTGCCGTTGGAGCGGCCGCGGCCTCGTCCGTTTGGCTCTCCCGGGCTTTCTGGAGTGCGAGTTCGAGATAGCCGTCGGCGACGCCGAGCGGGTTTCGGAGGTCGTGGCTGACGATACTCGCGAACTGGTCGAGGCGTTCGTTCTTGCGCTGGAGTTCGCGCTCGCGCAGTTTGAGTTCGGTGAGGTCGGTGTAGATCAGATAGCCGCGGGTCGTGCCGTCGGTGGTTGCGACGGGGATGTTTCGAAGCAAGAACGGTCGTGGCCCGTCGGCGGTTTCGCGGACGACCTCGACGTCGGCGCGTTCGGTGAGTTCGGTTTCGACGAGGTGTGTCGGGTGTGACTGTGTTTGCGTTTGCGTTTGTATCTGTGTCTGTGCCCGTGTCCGTTCCTGCCCAGGCACACCGGCGGTATCGGCCGATTCCGGTTTCGGTTCCGTTTCCGTTCCTGTTCCCGGCCCTGTCCCTTCCGTCGTGTCAGCCCCCTCAGTCGCCGTCATCCGTGCCGGGAGGAGGAGTTCCGTAAGCGGTTCGCCGACGGCGTCTGCGGCGTCGTACCCGAAGACGCGGATGAACGCAGAGTTGATAGCATCGACCAGTTGCGTGCCGTCTTCGATTCGATACTGCAAGGCGGCGTCGGGAACGTTCTCGAACAGCGCCGCGAACTGATCCCGTTCGGTCTCGAGCGCGCTCTGGTAGGTGACCCGGTTGCGAGCGTTCGTGACCGTCGCGACGAAGAGTTCGCCGAGGTGGCGATCGGCCTCCGAGAACGCGGCCGGCTCCGTGGCGTGAAACTGGACGACGCCACCGAACTCGAGCGGGATCGACAGCACCGATCGAAACGCGTCGCTCGTGGGTGCGGCGTCCGGAGCCGTCGTCAGATCGTCGACGACGTACGTCCTGTCCTCGCGGTATGTCTTCCCCGCGATACCCGCGTCGGCCGCGAGCGGTTCGGCCGGGATCAATCCCGCAGTGTTTGCCGCCTGTGGTTCGAACGCGCCGTCCTCGACGGTACAGATGCTCGCGGCATCGAACTCGATAATGCGATCGACGCCGCTGATGGCGCGCGTATAGACTTCCGCGACCGACTCACAGGCCTCGAGATCGGTCGCGAGGCGGCCCAGCTGGGCAACACTATCTCCGAGATGAGCGGCCCCCATCGACCACGATCACCTCGCTGGATAGTGTTCGGCTCCGTGCAACTCGTTGTCTCATTGGGAATGAGATACACAGTGTCGTATATATGTTCACTGGTTGCCCATTTCGGTGCGTCCGTTCCCGAAGCCTTTTGCTGTATGCGATACGCCTACGAAGTATGAAAGAGTCGTTGCTTGATATCCTCCGCTGTCCGCTCGACAAGCACGAACTGGAGCTCGAAAACGCGACGTACGCGGACACTGACGGCGATACTGACGCTGCCGAAGTCGTTTCCGGTGAACTCGTCTGTACCGATTGCGGCGAGCACTATCCCATCGACGACGGGATTCCGAACCTGCTCCCGCCGGACATGCGCGAGGAATCCCCGGCCTGAGACAGTCGAGTCGATCGACGGTAACTACTTGAGACTGGCCCGATACCACTACCTGTATCGTCTCGTGACTGGTTCCGACCCCACTTCCGCCCGCGAGTCCGAGTCGCCGACAGCTGCATCGTCAGCCCGTAGTGATACCGATCGGACACAGCCCGCCGACTCCTCGCGTCCACAATCATCTCCCTCATCCCCGTCGAGTTCCGTACCGACACCCGTCCACGTTCACGTCAACCGCAACCAACCCGACACGCTCACCGCCGAAACGACGGCTCTCGAGACGAACGACTCGTTCGTCCTCGAACTGCACGGCCACGCGGCACCGGCACACGTCCACTGCCGACTCGACGATACGCTCGCCCGCGTCGCTACGCTCGATAGCCCGAACTACTACATCGAGGCGGACAGCGTAACCCCTATCCCCATCAGCGTTAGCGCCGACTCGCTTCAGGAGCCGATCCGTGGTAACCTGGAGATCCTGACCGGCTACGGGTCCGAATCAGTCTCGATTACCGTTACGATTTCACCGACTCCACCGGATGTCGACATCGACGAGTCGCTTTCGAGTTCACCGCGAGCCGACGCCGGTGACGCAAACGCAAGCACGACCGCGGACCGCTCATCGATTGCGCGTCTCCGAACCGAACTCGGGCTCGAACCGGCCACGTTCGCCGTGCTCGCACTCGGGGCACTCGCGCTGATTCTCGCCACGACGACGGCGGCGAGTATCGGCGGTCCGGTGGCGACATTCGGCGTCGGCGTCGTTGTCGTCGGCGTTATCGTCGCGCTGTTCTTGCTCGTGACGTAGTCCGTGCCGATCACGCGGATCGGTCTACTGTTCTCGCATCTCGAGTTCGCCGTCGGCGAATCGCTTCGCTCGGAGATACCGGGCGCGGTAGCGATTCGCGCCGTCGTTGACGTCGGCTTCGCGGATCTCGTCCGTTCGATCGTCTGCGACCGCGTCGATCAGTTCTTCGAGCTGGTTGCGCTCGCTCGGGGTTAACTCGAGTTCGTACGTGCGCTCCGTTTCGGACTCCGCGATCGCCCACTTGCGCGCGGCGGCGATGACGAGCGAACAGGGTTCCCGACACGGGAAGGGGCCGTCGCCGCCGTCGGGGTCGAGGTCGTCGCCCTCCTCGTACTCCCACTCGCGCCGGCGCAGACACTGGGAATCGACGCAGCAGGCCTCCGCCAGCCAGTCGACGGCCTCGCGCGGGAGTTCGGAGACGACCTCGTAGATGCCGCTTTGGCGGGACGCGGTCTCACTCCAGTGATCGACATCGAGAGTGCCCTCCCGCTCGCGGTGCCAGTTGGCGATCGTCGCCGGGTAGAAGAAGCCGACGGCGTCGACGAGTTCGGTTCCGGAGAGGCCGGTGAACGCCCAGCCGGTGTCGAGCGTCGGCGCGGTCTTGAGCGGCCGGTAGCGACCGTCCTCGTCGTACGTCGCGATCTCGCGGGCCGCACGCGGTTCGTCATAGGTTTCGAGGTCGTCGAGGTCCGCGTCGGCGTCGTCGACGTGCCAGAGGTCGTAGGCGCGCTCGCCGTCGAGTCCGTCGCCGTCGACGAAGCGGGCGGTGATACGGAGTTGCCCCCATTCGCGGTCGATACCGTCGCGTAAGTCCGCGTAGCGAGCCGGAACGGCGGCTCCGTCGTCGTCGGCAAGCGGCGCGTCCTCACACCACCGCAGGAACGCCCGCCGGGCCGTTCCCTCGCCGCCGACCGTCTCCTGCCAGTAGTGCCAGTTCGTGACGTACGCGTCGACGGTCTCGTCTCCCTCGCCCGCCTCACCCGCCAGAACCGCCCGAAGGCCGTCCGCGTCCAGTCCAGTTCGTTCGACGCGCTCCCCGTCGATCGCGAGGGTGAACGTGAACTCGTCATCGGCCGACTCGTCGCGCGTAATCCGCAGTCCGTCGAATTCGATATCGTTGTCGTCCCCGTCGCCGGTGACGCGCCGTACCAACTCCTCGACGTGTCCCGTCGCGACCATCGTCAGTCACCCGCCTGCGAGGTTCGTTCGGGGTCCGATTCCGATTCGGTCGCCGAACTCGTGATCTGGCGAACGCGCTCGATCGCGTCGCCGAGTTCGGCCCCGGCGTCGGCCGCGCGCTCGAGGATCACGTCCGCCATCAGTCCCTCGGTGCCGACGGCACCGGCATACCAGATGCGGTGGCCGTCGACCTCGGCGGGGACGTTCCAGCCGAGGCGGTAATCCTCGGTGAGGCCCATGTCCTCGGGGATGTCCTCCTGGGTGTGGTAGCCGTCGGCGACGAACAGCGGGACGACGACGATATCCTCGGTTGCAAAGAAGTCGGTCACGTCATCGACTTCAGGCTCCTCGTCCATGAACAGCGCCTCGACCTCGTCGAAGCGCCCGCGCTCGCGGATGCGGTCGGCGTGGTACTCGACGGCCTTGGCCGAGTTCTCGTTGCGCTCGGTGCCGTGGCCGACGACCGCGAGGCCGACTCCCTCGCCCACCGATGGGTCGCCGGTGACGCTCTCGGCGCGCTGGACGATCACGTCCGTCATCGCATCGTGGGTACCGACCGGCCCGCAGTAGTGGACGGTCTTCCCGACGTCCTCGGCTTCGAGCGTCACCTGCGAGGCGCTCGTCCCGTCGGACTCCCACTGCTCGGGCTCGAACTCGTCGAGACGGAGTTCGCGGGGGATAATCCGCTCGGTGAAGTACCCCTCGCTGATGAACAGCGGGACGACGAACACCTCCTCGGATTCGAGCGTGCGGATCACCTCGCGAAAGTGCGGTTCCTCCTTCCAGAACGCCTCGCGGACCTCGTCGAACGCGCCCGTCTCGCGGACGGTATCCGCGTGGGCGTACGTCGGGTTCGAGGCATCCGGATTCAGGTGCGATCCGTGCGCCGCGATGACCAGCGCTTGCATGTCGAACCCTTAGGAGAGGGACGGTTTATCGACTTCGCTGTTCGCGACAGCCGTCGCCACAGCCGACCGGCAGCGCGGCGCGATGGCGTCACACGCTCAGCGCCGTCCGCGCCTCACACGTCGTCTCCCGCGCTCGCAACTCGGCCACCGCGGTGAACTCGCCCGATTTTGGAGTCTCCCATTCGGCCTCGTAGGTCGTCGCCTCGCCCGGCTCGAGTTCGTCCGCGCTGAGCAGCTGGGCGAACATGCGCCCGTCGGTAAAGCGCCAGACCTCCCGGCCCGTCTCCTCGTCCGCGACGGCGAAATCCGCCTTACAGGCGTCGGTGAACTGGAGTGTGACCGTATCTGTGCCTTCGTTCCGAACGGTAAACGTGAGTTCGACGCCGGCGTCCGCGTCGGGAGTCGCCGCCTCGAGCGAGCCGGTGAGCGATGGTGTCATTGGGCCCACTTGGTCACCATTGGTGATAGGTGTTGTCCGTCCGGCGTCGGTGCTCGACGGGCGGGCGGGACCGCTGCTTAGTGCGGCGTCACTTCGAGAGGACCACGTTATCGAGGTAGCTCGCGTCGTCTCCCGAGCGATACTCCCCGCGGATGCGGAGCACGGTCAGATCGGCGAGCACGTTGCGGAACCGCTCTTCGGTCGCCAGGGGCTCCTGGCTCGTCAGGTCGATCCAGGGCACGGACGCAGTCAGCGGAACCTCGAACGAGGTCCACTCCTCGCCCGGTACCTGTTCGGGGTCGCGGAACTCGTAGACGAGTTGCGTGCCGTCGCCGGCGAGCAGCACGTCCCCGCCCTCGATCGGTTCGGCGTCGAACTGCTGATCGGGCTGTTCCTGTCGCAGGTCGAACGAGAGCGTCCCGCCGTAGAAGGACTCGCGGTCGCCGAGGTACGAGAACGGCGCCTGGTAGTACCAGGCGATACCGCCCTGATTCTCCTCGTCGCCGATGTGGCCGCCCGGATTGCCGCCCGTTTCGTAGTATTCCGGCTGGTCGCTGCCGCCGTTCTGCGAGACGAGCCAGCCGTCGGTCCCCTCGTCGAACGAACTCTCGATGCTGTCTGTCGGCGTCAACCCGGGATCGATATCGGTCGCCTGCACCTCCGTCGTGAACTGCTCGTCGCCGAACTCGTCGTAGATGCCGATCGTGATCGCCTCTCCGGATTCGGCCACTTCGACGGTCCCGAAATTCGCGTACTCGCCCTTGGCGAAGAACGTCGTCGGGTTCAACGGCGCGTACTGTTCGTCCGCGGGACCGCTTGGCGCGCCGAGCGGCCCGGCGACCGCCTCGACGAACTCGAACTCGCCGTCGTCGTCCGGATCGAACGCGCCGACGACGGACTTGTGAACGTCGCCGGCGACGACGACCAGATTCGCGATTTCCTCCGTCTGGACGTACTCGACGAGTTCGAGGAGTTCCGCCTCGTAGCCGGTTCGATCCGCCGGCGTGGCCCACGAGTCCGACGGGTACCCGAGCGGGGCCGGCGAGGCGAGTACCTTCCAGGTCGCATCGGAGTCGGCGAGCGCGTCCTTCAGCCACTCGCGTTGCTCGCGTCCGAGCAACGTCTTCGAGTCGAGTTCGACGTTTGGGTCGCGGTACTGGCGGGTGTCGATGAGGAACAGTTCGACGTGTTTCCCCCAGCGGAACGAGTCGTAGAACCGGTTGGAGTCGCCGGGTGCGGCGTCCTCGTCCCGGTCGAGCGGCCAGTACTCGCGGAACGCGCGCCGCCCCTCGGGCATCAGCGGTTCGATCGGCCCGGCGAAGTTGTTGATGACCTCGTGGTCGTCCCAGACGGTGTAGACCGACGTGGACTCCAAGAGTTCGCGGAGGTTCGTCCGCTCGGCGACGCTCGCCGGCGGGTCTCGCATCTCCTTGTACTTGTCCCGGTAGATCTCGAGCGCCTCGTCGAGCGGCGTGTTCTCCGTAATCTTTCCGGCCGGCGTCTGCGCGTCGGCGTAGATGGTGTCCCCGTGATAGAGGAAGAAGTCCGGCTCGCGTTCCGCGATGGATCGCAGGCCGGGGAACGGCGGTTCGATCGGGTCGTCGCCGTAGCCCCACGTGTCGCCGCTCCAGGCGAAGGTGACGGATCGTTCTTCGGTCGCCGACGGTGCCGTGAGGAACGTTCCGTGTTCGATCGCATCGGGCATCGCGTCGGCCGTCAGTTCGTCGACGTCGAGCGGCCGTTTCGACATCGGCCCGGCTGTGGCGGGCATCGCCCAGACGAAGTACCGGTACTCCGTGCCGGACGCGAGTTCAGTCAGGCGGACGTGACCGGTGTAGTCGGTCTCCCCGTCGACGCTGACTCGCTCGTAGCCGGCGTTGTCGGCCGACTCGATCGGCGCGTACGCGACGTGGATCGTCGCCTCGCGCTCGGCGCGGGCCCAGACGACCGCCGTCGTCGCCGTCACGTCACCGACGGCGACCCCGTGCGTGATCGGCACGATTTCGTCGCTGGAGCGAATCGGCTCCGGCGCGTTCGATTCCGAACTCGCGTCTCCGACCGCGGTCCCCACGAGGGCGGGAACCGTCGCGGCCGCGCCGATCGCCCGCAGAAACGTCCGTCGATCATCTGCCGCCGCGTCCTCCGTGGCTGCGTGCGTGTCTCTCATGTCGCAGTAAATCCGGCACCGAACTCGCTCAATAACTTATATATTTTATATAAATATAAACATGTTAGATATGAGGTGTATTGGGACGTTCACTTCGCCGAGAAGCAGACCGAAGTGCTCGGTAGTGCTCCCGAGAGAATCGTCCGAATACTGATGTCAGCGGAGACGATTCTGAGGAGATTAAACGGGTTCCAATTCGCTAGAATCCTAATTGTGACAAAATCAGCCCTCTCCTTCTGGTGTGCTACCAAACCACAACCACCACAACCACCTCGGTTCGAAACAACTACTCGACGACTGATTCGCCCGGAACGCTACGCCTATCCGTTCGCGCTGCGAACGCGCACGCGTGCAACTGGTCGGCTACGAACCCAGCGCCCGGGGCTCCGCGCTCCTGCTCGCCAACGGCGACGCCGTCGAGCGCCGCGAACTCGAGCCCGGGGACGAACTCACCTACGCGCTCGGCAAGCGCCACTGCGCCGGCACCATCGACGACGGCCAGCACATCGCCTGCGACCGCCCGTCAGCACCCTACTGCGAGTTCCACACGAGCACCTGGGTCTGTGCCCGCTGTACGGGCACCTGTCTGAAGGACGAAATGGACTGTTACGAGGAGCACGCCGTCTACATCGCCGCGTTCGCCCCCGACACGTTCAAGGTCGGGGTCACCCGCCACTGGCGACTCGAAACCCGCCTCCGCGAGCAGGGGGCCGACCGCGCGGCCCACGTCCACACCGTCCCCAACGGAAAGATCGCCCGCGAGATCGAGGCGAAGATCGCGACTCGACTCGTCGACCGCGTGCGAACCGACCCGAAGGTCGACGCACTCGCAGCCGAGGTCGACAAGAACGCCTGGGAGGCCGTTCTCGAGCCGTTCGACGTCATCGATCGGTTCGCGTTCGACTACGAACTGGCAGCCGACGGTGAACTCGACGCTCGCCCGGTTCAGGAGACGATGGCGAGGGGAACGGTCGTCGGCGTGAAGGGGCGGCTGCTCGTCCTCGAAAACGGCGGGACGACCTACGCCGTGGACATGCGGGATCTCGTCGGCTACGAGTTCACCGAGGGTGAGTCAGAGCGGAATCTGCAGTCGTCGCTCGGCTCCTTCGGGTGAGGCGGCGGCCGCCGATCGCAGTAGCGAATCCCGAACCGATTCCGCCGTTTTCGCACAAAACTGATGCGGCGTCTCCGCCTGGCTGCAGTCATGCCAGGTGCGCGAGTCACGAGCGGCGAGCGGGTCGCCCTTCGGATCGTCGAAAGTGAAGATATACCGTTTTTACAGCGGGCAAGCGCCAACCCCGACCTTCGGTATCCGCTCGGGAACCCGATCAGAAGTCAGGAAGCGTTCGATATCGCTGAGTCGGGGACGGACCGACTTCTCGTCACGCTCGAAGACGGTGTTCCCCCCGGATCGCCGAGCACTGACGACGTGACGCGGATCGGCCAGGTGACCGTGGCGGATATGAACTACAAACGTCCCGAACTCGGCTACTGGCTCGTGCCGTCGGTTCACGGCGAGGGCTACGGCAAAGAGGCCGTTTCGCTCGCCATCGAGTACGTCTTCCGGGCGTACGATACCCCTGCGGTGGGCGCGGAGGCCTACGATTTCAACGACGCCTCCCGCGGCCTGCTAGAGTCGCTCGGGTTCGCCGAGGAAGGTCGCCGTCGCAAATACATGTTCGTCGACGGGGAGCACCGCGATATGATCCAGTACGGACTGCTCCGCGAAGAGTGGGACGAGCGCTCGTGACCCGTTGATGGCGGTTGCTCGTGGGTGCGGACCCGTCCCGCGGCGCTCTTTCCGGACGACGGAGACGGACCGCCCGCCGACGATAGCCGATCAGTGGAGAACTGGTCCGCAACGCGAAACGGTGTCGATTCCGAAACGCCAGCTCACCGACTCACTCGGACACGATCGACGCCGTTCGAACGACTGTTGCGAACTCGCCCTCGAGCTGGGCCAGAGCGGTTCGGTGAATCGTCTCCGCGTCGAACGTTTCCGCGTCGAACGTCCGTCCGAAGGTGGCGGTCGCATCGGCGACGAGACGCACGTCGAACCCGCGGTTCTCGGCCATCCGCGTCGTCGTCGAGACGCAGTGGTCCGTGGTCAATCCGGCGACGACGAGCGTCTCGAGTTCGCGGTCGCGTAACCACGCTTCGAGTTCGGTGTCGACGAACGCGCCGTTGACCGATTTGACGAACGTCCGCTCGTCCGCGCGCGGTTCCGTCTCGGGTTTGAACGCGAACCCCGGCTGGTCGCTGCGAAGCGGTGACGCCGCTTCGGTCGAGTCGTGGCGGACGTGGACGACGGGTCGGTCGGTCTCGCGCCAGTGTGCGAGCAGGTCGGCGGCGCGGTTCTCGGCGTCGGGATTGTTCCGCGAGCCCCACGACGGGTCGTCGAACCCCCGTTGGAAGTCGATCAGGAGCAACGCGGCGTCGTCGGGGATAGCGGAATCGGGATCCTCTGTCATGGTAGTCTCGCAGCCGGCTTGGGATGGTCTCGGGTCACCGTCATCGGACACTCCGAGGGTGCCTGTTCGTCGTCGGCGGAGAGCATGTACTGGGGCCACTCCCGGTCGCCGTCGACGCCCCAGTCGCCGAGGTCGGCGTGCGGGCAAACGCCGTCGTAGTCTTCGAGCCGATTTTGGATGATGTCGCGCGCACGCTGTCCGGCCTCGTCGTCGGCGGTCACGTTCAGCCCCTCGAAGAGTGCGCGCGGCTGGAACGTGATTTCGAGCCCGACCGGACAGTAGCGGCTCTTGCGCGTGTCGTAGAACGGGGCTCGGCAGGTCGGAAACATCGGTTCGCCGCCGAGACAGAACTCCCAGTACTGGTCGTCGGGGTCCGTGGGGATGTCTTCGGGCCAGGGGTGGGGGTCGTGGAGGTGAAGCGTCTGGAGGATGTGCCAGAGCGCGTCGTGGTACGCTCGCTCCGAGAGCGGGTCCGCGGGCGGTTTGAAGAAGGTGACGAGCGAGGCGCGGTCGGCGTGATCCCGATACACGTCGAGGTATTCGAGGATGCGATCGCGAAGCGTCAACAGCGCGTCGGCGTCGCTCATCGACGGTACCGTCGTGTACAGCGGTTCCCCGTTGCTGACGGATTCGGCGCCGAAGAAACAGGGGAACGGCGAATCGTTTCGCTCGCCGAGCAGCCCGGACTGAAACGTCTCCCAGTGATCGGCGACCCATTGTGGCGTCTTTCCGGCCCGCACTCGCCGGTCGAGTGTGTCCTGATCTAGCAGCGATTGTGTCCCTGGCTCGTTCATGATCGATCCCCTATATGACGTATTGGGTGTTCAGGAGTAGCCGGGGAAAACTGTACTGGTTCCGGAAGGTGTTCCGATCTGTCCCGACTATGTTCGGATATCTAACTCGAACGTGGCTATTCGTCATATTCCGCCACGGATTCGCGAAGTGAGTACTCGATCCGGTCGGTTTCGGCGATCGATTCACCCTCCAGAATCCGCGCCCGGAGGCCGCCACGGTGGACCAACGCCTCGCGGATTCCCGCTTCGTCGAGGTGGCGCTCGAGGTACGAACACGGCTCACAGAGTTCAGTCCCTTCACAGATGGCATCGCCGACACGGAATCGGCTGCCGACCAGGTGATTCAACGGCACTCCTGTCGTCGTCACGTTCCGCCGGTGAACGCCGGGTTCGAGTTCGATGTCGTACTCGCGTTCGACGGCTGCGAGCGTTTCGCGTTCGATGAGCGTGAGGTCGCTGCCCTCGCGGGCGTCGAACGTGCCCTCGGCGCGGTAGTAGCGGTCGCCCTCGAGTCCGCGGTCGGCGACGGCCATAACACGGTCGACTCGTTCCATCGGCGCGCCCTGTTCGGGCGCGATATGAATCGCGTGGATGCGACCAGCCATACGGTAGTCTGTGGCGGCACCGAGATAGTCGTTCGGTTTCCTCGCGACGCCTGCGTTCGGTTCCGGCGTACAGTCTGGTTTCCTTCGCTCTCGTCCTCGCCCTCGCAGCCACGAAACACGTCAGCAGCCCCGAAAACATAACAATCCTTTTCCCCGGCGGTCCAGAATCTGAGGGTATGACGGACGAAAACGAACCCGATACCGCTGTCGACGACAACGGTGACGCCGACGCAAACGACGGCGAAGAAAAGTCCTTCCGCGAACGAGTCGAGGAAATCCGCGAAAAGCGCGCCGAAGAGGGCGAAGGCGAGGGCGAGCCCCCGGAGAGTCCGTTCGGCGGTGGCGGCGGACCCGGCGGCATGGGCGGCGGCGGGAACCCGTTCGCACAGATGATGGGCGGCATGATGGGAGGCGGCCCCGGCGGTCCCGGCGGCATGGGCGGCGGCCCCGGCGGCAGCGACGAAGTCGGCAACGAAGAACTCGTCCGCGAGGTGCGCCAACTCCGCGACGAAATGCGCGACCAGACGCGCGCGCTCAAGCGGATCGCGGACGCGCTCGAAGATAACTGATAGCTGATCGCTCACGGTTGCCGGAAGCCACGGTTCGGTACGCGACTCCCTCGAGACTCACACTCGAGCCCACTTTTCACAGTCAGTGTGTGTTCCTCCTACGACAGCCCGTTTCCTCACACCTCACACCCCACACCTCACACCTCACAGAAATGCCGAATGCTAACCCGACATCGGCGTACCCTCGACCGTCAGCGACGACACCGATCAGGTGTGATCCGAACTCGAATCCATCTCGCGATCGTCGTCCGCGTCCCGACCCCGAATCGAGGCGATCCAGGCGGAGACGGACCAGCGGTCGACGAGTACGCGGGCGAGACTGACGCTGATGTAGGCGAGTCCGAGGCCCGCGAGCACGTCGATCGCCCAGTGGATGCCCAGATACATCGTCGAGAGCGCTATCGAGGTTCCCAATCCGAGAGTGACGTAAAACCACGTCGGATACTGGTCTCGAGTTCGGTAGGCGAGGAGCGTGACGGTCGTCGCGAGGGAGGCGTGCAACGAGGGGAAGACGTTCGTGTTTCGGTTGACCTGTCGCGTGAGGTGTTGGTACTGCGGATACGTATCGTACAGCAGCGCCTCGACGAGTTCAGGCATCATGTTCCGCGGTCCGAAGGCGATGACGAAGACGTAGAGGACGAGTCCGAGGGTGTAGTTGAGCGTGTAGGCGGCCAACAGTTCGCGAAGCGGGCGCGTATCAGCGAGGGCGAAGTAGGCGACGACCGGAAAGGTGAGCGCGAAGACGTAGCCGTAGATGTAGATAAAGGAGAAGTAGGCCGTCACGGCCGGCGTCTCGAAGGACTGTAGCCAGAGGATGAACTGGCCCTCGATGTCGTAGATGGCCCAGGTGAGGTTCCAGCCGATCATCCACGAGAGGTCGGGAACGAGCTGTCTGGCGATACTGTTGAACAGCAAGGCGACGGTGAGGACGGCCAGCGCGGGTGCCGTAGCGCGAAGCCGGGTGCGCCACTCCGTGCGCGTCACTTGCAGTCGGCGGCGGCCGACGAAGAGTGCCACGGAGACGGCGATCATGAGCGTGACGACGACGACCAACTGGACGAGAACCTGCGTGAGCATCAGTATCTCACCCGAAGCCGCCCCTCGTCGTCGTATCGAAAGCCCGCCTCCTCGAACGCCGCTCGTGCCGCCTCGACATCGAGTTCACCGTCAGTCCCGAGGAACGGCGTCTCGGGATCGGTTCCCGTCCACGCCAACGAGTCGGGTGTCCACTCTCGGGTGACGGGTGCCGCGATCGGCCGTGCGTGACCGTAGAAGACGTCCGAGACTAACTGTTCTTTGTCGATCAACCGGGCGATCACCCGTCTGAACCGCGGATTGGAAAACGGCGCGGTCCGCGCGTTGAAACCGAGGTGGTAGAACGATCCCGTGGACGACTCGATCACTTCGATCGGATCCGAGTCGCTGGTTTGCTCGCGTTCGCTTTCGGCTGCGAGCACGTCGTCGACGACGTAGGATTCGAGGGCGAGACTCGTCACGTCCGCCTCGTCGCTCTCGACGAGTTCGATCGCGGACGTACTCCGCGGATCGATCCGTATTCGGAGCGTCTCGGCGCTGGGCTCGGGGAGCGCGACGGACTCGCGTCGCGTAAAGTGCTCGTCGTAGCGCTCTAGTGTGACGAACTCGCGCTGGGTCCGGTTTTCGAACTGGAAGGGGCCGCTTCCGACCGGCGGCAGATTCTCGGTGATGAGAGCTTCCGTCGTTCCGTCTGCGACGGTGATCGCAGGGATACTCGCCGTCTCGGTCCGCTCGGTCCAGATGTGCGCGGGCAAGATCGGAATCTCGAGGACGCGTTTGGCGACCGGTTCGCTCGCCGTACAGGTGAACTCGAGTTCGTATTCGCCCTGCTTGGTTACGTCCGCGATCGGATCGACGTGACCGCGGTAGCGTGGCGACGGCGCGGGGAACTCGCTGTCGTCCCGTGTCGTATCGGACAGAAAGTCGATAGTAAAGGCGACATCGTCGGCGGTGAGTTCGTGGCCGTCGTGGAACTGGCAGTCCTCTCGGAGCGTGACGGTCAGCGTGCCAGTGGGCTCGAGTTGGGTATCGGGATTGAGTTCGATATCAGTATCAGTATCAGTATCGGTATCGATGCCACTACCGTTTCCGGTACGTTCGTCCCCTTCTTCGTTCTCGGCCTCGGTCTCGTTCTCGTTCTCGTTCCACGTCCAATCGGTCCCGAGCCACGGAGAATATGTCCGATCGCCGTCTTCCTCGACACCGTCCGTTTCCTCGTCGCCCCCTCCAGCATCCGTCCCATCCCCACTCCATCTCGGTACCGCAAGCGAATCGTACAGCAATCCCGTGACCAGCCCACGATTTCGAAACTCCACTGCGAGCGGGTTGAGATTCTGCGACGGCCGAGAATCCGTATGGGCCGCTCGAAGCACGGCCTCCTCCGTCGTCGGCGGATCGAGTCCGAGATACCCCATACGGGTTGCGAGATGGCCTTGCTTCCAGCCGTCGAACCGATCGGTTCGAACGAGTCTGAACTCGTGTGGAACGCAAATGGGGACGAACGGTTGTTCGAGCGCGAGTGCTTCGAGGGTCCGGCTGACGGCCTGTTCGCGCTCCTCGCCGCCGGCGCGCTGCTGGCGATCGAGGTACGTATCGAACGTGAGATTCGTAAAGCCGAACGGATTCTGCCAGCCCGATTCGTCGGCGAATTTCGAGTGGAGGGTTTCGTAGAGAAAGTCCGGGCGGATATCGCCGGGGTGGCGACCGACGTAGATATCGAAGTCGTGGTTAATCAGGACCGTGCGGCGAAACGCCTCCCGTGACTGCATATCGATCTCGATGTCGATTCCGGCAGTTTCCAGCGTCGCGCCGATATCCTGTGCGAGCTGGATACTCTCTCTGTCCCCGTCGGCGGAAAGCGTCGTGATCGTCAGCGAGAGCTGTTCGACCTCGTTTCGATTGACGATACTGCGGACATGTTGGAGACAGCCACTGGTCGATGCGGAAAGGCCGACCGACGCGGCGAGCATTGCTCGACGGCTGAGACCGGCGCTATCACGACCTGCGGACGGGGTACGACGGCGGTCCGGACTGGAGGACGGTGGGGGATCACTCATATCGTCCGTTGCCACAGTTCGCCGGGGACGATATAACAGTATTGCGCTGTCCCCTGTTCCACTGTCGGAATCCGTGGCGGTTCAGAACGGCCGACGGACGAAACGGTATCCGATCGCTGTCTCACGAGTTCTCCTGCGATGGCGTCGTCACGGTATCACGGTACTCGTGAACTCGCTCGCGGACCTGTTCGAAGATCGCTGTGAGCGACCACCGATCGACGAGGTAGGTCGAGAGGGAAACACAGAAGCCGGCGAGTGCGAGTCCGGCGAGCACGTCGATGCCCCAGTGAATGCCCAGATACATCGTCGAGATCATGATGCTGATACTGAGACAGACAGCGATGGGGAACCATCGAGGATACGTCGAGCGGGTTTGGTAGGCGAACGTGGCGACGGTTGCTGAGAGGGAGGTGTGAAGCGAGGGAAAGACGTTCGTGTTCCGGTTGACCTCGGTGGTGAGATACTGTACTTGCGGATTGTTGTCGTACAGCATTGTTTGAGTGAGCTCTTCGACAAACACGTTTCGCGGGCCATAGGCGATAAACAGAATGTAGAAGACGAGGCCGATCGCATAGTTGAGCGAGTAGGCTATCAGGAGCCGCCGAAAGTCGATCGTCTTCGACCGTGCCGCGTACGCAATGACTGGAAAGATGAGCAAAAAGACGTAGCCGTAGACGTAGCTCATCGAGAAGTACGCGTTTGCTTCGGGCGAGGCGATCTTCTGAAAGTGTAAGACGAACTCGCCCTCGATGGTGTAAAACACCTCGGTCATGTGGACGCCGTATTCCTGAGAGAGACTGCGTCCCTGCTGTCGCATGATTCGATTGAGCAACAAGATTGCAAGGAGCAAGGCGATTGCAGGGGCGCTGGTACGAAGGCGAGACTTCCACTCCTCGCGGAGCAGTGAGAGGCGGTCCCGACCAACGACGCCCGCGAGTCCGACCGAAAGGAGGATCGAAACAGCGACGACGACCTGCAACAGAAGCTGCGTGAGCATTGTGTTACCTCAGCAGGTTTCCGTCGTTGTCGTACTCGTAATCTTCGGCAAACAGTGACCTGGCGGCCTCGACATCAAGTTCGCCGTCGGTTCCGAGGAACGGGGTGACGGGGTCTTTGTCCTCCCAGACGAGCGAGTCGACCTCGGAGTCACTGTCGGGAGTCCATTTCTCGGCGACGGGCGCGGCGACAGGTCGTGCGTGGCCATTGAAGACCGTTTCGGTGATCCAACCCTTGTCGACCAGTCGGGCGACGGCACGGCGAAAGCGGGGGTTGCTAAACGGCTCTTTGAGGGTGTTAAACCCGATATGGTAGAACGTCCAAGACGTATCCTCGACCCGCTCGACTGGATCGTCATCCGAGATTCCACCGAGAGCGTACGTCTCGAGGCGGGCCGTCGTCATGTCCGCCCCGCCGCTTGTGATCCGGTCGATGGAGGAGGCCGTCCCCGGGTCGACTTCGAGACGAAGTTCGGGGACAGTCGGTTCCGGAACGTCGTCTGTACCCACGGAAAAGTGGTCCTCAAAGCGTTCGAGGAGTAAGAACTCTCCCTTACTCCGGTCGGCGAACTGGAAGGGGCCGCTTCCGACCGGCGGAATATTGTTGGCCGTGACGAGCGACCAGGTCCCCTGCGGCGGTGAGAACTCGTCGGCGCCGGTCACACGTGTATCGACGCGTTCCGTCCAGATGCGCCGTGGCAGAATCGGTACCGTAAACGCACGCTCGGCAACTTCGGGACTGGTCGAGGACGAAATCGTCAGGTGGTAGTTGTCCTCGGCGGTGATCGAGTCTACCGCAGCGACCTGGCCGCGATAGCGCGGTGCCGGCGAGGCCTCCGGCGCGCGACCGAGCGTCGTGTCCGCGAGGAACCGATAGGTGAACTCGACGTCCTGAGCCGTCAGCGGATCGCCGTTGTGGAACGTACAATCCTTGCGCAATTCGATCGTCGCGGTCGAGCCGTTCCACTCCCAGTCGGCTGCGAGCCACGGTCTCAGGTTGCTCTCGCTGTCGTCGTCCGTCTCTTCGTAGGTCGCAAGCGAGTCGTACAGCAAGTCGGTAACGGTCCCTCGCTCGCGGGCCGTCGCCGAGAGCGGATTGAGGTTTCGCGTCGGTCGAGCGTCGGTGATCAGCGCGTGTAGCTGCTCGACATCCGCCGCCGGTTCGAGTCCGAGATAACCAAGTCGGGTTGCGAGATGTCCATCTTCCCATCCGCTAAAGCGATCCGTTTGGACGAGCCGATACTCGTTCGGGATACAGACCGGAATGAACGGTTGTTCGAGGGCGAACCGCCAGAGGAGTTCGGCGATAGCTTCCTCGCGCTCGGCTCCCTCGACGGTGCGTTGTCGCTCGAGGGCACCATCGAAGGAGGGGTCCGTAAATCGAACCTCGCTATCGAAGGAGGGGTCCATAAACTTAAACGGATTCTGCCAGCCGCTTTCGTACGCGTACGTCGAGTGTAACGCCTCGTAAAGAAAGTCGGGATTGAAGTCGGCCGGGTGACGCCCGACGTAGATATCGAAATCCTGCTCGAGCAGGACCGTCTCGAGGAGTTCAGATCGCGATCGCGTGTTGATCGTTGCGTTGACGCCGACGGAGCGAAGATTCTCCTCGAGATGGCGTGCGATCTGGGCTCCTTCTCTGTCCCCATCCGCACCGGGCAGTGTGAGAATGGAGACGGACATCCCAGTGGAACTGTTCGGGTCGACGACGCTCTGGACGCGGTTGATACAGCCGCTTGCTCCGATCGCGAGGCCAGTTGCGCCGGCAGCCAGCATCGCCCGCCGACTAATCCCGTCGGTGGACTCGTCGGACTCGTCTGGTGGTGAGTTCATATCGATTCGGTGCACCTCGGTCGGGTATCGGCTAACAGTCGGTTGGACATCGGTTTCGAGTGTAAAGAATCTGTGGACACTGTGCGCGCTCGCACGTCACGTCTCATCGAGCGACCGGACCCAGCAAGTCGGACCGGTGAGTCGAGTGCGGGAGAGCCAATCGTCGAACGTGCAGGGAGGGATTGGGAAACGATCACGGTTCATCTCGTTAAACTGTGGGGGACCTTCGTGCCACGAGTTCGGTTCCGTAGTAGGACGGTTCGATCAGTCGTACACTTCAAAGGGTCAACACCCCCAGTATAAAACGCTTCGAAACCATGTTCTCTTGAACGTTGGTTGAAACTAGACGTGTGTGACCGCGCTGTTCCCAGGGATCAGCATCGGTACAGCCCGGATTAGTGGCGGAACACAACACCAATAGGTTGTGGCGTCCAACCAGCAGTATGACCGTCGCCGCAGAACGGATCGACCGGCTACACGAACTCGCTCGAGCGGCAGCAGCCGATGGCGAGGACGACCGGGCGCGGTACTACGTGCGCCTGGCTCGGCGTGTGGCGGAACGAAACCGTCTGACGCTGCCCTGTGAATTCCGGCGGTTCACCTGCGATGCCTGCGATGCGTATCTTCGGCCGGGCGCGAACGCCCGCGTTCGGCTTCAGGACGGCCACGTCGTGATCACCTGCGAGTGCGGCGCACACGCCAGATATCCGTACGGCGATCGGCAAGCCGGGACGGCGACAGCCGATTCGGAGTCGGCAGCCGACGCGAGTCCCGAGTGACGAACTTTCGAACTACCGAACTCGCGGTGTTCGAGCGGTGTTCGAGCGGTGTTCGAGCGGTGTTCGAGCGGTGTTCGAGCGGTGTTCGAGCGGTGTTCGAGCGGTGTTCGAGCGGCGCTCCTTCGAGAGGATTAACCACCTGGATACGATACGTGGCGTATGGACAACCAGCGACTCAAAGAGCAGGCCCACGATGTCGATGTCACGGTCTGGGTCGGCAAAAGCGGCATCGATGCCGTCGTCGACGAACTCAACGATCAGCTTTCGAACCGCAACCTCGTGAAGGTAAAGTTCCTCCGCGCGGCCCGCGCCGGGAACCCGACCGAGGAGAAAGCACGGACGCTTGCAGATCGCGTCAGTGCCGACCTTATCGAGACACGCGGGCATACGGCCGTCATGCACCGGTAGGTGTTCGGATCAATCGAAAGCGATGGTGCTGGCGGCCGATAGTCGCCAGACTCACACGATTGGCGATTACGGATTCGACTCCGTCGACACGAAATAGACGCCGACAGCCATCACGACCCCGCCAAGGACGAACCGCGAGCCGAGCGACTCGCCGAGCAACGTCGCTCCGAAGACCGCGCCGACGATCGGCTGGATGAAAAAGAACGCCGAGATAACGCTCGCGTCGACGAACTCCAACCCCTTGTACCAGCAATACCACGCCGCTGCCGTCCCCAGAACCCCGAGATAGAGCACCGCGAGGATCACCTGAGGCGTGAACTCGATCGCGCGAAGCGAGGTCCCCGTTCGGGTGAACTCGACCGGGACGAGAACCGCGAGCATCGGCACGGCAGCCACGCAGGAGTACGTTGCCGTTTCTAACGCCGAATAGCGTTCGATTAACGGCTTTCCCAGCACCGTATAAAGCGCCCAGGTCGCACTCGCGAGCAAGAGCATGAGAATCCCCGTCGTCGCGACCCCCGCGAGTTCAGTGAGGTGGTACTGCCCGGAGAGGACGATGACGGTTCCGGCGGTCGCGGTCACAATACCGGCGACGAGTCGCGGCGAGAGCTCTTCGCCGAGGAGGGCGACGCCGAGCAGGATGGTAAAGATCGGCGTCAGGACGGTGATGAGCGATCCCTGGCTCGCGGTCGTGAAGGCGGTGCCGAGAAACTGGGTTGCGAGCGAGGCGGCGACGACAGCCCCGAGAGTGAGAAAGCCGAGGCAGTCACGGCGAGTGAACTCGCGCCGGGGATACCGAAGGCGGACGATGGGTAACAGTGCGGCTGCACCGACCAGGACGCGCAAGAACGCGAGCGTCAGCGGCGGGATGGCGTCGAAGCCCCACTTGCTCACGCCGTAGAGGCCGCCCCAGAGCGCTGCGGCGGTAAGCGGTGCCAGTGCGAACAGATACGTCGATATCGACGGCAGCGAAACGGAGTTCCGGTACACAGTGTGAACGCGGAGGAGTATGGACTGCCCGAGAATGGCTGCTCTCGTTAGGATGTTAACCCCGGTCGGCTCAGCGCCCGCCGTCCGGTTCGGCGTGGTCGGACTGGTCGACCGGTCCGATGGCCGAGACGGCCGAAACGAGGAGCTTCCGTTCGGCCCGACGGAGCGTCTTCGAAACGGCGGCGTCCGAGACCCCGAGTTCAGCTGCGAGGTCGCCGAGCGTGGCCTCGCGCGGGACGTCGTAGTAGCCGTCGGTGACGGCGCGGTGGATGGTTTCGCGTTCGGTCGGAGTAAGTCGCCGGGCACCGTCGAGGACCGTTCGGCCGATGGTGTCGGCGCGAACGTCTTCGAGGACGGTCGTCGGATCGACCCGCTCTCGACTGCGGATCTCGTACTCGTCGTCGAGGTCGGCGAGGACGGTGAGCGTTCGCTCCGCGGCGGCGGCGTCGTCGAAGCCGATCTCCCAGCGCTCGCTTCCGTCGACGTTTTCGAAGGGTGCGGTGAGGTAGCCGCCGTTGGCGATGACCGTCCCCATCGTGTCGGTCGTCCCCATCGTCAGGTGAACGCGGGCGGTGCCGTCCCGCTTTGCCAGCAGTTCGAACGAGTCGGTTTCGTCGTGGCTCCGAATCACGTCTAAGCCGCGTTCGACGGCCGCGCGGTCGCTCCCGTCGGCGAGGATGCGCAACTCGAGCTGCGATCGGTCGTGATCGTAGTGCCAGTGCGGCGTGACGAACGCGACCTCGGCCGCTGAACTCGCCGCGCTCAACGGGCAATCGGCCTGTCGAATCGAGAGCGCGAGACTGATCATACGGACGCCACGCCCCGGGGAACTAATCGTATTGTGGTCTCGGCGAATGCTACGGCTGGAGGACTGCGCGGGTCGAACCGGAGACACAGCAGGCACTCGTCAGCGCCACCGCCTCCGGATCGATGTGACGGCAGATGAAGTATGAATGTGGAAGCCGCGATTGCCCGGCGTTCCGGCCGGGGGAATCTCGGTTGCCTCCTCCACCCCGCGACCCGTCGAGCGACAGGTGTCCGGCGGTCCACTGCTCGCTTCCGCGCCTGATGGGCTGTCGCCGACTAACCACGATGGGACGTCCCTGCGGACGGCCACCGTAGACCGCTGTCCCCGACGGACGAGGCTTCCACGTTGGCTCCCGAGGCCCCGGCCGGTCTGACCGGACGCCCGCGGTGTTTGGTCCCCGCTAAAGGCCATACTGCGGGTAGTGAGCAGGGCCTAACTGCCCGACCTATCCATTTGTCTGTATGTGACTGGTACTTAAGGACCTTTCGTCTCGAGAACCCCGAGACGGCGCGAGGATCCCCGCCGCGGAGGCGACCGCAAACGACGCGGTCAATCCTCCTCTGCACCGTATCGCTCCCGGAACGCGCGGATCTGTCTCCCGGTGCCGGAGACGACGAGTACGTCCGTCGGCTCGAGTTCTCTCCCGTCAGGGGTGGAGAAAAACGTTCCGTCCCGATCGAGCGCGACGACGGTACAGCCGGTTTCGAGTCGGACATCCGCGGCCGAGAGTTCCTCGCCGGCGAGGGCCGGTGCGCTGATACGGGCAACGCGGAGACGATCACCGAGGGTCATCGTTTCGTGTTCGAAAATGCGGAGGGTGATCATTCGCCCGGCGACGTTGGGGAGGGCGAGGACGTCGTCCGCTCCTGCGGTGTGCAGGACCGCCACGCTGGTCGTCGCGTTCGCGCCGACGATGATGTCGAGATTCGGGTTCAGTGCGCGGGCGGTGAGCGTCGTCAAGATAGCTCTTTCGTCGCTATCGAGCGCGAGGATGAGCGTTCGCGCGTTCCGGATACCGGCCTCGAGCAGCGTCTCCTCCTCGGTGGCGTCGCCGACCACGTCGACCCGTTCTGCGGGTTCGGTGTCGACGACGGTCGTCTCCAGACCGGCCCGGACGAGGGTGCCGGCGGCCGTGGTGCCGACGAGGCCGGTCCCGACGACGATGACGGGGTCTCCCATCTCCTGATAGTGGCTGCCCGGCGTGCCGGTTCGCTCGGCGACGCCGTCGAGTTCGCTTTCGGTGCCGGCGACCAGCAGCGACGTGTTCTCGTCGACGCGGACGCGTTCCGGAAGAAGCGTCACAAAATCACCCCGAATCCAGGCGCCGAGGACCGTCGCACCGGTCTGTTCGAGCCGTCGAGTGGAGGCGACGGTTTCGCCGAAGAGGTCCGACCCGGGATCGACGTGGTACTCGACGATATCGAACGCCGCTTCGAAGTCGGCCTCCTCCTCGATGTCGAGGGTGACGACGTCGCGGACTTTGTCGCCGAGCGCCTTTCCGAGCCGGTGTTTCGGCGAGAGGACCTCATCGATGCCGGCGTAGCGGAAGTATCGGGCGTCGGAAGGAGCGGCGACGAGCACTAGAACGGTCGCGGTCGGCTCGTACCGTTCGATCGCGAGGACGGCCCTGATGAGTTCTCGTTCGGTGGCGTCGACGACGACGGCGAGGGCGTCCCCGAGTCGGGCGGCTTCGAGTCCGGCCGCCGTCGACGGGTCGCGGTGGACGACCCTCAGTCCCGCCTCGTGAAGCGTCTGGGCGCGCTCCGTTTCGCCCTCGAGAACGACGTGGGGCGTCCCGTTTGCCCCGAGTTCGTCGACGAGTCGCTCACAGTTGTCGGAGTAGCCGATGATGACGACGTGGTCGGAGACGGCATCGGTCTCGGCGGGTGGGGCGGGCTGGACTACCTGTCGAAGCCACGGCGTGATGAACTGCGGAATCGCGACCGCGATGTACGCGATACCGGTCACCTGGATCAGCACCATCAGAACGTTCATCCAGAGACTTTCCCAGGGTGCGTCCTGGCCGTAGCCGGTGGTCGTCATCGACTGTACGACGATCTCGAACGCCTGATACCACGTGCGTGATTCGCCCTCGTAAACGGCCATTCCCCACTGGTACGTCGCCGTGTACAGCGCGATCAGGGCGAGCAGCGACGCCAAGTAGACGAGTATTCGTCGGGTCAGTGTTACCATGTGCGTTCACCTGCGAGCGATCCGATAACCGGTAGTCGGTACCGGCGGTCGATAGCTGGTGGCTGGTGGCCGATGACCGGCAGCCGGTGACCAGCGGCCGATAGCCGATCGTCGGTAGTCGGTCAGATAGAAAGTCGACACCGGGCGACGGTATGGTTCTTGGCCGTTGCCAGCGCGTGCTCCCGGGACCTCGTTTCGTTTGCCGGTCGGAGGAAAAAGCCCATTAGCCAGCCGATGCATCACTGACACATGGGACTCGGCAGCACCGCAAAGAAGATTCAAGGCCTCTCCGACCGCGCCGAAGCGATGTACAAGCAGGTACAAAAGCTCCAACAGCGCATCACGAACCTCGAAGGAGAGGTCGACGACACGCACGACACGGTCGAGCGCATCGACCACCAACTCTCCGAACAACGCCAACTGCTGCTCGCCATCGCCGAGGAGCAGGGCATCGACGGCGAGCAAATCCTCGCCGAGGCCGCAATCGACGAAGCTGAACTCGACGACGAGGAGTCCACAGCGACCGACGACACGGCCACGGACACCGTTGATACCGAGCCGAGCGAAACAACCGCCGAGTAACGCCCGTCCGTCCTCGTCCCCGCACGTCTCACCGCTTGCGAAGTCCGCACCAGACGAGCAGTACGACTGGTCGACCACAAAGGGAAGACCTAACAACAGTGGCAACATTTGCCAGCACGATGACGACCCACGAGCGACCGTTGGACTCGGTGCTCGAGACGATCGGGCAAACCCCGCTCGTTCGCATCCGCGACGGCCCGCAGGGCGTCCGGATCTACGCGAAACTCGAGTCGTTCAACCCAGGTGCCAGCGTCAAGGACAGAATCGGCCGCTACATGCTCGAACGCATGCTCGAGCGCGGCGACGTCACCGCAGGCGGCACGATCATCGAACCGACCGCCGGGAACACGGGTATCGGCTTTGCGACCGCCGCCCAGCAACTCGGCCTCGACGCTATCTTCGTCGTCCCCGAACGTTTCAGCGTCGAAAAACAGCAACTCATGGCCGCCCTCGGCGCGGAAGTCATCAACACCCCGACCGAGGACGGCATGGACGGCGCGATCGCCCGCGCCCACGAATTGGCCGACGAATTAGACGACGCCGTCGTCCCCCAGCAGTTCTCGAACCCGCTCAACACCGAAGCCCACTACGCCACCACCGGCCCCGAAATCTACGACGCCCTCGACGGCGAGGTCGGTGCCGTCGTCGCCGGCTGTGGCACCGCGGGCACGCTCATGGGCATCGCCCGCTACGCGTTAGAACAGGACCCGGACACCGTCGTCGGTGCCGTCGAACCCGAGGGCTCCGTCTACGGCGAACTCCTCGGCGACGACCGCGAGGAAGGCGAGTACAAAATCGAAGGCATCGGCACCCACAACGTCGAAACCAACGAACTGTTCGATCCCGAACTCGTCGACGCCGTCTACCCGATCTCCGACCGCGACGCCCACGACGAACTCGAGCGACTCGCGCGTGAGGAAGGTCATTTGGTCGGCTCGAGCGCCGGAGCCGCAAGCGTCGCCGCCAAACACGTCGCCCAGGAGATCGCCGACGGTGAACTCGACGCGACACACGACACGGTCGTTACTGTGTTTCCGGATTCGAGCGAACGCTATCTCTCGAAGGGGATCTACCGCTCGTTCGAGGAGTGGAGTTCCTGACCGACGGGCTCATCCGCCGCGGATGACTGCTGGAGCGTCGTCGCGTCGACAACCTCGAGTTCGTCGTCGCGTTCGACCTCCCACACCCGAAGGACGAGATGTGCCTTGCAGTGGTGTTCGACGACATCCATGCCCGTCGTCCGGTTTCGGAGGACGAGCTGACAGACCCCGTCGTTCGAGCAGTTCCCGGACCGGTCACACATAGGTACGTCTCTTGTGTAGTCTACTGGTATGTAAGTCTCTGTCGGTGGTACCCCTCGGTGTTCAAACGCGCGACGATTCGGCGTGCAGCCGCCGGTGTTCGACTTTCATACAGCGATCCTGTACGACCTGCCGGCCCGCCTCCTCGGCACGGGCGGCCGCTTCGTCGTCTCGAATGCCCTGCTGGGTCCAGATCACGTCGGCGTCCGTCCGTTCGAGCGCCGTCTCGACGACTCCGGCGACTTCCTCGCTCGGCCGGAACAGACAGACGATATCGATCTCGTCTTCCACGTCCGCGAGCGTATCGAGGGCTTTTCTGCCGAAAATCTCGTCCGCGAAGGGGTTGACCGGAATCACGTCGTAGCCGTGGTCCCGGAGATACGCCGGCACGTCGTGGGCCGCCTTGCCCGGCGTTCGCGAACAGCCGACCACCGCAATCGTCTCCAGTCCGAGGATTTCCCGGAGCGCAGCGTCCGATTCGAGTGGCATACACGAGGTTACGAGTTCCGGACAGTTGAATGGCTTCGTCTTTTCGCTCGGCGTCCGCCTCTCGTCTCGTTATCTCGTTAGAACCAGCCGAACTCGAGTTCGAGCGCCGCACGGCCGACGATGAACGCGAGTGCGGCGAGAAAGGTTCCGTACTTGAGGTGGGACTGACCCGCGGTCGGGTCCTCGAAACTCTCGTAGGCCGCGACGATCATGATCGCGTTCGCCGGTATCACCACGAGCAGATACGCGAGTTCGAAGTGCCCGAGGACGTAGGGCAGCGGACTCGCGAGGACGCCGATCGCGAGCAGCCCCGCGGCGACGTAGAGCGCGCGGCGCTCGCCGATCGCGATCGGCAGCGTGTTCAACCCCTCCTCGCGGTCGCCCTCCACGTCCTCGACGTCTTTGATGATCTCGCGGGTGAGCGTCGCGATGGCCGCCAGCGCACAGAGGACGACCGCCGGCCCGATCTCGCCGACCGCCGCCGCGCCGAACAGAAACGTGCTCCCGACGAGGTAGGCCACCAGCGCGTTCCCCAGCCCGGGCAATCCCTTGAAGAACTCGGTGTAGGCCACCAGCGCCACCAGGTTGATTCCTGCGATGGCAACCGCAGATCGCGGGAGCGTCAGGGCGAGCGCCACGGCCGCGACGAAGAGAACGAGGCTGAACGCGAGCGCGCCGCGCGGGCTCACCGCACCGCGTGGAATCGCCCGCTCGGGCTGGTTGATCCGGTCGATCTCCCGATCGAAGTAGTCGTTGATCGCGTTTCCTGCACCGACTGCAAGTCCCGTCGCCGCGACCGCTGTCACTGTCTCCGGCGTCTCGGCCGTGACACCACCGGCGACGAACGCGCCGATGAAGGTCAACACGCTCGCGGCGAGCACGTTCACCGGCCGCGTCAACTCGGCCAGCCCGCGGATCGTCTCCCCCGCTGTCATTGGCGATACTGCTCAGGCCGACCGGTTAAACGGTACGATCCGCGGGCGCAGCCGGCGTGTGTCTCCCGTGCGCGCCTGTCATAATTAGTATCGCCATCGTCGGTGTCGGCACCGGTATCGGTATCGACACCGACACCGGCACCAACACCGATATCGGACCCGCTACCGCCAAGCCCCAAGCTCACAACACAAGCCAGATGAAACCGTCAGCCACGCCTCCTCCCGCTCGAGCGCGGTCGCGTCCACCGGCACCACCGTCACCGCCCCCGTCTCGTCCGTTCTGAACTCGAGTTCGGGTTCAGATTCGTCGGGACTTGGCGGACCGTGATCGTCGGCCGCGGTGAACTCGGCTGTCATTACCCGTAGGTTGGTGGGCCCAGGTCAAGACCTTCGAGGTGGTTTTCAGTGGGTGGGAATGGCGGGGTGTGGTGGGGCCTGTCGGAACCGGTGAAAATCGAGTGACTTATACGGAACCACCGGATACGAAGGGGTGCGGGCGCTTAGCTCAGTCTGGACAGAGTACTTGGCTTCGGACCAAGCTGTCACGGGTTCAAATCCTGTAGCGCCCATGATTTTGCGACGAACGGACGTGAGAAACAAATCATGTCCGCGAACGATTTGAATCAGGGAGCAGCTGTGCTGCGACCGTGGTTCAAATCCTGTAGCGCCCACTCGCAGACGACTCGATTCTCAACTAATACTAATTCGACTGTAGAGGCGATAGTGGGGGAACTTTCGCTGGTATTGGTGGTCTGTCAAGGGTGGTCGAAATATGATCCCAACAGGAAACGGGTTGCGGCTCCATCACATCATGCGATTCTCTTCGCAAATCGGGGGTGGTCGGCGTGACGATTGCGCCGTGGTCGTCGGTCGATCACTCGATCTGTGACCACTGTGGGGCCTATCCGAAGAGGTTCTGGAGCGTCAGGACGACGAAGAGCAGAATCACCGCTTCGGAGATAACCCACGAGTTCTCGTCCATCCAGTTGCGGACCTGCGGGAGCGCAGCTTCTGCTCGCTCTCCGAGAAGGAACACGCTGAGCGATGGAACCGCCAAGAGAAACAGCGTGAGCAGGACGAACCCGGTCGCATCCGTGACCGGATCGTCGTTTGCCGCGAGGTAGGTTCCAACGCTAACCGAGGTGACGATATCGGTCGGAAAGACGCCGAGGAGGAGAAAACCCAGTTTCAACGAGAGTTGTGGCGTCGCGTTGGTCAGTTTTCCCATCCACGCCGGCGGCTTCGACACGTCCCGTTTCCGGTAGGTATCCACGGCCGCGTAAAGAAGAAAAACGAGGACGAGAACATAGAGCAGTTGCTTTGCGCTCGCCCCTAACAGACCGCCGCTAGCACCGAAACTGTTCCCGAAGAGGTACGCGATACCGACGACGAGACTGATAGAGAGGGACGCGCCGAGAACGTAGGCCGTCGAGTTCGCCCGCCACTGGTCGCTCGTGGCGAGGAAGATCGGGGAGAGTATCTGCGGGCCCGCGATCATCACGATGGCTAACGGGAGGACTTCCAGGAAACTCATGGCTCGTACCCGCCGTGATTCGATCTGTTCTGCCGGCCGGCCCCTCCATTTTTGGAGGCGTATTTACTGGATACCATTACCGTGATTCTCCCCGAAGCGTAGTAGGCCGCCAACGACAATTAGTGTTGTTGTGATTATGTAAAGAGTTCGTCTCAGTTTTTAGAGAGATTCCGTTCGCTCGCCTCGCGCCGCAATTACCTGTCTACTCATGGCAACAGTACTCTCCATTTCACGTGAAGTGAAGCTTATATCCAGTGACAGCATACTAATAATCGACTATGAGAATTAATTGGTCAGCAGTCATAACTGGATTCGTCGTGACCCTCGTGCTCGGGTTCATCAGCGGGATGATCTACGCGGGATCTGATGCCTCGGTCGCGGTCTTACATTGGGGAACCATCGGTATCCTCGGCGGCCTCACCGCCGGCTACCTCGTCGGTGGAAGAATAGGCAGCGGTGCGCTCCACGGCGGTATCGCGACCGTCTTCGGATCGCTCATCCTGTTAGTCATCGCAGCGTTTACGACGCTCCTGTTTGCGGGCGTCGTCCCGATGTTCAGCATGGTCGTCCTGGGCTTGCTCATGCTCGCGTTCTACGCCATCCCCGGTGTACTGGGTGGCGCGATCGGCTCGTGGGCCAAGAGTCGCCGGACAACCACGGAGATGGTCGGTACGCGGGCCTGAGCGACTACCGACAGGACCGATCACTTTTATCGTAATAGCCGTCTTCTCTCGAGGAGTTCTTTGGCGGCCGTTCGTGATCGCTCACGGCTTTCCGATGGACAGTTCGATTGTTGTTGGTAATATGGGGATATTCAGTGTCGATACTGTGTAATAGCGCACACAAATTCAGGTGTTATTCAAAAATATGTGTGACTTTTTCGATGAAGGTCGGAAAAACATTTACTGCCGAGTATGGAGCGTGAGGCATGAACAACATACGCAGTATCGACCTGGACAACCCGCTACTGTATATCCTCACCATGATAATCACCTGGATAGTCGTAGCAGGCGTCTTTGAGACGGTATTTGCTGATGGTAACTGGACGAACGCAATTAGCCAGGGGATCGTCGGCGGGCTGGTTTTCGGGGTTGCGATGTACTATCTCATCCAGTATACTGGAAACTAACCCCAGAGAAGAACTCGCGAGGAGCGATTTGACCATGTATAATTGAGAAGCCTGGTTTCTTCTGGACACTATCGAACGCCGCTTAGAGAATAGCGTCAGGGTACACGTTAGACGACGCGAAGGTCCCTCGGATAGTCGGTCATGTTCTCGTGCCCATCGTCGGTGACGACGACGAGATCTTCGAGGCGGACGCCGCCGGTTCCCTGTTCGTACAGACCGGGTTCGACCGTGACGACGTGGCCGGCCTCGAGTTCACCGGCTTGCTGTGCGAGATGCGGCGCTTCGTGAACGTCGAGGCCGACGCCGTGGCCGGTCGCGTGGGGGAAGCCGCTGTCAGGGTTGTCCGCCGTGCGACCCGTGGGGTAGCCCGCTGACTCGAACACGTCGCAGACGGCGGCGTGGACGGTCTCGCCGGTGACGCCCGCCCGGATGGTGTCCAGTGCTGCCTCGGAGGCCTCGGAAACGAGGGCGTACCACTCCCGGGTGCGATCGCTGGGGGTGCCCTTCACGACGGTGCGGGTCATGTCCCCGAAGTACCGCGTCCGCTTGTGTCGGGGGAAGATATCGATGATGATCGGGACGTTCGCTTGCAGCGGTCCGGTGCCGGGATCGTGGGCGCGGGCCCCCGCGGGTCCGGACGCGACGATGCACTGATCCAGCCCGCAGCCTCGGTTTAGGACCGCGCGTTCGATGCGGTCGCGCACCCGCTCGCTCGTGAGGGGATCGCCGTCGAGGTGCAAGACGCCGTCCGCGACGGTCGCGCGTTCGAGCAGGTCCTCGGCGGTGGCCATCCCGTCTTCGGCCGCTCGCTGTGTCTCCCTGATGTGGTCGATCTCGTGGTCGCGCTTGACGGCGCGGATCTCGTCGAGGACATACTCGTACTCCGGCACGACTTCGATGCCGTGCTCGCGCAACAGATCGGCGGTGCCGACCGGGAACGAGACGGGGACCGACACCGAGTCGATACCGGCGGCGTGGAGGAAGTCCACGGTCACGCGTTTTCTGGCTTTTCGCGGGTCCATGTCCTCGAGTTCAGCCGCGTTCCTGAACTCGGCGCGGGAGCGGATTTCGTCGCCGTTGCTGTCGCGTTCGGCCTGGCTACATTCGGGGCCTGGCAGGAGGAGGGTGACGCGCTCGTCGGCGTAGAGCGTGACGAACTCGTCGAGCATGTGGTAGCCGGAGAGGTAGTACTGGTGGCTGTCGTTCCCGTCGGCGTCGATCAGGTAGCCGTCGGTGCCGGCCTGGTCGAGAAACGCGGTGAGTTGGGGGATCGCCGGTGTCATGGCTCCGACGTTTCGGAGGTCGAGCAATAAGCGGTATTGAGGGGTGGTATCAGGGATCGTGCACGTCTGGTTTGCTGACGAATGCTATGATCATCACACTATTTCACCTATCGACTGCGAACCAGTTCCCTATGGGTGTGCAGGTTACAAACTATCGGCCTTGTTTAGACGCTGTTGAACCCTCCTTCGACTCTCCGCAGACCTCCACGAAACCGGTGGCGTACAGGCTATCAATGCTACTGGCTTTGACCGCCATTCGGCCAGTTGCCATTACACAAATCGGACTAACTACACGTTCAGATCGGTAAAAACGACAGCGTTGGGTGACTGTGATACCAGCACCGTGTTGGATATTCACTGTTCGATGAAGCAGCCACATGACACCCGTTGGATGGCAGGTACTCACCCGGAACCTCAACCGGCTACAGACCGTTACCGCTGACAAAGGTATGACTGGGACAATCTCCGCAAAGAGCTTCGGGGTTCAGACGTTCGACCAGTGACCAAACACCGAGAGTTCTCCTCGTTAAATATGGCGCACAACACCCGCCAAGACGACGACACCTATCACCAACGTTCAAACGTTGAGGCAGTGTTTTTCGCACTCAAGCAGCGGTACAGCGACACGTTCCGGGCACGGACGTGGTTCGGGCAATTCCGTGAACTCGTGCTGAAAGCGGCTGTAAGAAATGTCGAACTTGCTTCCTGACTTCGGCCGGTATAGAGGCTGTGGTTAGCAGTTTCCGTGTGGATCGGTGATATATCATCACAAGGTTCTTTGTTCCGACAAGATAGATGCAAATGCATGTCTTCTCGCAAAACAGTATGCCTTGAGGAGATGGTATGGCCAGAGGTTGAATCCGCCCTCGAAAACGGAACACGGACAGCAATCGTGGCTGTCGGTTCGATTGAACAACACGGCCCACATTTGCCGTTGAATATGGATACTCTAGATGGAGACGAGCTTTCACGCCGAATTTCGATAGAGCTGGGCGATGCCCTCGCCGCCCCCACGATTCGCCCCGGATGCTCGGGCCATCACATGGAGTTCCCCGGCACGATCACTGTTCCACCCGAGACGCTGATGGACGTGATCCGATCGTACTGCCGATCCCTCGACGAACATGGCTTCGAGTACATCGTCCTCGTCCCGACCCACGGCGGTAACTTCGGGCCGGTCAAGACCGTGGCTCCCGACATTGCCCGCGAACTCGAAGCCACGGTGATTGCACTTGCCGATCTTGACGAACACATGCAATTGCTGAACGAGGGGCTTGGCGAAGCCGGCATCGAGTACGAACAGGACGTGATCCACGCTGGGGCCGCCGAGACGGCGATGGTGCTGGCCATCGACGAGGGTCTCGTCAGGACGGAGAACGTCGAGCTCGGGCCCGAAGGCGAAATCTCGCCAGCGCGTCTGCTAAGTGAAGGGTTCAAATCCATTACCGAAAACGGCGTCCTTGGTGATCCAACGAAGGCAACCACCGAGGCAGGAGAAGTGATCATCCAGAACGTCGTGGAGACGTACGTTGAGCATATCAGAACCGAACGCGATGCAGTCTGACTGAGCGACCCACCGACACATACGTAGGCTTACTGAACGCCTGATTCGTAGCGTTACCAGCGCAAGGAATCTGGCTGACTTACCTCGTCTAAACAAGACCCATAACAAGTATTCGTCAGTATGACCACGCGTTGGCAGTCACCATATCGAAAGGCGATCATTGGATTTCTCATCGGAACTACGGTAGGGTTAGCAACCGGAGTTTTTGCAGTCGGAGACCCGTGGCAAGAAGAGATTATTCCTGCTCTTGGAACGGGGATCGGGATTGCGGTTGCGTTCTATTTCGTGGCTGGAGAGTGATTTCAGTACTCCTTCCCGATAGCCAACGGTAGATATAAGTCACTACCAGTTAACAATTAGAACGGAAGCCACGACGCCGGGTACGAAAGTGCCCCGGGTGCTGATACACCCGAGACGTGGCTTCCAAACCCTCCCGGGGTTCACAAGCCATGTTTGCGTACATTCTCACGGGATATAAACATCCCGCACGATTGATGAGTCGAACTGTCCGCGTAGCATCGTCGCTATCCGTCGAATTCGCCGGAATTTCGGGGTGTGACAATGGGGCTGCGTGACGACAATGAGTCGGATACCGAACCGAACGAAAACGACGACGCGCACAAGAATCCGGGCGAGACGCACGAACACCCCGGTGACGCACACGAAAATCCCGATCGCGAGACCGACCACGAGTTCAGAACGTGCCCGCGGTGCGGGGAGCCGATCACCCGAACGACGGTGATCGGGCCGACGGACGCGGTTGCGGGGCCGTGTGGCTGTCGCGTTGCGCCGCCGGTTCCCGACGACGTAGCGCAGGGGGATCGGGCTGATTGTCCCGAGCGTCCTGAGCGACCCGACGAGTCCTAACAGCCGCGGACAGACCCATCCAACGGGTCTGCCGAACGGAGCGGGTCGCGGCGGGACATCGGATTCCACGCAGCGTGTGATGGGTAGCTGTCCACAGCCATCACAACCACCGCACCACCACCATTCGAAACCGCAGCGCGGAATCCGAACCGAACTCGCGGCTCGACGCTGTTGTAACGCGAGGCGGTGCTCTCGAACGCCTCGCGAACCTCGACCGTTGCACTGAACTCCGTAGATCGAGTTCAGTGCACGGCGGTAAGGAGCAAACGAAACAGGGAGCGTTCGGACGACACACTGGCTCGAACGCACTGTCGTCCCGGCGCTACAACGGGGAGCGGTCGCCTACCGCCAGTACGTGCCCGTGATCCACTGCGGCTCGACCGGGCGCGAGAGGCCGGTTTCTTGGTCGTACGACGGGTTGGAATCTCCTTTCGTGATGTAGCCCTCGTTCGGCGCGGGGCAGTGAACCGCCTCGGCACAGGTGAGCGAGTCGGTCGTGTTCCCCTCGAGCGCAGCGACCCAATCGTCTCCTTCCGAAACGTACGTCACGGCCCGATGCACCACGAGTCGGTTCGATTCGTTGCCGTCCGCGTGAAAGACGATTATCTCGCCGCTCTCGAGGTCCTCGTGCGATCCCCACTCGGAGACCACGATCCGGGAATCCCGCTCGATCGTCGGCTCCATGCTGCCCGTCGGGACGTGGTGAATCGCAACGACCAGCGAGAGCCCGTACAGCAGTCCGCAGATGAGCACGAATCCGCCGCCGGCGATGAGTAGTTCGCGTTTCATTGGTCTGTTAGTCGACGTCGACGGTGAGCGTGGCCGTCGCCGGTCCCGCGGTCGCCGTCGCTATCGTCTCGGTCGCAGTGCCGAGTTCGACGGTGAGTGTGAACTCGATCGTGGTGTCGATCCGTGCGGCGTCGGCGGTGGGTTCGAGGTGGGTGAAATCAGAGTCGATAGCTGAGTGAGAGGACAGCGAAACGGTGTCGATGTTCAGGTCGGTGAACGACGGCGTGAGCGTCCCGTGTGGGAGGTCGGCGGGGTCCAGGAGGTCGGTCGCGGGAACGGTGTGGGCGTCGACAAGCGGTTCGAACGTCGTGCTCCCGCCGGAGGGGGTGGTTCCGCGGTCGTGGGGGATGGGGGTATCGAGAAGGTGCGGGTAGTCGTCGGGGTCCGTGACGGTCGTCCAGGTGTCCGTGAAGTCGAGGGCCGTATTTGCGCTCGCCGCAGCGCCTTGCAGTTCGCCCGTCGACAGTCCATCGAGGTCCTCGTCGCCGTCCGCTTCGATGAGACCGACGGCCGTTCCGGAGGCATCTGTGTCCCAGTAAGTGCGTTCGAGATCGCCGGGATCACCGCCGATGCACAGAAACAGGAGACACGTCCGGTCGGTCTCGTTGACGGCGACGAAGCCGGCTGCGTTGTCGTGGTCCGGGACGGCGACGGTGGCGTAGGCATCGCTGATGACCCCGGTTTCCTCGATGTCGTCTCCGCCGAGGCCGACGAGCGACAATAATCCGTCGAGGACGCCGATAACGAGTTCGAGCAGCGAGCCGATCAGCCCCGCGTCTTCGCCTTCGCCGAGTGCGTTCGCTCCCGCGAACCCGCCGACGACGGCGTCGCCGTCGATGGTGCCCCGTGCGTAGGCGTCGCGGGTATCGGCGACGTTCAGGCCGACGAACCCGCCGGTGAATCGGTCGCCGGTGACGGAACATTCCGCGTACGAGCGATCGATGTGGCCCTGTTCGGTTTCGCCTTCTTCCCGCACGTTCGCCCCGACGAGTCCGCCGACGAGTTCGGTGCCCTGGACGGCACAATCGAGCGCGTACGAGCGGTCGATCGTCCCGATGTTTAGCCCGGCGATGGTGCCGACGGCGTTGGGACCCTGAACGTCGCCGTGTATGAGGCCGACGTGGTCGACGGTACCCGCGTTGACGCCGATCAAGCCGACGCCGTCGTCGTCCCCGTCGATCGTGAGCCCGCAGATTCGGTGGCCGTTGCCCGTAAGCGTCCCCTCGAACGCCTCGTCCGCGTCGGTATCGGTGAGCGGATCGAATCCGCTTCCATCGTTCCAGGCTCCCGTCTGCGTCGCATTGATGTTATTGCCGAGTTCGTAATGCGCATCGAGGGCTGCAGCGATCGCCTGGAGTTCGTGATCGGTCGTGATGACGTACGGATCGCTCGCGGACCCGTCTCCGTCCATTCCGTCGAGGACGGCACCGAGATCGGCCGGCGCGTGGTCGTTTGGCTCGCTCCAGCCGGCGAACGCGCGATCGGCCCGGCCATCGACGTGTGGATTGGCCTCGAGCGTGAACTGGAACTGGTACCCGTCGGTGAGGACGCTATCGGGAACGTTGGCGTAGTCGACGGTGATCGTCGATTCCTCGGCGACGACGGCCTCGGTGACGATGCCGCAGTTCGTCTCGATCGTCACGTCCGCAGCGTCGAACTCGATCGAAGCGGCGAACGCTGGTTCCTCGATGCGGAGAAACTGATCGTATCCGAACGCGGACCCGAGGGCCGTCCCAAGGAGTCCGGCCATCGCCGTTCGGCGCGAGAGCGGTTCGGTCACGGTCGGTTGTCGGTCGGTCGAGTTCATGTCGCGTTACTCCGGTTCGGTCGTTGCTGCCCCGTCGAGTGCGATCGTTCCACCGGCGGACACGCCACGGGTGGCGGGCGGCTTTGACGGGGAGTCCGGGTCTGACGGGTCTGACGGAGCCGACGGCTTGTCGGGTGTTTGCACGATCTTTCGCGTCGGCGTCACAACGACGACGAAGTGCTGTGTCGTCTCGGCTCGCCGGTCGTCGAGTTCAGCGCGAACGATCACGTCGAGGGCGGTGACCGCCTGGGCGTTCCCGGTCGGTTCAAACGCCGCATACGACGACGAGATCGCAGTGTGTTCAGCGAGTGCCATCGGTCCGTCGTGAATGTGTCCCGTCGCGGATCTGGACGGCGTCGGTTCGATGGCGATCGTTCCCGCGGCGATCGGTTCGAAGTCGGAAGCGAACTCGGGTCGGACGAGGAGCGAGACGGAGATTTCCGTGCCGGTCTCGATGTCAGCACCGTCGTCGTACGTGATCGTGATCGGCAACTCGCCGCCCGCGAAGTACATCGCGTCGATCCCGCCGGCGTCACCGTCGACGACGAACTGCTCGGAAAGCGTCTCGGCGGCGACGGTAAAGCCGGCGTCCCGCGAGACGATCACGGTGATCGTGTCGGTCGCCGTGGCAACCGTTCCGTACGTCTGTGATTCGACCGTCACCGCGATCTCGACGGTCGTTTCTGCTCGCTCGTACCGCTCGGTCGGCGCGAACTCCGCGTAGTCCGCGGAAACCGCTGAATGGTCGGCGAGATCGATCCCGCTCCGGTCGAACCCGTCCGAACGAAGGGTTCGGGAGATGACGCCGCTGGGCGTCGCGCCGACGTTGATCGTGCCCGAGGCCAGCGGCTCGCTCTCGTCGGCGAACGTCGGTCTCACGCCGATCGTAACGTCGAACTCGCTTTCGTTTCGTGCGACGCGATTGAACCGCTCGTAGGCGATCCGCAGCTCGATCGTCTCACCGGGAATGCGTATCGGCTCGCTGTCGCCTCCGTGCGTGGTGGCGACGACGTCGGCAGGAGAGACGGTCGCGTCGACGGTAACGGCAGGGTCGTCCTCGCTCCCGCGGCTGTGCAGCACGTACCCGAGTCCAACGCTCCCGGTCGCGCCGATCCCGAGCAGCCCGAGAAGCGCCGCTCGGCGAGAGATGTCGTACTCCGTCGGCGGCGTGTTGTCGGTCATTCTATTTCGAACGCTGGTTCGCTATCCTGTGATGGCGGCTCAGTCGGTCGTCTGCGGGGCGTTCTCGGCTTCACCGCCGAGGACGATGTGCCCCCCAACCGCGATTTCGATGTCGTCCTCGTCGATGGTCGTCACCGTGACATCGAGTTGCACGGTGGCCTCGCTGGAAACGGTGTCATAGCTGGTCGCGGCGACCGCTAACGTGAACTCCAACGTCGTCGTCGCCGACTCGCCGACGCCGTCGGCGGGCTCGAAGTCCCCGAGTTCGATCTGGCTGTGGTCGTCGATCAGGATGCTGGAGACGCCCAAATCGCCGTCTAACGAGGAGACGATCTCGTCGCTCGGGAGGGCACCAGCATCGATCGTGGTTTCGAAAATCGTCTCTTCGCTCGCGCCGAGGTCTGCGGAGGCGAGCCCGAGGGTAACGTCGAACTCGTCGACGCCGTCCCCGACCTGGCTCTCCTGGAAATTGATGTATTCGAACGCGATTTCGGTCTGGCTGCCGTCGATAGCCACGGACGCAACGTTGCCGTCGACGGTGGCAATCGTGATTCCCTCACCGGTGAGTTGCAGGTCACTGAACGCGAACGCTGGCTCGTCCGTGGCAAAGAACGTTCGGTAGCCGAACAACCCGCCGCTTGCGATCCCCGCAGCACCGAGTACGGCCGTCCGTCGATTCAAGAGCGCGATACCACGGTCACGATTATCCTCATCCGCCCCAAATATGTCATCTGTCATGATACTACCGACTACGACACAGTATATATGGATTAGAAGTTGTCTCACGAATCGAGAACATGTAGAATCGTTACTACCATGTGGTGATCACTGCACAGCACTCGGCGCGAGCCGAGTCCGTGCCGAGAGACGGTCTCCGCCCGGACGGCGATGATCACGACCGGCCGTGGTATCCGTACCAATACCGGCCTCGTCAATACCAGTCTCGCCGCCACCACCACCATCATTTCCCGCCCGTCGAAACGACGGGACGGGACCGGGTCGAACGCACAGGTCGACACGGAGACGAGCAGAAGCCGCGACACGCGAGAACAGCGTCAGCCTTCGGTCTGCGACTCAGTGCCGCCGATCCAGCGGTCCCAGAACGTGTTGAACTCGGTTTCGTCCTCGGTCAGCCGATCGAGTTCAGCGAGGCCGCGTTCGGTACGGGTTCCCGGAATCGTGTTGTCGAGGACGAGCGCGGCGAGGCCGCCGATGGCCATGCCGGTCGAGCCGATAATGTAGATCGTATCGACGACGGCGATGGCCGCCCCCTCGATGACGGGGACGAGGACGGTGCCGGCGATGGCGTCAGCGCCGAGCAGCGGGTCGATCGCGCCGGCGAGGCCGACGGCCTCGCGGAAGGCGAGCGTGCTCTCGAAGTTGCCCATGTACGACGGAATCGCGAGGCCGACGAAGAGGGCGAAGCCGACGATGAAGACGTTGCGCGAGGAGTCGAGGTCGACGTGTTTGAGGTTCCCGATGCCGACGGCGACGATCTGGGCGAACATGGCGATGAAGAGGCCGCCGATGATGGGGTCGGGAATGGTCGCGATGAGCTGGCCGAAGTAGCCGATAAAGCCGACGAGCAGCATGATAACCGCCCCGAACTGGACGACGTAGCGCGAGGCGACGCCGGTCAATCCGATCGCGCCGATGTTCTCGGAGTAAGAGGTCGAGCCGCCGGTGCCCATGATGCCCGAGAAGACGTTCATCAGACCTTCCATACCGATGCCGTGGTTGATTCGCTTTTCGCTGGGGGCGGCGGCACCGGTCAGGTTCGCGACGGCGTAGTAGTCGCCGATGCTTTCGACGATCGAAGCGAGCACGCCGGCGAACATGCCGACGACGAACGCGGTCGTGACCTCCGGGGAGCCCCACTGGAACGGCCGGATCGGCAGGATGAGCGACGTATTGGTAACATCGCCCAGCGGGACGAAGCCGGGGTGGCCGCTGCTGAGGACGCCTGTCGCCGACAGCACCGCGGCGACGATCCAGGAGATGCCGATTGCCAGGATGACCGGATACAGTCTGAACGCCCGGTGTTTGAGATCGAGGTACTGCGAGAACAGCAGGATGAGTCCGAGCGTGAGCCCGAGGAGCCACCAACTCTGCTCCGGCGACGTGATCTGGTCGGCATCGAACAGCGCCAGCCCGATCAGGGCGATGGTGGGCGCGATGGCGACCGGCGAGAGGTACCGCTGGAGTTTCCCGACCAGGCCGAAGTACCCCATCGCGACCTGGACGACCGCGGCGAGGATGATCGCCCCCTGTAACTGCACCAGTGCGGCCTGCCAGTCCCCGCCCGCGCCGCCGGCGGTGACGACGCCGATAATGGCGAGCGCGGGTGCGAGCATCGAGAACGGCGCGCCCTGGACGATCGGGTACCGGTTGCCGAACGTCGTCTGGGCGAGCGTCGCGATTCCCGAGACGACGAAGAAGGTCCCGATGAACTGCGGCCACAGTGGATCCGGCATCCCCATTGCATCCGCCAGAAACAGCGGCACGGCGATGTTCGCGCCGACCATCGTCAGATAGTGCTGGACGCCGAGCACGGCCGACTCGCCGAACGGCGGCTGGTCGTCGATACCGTACTCGATGTCGTCCGCGCCCGCGTTCCCCCCTGCTGTGTCTTCCCCCGTCATCGTGAACTCACCGGATAACGCGCGAGCGCGCTCAAAGACGTGTTGATGTTCGCGCTTCGCCGTACCGATTGTTGTCACTAATCAGATGGATGCAGCTACTCGACGCCGTCATCGGAACGGTCGGGGTGGCCGTCCTGTTCGTACTCTCGCAACACCGACGTGATCGTCCGCGAGACCTCTTCGAGCGCGACGGCGTTCGTCTTCCGAAGGTCGCCCTCCTGGGCCGCATCGAGGTGGCGAAGCGCCTCGCGCAGGTGATCGCCGATCTCGGTCTCGGTTGCGGTCTCGCTGTCGTGGTCGTCTGTCATAGTCGCACCCGGACAACCTTGTAACCGATTCAGGCCGTTAAGTTCGTCGGCGGTACCGGCGTGCCACGTCGCTTGAGCGACCGATCGCCGTCGAATCGCCCCTCCCACCGACGAGTTCAAGTGAAGTTGCGCGAAGACAACCACAATGGCAGACCGTCGTTCGCGACCGAGCGGAAACGTGGCGTACAGCAGCACCCGTGCAAGACGGAACCGAGGACGGAGCCGGGACCGGGGCCGGAGACGAGTTCGATGAAGGGAATCGTGCTCGGCGGCGTCAGCTCCGGCGTCGGCAAGACGGTCGCGACGCTGGCGACGATACAGGCGCTCTCGGATGCGGGCCGCGAGGTGCAGCCGGCGAAGGCGGGGCCGGACTTCATCGATCCGAGCCACCACGAGGCGATCGCGGGTCGCCCCTCGCGAACGCTCGACCTGTGGCTCTGCGGGGCCGACGGACTCGAACGGAACTACGCTCGCGCCGGGACCGCCGACGGCGCACGCGCCGGCACCGCAGCCGCCACCACCTCGACGGCGCAACCGGACATCTGCGTCGTCGAGGGCGTAATGGGGCTGTACGACGGCGACGCCTCGAGTTCGGCGATGGTCGCCGCTGAACTCGATCTGCCGGTCGTTCTCGTCGTCGACGCCAAGGCGGGCATGGAGAGCGTGGCGGCGACCGCGCTCGGCTTTCGAGAGTACGCCGCGGAAATCGGCCGCGACGTCGACGTGGCGGGAATCATCGCCCAGCGCGCACACGGCGGCCGTCACGAACGAGGGATCCGGGAGGCGCTGCCGGACGACCTCGAGTTCTTCGGGCGGATTCCGCCGAACGAGGCCCTCGAAATTCCCGATCGGCACCTCGGGCTCGAGATGGGGTCGGAGTCGGCGCTCCCGCGCGCGGCGCTCCGGGAGGCCGCCGAGACCCTGGAGACCGACCGGTTGCTCGCGGCCGCCCGCGAACCGTCCGCACCCGATCGCGAGCGCGCTGCTCCGGACCCCGTCGAGACGACGGTCGCCGTGGCCAGCGATCGGGCGTTTTGCTTTCGGTACCCCGCGACGATCGAACGCCTCCGCGAGCGCGCCGAACTCGTGACGTTCTCGCCCGTCGCCGGCGATCCCGTGCCGGACTGCGACGGCGTCTACCTCCCCGGCGGCTACCCCGAACTGTACGCTGCCGAACTCGAATCCGCGGGGACGCTCGCCGAACTCGGGACGCGGGCGAGCGAGGGACTCCCGGTCTTCGGCGAGTGCGGTGGCCTGATGGCGATGAGTCAGTCGCTGACCACGACTGGCGAAGACGATGCCGAGCGAGAATCCGGGACCGGGACGACCCACGAAATGGCCGGCATCCTACCCGCGGACGTCACCATGCACGATCGCTACCAGTCGCTCGATCACGTCGAACTCGCGGCCGTCGACGACACGCTGACCGCCCGCGCTGGCGAGACGATCCGGGGCCACGAGTTCCACTACTCGAGCGCGACCGTCGATTCGGACGCGCGCTTCGCCTTCGAAACGGTCCGCGGGTCGGGGATCGACGGCGACCACGACGGGTTGATGGCGTACCACTCGCTCGGCACCTACGCACACGTCCATCCCGAGAGCGGCGCGTTCGATCGGTTCCTCGAGTTCGTCTCCGGCACCCGCGAGTAGGCGAGTACAGCACTCGCCGGCCGGTTTCGTCCCGCCGTTGCCGCGCTGAACTCGGCGGTTCCGGTCACCGGTTCGCAGCGGCGACTATCACGACCGCGACACCGGTGGCGGAGAGTACTCCCCGGATCGGCCAAAACGGGTGCACACGCAAGGGCAATTACCACAGCGCTGTTTCTCGTGTATTGTTCCAGATAATGATAGATGGGACAGACAGCGGCGACGCCAGTAAACAGGTCGGCCGCAGCGATGAGGCGCGCGTGCGGGAGAGAGTTGGAGACGGAGGCGAAAACGGAAACGGAAACGGAGATGGGATCGAGACGACGAATACCGGACGATGGCTCGTCACCGATGGCGGCGAAGAGAGCAGCGAGACCGACGAGGGAGAGGACGAGAACAGCACCGCCGACGAGAGCGAGGCGGACGACGAGGATCAGGAGCAACCGAACGAGGCCGAAGACGGGGACGAGGAGGCCGGTGAAGAATCCGAGGCTGGCGGTGACGGTTCGGAGAGCGATGAGAGCGACGAAAGCGAAGGTAAAGGTGAGGACGAGGAGCCGACCAGCGCCCACGTCGAGGACGCCGAAGACGTCTACGAGGGTGACGAGGCGAACGGCGTCCTCCACCTGGATCTCGACGGCCTGTTTCTCGATTTGCTCGGGCTCGAGGTCAACCTGAACCCGGTCACGCTCGACGTGTCGGCCCGGCCGGGCGAGAACAACTTACTCGGCAATCTGCTTTCGAGCGTGACCGGGCTGCTAGACGGTCCAGCGGCGCTGTTGGACAAGGTCACGTCGCTGGTCGAAAAGCCGGTGAACATGTTGCAGTCGGCGCTTGGAAAGCCGATAACCTGGCTGAAATCTGCTCCGGGTACCGCGCTCGACTGGCTCAAATCGCTCCCTGGGGCGCTGCTGGGAAAGGTGAAGACGTTGCTCGGCCGGCCTCAAGGCGGCGAGCAGGAACCCGAGGGCGACGAAGCGGAAGCCGAAGCCGAGGGTGAAGACGAGGACGCCGAGGCCGAAGACGGTACCAATGACTCCGACGCGGAAGACGGCGAAAGCGACGATACCGAGTCGGATACCGGGCCGCTCGCCCCGATCACGAGTTCGCTTTCGTCGGCGGGAGACACGGCGAAACAGAAGGCGGTCGGGTTGCTTCCCGGGTTGCCGGTCGAGGAACTCATCGCGACGGTCGTTCGCGAGGTCATCAAGCAACTGGTCGAACAGGCGGAGACGGCTAGTGAGGAATCGAGCGGACAGGAGTCTTCGAACGCCGACGCACAGCCGGAGGCCTAAGTATGAGTACTGAGACGGATTCAGAGTCAGATTCGGAGTCGGATTCGGACACAAACATGGACACGGACGCGAACGCGAACTCGAACTCGAACTCGGTAATGGAACGAATCGACTACGAGAAGATCGCCGAAAACATCGATCTTCATGAACTACTCGAGGGAACGCAGTGGGAGGACGAGATCGACGACGACAAACCGTTGGGAGAGGCGCTTGGCGCGTTACTTGGGGCGATTATCGGACGCAAGCTCGGTGCGAGTCTCGGGCGGACGATCGGTGAACTCTCACTCGAGGAAATTCTGAGCCGAAGCGAAGACGAGGAAGCGGACGAAGACGAAGGCGGTTCGGAGACGGACGAGGCGGAAGAGCAAGCAGTCGAAGGCGAGTCCGACACTGCGGATGCTGAAGACACCGATGACGCCGAGGAGAGTGACGGAAATGCAGAGAGCGGAGACGACGAGGAAACCGATGACGAGGAGACTGATGGAGATAACGGCGATTCGGACAACGACGAAAACGGAGACGGGGACACCGACACAAACGACTCGGACGAGACCAGTGACACCGAGAGTGACGACGGCGAAGACACCGACACAGAGGATGACTAACCGCTCCCACCAGTCCCATCTCGATCCCTGCTCTCAGCCCCTGCAGCATCGACACAACTACCGTCGACGCCGCCAGCGGCCCTGCCCCACGAATCGAGGTGAGATCCGTGAGTGAGGACACCGGACTGCAGGAACTCGTCGCCGAGGAAGTCACCGACCAACTCGATGTCGCCGACCTCATCGACGGCGGCTCCATCGAGGACGGAATCGACGCCGGCGAAATCGGTGCCTCCGTCGGCCGCCAGTTCGGCGAGCGACTCGGACGAACCATCGGTGCCTCCGTCGGTGGCGAAATCCACGACACGCTTTCGAGTGCGTTCGAATCGGGGACGGATGCGGCCGACGGCGAAGGTGAAGAGGAAGAGGAAAACGGAGATGGGAACGGAGGCACAAAACCGACAGCCGACACCCTCACACTCAAACAACTCCTCGCTGAACTCGTCACGGCGATTCGGACCGGATTCGTGACGGCGCTCGACGATAGCAACGCGCGCGACTCGGTCGAGTCCATCGCCCAGAACGTCACCGAGGGAACCAGTCTCGAGGGCGTTTTCGAGACGAGTTCAGAAACGGAGACGCAGGAGGAGGGGGCGGACGGTGAGGATGAGAGCGGTGCCGAGGCGGCTGAGACTGCTGATGCGGATGACCGAGATGCCGATACCGAACTCGAGCAGGCACCGGAGGATCTAGAGAACCTTCGGCGGGAGACGTTGGTGGATTTCCTGGGCGTGATGTCGTATCAGGATCTCCAGTCCGTTGCCAAGGAAGTCGGCGTCAAGGCGAACCTCAGCCGCGAGGAGATGACGGACGAGATTATCGAGACGGTGGCTGCCGAGGAGGGCGACGGGGCGAATGGAGACGCGGATGAACGTGACTCTGGCGGTGGTGGGGAAGATGGTGGCGGTGGAGACGGTGGCGACGACACCGACGGGGAGAGTAGCGACTCCGAGTGAGTAATCGAGGCGGAAGAACGGCGGCGATGCCGGAGTCGCCGAGGTGCGTGCGTGGACGCCGGAGCGAAATCCAACCCCAACCCGGAACTGGCCGGGAAACGTTCACGACGCTCGCACCCCAGTACCCCACACAGACCGGGTGAGAATCATGAGTGACGACGACCTCCGGACGCGGGTGACCGAGATACTCGAGACGGCCGATGCCCAGGCGGGGTCGCTGGTCGACGGCGACGATTCCCCGAGTGAGTCGACGGTGACGGCGGCTGCGGCCGATGCCGGCGACCTGCTCGCGTCGACCGACCCGCGGGAGCTACTCGAGGCGATCGGTCTGGGGACACTGCCGGACGGAACAGAGCCGGAGACGCTTCCGGAGGCGATCACGCGCGGCGACCCGGCGCACGTCGAGGATCTCGAGCGCCTGTTGCGGCTCGCACGGCTCGACGAGCGTTCGGATGAGGAGACGCTGGACGACGCGGTCGGTGAACTGCAGGCGGCGATTCATGCAGACGGCGACACCGACGGCGATGGCGACCGGAGTGACGACACATCCGAGAGCGACGCTGCAGCCGCTGCAGCTGACGACACGGAGGCGGATGACGACGCTGACACCGAGACCGACAGCGACGCACTCGAGTTCATCGAGGACGAACTCGGGTCGGCGGTGGGCGAGCGATTGACGTCGTTTAGCGAGGATATCGAGGGATTACAGGAGCGACTCGCCGCGGCTGGCGTCGATGTCGGTGTGGGAGACGATGATAGGGAGGACGGGGGCGACGAGAGCGACGGCGACGGGACTGCTGATGACGATACCGATGACGGCCTTCTCGATCCGGATCTCAGTACGGATCTCGGTTCCGATTCGGCCGGCGAACGGACCTCGCGCGGCGTCGCGCGATACTCCACGGTCGCACCGTCACCGGGAGACCGCGCGGACATGAAGACACCGGCCCGGTTCTCGACGATGCCGAAACGGGACTGACCACCGGACGCGCTGTCGATACCGGATCCGGGTTCACCTCTTTCACCGAGGACCGCATACGGGCCGGTATGTACGACTCACTTCTCGTCGCGACGGACGGCAGCGACGCCGCAACGACTGCCACCCATCACGCCGTCTCCCTTGCGACCGAACTGGATGCGGCCGTGTACGGTCTCGCCGTGCTCGAATCGCGCACCGAGTACGACAACGCCATCGTCGACCCCGACGAACGCGAGCGCAAACGGCGCGCGGCGGCCGAATCCGCGCTCGCTGAACTCGCGGACGAAGCGACTGCAGCGGGCGTGCCGGTCGAGACGGAGATTCGCTCGGGCGTGCCACACGAGGAGATTCTCGCGGTCGCAACGGAGCACGACGTGGGCGCGGTCGTCATCGGCGCTCGCGGGAGTTCGAAACTCAAGCGGGCGCTGCTCGGGAGTACCGTGGATGCCGTCGTTCGCTTTGCGGATCGCCCGGTGCTCGTCGTCGAGGACGATGCCGAACCGGTTCGGTCGAACTAGTCGCGTCGCCGTCTGCCTTTCCGGCGGAGGAACGTTTATTCCGTTGACCGACTTCGGTCCGAACGACATATGGACGATCGGAACGGGTGGGGACGGAACCGTCCCGAGCCCACCGGGTCGCCACACGACCCGCCCACGTCGTTCGTCGAGCAAGCCACAGTGACGAACGCGGCCGGCGATAACCCTCTCGACGCCCAGTTCGAGGATGCCTGGCCCGCGTGCTGGGAACGGGCTGCCGACCTGCTCTCGTGGGACGAGGCGTACGACACTGTCCTTGATGACAGCGGCGCGCCGTTCTACCAGTGGTTTACCGGCGGCGAGCTCAACGCCTCGTACAACTGCATCGACCGGCATCTCGAGGCCGGCCGGAAGAACCACGCCGCGATCCGCTGGGAGGGAAAGCGCGGCGAGCGCGAGACGTACACCTACCAGGACCTCTTCGTCGCGGTCACCGAGTTCGCCGCAGCGCTCCGAGAGCTGGGCGTCGAGGCCGACGACGTGGTGACGATCTACCTGCCGATGATTCCGGAGTTGCCGATCGCGATGCTCGCCTGCGCTCGGATCGGCGCACCCCACAGCGTCGTCTTCGCGGGGCTCTCGGCCGATGCGCTCGCGACGCGAATGGACGCGGCCGACAGCGAATACCTGGTCACCTGCGACGGCTACTACCGCCGCGGTGATGCGTTCAACCAGAAGAGCAAGGCGGACAACGCCCGACTCGCGGTCGAACAGGCTGTCGAGACGGTCGTCGTCGACCGCCTGGGAGAGGAGCTTCCACACGTCCTCGGCGACGACGAGTGGGACTATCACGATCTCTGTGCGGAGTTCGCTGGTGCGAGCGTCGAGCCGGTTTCGCGGGACGCCGAGGACATGCTGTTCCTGATGTACACGTCGGGGACGACGGGCGATCCGAAGGGCGTCGTCCATTCGACCGGCGGCTATCTCGCACAGATCGCCTGGACCGCTCGATCCGTCCTCGACATTCAACCGGCGGACACCTACTGGTGTGCGGCCGATATCGGCTGGATCACGGGCCACTCCTACATCGTCTACGGGCCGCTCGCGCTCGGGACGACGACGGTGATGTACGAGGGGACGCCGGACTATCCCGACCGGGATCGGCTCTGGGAAATCATCGACCGGAACGCGGTCGACATCTTCTACACCGCTCCGACGGCGGTTCGCGCGTTCATGAAGTGGGGGACGGAGTACCCCGGCCGTCACGATCTCTCGTCGCTACGGCTCCTCGGGAGCGTCGGCGAACCGATCAGTCCGCGGCCCTGGCGCTGGTACTACGAGCACATCGGCAACGAGGAGTGTCCGATCGTCGACACCTGGTGGCAGACCGAAACCGGGGCGATCATGGTCTCGACGCTGCCGGGTATCGACCCGATGAAACCCGGTGCTGCGGGACCGCCTCTACCCGGGATCGAGGTCGCAGTCGTCGACGAAGACGGCAACGAGGTCGATCCCGGGAAGGCGGGCTATCTCACGATTCCCCGTCCGTGGCCCGCCATGGCGCGGACGCTGTACGACGGCGACGACCGCTATCGAGCCGAGTACTGGGACCGGTTTTCCGACCCCGACGCCGACGACTGGTGTTACTTCAGCGGCGATACCGCTACCGTCGACGACGACGGCTACGTCACCGTCCTGGGGCGCGTCGACGACGTGATCAACGTCGCCAGCCAGCGCCTGAGCACGATGGAGATCGAGAGCGCGATCGCCGAGGTCGACGGCGTCGCCGAGACGGCCGTCGTCGGCCGGTCGAGCGATCGCCGCGGCACCGAAATATACGCGTACGTCTCCGCCGCAGGCGACCCCAGTGACGACCTCCGCGAGCGAATTCTCGAAAGTGTTGAGGATGCAATCGGTCCGATCGCAACCCCCGAAGCGGTCGTCTTTACGCCCGAACTCCCGAAGACGCGTTCGGGCAAGATCATGCGCCGCCTCCTCGAGGACATCGCCAACGGCGAAGAACTGGGCGATACGAGCGCGCTTCGAAACCCGGAAATCGTCGGCGAAATCCAAAGCGAGCGAGATCGATCCTGAATTTCGCGATTTCAAATACAGCGAAATAGAATCGGAGCTAAACCCCTCCCCGTTTCTGATACCGGCCGAATACGGCGATCACAGCCGATACAATTATATTCCTCTCAGCTGAAAGCGCGAAACATGACTGCGGAGGCAGCCGACACGGCCCCGCTCTCTCCCCGCCAGTACGAGTTCATTCTCGACGCCGCAGAAACTTACCGGGAGGGACTCGTCGTGCGCTGCTGTGGCGAAGTCGGTCTCCGCCCGGCCGAACTCGCCGCGCTCACGGTCGGCGACATCGAGCAGGTGCGGATCGATCCGCCGCGATACGTGGTTCGCGTCCCCGCCGTCGGTGATCAGGAGGGGACCGGCCACACTGCGTACCTCCCGACGCGGGTCGAGCAGGAGGCGCGTCGGTACGCCCGGAGCAACGGGCTGGGGGCCGACGACCGGATTTTCGACGTGACGGCCCGGCGGTTGCAGATGCTCGTCGCCGAGGTGGCAACGCGGGCGAGCGAACGGTTCGATCAGCCGGCCCTCGCCGACGTTTCTTCGAGCGATCTGCGCCGATACTTCGCGCACCGAGCGCTCGTCGACCGCGATATCAACCCGCGCGCCGTCAAGGCCGCCGGCGGCTGGCGGAGCTTCGAGGCGCTCGAATCCTACTTCCCGACGCCGACCGATTCCGAACTCGTCGAGGCGTTCGACGCCGTCGAACGCCCGTCGTCACCGCGACCCGGAGCGTCGAACGCCCGCTCCGGGCGGCCGATGAGCGACGACAGCGTCGTTCGTCTACTGTTGGCCGCGAGTGACCGCTACGCCCTCGTCCGACTGGACGAGGAGGGGTACGTCGAACGGTGGAATCGGAGTGCCGCCGCCCTGTTCGGCTATCGGGCCGGCGAGATCGTCGGCACGCACGTCTCCGCGTTCTACACCGACCAGGCGGTCGAAGACGGCGTCCCAGAGCGGACGCTCGCGACTGCACTGGAAGAGTCCGGCATCGAACAGGAAGGGTGGCGCGTTCACCGGGACGGCTCCCGCGTTCGCGCGACCGAAGTCGTTTCACCGCTGCGGGACGATCGGGGGCGACACGACGGCTACGCCGTCTTCGTCCGGGACATTTCGACCCATCACGACGAACTCGAAGCGGTTCGATCGGAGCGTGCCGCCCTCGAGCGCCAGGCGGCGGTTGCTCGTCGGTATCGGGCGGTGACGCGGGGACTGCTCGATGCGAGCGACCACGAAGCAGTGGAAGCGGCGGCCTGTCGCGCGCTCGCGGACGGTCAGCCCTACGAGTTCAGTTGGATCGATCGGACGACGGCGACGGCCGACAGCGACGGGTGGCGGACGACGAGCGGCGTCGATGCGGGGATGATCGATCGGCTCGTGCCGGCGGAGTGGGGGAGAGGCACCGGAGACGGAGACAGCGCCGTGGTTGACAGCGAGGCGACGACGGAGTCAGGGGGGTCCGATACCGACACGCCGATCGCGACGACGGTCGTCGATCGATCCGTCGAGGAGTTCGCCGGCACTGAACTCGCCGGCGTCCCGCTGACCTACGGCGATACGACCTACGGCACGCTCGGCGTCGGGACGACCCGCGAGGACGCGTTTACGGAGAGCGAGCGACGGTGGCTCGCGACGATCGGTCGGCAGACCGGCTACGCGATCACCGCCGTTCGACGGCGGAACCTGCTGCTCTCGGATCGCGTGGTCGAGGTCGACATCCGTTGCCAGGACGCGAGTTCGTTCTTCGTGGAGGCCTCCCGCCGGTGTGGCTGCCGGTTCGAACTCGATTCGCTGGTGCCGATCTCGGAGTCGACGCAGTTGTACTATCTCCGGCTCGCGGACGCGCCGCCCGCCGACGTGTTCGACCTGGCGGCGGCCGATCCGGGAATCGAAGACTGTCGTCTCCTGGAGACCGAGCCGGACGGCTGGCGCATCGAAGTCGTCGTCGAGGGGTCCTCGCCGACGCGGACGCTGACCGAGTACGGCGTGACCGTTCGCGAGGCGGTTACCGACGACGGAACGACGACGATCACGGCCGAGTGTGCGGCCGAAGCCGATCTGCGGACGATTCTCGAGGGGCTACAGTCGGTGTTTCCGGAGTCGTCGCTGATCGGCAAGCGAGAGGCCGAGCGAGCCGTTCAGACGGCCCGCGAGTTCAGGGAGGGACTCGAGGATCGATTAACTGACAAACAGGTTGCAGCGTTGCGAGCCGCGTACTTCGGGGGGTACTACGATTGGCCCCGGGAGAGCACGGCCGAGGAGGTGGCGGACGCGATGGGGATCTCCTCGCCGACGCTGCACAATCACCTGCGAAAGGGCCAACACGAACTGTTGCAGACGTTCTTCGACGATCCGTCGGAAACGGAACGGCACGAGTGACCGAAGCGATCGACTAGGCTTCTAGGGTGGACCGGCTATCGGCCGGTCAGCGGGGCTCAGACGGCGATCATTCGTTCGGTCTGTCGACGAATCTGCTGTGTGATCTCGCCGATTGTGGTCAGTTCGCGGGGCAACTGTGGCGATCCGTCCGCAAAACCGGTCGCGTTGGTTTGTACACCTAGAGGCTGGCTTTACTATGGCGGTCCCGCATTGATAGTCTGTATCATGTCACAGGAGGATGCCACGCTCGAGGCGCGGCTCGCGGAGCAGGAGGCGTTCGAACCGCCCGAGTCGTTCGTCGAGCAGGCTAACGTTACGGATCCGGGGATCTACGACGAGTTCGAGGAGAACTGGCCCGAGTGTTGGGAGCGGGCCGCCGATCTCCTCTCGTGGGACGAGTCGTACGATACCGTCCTCGACGACGGAAACGAACCGTTCTACGAGTGGTTCACCGGCGGCGAGCTCAACGCCTCGTACAACTGCCTCGACCGCCACATCGAGGACGGTGCGGCCGATCGCGAGGCGATCAAGTGGGAAGGTGAACTCGGGGAGACCCGCAGCTACACCTACGGCGAGTTGCTCGAGGAGGTAGAGACGTTCGCCGCGACGCTTCGCGGTCTCGGCGTCAAGGAAGACGACGTCGTCACGCTCTACCTGCCGATGATTCCGGAGTTGCCGATCGCGATGCTCGCTTGCGCCCGCCTCGGGGCACCCCACAGCGTCGTCTTCGCCGGCTTCTCTGCGGACGCGCTCGCGACGCGAATGAACTCGGCCGACAGCGAATACCTGGTCACCTGCGACGGCTACTACCGCCGCGGCGACGCGCTCGATCACCTCTCGAAGACCAACGAGGGCCTCGAGGGCGTCGACCACGAGGTCTCCGACGTCGTCGTGGTCGACCGACTGGGCGACGACCTCGACCACTCGCTCGCCGACAACCAGCGCGACTACGACGAACTCGTCGCCGAGTACGACGGCGAGTCGGTCGAGCCGGTTTCGCGGGACGCCGAGGACATGCTGTTCCTGATGTACACGTCGGGGACGACGGGCCAGCCGAAGGGGGTGAAACACACGACCGGCGGCTACCTCGCCTACACGGCCTGGACCAGCCACGCCGTCCTCGACTTAGAACCCGAGGACACCTACTGGTGTTCGGCCGACATCGGCTGGATCACGGGCCACTCCTACATCGTCTACGGGCCGCTCGCGCTCGGGACGACGTCGGTGATGTACGAAGGCACGCCGGACTATCCCGACAAGGATCGCCTCTGGGAGATCGTCGAACGCGAGGGCGTCGACGTCTTCTACACCGCACCGACCGCGATCCGGGCGTTCATGAAGTGGGGCAGCGACTACCCCGAGGAACACGACCTCTCGTCGCTGCGCCTGCTCGGCACCGTCGGCGAACCGATCAACCCGCGCGCCTGGAAGTGGTACTACAAACACATCGGCGGCGAGGAGTGCCCGATCGTCGACACCTGGTGGCAGACCGAAACCGGCGGGATGATGATCACGACGCTGCCGGGCGTCAACACCATGAAACCCGGCTCCGCGGGGCCGCCGCTGCCGGGCCTCGATGCCCGCGTCGTCGACACACAAGGCGAGGAGGTCGACGCCGGCGAGGCCGGCTACGTCACCGTCAACAAACCGTGGCCCGGCATGCTCCGGACGCTGTACAACAACGACGAGCGGTTCCTCTCCGAGTACTGGCAGGAGTACTCCGACGAGGACGCCGACGAATGGGTCTACTTCCCCGAGGACGGTGCCAAGATCGACGACGACGGCTACATCACGATCCTCGGCCGCGTCGACGACGTGATCAACGTCTCCGGCCACCGCCTCGGCACGATGGAGATCGAATCCGCCGTCGTCGGCGTCGACGGCATCGCCGAAGCCGCCGTCGTCGGCGGCGACCACGAGGTCAAAGGCGAAGCCGTCTACGTCTACGCCATTCCCGAGGACGACTACGAGGGCGACGCTGAACTCGAAGAGCGCGCCCGAGAGGCCGTCCTCGACTCCATCGGCCCCATCGCGAAACCCGAAGACGTGATCTTCACGCCCGAACTCCCGAAGACGCGTTCGGGCAAGATCATGCGCCGACTCTTGGAAGACATCGCGAGCGGAAACGAACTCGGAAACACGTCGACGCTTCGGAACCCCGAGGTCGTCGACGACATCGCAGCACAGGTCGAAACGGACTGAATCAGTTCGTTTCCACCGATTCATTCGGACTGAAACAAGACATAGACGCGATACGACATACACACCCATGCCAGATAAAAACACTCATGATTCGGAAGACGGTGGCAAAGACGTTGCGACTGACGGGGGGATGACCGACGTCGAGCGCGAACAGCAAATCGACTACATGGACGTCGAAATCAACCTGTTGAAGCCGGCGACCCCATTTATGCGGGATCACCTCCGCATCATATGGATCGGCTTTACGATTTGGGTCTTGACGACATTTGCGCCGATTACGGCGACGCGTCTTGCACCCGAGATCATGACGACGCAGATACCGGTAATCGGATTCCCGTTGCACTACCTCCTGCTTGCGGTCGTCGGACCGGGGGCGGCGCTCGTCCTCTCGGTCTGGTACGCGCGAAAGCGCGATCAGATCGACGAGAAGTACGGGATCTCACAGGACGTTGCCGAACCGGAGATGACCGAGACCGTTGCGGACGACGCGGCCGCGGCTGATGGGGGGATCGGCGAATGAGCGGGAACGTCCCGTTGCTGGCGGATTTTGCGGTCGGTGCACTACAGACGATTCCGTTGCAGTCGGACGAAGCATTGCTCCCGGAAGGACTCGACATTTCGTTCAAACTGGTTCCGTCGATCATCGTCATCGGGATGATGCTGTTGTTCATCGTGGCCGGCTTCATGTTCAAGGCCGCGAACACGGACGACATGTGGGTGGCCGGCCGATCGATCGGGAATATCGAGAACGGAATGGCGATCGGAGCCAACTGGATGTCGGCCGCGACGTATCTCGGGGTGGCGGCCACCGTCGCCGTCTCGGGCGTCTACGGCCTGGCGTTCGTCGTCGGCTGGACGACCGGCTACTTCGTCCTGCTGATCTTCATGGCCGCCCAGATGCGGCGGTTCGGAAAGTACACCGCGCCGGACTTCGTCGGCGACCGGTTCAACTCCGATACCGCACGCGCTCTCGCGGCCATCACCACGTTCCTGATCGGGTTCGTCTACGCGCTCGGACAGGCCCGCGGGATGGGGCTCGTCGGGATGTACATTCTCGGCGACTGGTCGGCGGTCACCGGCGGCGTGCTGACCGGCTACCAGACGATGATGGTGATCTTCATGGTCATCACCGTCGCGTACCTCTCGCTGTCGGGGATGCTCGGCGCGACCAAGAACATGGTCCTGCAGTACGTTATCCTCATCAGCGCGTTCCTGCTCGGACTGCTGGTTACCGGCTGGACCGCAGGATACTCCACGCTGTTACCGCAGCTCGAGTACGGCATGATGATCGACAGTCTCGCCTCCGAGTTCTCCGAACCGTTTGCGGAGGGGAGCTACTACCTGTGGATCGCGACGTGTTTCAGCCTCGTCTTCGGGACGTGCGGACTCCCGCACGTGCTGGTCCGGTTCTACACGGTCGAGAACGAACGGGTCGCCCGCTGGTCGTGTACCTGGGGGCTGTTCTTCATCGCGTTGTTGTACCTGAGTGCACCCGCCTTCGCCGCGTTCGGAACCGCGCTGTACGGCGACCAGATCGGTGCCGTCTACGGCGATCCCGGAATGACCGGCGCGGCCGGTGACGTGCTCGTCGTGTTAGCAACGCAGCTCGCCGGACTTCCCGAGTGGTTCGTCGGCTTCGTCGCCGCCGGCGGCATCGCCGCGGCGGTCGCGACGACGGCCGGCCTGTTCATCGCCGCCTCGTCGGCGATCTCCCACGACATCTACGCGAACATCATCAACGAGGACGCGACCCAGCGCCAGCAGGTCCTCGTCGGTCGCCTGAGCATCATCCTGATCGGGGCGCTCACGATAATCTTCGCGCTCGACCCGTCGGCAGCGATCGCCGCGCTGGTCTCGTTCGCGTTCTCGCTTGCCGCCATCGTGCTGTTCCCGATGTTCTTCCTCGGTCTCTGGTGGGAGAACACCAACCGACCGGGCGCGCTCGCCGGGATGATCTCCGGCCTGATCATCTGGCTCATCCCGATGTTCAACGAGGGTCACTTCGGCCCCGGCTGGGGGATCGATGTGCTTACGACCTGGATGCCGGCTATCGGTTCGGCGCTCATCGGGACGCCGATCGTGTTCGCGATCACGATCGTCGTCTCGCTCGCGACCACCGAGCCGCCGCTCGAGACCAAGCAGATGGTTCGGCAGTGTCACAGCCCCGACCCGATGCCGAGCGACAAGACCGCGGCGGACATCGTCGCCGAAAAGAACGGCAATGCTAACGCGCCCGCGGACGACTGATCATGTACGAGCGTATACTCGTTCCGACCGACGGGAGCACGGTCGCACAGGCGGCGGTTGAACAGGCGATCGATATCGCCGCGCAGTACGACGCGGAGGTTCACTCGCTGTTCGTCGCCGACACCGACGCGATCGCCTACGGACTCGGCACCGAACAGGTCGACCGCATTCGACAGGGCGAGTTCAGGGAGATGACGGAGTTGCGCGAGGACGCCGAGGCGGCGACCGGCTACGTCACGGACGCGGCCGAGGCGGCCGGGCTGACCGCCTACGAGCGCCACGCCGGCGGCCAGCCACATCGAATGATCGCGGACTACGCCGAGGACAACGACATCGACCTGATCGTGATCGGCAGTCACGGTCGGTCGGGCGTCCGACGAGCATTGCTCGGTAGCGTCACCGAACGCGTGCTCCGCTCGACGCACGTTCCCGTGCTGGTCGTCGACCACGTCGAGGACGACTGAATCGGACACACGACAGCAGCCAATCGATCACACTATTTCGACATGATACACACAGCAGTCATCCAGTCGAGAGGAGTCCGCTCATGAGCGTCGCCGACCGGCTGCGCGAACACGTCACGGAGAACGGGACCGGAATGGTCTACGATCTGCTGTTCGCCGTCGTCTGGGTCGGGCTCGTGAGCTTCCTCTTCGAGTTCGTCTTCCTGGACGCGCCCACGTGGGCCTACTACATGTTCATGCTCTCGGGTGTCATCGCCTACTACGGGTTTTTCTTCTCGCTCGAGCAGGCCAAACAGCAGTGACGCGTGACGCGGGCCTGTCCGAGCGCGACGGCGCGTCTCAGTCGTCCGCTCGAGCCGCGAGCCCTCGTTGTCTCACCCGGAAACACAGCAGCGCAACGCCGGCGAAAATGATCGGCGTCGCCAGATCCGACGGCGATCCGGAGAGGGCCGGTTGGACGCTCATTCCGGCCATCACGGCGAACAGTAGCGCCAGCAGACCGGCAATCGGAACGACGAAACCGCCAGTGATCGACGACCACCGCTCGTCGTTCGGTTCGTTGGGCATACCGTCCACTAGTCGCGTGCTAACTAATATCAATCGCTTCGGATCGCGTCAGGAGTCCCAGTACTCCGTTTCGTCGTCGATCCGGTAGTAGCCGTGAAACGGTCGCTCGCCCCGTCCGCCCGGCGGCGAACCGACGAAGACGCCGAATTTGTTCATCTCGGGATACACCGTCACGTCAGGCTCGTTCATCGTCGACAGTGCCAGATAGCGAAGCGGGTCGTCGCCGTCGTTGACGACGCGGTGGCCGCCCCGTTCGTCGGACGGAAGCGTCACGTAATCGCCCGCGGTCAGCGATTGCTCGCCGTCAGTATAGCGGAGTTGCCCCTCTCCCGCCAGCACGTACAGCGCCTCCTCGTTCGCCGTGTGATAGTGGTAGGGCCACGAGCGCATTTCCGGCGGCAGTTCGTAGAGGCTACAGCCGAGTTCACTCGCGCCCACGGCGTTCGAGAGTTCTTTTCGGCGGAAAGCCGTGGCTCCGTGATCGTACTCGTCCCACTCGAGTGCGGCGTCGTTGATCTTGTCCATGCGCGTGTATTGCCATCGGATCTCAAAGTAGTTCACCGACGATCGCTGGCCGCACAGGGCTGATTCGAAAGCGAAACCCCCTAACCCGCGCCGAAACTGCATCCGAGCATGCACGACGACACTCCGGACGGTCCGGCGGTCGCCGTCCTCCGACTCGGCCACCGTCCCGGCCGGGACGAGCGGATGACGACCCACGTGGGATTGACCGCCCGCGCGCTCGGTGCCGACCGCGTCTGGTTCCCCGATAACGCCGGTCAGTCGAAAGACACCGTCGACGACATCACGGATCGCTTCGGCGGCCCTTTCACGGCCGAACTGACGGATTCACCCCACTCCTTAATCCGCAACTGGAAGGGGCACGTCGTCCATCTCACCATGTACGGCCAACGCATCCAGGACGTCGAGGCCGACATCCGCGAGGTCCACCGGGACGACGGCGAGCCGCTACTCCTCGTCGTCGGCTCCGAAAAGGTCTCGTTCGACGTCTACGAGGACGCCGACTGGAACGTCGGCGTCACCAACCAGCCCCACTCCGAAGTCGCCGGCCTGGCGGTCTTTCTCGACCGACTGTTCGAGGGCGCTGAACTCGAACGCGAGTGGGCCGACGCCGATCGGACGGTCGTCCCGATGGAGACCGGCAAGCGGGTCGAATCGGTGTCAACAGACGACGATACCGACGCGTCACCGTAAGTACCGGACCACGGTTTCTCCGCGCGGCCTGCCCCTTCCCGGCCAACCTATTTGTGTCCGTTCGGTGCCAGGAGTCCTATGGCCGACACGACGACGTACGAAGACGAAACGTCACGAGAAGCGGCCGCCGACCGACTGCGAGCGATCGCCGCTGAACTCGAGAGCGGCCCCACCGCGGACATTCAGGTCGGCAATAAACTCTTGGCGCTCTCACCGGGAGAGCCCCTCGAGTACGCGATCGAAGTCGAGGAGCGATCGCCGATGCTCGGCGGAGAGCGCGAGGCGGTCACGGTCACCCTCGGCTGGGAGGAAGCCACTCCTCAGGAAGAGCAAGATGCCGATCGCAGCCAGGGCCAGGGTCACGATCACGGTCGAGATCAAGACGTGGGCCAAGAACCCACACAGAACGACCGAAGCGGAGAATCCGAAACCCAGAGCGAGCAAGACGACAGCCTGCTCTGATACGGTCTGCTGTACCGATTTACCGGCGCAACCGCGCCCGTCCTGCGATTGCGCCGGAAATGACTTACAGCAGTCCGTATGGACCGTCGACGAGCTGGGATCGACACCGCCGCCGGATCGAGGCGGCGTCCCTCAAAAGACTTAATTGCCACATGGCGTTACGGATAGGTAATGGCTTTTGAGGACCTGCTCGAGGATCCAGTCATCCAGAAGTACTTGCACGAGCTGGTCGGTCCCAAGGGGATGCCCGTCGCGGCGGCACCGCCGGACGGGGAAGTGACCGACGAGGAGCTCGCAGAGGACCTAGATCTCGAGTTGAACGACGTGCGGCGTGCGCTGTTTATCCTGTACGAGAACGACCTCGCCAGCTACCGCCGGCTGCGCGACGAGGACTCGGGCTGGCTCACCTACCTGTGGACCTTCGAGTACGACAACATCCCCGAAAACCTCGAATCGGAGATGTACCGACTCCACGAGGCCTTAGAACAGCGCCAGGAGTACGAACGCAACCACGAGTTCTATCTCTGTGAAATCTGCTCGATCCGGTTCGAGTTCGGCGAGGCCATGGACTTCGGCTTCGAGTGTCCCGAGTGTGGCTCGCCGCTCGAATCGATGGACAACGACCGGCTCGTGACGGCGATGGAAGACCGTCTCGCGGCGCTGGAGGACGAACTCAATATCGATGCCAACGTGGATGTGGACGCCTGATCGATAGAATGGTCGTACTCGCAACCAAACTGTACGTCGAGGGCGACGCCCGCGAACGGGCACTTGACTCCTTGCGGTCGCTGGTCGGCAACGAAATCGGCGACCTCGAAGTCGAGTTCGAACTCGGGGTGCGCCACGACGACTTCCCGTCGGTCACAATCGAGGGTGAGGACGCAACCGTCGCGCGAAACGTGCTCCGCGAGGAGTTCGGCGAGATCGTCCCCGATCTCGAGGCCGGCGAGACCTACGTCGGCACGCTCGAATCCTGGGACGAGGACGGACTCGTCCTCGACGCCGGCCAGCCGGTCCGGATTCCGGCGGCCGAACTCGGACTGGGTCCCGGCTCGCCGACGCAGATCCGCGATCGGTACGGGCTGGTCCAACACATGCCGATGCGGTTCGTCTACGGTGGTAGCGGCGGTGATGGCGAGCCTGAGGCCGGAGCCGAACCCCCCTCGCGGCTCGCGGACGAAGAACGCGACCGCCTCTACGAGTGGAGCCGCGGCGACGGTCGGCTCAACGTCAACAGCGCGACCCGTGCGGAGGTTCGGGCCACGCTCAACCGCGCGGGCCACGCCCACGACTACGTCACGATCGAACGGCTCGGACTCCTCGAACAGAGCGTCATCTGCACCGAGAACACGGACCCGCCCGGGTTGCTCGCGAGCATCGGTGAGTACCTCCCGGCCGAACTGCGATGTGTCGTCCCCTAACATGAACCGCCGGCTCGTTCTCGCTTCGGTCGCAGTCGTCCTCCTCGTCGGCCTGGCCGGCTGTTCGGCCTTCGGTGGCGGCATCTCCGACGACGAACTCGACCGCAACCAGTCCTACGACGATCTCCGCGACTCCGATTCCGACGTGGCGATCGACATCGAAGGCGGCAACCTCATCAGCAACGGCGAGTTCCGCGCCGTCTACGATCTAAACGACACCGACGAGCTCTCGTTGTACCGATCGTCGTTCTACCAGGAGGAACCGCTCGACATCCACAGCGTCCGCTACTGGTATCCGAACGGCACCGAAGTGACGGGATCCGAACTCGAGATCGATCAGGGCCAGTCCAGTACCAACGTCCAGGTTCCGGACGGCAACGGAACGATTGCGCTGTCGGGGCAGGCCGGGAGTAACACGTTCCAGTTGCCCGCTTACGTTTCGGGATCCTACGAGGTCACCGTGCCGGAGGGCCACCGCACCTCGAACTTCCTCCTCGGAAACGCCAGACCGGGCGGCTACGATCGGGAAGTCGTCGACGACCGGGAGCGACTCACCTGGGACGAACTCGACAGTACGATCTCGCTTCGCTACTACCAGACGGGGTACATCCCGCTGTTCCTCGGACTCGTCGGCCTGGTCGTCGTGATCGGCTCGATCGGGATCGCCTACTACTACCGGCAGGTCAAGCAACTCCAGCAGGAACGCGAGGAGTTGGGACTCGATGTCGAACTCGAAGACGACGACAACGACGGCCCGCCGCCAGGACTCCGGTAACGGTCACACGCGGCGAGGCTGCACCAGTTCGCTATTCGAGAGACCGGGTCGAATTAGCCGTGAATCGCTTCCTCGTCGAGGAAGACGACCGCCGTTCCATCGTCGTCCCCGCCCGCACTGAACTCGATCCGTCCGGTAACGAATCGGGTACTCGTTCGCGTCGGTTCGAGTTCAGTGCGGGAGACGGTTTTCGTAACGTCCACATCGTCGACGAGCCAGCCGTAGTGTCGCCCGTCGGCGTCGGTATCGGTGAACACCAGGAGAAGCGGCTCCGAGAGCTCGGAGACGGGGCGGCGTGTCGATTCGAAGATGCGGTGGAGATCGACGACGCGAACCTGCTCACCGGAAACGGCGACGCTGCCAGCGTTCCACGGATCGGCGGTTGCGTCGAGGCCGTCGGTATCCGCGATACTGAGAACGGAGGCAACGGCCTCGGCGCGGACGCAGTAGCGGGTGTCGCCGAGGTCGAAGGTGAGAACGCGGAGTTGGTCGGAATCGCTGGAGGACGCTGTGTCGACCGTGGGGTCGTTTGCAGCCGACGTCATAGTGATGTGTGACCTTCGAGGGTGGTGCCAAGTACTTTGTGCAGTTCGAAAGAAGGACCGGCGACAGTGAGAGTCACAGCGGGTGGCGGGATGGCGTGTCGATTAAACGTCACTATCAACACGGCTGACATCCACAGGAGTCAACGTTTTACCACTGGACTGGAATACACCAACAGGAACATGGCCCCGGATCTGCCCGAGAAACTGCTTGGAATCGACATCGACGATGCAGACGCCCGTTCACAGCAGTCGACGATCGATCAAGAGGACGAAGAAGACCGGGTTCGGGTCGTCGGGTTCGGGGTCGGTGGCTACCGGCTCGCCGTTCCCGTCGCCGACGTGCGGACGACGACCGACCGGCCGGACGACCTGACAAGCGTCCCGCGTACCCCCGAGGCGATCGCGGGCATCACGGATCTTCGGGGCGATATCACGGCCGTAATCGACCCCACCGTGCACTTCCCGCCGAAGGCGGCGGATGCGCCGGCCTCGAAAGCGGCTGCCGGTGCAGCGCAAAACGCGCTCCAGTCACCGTCCGAAACGGCCACGCACACTGCCGAGCGGGAACAGCTCCTCGTCTTCGACCGCGGCTCGGACGACCAGTCCGCTGCGATCCGCGTCGAGCAGGTCTACGGCGTCGATGCCGTCCCCGAAAGCAACGTCTTCGACTCGACCACCATCGACGACAGCGACCTCTCCGGTGACGCACTCGAACACCCGCTCGTCAGCGAACTCGTCACGAAAGAGCGAACGGAACGACGACGCGGCCAAACGCGGAGTTCGGAAACGACGGCAGCCAACGCGGGCAGCGTCGGAACGAGCAGTGCAGCCGTCATCGAATCGGCCGACGAGTTCAGCGCCGAGGGTGACGCCGATACCGACGCTACGCTGGAATCACCGACGGCTGCCAGCGCGGATCGCGCCGCAGACAACCGCGAAAACGACCGCGAAAACGACCGCGAAAACGAACGAGAGGACGATCCACGGACGATCATCGAGGTGACGCCAGTCATCGACGTCGAAAAACTCCTGCTCGCCTCCGGCCCGATCGAGCCCTCGTCGGCTGAACTCGAGTCCTGACCCGAGAGCGGCGTCGGATTGGTATCGACACTTATCACGTCTGATAATCGGGAGACAGCATTTATGGTAGTTGTATCGCTACCGGACTGTGGTGTACTAGTGAATGTCGACAGGGGTGCTCATCGTAGACGACTCACATTTTATGCGGAATTTACTGCGACAGATCCTGGAACAGGATCACCGCATCATCGGGGAGGCGTCAAACGGTGCTGAAGCGGTCAAGCTGTACAAAGAACACGATCCCGACATCGTGATGATGGACATCGTGATGCCCAAGTGCAACGGGATCAAGGCGACGGCGGCGATCAAGAAGATCGATCCCGACGCTCGCGTCATCATGTGTACGAGTGTCGGGCAGCGAGAGAAGATGAAACTCGCCGTCAAGGCCGGCGCTGACGGCTACGTCACGAAACCGTTCGAGGAGCCAAGCGTCAGGAAGGCGCTGACAGACGTTATTGCGGCATGACGCGAGTACTCGTTGTCGACGACTCGAGATTCATGCGAACAGTCATCGGCAACGCGCTCACCGAGGCCGGTTACGAGGTCGAAACGGCGACGAACGGGGTCGAAGCGGTCGATATCGTCGCGTCGTTCGACCCGGCCGTCGTGACGATGGACGTCGAAATGCCCGAACTGGGCGGTATCGAGGCCGTAGAACGGATCATGGCCGATAATCCGACGCTGATTCTCATGCTCAGCGCCTACACCGGCGAGGGCACCGACGCGACGCTCGACGCTCTCGAACGCGGGGCGATCGACTTCCTGCACAAGCCCGACGGGTCGGGATCGCGAAACATCGGCCACCTCGCCGATGATGTCGTCGCGAAGGTCGACGAACTCGCGGCCGCCGACGTGTCCTCGCTCGCACTCGCCCGCGCTGCGGCGAGTGCACACGCGACCTCGACGCACGTCGCCAACTCCTCGTCCACGCAAGTCGCCGACGCACCGTCCCGATCCGCGACGCCGGCGGGGACGACGGGAGCGGATGCGAGTACGAGTATCGGCTCGACAGCATCGTCAGTGAACTCGTCTCCAGCAGGCCCCGAAACGCCGTCATCTCCGGCGACCGCAACGCCGGCGGCTGACCGCGCTCGATCCGACACGGACGAGTTCAGCGCGACCGATGCGCCGGTTATCGTTATCGGTGCCTCGACCGGCGGCCCGAAGATCGTCGAACAACTGTTCGCTCGGTTGCCACTTGCGCTCGAGGCGACGGTCGTCGTCGTCCAGCACATGCCGCCCGAGTTCACCGACCGGTTCGCGGCACGACTCGACGCGCACAGCGAGTACGCGGTCCGTGAGGCGACGGACGGTGCTCGGATCGGACCCGGCGAGGCGGTCGTCGCCGCGGGCGGCTCCCATCTGCGGGTAACGGATAGCGAGCGTGAGATCGATGCCGACACGACGGCGGGCCGAACGCGCACGCAGTCGCTTCGCGTTGCACTCGACGACGGCGAGCGTCGCCACGGACTGCGGCCGGCGATCGACGTGACGATGGAGACCGCTGCCGAGCAGGTCGCGGGACCGCTCTGTGGCGTCGTGTTAACGGGAATGGGAAGCGACGGAGCCGCCGGGATCGAAGCGATCCAGGGCGCTGGCGGCTACACCATCGCCCAGAACGAGGCGACGAGCCCGGTCTTTGGCATCCCCTGTCAGGCGATCGAAACGGGATGCGTCGACACGGTCGTCCCCGATACGGGAGTCGTGCCGACGATCCTGAATGCGTTTACGGCCGCTGACACCGGCAACGGCAGCGAAGGTGAGAGCGATGACTGACTACTGGACCGATTTCGTTCGCGAGAGCGAAGACCGGATTACCGAACTGAACAACGCATTGCTGACCTTAGAGCGCAATCCGGACGACGAAGCAGCGATGGACAATATCTTCCGGATCGCGCACACGCTCAAGGGCAACTGCGGTGCTGCAGGACTCGAATCCGCGAGCAACCTCGCACACGCAATCGAAGACGTTCTCGACGCCGTTCGCCGGAACCGGCTGACGGTCTCGCCGGAACTGATGGACGCCGTCTTCGACGCCGTCGACGAACTCGAACGGATGGTCGAGGAGGTCGCCCTCGAGGGCGAGATCGAAACCGATCCATCGGCGACGATCGACTCCCTCCGGGCGCAACTCGAGCCGGCCGCGGAAACGGACGGTCTTTCCTCGCCCTCGACGGCCGAAATAGAGCGCGTTCTCTCGCAGTTCGAGCCCCCAGCGGACGACAACCACAACGCCTACCTCGCACGAATCGAGGTGGCTGACGATGGCGAAAAAGACGACCACAAGGAGATCGACAACGGCATTCTGGTCGTCGAAGCGCTGATCGACGCGTTCGATCTGATCGGGACCGACCCCGATCGATCGACCGTCGCGGACGGCGCTTACGGCACGACCTTCGACGCCGTCTTCGGCAGTGCAGTCGGCAAGGACGCGATCGCCTCCGGACTCGATCCCGTCGGCGAAGTCGCCGACTTCGAACTCGTCGACGTAACGACGCAGTTCGACGATCTCATCGCCGACAGAGAGGAGACAGCCGACACAACGACTGCCGAACCCGGCAGCCAACTCAGCGCCGACGAGGCACAGGAACTCGAAGTCGACGACCTTCTCGACGAGTTCACCGAGTTCGACGACTTAGACGAGAAAGTCGAGGAGGTCGACGATAGCGACCTCGATGTCTTCGACGACATGGGCGATGCGGGCGCGTTCGACGATTTGCTTGCAGACGCCGACGCGGATGTCGACGATCTCGACCTCGGGAGTCCGGCACCGTCGGATCCATCCGCAACGGCAGATGCGGGCCTAAATACGGGCACGGGCCCGGACTCAGCCGACGGGAGCACAGAAACCGACGCCTCCGATTCCTCGGACAGCTCGACTACGGCGACTGAAACGGAACAGGCCTCTGCGACGGCTGCCCCCGACGAAAGCGACGAAAGCGACGAAAGCGACGATGTCGACGACGCGGAGGCCGTCTTCGCAGAACTCAAAGACGAGGTCGACACCGTCGGCTTCGACGAACTCCAGGCGGAACTCGCCGAACTCGAGTTCGACGAGTTCGACCAGGAGGACGAGGTCAGCATGGACGAACTCCTCGGTGATGCGGCCGACGCGGACGAGCAGTTCCTCGCCGGTGACCCCCTGGACACGGACGAAGTCGAGTCCGTATCCGATGCTGAACTCGATGAGCTGGTGGTCGCCGACGACGCGTCGGTATCTGCGGACGATAACGGTGGTGAGACGCTAGCGTCCAATGCTGTCGGTGAGGAGTCTGCTGGTACAGACGAGACGGCCGATGCGCAGGAACGCGAGACTGATGCTGGTGGGGTCGCCGAGTCCGAATCTGCAGCTGGAGCCGCATCCGCATCCGAGTCTGCGTCCGAACGTGATACCGAATCCGAACCCGGGGCCGACACTGCGGACGGAGCGGTTGAACCGGCCGAATCACCCGAGTCGACCGAATCACCCGAGGAGGCGGCCGAATCGGTTGCTGACGATACGTTCGAGTTCGATTCAGAAACGTCTGTAGAGACGGCCGGTTCGGACGACACTGCACCCGAAACAGCATCCGCATCCGCGTTCGAGTTCGAGTCGGATGCCGAGTCTACAACGGCCACGACGCGGGAGTCAGCGACGGCATCGGAGACGGCGGCTGAGACGGACGCCGATCCGCTCAGTGGTTCGTCGACCGACGGTAGTGAGACTGCGGCGTGGTTCGACGAGGCGAACGAGGCGGACGAAACGAACGAGACAATCGGGTCAGATGAGACGGCATCACCCGCCACTGACGATCCCAGTGTCGCCGCTGACAATGCGTCCGCGGTCGATGCCGAATCAGCAGATAGTACCCAGCAATCGGATGCTGGTATCGAACCGAACGCTGAGGGCGATACTGGGGAGTTCAGTGGAGCCGCTCATGGCGACGAATTCGAGTCCGACTCGACGCTGTCGACGCCGACGGATGACTCGACCGACGAGACTGTGGCAAGCGAGGATGACGGGCGAGTCGAGTCGGGAGCCGAGACAGCGGCGGCCGAGACGGCTGAAACAGGAGATACAACCGGTTTCGGCGACGAAGACAGCGATTCCACGGCCTTGGACGAGTCGGAACCTGTCGCCGAGGCGTCCGGGTTTGATTCACAGTCGGGATCGACGACTCCCGAGTTCGAACCCACGGACGCCGACTTCGACACCACCGATGTCGAGAGAGGCAGTGATGAGGAGGCCGATGGAGACAGCGCGTTCAGCGAAGTCGAGACCGCTTTCGATCCGTCAGTCACCGACGATGACGTCGCGTTTGACGACATCGATAGAGCGGACGCCGCCGATGCCGAGGCGTTCACGAGCAGCCTCGATGCAGAAGTCGACGATTCGTCGACGGCGGAAACAGAAACGCCAGCCGAAGCAGATCCCGGGAGTGACTCCGCAACGGACGACCTGGACGGATTCGGTGGCTTCGACGACGCGTTCGCGGATCTCGACGAAGAACTCGAGAACGAGCCACAGCCGTTCGAATCCGACTTCGATTCAGCCGCCGATGTCGGGACCGATTCCGGGTTCGAGACGACACCCGACTCGAGCGCAGACAGTTCGGACGGTGGCGCTGCATTCAGCGGAGAATCCTCCGCGACGGATTCGCCACGCATCGACGAACCGGCCCTCGAGATCCCCGACATCACCGTCCCGGAAACGGTCGAACGGCCGGACACGGACCAGGAGACTGACGAAATCCAGTCCGTCCGGGTCGATGTCGAGCAGATCGACGAACTGCTCACGCTCGTCGAGGGGCTGGTGACGAGTCGCGTCAGGCTCCGCCACGAGGTCGAATCCGGCCAGTTCGGCCAGTCTATTGCCGACACCGGTGCGATCACCGACGAACTCGACGACCTCGAGGACCTGACGACGGACCTTCAGGAGACGGTGATGGACGTCCGACTCGTTCCGCTTCGGACGGTCGCGAACCGACTGCCGCGCGTCGTGCGCGATATCGCCCGCGACCAGGGCAAGACCGTCGCCTTCGAGATGAGCGGCGAGGACGTTGAACTCGACCGGAGCATTCTCGACCAACTTCGAGATCCGTTGATCCACCTCGTCCGAAACGCGGTGGATCACGGGATCGAATCCCCCGAAGAGCGGGACGCCACCGACAAACCGGAAGAGGGGACTGTCGAGGTTTCGGCGTCTCGCTCGCGGGATCGAGTCGTGATCACAGTGTCGGACGACGGCAGTGGTCTCGATCCCGAGCGGCTTCGCTCTGAAGCGGTCGAAGAAGGCATCCTCTCTGCGGATGACGCCGCTGCACTGGACGACGAATCGGTTGCAGATCTCGTCTTCCACCCTGGCTTCTCGACGACCGAAGGGGTCACGGATGTCAGTGGCCGCGGCGTCGGCATGGACGTCGTCAAGCGGACGATCGAGGACCTCGATGGGTCAGTTTCGATCGAGGCCGAACCGGATGAGGGAACGACCGTGACGATGTCGGTTCCCGTGTCTATCGCGATCGACGACGTGCTATTCGTCGAAAGCGGCGGCGAAGAGTTCGGTATTCCGACGAAGGCGGTTTCGGATATCGTTCCGGTCGAACTGGTCGAGGAAGTCGATGGTGAGGCGGTCTTGCTGGATAGTGCTGGAAGTAGCGAGACGGACCGTGGTGTCGAGGTCGACGTCGAGGCTGGGGTGGGGGCTGTAGAGACCGACGGAGATGATGTTGGTAACGATGATGAGAATGCGACAGCCACCGACGATGACGATACCGACGAGAGTACGCAGGAACGGGGAACACCGGTGATTCGACTCGACGAAGAACTCGGTGTGACCGACGAGCCGGCAGCCGGCTCGGAGACGGATACCAGTGCCAGCACCGAGACCAGTGCAGGCACCGCACTTGACACAGCCACGGCCGGAGCACGATCTGGGCCGGCTGCAACGGACAGCCGAGACGACAGGCCGGGTCCGCGAAGTCCGGCACGCGGGATGGTCGTTCGGATCCGCGAGGATGTGCGACCGATCGCGCTTCGCTGTGACGCCGTTTACGGCCAGCAAGAAGTCGTTGTCAAGCCGTTCGAAGGGTTCATGGCAAATCTGCCGGGGCTCAGCGGCGCAACGGTTCGTGGCCGCGGGAAAATTGTCAATATTCTAGATGTGACGACACTATGAATGGAACGGTATCGAAATCGAGACACGGAGAACCGGTTGCGGTTGCAGACACTGACGCATATCGACGGAGGAATTCATGACGCTGATGGTCGACATTCGGAAACTGAGTTTCATTAACGAAATGGCAAAGGTCGGGACGAACGGCGTCGCCGACAACATGACCAAACTGACCGGGGAGGACGCCCAGATGGAGGTGATGAAGACGAACTTTATCGATGTTGACGACATCGATTCGCAACTCGAACCCGGCAAGCGAGTCGGGGTGCGCGTTCGCCTTCTCAACCCGCCACACGGGCACATTCTCATCCTGTTCCCGGAAGAGAGCGCGAAGAAGATCACGGCGATCATGCTCAACGATGTCGTCGATGATATGTCCGATGTCTCCGGAAAGATGGCCAGAAGCGCCGTCGAGGAGATGGGGAACATGATGGCGAGTGGCTTCATCGACGGCTGGGCCGACGTGATGGGGCGGATGATCGATACCGCGGCACCACAGCTCGTCTACGCTCCCGGTGAAGAAATCGTTACCCGGACAGCCGGGCTCGGAAACGACGATCTCGCCCTGTTCTTTGACTCGGACCTGACGGTGCCGAGCTACCAGATCGAGGCCGAGATCTACGCGTTCCCGGACCTAGAAGAGTTCGTCGAACTGGTCAACGGTATCGACGTTCAAACCGCATGAAACTCGACGTCAACGCACTCGGGACGTTCTACCGAATGGCTCGAGAGGGGGCCGGCCTGGCAGCGGGGCGGTTGACACACATGACTGACGTCGAGACCCGGGCTGGCGTGACGAAACTCAACTTCATGCGCGGTCGGGAGATCCGACGCGACTTCGAGGATTCGACGTCGAAAGTCGGCGTTCGGGTCGAACTCACCGGGGCGATCGAGGGCTACTCGGTCATCGTCTTCGAGCGCGAGAACGCCCTGCGGATCGTCGAGAGTTTACTCGAGGAGTCAGCTACGGACACGGACACGGAGTCCGAACTCTCGGGCGAGGCCGGTGAACTCGACGAGTTCAACGAGATGACCCGCAGCGCTGCGACGGAGGTTGGAAACATCATGAACAACGGGTTCATCGACGGCTGGGCCGACGTGCTCGAAACCGTTATCGATGTCTCGACGCCGGAGTTCGTCGAGGGGCGCTCGGCGGATACCTTCTTCGACGAGGTCGAGAAGGCACCCGCGGGCGACGACCTCGCGTTGCTCTTTCAGAGTCAGATCGAGACGGTCGAGACCCAGGTCGGGTTCAGTCACTATCTGTTTCCCGAACGCGAGTCGATGGCGGCGTTGCTCGATCGGCTCCGGACCAGCGGCGGTATCGAGTACGACAAACTCGACGGCTTCGACCGGATGGCCGAACGCGGTGCCGAAGAGGTTGCCAAGACGGCGACGACGCTGACCGGTATCGATACGAGCGTCGAGATTCGCCGGCTCAATTTCGTTTCCCTGGAGACGATTCCCGAGCAGGTGCCCGATGAACGACTCGTCGGCGTCGCCTTCGAGTTCGACGGCGTACCAAGTGGCTACCTCTTATTCCTGTTCGACGAGGAATCCGCAAACGAAATCGTCGACGCCATGGTGCCGACGGGGGCTGGTGACACGGAGGAGACGGAGGGCTTCGGCCAGATGGGCCAGAGCGCAATCCAGGAGCTGGGAAATATCATGGCGAGCGGGTTTCTCGACGGTTGGGCGAACGTGCTCGATACGACGATCGACCACTCGACGCCCGAGTTCATCCACGATATCGGGGCTGCGGCCGTCGATCCCGTCGTGATCCAACTCGGCGAGGACCAGGAGTTCGCGTTCGTCTTTGATACCGTTATCGTGGCCGCCGGACGCGAGTTCGACTGTGAAGTCTATGCGATTCCGGACGAGTCCGACCTCGAACGGGCGCTAAACGATCTCGACGTGGATCGGATCGAAGAGGAACCGACGACGGCCGAATTCCAGAACGTTACCGGTACTGGCACTGACGGTGGCGCTGGTACTGGCACGGATACCGATACCGACACATGAAGACCTACGGCACAGAACCGGGCGCGCCGACGTCGGTTCAGGTCGGAATCTCCGAACTGACCGTCAGCGACGGCGACGATACACTCAAATCCTACGGACTCGGGTCGTGCGTGGCGATCGCACTGTACGATCCGGAAACGGAGATCGGCGGCCTCGCCCACACCATGTTACCCGACGGCGACGAGGCCGAAAACAGCGACCGCAAACCCGGAAAGTACGCGGATACCGCTATCCGGGCCCTTTTGCGGCGCATGGTCGAACGCGGTGCAAGCTACACCACCGTCGAGGCGAAACTCGCCGGCGGCAGCGACATGTTCGAGTTCGATAGCTTCGGTGACGGCGTCGGCAAGCGCAACATCGACGCCGCCAAAGCTGAACTCGAGAAGTTAGGCGTCCCGCTCGTCGCGTCGGATCTCGGCGGCGACCGCGGCCGAACCGTCGAGTTCACCCCTGAAACCGGAACCCTGCTCGTGAAAAGTTCTGACGAGAATGGCAATCAAGGTGTGACGGAACTATGAGCGGTGGTACCGACGTCGACCCCGATGACGTTCGTGGTGATCCCGAGCGATTCGCTGCCCTGATCGGCTACGTCGAGGACGAACTCGCGTTCGCGACGAGTCACTACAACGACAGCTATCTCGACCGACGGGTCGCTTCGCGGATGCGCCGAACGCGCAGCGATACGTATCTCGAGTACCTCGAGACATTGCGCTCCGACCCGGACGAACGGGAGGCGCTGCTCGGGGCGTTGAGCATCAACGTAACCGGCTTTTTCAGGAACCCCGAAGTCTGGGACGGAATCCGGAAGATCCTTCGTCACTACAGTGCCGTGGGAGACGACGAGCCGATCCGAATCTGGAGTGCCGCCTGTGCAGACGGCCGCGAACCGTACTCGCTATCGCTGCTCGCACACGCCGATCCGGCGATCGACGCCGAGCGGGTCGAGATTCTCGGAACGGACATCAGTGTCCCCGCACTGGAGACGGCCCGGACGGGCATCTACGAGGAACCACGCACCGTCGATCTGGGTGACCAACTGTCGTTTCTCGACGACTACGGACCCTCCGATCAGTACATCCAGCAACGCGACCGCACCTACCGAGTCGATGAGACGATTCGCCGCTCCGTCTCGTTCGAACGACACGACTTGATCAACGACGCTCCCAAATCCGGATTCGAACTCGTCGTCTGCCGAAACCTGTTTATCTACATCGACAACGCCTACAAACGGCCGATGTTGGAGACGATCGCCCGATCGCTCACGCCGGGCGGCTATCTGGTGATCGGGAAAGCAGAGACGATTCCACCGACGCTCAAATCCGCCTTCGAGGTCCGTGATGCCCGCCTTCGGATCTACCAGCGGGGCGATGCTCAACAGACTCGCCAGCAACCGACCCAGACACGATCGGCCGGTAGCGAGGGTGACACCGATACGGCTGGTGGCGCGACTCTGGCGACGAACACAGATTCCGCAGCCGACAGCGAGACAGACACCACCGACGACGCCGACGATGCCAACGATGCCGACAATGCCGACGGCGATACCGATTCTGACTCCGAAATCGACGCCGAGACCGCTGTCGTCGAGCCAACGGGCGGCTCGGAGTAAGAGCCGAGTGACAGTGCGCGTGAGATCCGTCCTCCACACCTGAGAGTAGTCGAGCGTTACATGATCCTCCGCCGAGTACGCTCTCCCGAGACAGATTCATGACTGGCGCTGCGCTTCAGTCGTTCATCGCTCGATCACAGTCCGTGATCGACTCCTCGCCGCCAGCCGACCGCCCCTCGACACGCGTCTGGCTCGTCGATCCACTCCTCGAAACGCTCGGCTGGAACGTCCACGCAGACTCGTGTACGACCGATACGACTATCGACGGCACGCCACTCGAGTACGTCCTCGAAATCGAAGGCGTCCCCGCCTTCCTCGTCGCCGTCGAACCAGCCGCGGCCACACTCGACCAATCCCGCGCCGTCTCCCTCCTCGAAACGATGACCTGGAGCGGTATCGACCGCGCTCTCTACACGAACGGCCACGAGTTCATCTGGCTTGCCGACAGTACTGGAACCACTGGCACCGGTACCAGTACCGACACCGACACCGACACCGACACCGACACCGACACCGTCTCCGTCGGCGTCGACCACCTCGTCTGTGACCTCGCCTCGCTCGCCGACCACGCTCCCTCGGTCGATCACTTCACCCGGTCGACCATCGGCCAGCAACTCGACCCCAGCGCTCGCTCCGCAGTCGCCCGGCAACTCGCCCTCGAGCGCCGGGCAGTCGTCGACGCCCTCGTCGCTGAACTCGTTTCGACGACGCGGTCGGAAGGCGACAGGGTTGACGAACTCGAGGCGCTAACGGAGCGATTCGTCGAACAGCTCATCGTGGTGTTTGCGGACGATGACAGCCATGTAGCGACAGCTAGCGAAGACTCGGCCGAAATATCGTTTCAGTTTACCGACTCGTCGGCGACCGACGAGGAGACCGTGGGGACGGGGTCAGTGGCCGCAGATGCGCAAGCCTCGGCGGGCGCTGATAGTGACACTGATCGCCCGGCAGAGACGACGGAGTCAGAGACCGAAACGGTCGATACCGAAACTGAACTCGGCATCGAGACGGAAACCGAAACGACCGACGGCGACGGCAGCTACGTCGTCCGGTTTTTCAATGACCGCGGTTCGATCGGCGCAATCGGCCATTCGAGTTCACGCCAGGCGCTCGTTCAGGCGGCGGAGTACCTCTTCGAACGCGGACTGAGTGGTGTTGCCGTGCCGTGGCAGCCGCCGGATGGCGAGCGGACGGTCCTGAACGATGAGCCAATCGTCGCCGATGGGTCTCCGATGGAGTCGCCACAGCAACTCTCGAACGGACTGTATCTCGAGACGGCGGGCACTGCCGACGAGCACGCTGCTCGCGTCGAGTCCCTTACGGCACGGGCCGGCTTGCGAGCGATGCTGACGGAAGCGTGGGCGTAGCGCAGTCTCTCATATCAGTACTCGATCGTCGCCTCAACGACCGTCACGAGCACTTCATCGACGCTGTCACACACGCCGTTATTCCAGCCGTTGCGCTCGAGAACGCCCTCTTCCCAGGCGCGTTCGGCTGATGACTCCTCAACGTCGATCGAGACATCCTCCGAAACGTCGATAATCTCGACGGTCCGATCAGTGGGAGTCATCGTAAACTGGAGTCCATCACTGCTCTGGATCGACCGCTCGGTCGCATTGAGCGCCACCAGCGAGATTACTGCTCGATCGCGTTCAGGCGAACACATCACCTGCGGCTGTCTTACGACTGCACTGCCGGTCTCGCCCTCTCGAACGACGGCACCGCCATCGTAGGCGATCGTCTCCGAGCCGGCCGCGTATCTGAACTCGCCGAGCGTCACGGTCTCCGTATCGGGATCGTAGAACTCGCTACCGTATCGGTTTGTGATCGGGGTTCCATCGACGGAGACGTTCAGTTCGGTTCCGCCGTCTCCGGTCGTCACCGTCCCCTCTCGTAACGAGAGTTCACTATCGCGTTCTTCGATCCCACTGTACTGTAAGACGTCGTTGAAGTTCTCCGCGAGAGCGTCCATCGCCCGCTCGGCGTTTCGCAACTGTTCGTTTTCCTGATAGTCTTCCATCGCCTGGAAGCCGGTCACCGAGAGGAGCGCGACGGACGAGAGGATGATACCGAAGACGAGGATAAACGCGACGACTTCGGAGATCGCGCGCTCGTCGGTGTGGAACGAACGCGGCGGGTTTGGATCGTGCCCGCTCATCGGTTCCCACCGTCGATCGTCAGGAAGTCCCCATCGGCGCTGATCTCGATTGTTCCACCCGGCGCTGAACTCTCGTTGATCTCTACTTCGGTGACGACAACGGGGACGTAAACGACAGTATCGGCCCCGTTCGACGTGAGTTTGACACAGTCCGTTTCGCCATCCAGAAGCGGTGCCTCGCAGTTTTCGGCTATCTCGACGGTGTATCCGGAGTTCGCGACCGTTCGTGGGTGGGACGCTCTGATCGTCACGGTATCGTCGCCAAGCCGGTCGACGCTTTCAATTTCACCGGCAATCCGCTCACCGATCGTCTCTAATGAGTGCTCTGCAGACCGATCCGTCTCCGTATCGAGCAACCCGCCAGCACTGGTGAGTAAGAGCGCGATCAAGATGGTCGTGATCCCGATCGTCAACACGTGCGTGACGGCGATCGACATCCCCCGATCGGTATCGCTCCGTTCGAGGGAATGGGTGGCGGAACTGGAATCGAAACTCATGTGCCGCCTCCGTAGACCGAGACATCGTCTGTTTGCTCGAACGAGACTGTGTTCGATTCGTAGGTTATCGTGGCCGTTACTGCCCACGCACCGTTGTGTGTGTTCAGCCTGGTATCCAGGCTATTATCCCCTTTCGCGACGAGTTCGTACGTCCCATCGACGTTCGAGCCGACGGTGACGGTCACGTCGTCGTATTCCGTGTCGGGATCGAACACCTGCGGAACGTCCGATCGAGAGGTTCCATTGACCGTGCCAGCGACAAGATCGATTCGTGCAGGAGTCGACCCGACCGTTCCGCTGTCGATCCTCGTCGAGTCGGTCGAGTTGTCGATAACTATTCCATCGCCGTTGAACTCCTCGATCTCGAGGACGAAGTGGCCGACCTGCGCGTTGTGATCGTCGGCAGAGATGTTCCCACCGTTGAGATCGTCAACATCTCCAGTTGCACCCGTCGCCTCACTGGCCGGGCTCGATTCGATACCAATATCGGTCATCACAGCGCCCCCACTCGCCGTTACGTTCCGGAAGAGCGATGGATAGCCGTTGATGCTATAGTCATCATCATCGAGATTAGATCGATGCACGATCCCAGCCACACCGTTTTCGAGTTCATACTGGGTCACCTCGACATCGGCAGCGCTCTGGCTGGTTGAACTCGAAGAGATGGTTTCGGTGTAGAGAACGCCGTTGAAGACGACGACGATACCGAGGATGATGAACGCGAGTGCGATAGCGCCGATGAGGATGATCTGGCCCCGGCCGTGGCGTTGCTGCTGATCACCGGGAGATCCTTGCACGGGTTGAACACGGTTACGAGTCCGCTTCCGTTTCTGAGTCCGGGACCGATTCTGGGATTCGGCAGGCTGGTCCGCTACCATACGACCAGTCGCACCTCCACAACGTTGTAGACCGAATCATCAACGCCTTCTGCGGGAGGAATCACGGGATCCTCGTTCTCCGAATCCGATGCAAACTCCTCGAGTGTTTGGTCGTTAGCTGGCGTAACGTACTGGCCATCATACAAAGTCACAGTATAACTTGCTGTAATCGCGTCTGCCGACGGACTTCCCTGATAGACTGCCGTCTTGTGTTCGGTCTCGATCTCAGTTCCGTCCGTGTAGTGGAACTCGAGGTTGTAGTTCCACCCCTGATTCGCGAACCGTTGGTTCAGAATCCCACCCAGAACGGAAGCGTTCTCCAGCTCGTTCTGCGTGAACGTCTCGTGATCCTCACCGGGTGCAACGGACCCGTTTGTACCTGCAAAGCCGCCGTCTTCGTCCCAGTGGCGGAGCAACGCTGATATATTCTCGTCGTGATCGGCGACGACGAGTGCATCCTGCGCTTCCTGTTGGACCTGCGACTGGACCGATCGGTCGGCCAGTCCGCCGGATGATGGCGTGATGACCACTGACTGGAGCGCAAAGAGGACGGCCAGCAGCACGACCATCGCGCCGATGAACCCCTCGAGCGTGTAGGCCTGACCGCGATCGGTGTGAGTGGAGTCCGTGGGTGGTGACTGTCGGTTCCTCATACGGTCACCACGTCCTCACGACGAGTCTGCACGCTGGCTCACAGTCACCGTCGTCGAGGATCCCCTCTTCATCGGCCACCGTAACGATTCTCGCGGCACTTGCTGCTGACTGATTGTTGTACGTCTCTCCGGCAGCCAGTGCCGTCGAGTTCACGTACTGTTCGTCGGGTGGTCCATCGGTAAGCGTCTCAACGCTTACGTTTACCCGGTCGAAAGCCACCGTTTCACCCCCGTTCTCACTCGCACGCAATCCGAGTTCAGTTCGCAACTCCGCGGCCGAGTGTCCCGCATAGCGGTCTTCGAACTCGCTGGCATTGATCTCGTTCGGCCGATCACTCTCGGAGAGGTTTGTGACGACCTGGTCTGCGATTCGGTCGGCCTGTGCGATCTCCGCACCGCCGGCCGACGAATCGAACGGCGTGATCAGCGAGGGGAGAAACGAGAACACGAACGCCATCGCCAGGATGAAGATCCCGATCCCGACCACGAAGTCTTGCGTGGTCTGTCCACGCCGTCCGCGGGTTAGAGACCGGCGTTCGATTCCGGTTTCGGTTCCTGTTTCGGTTCCGATTCCAGTTCCAGTTCGCGTTCTCGTTTCAGCCTCGATCGAACTCGTCTCTGTCCGTTTCCCGCGCATGTCAGGCCACCATCGTCCAGCCGAGAAGGGCGATCGTCACTAGGATGATCGCGTATTTGAGCCCGCTCAGTACGTCCGCATCGCGGATATAGCCACAGATGAATCCGGAGATGATCCCCTGCAGCGTCACCGCGTGGAAAAACAGCGCCGACAGCATATCGATCTGGATATTGTCGCTCAGGTCGGCCTGTGCGAGTTCACTGTTGGCCTCGCCGGCACCGCCGCTGTTGGTTTCGAGACCGGCCATCGTATCGATGAACTGCGTCTTGAGGATCGCAATGACAGCGAGGACGGTCAGGAACGTCATGATGATGATGACGACCTGCATCCGCGTGCGGGACTTGCGCTCGCGTTCGATGTCGTCGTGGTTTTCGCTCGCGCTTGCGGCCGTCCGGAGCACGTCCGTAATCTGGTTCGAGGCCTCCTGTGCCTCCGTGATGAGCCGGGTCGTCCGGGCGAGTCGCGGAATGTGGTACTTGTTGTTGAACTCGATGAGCGCCGACTTCAGACTCGTCCCGTAGTTGACTTTCGTGTGCATGAGTTCGAACTCGCGGGCGAGTTTGCCACTCGTCGTGTCGGCGACGGACTTGAACGATTCGAGGAGTGTGAGACCAGTATCGTTCGCACTCGAGAGTTTCCGTAGGTCTTCCGAGAGCGTGTTGACGACGGTATTTCGGTGGCGGACGTTCCACTCGCGGAAGATCGAGAGCGGAATCGCAACGATATAGAACGGAATGTAGACGTAGATGACGGTTCCCCAGATGACGTTATCGAGCAGGGCGCTCCACGAGAGCGGTGCGGAACCGGTCATCATCGCCGTCGTCACGACGACAAGCGCCAGTGGGATCGTAAGCGCGACCGTGTACAGCGGGTTGTCCCTGAAGAAGATGTGCGGTCGCTTTAGGACCTCTATCGTTTCGTGGGTTCCCTCGCGGTTCTTGATCCGATCGAAGACGCTGTGCTCGCCGGTGAACTGTTCGACGAGACCGAGATTGAGCAGTCCCTGTTCCGCCTTGCTCTCGACGTATCTGTTGCCGGTCGCATTCGAGAGGTAGCCGTCGCCGGGCTCGTCGTGTTTGACCGTCGAGACCAGTATGAGGAACCCGACCCCGGTAAGCGGAATCAGCCCGTAGACGGTCATGTACAGCATGTTATTGGTGACATCCGCCTGTGGGATCATCTGCATCACGACCATGATGATGATGAGCAAGAGCGGAAACAGCGACAGCGTCATGTACATCTCCCCGAAGAGTTCGAGCGTCTCGAGGGTGAGTTCCTGTTCCTGCTTGGCCGTGCGCATGTGCTTTTCCTTCTTGTCTTCGAGGAAACTCTCCATGTCGCCGCCGCTGTTGACGATCGAGAGCATATCTGTCAGGAACTGCGAGAGTTCGTCACTCGGCGTTTCGATCGCCTGAGTGCGGATCGCGGTCCGGTAGTCGACGTCGAAGTACTCGGTTTCCTTGACGATGCTCTGGAACTCCTTTGCGACCTCGCCGTAGGTGTCGTCGGCCTGGGCCATCGCGTCGATGATCTCGAGTTGGTTTAGTCCGCCGACCGACAGCGCGTACATGAACGAGACGGAGTCGGTCAGCAACATGTTGATCTCGCGCTTGCGTGCCGACGCGCGCGAGTACGGGATCGCAGTGAGCGAGCCAAAGCCGAGTGCAAAGCCGATCGTCCCGAATATGATTCCGGTGATGAAGACGAGCGCCGGCACTCGGAGCGCCTCGATAATCGCGAGTAGCGTATCGTTCCCGACGGGGAACCCGATGATGGTATCGACGGCGATCAGCCCGGTCGCAAAGAGCGTATACCCGAGTGTGAGACCAATCAGCCACAGTGCAAGGCCGCTGATGAACCCGATGCCGAGCGCGCGAGAGAGATAGAGTTCAACTGTGTCGGTCATCCGGGCCTGGGCGAGTTTCGTCTCGACGTCGGCGACGAACTCGCTGTCCTCGCCGAAGAGACGGCTATACAGCGGATAGAACGTTTCACCGAGGATATCGGATCCGCCGGCAACACTTTCGGAGTCGCCCGTATCGGTTTGCAGGCTCATTCGTCGCTCGCCTCGTCTTCGTCGGTTTGGCTGGCGGGTTCAGTCGGTGTCTCGTCGTCCGCATCGGCACTCGTCTCGTCCTCGGCGGCGAAAATACTCGAGTCGGATTCGGTCGTCCGTTCTGCATCAAACATCGACTCGCCGCCGGAATCGGCGCGACTATCGTCCTCGTCGTCGCTAAAGACCGACTCCGATTGCTCGCCGAAGATCGAGTTCGATGTGTCGCCGGTCTCGTTCGCGCTCGGATCAGCGGTTCGGTCTCCCGTCTCTACGGCCCTCTCCCTCTCACTGTCCGTGTCTGCGTCGGTGTCTGTACCCGTGTCCGCACCCGCGTCAGCGGCTGATTCGATCGTCGACTCGTCGAACGTCACCACGTCGCCTGTGTCACCTGCATCGCCTGTTTGATCGTCCTCCGTTCCGTTATCAGGGGTCGAAGACGGCGCTGACGGATCTGGACCGGGATTGGACTCGGAATCTGGCCCAGGGTCTGCAGTCGCCTCGTGTTCGTACTCGTCTGACCGGTCCTGATCTGACGCCGAATCGGGCGACCCCGTCGAAACATCCGTCGTCGGTCCAGGCCCTCGCTCTTCGACCGGTGTCCCAGAGCCGAGTTCGATCGACGGAACGGCGCTTTCGGGAACCGTCGGCTGCCCCGATTCTGTCTCCTCGTCGGCAGCAGTCGAGTCAGCGGCTGTTTGGTCGGCCTCCGCAGACGCTGACCCTGGCCCTGGCCCTGACCCTGACCCTGACCCTGACCCTGACTGCGCGTTCGGCTCCGTTACCGACTCGTCGGTAGTCCGGCGGCCGCCCTCGGCTCCACTCGGATCGGCCGATCCGCTCGGCGATTGTGACGACGCCTCGTTGGTTTCGCCACCTGCCGAGTCGTCCATCGACTCCGAACTCGAATCCGAATCCGAATCCGGACCCGGACCCGAACCCGAACCCGGATCTGGATCGAACACATCATCGAACTCGTCGCCGGCGAACACCTCATCCGTCGCGGTTGTATCGACGGTCCGATCCCCTGACTCCGCACCCGCAGTCGCCGATTCGAGTTCATCGAGCGTCTCGCCCATGTCGTCGAAGAGACCGCCCAGATCACCGTCGGCATCGTCGGACGGGAAGACGGTAACGTCACTCGTCTCTCCGGAACCGGACTCCGTTGCTCCGGCAGTTCCATCGCTCCAGGCCGGCGCTTCGCCCGCAGCGAACTCGTCCGCCGTCTCCAGGCTGTCTATCTCGGGGGATGTCGAGTTCGCAGACGCGGGTTCAGTCGTCGTGTCGGTTCCGGTGCTGGTGCCGGTGCCGGTCTCAGTTCCGGGGCTGACACCGGAATCGGCCGCTCCGGTGTCCGCACTAGCCCCGTCACCGGTGCCCGCACTGGCACCACTGCCAGCGGTCGTCTCGGCGGTCGTCGCCTCGATACCAAACCCGCTGCTGTCCGTCTCTGCGAACCAGTCCGGTTCGTCGTCGTCCGCGCCCATCGCCATCGTCGCCGCCGTATCCGCAAAGTCGGTCGCGCCGTCGCCGAACGTCCACTCCTCCGCGATGCCGTCCTCGATACCGCTCTCGAAGTCGAACTCGTCGTCCGTTCCGTCGACTTCGATCGGGTCTTCGTCGGCGACTTCTCCCAGTGCGCTCGCGAGACCGCTCGGCACCTTCCCACGATAGTCTTCGAACAGCGACTCCTCGGCTCGCTCGAGGAGGTCCATCGAGAGATTGTACGTTTCGGAGGTCGAATCCGGGCGCGGAACGAGTTCTTCTTTCTCCTGGTCGACGTCGATCAGGACGCTTTCCATCTCCCGGAGGTCGTCGAGGCTCTCCTCGAGTTGGCCGTTCGCGATGAGCGTCAGGATTGTATCGGGATCGTTGATGAACGCCTGGACCGTCGCGGCGACCTCGGCGTAGGTGTTGAGACCGTTCTTGATGAGATAGGCGAGGATGACCTCGCGTTTGAACAGTTCCTCCTCGAGTTTCTCCGTGCTCCAGCCGCGGTCGAACTGGATCTCCTCTAAGGTGTTCGAGTCCCCCATCTTGAGGAACTCGTCCGTTTCGGCCTGCCACTGGTAGACGTCTTGAACGTTGATCTCGTCGTGTTCGGCCTCGTAGTGGTTGATCTCCGTGAGCGACTTGTTCCGGCGGACCTTCCGGCCCTGGACTCGGGTCTGGGTCTGGATCGAGACCAGGTCCAGGGCGGTGAACATCGTCTTCGAGACGTTGATCGGGTCCGTCGTGAATCGCTTTAACACCTCGTCGACGGAGTCCGCGTGGAACGTGGTGTAGGTCGTGTGTCCCGTCGACATGACCTGGAACAGCGTCCGCCCCTCCTCACCGCGGATCTCGCCCATCACGATGTAGTCAGGCCGTTGGCGGAGGGCGGCTTCGAGCAGATCGAACTCGTCGACGTCGCCCTGCTCGTCGTCGGCGAACGAGGGGCGAGTGACGCTTGCAATCCAGTTACGCTGTGGCAGTTCGACCTCGCGTGTGTCCTCGATCGAGACGATCTTTGCGCTGCTCGGGATGAACAGCGAGACCGCGTTGAGGGAGGTCGTCTTCCCGGATGCGGTACCCCCGGCGAAGATCAGGCTCTTGTGGTTCTCGATGGCGAGCCAGAGGAACGCCATCTCGTCCAAGCTGAAGGTGTTCCAGTTGATGAGGTCGATCGGGGTAAACGGCACGTCCTTGAACTGACGGATGGTGTAGTTCGTCCCGTGATCGGACACCTCCTGACCGAGCGTCAGTTGCGCACGCGAGCCGTCCGGCAGCGTCGCGTCGACCTGCGGCAGCCGTTTACTGATGCCCTTGCCCGATCGCTGGGCGAGTTTGACGACGAAGTCGTCGAGTTCATCCTTACCGTGGTAGATGTTCGAGATGATCTGCTCGTACTCGGAGTGATAAACGAAGACGGGCGAGTTGTAGCCGTCGACGGAGATGTCCTCGACGTTGATGTCGTGTTTGATCCCGTCGATGCGCTCGTAGCCGATGAAGTTCCGTTTGAGGAAGTACAGGAGCTTCTCGACCTGGTACTCGTTTAGCGTGTCCGGGTCCTCGGCGAGGAGGATCGGTTCCGGACGGACCTCGATGCCCTCGAGTTGGTTCTGGGAGAGGGCTACGTCGTCCGCCGTCTCCTCGTCTTCATCTTCGTCTTCGTCTGTATCGGCATCGTCATCATCGTCCAGCAGCGTCTGGACGGTCTCCAGAAGCCCCGCTTTCTTGCTCCCCGACTGCTTCTCGAAGAGGTCGTAGCGCTTTAACAACTGTCGTGTTTCGTCCTCGATGACGACCCGGCGGCCGTCCTCGTTTGCCTTCTCCTTGACGCCGTCATCGGAGTACTTGATCGCCTTCCTGAGTTTGCCCGAGAGGAACTCCTGGAGTTCCACCTCGATCTCGTTCAGGTACGGCTCGACCATGTAGTATTTCTTCTCGTTTTCCTTCTCGGAGTGGAAGACGACGACGAAGGCGTAGGGTTTGTTCACCCAGTAGCGCTCGACCTCCCGGAAGTGCGTCTTCTTCTCCATCGGCACCGTCTTCTCGAGGTCGTAGCGATTGCTGACCGTCGTGTTCCCGGCCGCGGTCGAGAAGAACTCGTCCTCGTCGATGTCCTCCTGGATGTTGACGGTCCGTTCCTCGACGACGTCGTCGAGTTCCATCGCGATATCGTCGGCGATCGAGAGCCGATCCTCGAGCGTGTCGGGATCGAAGCCGAGGGCTTCTTCTTTGTCGTGGCGAACGATGTCACCCTCGTCATCGCGGGGCCGGTTTCCGTCTTCGTCGTAGTAGTACTCCCACTTGTAGTGCTCCCAGGTCCAGACGTCCTTGACGACGGGCGTCGTCTCCGGGTCGACGTACTCCAAGAACGGCGTCTCGAGAGCGTCGGCGTTCGATCCGGCGATCGGCAATACCCGGTCGACTAACTCCTCGGGCTGGTAGCCGAGATACGGCTCCGGATCGAACGAAACGCGATCCCAGTCCCCGCCCGAGGGAACCGCCGGCTCCGGTTTCTCGTCGGTGTCGAGACCGAGTTGATCCGTCGGCTCGTCGGTGTCCCGCACAGCCGAATAGAGCGTCGAAACCTCGTCCCCGTACCCATACTCCTCCATAAAATCCGCCCACGTATACTCGCCGACACGAACGCCGGATCCCGAACCGGCATCCGACTCGTCGGAGTCCACGTCCCCCGACCCAGATGCGGACGCCCCAGCCGCAGACGCCTGTTTTGCATCCGGTTGGTCGGCTTCGTCAATAGCCATTGCACCTACCCTCTCAGTCACCCTTCAAAAAATTCATCCGCTCATTACCATATCTGATAACTTGGGAAGTCAAGGAATCAACACGTACTGCGATTCAGTTGCCTCCGTTCGGAACTCGCGAGCATATCTCCCCCACACAATTATTATATATCGTATGTATTCAGGGACGATTGCCCACTTCGGATCCGAAGCCAGTTTGATATACGCCCCGCACAGGACTACAAACGAGACCCCATGACAACCCCGTTCGATCTCGACGACACCGTCGCACTGGTTACCGGCGGGAGCCGCGGCATCGGCCGCGCCGTCGCACTCGAACTCGCAACCGCTGGCGCCGCCGTCGTCCCCGCCGCTCGCTCGACACCTGAACTCGAAGCAGTCGCTCAGGAAATCGTCGCCGACGGCGGCGACGCCCTTCCCGTTACCGCAGACGTTACCGATCCAAACGCCGTTGCGGACGCCGTCGACCGAGCCGAAGCCGAGTTCGGCGGCGTCGATGTCGTCGTCAACAACGCCGGCTTCAACCCCGACGACGCACTCGGCCGACCCGAAGACGTCTCGACCGCGGATTTCGAGCGGACGCTCGGCGTCAACCTCACCGGTGCCTACGAGGTGACAACCGCCGCAGCCCAATCCCTCCACGAAAACGACGGCGGCGCAGTCGTCAACGTCGCCAGCGTCGGCGGACTCGTCGGCCTCCCGCGCCAGCATCCCTACGTCGCCTCCAAACACGGCCTGGTCGGACTCACGAAGAGCCTCGCACTCGACTGGGCCCCCGACGTCCGCGTCAACGCCGTCGCCCCCGGCTACGTCTCGACCGACCTGACCACCGAACTCGAGTCGAACGACCGCCTCCGCCAATCGATCCTCGATCGAACTCCACTCGATCGGTTCGCCGATCCGGAAGAGATCGCCGGCCCCGTCGTCTTCCTCGCGAGTTCAGCGGCGAGTTACGTCACGGGGTCGTGTCTGGCGGTCGACGGTGGCTGGACCGCACGGTGAAGGACCGTTGCGTCGGCGCGAACAGTCGGAGTCGGAGGTGAACTCGGTTGGCCGGCTCGGCAGAGACGCCGTGAGAGCCGCTGATCGAGGTGGTTGGGTTCGTACTCGAGACCGAGCTGTCTGTAGAATCGGCGTTTCACTCGCACGGTATGTAGTCACTTTGTAGAGACTAGGCGTGGCGGGATTCGAACCACGCTTGAGAACCCGCTCGCTAGCGCTCGCAGTAACACGGGCGGGATTCGAACCGGAGCAAGACGATCACCTCGCTTCGCTCGGCGCTGCGACTTGCAGGGTTCAGGAATCCCGCCACGCCGGTTCACTCGTCACTACGTGGCTCGCTGCACGGGCGTGGCGGGATTCGAACCCACGATCAGAAGGTTAGGAACCTCCTGCCCTCTCCGCTAGGCCACACGCCCCGCAAAAGACGGTTAGTTGGTCGTGGTGTCTGTGCTGGTTTCCGTCTCGTCGTCTTCGGTGGTGACCGGCTCCGTGTCGACGAAATCGTCGTCCTCGTCGTCGAGGTCGCCCTCGAAGTCACCGTCGCGCATTTCTTCGAGTTCTGTTTCGACCTTCTCACGCCCCTTCTGGAACTCGCCCATGGCCTCGCCGGTCGAGCGTGCTAGTTGCGGGATCTTGTTCGCCCCGAACAGCAGAATGGCGATGAAAAGGATGATCAGTAGTTCTGGGCCCCCTGGAACAGGAGCGAACAGCGGTGCGATTTCGGCTACCATCTCTATGCGTGGCTTACCCGCTGGCAATTATAACCTTTTTGGACCTCGCAGTCCTGCAGGGACCGCCAACAGGTCACTCTCCGACGAGTTCAGCCAGCGACCACCGCCAGTATTCACAACGTGTTTTGTCCGGTGAATCGCCCGAGCAGCCGGTCGGAAGGAACTGAGAGTCAGTGAGCAGCCCTCTACAGTCCCGTTCAGTGCTGTACTGGCGAGAAAGCGGATGATCCACACGAACGGTCTCTCACTGAACTCGTCACGATCCGCCACGCGGGTTCGGTCCGCGAACGAAACTGTCTTTCCTGCCTGTACGTAAGGTGGTAACGATGCCAGCAACTGGTGATGCCGCACCCGACTTTACCGCACCGCTCGCAAACGGCGACGTCGACGAGTTCAGTCTCTCGGATGAACTCGGCGCGGAGGCACCGATCGTCCTTGCGTTCTTCCCCGGTGCGTTCACGGGCGTCTGCACCGAAGAAATGTGTACGTTCCAGGATCGGCTCGCTGCTTTCGATGAACTCGACGCGTCGGTTTACGGAGTCAGCCGTGACTCGCCGTTTGCGCTTAACGAGTTCCGCGCGCAGAACGACCTCGAGTTCGGCCTGATCAGTGACTTCAACAAGGAGATCATCGACGAGTACGGTATCGAGATGGACTTCGACGACCTTGGCGTCTACGGCGTCGCCAAGCGCTCGGTGTTCGTGGTCGATGCAGACGGCGAAATTACGTATTCCTGGGTCAGCGACGATCCGGGCGTCGAACCGGAATACGCGGAGGTTGAGGCGGCTGTCGAGGACGTCGCCTAAGCGCGTCGTCACCGAATCGGCAACCGGCGTAGCGCTTTTTTAGCCTGCAACCGACGTGGATGGTATGAGCGATACTGCTGGTGACGATAACGGAAGCCGTGTCTACGTTCCCGAGAGCGAGCACAACTTCCCGGACGAGAAACTGAACGCCGTCCTCGAACGCATCGAAGAAGACGAGGAGATCCAGACGTATCTCGAGGCCCAGAACGTCAATGCCGTCGATCGGATGCGCTACAACGATCACGGTCGGAAGCACATCGAGATCGTTCGCAATCGCGCGCTCTGTCTGTACGACCTCCTCAAAGCGGGCAACGTCGACTTCAACGGCGCACGCCAGCAAGGACTCGCGGAGGCGGACGAATCGGTGATCATCGCCCTCGCGGCGACGCTGCACGACATCGGCCACGTCGTCCATCGGGACGAACACGTCTACTACTCGATCCCGCTCGCTGCCGACATTCTCGACCGGATCCTCCCCGAGTTCTACGAACTCGCCGAACAGGTCCGCATGAAGGGGGAGATTCTGCACGCGATCCTCTGTCACCACACGGCCGAGACGCCGCTGACGACCGAGGCCGGCATCATCCGCGTCGCCGACGCGCTGGACATGGAAAGCGGCCGCTCGCGCATCCCCTACGAACACGGCGGTCGCGGGATCAACACGCTCTCGAGTCAGGCGATCAGCCGCGTTTCGCTCTACGAAGGCGAAACCAGTCCGGTGATGGTCGAAATCGCGATGACCAACGCCGCCGGCGTCTATCAGGTGGACAACCTCCTCAAGGCGAAACTCCGCGACTCGGGGCTGGAGGACGAGATCCGTATCGTCGCGGTCAACACGAACGAGAACCACGACCAGTTGGTCGAGCGGATCGAACTCTAGACGCTTCCCCGATCGCATCAGCGACCGGTTTCCTCCCACTGCCAGTTATAGCCGTCAACAGAGCCGATACTGGCCCTCATCCCGTTCGACGTAGCCGCGCTTGCGAAGCGTCCGGATGATCGAAAGAACGGTCCCCTTGTTGATACTCAATGCCGCACAGAGGTCGTCAGCCGTCGATTCCGGCCAGACGTGCAAATAGAGATAGACGACTTTCGCCTGGGCCGAATCGAACTCGTCCGGGATCGAGACATCTGCCGTCGGTCGTTCGCTGAGTTGCATACTACACCATCCCTTGTTCGACGATATTAAAATTGAGTATCGTCGTTCGTCGAAAGGCGTAGGACGAGAACGGGGGATATCGCGTCGACGGAGAACACGGTGGGTCGAACGCAAGCCAGCGTGTTTTTGTCGCTTCCTGCGCCCTCCTCGGTATTGACTGCCAACTCGTCGTTCTGGGACTGCTCATCGGTACACTCACCGGCGCGTTCTTCGCACTGATCGACGTACCGATTCCGGCCCCGCCCGAACTCCCCGGTTTCGTGGGCACCGTCGAGATCTCTCTCGGCTACAACATCGTTACCGCAACCGGCCTCAGCCTCGGCGTTCTCGACTCGGTTTCTGGCGCTAGTTCACGTCGACTGTCGAATGACTATTCGTCACGCAGTAACATCCATCTCGGCCGCGAACTCGCGGGCTCGATCCCTGATCGCGTCAGCGTCGGCGACGAGTACCTCGCCGTCCTGCATGAGGACCTTCCCATCGACCATCGTGAACTGCACGTCGTCTCCGTGAGCGGCGAACGTGAGGTGTGAGAGGACGTCGTGAAGCGGGGTCGCGCGAGTGATGTCCGTCTCGAGACCGACGATGTCCGCCTTCCAGCCCTCGCGGAGTTTCCCGACGCGGTCGAAGCCGGCCGCCTGCGCACCGTTGACCGTTGCCATCTCGAACACTGTCTTAGCCGGCAGCGCCTCGGAATCGAGGTGGTCGACCTTCTGGAGCAAACTGGCCTGTCGCATCTCCGTGAACGGGTCGAGCGTGTTGTTACACGGCGGCCCGTCGTTCCCCAGCGCGACGTTGATCCCGCGGTCCAGGTAGTCGAGCACCGGTGCGATTCCGCTCGCGAGTTTCATATTCGACGACGGACAGTAGGTGACGTTGGTCCCCGTCTCCGCGAGCACCTCGCGTTCTTCCTCGTTGGTCCAGACGCAGTGGGCGAGCACAACATCCTCCCCGGTCAGCCCGACCTCGTCGAGCCAGTGGATATTTCGCTTGCCGGTTTCGTCCTCGACGGTTTCGATCTCGCCGCGATTCTCGCTCGCGTGCGTGTGGATCGTCACCCCCTCGTAGGCGTCCGCGAGTTCTCTCGCGCCGCGGAGACACGCCTCGGTACAGCTCACGGCAAATCGGGGCGTCACGGCGTACTGAATGCGGCCGTCGTCGACGCCGTGATACCGCTGAATGAGCCGTTCGCTCTCCTCGAGTGCCGCGTCGGTGTCTTCGAGCAGCCCGGCCGGTGAATCCTTGTCCATCAGTACCTTCCCGAGCCGTCCGCGGATACCGAACTCGCGGGCGGCCTCGAAGGCTTCGTCGGCGTGGGCGACGGAGAGGTGGTCAATGCAGGTCGTCGTCCCGCTTTCGATCAGTTCGAGATACCCCAGTTCGGCGGCGGCGCGCATCCCGTCGGCCGAGAGGGAGGCCTCCATCGGGAGGACGTACTCGGAGAGCCATTCGAGCAGTTCGGTGTCGTCGGCGATGCCGCGACCGAGACTCTGGACGGAGTGAACGTGTCCGCCGACCGTGCCCGGCACGAGCACGTCACAGGCGTGGTGCTCGTGGTCCGGATACTGGTCGCGACACGTCGAACGGTCTCCAACGGCAACGATGATGTCGTCCTCGACGACGACGGCACCGTCCGGAATCACGGTGTCGGCGTCGGCGACGACGGTCCCCGACAGCAACATACCGGCCCAGGATAGCCTGGCGGGTGCCTTAGCTCTGGTGGTTGGTGGGTGTCGAGAGCGGGAAAACGGGAGAACGGAACACGGGGAACCGAGTTCGAAGAATCGGCCGCGAGCAGAACCGCAGAGAGGCGTCAGTAACTGCGCTCTTTCGGCTCGTAGGTTTTATCCTGGCCCTCGAGAATGACCGGGCGGTAGAAGATATCGGGCGCACCGTCGTCCCAGGAGACGAGCGTGTGTTTGAGCCAGTTCTCGTCGTCGCGGATCTGGTTCTCCTGTCGCCAGTGTGCGCCGCGGAACTCGTTTCGCACGAGTGCGCCGAGTGCGATCGTCTCTGCGACGTCGATCAGGTTGCGCGTCTCGATCGTGTGCTGGAGGTCGGTGTTGAACCTGTCTCTTATACACATCTCTGATG
>NZ_AOIP01000013.1 GCF_000337535.1 Natrialba aegyptia DSM 13077
GGAAGACGTTGACGTAGTCGGTCATCGCTTTCTGGAGCTTTGCGCGAATCTCGGCGTGCTGGACGCCCTCGTCGCGCTCCATCAGGCGATCGACGCGCTCTCGCTCGCGTTCGACGGCGCGCTCGAGCGTTCCCGTCTCGGCTGCGACGCCACCGTCGGCGACGGCGTCGGACGAATCGAGTCCGGCCGCGCCGGGAGCAACCGGTAACTCGGTGTCGTCTTCGTCCTCGACGTCGTCGCCGTAGCCGGTCCGAATCTCGGGTGCGCCGAGGTCCTCGCCGGCGGCGTGACGGCCTGCGCGCTTGCCGAAGACGATGAGTTCGGGCAGCGCATTCCCGCCCAGTCGATTCCCACCGTGGACGGAGACGCAGGCGCACTCGCCGGCGGCGTAGAGGCCGTTAACGCAGGTCTGGCCGTTCTCGTCGACCTCGATACCGCCCATCGCGTAGTGCTGGCCGGGCTTGACCGGCATCGGCTCGACGAGGCCGTCGACGCCCTCGAAGTCCTCCGCGAGGTGCAGGATGTTCTCGAGTCGGTCCATGATTCGCTCCTCGCCGAGGTGGCGCATGTCGAGGTGAACGTACTCATCCTCGATTCCCCGACCCTCGTTGACCTCGGTGAGTTCGGCGCGGGCGACGACGTCGCGGCTGGCGAGTTCACCGGAGTTGTTCGCGTAGCCGTACTCGAACATGAACCGCTCGCCCTCGTTGTTGTAGAGGATACCGCCCTCACCGCGGACACCCTCGGAGATGAGGACGCCGGTCGACGGGAGCGAGGTCGGGTGGAACTGGATGAACTCCATGTCCTCGAGCGGCGCGCCCGCGCGATAGGCCATCGCGTGGCCGTCGCCGGTACAGGAGACGGCGTTGGTGGTGTGATCGAAGGCCTGGCCGGGGCCGCCGGTCGCGAGGATGACGCCCTGGTTGGCCTTGAATCCCTCCACGGTTCCGGACTGCACGTCGTAGGCGACGACGCCCTCGCACTGGCGGTCGTTGGGGTCGTCCTCGTCGGTCGTCGCCAGGTTCATCACGTACCACTCGTCGTAGACCTGGATGCCGCGTTTGACGACCTGCTCGTACATCGTGTGCAGCAGGTGGTGACCGGTCTCCGCGCCGGCGTAGGTGGTACGAGGGTACGAGAGGCCGCCGAACGGGCGCTGGGAGACGCGGCCGTCGTCCTCGCGGGAGAAGGGCATGCCCCAGTGTTCGAGCGTGATGGTGTCTTCGGGAGCATCCTGAGCGAGGGTCTCGACCGCCGGCGCGTCGGCCAGGTAGTCCGAGCCCTTCATCGTGTCGTAGGCGTGGAGTTCCCAGTCGTCGCCCTCCTGAAGTGCGGCGTTGATCCCCCCTTCCGCCGCGCCGGTGTGGCTGCGGACCGGGTGGAGTTTCGAGACGATCGCCGTGTCGGCTCCTGCCTCGTTCGCTGCGATCGCGGCTCGGAGGCCGGCGCCGCCAGCGCCGACCACGATGACGTCGTGTTCGTACATATTACCAGAACTTCAGGTTCTTCTTGACCGCCTCCCGCTTGAGCTCCTGAATGTGCTCGGTCAGCGGGATGTCCTTCGGACACACATCGGTACAGGAGAACTGGGTCTGACACCGCCAGACGCCGTGTTCCTGCTCTAAGATGCGGAGTCGGTGCTCCTTGACGTCCTCGGGTTCGCGGTCGTCCATCGCGAACTTGTAGGCCTTGTTGATCGCTGCCGGTCCGAGGTACTCGTTGTCGCCCGCGGCGATATTACACGAGGACATGCACGCGCCACACCAGATACACCGCGTAGACATCTTGACCTTCTCGCGGTTCTCGCGGGACTGGCGCTGTTCTTCCAGATCGCTCGAGTCGGGTGTATCGTCGTTCTGGAAGTAGGGTTCGACGGCGTGCATCTGGTCGTAGAAGTGGTCCATGTCGACGACCAGGTCCTTGACGACCTCCTGGTGGGGCAGCGGTTCGATGCGAACCGGCTGTTGCAGGTCCGAAATCTGGGTCTTACAACCCAGTCGCTGCTTGCCGTTGACGAAGAAGGCGTCGGATCCGCAGACCGCCTGCCGACAGGAGTGGCGGAACGTCAGCGACGAGTCGAACTCGTCGCGGGCGTACATGACCGCGTCGAGGACGGTCATCCCTTTCTCGAAGGGGACGTGGAAGTCGTCGAAGCGAGGTTCCTGCTTGTCGGCGACCTCCGGATCGTACCGGAATACCTTGAGGTGGACCGTCTCGCCCTCGACTTCGGTCTCCTTTTCGGCCTGGTCCTCGACCATGCCCTCCTGTTTTTCCCGGAGTCGCCGCTGCTGGGGCGACTCGGTGCCTTTCATCTCCGGATCCTGTGGCGATTCCTGACTCTCCGGCTCTTGTTGCTGGGTACTCATGTTAGATCATCTCCGCCATGACGAGCGCAACGTAGGTTCCCTGTGCGACGAGCGCGAGTCCTGCGAGGCTAAGCACTGCGAGCACAACCTTCTTTGGGGTGCCGCTCAGCCCCTGGTTGACGAGGGCGTTGTAGACGCCGTTGACGCCGTGGAAGGCACCGGCGACGAGGAACAGAACCATCGTCAGGAAGTAGCCGATGTGGTCCATTCGCTGCTGTGTTCCCATGAAAGTGACTTCGGCGGCGTGGTTGACGAAGTGCAAGAGGAAGAAGTGGAACGCGAGCACGACGATCAGAAACGCCGCCGTGACGCGCTGGAGGAACCACGCCGTGCCGCCGGGCGTGAACGAAGAATATCGTTCCGCCATCAGAGACCAACCCCCGAGAGGAAGGTCGGCACGCTCGCAACGGTGATGGCGCCCGTCAGAACGAGCGAGGCGTAGAAACTCTTATCCTGTGCAGTGAGACCGATACCGAGATCGACCATCAGGAGTCGGATTCCGTTCAAGATATGGAAGACGGCGACCGCCAGCAGTCCGACCTCGAGTATGCGAACGATAAAGAGCCCCTCGAGGCCCTGAATCGTCCCGGTGTATGCGTTAACCTGTTCTCCGGCGAGCATCATCGTTTCTCCGTTCGCCGCTGCGATGGCGCTACTCAGCACGGCGATGTGGGTGAAGAGATAGCCGATAAGCATCCACCCGGTGAACTTGTGGAAGATCCACGCCCACATGCCGGCCGAGAACTCCTTCCAGCGACCGAAGTCCTCGATGAGGCCGCGATTGTAAGACTGACTCATACGCTCATGTGGACGGTTAGACCGCGGGGGTATAGAAGTTACTTTTATCGCTCTCATTGCCTCTTCGTCCCGTCTCCGTTTCTACCAGCCATCCGGATTCACTCGCACCCGAGTTCACCTCTCGAACGGTCGTGAATCTCGACTATCGCAGCTCCGACCGCGACCGCTCGGTCCGCTGTTCGCGCTCTAATGCCGTGCGCGTGTCGCGTTCGAGGCCGACGAGGTGACAGAGGGGATTCCCCGGATACACGACCGGGTTCTCGAGGACGCCGACGATGAGTCCGGTGAACGGGGCCTCGACGGCGACGATATCGTCCTCCTCCTTGAACGGGTTGGTGATCGTACAGATCACGTCGCCCTCTTCGACCAACGCGCCGCGTCCGTGTTTCATGTCGACGATTCCGCCCGCATCCGCGCGCAGCCACGTCTTCTCGTCGTCATCGGTGATAACGACCCGCCAGCCGGGCCAGTGAACCGCGGACTCGCGATGACAGCCGAACTCGGCGAGGACGCTTGCGACGCCGGTCAGCGCGCGATCGATCAGGCGGCGTTGAAACCGGTGGGCCTCCCCCATCTCGACGGTAATGGTCGGGATGCCGGCCTCGGTCGCCTCGCGGCGGAGCGTTCCGGACGGGCCGTCGCCGCCGATGATGACGTTCGAACTGAACGCGTTCGCGAGTCGGACGACCGTTGAGTTATCGAGATCTGCTCGGACGTGGAGCATGTTCGTTCGCCCGCGAGTGGATGTGTGAAAGTCGATCCCCAGATCACAGGGTTCGATGAAGTTCGTAAAGATATGGTATGCCATTCGGCGGGCGCTCGTCGAGCCCTCCCGACCGGGGAACGATCTGTTCAGATCCCGATCGTAAATCGGCAGATACCGCTCCTGGGCGAGAAAGCCGGGGACGTTCATCACGGGCAGGCAAACCAGCGTTCCGTGTAATTCCGAATGATCCCAGTCGTGGGCGACTTCGCGGACGACCTCGATCCCGTTGAGTTCGTCCCCGTGAGCCGCAGCGGAGAGACAGACCGTCGGCCCCGGTTTCGCCCCGTTGATGATCGTCACCGGAATCCTGATCGGATCTCCGAGATACGTCTCGCTGATTCCATAGCGGATGTTCGCCGATTCGCCGGGATCGACTCGGCCACCGTTGTATGTGAACGCCTCATCGCTCTCAGCCGCAGTGCCATCTCCACCCGTCGCCCCCGACGAGTTCAGCTCCGTGTCCGTGCCGGTGTCCGTGTCCGCGTTCGACGAGCCATCGGCCGGCGTGTCACCTCCCATGGGCGTTTCTCGACCGGCAGTGACGTGAATCTTCGTCCCTGCTGTCGTTCGGGGTAGACACTGTTCAAGCCGGGGCATACGTTTTATACGAGGTCATGATACACTCGCGCATGGAACTGCGCGAAGCAACTATCGACGATGTCGAGACGATTCGATCGATCGCACGTGATTCACTGCACTCGACGTATACCGACTTTCTCGACAGCGAGACGATCGATGACGCCATCGACCAGTGGTACAGTGACGGCTTCGCCGACGAACTCGAGAGCGACGATGCGGTCATCCTGGTGGTCGAACGCGACGACGAACTCGTCGGCTACTCCCAGAGCGACCTCGTCGGCCAGCAGTACGGCACCGGGCGGATTCTCTGGCTCCACATCGACCCGGATGCGCGCGGCAGCGGCACCGGCGTCCGCCTGCTCGTCCGCACTCGCGAGAAACTGCTCGATTCGGGGGCCGATCAGATCGAGTGTTTCGTCCTCGCGGACAACGAGGGCGGCAACGAGTTCTACCGGGAACACGGGTTCGAACAGGCCGGCCAGCGCGAGGTCGACATCGGTGAGGAGACGTTCACGGAGAACGTCTACGTCGAGCGAGACGTCGGCGACGAGGGCTGGGGAGCCGTCGATGAACTCGATATCGACGGGACGACGGTCTACGTCAACTACGGCGAGGCGGCCCGCGGATCGCAGTCGCCGTTCTACGTCGCCTACGAGGACAAGGAGCGGACGACGCAGTACGGCTGGTTCTGCGGGAACTGCGATTCGCTCGAAAACGCGATGGACGCGATGGGTCGGATCGAGTGTAACGTCTGCGGGAATCGGCGGAAGGCGACGCGCTGGGACGCGTCGTATCTGTGATCTCCAGCGGTCGTAATCCGTGATCGGAGTGCGGTGAACTCGGCCGCAGGAGAACTCGTGATGGAAGGGGAACTCGCGGTGGATCGTTCGGATTGGGGCCGAACTACTGATCGCGAGTTCGTCGCGCTGGTCTCTTTCCCGGTCGGTACGCCGAGCCTACTCCTGTTGTCTGTGCATTACAATTGGCCCTTCTCGCATTCGGACACGCAGTGCGTACTCGGCTGTGGTCGCGCTACTGCAACCGGTTCGTCCGTCTCGCTCGACCACTCGACGCAGCCTCTCGCCTACTGCACATCGGGAGTACCGGACCAGTTCCCACGCTATGACCTCAGAGACACAGAATCACATCGTCCGCGGATTCAAGGCAACGCTCGTCGCTCGGGCCATCTATATGGTCTCGAGCGCCCTGCTGATGTTCGTTCTCGCCCGGTTTCTGCTCGATCCGGACGGTTACGGCGCGCTCTACTGGGTGATCGGTATCCTCGCCGTCATCCAACTGTTCGCCGACATCGGACTCGGCAAGTCGAGCGCTCGATACATCTCCGAATACAGCGAGCGAGACCCCGGTCAGATCCCCCACCTCCTCCGGACGACGATCATCGCCAAACTGTGTGTCGTCAGCGTCGTCGCGCTCGTCCTCCTGGTGGTCTACGACGACCTCGCCGCCGTTCTCGGCAATCCCGGCGTCGCCTCGTTTCTCGCTATCGGCGCGCTCTACATCGTGGTGAACTCGTTCAATGCCTTCTCGCAGGTCGCGTTCCAGGGATTCAACGCACTGGGCTATAGCGCTGCGATTCAGGCGATCGCCGGCGTTGCCCGGTTCGCCTTCGTCATCGCGCTCGTTCTCGCCGGCTTCGGCGCGCTCGGTGCACTTTTCGGCTACGTCATCGGCTATACGGTCGCCGCCGCGGTCGGGATAACCATCCTCTACGAACGGTTTTACCGCACGTACGAGCCGGCCGACGAGTTCGAGCCCGGTCTGTCGCGTCGCCTCCTCAAGTACAGCGTTCCGCTGACGGCGACGCGGAGCGCCAACGTCATCGACAAGCAAATCGACACGGTACTGGTCGGGGCGCTCCTGACGCCGACTGCGGTCGCCTTCTATACGCTCGGCAAGCAGATCACGGATTTCGTCCTCGCGCCCGCGGAGGCGCTCGGCTTTACGATTTCGCCGAACTTCGGGGAACAGAAGGCCGCGGACCAACTCGAACAGGCCCGGCAGATCTACGAAACCTCGCTCGTACAGACGATGCTCCTGTACGTGCCGGCTGCGGTCGGTCTCGTGATCGTCGCCGAACCGTTCGTCAGAATGGTTTTCGGTCCCGACTACGCCGGTGCCGTTCCCGTTTTGCAGGTCCTCGCCGGGTTCGTCGTTCTGCAGGCGGTTACGAACCTGACCAGCGACAGTCTCGACTACCTTGGTCGCGCACGCGCTCGTGCCATCGCGAAGGGCGGCACCTCGGCCGCCAACTTCGGCCTCAACCTCCTGCTCATCCCGATGCTCGGCGTCGTCGGAGCCGCGATTGCAACCGTCATCACCCACACAGTCTACGTCGCCGTGAACCTCTACATCGTTCACGCCGAACTCTCGCTCCACCTCGATCGGCTCGGGCGGTCGATGGGCCAGATTTGTGTCATTACTGGCGTGATGGCGGTCGCCGTCTTGCTCGTCACGCCGATGGTGTCGAACCTCGTGATGCTCGGTGGCGCAGTCGCACTCGGCGCGGCCACGTGGGCCGTTCTCGCCGTCGTGAGCGGCCTCGTCGATCCGCGCGAGGTCCGTGCAGCGATCCGGTGAGACAGCGACGTGATACGGCAGGTAGTCACGCCCGCACGACACTCTCACTGCGAACAGCGCCAGCCAATACTTTTCCCGTCCGTCGGTGTGGAAGTGGTATGGCCGTTGCCGATCCCGTCACCGTCGGGGTACTGAGTCTTCACACGAGCAAGGAGACGAAAGCAATACTCAACGCCGTCGATGAACTCGGACACAATACCGAGTGGCTCCGCCACGAAAACACCTCGATCAGCGTCACGGATGGTCGCATCGACCTCGAACCCGCCGTCGATGTCATCGCCAACCGGATGCTCCTTTCGAACACCGAACAACCCGCGGAAGAACTCGGTCTCGCGAACACGTTCGCCCAGGTCGTCCCGATGCTCAACGACCCGGCGACGGTGCTCACCGCGATGCACAAACTCTCGACAGCGACGGCACTTGCAGCGGCTGCTGTGCAGGTCCCCAACGTCGTCCTCGCCCTCAGCAGCGACCAACTGAACGCGGTCCGCGATCGATACGGCGACGAAGCGGTCTATAAGACGGCGATCGGCACCCACGGCGGCGGCACCTGGAAAGTCGGCCCCGGCGATCCCGTGAACGCCAAAGTCGGCAACCGCTATGCGTTCCTCCAGGAACTCATCGACCGCGACGACCGACGCCACCGCGACGTACGCATCTACGTCGTCGACGGCACGATCATCGGGGCGATGTACCGCTACGCGCCCGACAACGATTGGCGGACGAACGTCGCCCTCGGCGGCACCGTCGAAGACGCAACCGACGACCTCCCCGATCCCGCACGACGACTCGCCACCCGCGCCGCGGACGCCATCGGCCTCGACTACGCCGGCGTCGACCTCGTCGAAAGCGACGACGGCTGGTACGTCCTCGAAGTAAACCCGACGGCGGGCTTCAAAGGGCTCTACGAAGCCACCCGGATCAGCCCCGCCCCCTACATCGCCAAACTCGCCATCGAACACGCCGGCGGCACCGTCGACCAGGACCGCGTCGACGAACTCGCGACTGAACTCGACGACTCCCAGCCAGGTGCACAACCGATCAGGCAAACGCAACCCGAAACGGAGCCGACAGTGATCGGCTACACCGAGGAAGTTATCCTCTCGGGGACGAGCGGGTCGACGGGGGTCCTGGCGAAATCGGACACGGGCGCGACCAGAACGAGTATCGACACCGGCCTCGCAGCCGAGATCGGAGCCGGGCCGATCAAGTCGATTACGCGGGTCAAATCCGGCAGCAGCAAGACCGCGCGGAGCCGTCCGGTCGTCGACGTCGTCGTTGGCGTCGGCGGAAACCAACACACCGTGACAGCGAGCGTCGAAGATCGGGACCACATGGATTACCCGGTTTTACTCGGACGGGACATTCTCTCACACTACCGCGTCGACGTCGGCCGGCGTGCAGATCGCGACGCGGATGATCTTCCGGAGGAAGAAGAGTAGACGGGCGACCGGCCGACCGGTCCGGGAATCCACGTTTCGGTTTCGAGAACTCTCTCGGGAGGAACCGGAATCGATAGTTGCGTTTGCCACACCGATCGTTCCCTCGAAGCGATCGCGGGAGGTATCTTGGTTTTCAAACCGCCGATCGTATCGACGGTCATCCAGTACCGGTCTCAGGGGTTGTCCCGAAGACACAGTGCGAATATATCACTGATAAAAATTCCTCCGTTCAGAAGATTGCTTGGGTCGTAGCGAAGACATCATACCTGATTAGCAAATCTTAATAGGCGAACGCAGCAATCACACACTGATGACTAAGTCAAACCGAGACTGGTGGCCAAACCGGTTGAACGTGGACCTCCTCGATCAGAACGTCCCCACGTCCAATCCGATGGACGAGGACTTTGACTACGCCGAGGAGTTCGAGAAACTCGACCTCGAGGAAGTGAAGGCGGACATCGAGGACGTTATGACGACATCGCAGGACTGGTGGCCGGCCGACTACGGCCACTACGGCCCCCTTTTCATTCGGATGGCGTGGCACAGCGCCGGCACGTACCGCACCAGCGACGGTCGCGGCGGCGCTGCCGGCGGTCGACAGCGCTTTGCGCCCCTCAACAGCTGGCCCGACAACGCGAACCTCGATAAGGCGCGCCGACTGCTCGCCCCGGTCAAGCAGAAGTACGGCCGCAAGCTCTCGTGGGGCGATCTGATCGTTCTGGCCGGTAACGTCGCCCTCGAATCGATGGGATTCGAGACGTTCGGCTTCGCCGGCGGACGCGAGGACGAATACCAGCCCGATGAGGCCGTCGACTGGGGGCCCGAGGACGAGTGGGAAGGGTCCGATCGCTTCGACGAGAACGGCGAACTCGAAGGGACGCTTGCCGCCACTGTGATGGGCCTCATCTACGTGAATCCGGAAGGACCCGACAGCGAGCCGGATCCGGAAAAGTCGGCGGAACGGATTCGAGAGTCGTTCGGACTGATGGCAATGAGCGACGAGGAAACGGCCGCACTCATCGCCGGCGGACACACGTTCGGGAAAGTCCACGGCGCTGCGGATCCCGACGAACACGTCGGTCCCGAGCCCGAAGCGGCTCCTATCGATCAGCAGGGACTCGGCTGGGAGAGCAGCCACGGCTCCGGCAAGGGGGCCGACGCGATCACCAGCGGGATTGAGGGCCCGTGGAACACCACGCCGACCCAGTGGGACATGGGCTACATCAACACCCTGCTCGAGTACAAGTGGTGGCCTGAAAAGGGCCCCGGCGGTGCCTGGCAGTGGACCACGCAGAACGGTGAACTCGACGAAGCCGCACCGGGTGCCGAAGATCCGTCGGAGAAAGAAGACGTCATGATGCTGACGACGGACATCGCACTCAAGCGCGATCCCGACTACCGGGAGATTCTCGAGCGCTTCCAGGAGAATCCCGACGAGTTCCGTGAGCAATTCGCGAAGGCCTGGTACAAGCTGATCCACCGCGATATGGGTCCGGCAGAGCGATTCCTCGGCCCGGAAGTACCGGACGAGGAACTACTGTGGCAGGACCCGATCCCCGACGCCGACTACGACCTGATCGGCGACGAGGAGATCAGCGAGCTCAAAGAAGAGATCCTCGCGTCGGATCTCTCGATTTCCCAGCTGGTCAAGACCGCCTGGGCGTCGATGTCGACGTACCGCGACAGCGACAAGCGCGGCGGCGCAAACGGGGCTCGCATCCGTCTCGAACCGCAGAAGAACTGGGAGGTAAACGAACCGGACCAGCTGGAGACGGTGCTTTCGACCTACGAAGCGATTCGGGAAGAGTTCAACGGCTCGCGGTCCGACGACGTGCGAGTCTCGCTGGCCGATCTGATCGTGCTGGGTGGGAACGCGGCCGTCGAACGTGCTGCGGCGGACGCCGGCTACGACGTGGAGATTCCGTTCGAACCGGGTCGGACCGACGCCACGCAGGAACAGACTGACGTCGAGTCCTTCGAGGCGCTCAAACCCGAAGCCGACGGGTTCCGTAACTATTACTCGGACGAGGCCGACCGGTCACAGGAGGAACTGCTGGTCGACAAAGCAGACCTCCTAGATCTGACGGCCCCCGAGATGACGGTGCTAGTCGGCGGTATGCGCGCACTGAACGCGACCTACCAGGACTCTGAACTCGGAGTCCTCACCGACCAGCCGGAGACGTTGACCAACGACTTCTTCGTGAACCTGCTCGACATGGACTACGAGTGGGAAGCGTCCGACGACTCCCAGGACATCATGGGTTGGGAGGCGACTGCCGACTCCGAGACCGACCAGGTATTCGACCTGCGCGACCGCGAGACGGGTGCGGTCGAGTGGACGGCTACCCGCGCGGATCTCGTCTTCGGTTCGAACGCTCGGCTGCGAGCCATCGCGGACGTCTACGCCTCCGACGACTCGGAGGAGAAGTTCGTGCGTGACTTCGCGGACACGTGGAACAAAGTGATGATGCTCGATCGCTTCGACCTCGAGTAACGGCCGGAATCCGAGCATCGCACGGCCGCAACTCGAAACTTCGGTTCGAACGCTCGGTTTTTCCGGCGACGCCGACCCGCTCGAGGAACGCCACTTGCGGTTTCCGAACGCACTCGAATACCCGTTCTCTCAGCGCGTGCCCTTCATTCGCTTCTGACGACCACCTCGTCCTCTCTTACCGCCGTTATCTGTGCCGGCTCGACCGGATACTCGTCGTCGCTGTGACCGCCCCAGTCGAGTCGCGCCCGTAGCCGGTCCGTAAGCCCCGGCTTCGGATCGACGTACGCGGTCCCCTCCTCAACGGTCGAAATAATCCCGATCTGATTCCCCGACTCGTCGACGACGTTCTTTCCCTGATCCGAAGCCGAAATCGATGCCGTCGCATCCGGGTCTACGGTCGGGGTCTCCGACTCCGGCTCTGACTCCGACTCCGGCTCTCCCGGCGACTCCGACTCCGCACCCATTTCGGGTTCTCCAGTTCCGTCTCGCGTTTCGTCCATCTCACCCGCACCCGTTTCCATCTCGTCACCGGCCGCCGACCCCGTTCCGGCCTCCGCCGAAGCCGATTCCGCACCGGCTCCACTCGGTTCAGCCATCTCCGCCCCTTCGCCGGCAGCAGTCTCCTCGTTACCGGCCGTTCCGGTCTCCAGCGCTTTCGTCTGATCGCTCCCGCCGGACTCCATCTCCGCCGTCTCCATCCCCCCGGACTCTGCTTCTGCGTCCATTTCTCCTGTCGCACCCTCGCCCGACTCGGCATCTCCCGCCGCTCCGGCCGGCGAACGCATCTCCTCCGCCGCCATCGTCTCGTACTCCTCGCTGTCGATGATCTCCCCCTCGAGAACCGTGCTGCTGACGAGTTCAGAATCGAGGATGTCGCTGTCCTCGAGCGCAAAGCGCATCACGAGCCGTTCGTCGATTTCGTCTTCGACGGTGCGACGCTCGATGAGGTCGCTCCGAACGGTATCGCCCTCGCCGCGCTTGCTCTCGATGACTTCCTGTTCGACGACGGCATCGGGGTCGGCGTCCGTCCGGACGATGTCGCTCTCGAGAATCGATTCCTGGACGCGCTCGAAGGCATCGTCCGTCGCGATTTCGTCTCGAGTGAGCGCGTCGTTGTGGTCGATATCGACGTCGACGACGCGGCTCTCGACCGTGTAGCGCTCGATCTCCTCGACCGTTTCGAGACGGGCCTCGTCGGTCGTGACCTCGACGAGCGACTCGTCGACGAACTCGATATCGACGGCCTCCCGGTCGAGGAGTTCGGAGTCGACGACGCGGCGTTCGAGGAGTTCCGAGTCGACAATCTCACTCTCGAGCGTGTCGCGTTCGACGATATCGCGCTCGATTCGCTGCGTTTCGACGAGTTCAGTTGTGACGCGCTCGCCCTGTCGGAGTCGGTCCTCGAGTTCGCTCTCGCCGAGCTCGACGCGGTCGAAGGCCCGGGTTCGGTCGACGAGTTCGAAGGTGCCGAGCGAGGGATTGTCGCCGTCCGGTTGCGCATCGGCTTCGTCTTCGACGTCGGTTTCGGCCGTGTCCGTCGCGCCGTGGCCGCGGTCTTTCGCTGCGGGCTCTGTGGCCTCGTAGACGAACACCAGATCCTCGTTGCTGAACGTCTCGCTGAACTCGTCCCAGGACTGCTCTTCGTGGTGGTCCTCGAGGTCGTCTCGACGGGCGAGCGTGTAGTCGTAACCGCCACCGCTGCCTTCGCCGCCGTACGAGACGGGAACGGCGTCGCGGGACTCGGCCCACTCCCGGATTCGGTCGGGATCAGTGGTCATTCGGCGGTGAGCGCGCCGCCGGCGGGTCCCCGAATTCTCTGTCGGCCTCGCGCTCGCGTTCGCGTTCGACGAACTGTCGGATGGGTCCTCGGACATAGTCGCCCCTGCAATCGGACTGTACTTCAGTCGGCGGGGCCGTCTCTTCGAATCAGTTCTCGGTTTCCGTCCCTGAATCAGTACTCGTATCGTGTCGGCACCGGGCGAAAAATCGTAATAACGGATTGCGAACTCGTCCCGACTTCGATGACAGTCATCGGCTGCGAGGATCGACGCGGACAGTGATCGATTACCGGCACTGAACTCGACGGCTGGTACTGCTCGGAAGGCGCTCGCCTGGATGGGGACCGTCGGTTAGCCGTCGGCGTTGACCAGGTCGGTAACGTCGATACTCGATTCCGCCTCGTACTCGGCCCAGATGTATCGCGTCGCCGCGCTCCGATAGGGCCGCCACGCCTCGGCGATCTCGCGCATCTCGGCCCGCGTCAACTCCGCGCCGTCGCCGTAGAGTTCGTCGATTCCGCGGCGGACGGCGAGGTCGCCCAGCGGCAGGATGTCGGGCCGTTCTAGCACGAACAGGAGGTACATCCGAGCCGTCCACGCACCGATCCCCGTGATCTCGGTGAGTTGGTCGACGACCGCCGCGTTACTGAACTCGGCCAGGCCCTCGCGGGTGTAGTCGTTCTCTTGAAACGCCCGGGCAGCGTTTTGCAGATACGAGACTTTGCTGCGGGAGAGACCGGCGTCGCGCAACGGTTCCTCCTCGGCTGCAAGCACTGCTTCGGGAGTGAGTTCGCCGCCGAAGTGATCGAAGACGCGCTCGCGGACGGCAGCCGCGCTCGCGGTCGAGAGTTGCTGGTTGATGATCGAAATGCAGAGGCGTTCGTACTCGGTCCAATCGGGTTCGACGTAGGGATCGTGCGTTTCGATCAGCCGGTTCATGACCGGGTCCCGGCGCAGCACGGATTCGGCCTCGTCCATCATACGGGATACTGTAAGAGGTGTTCGAGAAGGAAAGCGCTCCCGGTTTCGGCGACCGAACCGAGTGAGATCGTCGCGCGTCAGGCGTCAGTTCGTCTTGGGAGAGTTCGGACCGGTGTCGGCGGCCGGCGTCTCCGGCTCCACGTTTGCGAGCCGCATCGCGTTGCCGGTCACGCCGAGACTCATGCCCATGTCGCCGATGATGACCGCGTGAATAACCGTCACGAGTCCGATCGGAGCACCGATCGCGAGCACGGCTTTCACCGCCAGACTCGCCCAGATGTTCTGTCGGATGACGCCGGTGGCCGTCTTCGAGAGATCGAAGAGATACGGCAGCCGGGTGAGGTCGTCACCCATCAACGCCACGTCGGCGGTTTCGAGGGCCGTGTCCGTCCCCGCTGCGCCCATCGCGATCCCGACGCTCGCGGTGGCCATCGCGGGCGCATCGTTGATCCCGTCGCCGACCATCGCGACGCGGGCCTCGTCGCTCTCGCTTTCGAGTTGCTCGATCCACGCGAGTTTCTCATCGGGAAGCAATTCCGCGTGGAACTCGTCGATACCGACCTGCTCGGCGATGGCGCGGGCCGTCCCCTCGTTGTCGCCGGTGAGCATCACGACGCGAACGCCCTGCTCTTGGAGCCGCGAGACGGCCCATTCGGCGTCCGGTCGAACGCGATCCGCGACGGCGATGACGCCGAGCGGGTCGTCTTCGGTCCCGACGACGACGACGGTCTTGCCGTCTCGCTCCAGTTTCGGAACGACGTCCTCGAGCACGTCGAGACACCCCTCGCGCTCACACTGCGAGCGGTCGGGCGCGTCGACGACCGCGACGCCGCCGTCGGTCGTCGCGTGGACGTGCTCGAGATCCGCGAGTCCGTCGAAGAGGTCCGGCTTTCCGACGTAGTGTGTTTCCCCGTCGAGTTCAGCGCGGACGCCCTTGCCGGTCAGGGCCTCGAAGTTCGAGACGCCGGCGTCGCGACCGTCGATTCCCTGCTCGTCGGCGTAGCCGACGATGGACCGGCCGACGGGGTGTTCGCTCCGCCGTTCCACGGCGCTGGCGCGGCGGAGGACGTCCGCCTCGGTGGCACCCTCGAGCGGGATCACGTCGGTAACGGAGAGATCGCCAGTGGTCAGCGTGCCGGTCTTGTCGACGGCGAGTACGTCGCTCTCGCCGGTGGTTTCGAGGTGGCGACCGCCCTTGATCAGGACGCCGTTGCGGGCGGCGCTCGTGATGCCCGAGACGACGCTGACGGGCGTGGAGATGACGAACGCGCAGGGGCAGGCGATGACCAGCAGCGTGAGCCCGCGCAGGAACCACGTGTTCCACGAGGCACCGGTAAGCAGCGGCGGCAGCGTCGCGACGGCGAGCGCGAACACGACGACGAGCGGCGTGTAGACGCTCGCAAAGCGATCGACGAACTGCTCGCGTTTCGTCTGGTCGCGCTCGGCGTCCTCGACGGTCCGGACGATGCGGGCGATGGTGGAGTCGTCGGCCTCGCTCTCGACTTCGACTTCGAGATAGCCCGATTCGGGGATCGTCCCGCCGAAGACCTCGTCGCCTTCGCGCTTGTCGGCGGGCACGCTCTCGCCCGTGATCGGGGCTTGATCGACCGCGCTCTGGCCCTCGATGACAACGCCGTCGGCGGGGATTTTCTCGCCGGGCCGAACGACGACCACGTCGCCGACCGCGAGTTCGTCGGCGGAAACGGTTTCCGTCGAGCCGTCGTCGCGGCGGACGGTCGCGGTGTCGGGGGAGAGGTCCATCAGTTCGCGCAGCGAGTTGCGGGCGCGGTCCATCGAGAAGCGTTCGAGGAGCTCCGCGACCGAGAACAGGACCGCGAGCATCGCCCCTTCGAAGGGGTGGTGTGCGGCCACGCTGGCGACGATGCCGACGCCCATCAGGAAGTCGATATCCAGGCTCCGGTTGCGGACCGAATAGACGGCGTTCCGGAGGACCGGCGCGCCGGCGACCGCGGCGGCCGCGATGAACAGAAGCTGCGAGAGCGCGTAGGGTCTGCCGGCGACGGTTCCGAGGGTCGGATCGGCGGCCGGGACGACGAAGGCGAGGATCATCCCGACGGCTGCGATGGCCCCGCCGATCGCCGTGCCGATGGCGCGGCGGCTCCGCCAGATCGAGTCGTCGTCGCCGAACCCGATCTCGTCGCTGTTGCCGTCCATCGGCGTCGCCTCGTAGCCGGCCGAGCCGACCGCATCGACGACCGTGTCGGCGCTCGTCTCGTCGTCGACCGCGACCGTCACGCGGCCCGATGTGGGCTGTGTCTCGATCTCGTCGACGCCGTCGAGAGCCGCGAGCGCGTTCTCGACCTTGTTCGCGCACGACGCACAGTCCATCTCGGGAACCGACAGCGAGAGTTCAGCCGCTCCGGCGTCGCTGTCCTCGTCCGCGATCTGATAGCCGGCTGCCCGTACGCGGTCCCGAATCTCGGACTCGCTCGTCCGCGCCGGGTCGTACCGGACGAGCAAGCGGCCGCTCGTCACCCGCGGGTCGAGGTCGTCGATGCCGTCGAGTCGCTCGACGCTCTTCGTCACCTTGCCGGCACAGGAGGGACAGTCCATTTCGGGGACCCGCAACTCGAGCGTTCGATCGGTTCCTGATGGTGTTGAATCCGACGAATCGGGCGGCACACTCGGTGGTGAATCTCTCATTACTCCCTCATACTTTCCCCACCAGTATACGGGTTATTTGGCGTGCGCCAAATCCGGAGTCGGGGCGCGACAATCTTCGAATTCTCGAGTCCGCAAGTCCCCGAATCCCCGAGTTCACAACCCCGCCGCCAGTTCGATCGTTTCCATCTCGCCGACGAACGTCGACGCGAGCGTCGCCTCCGCCCGCCGAAGCCGATAGGAGAGCGTCGACCGCGGGACGTCCAGTCGGTCGGCGAGCTCCGAGAGATCGATCTGGCGCGGCGTCTCGTAGTAGCC
>NZ_AOIP01000014.1 GCF_000337535.1 Natrialba aegyptia DSM 13077
AGATGTGTATAAGAGACAGTCGAAGAGCAGCCCCTCGCCCAGATATTCGAGGGCTACGTGGGGGACCGACGTGCAGACTTCGGTTCGCTCCCAGTAGGTGTAGACGACGAGCGTATCGCTCGATCGATCGAGGACCTGCACCTCACAATCCGCCCCGCAGTGGTCCTTGACGAGACAGTCCGCGAAGTAGTCGGCCGTCTCGTAGGCCCGTTCGAGTTCGGCGAGCGCCGCGTCGGGTCCGGTCGCGAGGTCGACTCGCCAGAGGCTATCGGCGCTGACGTGACACGACAGCGAGCGGACCGACATCTCGGGGTAGTCCGCGAGCACGTCGGCGACCGGGTTGGTTCCCGGTTCGTACTCCAGTGCAAAGACGAACTCTCTCATTGTCGGCACTAGGGGTTCACGCGACAAATGGTTTCCCGCTCGATGGCGTACCGAACGGTATGGGACAGCCGGCAACAGCACGGATCAGAACGGAACTCCGCGAGTTCTGGGAGTTCTACCGCGGCTATACGAAGACGGCGATCCACGCAGCCACTGCGGCCGGACTCACGATCTTCGGGATTCTCATCTTTATCGACCCCTGGTTTGCCGCGATTGCGATCGCCTGTTACGTCGTTCCGCCGGTCGCATTGTATCTGCTGGAGGTGAACTCGGTTTGGGAGGCGGGTGACAGCGAGCGCGACCGTCAGGGTGTGAAAGAATCACGGCGGAATCGGGTTCCCGAGACCGACACCGACGCCGGTTCAGCCGAACCGGAGACGGCGCTGATACACCCGCCGTCCGGAAGTGATGCGACTGCTGGGCCGGCTTCCGGTGACGGTGATACAGATTCGGATTCGGATTCGGATTCGGACTCGGATTCGGACGACGGTGACACTGACACCGACACCGATTCCGGGGGCGATGGCGACACGGACAGCGATACTGACGATGGCGATACCGACTCGGACTCCGATACCGACGACGGGGATACCGATTCGGATTCGGACAGCGACTGATAACGCCATCGCCACGCCCGTGAGGCGAACATCCGGAGCGACCAGCGATGGAACGCGATTCGTTCAACACGAGCCGAACGACGGTGGAAACTCCACTGTCGAATATCCAACGCGAGAGGCCGCTCCGCTCGGAGTCGAGAACGAACCGCTTTTGCCGCGATTGCCCCAATCCACGACATGGACCGACTCCTCGCATCGCTCGACGACGCGCCGATCATCGACAAAGACGGCTACGAGTACCTCGTCCACCCGATCAGCAACGGCGTTCCGGTGCTCGATCCGGCGCTGTTGCGGGAGGTCGTCGTCGAGGTCATGCAAACTGCCGACCTGAACGTCGACAAGATCGTCGCCCCCGAAGCGATGGGCATCCACCTCGCAACCGCGGTGTCGCTACAAACCGACATTCCGCTCGTCGTGATTCGCAAACGAGAGTACGGCCTCGAGGGCGAGGTATCGCTCCACCAGGAGACGGGCTACTCGGAGTCGGAGATGTACATCAACGACGTCGAACCCGACGACCGCGTCGTCATCATCGACGACATGCTCTCGACCGGCGGCACCCTGGCGGCAATCTGTACGGCGCTCGACGACATCGGAGCCGAAATTGCTGACATCGTCGTCGTCATGCGAAAGGTCGGCCCGTCCGCCCTCGACGAGACGCCGTTCGAGGCGACGAGCCTCATCGACATCACAGTCGAAGACGGGGACGTTACCGTTCACTCATCGCACTGCTGAACTCGGTTTCGAGAGCGAAACCCTCTTTATTATTAGATATATGATGGGTTCGGCGAGTAGCTCTCCTGCTCCTTGTCGCGCTCAGATGTGCACGATTATGGATTAAAATACGGTTGATGGGGTTCGGTCTGAGCGCATATACGAGACCTTTTACCTCTCGGTTGCAAGGTGATTCCTATAGATGTCGAACGAATCCGGGGATGGCATTCACCTCGAGTACGGACTCGACGAGAAACCGCCGTTGCCGAAGTCGATCCTGCTGGGACTCCAGCACGTCGCGGTCATGATCGTGCCGGCGACGGCGGTGGCGTACATCGTCGCGGGCAGCGTCGGACTGAGCGGTGCCGATACGGCCTACATCGTCCAGATGGTGCTGTTGTTTTCCGGCCTGGCGACCATCGTCCAAGCCTACACGGTCGGCCCCGTCGGCGCGAAACTGCCGATCGTTATGGGAACGAGTTTTACGTTCCTCGGCGCGATGACGACGATCGGCGCAGACTTCGGCATGGCCGCGGTGTTCGGTGCGATCCTCGTTACTGGCTTCACCGTCGAAGGACTCATCGGTTGGCAGTTCAACCGCATCAAACCCTTCTTCCCACCGCTCGTCACCGGTCTCGTCGTCGTCATCATCGGACTGTACCTGATCCCGACGGGAATGGACTACGCCGCCGGCGGCACCGCCGCCCACGAAGCCGGCGAGTTCGGCGCGCTCCACCACATCGGACTGGCCGCGCTGGTTCTGGCCATCGCCGTCGGGCTCAACATGTTGACGCGCGGAATCACCCGTCTGCTGAGCATTCTCGTCGCGATCACGGTCGGCTACGTCGCCGCGGTCGCGGTCGGCCTCGTCGACTTCTCGCCGATCGGAGCGGCCGCATGGGTCGCCGTTCCGTCGCCGACCCGCTTCGGGTTCGAGTTCGAACCGATCGCGATTCTCGTCTTCGCCTTCCTCTTTCTCGTCTCCGCGATGGAGACCGTCGGCGACATGTCCGGCGTGACCGCTGCCGAAGGGCGAAACCCCGACACCCGCGAGTTCCGCGGGGCCCTCTTTACCGACGGTCTGCTGAGTTCGCTCGGCTCCGTCTTCGCCACCTTCCCCGTCACCTCGTTCTCCCAGAACGTCGGTATTATCACCTTCACGGGCGTGATGAGCCGCCACGTCGTCGGCATCAGCGGGGTCATCCTTGCGGTGCTCGGTCTCAGCCCGAAAATCGGTGCCGTCGTCACGACCATCCCGAGCGCCGTCTTCGGCGGCGCCACCCTGCTGATGGTCGGGATGGTCGCCGCCAGCGGCTTCCGATTGATCGTCCTGCACACTGAACTCGACCGGCGGAACATGGTTATCGTGGCCGTCTCGCTCGGCCTCGGCCTCGGTATCGCGACGACCCCGGAAGCGATCAGCGGGCTTCCGAACGCAGCTCAGACGTTCTTCGGCGAGCCGGTGATCCTGACCGCGCTGTCGGCGCTCGTCCTCAACACGTTCGTCCCCGGTGAACAGAGCCCGCTGTTCGACGCCGAAGCTGCAACTCCCGTAGACGACAACCCAAATCCTGCTCCCGGTCCCAGCGACGACTAGCGTCCCTTACGAAGACGGCCCCTTCTACATCCTCGCCGCGGATCGCCTCAAGAAGGAAGCTTCGATATTTTGCCGAGTACGGCCGCGAAGCGACCGACGCAGAGCAACAGTTTGGTTCTAGAAGCCCTTGCCGAGCATCTCGCGTGCGATGACGTTCTTCTGAATTTCTGAAGTGCCCTCGTAGATCTGGGTGATCTTCGCGTCGCGGTAGAACCGCTCGACCGGGAAGTCGTTGACGTAGCCGGCCCCACCGTGGATCTGGACGGCCTCGTCGGCGGTCTCGACGGCGATTCGGGAGGCGTACTCCTTGGCCATCGAAGCGAGTTTGGTGATGTCCTCGCCCTGGTCGACGTTCCAGGCCGCCTTGTAGGTCAGGTTGCGGGCCGCCTCGGTGTTCGTCGCCATCTCGGCGAGTTTGTGCTGGATGGCCTGGAACTCCGAGATCGACTGGCCGAACTGTTCGCGGTCCTGGGCGTACTCGAGCGCGGCGCGGGTGGCACCCTTGGCGATGCCGACGCCCTGTGCGGCGACGGCGGTGCGGGTCTCGTCGAAGAACTGCATCTGCTGCATGAACGCGGCGTCTTTGGTGCCGATGAGGTTCTCCTCCGGAACGCGCACGTCGTCGAAGACGAGTTCAGCCGTGTCCGAGGCGCGGATGCCCAGTTTGCCGGTGATCTTCTCGGCGGAGAAGCCGTCGCGATCGGATTCGACGACGATCTGGCTGAAGCCGTTGTACCGGCCCTGTGCGTCGGGATTGGTCTTACAGAGGACGACGAAGAAGTCGCCGACGGTCCCGTTGGTGATCCACATCTTGTTGCCGTTGATCACCCACTCGTCGCCGTCCTTCTCGGCGCGGGTCGAGACGGAGGACACGTCGGAGCCGGTGTCGGGTTCGGAGATCGCAGCACCGGAGATTTTCTCGCCGAGCGCGACGGGCTCTAAGAAGCGCTTCTTCTGGTCGTCGGTCCCGAAGTTCATGATCGCCTCGCAACCGAAGGAGGTCGAGATGATCGACAGCGCGATTCCGGGGTCGTAGGAGAACAGTTCCTCGGTGATGATCGCGGTATCGAGGATGGAGTAGCCGGCACCGCCGTAGTCGATCGGGATGTACGAGCCGGTCAGGCCCATTTCGGCGGCCTCGTCGATGACGTCGTGGGGGTATTTCTCCTGTTCGTCGTACTCCTCGGCGATGGGGACGATTTCGTTTTCGGCGAACCGCTGTACCTCTTCGCGGATCTGCTCCTGTTCTTCGGTGAGACCGAATTCCATGGTCAATCGTTATTATCCGAGCGATAAAGAGCTTTGTAACCGGCTATAAACGCAAAGAAAGTTTCTAACCCGGAAGAGGGAAACGTTCAAACGGGTGCCCATTGCATGATTATTCATGGAACTGGAAGACATCAACACCGTCGCAGTTCTCGGCGCGGGGAACATGGGACACGGCATCGCGGAGGTCGCCGCGATGGCGGGCTACGAGGTCGCACTTCGCGACATCAAAGACGAGTTCGTCCAGAACGGCTACGAGCAGATCGAGTGGTCGCTGAACAAGCTCGCGGAGAACGACCAGCTCAGCCAGGACGACGCCGATGCCGCGCTCGAACGCGTCACGCCGCTGGTCGACGTCGAGGAGGCCGTCGGCAATGCGGATGTCATCATCGAGGCCGTCCCGGAGAAGATGGAGATCAAGAAGGACGTCTACGGCGAGGTCGAGGAACACGCACCCGACCGCGCCATCTTCGCGACGAACACCTCGAGTCTCTCCATCACCGAACTCGCGGACGTGACGGATCGTCCCGAGCAGTTCTGCGGGATGCACTTTTTCAACCCGCCGGTTCGGATGCAACTCGTCGAAGTCATCTCCGGCGCGGAAAGTGCCGAGGACACCCTCGACGTGATCGAGGAACTCGCCGAAGACTTCGGCAAGACGCCGGTCCGCGTCCACAAGGACTCGCCCGGCTTCATCGTCAACCGCATCCTCGTCCCCCTGATGAACGAGGCCAGCTGGCTCGTCAGCGAGGACGAGACGACCATCGCCGAGGTCGACTCGACGACGAAATACGACATGGGTCTGCCGATGGGCAGCTTCGAACTCGGCGACCAGGTCGGCAACGACGTGAGCTACCACGTCCTCGAGTACATGCACGAGGTGCTCGGCGACGCCTACGAGCCGGCTCCGCTCCTCGAAACGAAAGTCGAAAACGAAGAACTCGGCAAGAAGACCGGCAAGGGCTTCTACGATTACGAGGACGGCGACGGCGTCGACATCCCGACCGACGAGCAGTCCGAGTTCGTCAAAGAACGGCTGCTCGCGACGATGGCCAACGAGGCGGCGAAGCTGATCGGTAACGACGTCGCCCCGCCGGAGTCCATCGACGAAGCCGTCCAGCTCGGTGCCGGCTTCCCCGACGGCCCGGTCAAACTCGTCGACGAGTTCGGTCTCGAACCGCTCCTGGAAACGCTCGAAGACGCCTACGACGAGACCGGCCACGAGCGCTACGCGCCGGCCGACTACCTCGCGGAGCGCGCCGACGAAGGCGGCTTCTACGAGTCCGCTGACGACGGGGCCGGCGTCGACTTCGACGCCATCCGCGTCGAGTACCCCGGCGACATGGTCGGACACATCGTCCTCGACCGCCCGCACCGCATGAACACCATCAGCGACGACCTGCTGGCCGAACTCTCCGAGGCCATCGACCTGCTCGAGGACGACGAGGAAATCCGTGCGCTCCTCATTACCGGTGAGGGCGAGAAGGCCTTCTCCGCTGGTGCCGACGTGCAGAGCATGGCCGCCGGCGGTGCCGACCCCATCGGCGCGGTCGAACTCTCGAAGAAAGGCCAGTCGACGTTCGGCAAGCTCGAAGCCTGCGACATGCCGGTCGTGGCCGCTATCGACGGCTACTGTCTCGGCGGCGGCATGGAACTGGCCACCTGCGCGGATCTGCGCGTCGCGAGCGACCGCTCCGAGTTCGGCCAGCCCGAACTCGATCTCGGCCTGCTCCCCGGTTGGGGCGGTACCCAGCGCCTGAAACACATCGTCGGCGAGGGCCGCGCGAAGGAGATCATCCTCACCGCAGAGCGCTACGAGGCCGCGACGATGGAAGAGTTCGGCTTCGTCAACGAACTCGTCGGCAACGACGAACTCGTCGACGAGGCACTCGACCTGGCGACCGATCTCGCCGGCGGGCCGCCGATCGCCCAGAAGTTCACCAAGCGCGCGATGCTCGCGGGCCGCGACGACACCGAGGCGGGGCTCGAGTACGAATCCTCCGCGTTCGGCCACCTGATGGCGACGGACGATCTGATGGAGGGCATTACGGCGTTCATGGGCGACGGTGAGCCGGAGTTCGAAGGGAAGTGAGGAAGTGAGGAAGTGAGGCGACCGTCGAAAGACGAACACAGCGAGTCTTTCGGTAGCGAACCGGCGTTCGAAGGGCAGTAGAAGGCGACGGTGTCCGACTGAGAGCGACGAGAAACGCTCTCGCGTGTCTCTTGCGGTTCTTGAACGCTTTCGATTCCGGCGTGGTCGATCCGATCACAGCGTGTGGCGGGCGTCTCGAGTCGAACTGCGAGCTTCTGTTCGGCGCAGTCGTTCGTTCGAGCACTGCTGTCTGCTCGCATCACTCTTCCGTCGCCCGCGACACGTTGGACACCCGTTCTAGACGGATGGTCGCGCAGTCGCGCAGTCCCACCGTTCGTTTGGCCTCGTTGACGACTCCGATCACGAACTCGATCGTCCGGCCACCGTGACGAACTCGAACCGCGCGCCGCCGGCCTCGCTCTCCGTCGCGGTAACGCGCCAGTCGTGGCCCGCCGCGACCTCGCGGACGACCCAGAGTCCGATACCGAGGCCGTCCGCGTCGGTCGACACCGAGGGATCGAAGAGTTCGGCAGCGGCGGCGAACTCGTCGGGAAGGCCAGCCCCGTCGTCCGCGACGAAGAAGCCGCACGGGTCGTCCGCTTCCAGTTCTCCGCCGGTGCCGTTCTCGATCTCGTCCGCCGCGAGCGAACACGCGTCGAACTCGAGTGTGCCGACCCGGACGGTCAGTTCGTGCTCGGACTCGTCGCCGTTGCAGCCGTGTTCGATCGCGTTCCGAAACAGGTTCTCGAAGACGCGCAACAGTCGGGAGCGATCGGCCGTGAGCGTCATCGTATCCACGATCGAGAGCATCGCCCCGCCGGTCGAGACGTGGTTCCAGGCCTCCGTCGCGGCCGATTCGAGATCGACGCACGTCGTTTCGCTCGCCCACGCGCCGTCGCGAGCGATCGCCAACACGTCGTCGATAATTGCCTCCATGCGGTCGAGACTGCGCCGAGCCGTCGGAAGGTGCTCGAGCGACTCCGTCTCCGCGACGAGTTCGAGATAGCCCTGGGCGATGCCGAGGGGATTGCGCAGGTCGTGGCTGACGATGCGGGCGAACGCGTCGAGGCGTTCGTTCTGCTCGCGAAGGCGGCGCTCGTTTCGCTTGCGCTCGGTAACGTCTCGGACGACGCCGACGCAGCCGCTGAACTCGTCGTCGTGGACGAGGACGGTGAGTTGGACTTCGCAGGGAATCCGGGCTCCGGACTTCGTTTCGAGCGGGGCCTCGATCGTCGTCGAACGGTCGTTGCTTCGGAGCAGCGAGCCGATCGCCGTTTCGGCACGGTCGATGGTCGACTCGTCGAAGAGCAAGTCGGCGTGTTCGCCGAGCAGTCCCTCGCGCGTGTAGCCGGTCATCTCGACGATCGCGTCGTTGATCGTCATGATGTGGCCGGCCGCATCGAGGACGTAAATGCCGTCCCCTGCCGTCTCGACGAGGCGTTCGTACCGGTGCAGGGTCTGCTCTTGCTGTTCGAGCTGGCCGCGGATCGCGATCGTTTCGAGGACGTGCGAGGCCACTTTGGCGACCGACCGAATCGTCTCCCGCTCGGCCGTCGACAGCGCCGTGGCCGCGTACACCACGAGCACGCCGTAGCGCTCCTCACACGTTGCAAGCGGCGAAACTGCCACCGCCTGCACGTCGCGTTCGCGGGCGCGATCGGCAAACGGAATCGACCGCGTGGCGTCGGTACTGGCGGTCTGTAAGGTCTGCGTGTACAGCGCGCGTTCGAGCAACGGATTCGCACCGTTGCCGACTCGAAACGTCCGGTGTGTCGGCCAACTGGTCGCCTCGGGGTCCGTGATCCAGGGCACGACAGACTGCTCACCGCGGTCGTACTCGCCAGCCCAGGCGAACACGAACGCATCGCTTGCCGTAAACGTCGTGCGAAGCACCTGCTCGACGGTTCGCGGCGACATCGCATCGGCCAATTCACACCGGATCGTTTCGACGAGTTCAGGGCGGCGATCCGCGGTCGAACTCGGGGTGATACTGTCGAGAATCGGCTGTGCGAGATCCGTTGCGGGAGCCGTCGCCGGGTCGGATGCGGAGAGTTCGGTGAGAACCGGCGTCGTCTCGCCGCAATCTGCATCCCAGTAGCCGAATATCGAGAGATCCGGCGCGACGGATTCGAGGGTGCTGCGGACGGCCGGAACGTCCGAAATCGTTCCCGCATCGATGACGACGGCGTCGACCGGGTCCCGTTCGAGACGGTCGATAGCCACGGCAGGCTCCCGTGCAACGGCGACGCTAACGGGTGCATCCGTCAGTGCGAGCGTCAGCGTTGCTCGCGTCGACCGATCGCGACTTATACAGAGGATCTGTCGACGGCTCATAGCGGAGGGTGTGTGATGCGGTTCTGGCTCGGTGTTATCGTCGCCATCTCTATCGTCGGCGCTATGATCGTCGCCGGCGTCGGCAGCGTCACCAGCAGGTGTCCAGCGGGAACCATCACACGACTGCACTCGTGTGAGAACTAATTGTTCTTTCTACATATCTTCCGTCTCGGTTGTACGAACCGTACGCAGTGGGTGCCGAAGTGATGGGAGCGGGGAGCGGAGCTACCGACTACAGTCACCCGGCAAAACCGGAGAGGGGCCACTCGCTGTCGTCATCGTCGTCCTGAATACTCGGTGCGCTCACGAGGACGAACGCGCTTTCGTCGTCACCGTTTTGGATCTGGCGCGTCGACGTTGGCGGAATCCAGAGCGCATCGCCGGTTTCCATCGCGACCGGTTCGTCGTCGACGACGACTGTCGCTTCGCCCTCGATGAGGACGTAGACTTCCTCGTGATCGTTGTCAGTGTGGTCGTGTGGCTTACTTTTCCAGCCCGGATCACAACGGGCAACCGTTACGCCGACCTGTTCCGTTTCGAGCGGATCGCTCAGGAAGTGCATCGCACTCGACACCTGCTCGACTTCCTCGTAGTTCACTTTCCGATAGGACATGGCTGTGCCTTGGTGTGGACGACAGTAAAGTTACGCGTTCATCCACCCTGACCGATCGGGCCGAACCCGTCGACCGGCGCGACCGCACCCTCGACCGGCAGGTGCACGTGCCATTCGCAACTCGGCCGAACAACATGGGTCCACCCCCGTCGGGGGATCGGTCACCTGATTGCCCCGGTTCGACGCGCGTCACCGCCGTATCCCCGTCAGTGCGCCCGTCTATCATACTGGTATACCGGAGCCAACAGCTATATAGCCACCCAGCTATAGGTGCCAGCAAAGCGGTGCACGACGTGATCCTGACACCAACACGTTCGGATCGACTCCTGGTCGCCGTCTCGCTCGCCCTGTTCGGCGTCGCGGGCGCTTTGAGCGCTTCCGTCGACGAACTCGGCCCAACGCTTGGCGCGACGACACTCGCCATTGCGGGCGTCTACACGCTCGCCAAGTACGCAAACAGCGTTTCTCGGCGCACGCTTGCTTCCCTGGCACTCGTCCTCTGGGCCGGATTCCTCGCCGTCGCTACCCTGCACGTCATCGGTCTCCAGACGATCGGTGCCGCCGTTCCCGGTCCGACCGCCGTGCTCGTCATCGCGGTCACCGCGGCGACGTGGGCACTGCTCCTGACCGCCTGTTCGACGACCGCGTTCCTCGGGTTCCGCGAGTACGGGACAACCGTCAGTACCGAGACTCTCGACGAGCAAAGCATCGAGAGCGAGCCGTCAGACTACTCGACGCGGTAACTCACCGCGATTCCCTCGCCGAGGGGCACGACGACCGTCTCGAACGACGGGTCTTCTCGAACGCGCTCTAGATACGACGCGATTCCGCGCGTGTGTTCGTTGCTCTCGGCCGCAACCCTGCTTGCGCTCTCCTCGCCGCCGTTCGCCGCCTCGACCATTTCCAGTAGCGCCTCGAACTCGATACTACCGGCCGAAATTGCATTATCCGCAATGACGACGCCACCGACCGGAACCTTCGAGCGGACGGCCTCGAACGCCGCTTCGTACCGGTGCTTCTCGAGGTCGAGCAACACCACGTCGAACGGCCCCTCGTATCGCTCGACCGTCTCCAGTGCGTCGCCGAGTTCGTATCGCGCAACGTCGTCGTATCCACCAGCAGTCATATACTCGCGGGCCTGCTCGAGTTCAGCCTCGTCGACTTCGGTGAGGACGAGTTCGCCGTCAGCGGGAAGTGCCTCGGCGAACCAGTACGCGGAGTAGCCATAGCCCGAGCCGAACTCGAAGATGCGCTCGGCGTCGGTGAGACGGGCAACGAATCGGAGAAAGGCACCGACTTCGGGACCAACGTGAGGGAAGCCCTCCTCGCGGGCGAACTCGTCCATCTCGGCGAGCGTGTCGTCGGGGTCGGGACCGGCTGCACGAACGAAGCGGCTGAGCTCGGTTGTGAGTACGTCGACCATGGCTAGTGGTACGGGAGCGAGAATATCAAGCTCGGGGGACGATGCCACGCCGTGCGGTCACCCCTGCGAACCGTTCCGGAACCGAGATTCGGGGGCGACTCTCAGCCGACCGTGGCGGGGACGAGCAACACCAGCACCTTCGCGTACAGTACCATGAACAGGAGGGCGAAGGGGTAGGTGTTGCCGTAGGCGGCACCGACCTCGTCGGCGTCGGTAGCGTCGATCGCCGCGGCGAGGCCTTTCGTGTCGGTGTGGCCGCCGCAGATACCGCCGGCGGCCGTGATCCAGTCTTGGCCCCAGAGCCGTCGCGTGACGGCCAGTCCAACGAGAATCGCGGTGAGGCTCGTCAACGCCGACGCCAGGACGATCTGAACGCCGTACTCGGCGACCGTTTGAACGAGCCCGCTGCCGGCTTCGATGCCGACCGTCGCGAGGAATAAGCCGAGCGTGAGCGACCGGAGTTCCGAGAGGATCGTCCGGTCCATCCGTAGCGTGACCGGCCCGAGTTCGCCGTAGTAGCCGAGCACCAGCGCGGCGATGATGACGCCGCCGGTCGTTCCGAGCGTCGGCGCGCCGAGCGGACCGAGCGGGAGCGGGATCGACCCGAGTACGACGCCGACCGCGAGCACGAGTCCGAATCCGACGAGGCTGAACGACACCCGCTCGATTGGCGAGTCGTCGGAACCCGATTCGGCTCCGTCCACGTCGGCTTCGTACCGTCGACGCTCCGCGTCCATTTCGAGGCCGGCGAATCGAGGATAGAGTTGCTGAAAGAGGACGATGAGGACGGCACCGACGACGTAGCCGATCGAGTGTCCGATCTGGTACGATGCCTGTGCGCTACCGGACAGACCGTCGAGGGCGGACGCGAGACCGGGGCTGCTCGTCAGCGCGCCGGTGAACGCACCCATGAGCAACGGCGTGTTCGTCTCGGGGAACAGGACCGTCGCCGAGAGGGCGGTAACCGCGAAACCCGACGCGGTCATGACGGCCGCGAGGACGACGAAGTACGGGCCGTAGGTCCGGATAACCCCGGAGATGTCTTCGGCGGCGATCAACCCGACGCAGGCGACGAACAGCGCGAGTGCGAGGCCGGAGTACGACGGCGGGACCGTCAGTCCGAGGTGACCGAGTACCAATCCCGCAAAGAGCGGGCCGGCGACCCCGAACGAGACGCCTCGAACGGTGACGCGCCCGACCGCCATGCCGACGACGAGCGCCAGAAAGACGACGAAGATTCCGTTACCGAGCACGTCGCTCACGATGGACACGGCCGCTCACCTCCCTCGAGTGCCGTCGCGTTCGTCCGACCGATACCGAGAACGTTCCGCCGATACAGCGATGATGCCTGTCTGATGGGTAGTAGCACCTCCAAAGCGGCGCTTCTCTCGTTCCGGCCGGTCGAGCGTCGCAGAGCGATGCCCGGCCGTGCCACTCAAAAGTTACTACCCAACGAGTAAGATCTCATCGATGTAGGGAGAATGTCCATATCGTCAATTATGATCGTCACTACTGCGGATTAGACGCTCTGAATCGCCTCTCCCCACACTCACAGCGGGTGTAGGATCAACGAATTTCGCTTTCAGTGCAGCGCAGTAGAGCCGTCAGTTCGTCTCTGCTTCCGCCGTCTCCTCGCGCTCGCGAAGCTTGAACTTCTGGACCTTCCCCGTCGTCGTCCGCGGGAGTTCCTCGACGAACTCGATTTCGCGCGGGTGCTTGTATTCCGCCAGATTAGTCAGGCAGTACTCCCGGAGTTCGTCGGCCGTCACGTCGGCGTCGGGCGTCGGCACGACGAATGCCTTGACCGTCTCCCCCCGTCGATCGTCCGGAATGCCGGCGACCGCAGCGTCGGCGACGGCCTCGTGTTCGAACAGCAATTCCTCGACTTCACGCGGGTAGACGTTGTAGCCGCCCGTGACGATCATGTGCTTCTCGCGGTCGACGACGTAGAAGAAGCCGTCTTCGTCGTGGTAGCCCACGTCGCCGGTGTGGAACCACGTCGTTCCCGCTGCCTCGGTGAAGGCCTCCTCGTTCGCCTCGGGCAGGCCGTAGTAGCCTTTCATTACGTTCGGCCCGGAGACGACGATTTCGCCGGTGATCTCGGTTAAGTCCGTTTCGTCCTCGTCGACTGGACCCTCCTCGACGGGCGAGACGTCCTCGAACTCGTCATCGACGACCTTCGAGTCGACGCCGGGGACGGTCTTGCCGATACTGCCGACGCGCCGCCCGTCGATCGGACTGTTGAAGTGCGTGATCGGGCTGGTCTCGGTGAGTCCGTATCCCTCGTAAACCTTCGGTTCGTAGCGGTCTTCGAACTGCCGGAGGACTTCGGTCGGAATGCCGGATCCGCCGACGCCGCACAGCCGGACCGAGGAGAAATCGAACTCGTCGGCGTTGGGCTGGTTGATCACGTCGTTGTACATCGCCGGCACGCCGTGGAAGACCGTGAGTTCCTCGCGCTCGACGAGCGAGACGGCGTCCTGGGCGTCCCACTCGGCCATCGGGTAGTAGGCTGCACCGTTGAACAACGCGGCGTTCATCGTGACGGTCATCCCGTAGATGTGAAACAGCGGTAGAACGCCGAGTTGCTTGTCGTCGGGCCGAATTCCGTCCGGAACGAGTTTCGCCGCCGCCGTCGCGTTCGAAGCGAGATTTTCGTGCGTTAGCTGGACGCCTTTCGGCTGTCCCGTCGTCCCCGACGTGTACGGCTGAACCGCCACGTCGTCGCCGGCGCGGTCGACGATATCGGGAGCACCGCGCTCGAGGAACGCCTCGAACGTCGTCGCACCCTCGGCTTCGCCGTCGATACTGACGACGTGTTCGACGCTCGTCTCGTCCTGGACCGCCGTGACGAACGGGACGAGATCGGAGAGCGTGACGACCACCCTGGCCTCGCTGTCGCCGAGTAAGTGGCTGATCTCCCGCGACTTGTACTGCGGGTTCATCGGCACGACGACGCCGCCCGCCCGTAACGTTCCGTGGAAGGCGATCAAAAACGGCGGGACGTTCGGCAGATAGAGCGCAATACGGTCGTCCTCGCCGATCCCCCGCTCGTCGAGCGCGGTTGCGAACGCACCAGTCTGCGCCCAGAACTCGTCGTAACTGGTCTCTTCCCCCCGGAATCCGATCGCGGTGGTACCCCCGTGTTCCTCGACGGCTGCCGCGACGTTCGTGACAAGGTTTGCCATTGCTCACGCAAACTGTTGTCGTACTGTGTGAAAAACATTTACATTGTTTATACTATATTGATTCGTCCTTACCAGGCTGACGAGTTCAGCGCCGGCGCTGGTACTCAAGAGCAAACAGGTAGGACACTGAACTCGGCTGTGGCGGTGGCCCAGCGGGAGTCGAGCCTATTTACGTTCGTGTGCCAAACGTCCGAGCGATGTACGATCACGTCCTCATTCCGACGGACGGAAGCGACGGGACCCGGCGGTCGATCACGCACGGATTGGCCATCGCCGATCAGTTCGGCGCGACGGTCCACGCGCTCTCGGTCGTCCCGGAAGGCCCGTTCGGAACGTTCGAGAGCGAGGCCGCAACCGAGGCCGCCCGGCGCGCCGTCGACCGGGTCGCAATGGAAACGAGAGCCGCCGATCTCGAAACCGTTACCACCGTCGCACAGGGTGTCCCTCACGAGGAGATCCTCGCCTACGCGGACGACAACGAGATCGATCTCATCGTCATGGGGACCCAGGGACGGACCGGCCTCGACCGCGTGCTCGTCGGGAGCGTCACCGAACGCGTCGTCCGGATGGCCGACGTGCCGGTCGTCACCGTCCGACTGACGGACGACATCCGAATCACCGACGCCGAGGAGGCGCGTGAACTCGCGCACGAACAGGCCGAACAGGAGGGGTACGAGGACGTAACGAGTGTCGGCGAGCCACACCGCACCAGCGCCTCCTGGATCGTCCCGCTCGAAGCGAACGGCCACTCGATGCAGGTCCACATCGACGCGGTATCCGGCGAGGGCCGAATTGCAGACCGAACTCGTGACGAGGACCGATAAGAATCGATGCGACAGTGTCCCCCGCACGGTGGGCCGTGCAGCCGATTACCGTTCTGCTGATCTGAGGTGATTGACGACTGGTGTCGCAGTAATCCCGTGGACGACGACCGAGAGCAGGACGACCGCACCGACCAGCGCCCACACCAGGTCCGCGTTGGCAAAGACGGCCTCGTTGAGGGCGTGTGAGAGATAATAGAACGAGCCGATTCCGCGAATACCGAAAAAGGCGATCGTTCCGCGCTCACCCCAGTCGCGGTCGAAACCGAGGAGACCGACGATCCCTGCGACCGGTCGAACGACGAAGACGATTACGACAGCAGCGATTGCGGCCTCGATCGTCAACGGCGCGAGAAGGCCGCCGACGATCGCACCGCCGAAAAAGACCATAATGATCGCCATCACGGCTTGCTCTGCTAACTCGCTGATCTCGTGTAACGCCTCGTTGTACTCGTGCGAGCGCTCGTAGTTCCGAATCAGCAGCGCTGCAATGAAGACGGCGATGAACCCGTAGCCGCCGGCGAGTTCAGTGAGGCCGTAGACGAGCAGCGTCGCGGCGACGGCTTCGAGGCCCTGTACCGATTCGGCGATCTGGGTGGTCGGGTTCGTCAGGAAGACGATGCGGGCCGTCACTGCGCCGAGAACGGCACCGAGTGCGACGCCGACGGCGATTTTGTAGGCGACGGCGACGAGAAGCCACTCGCCGAGCCAGTTGCCGGGAGCGATACCGACGAGGGCGATCGCGATGGCGAGATTCGTAAACGGGAACGCGAGGCCGTCGTTCAGGCCGGCTTCGGAGGAGAGCGCGAATCGGACCTCCGCCTCGTCTTCGCGGGCAGGCGGAGCCTCGATCTGTTCGTTGGTTCCCGAGCCGGGTTCGTCGACCTGGACTTCCGCGGCGAGGACCGGGTCCGTCGGCGCGATGCACGCCCCGAGCAGGACGGCCGTGGGGAGAACCAGGCCCGCGAGTCCCCAGCCGAGCAGCGCTGCGCCGGCAATCGACAGCGGCATCGTGATCGCGAGGAGTCGCCACGTCGACGCCCAGGCGCGAAGTCCGGGCGGGCGGTCGAGTTTCAGCCCGACTCCCATGAGCGCGAGGATCACGCCGAGTTCGGCGAGGCGTTCGGTCGTCTCGCTCTGTTCGAGCGGGTCCGGCGGCGGGAGATCGATCGGGAGGCCAAACACCAGCAAGCCGAAGGCGACGAAAAAAAGCGGCAGCGAAATCGCTCGGTTCGCGACGAGACGGGGCAAGATCGCGACTCCGAAGAGTACGATTCCGACGAGGACGAGGCCGATGTCGTACAACTCGAGTACCATCAGGGACCAGTAACTACCGACAACGGAAGTCTTGAAGCCGATGCAGGCAGATGCAGAACGAATCCCTATGGCGACCGCCACCCCAGGCCGATACGATGATGCGACGCGGCGATTCCTCGGACCGTCAGGCCCAGCCTCGCGACCGTCCCCGAACCGAGACGTGCCGGCGGCGGCTCCTCCGATGGGGCGGTCTCGTCGGCCTCACTTCCCTGAGCGGCTGTACCGCGGATATCGGCGAGGAGTTCCCGCCGAACGAAAAGTGGCCGACCGCCGACCTCGCACCCTCGCTCCCCGTGAGCGAACGATCCACCGTCCTGGAAAACGGAATCGAAGCGATGGCTCCCGAATCGATCGCCGACGAAACCGAGTTCGAGACGGCGATCGACGAGTACGGAATCGACGTCGAAACGGTCGAGCGAGACCGGGACGTGCTGACGATCGAGTACGCCGCGACGGAGCGCTACGAGACGAGTACGCTCCACACCCTCGGCCCGATTGCAGGCGCGTTCGCAGCCCTCGTCGACGCCGGCTACGACGCCACCGCGCTCGCCGTTACCATCCTCGATCCCGCCCCCGACTCGTTCGGCGAAGCCTCGATCGAACGCCCGTGGGCCGAGGCCTACCTCGACGGCGACCTGTCCGCGGCGGAATACGGTGAACTCGTCGCCACGACGGTCGCCTCCGAACGTCACCCGCCGGATGTCGAAGTCTCACCGTCAGAATAGCGTTCTCGCGGTATCGGCCCGTTGTTTCCCGTGATTTCTGCCTCCCGATTCGCCCGAATTTCCTTATTCGAGCACCACCAGCACGTCACCCATATCGACGCTCTGTTCCTCCTCGACGGCGATCTCCGTCACCGTCCCGCCGCGGGAAGCCACGATGTCGTTTTCCATCTTCATCGCTTCGAGCACGACCAGCACATCACCTGCCGCGACCTCGTCGCCCTCCTCGACTGCAACGTCGAGGATCGTCCCCTGCATCTCGGCGTCGACGGTCTCGCCGTCGCCGGCGAACTCGTCGCTGCCGCCGCTGTCCCCGTCCGCCGGCTGTGGCGGACTTGCCGCCCCAGTTCCGGTGCTGGCCGCCGCCCCGTCACCGACCGGAATCGCCGGCGCGCCGTGCTCTGCGAGTTCGACTTCGAAGCGCTTGCCGTTGACCTCGACGGTGAACTCGCGTTCGACGGTCTCTTCGTCGTCTTCGTCGCCGCCGCTGCCGGTGTCACCGCCCCACTGCGCCTGAGCCTCCTCGATGCGGCTCTCGTCGAGTTCGTTGTCGAGGTACTTCGTCGTGTGCGTGCTCGCGACGAACTGCTCGTCGGTGAGCATGAGCCGGTGGAAGGGGATGATCGTCGGGATGCCCGCGATGTCGTACTCGCGCAGGGCGCGAAGCGAGCGGGCGATACACTCCTCGCGGTCCTCGCCCCAGACGACCAGTTTGGCGATCATCGAGTCGTAGTCGGTCACGAGGTCGTCGCCCTGCCGGAGCGCGTCGTCGAGGCGGACGCCGACGCCGCCCGGCGGATCGTAGGTCTCTAGTTGGCCGCCGGTTGCGGGTGCGAAGTCCTCGGCGGCGTTCTCCGCGTTGATCCGGAACTCCATCGCGTGGCCGTCGATGTCGACCTCGTCCTGATCGAAGTCGACTTCCTCGCCTGCGGCGATCTGAATCTGGCGCTTGACGATGTCGTAGCCGGTGATCTCCTCCGTGACGGTGTGTTCGACCTGGATCCGCGTATTGACCTCGAGGAAGTAGAAGTTCGCGTCCGGCCCGAGCGGCCCGTCGCGGCCCGACTCTTCCTCGACGAGGAACTCGACGGTGCCGGCGTTGGTGTAGTCGGCGGCGGCGACCCCGCGGCGGGCGGCCTCGCCGATCTGTTCGCGGAGTTCGTCGGAGAGGGCCGCGGATGGACCTTCTTCGATGACCTTCTGGTGCCGGCGCTGGAGCGAGCAGTCCCGCTCGCCGAGGTGGCGGACGTTACCGTGCTCGTCCGCGAGAATCTGGATCTCGATGTGGCGGGGCTGTTCGAGGTAGCGCTCCAAGTAGACCGAGTCGTTGTCGAAGTAGGCCTCGCCCTCGCGCTGTGCGCTCTCTAACTGGTCCTCGATCTCGCTTTCGTCCCAGACGACCTTCATCCCGCGCCCGCCGCCGCCACCCTCGGCCTTGATGGCGATCGGATAGCCGTGTTCCTCGCCGAACGCCGCGACCTCCTCGGGGTCGGTGACGGGGTCCGTCGTCCCGGGGACGATCGGCACGTCGGCCTCGGACATGATCTCGCGCGCCTTCGTCTTCTCGCCGAGCGATTCCATCGCGTCGCTCGACGGACCGATCCAGGTGATCCCGTCCGCGGCTTCGACCTTCTCCGCGAACTCGGCGTTCTCCGCGAGGAAGCCGTAGCCGGGGTGGATCGCGTCGGCGTCGGCCTGCTGTGCGGCCTCGATGACAGCCTCGTGATCGAGATACGAGTCCGCCGCGCGAGCGGGGCCGACGTTGTACGCCTCGTCCGCGTATTGAACGTGACCGCTATCCGCGTCGGCCTCGGAGTAAATCGCGACAGTTCCGACGTTTAACTCCTCGCACGCCCGCATCACTCGAACGGCGATCTCGCCGCGGTTCGCCACGAGAACCTTCCTGAACATTCCTGTGGGAACGGTTGCGTGGCCACTACCTTACTTTTTCGCAACGAGGCGAGTACTCCTCACGAATAACCGGGAAAGACAGACAGTACCGCGGGAACGCAGTCCCGTCGAACCACCTGCCCGTCGCTCAGAACCGATCCGTCCTGCCGGCAGCGGTCCACGCGTCCGTCGGCGCCGACCGCGGCACTCGGCTGAACTCGCCCTGCTGCGCTCGAACGCGACCCGAGAAGGCCCACCGCTTGCCGTCCCACGTCTCTTCCTCCTGGGCCGCTGCGGCCGCCGCACGCGCCTGATCGTGCAGGTGTGCCCCGATCGCAGCCGCGATCGCCGCCGCCTCCTCGTCGTCCGCATCGGCCGGCAACCCGAGTTCAACACCGGCGGGAAGGCCGACCTCGAGCGGCCGCGTCTCAGTCTCGGCCGAGTCGGGTTCGGTGTGCGCTGCGGACGCCTCGGACTGCGGCAGTTCTGCGCCGTCAGCAGCGCGAGTTTTGTCGCTCGCTTCCGGGTGCTGTGCAGTCATACTAGAGCGGGATGTTGCCGTGTTTCTTGTCCGGGTTCTGTTCGCGCTTGGTCTCTAACATCTCGAGGTCGGCGATCAGCCGCGGCCGCGTCTCCGTCGGGACGATCACGTCGTCGAGGAAGCCCTTGTCCGTCGCCGTGTAGGGATTCGCGAACTCTTCGCGGTACTCGTCGATGAGTTCCTCGCGGAGTTCGTCGGGGTTTTCGGCCTCGGCGAGTTCCTCGCGGTAGAGGATGTTGACCGCGCCTTTCGGACCCATGACGGCGATTTCGGCGGTCGGCCAGGCGTAGTTGACGTCCGCACCGAGGTTCTTCGAGGCCATGACGCAGTAGGCACCGCCGTAGGCTTTGCGGGTGATGACGGTGAGTAGCGGCACGGTCGCTTCCGCGTACGCGTAGAGAAGCTTCGCCCCGTGGCGGATGATACCGCGGTGTTCCTGGTCGGTTCCGGGCATGTAGCCGGGCACGTCGACGAAGGTGACGATCGGGATGTTAAAGGAGTCACAGAAGCGCACGAACCGCGAGCCCTTCATCGAGGCGTCGACGGTGAGCGTGCCGGCGTTGACTCGCGGCTGGTTCGCGACGAGCCCGACGGAGCGGCCGTCGAGGCGGCCGAAGCCGACGACGATGTTCTTGGCGAAGTTCTCGCCGACCTCGAAGAACGAGCCTTCGTCGACGGTTGCATCGATCACGTCCGTCATGTCGTAGGGCTTTTGCGGGCTGTCCGGCACGATCGAGGTGAGCCGGTCGTCTCGCCGGTCCGGATCGTCCCACGGATCGACCCGCGGCGGGTCCTCGACGTTGTTCTGCGGGAGGTAGGAGAGGAGGCGTTTGATGTCGTCTAGAGCCTGCTCCTCGCTCTCGCAGGCGAACTGGGCGACGCCGGTCTTGTCGGCGTGGGTCATCGCGCCGCCGAGTTCTTCGTGGGTCACGTCCTCGCCGGTGACGGTCTCGGTGACGCCGGGCCCGGTGATGTACATGTGGCTCGTGTCCTTGACCATGAAGATGAAGTCGGTGATCGCCGGGGAGTAGACGGCACCGCCGGCGCACGGCCCCATCGTCGCGGAAATCTGTGGGATGACGCCGCTCGCTTCCTGGTTCCGGCGGAAGATTTCGGTGTAGCCGGCGAGGCTCTTGACGCCTTCCTGAATGCGGGCACCGGCGGAATCGTTGAGCCCGATGACGGGCGCGCCGACCTCCATCGCCATGTCCATGACCTTACAGACCTTCTCGGCGAAGACCTCGCCGAGCGAGCCGCCGAAGACGGTAAAGTCGTGTGCAAATACAAAAACTGTTCGGCCGTTTACCTCGCCGTGGCCCGTGACGACGCCGTCGCCCCGGATTTTCTTCTCGTCCATCCCGAACTGCCGGGTCTGGTGGGTTCTGAGCTGGTCGAACTCGGTAAACGTGCCCTCGTCGAGGAAGTAATCGATCCGCTCGCGGGCGGTCATCTTGCCCTTGTCGTGTTGTTTGGCGATTCGGTCCTCGCCACCGCCGAGGCGGGCCTCCTCGCGCAACGCCTCGAGTTCGTCGATCCGATCGTCCATCGTCATGCAGGAACCACCCCGCTTGGATTCATACGCCGTTGTGCGAGGACCAATAGGAAAAGGATTCCGTAACTCCATCACGATTAATAGACATCTAGGTGACATTTCAGCAGTCTCACGGAAAGTTATATATAAGTCCTATTTAAACAGCGTAGGCATGGCACAACGTGAGTCATGGGCAACGAGGACAGGGTTTATTCTCGCTGCCGTGGGTAGTGCTGTTGGGCTTGGAAATATCTGGCGGTTCCCCTACCAGGTGGGTGAGTACGGCGGGGCAGCATTCCTCGTCGTCTACCTGTTGTTGGTCGCACTTGTCGGGTTCCCGGTCATGATGGTCGAGTTCACGATCGGTCGACACACCAAACGGAACCCCGTCGGTGCGCTCAAACGGGTCGGAAGGGGGGCCTGGACAAAAATCGGCTGGGTGTTCATTGCTGCCGGCTTCGTTATTCTCTCGTACTACAGCGTCATCGCCGGCTGGATTCTCCGGTACACGGCCATCGGATTGCAGGGTAATTACGCCGCCGGCGGTGCCGGCGAGCAGTTCATGTCGGTTGCTGGGGGGATGGGATCCGTCGTAACCCACGCCATTTTCATGGCCGCAATTATCACCGTCGTCGCGTTTGGCATTCAGCGCGGGATCGAGTTCTCGGTCAAGCTCATGGTGCCCGCGATCATCGCCCTGCTGATCGGCCTGGCGGTCTACGCCGGAACGCTTTCCGGCGCTGGCGAGGCGTACGCGTACTACCTCTCGCCGGATCTGGGGACGATCGCCGCGAACTGGACCGACATCCTCCCCGCTGCAGCCGCACAGGCGTTCTTCACGCTCTCGCTCGGGATGGGTGTGATGATCACCTATGCGTCATATCTTGGTGAGGACCGGAACCTCGCGAAGGACGGTGCCATCATCGTCGCGCTCGACACCGCAATCGCGTTTACCGCTGGGCTGGTCGCGTTTCCGGTACTCTACACCGCCAACCTGACGGATGTCGTCGACGGACCGAGCTTCATCTTCGTCAGTCTCTCCGAAGCCTTTAGCAATGTCCCGCTCGGCGGGATCCTCGGCGCAGTCTTCTTCGCCATCGTCACGATCGCCGCGCTGTCGAGCGCGATCAGCATCATGGAGGTCGTCGTCTCGTATCTGATCGACGAACATGGCGTCGACCGGCTCCCGGCAACGGTCGGCCTCGGTATCCTAATCTTCCTCGTCGGTCTGCCGGTAGCGTACGAACCGAACGGTCTCAACTGGCTCACCGTGTACGACGGGTTCGCGAACTCGATCCTTCTCATCCTCGGCGGCCTGCTGCTTGCCATCTACATCGGCTGGGTCGCAACCGACCTCGGCCTCGATGAACTCGGCAAAGGGATTCAGGACCTCGGATCGTGGGGAATGGCCTGGATCTGGACGCTCCGGATTCCGGTCATCATCGTGTTACTCGTCGTCCTTGCGCAGAACACGATCGGATACTACGACAGCCTCATGGGTATCTTCGGCTGAGAGACGAGGGTCGAACTGCGAATCGAAACCGAACAGAGACTAGCCTTTTTCAGTCGGTCGCTGCACTGATCCACTGACGAGAACCGTCTCCAGCCGCCATCTCACCTAAACTCTTTTATATGTGTGGTGTGATCATGTACCATAGATTGGGAACTCAACCGACGGCGGGTACTGAGTGGTATCGGTGCAGCAGGTGTGGCCGGTGTGGCCGGCTGTATCGGTGACGAAGGTGGCGTCACAGAAGCGGGCCGGACGTCCTGAACATCATCGGCTATCCCGAAAGCGGCATCCAGATCTTTCGGGACTACTACTCGAACTACGACAACGGAACCGACATTATCGTCCCTGACGGGCTCCAAGACGGCGATCTTCCCGGCGAAGTCGACAACGACATGGAAAACGTCATCGGGACCGCACCGGCCTCGGAAGGACCGAACGAGGATGCTTCAACGACCTCTACGAGGACGAGTTCGGCGACTCGCCGGGCGTCTTCAACTCGCACACGTTCGACGCGGTCGCGGTCTGTGTCCTCGCGAACATCGCAGCCGGCGAGAACGACGGCGAGGCGATCCGCGACCAGATGCGCCGGGTCGCAAACCCCGGCGGCGACGAGTACGGTCCCGGCGAACTCCAGGACGCCGCGGAAGCCGTCGCCGACGGCGACGAAATCTCGTATCAAGGTGCCTCGAGCAGCGTCACCTTCGACGATATCGGCGATCCGGCGGACGCCGGCTACGACGTCTGGGAGTTCGCGGACGGCGGAACTGAGACGATCGATACGGTTGCGTTCGAGGGCGAGGGCCCTGGCGGCGAAATGGCGGACGATTCCCCCGGCGGGACTGACCGCGAGGTAATGGTCGCGATGTTGCTCCCCGAGACCGGCGACCTGGGTGAACTCGGCAGTCCGATGATCCAGGCCGGTGAACCGCAGTTGGGCGATCGAGAACGGGATCGAACGCGTGTTTACAACAGTCATCCACTAGTCGAACAGGACGAGAACAGCCAGTGCGACAGTTCGCTCTGCCCGACACTACTCCTGCCGGTCGACTCCGTTCCCCGGTCCGAGACACAGTACAGTCACGAACCCCGAGAAGATGCCTCCAGACGCCGCTCACTCCATCTCCCACTCCGCATCATCCGCCCGGACGGCCGCTACCTCCTCCCGGTCGCCGAGCACGCGAAAGACGAACCCCGCATCGTCCCGTTCGAACTGCAGATCAATCGTCGTGATATCCGCACTGAACTCCGCTACCTCAGATAGTGATCCTTCCCGCGATGCGGGCGCTTCGAGGCCGTAGTCCTCGTATGCGACCTGTGTCGAGGCGACGACCATGTCTTCCGCATCGTATACGTCCGCATCGATCCCGCTTGTATCCGTCTCTCGAATCTCGAGTCGGTACGTCTGAATCGGCATAGTGGCCGTTCTTCCGGGTATCGGATGGCAATACGGCTTACATGCGCATGCGTCACAGCTCAGACAGCACAGGCACAACTGACGGCCAGATCACACCGACTCGTAGGAGCCAAGCCGAGTCCCATCGAGAAGATACGCCTCTCCGTCCGCGAGGCCGTCCGGAAGAAACGGCGAGAGAAACGACTGCTCCGGCAGGTTCACCCACGTCCCCCCGACGAGTTCATTGAACGCCGGGAGGACGATAATCTGTGGTGGCTCGGCCGTCCCATTGTCCGCGAGCCACGGCAGTGTCGCGCCGAAGTGGTCGCAAAACGGGTCCGGGTCGAGCCGTCCGCGGAGCCAGACGCGTTCGACGCGACTCCCGCCGACTTCGTCTTCGAGGCGGACGCACGGGTGTTCGTGGCCGAGACAGACGACTGATGAGCCGAGAACGGCGCGCGAGGGCCAGGTGTGTCCGTGACAGACGCCGACGGTGCCGGTGTTGGTGCTAGTGCCCTCGGAACCATCGGGGCCGAGCGCGATACCGTCGCCGGAAACGATGGTTACCGACCCCGCTGGCGGACCCGCCGAGGGGACTGCTCCATCGGCTGGCTCCAGCCACGTCTCGATCGCGCCGTCGTGGTTGCCTTTCACGATCGTCACGTCGAGCGATCGCAACGGTTCGGATTCGAAGAGCACCTCGAGTTCAGCTCGCTCGGCACCGCCGGGGTCGCCGATCGAATGCATGAGATCGCCGAGGACGACGAGGCGGTCGGGATTGGTGTGCTCAATGAGCGAATAGAGACGTTTGCGGCGCTCGGGGGCGTGACTGGGAACGTCGACGCCGCGTTCGTATCGCAAGCCGGCTTCGTAGCCGGCGTGGTAGTCCGCAATGAGAAGCGCCCGCTCGGTCCCGAGATCGGCGAGGGCGGCCGGTTGGCCGGGGACGGGTTCGACGTGGGTGGTCGAAGTCTCGTTCTCGTGGGTGTCGGGCGGGCGGGAATCTCGCATGCCGAACTCGATCAGATCGCTTTGAGCGTTTCGTCGCTCGATTCGTAGCACTGCCCGCCCATCAACGCGTCCTGAATCGCGTCTTCGACGTCGGCCTCGGACGCGCCGGTGTCGGCGGCGACGGTTTCGACCAGCTCCGTGCGGTCCGCCCCGTCGCCGTCGTCTAGCTCCTCCATGATGTCGACGACGTGGGCCTGGAGGTCGACAGCCTCCGACTCCTCGGGCTCTTCGGCCTCAGTCTCGTCCGCATCGGTCGCGTCCACGTCACTCGCGCCGGTGTCCGGTTCCGGCTCTTCCGTCTCCAGGTCCGGTTCCGATTCCGATTCCGCTTCGTCGTCTCCCTCGGATTCGGTCTCGAGATTCGACGCCGGCGGTGCACCGAGGTCGTCGCTCGCGCTCGCACTCGCACTCGTTTCCGTGTCCGTGTCCGCCGCTGTCTCCGCTTCGTTCGATTCACCGTCGCCAGCCGTCGCATCGTCGGCGGCGTCGGCGTCGGTGACGTCCGCAGCGTCCGGCACATCGATGTCCGCTTCGCCCGGATCGTCGACCTCGGTCCCCGTCGTGAACTCGGTCCCGAACTCGTCTTCGATCTGCTCGCGCTCTTCGTCGTCCATCTCGTACATGCCGCTGTCACCGGGATCGGGATCGGGACCGGAACCGGTATCGACATCAGCATCAGCATCGAAGTCGCCGAGCGATTCGGACCCTGCATCATCGGCTTCGGTCGATTCGGCCGTGTCGTCCGTGGTATCCTCGGAATCTACAGTCCCTTCAGTACCGGTAGTTTCCTCGGGATCCGTCGTACCGGCTTCAGTCGCCGCGCCGCTGGACGCATCCGTTTTTTCGCTCGCTGCAGCCGTCTTGCTCTCGTCCGACTCGAGTTCATCGTCGGCTGTGACCTCGTCACCGGACTCGTCGAGATCGACGCTCGTCGTTTCCGTTTCGGTCGCCGTACCGGTGGCGGCCGCCGTCTCGTCGGTGTTTGCCGGCTCGTCGCCCGCTGTTGCCGTTGCCGCAGTGGCCGTGTCGACTGTCTCCGACTCGGCGTCCGTCGCTCCACCAGCGCCACCAGCGAGTTCACGCTCGTCGATATCGAGGCCGTCGCTGGCAGCAAGCGACGCGAGCGAGTCGAAAGTCGCGTCCCCGCCCGTTTCGTCCGGTCGAACGGTGAACTCGCCGACCTCGTCGCGGTCGTTCGCGACGACTTCGACCGCCTCTATCGCACAGTCGCGAAGCGCGGCGAGGTACGACGGCGTCGTGCCGTAGTGGTCCCGTGCGAGCGGGATGCCCGCCGCGAGGCCGAACTCGACGCCGGCCTCGCGCAGGGCGTCGGTCACCCCGTCGTCGCTCGCGTCCGGCAGCGAGTCGAGCGTCGCAGCCTCGGCGTAGGTGCCGATGCGCTCGATGGTCTGTTCAGCCGTGGTGACGACCCACCGGTCGCGCGTTGGGGCGTCGACCGCGGCGATGCTCTCCGGCCGAATCGACGTGTAGACGCGGTCGCCGTCGTCGGGTTCGAACGTGCGAGCTTTGCCGGTCACCGCGACGAACGCCGGCGGTTCGACCTGCTCTAAGAAGGCCAGCGCATCGGGCTGGTACTGCCCGGCGTAGACGACGAACGCACCCGTCGGATCGACGACGCGGGCGCGAACCATCTCGTCGTTGACCGCCGTGACCTCGGTGAGCGTCCCGACGGCGAAGACGCGGTTGACCCGGGCACCGGTCGGTGAAACGACGTAGTTCGGCGCGCGCTCCTCGTCGCTCTCCGCGTACGACAGCGAGGCGTCGTCGTACTCCGCCGCGAAGAGCCGATAGGCGATCTCGCGGCCCGGAATCTCCTCGTCGTCGGAGCCGTTTGCGCTCATGCGTCCACCTCCTCGGCGTCCGCGCCATCATCGATCTCCGCTACCTTCTCAACCGCCTCGAGGAAGGTGCGTGCACGCGCCTGCGCATCGTCGTCGCTCTCCTCGAAGCGTTCCGCGTCGAGATTCGCCCCGTACTCGTCAACCGAGAGGTGTCCGCGCACGCTGAACTCGCGGCCGACGATGCGCTCGCGGATCGTATCGGCGACGACCGACTGGTCCATCGCCTCGCGCGCTTGCTCGAGGGCGTCGTCGAGGGTGCCGCCGTAGACAGCCGCGGTCAGTTCGTCGTCCAGTACGACCGTGACGGTGCCGGTGCCGTCGTCGAGGATCGCCTTCACGCGAAGGTCGTCGATCCCGTCGACGTCGCCGTGGGTCCGGCACTGCCCTTTCTGAATGACGCGGTAGCACTCCGGACAGCGCTGGATAATTCCGGAGCCGTCCCGCACCGCGATCACGTTGCCGACGAGTTCAACGTCGTAGATGCCGCCCGTCGCGACGGCCTCGCTGACCGCCATCGTCGTCGTGTCCGCACCCACCTCGATCTCGCGGTCGAGTTCGGTGACCGTCGAGAACTCGGAGACGTTGACCTCGGGGACGCCGCGGAACTCCTGGACGTAGGCGTTTTCGATGCGAACGGGGCCACCGTCCTCGATTTCGGGAGCGGGGTCCCAGTTCGTGAACGGGAGGCGGCCGCTCTCGTCGCCGACGACGCCGCTCAGGATTTCCGTCTCGCCGTCGCGGCCGTCGATCGTCCGGCGTTCGCACTCGAGGACGGCGACCTCGACGGCTCTCGCGCGGTCTCCCGTCTGGAGGTCGGCGAGGGTCGCCTCGCCGCCGATTTCCTGCGTGAGCTGCAGCGACTCGTCGACGAACGAGAGCGAGGTGCTTTCCCCGAGGTTGAGTTCGGGTTCGCCGTCCCACTCGCGGACGCCGGCATTGCCGGCGGTGATCGTGTCGCCCGGCGAGAGCCCGAAGTCCTCCCAGGCGGTGTAGTCGATGGTGCCGGTCTCGTCGGCGAGTTCACCTTCGACGATGACGTGGTCCGATCCCTGGTAGCGGATCGATCGCTTGCCGGCGGTCAGGACGGTGCCCGTGACGGTGACGTTGCCGTCGTCGGGCGTGATATCGCCGATTTCCTTGCTTGAGGGGGAACCGCTGCCGCCGCTCGAGCCGTCGCCGTACTTTCGTCGGAGGCTCTGTTTGGCTTCGTCGACCGGAACGCTGTACTCCACGAGATTCTGCAGGTCGGATTTGACCTCCTCTTTGTCAACGCCGAGGTCGGAGGCGAGATCCTCGGCATGATCGTCGAGTTCCATCACTTGCCTTTCGTGTGGGGGCTTCAAAAGCGTTCCCGCAACGGGGTGAAAGTAAAGCGTTCGAACGGATTTCGGCGGACCGAGTTCGCCGGTGGACCGCGGGCGTGACCGGATGATGAAGACGTTGTTAGTCCGCGTAGCCGAGCGCCGAGAGACGTTCCTCGACGTCGCTCTCGTCGGATTCGGCCGATTCGTCGGCTGCGGTCGGCGTCTCGATCGTCTCCTCGGGGGCGTCGCCCGATCGCACAATCTGTTTTCGCTCCGTATACGGCGGAACGAACCACGGGACGGTGTTCAGTTCCGGCATCCGGATGTTCGTCGGGTGGAAGTAAACCGGGACCGGGAACGGCGTGGCCCACTCGCCGAGCGCGTTTCCGTGATCGGCCGTGATCACCGTCTTCCCCGGGAGATCCTCGGCGAGGGGCACGGCCTCCTCAAGTACCCGAATCAGGTTGTCGCGATAGGCTTCCCAGAAGACGCCTTCCTCGATCTCGCCGTTTTGCAACTCTTCCCAGACGAATCCGGGCGCATCGTCCATCGAATCTTCGAGCATCATATCCCGAAGTCCGCTCGTGATGTCGCTGTCGACATCGAGTTGCGTTTCGCCGATGAACGGGACGTGGGGCTGCATGAAGTGAGCGATCAGCCGCTTGTTCGGGTAGGTGTCGTGAGCGGACCGGGCGCGTTCGGAAAGAACCGCCGGGAGAACGGTCCCTGCCTCGTCGTCCCAGTCGTCGATCCAGGCGCGGTCCGTATCGTAGAACGCGTCGTCAAGAATTCGTTTTTCGTGGGGGTTCGCGGTGACGTAGACGGTGTCGTTGTGGGTCCGTCCCTCGAAGTTCTCGGAGAGGAACTCCGGCGACGAACTGCCGCGAGACTGAAACCGGGAGAGTTCGCCGTCTAACGAGTTCTTGGCATAGATCTGCGTGAACAGATCGTATCGACAGCCGTCGAGAATAATCAGGTTGTCCCAGTCCGCATCCATGACGTACTCGCCGTCGTTTCCCCGAATCCGCTTCTGGATCGGACCGAGAACGGAGGACAGCAGGAGTTGCCGTCGCATAAAGGGAGACGTCAGTGTTCCCTTCGCCATAGTCAGTTTTTCCTGTAGGGCCATGAATGACTGTTCATTCACAGCGATTAAAAGATTACCGAATGTGATTTCCGAAAACAACAAACACGGTGGGAGTTGGGATCGTACGCTTCAACCCAGAGACCAAATATTCCGGGCGTTGGGCCGAGGGAGCTCGAATTCGTAGATGCATGGCCTAGCCGGTACGGAAGACGACACAGGGGCGAACAGGAAAGCGCTGACTCGCCCGCAGTGAGTAACGGACCACAACTCACGAGTTCACTGTGCCGCCATCGGCTCGCCACTCGTGGCGGACGGATCGCACGCCGTGACTACCACCGGCGGCGACGGACACCGTAGCTTCTTGGGGATTCCCGCCAGAGGGGGCGTATGCACGTCGTCGTCAACGCCGCCACGAGTGCGGACGGCAAACTCTCCTCGCGCCGGCGCGAACAGGTCGCCATCAGCGGCGAGGCGGATTTCGACCGCGTCGACCGACTCCGGGCCGACAGCGACGCCGTCGTCGTCGGCGTCGGCACCGTGCTCGCAGATGACCCCCACCTCACCGTCAAGGACGACACCCTGCGCGAGCAGCGCCGCGAGGCGGGCGAGCCGGCGAACCCCGCCCGCGTCGTCGTCGACTCCACCGGTCGAACGCCGCTCGACGCCGCCGTCCTCGACGATGCCGCGACGACGTACGTCTGCCTGACCGAATCCGCACCCGTCGAACAGCGACTGGATCTCGCCGACCGCGCCGAACTCGTGACCGCGGGCGACGAACGGGTCGACCTCCTGCGCGCCTTCGCCGCCCTCCAGAACCAGGGCCTCGAGCAGCTCATGGTCGAAGGCGGCGGCGAACTCATCTTCTCGCTGTTCGACGCCGGCCTCGTCGACGAACTCTCCGTCTTCGTCGGCCCGACGATCATCGGCGGTCGGGACGCGCCGACGCTGGCCGACGGCGACGGCTTCGTTGCAGACTTTCCCGAACTCGAACTCGCGGACATCGAGCGACTCGACGACGGGGTGCTGTTGACGTGGCGCGTCGCGGACGGAGCCGGAACGTAAGGTCGTCCGACACCCGCGGCTCAAGATCGCCGGCGTGGCGCTCACCGAGTTCGGTCGAGCGCCGCGAGCGTTTCGTCGGCGAGTTCACGCACGAGTTCAGCTGCGGGAAGCACGTCGCGCGTGATGCCCGCACTCTGGCCCGCATACAGCGGCAGTTGCTCAACCTCGCCGCGTAGCTCTGGAGTGGCAAGCGAATCTTCGTATCGGCGGACTGGCGTTCCGTCTCCGGTTTCCGCGACGGTATCGTTCGAGCCCGGACGGTCGGTTTCGGGTTCCCCTGCGGCTCGCCAGTTTGCGACGGTTTCGTTTTCGAGCACTCGGTGTGGAGCGTTCGGCCATCCCTCGTCGTAGAGGGTGGCGTAGACGGTCTCGGTTTCGCTCGCGTCGAGCACTCGCTGCCGATAGAGCCGGTGAACGCGGGCTTCGGGGGTTGCCAGGAATCGCGTGCCGAGCCACGCCCCGGCCGCGCCGAGCGTGAGCACGGCACCGATTCCGCGTCCGTCCGCGATGCCGCCGGCGGCGATAACCGGCGTGTCCGGCACGGCGTCGATCACGCGGGGAACCAGCGGGAGCGTCGCAACGTCGCTCTGGACGTGACCGCCGGCCTCCCAACCCTGTGCGACGATACAGTCGACGCCTGCGTCGACGGCGGCCATCGCTTCGTCGGCGCTTCCGACGGACTGCAGTACCGTCCCGCCGTGGTCGTGAATCCGCTCGACGTAGGGTGCGGCGTCGCCGAACGAGAAGGAGAAGACATCGACTCCTTCCTCGAGACAGCAGTGGATGTGCGTCTCGGTTGGAACCGTCTTCGCGTCCGGATCGACGACGATATTCACGCCGAAGACGCCGTCCGTTCGGCGGGCGGTTTCGGCGACGGCCTCGCGGGTCTGAGCTTCGTCCCGCCAGGTGACGGCCAGCATGCCAAGGGCACCGGCATCGGCGGCGGCAGCAGCGAGTTCGGGACAGGTTGCACTGCCGATGGGCGCTTGCACGAGCGGCACGTCGAGGTCGAGCACTTCGGTGAGCGAGGTTTCCAGGCGCGACATAGCCGAAGGGAAACGGTTTGTCGGGCCGTCGCTTGAATCTGGTGCTCCCTGCGTTCGTCCGGTTGTCGGTCGATCGTCGCCCGATCGCATTGGTCCGGCCGTCGTCGTCCGGTCATCATCGTCCGCATCCACTCCCGTCACATCTATCCTCCCGCAGCACCTACGAGCGGGTATGGAACGAGCTACGTTCGGCGGCGGCTGTTTCTGGTGCGTCGAAGCGGCGCTCGAAGCGCTCGACGGCGTCGAATCGGTTACCTCCGGCTACGCGGGCGGCCACACCGAGAACCCGACCTACGAGGAGGTCTGTTCCGGACGCACCGGCCACGCGGAGGTCGTCCAGGTCGAATACGATCCGGCCGACATCGCCTACGAGGACCTGCTCGAGGTCTTCTTTACGATCCACGACCCGACGACGAAAGACCGCGAGGGGCCCGACGTGGGCTCGCAGTACCGCTCGGCGATCTACGCCCACGACGACGAGCAACTCGAGACGGCCGAGGCCTTCGCGGCTGAACTCGAGAACGAAGGGCTCTACGAGGGGATCGTCACCGAAATCGAGCCGCTCGAGACGTTCTACGAGGCCGAGGAGTACCACCAGAACTACTTCGAGAAGAACCCCAACGACGCCTACTGCTCGATGCACGCGGCACCGAAGGTCGAGACGGTCCGCGAGAAGTTCGGCCCCGACGCGACCGCGGAGCACTGAGTTTTCGACGGAGCCGAACCGGCGGTCTCGGAGCCTACTGCTGCTGCCTACGACGGTGCGCTCATTCGAAAGCTTCCGTTTGAATACCGGACCCGTGATAGCGTTCTCTAAACGATGCCCGTTGGAAACCTCGGTCCGGACGACGTTATCACGGCGAATCGCGACGCTGAGCTCGGCGAAATAGCGCGGCTACTCGCGGAGGAAAACGTCGGCGCGATCGTCGTTACCGACGATAGTGGCACCGAACCCGTTGGGATCGTCACCGACCGCGACGCGGCGCTCGCGATACACGACCACGACGGTGAGGATGTCGCGTCCGCGACGGTCGACGAGGCGATGACGGCCGATCCGGCGACGATCCGCGAGGACGCGGAGTCGATCGAAATCTCGAGGGCGATCGACGAACACGGGGTTCGTCGGTTCCCGGTCGTCGACGACGACGGCGAACTGACCGGAATCGTCACGCTCGACGATCTCGTCGCGACGATCGGCGAACAGCTCGACAACGTCGCCGATACGATCGAACGGCAGTCGCCGGAGTACAGTCCGTAACGCCGCTCGGTCCGAATCCGTCGTTTCCAAGCGGAATTCCCCGGCAGTGAAACATACGTCCCGCTAGAGCACCTGCGTTCAGTATGGCCCACTCGACTTCGGTTCTCGTCATCGGCGGCGGCGCAACCGGCACCGGAATCGCCCGCGACCTCGCGCTCCGCGGCGTCGACGTAACGCTCGCCGAACGCGGCGGCCTCTCGGCGGGCGCATCCGGTCGTTCACACGGCCTACTCCACAGCGGCGCTCGCTACGCCGAGTCCGACGCGGCAGGCGCGCGCGAATGCATCGAAGAAAATCGCATCCTGAGAGGCATCGCTGGCGAGTGTGTTCGGGAGACGCGCGGCCTCTTCGTCCAACTGACCGACGACGACCCGGCCTACTTCGACGCGAAACGCGACGCCTGCGAGGAACTCGGTATCCCGGTCGACGTCATCGACGGCGATATCGCACGGGACGCCGTTCCAGAACTCTCGGCCGACGTCGAACGGGCGATGTGGGTCCCCGACGCCGTCGTCCTTCCCTCCCGGCTCGTCGCGGCGAACGCCGCCGATGCGCGCGACCACGGCGGCGACATCCTGACCCACGCGCCGGTGAACTCGATGACCGTCGAGGACGGCCGGATCACGAGCGTCTCCCTCGGCGGCGAGTTCAGCGAGACGATCGAGCCGACGGTCGTGGTGAACGCGGCCGGCGCTCACGCCGGGGAGGTCGCCGAACTGGCGGGTGTCTCGGTCGAAATGCGGCCGACGCGGGGCGTGATGGTCGCGGTCGAACACGGGGGGCTCGGCCCGGTGCTCAACCGCTGTCGAGAACCCGCGGACGGGGATATCGTCGTTCCCCACGAGGACGAGGTCGTTCTCGGGACGACGAGCGTCCCGGTGTCCGATCCTGACGAGTTCAGCCGCGAGGAGTGGGAGGTCGAGCAGACGATCCAGGAGTGTGCGACGATGCTGCCGTCGGTGTCCGACGCACCGCAGCTTCGGTCGTGGTGGGGTGTTCGCCCGCTGTACGAGCCGGATGAGGCGGCCCGCGGGGGTCGCGGGATTTCGCGCGGCTTCTTCCGAGTCGAGCATGCGGACGATGGCGTCGAGAATTTCGTCAGTATCGTTGGCGGCAAATTGACGACCTACCGGCGGATGGCCGAATCCGTCGCTGATCTGGTCTGTGAGCGACTCGGCGTCGACGAGTCGAGTTCGACCGCAGAACGCGAGTTACCCGGCGCGTCGGAGCCGGCTGAACTCGACGCGTTCGTTCGGGAGTTCGACGGACAGGGGCCGACGGATACGGATCTCGTCGGGCGATAGGTTGCCGTATCGCCTGTAGAAAGCGGTTACTGCTCGCGAAGCCACGCCTCGGCGTCGTCCCGATTGTCGAAGATCCGCGAGGTCGTGTTCTCCCCGACTTCTGAGACCATGTCTTCGACGGACATGTTGGCGACGACGCTCTCGGGCTGGATGATCGCCATGTTCCGGAGCGAGGAGTCGAACGCGCGCGGGTGCCAATCGTCCTGGGTCCACTCGCGGTCCTCCGGGGTGACCGTTCCCATTTCTCGGAGGTCGGCGAGCCAGTTCCGGGCGTTCTTCTGGATCACGAGGTCGAGCCCTTCGTCGAGGCCGTCGCGGTAGGTATCGCCCTTCGAGAAGTCCTGCCAGTTCATGACGACTGCATCGAGCGTTCGATTCCATTCGACGGTCAGCGAATCCGATTCGTAGTGTGCCATTACAGTAGTGGAGACATATATGATTTATAAAGATTATTGCCACATATTCGATCTAAAATAGGACGACCTATTTTTTAGATGGTATTGTGAGGGGCTCACTAACGAAATACGGCGGAATTACAGGTTCCCAAAACAGCTATCCATCGTCGGGCCGATAGAACAACTAATGCGACTAGTCGAAGATCAGGTGGCAGTCATCACCGGTGCGGGGTCCGGAATCGGGCGCACGACCGCAAAGACGTTCGCCGACCAGGGAGCAGCCGTCGTCGTCGCGGACGTGGATACCGACGGCGGGGAGGCGACCGTCGACGCGATCACCGACGACGGCGGGGAGGCGACGTTCGTTCACGCGGACGTTTCCGATCCCGAGGACGCCGAGGGGATGATCGAAACCGCCGTCAGCGAGTTCGGCGGGATCGACGTGCTCTTTAACAACGCGGCGATCGAGGGGCCCGTGTCGCGACTCAACGAGTACGACAACGACGCCTTCGAGCAGGTCATCGACGTGAACCTGAAAGGCGTCTGGTACGGGATGAAGTACGGCATCGAGGCGATGCTGGCCGACGGCGGCGGCTCGATCATCAGCGCCTCCTCGATCGGCGGCGAGGTCGCCGTGCCCCAGTACAGCGGCTACGGCGCGGCCAAGGCAGCCGTCAGCCAACTCACGAAGTACGCGGCGATCGAGTACGCCGAAGAGGGCATCCGCGCGAACGCGATCGCTCCCGGCATCGTCCGCACGGAGATGATCGAACGGACGATCGACGAGCACCCGGAAATGGAAGCGCAGTTCCAGGAAACCGAGCCGATGCCCGGCCTCGCGGACCCGGAGGAGATCGCAAACGCCGTGCTCTTCCTCGGCTCCGATCTCTCCTCGCGCGTGACCGGCGTCACGCTCCCCGTCGAAGGCGGCTACCTCGCACAATAAGCCGGCCGCACCGGTTCGTCGCTACGGTTCGTCGCTGCGAGTCGGTCGTTCTCAGTCCTCACTGTTGCGCAGCCGTTCCCGTAACTCGAGCGACTGCGTCGCTGCCCGGCCGAGATCGACGCTGAACTCGCGGTCGTCGTCGAGTTCGATATCGATCCGGTCGAAGGTAGCGACGTAGTGGGTGCTGTCGTGGCGACCGCGGTGGTGTTCGGTCGTCTCGGCGATGAGTGCCGCGTCTCGGAGGCGGTCGAGTTTTCGGTAGGTGGTCGACAGCGGAAGGTCGGTTTTGTCGGCGACTTCGCGGGCGGTCTGTGGGGTTTCCAGGAGGGCAATGATCGCTCGACAGTCGGGATCGTCGAGGGCATCGATGATCGCCGCGAGCGGCGGCGTTTCACCGGTCGAACAGTCGAGGGACATCGCAACTGCGTAGGGATCGAGGACTCAAGACGGTTGTGTCGGATTCGAGCGGTGCGACAGGAATAGCTACATGTACGGTCGGGTCGACGGCTGGGATATGGGCGAGGATCGGACGCCGGAGACGGCAGATACGCCGGAATCGGTTGCATCGACTGAGGCCGTCATCGAAAACACGCCAGGACAGGGCCGAACGCCGGAGGCGGAGCGGATCGAGCCGGCAGCGCCCGACGAGTTCGGACTCGTACAGGTCTGGTGGGGCGACGGAAAGGGGAAGACGACGGCGACGCTCGGAATGGGGATGCGCGCCGCGGGTCACGGCTACCGCGTGCACGTCCTGCAGTTCATGAAAGGCGGGGCATCGAGCGTCGAGGCCGTTCGCGGCGAGTACAACGCGATCGACGCGCTGCCGGGAATGAGTTACGAGAACCTCGGCCACTACGGCTGGCACGGCATGGCGGACGGCAGCGACGAAGCACAGCACGAGGCCGAAGCGCAGGCGGGCCTCGAACGCGCCCGCGAGGTTCTCACCGCAGCGAGCGAGGTCGACCTCGGCGCACCGCTCGACCTCGACGGCGATCCCGAGGACGGCGTCCACATGCTCGTCCTCGACGAGGTGCTCTACGCCGTCGAACGCGACCTGCTCTCTGAAGATGACGTACACGACCTGATCGATGCGAAGCCGGCCGATCTCGAACTCGTACTCTCCGGCGGGCACGATGAGCCGACGTATCTCGAGAAGCGCGCGGATTTGATCACGAACGTTCGAAAGGAGAAACACCCGATCGAAGACGGCCAGCGGGCGCGTCGCGGAACGGAATTCTGATTCTGCTCTCCGCCGCTCTCACCGCCCGCGGTGGCAGGTGGGTGCCAGCACAGTTATTACCAGCCACTGTGAATGACTGTTCAACTGATGGGTATCCTCCGAGTCGATGAGTTGCGCAAGTCGTACGGAGCCGTCCGGGCGGTCGACGGAATGTCTTTCGACGTCGAACGCGGAGAGTTGTTCGGCTTTCTCGGGCCGAACGGTGCCGGCAAGACGACGACGATTCGGTCGCTGACCGGCCAGATCGTCCCCGACGGGGGAACGATCAGCGTGCTGGGAACGGACCCGACGACAGCCCCGCTCGAGACGAGACGGCGGGTCGGTATCCTTCCGGAACAAGCCTCGCCGCCGAGTTTTCTCACGCCGCGGGAGTACCTCGAGTTCGTCGGCGACGTGCGCGAGTTAGACGAAGCGGCTGTCACGGCGGGTATCGAGCACTGGGCGGAGCGACTCGGCTTCGCGAGCAAACTCGAGACGCTGCATACGGACCTCTCTCGGGGCCAGCAACAGAAGGTGATGATCGCGCAGGCGTTCATCCACGAACCCGACGTGGTGTTGATCGACGAGCCGCTTGCGAACCTGGACCCGCTCGTCCAGGAGCAGGTCAAGCAGTTCCTGACCGCGTACGCGGCCGACGATAACGCCATCTTCGTTTCGACGCACAACATCGACGTTGCGGCCGACATTTGCACGCGAGTCGGCATCGTCGCCGACGGCCGGATCGTCACCGAGCGGTCGCTCGTCGACGAAACCGGCGACTCGCTGCTCGAGACCTTCCTCGAGCACGTCGACGACGCGAACGCTCGCGACATGCCGGCGCTCGAACGGACCGAAATCGAAGCATGAGCGGGGAACAGACCGGGCAAGACGAGCCACAAACCGGCCAACTGGAGCGTGTTACCGATATCGGCGGCGGCATCGACAGCGGTGGCGTCGACAGCGGCCGCGTTGGTGGCATCGGGAACGGCACGAACCGCCTCCTGTTTACCACCCTCCTGCGCGAGGAGTGGCGGCTCCACACGCGACTGTTCGGCGGCTGGCGCTTTGCCTCCTTTCCCCTCCTGATCGTCCTCCTCGCCGCCGCCGCGACCGTCGCGCTCCTCGAAACCGGCACGGCCCCCTCGACCATCGTCCTCGGCCTCCACGCCCTCGCGCTCGGGTTCGGCCTCTACAGCGGCACCGCCGGCTTCGCCGGCTCGAACATGCTCGAAAACGTCTTCGGCCGGCTCTCGCTCGTCCTCTCGTCGGCGTCCACGCTTCCGCTCTCCCGCCGGCGGCTCCTCGGGATGTTCCTCGTGAAAGACGCGCTGTTCTACGCCGTCGTCTTCGTCCTCCCGATGGCCACCGCCGCGATCCCGATCGGCGGCCTCTCGGCGACGACGCCGACTGAACTCGTCGCGTTCTGGCTCTCGCTCTCGCTCGTCTTCGCCGCCGGCATGACGGCGACCGTCGCCCTGATCGCCGTCCGAACGCGGGGCGTACCGACCTGGACAATTGCGTTGGCTCTCGTCAGCGCTGCCGCCGGGACCTGGGCGCTGGACGGACCCGCCGCGATCGAATCCGTCCGCACGCTGGTCGTCCCGCTGTCGGGATCCCTCTCCGCGGCGGGCGGTCTGGCGATCGGAACGGTCCTCGTCGCCGCCGCGTCGCTCGCGCTGTACGACCCGACCTACGGCCGGCCGACGCGGACGGCGAGCGATCGGTTTTCCCAGCTACGGGCCGCCGGCGACCGACTGCCGTTCGCGGACGATCCCCTCGTCGTCAAAACGCTGCTCGACCTCTCGCGCTCGGCCGGCGGCGTCTGGAAGCCGTTCGTCTCTGCCGGCATTTTGCTGGCGCTGGTCGCCGCACTCGTCGGCGTCGTCCGCGAAATCACGGGCATCGAACCCGCGCCCGGCATCTTCTTCGGTGGCGTGCTGGGTCTCGCCGCGTTTACGACCTACAACTGGCTCACGCAGTTCGACTCGCTCGAGTTCTACCTCACCTATCCGGTCGCCATCGACGACGTGTTCCGCGCCAAGCGCGCGGCGTTCGTCCTCGTCGGGACGCCGGCGGTCGCCGTGCCGTACCTCGCCGCCGTCATCCGGTTCGACGCGACGCTCGTCGACGCCGCCGTCGGCGCGATACTGCTCGCCGGCTACGGCCTGTACTACTACGGGCTAACGGTCTCCATCGCCGGGTTCGATCCGAACGAGTTCCTCTTCGATTCGGTCCGCTTCGGAACCTTCACCGTCGGCGTCGCGGTCGCGATCGTCCCGACGCTGGTCGCGGGATTCGTCGTGGTCCCACCGACGCCGGCGCTCGCGGCGGCCCTGGCCGTCGCCGGAATCGGCTTCGGCGCGCTCGGCATCGTGCTCTCGGGCCGGGCGGGGCCGAAGTGGGCCGAGCGGTACCGGGACGAGTAACGCCCTGCTGAACTCGCGCTCGCGTCGCCGTCACCGCCGGCGATTCACCGCCTCGTCGGGCATCGCGTACCGATTTGGAATCAGCCGCGTCTCGCAGTACTTCTCGCCGTCCGCGTAGTCGACGCCCGGCTGCACGAACGGATACGGCCCGTCTGCGGGCGTGTTCTGGACGGTGCCGCCGTCGTCCGGCGTCGTGACCAGACCGTCGGTATCGATGTCGAGCGGGGATTCGTCTGCGAGATACTCGACGAGCACGTCGACCGCCGTCGTTCCCGCCTCGATCTCGACGTTCCGAAACGGGAAGTTACAGCCGCCGAGTTCACGTGCGGACGAACCCGGCTTGTCGAGGGCCGCAACGGTGTAGGAGTCGTTCGGGTCGATCGGGTCGCCGTCGATCGTGAACGCGACGAGGCGGCGCTCGCGCTTTGCCGTCGGATCGATCGTCAGCGAGACGTTCGGGGAGAACGACCGGACGCGACCGTTTTCCTGCTCGTAGACGTGCGGCGAGAAGTTGTCGTTCAGGGATGCCTCCACGTGGTTCGTGAGCTGTTTGCCGTAGGCGTCGCCCGTCGCGACCGGCGAGGTCATCGGAAACGCACCATAGCAGTCGTCGAGTGTGATCTCTCCCGGCGGTACCGCGAAGCCAAACCGGTAGCCGTTCACGACGGCCAGATCCGCGCCGGTGAACTCGACGAGGGCGTCGGTCAGGGCCGCGTTCCACGAGTTCACCAGGAACGACCGCCGGGCGAGCCGGGTGGCCGTCTCGCCGACGACGGTATCGAGCGGCTGCTCGAGCGCGCCGTGGCCCTGCTCGAACTCGGGATCATCCGCGAGGAACGGTTCGCGAACGCGCTCGACGGCCGCCCGCGCGTTGGGGTTCGGATCGGGCGTGTACTCGTGGTCGGTCGCGAGACAGTAGAGGACGTGGCGGACGGCGAACTCGTGGGCGTCGTGGTCGCCCTCGGTATCAGCGCCGTCCGCACCGCTGCCGCCGTCGGCATCCACGTTTGCGTCCGCGTCCGCGTTCCCTCCAATTCGACGAATATCGAGCCGTCCGAGGGCGTCACCCATCCCCGATTCGATGACCGCCGTTCCGTCGACCACGATCGGCTCGTAGGTGTACTCGTGCGTGTGAGAACTTAGTGCCACGTCGATCGAGGGGCAGTCCTTCGCCGCCTGGACCATCCACTGGAGGCCGATTTCGGTGACCGCGATCACGAGTTCAGCGCCGTCGGCTTTCGCTTTCCGAGCGGCCGCCTCGAGCAGCGCGGGGTGCTTGCCGAACTCGTACTTGTCCTCGTGGAGGGCGGGTGCCATCCGGTCCATGTAGACGTTCGTCATGCCGACGACGCCGACGCTGATGCCGTTTCGCTCGACGAGCGTGTACGGTTCGTACAGGGAGTCGGTCGTCCCGGCGTCGTAGAGGTTGTTCGCGAGGACCGTCGTCCCACGGGTCTCGAGTCGGTCGAGGTACTCCCGGAGCGCGCCGTCGTCGCTGCTCTCGTCGGCGATGTCCCAGTTTCCCGGGACGTAGACGTCCGGGTCGAGGTGGTCGGCGACGAGATCACAGAGGTCCCGTCCGTCCCCGTAGGTCGCGACGGCGGACCCGTGGAAGGTGTCGCCGCTCATGAGCGTCAGCGTCGCCGGGACCGCCGATCGAATCTCGCCGAGTTTCGCCGAGAGAATCGGGATCCCGCCGGCTCGTTTCACGAGTTCGTCCGCGTCGCCGAACTCGAAGGCCGCTCGCGAGTTGGAGTGGGGGGTGTCGTAATAGACGTGGTGGCGCGGCGTGAGTTGGCCGTGGAGGTCGCTGACGTGGGTGACGGTGAGTTCGTCTACGTCGCCGTCGCTATCGCTATCGTTGGCGTCGATGCCGACGGACGAGTCTCCGGCGAGGACGCGCCAGTCGCTCACGTACTCGTTGTCGAGTGTCGGTGGCATCGGATCGGGGGACGCTCCACCGGCGATGTACGTAGTTGTCGGGCCTGCGACGGACCGGTCCGTGGCGTCGGTGAACTCGGTCCGGTTGTGGCGGTTCGAGAACGGCGGTGGGAAGCCGGAGATGGAATCGACAGGACGATACACTGGGGCGCAGCAGGGACGTGTGAATGACGCAGACGCTTCTGGTCGCCGGGACTGCGAGCCACGTCGGCAAATCGACCGTCGTCGCGGGGCTCTGTCGCCTGCTCGCGGATCGGGGCGTCTCGGTCGCACCGTTCAAAGCGCAGAACATGAGTAACAACGCCCGCGTCGTCATCCGCGAGGCGGGGGAAGACAGCGGCAACCCGTCGGCTGTGACCGCCGAAGCGAACTCGAACGAGGCCGACGACCGGTGGGGCGAAATCGGCGTCTCGCAGTTCACGCAGGCCCGCGCGGCGCGGCTCACGCCGACGACGGATTGCAATCCCGTCCTCCTGAAACCGCGCGGCGACGGCGAGAGTCAACTGGTCGTGCAGGGTCGAGCCCGCGAGCACGTTCCCGCCGGCAGCTACTACGAGAACCACTGGGAGGACGCCCGTATCGCCGCCGAGGACTCCTATCGGCGGCTGGCGGCCGACCACGACGTGATCGTCGCCGAGGGCGCGGGCAGCATCGCCGAGATCAACCTTCACGACCGCGACCTCGCGAACGTCGAAACCGCCCGGTTCGCCGACGCCGATATCCTCCTGCTCGTCGACATCGAGCGCGGCGGCGCGTTCGCCAGCCTCTACGGAACGATCGAACTCTTACCCGACGACATCCGCGAGCGCGTCGTCGGCGCGCTCATCACCAAGTTCAGAGGCGACCCGTCGCTGCTCGACCCCGGAATCGAGGAGATCGAATCGCGGACTGGCGTCCCGATCCTCGGCGTGTTACCCTACGACGATCCCGGCCTGCCGGAGGAGGACAGCGTCGGCCTCCCCGGCGTCGAGGAGCGGGGCGTCCGCGGCGACGACGACGGCGTTCCGGCCCAGCAGCGGCTTCGAATCGCGGTTCCGCGTCTCCCTCGAATTTCCAACGCGACCGATCTCGAGGCGCTCGCCGCGGAACCTGGCGTGTCGGTCGTCTACGTGCCGGTCGACGATGGAGCGAGCGATACCCCTCTGGACGCAGTTGCGGCTGACGCCGTCGTTCTCCCGGGGACCAAAAACACGGTCGACGACCTCCGCGCGCTCCACGCCGCCGAGTTCGGCGACGCACTGCACGCCTTCGACGGCCCCATCGTCGGCATCTGTGGCGGCTACCAACTCCTCGGCGAGCGACTCACCAACGCCTCGCTCGAAGGGACCGGCACCGACGATACACTCGACGGGCTCGGATTGCTTCCCGTCGAAACGCGGTTCGACGAGGACAAGCGACTCGAGCAGACGACGGTCCCCGTCGACGGGTCGGCGACCCCGCTGCTCGCCGGCGCAGATGGGACTGCTTCAGGGTACGAAATTCACGCCGGCCGAACGCGGGCGCTCGAACCGGTCCAGCGGCCGCTCGGTGACGCGAGTGCAGCACGCGGACAGGTACTCGGAACCTACCTCCACGGTGTCTTCGACAATACGGCGGTCCGCACGGCGTTTCTCGAAGCCGTGGCGCGGTCTGCAGGTGTCGAGTGGGCTATGGATAGCGTGAACTCGCCTGGAGAGACAGCAACGGCACCCGCAGATCGGGCTGCAGAATTGCTTCGACAGCATGTCGACGCGGCGTTTCTCGAGTCAGTTCGACCCTGATTACGGTTGGTTTGGCGTCCCCTCTCGGTACGTTCCAAGCAACTCCTCTAAGATGATACACTCCTGATCGGTCGCTTCGTAGTGGGTGTCGATAAACCGCTCTGCAGCCTCGTAGTTGCCCCGCAACCCCTGTTTGCGGACTGTAATCACAGCATCGAGGAAGAACGTTCCACCGTCCGTGCCCAGTGCCTTCGCGTGATCTTCTTCAGTGATATCGAGTTCGGATTTGATCTCGTCGAAGTTGAACGTCTCGACGTCGTGATCGGGGTCGATGAGCGTGAGTACGTACTCCGCAGAGAAGCGATAGAACTCGGATTTGCTCTCGAACATACCGTCGTCGACGAGCGTGTCGATCTCTTCGACGACCTCGTCGGGGTACCTGACGGTATCTTTCGCCATGGGTTGACATGCAGTCCGGGGCATAATTACTGTTTCGGAGCTGTTGGAGCCGGTGACTATCTTCCAGTCAGTGAATACGCTAGATAGACACTATCAGTGCTATGAGAGCGGAAGAAACCCCAGCGAAGGGGAGAATTACGCTCTCACAGTGAACGCGCAACTACCTACAAATTTATTATTTATCGGACGTAACGGGGTCACGCAATGGCAGATGAAGACGAAATCCGTGAGCAGATGATCGACGCGTTCGAAGGCGCTGACTACCCGATCTCGAGTCCGATGGACCTCGTCCCGGCGCTGCCGAACGGTCCGGGGACCAAGTTCGAGTCCGGGGATTTTTCGATGACTGCGATGGAACTAAACACGAAAATATCCGGCGGCGACTTCCCGTACGACGATCCGGAATCGTTCGTTGACGACGTCATCGGCGAACTGAAAGAAGCAGACGAGCTATAACCGGTTCGGAGACCGGCAGGTGCGACAGCAGCACAGTCATTCACCCGCACGGCCGCCTGTTGGCCGACCGTCGAATCATTTCGATCCCTATGTTTTATTGCAGGTCACGGTGTTGGGTAGAAAGAATACCGGCTCGGAGCACTGGCGGAGTGACGAATAGCCGATCTCCCGGACACATGGAGCACTCACAGGAAACCGTCTCACTCATCTGTGTAACGACCGCACCGGCGAGCGAACACCGACTCTGCACGGAACTCGAGGCGACGGATCGTGATCTGCCGGTGGAGACTATCGTTCGGTCGCTGGCCGAACTCCGATCACCGGATCGATCTGGGGCCTCGTTCGCGTTCAAACCGGACGGGATCGTCATCGATGTGGATCGGCCCGCGTCGTTACAAACGGCTATTGGTCAGATTGAAGACGTGAGAACGGAAGCGCAGACGCGGACACGGACACAAGAGTCCAACCGGGACACGGCGCAAGACGACGACGGCGAACGGCCGATCGTCGTCACACCACAGAACGGCAGCGAAACGCTCGCTGCAGCGGCACTCCGGGCCGATGTGAGCGAGTACGTTCCGGCGACCGATAATGCCGTCACCCGCGTTCTCAACGTGGTTCGAGAAGAGACAGCGACGACTGGCAGCCGTGGGAGTGACTCCGAGGGGGAGGAAGGTGAGGAGAGAGACGGAGACGGAGACGAAGACGAAGGGGAAACGGAAGAAAAACAGGAACGAGAACAGGAACGGCGACAGAAGCAGGCGAGCGCAAACACCGATCCAACCGTCGGTACCAGCACCGACCCCGACTTTGGCCCCAACCCCGACTCCGAACAGCACGTGGAACGTGACGCCGAATCGACGCCCGCACCGAACGCCACCCACGACGATACCTATCACCGAATCATCGCCAACGAACTGCCCGACGAGGCGTTCGTCATCGGTGCCGACGGGACGTATCTGGAGTCCAAAATCCGACCGAGTTCAGCCGAACTCTACACCATCTCCGCGGCCGAACTCGTCGGCAAGCGCCTCACCGATGCGTTCCCGGAAGAGACCGCGACACAACTACAGGACTGTCTCGACCGCGCACTCCGAACCGGCGAGGTCCAATCCGTCGAGTACAGCGTCGAGACCACCGAAGGCCGCCGTCGCTACGAAGCGCGCGTCGTCCCGATCGACGAACGCATCGACGGCCAGCGCGCCGTCATCTGGCTCGCCCGCGACATCACCGAGCGCGCACAACGCGAACGCAGACTGCGGGCCAGGCAGGCCAATCTCGAGACGCTCAACCGTATCAACGCCGTTATTCGGCAAGTGATCGAAACGCTCGTCGACGCCCCCACCCGGGATGCGATCGAACGAGAGGTCTGCGCTGAACTCGTCGATTCGGATCTCTACTGTGGGTGCTGGATCGCCGAACGCACCACGAACGGCGAGTTCACTTATCGAACGGGTGCGGGCGAAGCGACGACGTATCTCGAGGCCGTTCGGAACCTCGACGACGCACGGTATGAACACTCACAGGAACGGACGCAAGCGGGGGCAAGTGGAGAGTCCGAGGCTGACACGGCAACCACGACCGTGGCGGGTGAGGAGGCTGATGATGATACCGACGGGAGCGCTGATGAGCACGGTGACAGTGGTCGTGAGAGCGAACACGATGGAGACGGCGGTACCGACGCTGACACCGACAGCGACACCGACACTGAGAACGGAGCTACCAAACCCGCCTCACCAACGGACATCCAGAGACCGGTCGAACGAACCGGAACCACGGGGGAAATACTGACGGCAAACCACATCCTCGAACGAGAGCCCTTACCCGAGCCGATACAGGCCGCCGCCAGCGAAGACACCGTTCGGGCGGCGATCAGCGTTCCGATCGTCCACGAGCAAACGATCTACGGCGTGTTGACCGTCCTCGCGAGTCGCGCCGATGCGTTCTCGGACACCGAACAGGAAGCGTTCAAACTCCTCGGGGAAACCATGGGCTTTTCGATCATGGCAGTCAAAAGCCGCCAGTTGCTATTTGCCGATACCGTCACCGAACTCGAGTTCAGGATCGACGGCGGGGAGTCGTTTTCGTTCGATCTGACGACGGAGTACGACTGTACGTGTTCTCTCGAATGGTCGGGGACGACCTCGGACGGCCGGCCGATCCAGTACGTGACCGTCGACGGACTCGACGGGGAGACGGTGATCGAGGCGGCATCGGAACACGAGTCGATCGAGTCGTGTCGGCTCATCCACGACGGGCGGGATCACTGTACGATCGAGATGCGCCTGGTCGAGTCCGGCGTTCGAACGATTGCGAATCACGGGGGAACGATCCGGGACGTGACGGTCACAGACGGGGTCGGAACCTGCATCGTCGAGGTGCCCCAGCACGGCGACGTCCGGGAGGTCGCCGAGGCGCTGTCCGCGATCTACGAAAGTACGGAACTCATGGCGCGTCGCGAGGTCGACCGGCCGGTCCACACGGCAGTCGAACGCCGCAATCGAATCCACGAGGAGCTTACAGACCGGCAGTTGACGACGCTGCGCCTCGCCTACTTCAGCGGCTTCTTCGAGTGGCCGCGCTCGAGCACCGGCGAGGAAATCGCCGAGACCATGGGTGTGACTCCACCGACGATGCACCAACACCTCCGAAAGGGGCTCAAGACGGTTCTTTCCGAATTCTTCGAAGAGGGAAGTAGCCCGACGGAGTGACCGGCTCCAAATTGGAGCCACGAATGGCCGTCTCTCCGGTGAACTCGTCTCTGTGAGACGACTGTACCCGACCGAGTTCATCGGGGTCTCATACGGTCTGCTGTAACGATTTACCGGCGCAACCGCGCCCGTCCTGCGGTTGCGCCGGAAATGACTGACAGCAGTCCGTATCAAAGGCTCGAAGGGTCGTCCACCGGGAGGGTGGGATGACTCGCTACGATGATCGCTGGTCCGCTGGTGAGGTCGCGAATAAAATGCGGTCTGACGACGCAGATGATCCAATCGATCGCGGCTGAGCGGCGGAAACGGGATTACTCGTCGGCGTCTGTGTTGGCGTTTTCGTCGTCTACGTCACCGTTTTCCCCGCGGACGAAGGCTGCCTGGCTGTCACCGTTCTGATCGAGATCGCCCGCGCTGGGGCCCTCGATGAGGTCTTCGAAGTCGTCGGCCTCGCCGTACTGATCCTGATAGACGAGTGCTGCTTTGCCTGTCGAGGAAATCTCGTAGAGGCCGGATCGTTCTGCTGGCCCGATCTTCTCGACTAGGCCATAGTCTTCGAGGACGGGGAGACGGGTGTTGATGTTTTTTCGACTCTTTCCCGTGTGGGCGGCGAGATTCGTCGCGACGTTTCGCCCCTTATCCTCGAGCGCTTCGAGGATAAGGAAATCAGTTGGCTGGCGTAGCTTCACTCTCTGTCACTCTCGTACCGAACCTTTATTTCCACTGGTAACTAATACTTTCGGCTTGTCCCGGGGAGTTCGTTTTGGAAATCACTATCGGCAACAATATATGTGGTCACGCGTAACGATGGCGTGGGGCCAGCAAACCCCCGCTGAACGCCGGCCGTAAGCCATCGGAGCCGGCGATTGTCAGCGCCAGCAGCCAACGGTATTTATTCATTCGCCACGGGCGTCGGCCAGCGTTCCGGGATCGGCCCGACACGCGGGTCGTCGTTCCACAGCTCAGTTCCAGACAGCGACTGCGTTCGCTGCCCGACGAGTTCGACGCCGGCGGTCCCGAGCCAGTCGAGAACGCGGGCGACCGCGGCGGGTGACCGGACGCGGAAGGATGCCGTGGAGGGATCCTCATCGCCGACGCGAATACTGATGCCGTCGGCGTCGATGGCGCGGAACGCGGACTCATCGGTCACGTCGTCACCGATGTAGAGTGGAACGGTACCGTCCGGGAGCGTCGACGTGATGACGTCGACGGCGTCGCCTTTGCCCCAGTCGATCGTCGGTCCGATTTCGAGGATGCGTTTGCCGGGAGAGACCTCGAGTTCGTCGCCGCCGACTCGGTCGACGACGGTCCGTGTGAGCCGGCGAACGGTGGGGCGAGCAGCGGGTGGGACGGTGCGCACGTGGACGGTTCCGGTCAGGCGCTTGTTTTCGATTCGAACGTTCGGGATCGGGCCGAGGACGGTTTCGAGCGCTTCGCAGACGGTTTCGAGCCGAGCGGCGCGTTCGTGTGCAACCGGGTGAACGGCGACGGTCTCGTTCCAGGCGAGTTCGAGGCCGTGGTTGCCGGCGTAGATGCGCGGCCCGTCGATGCGGGTCCGCACGTCGGCGAGGCTCCGCCCGCTGACGATAGCCGTCGTGACGGGAGCGGCATCGACGAGCCCCGCGACGGCGGTTTCGTTTGCCGTCGTCGGCGCGGCTGCATCGGGCTCGTCGACGATGGGGGCGAGCGTCCCGTCGAAGTCGAGACAGACCAGCAGATGCGTTGCGTTGGCGAGGGTAGCCCGGAGCTGTGGCAGGTGCTCGCCCGTCAGGAGTGGGGGCGGTTGCAGTGGTGTCTCGTGTGGGGAGTCGTCTGTAGTGGTCTCGTCGGTATCGGTGCCGATGCCGGCGTCGATATCGGTGTCGGTACTGGCGTCGGTGCTTTCGATACTGGTATCGGAACCGTCGTCGGTGGCTGCTGACTGGTCGGACATCGTTCGCAAATCAGGTGTGGGTGGAGTTCGGATGGTGGGATCGAGACTCGTTCCGTCACGGGAAGCGAGTGCAGAGACGGTCGAACGCACACGAGTTCAGTTCAGACGAGCGAGGTTCGTTCGTGCGAGCCGGAGTCGGAATCCGATTCGGAGTTGGCACCCGACTCGGCGTCGTCCGTTCCGGACTGCGAATTCGGTGCTGTCCACTGGCCGTCGTGGACCCGGGACAGCCACTCGAACTGCGTTTCCATCCAGGCATCGATATCGTTCTCGAAGATCGTCTTTCGAAGGGCATCCATTCGACGGGCACGATCCTGTGGCGACAATGTGAGTGCGTCTTCGATTCGATCGGCGAACTCGTCGACGGCCGTCGGGTTGATCGAAATCGCGTTCTCGCTCAATCGTTCGTGTGCGCCCGTGCGGTCGCTCAACAGCAGGGTACCGTCGCCGTCGACGCTCGCGGCCACGTACTCCTGGGCGACCAGGTTCATCCCGTCACACAGCGAACTGACGATCAGCAGATCGGCGTGCCGGTACAGCGCACAGAGGTCGTCCGCCGGCAGAATATCTTCCGTGTAAACGATCGGCTGCCAGTCGTCGGTCCCGAACCGGCGGTTGATCCGGTCGACCTCGCTCCGGACGAGGTCGCCGTGGCGAGCGTAGGCCGGAATCTCCGTTCGCGACGGCGTGGCCTTCTGGACGAAGGTGAACTCGCCGCGCCAACCCGGATTCGCCTCGAAGAAGCGCTCGAGTGCGGTCAGCCGTTCCGGAATGCCCTTCGTGTAGTCGAGGCGGTCGACGCCGAGTCCGAGCGTCACGTTCTGCGGAATATCGTAGCGCTCGAAGAGCGCGTGGAGCCGGTCCGCATCCGCGGTGCGTGCGCGCTGATCGTAGGAGTCGGCATCGACCCCCATCGGCGTCCCAACGGCGCGGGTCGTGTGGCCCTTATAGCGGACCGTTCGCCGCTCGCGGTCGACCGCCGCGTCCGGCAGGTACCGGCGGACGCAATCGAGGAAGGCGTCGGCGTATCGCTCGACGTGGAATCCGAGCAAATCGTTACCGAGCAGCCCTTCGAGTACCTGCTTGCCTTCGGGGCAGTACTCGAACGTCGCCGGCGAGGGCCACGGGATGTGCCAGAACTGCGCGACCGTCGCCGACGACGGAATCGACTCGCGGATCATCCGCGGCGCGAGCGCGAAGTGATAGTCCTGCAGCCAGACGACCGACTCCGAACTCGCGTGCTCGGCGACCGCGTCCGCGAACGTCGCGTTGACCGTCCGATACCACTCGAAGTCATCGGCTCGTTCCTCGACGAGTTCAGCGAAGCCGTGACAGAGCGGCCAGAGGACGCGGTTGCTAAAGCCGCGGTAGTAGGCGTCGACGGCGTCGTCGGAGAGGTCGATCCGACGAAGCGTGTAGCACTCCTCCTCGGGCGGGACGCCGACGCAGTCGCGCGCGTCGGTGACGTCGAAGTCGGCGTCGCCGTCGCCCCAGGCGATCCAGGTGCCGCTCGTTTCCTGCAGAACGGGATCGAGACCGGCGGTGAGGCCGCCGGTGGGTTCGTCGACCGAGATCGCTGCCGTGTCCGTTCCTGTCTCCGCGTCCGGCTCCGCGTTTCCGTTCGTTTCCGCCTCCGTGTCGTACTCGTGGCGATACGGCTGCCGATTCGAAACGACAGTGAGAGAGTCGGGAACTCGCATTCGCTGAAACAGAACAGGGCCGCCACTGGTTGCTTCGCGGCCTGCAGCCGCAGGGGGGTTAACAGTCCGCTCGTGGCGTTTCCACCGTCCGGACAGTCCGGTTTCTCGATGGCTCTGGCCACGAGCGGCAGCGAGCAACTGCACCCGACGATATCGAAGCCGACGGCAGTCCGAGGTGAACTCGTTTCCCCGGCCCATCAGTAGAAGTACAGTTCGAGTTCGTGACCGCAGTTGCGACAGGCGGTTTCGGTGCCGCGTAATCGGTCGGCCGTGCCGTCGTCGACGAGTCCGGGACCAGCAGGGACGGCGGTGGTGACGGTTGTATCACACTCCGGGCAGCCGATCTGCATGGTTGCGTTTTCCGAGCGAGACATACACACGAGGTAGTCCGGATCGGGGGTTAGTTATCATCGGCATAATGGGGCTGTTTCCGACCGTTCGTGACCGTTCCGATCGATACGAGTTCGTTTACGAACCGTTCGTCGCGGTAGTTGCGCCGTTCCGCCAGTTCGTCGTAACTCGGGAGCGTTTCGACTGGCTCAGCGCTGGACCTGGAAGCGAACATCGTCGAACGCGCGAAACGCCGTCTCGTAGCCATCGTGGCGGGCGACCTGTGGCGGCGTCTCGACGCTGATCGTGATCGTCGTCTCCCGCTCGTCCGCGGTGGACTGGCCCGTACTAAGCACGTCGCTCTCGGCTCCGTAATGATGGCCGAGCGTCGGATCGACGGCTTCAGTGAGCGTCAGCGATTCGCGGGGTTCGGTCCCGCCGCCGTCTCCGTCGCCGCCGGTGCGTTCACTACCACCGCCATCACCCCCGCTATCGACGATCGCGGAGAGCCCCGCAAACGGCAACATCACGTCGTTGTACGGCGTTCGGAGCGTCACCGCAAGATACACACGCTCCGATGCGCCACCGACCCGCTCCGCGTCGAGCACGAGCGCCCCAACGCGCGCGTCACCACTATCGGCCGTTCCGAGGTGATCGCCGGGTAACTCAGCGAGCGGTTGGCCGCGCGAGGACGGCATCGAATCGTTCGTCCGCAAGTCGAGGGCTTCCCGGGTGCCCCGCCGCTGGGTGTCGATATACTCGACGCCGAGGTCGTGAACGTCCTCCCTGGCGTGGGTGAACTCGACCGTGAGCGTCTCGGTGCGGTCGAGACGATCCCCGAACGCCCCGGTTCGATCGGTGTCGAGGGGACCGACCTGAACGCGCGCCGTGTACGTCCCGTCACCGGATAACTCGACGTTATCGCCGTAGTGAAAGCCCATCTGCTGGGAGATCATCGGCCACAACGAACCGACGGGCGTCGCCTCTTCCCCTTCCCGTACCAGTTCGAGACGGACCGTCGCCGGAACCACGAGTTCGGTCTCCCGATCCCAGACCGTCACCATGAGATGCAGACTGTCCGACGGCTGCACGTCGACCTGATTCGACTCGCCGGCGAGCAGCCAGAATCGGTGCGGGATCGTGTACCCGAGGGCGATCCCGAACTCGTCGCCGGTCGCGGTGCCGAGTCGGGCCATTTTCTCGGTCGATGCGGGGAGGTAGACCGCGTCGGGACGGTCCTGGACGAGCGGCGGGTTCGACCAGGCGGATTCTTCCTCGAACCCGAGCCGTTCGAGGCAGCCGGCGAGGGAGAGCGTGCCGATTCCGCTCCCGGCGACGGCTGTCCGACGGAGGATGCTCCGGCGATGCATTGTCTGCGTGTGCACTCCCGGAAACAAAACAACTATCGCAATCGATCGCGGTTCGATTGCGGTTCGATTGGGTCCGGAGGCGTGGTTTTGGTTTTGACGAGCGGTTATCCCGCAAGCGTCGGGGGTTGGACCGTCGGTAACGTCAGCAACCAGAGACTAACCGCCGTGTAACAGACCATCACCGCGATAAGTGGGTATTGACTCCGGATCGCCTGTAGTCGGCCCGGGAAGCAATCGAACGCGGTCGCGTGGGCGACCCAGACTGCGAGCAGGTGGCCCGCGAGCAACGCGCCGATCTCGAGCATTCCAACCCACCCCGGTAGCGCCAGTGTCGTCGGATTGAGCGGCGGCGAGAGCGGACTCGTCACGACCGCGACCGCTGCGGGCGACAGCGAGAGGACGACCCCGACGTAGTGGGCGACGTGATAGCCCGCCGCGATCGCGAGTAACGGCGGGGCGAACCGCCGAGCCAGGGTCGCCGTCGAGAGGTACGTCGGCGCGGTTCGCCGGGCCGTAGACGCAGCGAGCCAGTACAGCCCGAAGGCGACGGCGTACCCGCCGGCGAAGACCGCGAACGTTGCAACGGCGACCGGTGCCCCAGCGCCGACGAGTTCGGCGAGCAGTCGGCTGCCGGGCGGGGTGACGACGAAGCCGTTGAACGTGAGTTCCCAGACCAGGAGGAGAACGAACGCGACCTCGCTGGCGTCGGTGACGAGATCGGGGTCGCGCAGGCGGGAGCCGGGGAGGACGAGGGTGAGGCCGCGTCCGTCGCGACGGCGCTGAATCGGGGCCACAGCGCCGTAGAGCCGGAAGACCGTCGCGAGGGGATCCGCACGGCGAAACCACGCGTTCGATCCGAAGAGGATCGCGCCGGCAACGGTGTAGATCGTGTAGCCGGCGGCGAGTCGAGCGAGAAGGGGGGGATCGGACGTAACCGGAAGGACGAGTTCGAGCCAGACGAGCGCGCCGAGGCCGGCGACGGCGGGCCACGAGGAGAGGGTAGAGGGATATGTGAGTAGCCCCGATCCGCCGTCGGCGATCGCGTGGGTATCGGTGGGACCAGTATCGGTACTGTCGGTATCGGTACCCCCGAAGGACTGGATCGGCGGGAGCAAGCACATGACGCCCTCTCCGAGGGCGGCCAGCGCGCGTGCGAGTCTGCGAAACGGATCGAGCGCGGGCCAGGGGTTCCCGACCAGGAACGCGACCATCGGAAGCAGCGACCGGAGACCGACGAACGAGAGAATGATCGCGAGGTTCGCGGTCGGCGCGACGCGGCCGGGCCCGGTCAGGCCAACGACGACGGTCCCGACGAGCGCGGCGACGCCGACCAGCCCGGTGAGCCACCACAACCCGCTCGCGAGTTCACGCAGGTGCGGAGCCAGGGCTGAACTCGTTTCGGAGCGGTTCGATGGGTTCGATGGGTCGGACCGGGAGGCTGAGAGCGGCAGCGACCAGGTGTGGAGGGCGTCGACGAGTTGCCGGTCGGTGACCAGGGCGGCGAGCAGTGCCGAGGCACCGATGGCGACGCCGCCGGTGAACACCGTCAGCCAGGCTGGAACGGTGAGTTCGCGATCGTCACCGAGTCCGGCGGCGGCGTTCGACGCGCTGGCGGTATCGGCGGCCGCGCCGATGCCGAGACAGACGATGGCGAGGACCGTGGCGATGGCAACGAGCGTACGTATTGAATGCCACTGCCGTCGGAGACGGGACGGGGGTGTCGGTGACAGCCACGAGCGCATGGACGATACGGTGAGTGACGGAGGCGAGACCGAAGTAGGTACTGACTTCGATAGTGTCGGCGGCGGTCGAAAACGATAGCGACGGAGAACATCTCGTGATAGTACATGTTGCTTCGGCAGGCGAACCAACGAACCTTTGCTCGCTCCGTCCAACGTATCCCGTATGGAGCGACGCACGTATCTCGGCTCGTTTGGCGCGGTGGGGGCTGCCGGACTGACCGGGCTTGCCGGCTGTCTCGGTGAGGTCGGCATCGGCGACAACGCTGACAACGACGATGGCGACAACGACGATGGAACGATCCTCGATCCGCCGGACCGCCCCGGCGATCCGGATGCGATTTCACATCCCACCCACGGCCAAGAGTTCCCCGACTTCTCGCTCCCGGATCCGTTGAGCGGCGAGACGATCGATACCGCCGATTTCGCCGGCGAGAAGTCGTTCCTACTGACGTTCTTCTTTACGTCGTGCCCCAACGGAGCCTGTCCCGCCCTGCTCTTGCGTCTCCGGCGCGCCCAGGCGGACGCCAAGGAAAACGGCTACACGGACGATCTCAGCCTCCTCGCGATGACGTTCGATCCCGAACGCGACACCGCGGACACGCTCGAGAGCTACGCGCACGAACAGGGCGTCGACCTCGAGGCCGGCAACTGGCACTTCCTTCGCCCGGAAAGCTACGAGAGCGGCAAGGAACTGCTCCACGATCAGATCGGGATGCGAATCGAAAGGGTTCCCGAGGAGGAGACCGAACACGAGAACCACGACGGCTACTCGTTTACCCACCTGAACTTGATCCTGTTGGTTAACCAGGACGGCATCGTCGAACGATCCTATCCACAGGCGCTCAATCCTGAACTCGGCGGGAGCGTCGAACAGATCGTCGACGACACGAGTACCGTCGCCCAACAGTAACCATGCACCGACGAGACGTTCTCGCCGGGCTCGGAAGCGCGGGCGTGCTCGCCGGCGCGGGAGCGGTCGCCGTCTACGGCGTCCCCTCTCCCGACGAGTTCAGTTCCGGCGGTGGCGGCGAAGAGACTGACGAGCCCGACCCGCCCGAGCCGATAGAGATCGAAACGGTCGACGCCCCGGGCAGCGAGGCGGGAACCGCTCTGGTGCCGTCGCCGTCCGAGCCGACGTTCATCGACCTCTTCGGCACCTGGTGTGCACCCTGCATCGAGCAGATGCCGGCCCTGGCCGAGGCGCACGCGCAGGTCGGCGACCGGGTGCAGTTCGTCTCGGCGACCAACGAGTCAGTCGGCGAGGGCCGATCGATCACCGAGGACGAACTCGTCTCGTGGTGGGACGAACACGACGGCAACTGGACGCTCGGACTCGACCGCAACGCCGAACTCACCGTGCGCTACGGCGGGAACGGCTACCCGTCCGCGGCCGTCGTCGACGCTTCGGGTCGGCTGCAGTGGTCGGACAACGGCGTCAAGAGCGCGGACGAACTCGTCTCGAAGATCGAACTGGTACTCGAGGATGACGGGGAACAATGAACGAAATCACGGGTGAGGCGACGATTCTCTCGACGATCACGTTCTCGCTGCTCGCCGGCGTCTCGACGTTTTTCTCGGCCTGCGCGTATCCGCTGTTGCCGGGATACGTCGGCTTCTACGCCAGCCAGACCGACGGTGACGAGGCCTCGTTGTCGGGGTCGCTCATCAGGGGTCTCGTTGCCGGTCTCGGCGTTCTGGTAACGCTCGCGCTCATTATCGGCGCGACCTACTTGATCGGTCACTCGACGCTGTCGCGCGTGACGATTTTCGAGCCGATCGCCGGTGTGTTACTCATCGGTTTCGGTCTGCTCATCGTCTTCGATCGGGCACCCTCGATATCGATTCCGCTGCCCAAACGACGGTCGAGCATCCTCGGCTTCGGGATTTTCGGCGTCGGCTATGCGCTCGCCGCTGCGGGCTGTGTCGCCCCGATTTTTATTTCGGTGACCTCCTATTCGCTGACGCTGCCGGTCGGCGAGGCGGTGCTCCTCGTCGGCACGTACGTCGGCACCGTCACGCTCCTCATGGTCTCGTTGACCGTCGCGACGGGGGTTGGCCTCATTGCCAGCGGTGGCCGGCTCACCGCACACACAAAGTTACTCGAACGAATCGCCGGCGCGGTCATGATCGTTGCCGGACTCGGACAGCTCTACCTCTCGGTTTTCGTCTTCAACGTGATCTGACACGGCGACTCCTTCGATATCGAACGGAGACTGATCAAGACCGCCGCTACCGGCGCGCACATATAGGCCGTCCCGTTCAGTACCGCTCGTCGTGTGCCAGTACCAGTGCCCCAACTGCCTCACGGAAGCCGGCGTCGAACGGTGCCGGGAGGTCACGGCCGACGGACTCGAGCGAACGTTCGTGTGCCGCAACTGCGAGTACGAGTGGACGGTTATCTTCTGAGCAGCGGCCCGGCAACAGCAAGTCAGACACGTATCCCGCTCTCTCTTGAACCGCTTGATGTAATGTACCAAGACCTGCTACTGGCGACCGACGGGAGCGAGGGCGCACAACTGGCGACCGATCACGCGATCGAACTCGCCTACCGCCTCGATGCGACGCTACACATCCTCTCGGTCGCCGAAGAGGGGCCACACGGCAGCGAAAAGCGCGATCGGTTACGAACCGACCCGGAAAACGAGGCCGACGAGGCCATCACCCGGGCCGTCACCGAGGCCGAGCAGGCTGCTACGGACACCGGGCTCGAGGTGACAACAACCGTCCGAGAGGGCGTCCCACAGGACGAAATCGTCGAGTTCGCAACGATGAACGGCATGGATATGATCGTCGTCGGGACGGCGGGTCGCTCCGGACTCGACAAACTGATCGTCGGCAGCGTCGCCGAAGAAGTCGTCCAAAACGCACCCGTACCGGTCGTTACAGTCAGAGAGCACGAGACCGAGTGACAGTCACGGTAGCGACGAAAGTCGCCGTTACCCATCGGTACGGAATCGATACTTACCTCTCCAGCCCCGAACGGACATCCGTGACCGTGTGTGCCAGCCGTCGGCCCCGTGTATTCGCCGATCGATCCCGACGAACGGGCCACCGTCACCCACACAGAGCGGGCGGACAGGAACGGGTCGACCGGTTCTCGACCGGACGGTTCCCGGCGGTGGTCGGCCGATGAGCGACCGGCCCGCGATGAGTGGCGACGAACCGCGTTCCGTCCTCGTCGTCGGCTCGTCGCCGCCAGTCGAGCGCACGGCGGCCGCGCTTTCGGCAACCCTCGACTCGACTGCGCTCCTCCGAGCGCGGACCGTCTCGGCCGCGCGCGAGCACCTCGCGTCCGCGTCACACGCCGCGTCTTCGTCACAGCACCGTACGATCCACTGCCTCGTCTGCGAGTTCAGTCCCGAGTCGGAGACCGACACTGTGCAACCGACACCGCTCGCCGAACTCGCGTCACTGGCGGCGAACGGGGGTATCGACTCGCTGCCGCCGATCGTCGCCATCACCGACGACGAGCGGGTGAACGACGCGCTCGATCACGGGGCTACCGACGTGATTTCGCCGGCGGACTCGCGGGCGACAATCGCGGCCCGGGTTCGAAACGTCGCAGAACTGCGCCACCACCGAGACAGTGCGCCGGATTCGGCGACGAACGGTGCTGCGGACCTGGCGACACTGGACCACCTCCCCGCTGCAGTATTCACGCTCGGACCCGCCGGTGAACTCGAGTACGCGAACGCGACCGCCCGCGAGTTCTTTCGCGGTGCATCGGAAGCGACCGTTCGAAACCGGGAGGAGACGCCGCTCGAGGGGACCGTCGTCTGGGAACTGTTCCCCGCAGAGATTCGGGAAACCGTCGTCGACCGCTGTGCCGAGGCGCGAGCGTCCGGCTCCGTCGTCCAGTTCGAGACCCCGCTGCCCGAGCGACTCCCCGCTCTCGCTCCCTCATCGGACGGCCCGTCCACGGCACAGCGCCGCCTCGAGGTGACCGCCGCCCCCGATGAGAACCGCCTCACAGTACTCGCTCGCGAGTTCAGGCGCGACCGGAAATCCGACGACGGCGTGGAGCGCGACCGGCTCGCGTTGCTCGAGGAGACGATCGACGCGCTCGAAGACGGCATCGCCGTTCTCGAGGACGGGACGCTCCGAATCGCGAATACGACGCTGTGTGATCTCGCCGGCACCGGGACGCTCGTCGGCGCGGCCGTCGACGCGCTGTTCGACGACGAACTCGCGGCGGCGATCCGCGAGCGCGCCGATTCTCCGGTCAGCAGGTGGACCGACCCCATCCAGGGTGAACTCGACGGCGGCGGATCGGCACGGTCGGTCCCAGTCGACGTGTTCGTCGCGCCGCTGTCGGTCGCGGAGCGAACGCTCTGTGTGGTTCGCGACAGACGACGCTCGGCGACGGGGACGCTCTCGACAGTCTGTCGGACGATCGATTCTCTCTCGACGGCACCGTCCCGGTCTGCCGTGCGCCACGCCGTCGTTACCGGAATCCGAGAGTATTCCGGAGCCGAGTTCACCGGCTGGTACCGATCCGCCGACGACGGGGACCTGCTCAGCCCCGCGGCGGTCACGACGGCCGAGTCGGTGCCCCGGATCGAGCCGCCGGCAGTCGAACGCGAGGACGTGCCGTTGCACGTCGGTCGTGACGGTGACGACCGTCGCGACGGGACCGACGGCGATAGGTACCGCGACACCGTTCACGCCACGCTCGTCGATCGAGCCGACGCCGATCCGTTCCTCGCCCGCTCGGGCCTGCGCGCAGAGCGCGTGCTCGTCGTTCCGCTCGCGGAGCGCGGTGTCATCGTTGCGACGAGCAGCGATCCGATGGCGTTCGACGCGCTCGAGACTGCGCCGGTCGAGACGGTGTCCGCTGCCGGAGCCGCCGCTCTCGATCGAATCGCCGCTCGCGAACGCGTTCGAACGTCTCGCTACGAGCGCGCGCGCCTCGAATCGGAACTGGACGCGGCCGCACAGCTCCGAGCGGGCGAGCGCCACCTCCTCGACGCCGATAGCCGGACGGCCGTCGAACAGCGCCTCTGTGAAGTCGCCGCCGCGCTAGCTCCGGCCGACGCGGACGAACTCGCCTGGGTCGGCCGCGCCACCGCCGGCAACGAGACCGTCACCCCCCGGACCTGGTCGGGATCCGCGGCCGGACGGGACGGCGAGTGGCTCGACTCCCAAACGATTCCGATCGATCCTAACGCGGCTGCCCCCGCCGGCCGAGCGGCGGCGAGACGGGACTCGATCGTCGTCGACGACCTCGCGGAGACCGCTGCTGACGCGGAGACGCACGACGGCGGCGAGAACGCGGACACGACCGCGTTCATCCGCGCCGCAACCGAACGGGGCGTTCGCTCGGCGCTGAGCGTCCCGATCGAACACGACGAGTTCAGCTACGGAACGCTCACGGTGTACGCCGACCGGCCGGCGACCTTCGACGACCACAGCCGGCGGGTGTACGCCCACCTCGCGGCCGTCGCCGGCCACGCCATCGGCGCGCTCGAACGCAAACGGGCGCTGCTCGCGGACCGCGTCACCGAACTCGAACTCGTCCTGCGCGAGTCCGACGACGTCCTCGTCGCGCTCGCCCACGAACTCGGCCAGCCGCTCGACGTGCAGGCGGTCGTTCCGCGCTCGGCGGGCGGCTCGACGGTCTACTGTGCGTTGCCGTCCGGCGAGTTCGAATCCCCGTCGGCGTCGCGTCTCGACTCGCTCACCGAACTCGACGGCGTCGCTCGGGTTCGGTCGGTCGGGGAGGGCGAAACCGGCTCGGTCGTCGAGTTCACCGTCGAGACTGAAACCATCGCGGACGCGCTCGCGGCCCACAACGGTCTCGTGCGGACGCTCACCCCGGTCGACGACCGGACGCGATTGGAACTCGACCTGCCCGATCCCGTCGACGTCCGATCGTTCGTCGAGGGACTCCAGCGTGCGTTTCCGAGCGCTGAACTCGTGTCTCGGCGCGAGCGAGAGCGGGAGACGCGATCCCCGCGGGCGTTCGACGCGGCCGTTCGGAAGCGGTTATCGGAGCGCCAGTTCCAGACGCTCGAGGCGGCGTACTACGGCGGCTTCTTCGCGTGGCCCCGCAAGAGCACGGGCGAGGAAATCGCCGACTCGCTGGCCGTCTCGCAGCCGACGTTTAGCCGCCACCTTCGAACGGCCCAGCGGAAGCTCTTCGAACTCCTCTTCGACGAATACTGACGTGAACACCGCTCTTGCACTCCCGGCGAGCGAGACGAGTTCGGAATCGTCACGCGGCCGGTTAGCGACGCTGTCCAGTTCGGCCACGACTGCCGGTAATCTGCTGTTGGACGACCGTAATTCGGTTGTACCGCCGCGGCGGAGCCGGCGAAATTGGATAACCGGTTATTTCTTCCGCCCGGAAACAGTCACGGATTTCGACGGTTGAATCAGTATTGACTCGATTTGTTTATATATTTCCGTGTATAGCCTCCACGCCCATGTAGTCACAGTCGAATCACGGAATCGATGAGCGTGTGTTCGGTAACAACTCCTTACAGTAGCTTTCTACGCGAGCGGGGGATGATTCCATGAGTCTCGATCTTACCGAGACGACGGAGAAACGAGAGCGAGCGAGAACGGACGCCGAAGCGGAGTCACCACCCGCGTCCGTGACTGCGAGCCAGACCGAGTCGGCGACAGCCACGGTCGACACCGGTTCAGCCGACCACTCCGGAACAACCCCCGCACAGACGCCCCTGCGTACGCAGGCGGATGGCGGCGTCATCGCGCAACTCCGCCTCGAACACGAGGCCCTCCTCCTGCGTCCAACCCTGCGGCGCGCACTCGATACACCCGTCGAACTCGAGTACCGCACGCAGACGCCGCAAGACCGGACCGTCGTCTTCCTCACCGTCTACGGGACCGAGTTCGAGCCGTTCGACCGTGCGCTGGCAGTCGACCCGACCGTCACGGATCCCGTCCTCGTCGACCGCTACTCCGACAGACGGGTCTACCGTGTGACACTCACCGACCGCGCACTGGCGCTCGCTCCGATGACGACTCCCGTCGACGGCCACATTCTCGATATCACGAGTTCGCGCGACGGCTGGCTCGTCCAGCTTCGCTTCCCGGACCGTGACGCGCTAGTCGAGTTCAACGACACCTGCCGTGCACGCGGCGTCTCCGTCGCGGTCGAGCACCTGCGGGTCTCGGACGACGAGGACGACGGCGTGGTCGCACTGACCGAGAAACAACAGGAATTGCTCCTCGTTGCCTACCAGGAAGGGTACTTCGACGTGCCACGAGGGATTTCGCAGGATGAACTCGCGGATCGACTCGATGTCTCGAAGTCGGCGGTCTCACAGCGGCTTCGCCGAGCGATCGGTGAACTCTGTGGGGCGACGATCGCCTGACTCGGCGATCGAGCGGCTCTCATTTCGCCCGGTTAACGAACGACGTGAAGTCGGAACATCGATCGCAGGCTCCAGAGTACAAGCGCGCTACCGACGATGAGTCCGATCGGAAGCAAGAGTAGAGAGTTGTTGAACGATGAAGCGAGAATCTGAACGCCGAGGATCGCAAGGAAGAGCAGTCCAATCGTTTTGAGGCCTGTTTTGATCCATTCTTTGAAAACAGCGCGGGCGATCTCACGGACGCGTTCCTCGTCGAGTTCTGCAGCGGGCACAGGGGGAACTACGAGGAGGGCATTCACAGTTGTTACGTTTGAAGAAGAGAGCGTGGAAGGGCGGTCGAGACGAAACTGAACCCGAGTCGCGTACAGCGCTAGCTCGAGGGCAGAGCGAGAGCGGAGAGAAAGCGGTCGTTCGTTATTCGTCGGCGTCGTCGGACTCGTCCCGCATTGTGCCCAACTGGGAGACGAGTTCGTCCGTGGAGGCGTCGGATTCGAACGAGAGCTGGCCGTCGTGGTCGTTCTGGTGGACGTTGACGGCATCGACATCGTCTTCGTCGGCTGTTTGTTGCTGTTGCTCGGATTCGTCGTAGCTACCAAAACCCATGGGCATACTGGACCGAGCGGGACCATAGGTGTGGCGGTTCGACGCCGTTCTGCGGCGTGTTGACGCGCGCGAGACCTGTCTCTAGGCGAATCTTTTTTCGACCGAACGGCCGGGGAACAGGACGAGACGAGATGGCGGTGAGAGACGGGTGGCTGTCCGCTCGTTGGCCGAGTGTGAGCAGTCCATACCACTGATTCGGCGCACCTTACGGGAATGTTCGGAGCAACATACGAATCATCGGATCGCTGTTTGGTTTACATACTCACAAATATCTGAGGATAGGTGCATAATTGATGACGAGTAACAGAAATAGTGAAGAATCCATCACTTCTATATCGTAACTATAGAACAGTCACGAAACGGTGATTGGGTGCCGTGTAGTGAATCACTGTACTCATCCTGTAATACCGCTGGTTCCGGTAGTCTACCTATAGTAATGGGTTCGGCTTGCTTGTGCTCGTACCATGTCCGTGCCCCGTTTCCGCCCGTGCCGAATCGTGACGGGCGATCGACTCACTCGGCGGACTCGATCGTCGACACCGCTATCACACCCAGGAACAGCACCGCATCCCACACGCGACTCGCCAGTCGCCACCACCGGCTGCCAGCTCTGGCGGCCACTTCGAGGGTGACCTATCGATGTGTGGAATTATCGGACACATCGGGACCGGAAACGCGCTTGAAACGCTCCTTACAGGGCTCGAAAACCTCGAATATCGCGGCTACGACTCCGCCGGAATCGCCGTCCAGAACGGCTCCGGAATCGCCGTCCAGAAACGCTCCGGCAAGGTCGACGAACTCAAGAACTCGATCGGTGACAGACACATCGAGGGGAACGTCGGTATCGGCCACACCCGCTGGTCGACTCACGGCCCCCCGACCGACGAGAACGCCCACCCGCACACGGACGACACCGCGGACGTCGCCGTCGTCCACAACGGAATCATCGAGAACTACGCCGACCTCAAATCGTGGCTTCGCGAGCGCGGCCACGAGTTCACGAGCGATACCGATACCGAGGTCATCCCCCACCTCATTCAGTACTATCTCGACGCCGGGATGGCAAACGAGGCGGCCTTCCGGCGAGCGATCGATGAACTCGAGGGGAGTTACGCGGTGACGGCGATGCTCGACGGCGAGCACGTCCTCTACGCGGCGCGACAGGGATCGCCGCTCGTCGTCGGCGTCGAGGACGACGAGTTCTTCCTGGCGAGCGACGTGCCGGCGTTCCTCGAGTACACCGATACCGTGGTCTATCTGGAGGACGGCGACGTTGCGATCGTCGACGAAGACGGCGTCGAGTTTACGGATCTCGCGGGAGAGTCGATCACGCGGGAACCGGAGACGGTCGAGTGGGACCCCGAGCAGGCTGGCAAGGGCGAGTACGACCACTTTATGCTGAAAGAGATTTACGAACAGCCGACCTCGCTCGCGCAGGCGATCGAGGGTCGGATCGATCCCGAGAACGGGCGGATTGCGCTCGAGGACTTCCCGTCGGGAACCTTCGAGGGCGTCGGGAACGTCCAGCTTATCGCCTGCGGAACGTCCTATCACGCGGCGCTGTACGGTTCGCTCGCGCTGAACCAGGCGGGGATTCGCGCGACGGCGCTGCTCGCGAACGAGTACAGCGTAACGGCACCGCCGGTCGACGACGAGACGCTCGTCATCGCGGTGACACAGAGCGGCGAGACGGCGGACACGCTGAACGCGTTGCGCCAGGCGACCGCGGCGGGTGCGGACACGCTTACCGTGACGAACGTGGTCGGCTCGACCGCCGCCCGCGAGGCGGACGACACGCTGTTCATCCGCGCCGGCCCGGAGATCGGCGTCGCCGCGACGAAGACGTTCTCCTCGCAGGCGGTCATGCTGACGCTGTTGGCGCAGCGTATCGCCGCCGATACCTGCGGCGAGCCGCCCGCGGACCTCACATCACTTCTGCCCGACCTGTCTCGAATGCCCGCGCAGCTCGAGTCGATGCTTGTGACCGACGACGCAGCGCGGATTGCGGACCGCTATCGCGACAGTCAGTCGTACTTCTTCATCGGACGCGGACTCGGCTATCCGGTCGCACTCGAGGGGGCGTTGAAGTTCAAGGAAATCACCTACGAGCACGCGGAGGGATTCGCCTCGGGTGAACTCAAACACGGGCCGCTCGCGCTCGTCACGCCGAACACGCCGGTATTCGCGGTCTTTACCGGGGACGAGGACGAGAAAACGCTCAAGAACGCCGAGGAGGCCCAGACCCGCGGCGCGCCCGTGATCGCGATCTGCCCGGACGACCATCGGGCGGTCGAAGTGGCGGACCGGCACATCGCGATACCGGCGACCGATTCCGAACTGGCGGGCCTGTTCGCGAACGTGCAACTGCAACTCGTCTCCTATCACGCGGCGAACCAGCTCGACCGGCCGATCGACAAGCCTCGCAATCTGGCAAAGAGCGTCACCGTCGAATAGACCGCTGTCGCCGCTCGAAACCGCGGGATTCGAGGCCACCCCCGTCGCCTCGAATCCGTACGGCAACGCGAATCGGTGGCCCGAACTCGAACGGATCTGCGATCGATGTCGACGCCGAGACGGGCTGTTGGAGACGACGATCGTGTACCCTGTGACCGATCGACAGCCTCCGATCGGACTAGCCAGATACCGCTACATAAAATCGCCGCCTGAGAGCGTCGGTTGCGTTCGTTATCGGTCCCGTTCGACGACCTCGCCGGGCCGCGTCGTTGCCGCCGTATCGAGTTTCAATCCGGGCGTTAGACTCGTATTGATTCCCGTCTTGACGCCGTCGCCGGCAACGACGCCGAACTTTCGCCGGTCCGTCGAGATGCGTTCGCCCTTGACGGTGAATTTGACCGCCTCGTCGTCGTGTCGGAGGTTGGCAACCGTCGTCCCGGCTCCGAAGTTGATGTTGCGACCGAGGACGCTGTCACCGACGTAGGACAGGTGGCTGACCGACGTGCCCCTGGAGAGAACGCTGTTTTTGATCTCGACGGCGTTGCCCACTGACACGTCTTCGCCGAGGAGCGTCGCCCCGCGAACGTACGCGTTCGGGCCGACCGTCGCTCCCGATCGAATCAGTGCCGGCCCCTCGACCACGACGCCCGGCTTTACGGTTGCCCCCTCCTCGACGACCACAGCACCTTCGAGCTGGGCGGCATCGCTGACCTCGCCCTCGATGCGGCGGTCGAGTTCGCCGAGTTTCCATTCGTTGGCTTCGAGCAGTTCCCAGGGACGACCGACGTCCATCCAGCGGTCGGTCGTGACCGGCGTGACGGCGAACTCGTCGATGACGCGGGCGAGAACGTCGGTGATCTCGTGTTCTCCGCGTTCGCTTGCGGGAACGTCGAGCCAGTCGCGGGCGCGTTCGGGGAAGGCGTACGCACCGGCGTTGGCGAGATTCGTTGGCGGGTCGGCGGGCTTTTCGACGATGTCGACGACGGTGCCGTCGTCGGTGCTCAACACGCCGTAGTTGCGAGGGTCCTTGACCTCGATCGCGCAGACGGCCGGGCAGCTGTCGAACAGAGCCGCAATCGCGGCCGGATCGTACAGATTGTCACCGTTCAGGACGGCAAAGGGACCGTCCAGGTGCTCACTAGCCGCGTTGACGGCGTCGGCAGTGCCGTTCTGGTCGGTCTGGACGGCATACGAAACGGAGACACCGCGATAGGTAGCACTGAAGAACTCTCTGACGGTCTCGGATTCGTAGCCCACGACGAGGACGATTTCGTCGGCACCGGCGTCGATAGCGGCATCGACGGTGTGGGCGACGAGCGGACGATCAGCGACGGGCAACATCGGCTTCGGAACGGAGCCGGAAAGGGGTCGAATTCGCGTCCCCTCCCCCGCTGCGAGAACGACTGCTTTCATGACCGCGACCTACGGCAATCGGTGGGATAAATATACAGCATCTAATCTCGCCAGGGGTGTCACTGAATGTACGGGGAACGCACACGTACCCGCCGGAACCGGCATCGTTGTCCCGCGCACATCTGTTCAGATCAGTTTCACCGGATTATTATACCGGCCCGTGGAAGATCGATCTGAGAGTTACGAGCGGGTGCACTACACTCTGACGATCAATCGGGGCAAAAACACCCGGTAAAACGATTCATTACGCTCAAGAAATATTGAATTTCGCGGTTGAAAACCGGTTATACAACCGATTCTCCGCCGTTCCGAATTACCCCGGGAATCGGACGTGAAATCCGAGACTACCTTTCAAAAATCGAGTTATGCAGTCTATATTAAATACCGTTCTGTGGTTACGGCCTGTTGATGTCGACGGAACCAACCGATGCGAAGTGGACGCCGATGACGTCTCGCCAGCAAACGAGTGCCCCCCGGTGTGTCAACTGCGGCAATCAGGTTACCCGTCAGTTCGCTCGCGTCTTCGGTGACAATCGCGATGTTGTCCACGCCTGTCCCGACTGTGCAACCTACCGGGAGATGAAGACGTCCGACTTCATCCCCGAAGAAGACCGCTAGCACTCGGTTGCCACAGCTCGCCCTCGGCCCGGACACTACTGCTCTCACCGCACTCCCACTACCCTCCCACCCCCACATTTACTCCCCCAACCCTACCCACTCCCGGCATTAACCCACAAACGCCAATCGATGCCCCGCCGTTCCCACCGACACCACCCCCGTTCCCTATTCCATCACCCCACTTATCCCACTCACACCGCCTTCCACGGACTGAACTCGCCGCTTATGGCGCGTCGCCGATCGCTCGTTCGGTAACGATCGGCTCTCACAGCCCGGTTCGGACACCAGCGACCACTGCAATACAGAACTCGTAGCAGTCGCCTCCGGAGAACCCAGATTCCACGCTTCACCGCCCAAATCTTCAGCGCCCAAATCGCCAGCCCCTCTCAATAGTCAGTAGTCACTACTTGCGCCCCCGCACAACCGCATCGCTACACGCCACCGAGTTCAGCTTTCGTCCTCGACGAGTGAACTCGCCTCGTCGAAGACGCGCTCTGCGGCGGCGGCGGCTCGCGCCTCGGCCGTAATCCGAACGAGCGGCTCCGTTCCGCTGGCGCGGATCAGGAACCAGCCGTCGTCGGTTTCGACCCGGACGCCGTCCAGCGTGTCGACTTCGTCGTACGACGCGGTGACGCGCTCTCGAACGGCGTTCATGACCGCTGTCTTGTCCGTCACCTCGATCGACGTGCGACGGATCGGATACTGTTCGATTTCGCCTGCGAGTTCGGAGAGCGGCCCCCGCGAGGCGACGAACGCGACGAGCTTGCAGGCGGCGAGCGGACCGTCGGGACACAGCGTTTCGGCGGGCCAGATCCAGGCACCGCTCGGTTCGCCGCCGAAGGAAACGTCGGCCTCGGTGGCGCGTTCGGCGACGTAGACGTCGCCGACCTGCGTGCGGGTGAGCGACGCGCCGACGGCCGTCAGCGCGTCGTCGACGGCGAGACTGGTGTCGACGGGGGCGGCGACCCGGTCACCCTCACCGGCGGCCTCGCGGGCGAAGACTGCGAGGAGGGCGTCTTTCGGGACGAACGTTCCGGTTTCGTCGACGGCCATCATGCGGTCCGCGTCCCCGTCGTGGCCGATTCCGAGATCGGCGTCGGTGTGCTCGACGACGGTCGCGAGCGTCTCGAGGGTGTCCGCGTTTGGTTCGCTCGGGCGGGCCGGGAACGAGCCGTCAGGCTGTCCGTTCAGGGTTTCGACGGTACAGCCCAGATCGTCGAGGACGGCCGCCGTAATGCCGCCGGTGCCGTTGCCCACGTCGACGATGACGGTCGGCGACCCCTCGATGTCGACCGCGTCTGCAATCGCGTCCGCGTGGAACGCGGCCGCATCCTCGTACCGGCGTCGGGTACCGAGTTCGTCCCACGCGCCGAGTTCGTAGTCGTCCTCGCGGATGCGCCGCTCGATTGCGTTTCGCTGCTCGGGACCGAAGGCTTTCCCAGAAGGTGTCCAGAGTTTGAGTCCGTTGTCGGTTTCGGGATTGTGCGAGGCCGTCACAACGATGCCCGCGTCCGCATCGAGGTGGGCGATCGAGCGGGCGACTGTCGGGGTCGCCTCGATGCCGACCTCGATCACGTCCGTGCCGCACTCGCGGAGTCCGGCGGCGACGGCATCGACCAGCATCGTCCCGCTCTCGCGAACGTCTCGACCGAGAACGACGCTGTCGTATCCCTCCGAGGCGACCGCTCGACCGACGGCGAGTGCGAGGTCCGCGGTCACCTCGTCGCCGACCGTCCCGCGAATACCGCTTGTTCCGAACATACCTGTCGTGATGCGGTCACGCGCCTTACTATGTTGTGGTTAACGCCGTTGACCCGCCCGAATAGCCGGGAGCTACCCGATCCCGACGCTCCGAGACACAACGGTCCGATCATTAGGAGGGTCTTAGACTTCTAAACTGTCGAAACCGTATAGGACGTTACGAGAATACCCCGGTACACCGATCGACCGTATGCGCGCAACTGATACTACTCCCGAACACGAGTTCGACGCCGACGGCGATTCCGACTCGAATCAGAACTCGAATGTCGACAAAACCGACCAAGCCGACGACGCGCTGACCGACCTTCCTCCGAGCGCGAAACTCGTCTACAAGGTCCTCGAATACGAGGGGACGATGACCCAGAACGAACTCGCCACCGAGTCGCGACTCTGCGCCCGAACCGTTCGCTACGCGCTCGGCAAACTCGAGGACGGAAACCACGTCGAGAGCCGCGTCTGTCTGCAGGACGCCCGCCAGTCGACGTATCGGATTATCGACTCTTGACTTCTTGACTTTTGCTGTCCGCCCTGCAGAGCGAGGCCTGCTCCTCGCATCTCCGTAACGGCCTGAACGCGGTCGCGATGCCTACCGATACTTCCGGTACCGATCGACCGCCAGATCGAAACCGAACGCGCCCGACGTGATGACGTAGTTCGTTACCAGGCGCGGATTGAACTTCGCCTTGTACCGGTTGATGCTCGGCACCCCCGCCCCGACCAGGTCGTAGCGCTCGAGTTCAGCGCGCAGTCCGTCGCGCATGACGTGCCAGTCGAGCAGGTCGTTGATGGCGATGTCCACGTCCGCATCGGGCTTGACGCCGCCTTGCCACCGGTATCGAGTCGTCTCCGACTCGACGACCAGAATGCCGCCGACGAACTCGCCGTCGACGCGACAGACGTACGGCCGGATCGAGCCGTCCGGAAGCACCCGGTGCAACGACCGGGCGAACGCCGGACTCAGGTGAAACGCCCGCCCCTGGTTCTCGTAGCGGGCGGCGACCTGCTCGACGATCCGCTCGACGTCGTCGGTGTCGCCCTCCTCGATCACGTAGTCGTTCTCGCCCTCATCGGCGTTCCGGATGTTGCTCCGAGCGTCGCTGCTGAACCGATCGAGCAGGTCGTCTTCGGACCGCCCCCCACCCGCGAGGTCGACGACGTAGGTGTACGACGGCTCGACGTCGAACTCGTTCCAGACGAACGGGCGCACGTCGTCGAACTCGGCGGCGACGATCCGCGTGTACAGCGGCGAAATCTCCGCATCGAGCCACGCGAAACAGCCCTCGAGAAACCGCTTGATCCGCCGGTCAGCCTTGCGCTGTTTGAGTTTGTCGACGTTCAACAGCGCCGGCCCGAGATAGCACGACCACGACTGCGGTGCCGGCGAGAACACCCCCGTGATCGGCCCTCTGGTGAACTCGAAGAGCGGAAAGAGACCGACCGCTTCCTGGCCCTTGTAGCCGACGAGCAAGTGCGGCGTCGTGCCCGTATCCTGGGCCTGGAGTCGGATCGCGTCCGCCCGAAAAAACGGGTTCGTCCCGTCCGAGCGCTCGACGTACCGGTCCCACTCGGCGGCGTCCTGCCACGGATCGAGTTCGGTGACTTCGATCGTCATAGGTACCCCAGGTCGGAGAGCCGATCCTCGACGGCGCTGTCGTCAGTCGCCGTGATCGGTGCCGGCTCGTAGGCCGGGTACTCGGTCGTCGTACTCTCCTCGACGATCGGGAGCGTGGTGCCGTCCATCGCGGCGTCGATCGGCACGTCGAACAGCGAGCAGATCGTCGGTGCAACGTCGAAAATCGTCGCCCCCTCGAGACCCGCTTGTTCGTCGAACGCCTCCCCGGCCGCGGCGACGACGCCGGTCTGTTTGTGGTTCCAGGATTCCATCGGCTCGCCGAACTGCGCCTGGCCGAGGTCGGCGACGACGGCCGTGTCGAAGGCGGCGGGGACCGTCACGATGTCGGGAGCGTGCTCGACGTGCGGGCCGTCGAAGTACACCTCCCGCGGGGCGACGGCGTCGAACATCGGCTCCCCGTCGGGAGTTCGAACATCGGCCAGGTTGTCGATAACCTCGTCGCGCACCTGCTCGTATTCGGGGGCGGCCACCTGCCCATTTGGCTCGCGACCCTCGAGATTGATCCGGAGCCCGAGTTCACTTTTCGAGCGCATGTAGACCTGCGAGTTCGGGAAGTCGACCTGCTCGCTCGCCGCGCGGATCATGTCGTTCGGGACGCGGCGGCCGATCGGCTCCTTGAGACCGACGTAATCGAGCGCGGTCGCGACGCGCTGTGTGGTGACCCCCACTTTCGCGGCCGCGTTCATGGCCGTCTCGATCGCGCTGGTTTCGTCCGACCCGGCGTCGTCGCCCTCGAGCAGGTCGTTCTCCCAGGCTTTCGACCAGTCGGGCATCCCCTCGCCACCCTTCCGTGCGCCGAGGTAGCCCTCGTCTCTGAGGAACTCGTTGATCCTGAACTCGGGGCCCGAAACCGGCCCCATGCCGTGGTCGCTGACTACAAGCACGTTGTCGGGGTCGGTCTCCTCGATCGTTTCGGCGAGCTGGGCATCGACTTCACGGTAGACGGCCTCGATGGCTTTCTTGTCGCCGGGCCGTTCGTGGAACACCGAGTCCGTCTGCTGGAACTGGACGAAGCCGAAGTCGGGGTCGATCCGTCGACAGAGATACCGAAACGCCTTCCCCCGGAGTTCGATCGTCCGCTCGTAGCCCTCGATCGAGCGGTCCGGCTCGGGGCCGCTCTGGGGGTAAATCCGGTAGTCCCCGCAGGCGAGTTTCACGTCCTCGAGAATCCCCTCTGGGTGGCAGTCCGGATCCTCGGGAGCGGTCATGCCGGGGATCAGCGCGCCGTCGAACTCGCGGGACGGATGCGTGACGGGCACGTTGACGACGACGCTCGAGAGACCGTGTTCGGAGAGCAGTTCCCACACCGGCCGTTCTCGAACGTGCGTCGAGTTCACCACGTCCCAGTCGTAGCCGTCGAACGAGAGGAAATCGAAGACGCCGTGCTTGCCGGGGTTCTTCCCGGTGTACATCGACGGCCACGCGCTCGCCGTCCAGGGCGGGATCTGTGACTCGAGCGGCCCGCTGGTCCCGGTTTCGAACACGCGTTGTAGCGTCGGAACCACACCCGACTCGAACAGCGGGTGAAGAATCGGACGACAGGCAGCATCGAGTCCGACTACCAGTAAGGAGAGCCCGGTTTCGTCGGTCGAATCATCCATGGCGGAGCGATTGCGTCCGTCCCTGCTTTGTTATGCGAGTATTTTGTCCGTGTAAGCCGGGTCTGTCTACTCACTCGCCAGTCGGCCGACGACGACTCCGGGCTGTAAGCCCATCCTGTCACTGGCACGACCAGTGTACTGTCTCCATCACTAAGGGCGCCTTCGGCGACATTCGGCTGTGATGCGCCTCGTGGTGACAAGGATTGCGGCCCGTGCTGTGGGCCGATGATCAGCGAAACGCCATCGCTGCTCGCCTCCTCGCTCCCCTCCAGGCAGTCGACCGGTATCGAGCCGTTCGTCGACCGCTACGCTCGCGAGTTCAGCTTCTACGGTTCGGGGAAACTCGCCCTTCGCGACGGGCTCGCCGGACTCGTCGACGCCGGACCGGACCGCGAGCAGAACGTCCTCGTCCCGGCGTACCTCCCGGACGCCGTCGTCGAGCCACTTCGTGAACTCGAACTCGAGCCGCGATACTACGCCGTCGAACCGACGCTCGCACCCGATTTCGTCGACCTGGAACGGCGGCTGGACGACGCCACGCTCGCGGTCATGTCGGTCAACTACTTCGGGTTCCCCCAGCCGGGACTCGATGAACTGATGGCGATCGTCGACGACTACGGCTGTTATCACATCGACGATAACGCCCACGCACCGCTTAGCGTCGACCGCGACACGTTGCTCGGAACGCACGGCGATCTCGGGATCGCGAGCCTCTGGAAGCTCCTGCCGATTCCGAACGGGGCGGTTCTCTACCGTACTGATGACGCCGTGATCGACCGGTACGAACCCTCGCCGCTTGCCGGCGTTCACGATGCATTCGACGGTCGGGACTGTCAGTACGTCCTCAAATCGGTCGCTCGAGAGACGCTCGATGCCGTGCCGGGAGTGAGACACTCGTTCGAACGCCTTCTCGCCGGCCGGCGGCGGTCGCCGACCGTCCCGACGCCGCGCCAGCGGTACGAAGCCTGGAAAACGCCGATGTCGAAACTCTCCGCGTTCGTCGCCGGCGACATCGATCCGGTCGCGATCCGTCGCACACGGCGAGCGAACTTTCGGGCCTGGGTGCAACTCCTCGACGGTCGCGAGGGCGTCGACCCGGTGTTCACCACGCTTCCCGAGGGAATCTGTCCCCAGGCCGTTCCGGTCCGCGCGGACAGCCCCCACGCGTTCATCACCGAACTCGAACGCTGCGGCGTCGAGGGAGTCCACACCTGGCCGCGACTCTCGACGGCGGTACGTGGGAAGTCCGAGTACGAGACGGCGACGCGACTCTCACACGAACTCGTCACGCTCCCGGTTCACCAGCACATCGACACGACGGCGATCGAGGCGGTCGGCGAGTCGCTTCGCTGGCCGTAGTTGTGGCATCTTATTCGGACGGATCGGCAGCGGAGTCGGCGTATCAGCAGTGAGACGTACCCGAGTCACTGCGTGCGCTGTTCCGGCCAGACTCCGGCTTCCTGCCCGGTCGCTTCGGTCTGTTCGTTCTCGTCGCGCTTGTTATCCCCGTCCCGGTCCCCATCGTCAGTCTCGGTTTCAGTACCCTCAGCCGTCGCTAACGCCTGCAGTTTCGACCGAACCGCATCCGCAAGATCGTACGACCGCACGCCGGTCCGGTCGAGGACGGCTTCCGTGCGCAGTTCCGAAAGGAGACTCTGAACCGCGACAGTCGAGCGGTCGACCGCCGTCGCGATCCGCTCCGTCTCGAGTGGCCCCTCGCCAGCCAGCACCACGAGCACGTGTGCGGCCGTCTCGACCGTACAGCGAGAGCCTTCGCTCGCCTGTTCGAGACGCCCGCCGATCCAGGTCTGCTCGAGCAACGCGACGACATCGCCCATGTCGTACTCCGTCTCGTCGTTCGCGACGACGAGCGCCGACTGCCCCTCGTCACCGCCGGTACCGACGTATCCCAGTTCGACGGGGGTGCCGCCGGCTTGCACGATCGTCTCCGACGCTGCGTCGGCGTCAGCGTCGCCGTCACCGACCTCCTCAGCGTCCGTCGAGGTTTCGGCTTCGAGTTCCTGAACGCGAGACCGCAGCCGTTCGGCCTCCCCGCGCAGTCGCTCGATGGTCTCTGTCCGGGCGGCGAGCGTCCCTTCGAGTTCGTCGATGCGTTCCTCGCGCGCTTCGAGTTCAGCGCGGAGGTCGTCGCGCTCGTCCTCCAGGTCGACGACCTCCTCGTGGAGGCGGCGTAGTTCCTCGTCGTTGCCGCCGCCGAGTTGCGTCTGGACCGTGCCGGGATTGCTCAGCGCGTCGGCCATCTGTTTGGCCGCGCTCGAGACGTCTCGGGCGGACTCGAGTTCGTCCTCCAGGGTCTCGATGCGTTTCTCTTTTTTCTCGAGTTCGGCCTCGAGTTCGTGGATGCGGTCCTGTTCGCGGTCCTTGCGCTCGGAGATGTCCTGCAAATCCCCGACGAGGGCGTCGGAGACGGACTTGAGTTCGGGGCGTTCGAAGTCGTCGAGGCCGGGCGTCGCGCCGGCGTCGAACGTTCGCTTGCGGCGGAACTGGACCTTGCGGACGTCGACGTCGGTCCAGTCGGTCTGGACGAACGCCTGGCCATCGTCCAGATCGGAGACCATCTCGGAGTACTCGGTGTCGATGATTCGGCCGACGACCTTGGTGTCGTTGTCCCAGGTGAGGCGGTGCCAGACGAGCCAGTTCGCCTGCGTGATGAAGTCCTTCTTGACGTCGGCCGGGCGCTGGCTGATGCCGAGGATGCCGAGGCCGTGCTTGCGCCCGCGCTTGCTGATCTTGATCAGGAGGTTCCCGGTTTCGCCGACGCCGCCCCCCTCGGGGATGTACTCGTGAACCTCCTCGACGACGAGCAGGAACGGCTTCTTGAGCTTCTTTTCCTTGACGAACAGCTGGCGGGCGATCTTTCGTAACAACTCGTCCGACTCGTCCTCGTCGAGGTAGCCCGAGACGTCGAGGATGACGGGGACGTTCTCCTCTAAGGCGAGCGTCGCCATCTGTTCGGCGTGCTCCGGGCCGATCTGAATGTCACACTCCTCGTCGGCCCCGGCGTGGAGCATCTCGTACTCTTCCTTGAGGCCGTAGTACTCCCCGTCGGTGTCGACGATGAGCAGCGGGAAGCCGGCCTCGAGCAGTTCCTCGGCGATGACGGAGGCGGTGTTCGACTTGCCCGACCCGGACTTGCCGGTGACGAATCCGCGGCCCGTCAGCAGTTCGACGACCGGTAAGTACAGGTCCGTCCCGTCATCGGTTTCGCCGACGAGCACTTCGCGTTGCTCGCTCACCGCCGCCCCACCTCGTCCGCGCGCGACTCGCTCATTATCAATACAGTCCGAACACGCGACCTTGAATATTGGCCTCGACGTGAGAGTCCGACTCGGCGACCGGATTTCGACGGCGATTACTGGCCCATAGTATGTTCACAAGTGCCACACCTGAGAAAAGATTATGTCACTCCCGCTCAACGTATCGATCGTTCCGATGATCTCGACCACGCCACCATCCACTCGCCACGCGGCAGCCGTCGTCGCTGCCGGGCGAGTTCTCGAGTCCGTCGCCAGCGGATATCTCGCTGGCAATGGGCTCATCGGTGGCCGTGGACGGGATCGCTGACGGCTCCACGCCGTCTCTGACCCCGTCCGCGCCGCGCACGTCTTCGCCGGTCGGGGTCGCTACGACTGTTCCTTCCCGGGTTTCTCCGTTACGCAATCGGGGATTCCGCCGTTCGGTTCACGCGACACCGGCCAGCGAGTGCTGCGCGGGGCGACGCCCCCGCAGTGGACTGGCCACCGGCGGACGCCCGACGACACGGGCCGTCCGACCGCCGAGTTCGACTCTCGGCGGGGGCTTATGGATCGCACCCAACCCACAATCGCGGCGACGCTCACCGTTCGCGTGCCGATCAACGCGACCGGCAGCCTCGCCGACGGCGCAGCGCGCGTCGTCGAACGAATCGACGCCGTCGACCGACTCGAAGACGCCACCGTTCGCGGCATCGATCCCGCACTGAACGACACGACGGTCGATCTCCGCGTTCGAGTCGTGTTCAGCGACCCCGCCCGCCGCGACGAGACCGACGCCAAAACTGAACTCGCGGCCGGCGTCGGCATCAAAGCCGTCGAAAACGTGGAACCAGAGCCCGCAGAGACAGCAGAGCCGGAGCGATCGCCGGCGACGCTCTCGGCCGTCGACTAGTTCGCCGTTCCGATCGCCGCCACTCGATCGGGACAGCATTTCCAGTCTCAGTCCCGCCCGAGCGTGAGCGACCGGTCCCTGTCCACCACCGTATAACCCTGCGCCGCGTACGCTTCTTCCTGATAGCGATTCGCAGCCACCAACTGCGTCAACCGGTTCAGCGCGTACCGGCGCGTCGATTCGAACGCGACGACGACCGCTGTGTTCTCCCCGTCTTCTTCGACGGAGACGCGGTATCGTCCCCACGGTTTCCCGCCCGCCGTGACATCGATCTCACAGTCGGCACCAGCGGACCTCGTCTCGGGACCGGAGCGAACGGTTACCGCCATCGTAATCGACCGCCGGCCGAACAGATACGAGAACTCGTACACTCCGCCGTCCGCCGTCGAGCGAACCGTTTCGGCCCCGCCCCACTGGAACGGAAGCGCCGGCGGCAGCGCGCTCGCGAACTCGTTCCGTACGGCATCGGGATCGGCATCCGTTCGCAAGTGCAACTCACCCTCGGTTTCGAGCAGCGGAACTCGAACGAGTGCGATAGCTGCGAGCGAAAGTCCGAGGGCCGCAAAATACGGCAGAACGACGAACGCGCCAAATACAGCGATCACAGCAACCGCCGCGACGAGAAGCGTCAGAAACCGTTCAGTACGTGTATACCGTTCGGTTAGTGTGCGGATCTGATCCGGGACCTCGACGCCGGCAGTGGCGGACATACCTAACTCGACACTGTCATGATCGGCTGATGAACGTTCCGAATCGAGTTCTCGTTTCGGTCGGCAAACTGCAGGAGTCCTGAAGAGAGCGGATCTGTCGTTACCGTCGGTCGAGACGGGTCGGTTGTCGTCGCTGGTCGTCTCGAGCGGCGTTCGACACCGCCGCTACGAGCGTCGCTTCAGACGGTCTGCTGTACCGATTTCCGGCGCAACCGAAGGAAGTTCGAAGTTACGCCGGAACTGAGTACAACAGTCCGTATCAGGCCCGAAGCAATCAGATATCCAAACTCTCAATACTACCTTACAGAAACGGGGCGTATGTCCCCCAGACGAGATGCAGCCCTCTCGAACGCGACCGACGAGCAGACGAGTTCAGCGGCCCAGTTCTCGCGACGCCGCGCGGTACAAGGCGGGATCGCAACGCTGGCCCTGCCGCTGGCTGGCTGTGTGAGCGACTCGGCCGAGGAGTCGGCTCCGGAAGACGGAGACGGAAACGGAAACGGAGATGAAGCGGACGCTGACGGGACCGACGATGGCGATCGATCCGCCGAGGAGAACGCGGCCGAAGAACGCGACGACAGCGTCGATGCCGCGCTATCCGCAGTGGTCGAGACGTACCTCGAGGCGGCCGTCGAAGAGGACACGGAGACGATGAGCGAGGTGTCTCATCGACTGAACCCCCTCGACCCCGCCGCGTTGGAAGAAGAGGGGTGGGAGTTCAGCGGCGGAAACGGTGACGACGATCCCGGCGAGTACGAGACCACCGTGCGATCGAGAGACGCCGCCATCGACGCCGTCTTCGAACTCGAGGGAAGCGAGTTCTGGTTCGACCGGGGCGAACTCGACGACGACCTTGCCGACGAACGGCTCGCGATTCTCGAGGTCGGTGCCGACGATCCCTCCGGTGCGGACCCGACCGTCTGGGTACTCGCCACCGAAAACGACGAGTGGAAGTATCTGTTCGCCGGCCCGGCGGACGACGCGCCGGACGATCCGTCGGAGGCGTTCGAGGAACCGATCGAAGACGAGGCAAATGACGTCGTCGAGGAAATCAACTGGGAGTACGACAGCCCCACGAGCGACGTGACCCAGGCGGCGGTCGTCCTCACCGATTCGACCGAGATCGACGCGGAGCGAGTTCGTGTCGAGTCGACGATCGCCGGCGGACAGACGGGTGCCTACAATAACGAAGAGTTCGGTGCAACCTGGACGGGAATCACGTTGTACCTGAAAGTCGATCCTGCGGGCGACCAAATCGTCGTCACCGCGATAGACGGCGACGAGGAAACCGTCGTCCACCGAGAGCAGTTCGAGCCGTAAACGGTCGCTGTGGAGCGCTTACTGCCGTGCTCTCGCCGATACAGTCCCGCCCCGCTCAGCGACGAGAAATCCTTCGACTTCACCAAGAAATATCACTCTCGATCGCTCTCGGCGTCATCTCGATCGATCGTCTCCTCGCGAACCGTCATCCCCTTGCGGCCCAGATGCTGGAGTTGTCGCCGCGCGAAATCCTCCTCGCGCGTGCCGCGCGTCGCGAGCACGTAAACCAATGCGCCGCCCGCCGGCCGCATCGTCCGCCCCGCTCGCTGGGTCCCCTGCCGGCGAGAGCCGCCCAACCCGGAGGCGACGATCGCCAGATCCGCCGTCGGGAGGTCGATCCCCTCGTCGCCAACCCGCGAGACGATCAACAGGTCGCGCTCGTCGCGCCTGAACTCCTCGAGTAGCCGCCGGCGCTCGTGATGGGGCGTCTCGCCGCTGAGGAACGGGACGTCGAGCGCGGTTGCGAGTTCACCGCCCTGGTCCAGGTAGTCCACGAAGATGAGGGCCTTCGAGTTCGGCTCGGCGGCGAGGAGGTAGCGGATCTCGTCGATCTTGCCGCGGTTCTGGGCGGCGATGCGGTACCGCTCGCGTCCGTCGGCGGAGGCGTAGGCGTTTTGCTGTTCGTCGTCGCCCCACGGGACGTAGCGGATCTCGAGTTCGGGTTCGGCGACGAAGCCGTCGTCGAAGAGCGCTTGCCAGTCGGTGCCGATCGGGGGGCCGACGAGGGTGAAGATCTCGGTCTGGCGGTCGTCTTCCCGGATGGGGCTGGCCGAGAGTCCGAGGCGGTGGCGCGACTGCAGGTGCGTACTTCGCCGGTACACGTCCGAGGGGACGTGCTGGCACTCGTCGAAGATCACGAGCCCCCACTCGCGGTCGTCGAACAGCGAGCGGTGGCGATCCATCCCGGCGATCTGGTAGGTCGCGATGGTAACGGGGCGGACGTTCTTCTGGCCGCCGTGATACTGCCCGATCTGGTGGGGACCGAGCGAGGTGAACTCCTCGATCGTCTCGGCCCACTGGCGGGCGAGGTCGCGACTCGGAACGAGGACGAGTGTTTCGCCCTCGACGTGGGCCATGGCACCCATCGCGGCCACCGTTTTGCCGCTGCCCGGCGGGCCGACGAAGACGCCCTCGCCGGCCTCGGCGAAGCGGTCGATCCAGGTTCGCTGGTAGTCGCGCAGGGAAACTTCGAGGTCGACGGGGAGCCGCTCGCCCGAGTCGAGTTCACGGTGGTCCTGGACGGGGTAGCCGGCTTCGTAGAGGACGCGCTTGATCGCGGCTTCCGAGCCCTTGCGGACCCAGTCTTCGGTGTCGGAGATGGGGGCGTGGACGTGTTCCTCGTCGAGTTTCTGGCGGGCGACGTTGCCCATCACTTCGGGGCTCTCGGCTTCGAGAACGGTGTAGCCCTCCTCGTGGGTGGTGAGCCGGAACTGGTGGGCGCGGTCCCACTGGCTCTGGACCCAGTCTTCGAGTTCGGCCGAGCGCTGGCCGAGCGCCTGGCGCATGGTTCGCGCGAGTTCGTCGAAGGAGTCGTGGGGGGCCTGCCAGACGTCCTCGGGTCTGACGACGTAGCGGTAGCCCTCCTCGCCGTTGCCGTCCGCGAGGTGGGCGAACTGGGCGAGCTGGGCGCGGGTGAACTGGTCGGGGCGGTCGACGACGATTTCCCGGCGTTTGGGGAAGACGACGACGCGCTCGCGGTCGGTGAGGTCCTCGAGTTCGCTCGGGTACCAGACGACGGGATCGGCCGAGACGGCGAGGCGTTCGAGATCGCCCCGCTCGGCGAGGGCGTCGAGGCGGTCGCTGACGGCGTCGTGAGAGGGGTGGTGATCGAGCGTGCGCGCGACTTCGCCGGCGGTGAGGACCGGCCGGCCGGCCTGCTGGCAGGCGTCGTGGAACGTCTCGAGCGGGAGCGGCGAGGGCGACTCGCCGTCCGCACCCGTGCTGGCGGGTGCGTCTGCGTCCGTATCCGCATCCACGTCTGCGTCCGCGTCCACATTCGGATTCTCGTGTTCGTTCCCGTCGGCGGCGTCCACGCTGTCGGTCTCGGCGGCGTCGGCGGCAGGAAGGTGCTCGTCGCTGCGCGTCGCTGACGAACGTTCGTCTGTCACTGCAGGCCCTAGCGGTGGCGGGAGTAAACAGATTTCGCTTAGCCGACACGGGCGCAGTAGTCGTGTCGGTCGTTGCCGCGGTGTGGTGTGGCCTGTGAAAGCGCAACACTATATGTCGACCGAGGCCGTACGAACTCGTATGTTCCGCGCGATCCTCCCGGAGGGACAGATCATGTGTGAGGACTACGATCGAACGGACGACGGACTCAGGCTCTACGACGAGAACGGCGAGTTCATCGCGTTCGTCCCGTACGCGAATTTACACGCGTTGCTCAACGAGGACGTCTACAGCGAGAACGAGCGGTCGATCATGTAACCGGCGCTTGATCGATCGCGTCGAGTTGCTCCCGGTAGCGGTTTCTGACGGTGACGACGGTGGTCTGGGCGGTGTCGGCGACGGCTCGTTGTGGGATCGTTTCGTCACAGAGCAGGCCGGCGGCGTAGATAGCGGCGGCGGCGAAGCCGGTCGGTGATTTGCCGGAGTGGAGTCCCTGTTCGGTCGTCTGTTCGATGATGTCGACGGCTTTGGTTTCGACGGCTTTGCTCACGTCGAGTTCGGAGCAGAACCGGGGGACGAACTGGCGCGGGTTCGTCGGCTCCAGATTGATATCGAGTTCGTCGGCGATGTAGCGGTAGGTGCGCCCGATCTCGCGCTGGTCGACTCGCGAGACGGACGTTACTTCCTCGAGACTGCGCGGAATGCCTTCCTTTCGACAGGCGGTGTAGAGTGCGCTGGTGGCGACGCCTTCGATAGAGCGGCCGCGGATGAGATCCTGCTCGAGGGCCTGCCGGTAGATGACGCTTGCCGTCTCTTTGACGGGTTTGGGGACGCCGAGGGCGCTGACCATGCGGTCGATCTCCGAGAGGGCGTACTTGAGATTGCGTTCGCCGGCGTTTTTCGTGCGGATGCGTTCCTGCCAGACGCGCAGCCGGTGGAGTTGGCCGTGCTTGTCGGCTGACATCGAGTGGCCGTTTGCGTCCTTGTTTCGCCAGTCGATCGTCGTCGTCAGCCCGCGGTCGTGCATCGACTGCGTAAGGGGTGCGCCGACGCGGGAGAGTTCGTCGTGTTCCTGGGCGTTGAACGCGCGCCACTCCGGGCCGTAGTCGATCGGATCTTCGGTGAGGACGAGTCCGCACTCTCCGCAGACGCGTTCGCCGCGATCCGGATCGTGAATGATCGTCTCAGTTTCGCAGTCTGGACATAACCCTTGGTCAGCCTCCTGGACCTCGGTTCTGGTCTTGTCGATGATGGACTGCGTCATCAGTAGTGGACGGAAACCGTGCTGTCACTGTAAGGGGTTCACATGGTTTCGCGAGAAACGCCGACTTACTGCACCCGAAGAGGGCACGACGACGGCGTGTTTCGTGTCCCGAAGCAGTGCCCGGAAACGGTCACTCGTCTCGCGAGAGAAAAAGAAAGACAGTTCGGATCGAACCCGCTCCGGACCGGGAACTCGGCGATTTCGTCTCCTGACGAGTCACACCGGCGAGTCAGAGTAGCGCGTTCACTACCGATACCTGGGTCAAGATAGTAACTGGACGACGAGTAACACTGTAGTTCCCCACGTAAAGGTGGCTTTCGAGTGCAAACCGTCAGGAGAATTTATGTCGCTCGAGTCAAACGTTTCCTAACAGTGCTGTGTTGCCGACCCGCACACCGACGCCACTCTCCGCATCGATACCGCGTTTCGAGCCACAGTCGTACGGCGTCGATACAGACGCCCAATCCATCGATACTGACGCTGCACTCGATCTCGAATCGTCCACAGCAATCGCGCTTTCACCACCGCGGCAGTGTCGTGTCGAGAAGCCGGCCCGTACCCCCTTTGCAGCCGGTGCGAAACGTGGCTGTGCTTAAGAGTGTCTCTGTTGGTGTACAACTTGGTGTGTCAATCGTGACTGCGAATTGCCGTTCGAGCGTACAGGGGCCGCTGCCGGTCCGACAGTCCAGTGGTTCGGACACGGCCTGGCGACGGCAGTCCTCGGCTCAAACCGTCCCAGCGGAACCACTGGAATCGAACTCTGAGCGACGACGTGTTCACCGGGAACAGATTCGAACCCGAACTCAGAACCGATACCAAAACCGTTCCCAGAATCGACTCTACAATCAGTCCACACGGGACCAAACCCAACCCCAAATCCAACCCCAACTCCGATCAACCCGGAAACAGTTCGTCCACAACCACTGCAACCGGTCCACCGGACGGCTCCCAACCGGCGGAGGCACGCGATAATGTCCTCCGTCGATACCTCTCTTCCGGACGAACTCTCCTCCTCCGTCGGCGACGCCGAAACTGACGACCAACTCTCCAAAGACGTCATTTTCGAACTCCTGAAGAACCGCCGCCGACGCGAAGTCCTCACCTACCTGCTCGAGGCCGACGAAACCGTCACGCTCGGTGAACTCGCCGAACAGATCGCCGCCTGGGAGAACGATACGAGCGTTAATGCCCTCAGTTCGGACCAGCGAAAGCGGGTCTACGTCGCGCTCTATCAGACCCATCTCCCAAAGATGGACGATGCCGGTATCGTCGAATACGATCAGGATCGCGGTCTGATCTCGTTGGCAGACAACGCCGACCTGCTGATGATGTATCTGGACACCGATACGCATCGACAGGACCGCTGGGATCGGTGGTACGCTGGCCTGAGTGTGGCCGGTGGCCTCCTCGTTAGTGCGGCACTGGTTGGTCTTCCTGGGCTCACGGCCCTCCCAACACTTGCGATCGCTGGCGGTGTCGTCGTCGCGTTTTTCGTCCTCTCGCTCGCCCACGTCGCGACGAACCGCCAGCACGAACGCGATGTCGACGGCAAACTCTCCCGAATCGAGTAAATCCATTTCGTTCGTATCCACCCGCTCGTCCGCGACTCACAGAATCTGACCAGTCGTTCCCGCTGGCGTTCACGACGACGAACAGAATCGAGAAGGACTTTTACCCGGGCCGTTCGTACCATCAGATGGCTCCCGGCGACCGTCATCCAGTACCGGAGCAGTTCGCGTGCCAGCTTGCTGTTCCACGCGCGGGAGCCATCTGATTACTGATACCGAGTACCAGCCTCTGGCTTCCGGACAGTCAGAGAGTGGGACTACCGAACGCCGCGTGTGCTGTCACACAGCGCCGAGACGACACCACGGCCCGTTCACGACCGACGGTCTCGACGACCGGTTTTGGCTCGGAAGCTGATCTCTCAGTTGGACTGTCATCAGTCAGTTCCGACGAACCCGCAATCCGTCCCGGGTTGCGCCGGGAAATCGGTACCGTCTCGATCCCGGCCCGCAATCTCTCCTTCTCGACTCCCAGCGCAACTACTGATCCCGCGCGTTGTACTGCACGTCTACCGCTGCGTTCCCACACAGCGAGAAGTCTCCGAGTTCACCCGCGAACCAGTAGGCATCGAGTTCGGTATCGACGACGCCGCGAACGGTGCCGTCCGCAATCGTGTCGTCGGTGTCGATGGTCGCTTCGCCGGGGTCGGCTTTGACGATCGTCCCGTTGACCGTCACGGCGTACGACGTGGGGTCGTCGGTGCCGGAGCCGTCGATAACCAGCGCGTGTGGCAGCAGTTCAGTGTCGCCGTACGCTGCGGGATCGATCCGTTCTCCGTCGAGGAAGACGGCCGCCTCGCCATCGGTAAACGTCACGTCCGTCAGCGCCCCCGAGAATCGGAACTCCTGCGTCGAGTCCGTCACCGAACTCTGGACCGTCGAGCCGGAGATCGTCGTCGCCTCGTCGTCCGGATCTTCGTCGGCGTCGAGTTCGATCGTGCCGTCGACCGTGATCTCGTAGCTCGTCGGCGCGCCGCGGCCGTCGATTTCGAGCTCGTGTGGGAGCTCCTCGCCGTAGTCTGCGGGGTCGACTTCCTCGCCGTCGACGAGCACTCGTCCGGGGCCGTCGACGGTCAGCGACGAGAGTTCGCCCTCGAACCGGAACGCGTCCTTCCAGTCGGCGACGACGCCGCGAACGCTGCCGTCCCCGAGTTCGTCTTCGCTATCGATCGTCGCGCCGTCGGTAGTCGCCTGCTCGACCGATCCGTCGACCGCGAACTCGTAGCGGGTCACGTCCGCGCTGTCGCCCTCGACGAGCAGCAACTGCTCGCCCTCAGTGTCGTCTTCGTCCGTGGTAGCGTCCGTCTCACCGCTGGTCGTCGAATCGCTCGCGCCACCCGAGGCAGCCTCGACCGCCGAGGTCGGGGTTCCGTCGGGAACCGAGAGTTCGGGTGAACTCGAGACGTCCGTCCGCTCGAGGCCGTCGCCCTGGACGTTGCCCTCGATGGCTCCGCCGGACATCTGGGCGGTTCCGCTTCCGCGGAGGACCATCGCGTGCGGGTACGGTCCGTCGGCGAAGTGCGAGTTCTCGATCGAGACGGTGTCACCGGGCCAGACCCACACCGGGCGACCGTGCGCCTCGGTGTAGCCGCCCCAGCCGGGACCGTAGTCGGTGTCGTCGTTGTATGCGACTGAGTCGACGATCTCGTCGTCGCCGCCGCCGACACGGTACGTGCTGACGCCGTTGTTCTTGCCGTAGCAGCGGTCGAAGTGGGCCGACCCGCCGGAGGCGGTGTTGGAACAGTAAAAGCCGTTGTTCGGCCATCCCTGGACGTTACAGTGGCGGAAGGTCATGTTACAGGACGCGTCCTTGTGGTAGAACACTGCGCCGGGACCGTGGACGAAGCTCTCGCCTTCCTTGGTCGAGCCGTCGCCGAGGTAGACGTTTTCGATCAGCACGTCTCCGCTTGGAGCCGTGATCGAGATCATGAAACCGTCTCCGCGGTGGAGTCCCTCGAAGCCGACGTTGCGGATCGTCGAATTGCCACCCTCGACGAGCAGGACGACGCTATCGCCGGTCGTTAGGTCGATCAGTTTGTTCTCGAAGGTCTCTCCCTGACCGATCCGAATGACCTGACCCTGCGCGGCGATCGTTTCGTAGTCGGCCTCGTCGGCCGCGCCGACGGTGCCGGCAAACGCCGTCGCTGCAGTCGTTGCGCCGGCCAGTTTCATATACGATCGACGGCCGAGTAATCCAGTATTACCGCCTGTCACTGCCTTATCCCCGGATGAACCATCACCCGGTACCGAACGTTCGCGTGCCATGTACTACGAGTAATTTGGGACTACTACAAGAAACTTTCTCTTATCTAATCTCTAAAATTTACAGACGGTAGATATGGTCTGAGAATTCGTTCACGAAACTATCTATCTCATCTCCCGGAACTCGACCCATCACAGCGGTCCACTCCGGCGGTAATACAGTATTACCACTCGACACGGTGAACTCGTAGCGAATCGGTGATTCGATCTGTCACTTCCGAGCTGAGAACGTGACGAGTTCAGAACTCGTTCCGGTTACGGGACGCGATAAATGCTGGCCGTCGGGCACGGCTGGAACGGAATGGAAAACGCGACACAGCAAAAGGAGAGCAGACCCGTCAGCGGGGCTGTGGTGGAGGGCCGCCGTCAGGAGGACGAGGACGGCGAGCGATCAGTCGGAACTGCCGGAGGCCGCAGCCTCGGCGTCGGTCGGGACGCCGTCGGGGATAACTGCCTCGGGGTCGGTGCCGACGCTGTCACCGAGTTCGACCGTCGAGCCGGCGTTTTCGGCGATACCGGCTTCCTCGTCGTAGTCGCTATCGCTGACGACGACCTCCGTGGCGGAGCCGTTTGCACCGGCGTCGATAGCAGTGTTCTGTCCGTTCATCTCGATCTGGCAGTTGTCGACCTCGATCGTCCCGGGTGCCCAGGCCCAAATGCCGCGGCCCTGGTAGCCCTCGTCGTCGACGAGGACGCTCGAGTTCGTGATCTTGCTGCCTTCCGTCGCGACGCGGAAGTGAGAGACGTAGCAGTTTGCGGCGAAACAGCTGTCGATGTGGAGGGTACCGCCGCCGCCGGTCCCGGGCGCGGAGCCGTAGATGGCGTTGTCCGCGAAGTTCTGGATGTTGACGTTCTGGAAGTCGATGTGTCCGGCGTGGTCCGGATTGACCCAGAAGGCGGTCTGGCCGTGGCCGCTCGAGCTGCCGTTTCGCTCGTCGGTCCCGTCCCCGAGGTAGACGTTCTCGATCGAACTTTCGCCGCCGGAGTCGGAGATACCGAAGGTAGCGGAGCCGGTTCCGGAGGTATTTTTGCCGGTAAATCCGATGTTTCGGATCGTCCAGTCACTACCCTGCGCGGTAATGACGATATCCTGGCCGGTGGTCATGTCGATGAGTTTGTTCTCCCACGTGTCACCGGACTCGACCGTGATCGTCTGCCCTTCGGCGTCGATACGTTCGTAGTCCGATTGGCCCGCTGCCGTCCCGGCTGCACCGAGCGTCGTCGCTGCGGCCGCGACCGCCGCGACCGATTGGACGTAGTTGCGGCGTGTTAAGCCGGAATTACAGCCGTTGTTCGGAGTCGTCTCCGTTTCGGACGTACGGGAATGCTGCGCCATACAATTCCGTAACAACACCTTATGCCCATAAACCTTTCTTTGGATCCGAAGATTAAATTTATAGAGATTCTTTGTAACACTACGGTTTCGCTCACAATGTAGCCCGTCTCGTTCACGAAGATACGAACGATGAACGGTGAAAACGGTTCTCACAACAGGGGCTTTCCGAGTCAATACGTTCTTACTCGCGTTTTAAGGAGCTATACGGCCTGTTTTCCGTCTGCTGATCAGTGTGCTAACTCGTCACAGTTGGTCGGCAGATCCGTGCTGAAACAGTGGACAGTCCGTAATTACCCGCGCCGTCGCGGCGAGAGTTCAGCCAGTCCGTGGTACCGCTTTCCGACGCACTTGCAAGAGCGGTCGCGGATGCGCCGGAGCTGACTGACAGGAGTCCGTGTCAGTCGTGAGCCGAGACCGGTCGGAGAAATCGGTTCGAGACCGGTGCCCTAGACGGTGGCCCCGTCAGACGCGTTCGTCGACTCGACCGCGTACAGCTCGAACTCCTCGTTAGAGACCACCTTGTTCACGCCCGGTTGCTGCGAGACATCATTCAATGCGTCCTCGCTGTGGTGTAGTTCCTGATAGACCTCGATCTCCCTCGTCACGTCGTATTCCGTGACGGCGAAGTAGTAGTCGGATCCACGATACGCGCCCGTGTAGTTGCCCGCCTCGAACTCGTCGGGATCGACTTCGCCGCTCGCGGTGCCGGCGCTCGTCAGCGGTGCCTCACGTTCGAGGCCGTAGATACCGTGGTCGTACCGGTAGGGATCGTATCCGAGCCCGGCGTACGGCTGGTCATCGACGCCGTGGTCGAAACTCGTCTCGTAGCCGCTGTACTGCTGGTCGGTCACGTGCTGATTCGGACTGAAGATCAACGGTGATGCGTAGATGGTCCCCAGCCCGAGGACGAGACACGCGCCGAGGGCGACGGCGGCGACCGTGTTCGCTCCGGGCCTCGTGAAGTACCGTGAGAGCCCGCCGATACCCTGAGCGATCGCGACACCCGCGAGGATCGTCAGGACGACGTAGATGAACCCGACCTGTCGGAAGGCCATCGTCGGCGTCCCGACGAAGTAAAGCAGGAAAATGCCGCCGAGCGGGAAGAGCGCGATCGCGAAGTAGGTGACGAACGCCGAGGTCTCGCGGTCGACTTTCGTCCAGCCGAGCCACATGACTAGCACGAAGAGCGCGACGAGCAGTCCGATCACGGCCGCATTGAGGAACATCCGAACGAACAACTCGCCGAGGCTGCCACCGATCTCGGTAAGCGACGCCCCGCGTTGGTTGACCGTCTGTCCGCCGCTGATATCCGCTGACAACATCCCGGTGACCAGCCCGGACAGCGCGCTCTGGAACCGCTCGTTCGCCAACGCCCAGGCCGCAAAGATGACGCCGAGGACGATCGCGTGCGTGTAGGCCGTCGGGTGGTCGAGCATCGGATGATCGCTGTACCGCCAGCGCGCGAGGTACTGCACGCCCGCGACGGTCCCAACCAGGACGACGACATTGATCATCTGCTGCGGGTGCACGAGCAAGAGTGCGATCCCGGTGAGATATAGCAAGGCACTGAACGGCGAGAGTCCGAGCGGCAGCCGCTCGACCGTCGACCGGCGGTGAAGGTACGCGACGAAGGCGAACAACACGACCGGAACGAGAAACAGCGCGTTCGAGTTCGTGTGCACGCCCATGTGCGTCGCGATGTTGTTGATCGGTAGGACCATCCACGAGACGATCGCGGCGACGCCGACCGCGAGCCCGTTGCCGGAGATGTCGCGGACGACGAGCGGCACGAACACCAGGAACGGAACGAACAGGACGACGACAGTGAGCAACAGGGCCCGCTCGATGGGGACGCCGGCGACGAAGTGCAAGACGGATGCGAGCGAGTGCAATCCGGGATAGAACAGCTCGTGGGGCTGTAAGTTGCCGCTGACGATGTCCCGCGTCCACCCGAGGTGGGTCAGCGCGTCACCCATCCCGGCAAAGCGGTAGTTCCGAATCAGCGGCAGGCTCACGATCGACGTTACCGTCGTCGCACCGAGTGCGATCCCGATCGCTTGCTGGCGGCCGCGGCAGGCGAGCGCCGTGACGAGTGCGATCGAGAGTGCGATCCCGAATCCGACCCAGACGGCCGTCGGCGTTGCGGTAAACAGCGACGGTTCGTACGCCGTTGCTGGATTCGCCCTCGCGACGAGGAGTCCCGCAGCGAGAGCGAAAAAGCCGACCGCGTACGTCACGTTGAGCACTGATCGGTTCATCGTCTCAGACCTCCACGATGCAGCCAACTGATTGGACACATTGCTTGCTCGAAGCCTCGTCGAATGGGGCGTTTGTTATAGGGAACCTATCAGACAGGGTGTGAATGCAGGAAAAACGAACGGGTTTGACAGTCGTCGACACGGCGTTTCCTGGCGACTCTCCAGCCACCATCCGGAGTCATCGCGTAACCGGTACGGTCGTCGTACACGCTGAACTCGGGGGACTGCGCTGGAACCCGTTCGACAGCCACGGCCGTTGAAGGGCGACGTTGTATCGTGTACGGCGTCGTTGTCGAACAGCGGAGGGTCGGCTATGGATCGATTTCATCGTCCCCGACTGATCAACGGTTCTGATGGTTTTTGTAGCCCTCCGTAGTCCTCGGGACAACGAGTTCAGCTATGTCATCGATCACTCTCGACCGGCCGACCGTCTCCGGGTCGACGCTCGCGTGCGAGGTGCACCCGTCGTCCGATCTCCAGCGCTTTTTCACCGGGAAGCCGATCACCGTCAACTACGACCGTTCGATCGAATCCGTTCCGGACGGGATTCTCGTGATTCCGATCCTCGCACAGGTGTGTCCCGTCGCCTGGGCGAACGGTGCGGACGTGTACGTCGAGACGGTCGACGGGTCGTTCGCGCACGCGCTTGCGGCGGTTCAGGAGTCGCTGTGTCGAATGCACGACTTTCTCGAGGGTGGCGAGCTGTACGCCCGTCGAGTTCACGATGGCGATGACGCTGGCAATGGCGATGGCCAGCGCTCCGACGGTTCCGACGACGCTCCTGGAACCGGCACCGACGACGGCAGCACTCACAACAACGACGACGGCAGCGACAGCGCGCTTCTCTTCACCGGCGGCGTCGACTCGACCTGTTCGTACGTCCGCCACCGCGAGGAAGCGCCCACGCTCGTCAGCCTCCGCGGCTGGACGATCACGCCGGACCCGGCCGACGACGAGGACTGGGCGACGCTGCGAGAGCGCGTCTCGGCGTTCGCTGACGAGCGCGACCTCGACACGGCGTTCCTCGAGACGAACGCCCTGTCGGCGCTCGACCACGCAATGCTTCTCGCTCACTACAAACGCTACGTCGACGGCGGCTGGTACAGCTCGGTCGGCCACGGTCTCGGCCTGCTCGGCCTCTGCGCGCCGATGGCGTACACCCGCGACATCGATGACCTGTACGTCGCCGCGACCCACTGGGACGGCATCGACCTCGAATGGGGCTCGCGGCCCGACATCGACAATCACGTCCGCTGGACCGGCACGCAGTGTCACCACGACGCGTACGACCGCACCCGCCAGGAGCGCCTCGATCTGATCGCCGACTACGTCGAGCGCGAGGCCCCGGATCTCGAACTCCAGACCTGCAACACGCGACTGGACGGTAACTGCGGCCGGTGCGAAAAGTGCTATCGGACCGCCGTCGGCCTCCGCCTCTCGGGGCTCGACCCGCAGGCTCACGGCTACCCGTTCACCGACGCGGAGTACCGCGACCTCCGGCGCGATCTCGAGCGAGGGACGTGGGTGCTCGGACAAGACGAACGCTACATGTGGGAAGATATCCGCGAGCGCGTTCGCGAGACGGACCGCGAGCCCGAATCGGCCGCCGAACGCGAGTTCTTCGCATGGCTCGAGACGGCGAACCTGGATGAACTCGTCTCCGACTCTGGGCCGCCGCTGTCACATAGAGTGCTTCGCGCGGGCGCGAGAAACGCGCCGGCGAGCGTCTACAACGCGGCGTATCCGGTCTGGAAGACGATGAAGACCGGCCTTCACCGGGTTCGGCTGGGGCGATAAGAAGTGACGAGCCGAGCCGTGAACGGCGATTTTCCGCGAGGGTGGCGGAATTCGAGTCGGCGATCTGCTTAGCTGTCGGTGTCGGAATCGGCGTCCGCGTCTCGATCCGCATCTGTATCCGCATCCGTATCCGCGTCCGCATCGGACTCGTCCGCCCGTCCGGGCGTGATTTCGATCGGGTGAACCTCCTCGTCGGTCTCGCTTCGGTCCGCCGTTTTCCCGCCCCGGCTCCTCGACTCCCCGCCGACCGGGATCTTCGTCCGGAGCGACGAGGCGACCGACTGTACCTGATCGGCCAGTGTCTTGACCTCCGACTGGAACTCCTCGACGGAGCGTTCGACGTAGTGAACTCGTCGGAACGGGATTCGCCGGACGATATCGTTGCCCTCGTCGTCCTCGTCGGTCTTGATGATCCAGTGGTCCTGGAAGTAGGCGACGTGTTCGTTCGGGACGGTCTTTCGGACCGTTCCCTCGTCGGGTTCGTCGTAGACGATCGTTGCCTCACCGAGATCGCGTTCGAGTTCGAGGTCGTCGTCGACCATAGTGGGTGGTTGGTCGCGAGAACGGTAGCCGCTGTGCTTGCAAGCGTTGGACCGGTCACTATCGAGACGAGAGCGGAGCGGCCGAAGCGACGACCCGGCGGGCGATCACTCCATGTAGCCGAGGCCCTTCAGCCGGTCTTCGACCTCCGTAAAGTCCTCGTCAACGCCCTCTTCGTCCCCGTTTTCGGGTTGTGTAACGGGAGCGCGCTCCACTTTCGTCTGCGAGGGCGTCGCCGCCGAATCGAACGCGTCGAAGAGGACGCGCCCGTCGACGTTCTTCGGGACCGGTTCGCCGATACCGTGGAGCAGCGTCGGCGCAACGTCGACGACGCGGGCACCGCGAAGGGTTGCTCCGGGTTCGATCGACGGTCCCCGACAGAGGATAATTCCCTCGCTCCGGTGGCTGGCCGCGTACGTCCCGGTATCGCCGAACAGCTGGTCGGTGATCGCGTTCCGGCAGTCGTAGCCGTCGACGCCGTTGACGACGAGATCCGGCGAGCCATCGTCGGTCGGGAAGAGTTCGTCGCCGTCGGCGATGGTGAGCACGCGATCCCCCTGTTCGTCCGTGACGGACTCGAAGAGTTCGACGAGTTCCGTTTTGACGCGGTCGATCTCCGACGGCGGGACGATGCCGTGTTCGAAGCGGTCGGTGTCGTTGACGTAGCAGTTGCCGGCACCGTGAACGAACGCGGTCGTCTCCTCGTAGTTGACGTCGTAGAGGGCGTGATCACCGGGAATCTGTTCGGCGACCGAGTCGACGAGCGTCCGGGGGAGCGTCGAGACGAGCAGTTCTTCGGAGATGCCGACCCGCGCCAGCACGTCGGTGATCCGGTCGCGAGAGATGCCGAGACTCGCGAGCGCGCCCCGCGTGCCCTCGTCCTCGCGTCTGGCGAGATAGCCCTCTCGTTCCAGCACGTGGTTGATGTAGACCAGCTCGTCGATCGAGCCGAACCCGTGATCGGAGACGACGTAGAGATCGGCGTCGTGGCGATCGGTGAACTCGATCACGTCGCCGAGGATGGCGTCGAGTTTGCGGTAGTGATCGAGGAGCCGGTCCATGTCCCAGATGAGGTGCTGGAACCGGTCGGGGGCGGTGTAGACGAAGAAGAACAGCCGCCAATCAGCGCCCGCCCGATCAAATTGGATGTCCATGACCTCGCGGCGGTTGGCCAGCATCTCGTCGACGGCGACCTCGAAGTCGTCGAGTCGGTCGGCGTACTCGGGGTAGTCGAGACTGATCTCGTAGTCGGGCACCCGAGACTCGATCTCGGCCTGGAGGTCGGGCGGGTGGGTGAAGTCCTGGTCGGTCGAGGGCGTCATCATTCCGGTGACCATCGTGCCGTCCTCGTCGAGTTCACGCGCGGGATAGGTCATCGGGACGTTGCCGACGTGGGCGGGAGAGAGGAGATCCCAGAGGGTGGGTTGGGTCACGTCGTGGCTGGTGTACATCTCGTGGGTGTAGGTTCTAGAGAGGTTCTGGAAGCCGTAGATTCCGTGTTTGTCCGGCCAGACGCCGGTCGCGATCGATGGCCACGCGAGTGGCGTCGTCGGTGGACGCGTGCTCTCGAGGGTCCCGGACGCGCCCTCGTCTCGAAGTCGGGCGAAGTTGGGGAGCACCCCCTCGTCGCACCACTGTTCGATCAACCGCCACGGCACGCCGTCTAAGCCGAGGACGAACGCTCGTCCGGTCCGGTGAGTAGATCCGCTCATGATTGTCGAGAAACCTGCTGTCGTGGAGGTGTCGGCATGATCGCTTTGTTATAGACAACGTTCACGGACTGATCAGCCGAAACGACCGTTGTTCGGTCACGTTACTTCGTCCTCCCAGCAACGGCGTGATTGTTTGCTCCGCATACCGTTTGCGGTCGCGCGCCTGCACACCCAAAGGGACCAATAACAAAACCGGCAGATCAAATCCGCCACGAGTATGCTACGACCGCGTGGTGGGAACGATGGGTAGCGTCGTTTGTTCGCTCGATGCCGAACTCGGCTGGGGCTTTCACGATTTCGAAACACCGCCCGCCGACCGACTCGAAGCCGGCCGCCGCGGCTGGTCGACCATGCTCGACCTCTTCGACGAGTACAAGATTCCGGCCACCTGGGCCGTCGTCGGCCATCTCATGCTCGAAGACTGCGACCGCGTCCACGCGGACCACCCCGCCCCCGAGGACTGGTTCGAATACGAGCAAACCGACTGGAACGACCGTCCCGACCTCCGATTCGGCCCTGATCTCGTCGATGCCCTACTGACCGCCGACGTCGACCACGAGTTCGCCAGCCACTCGTTTTCGCACGTCCTCTTCGGCCGCCCGGAGACCGACCGCGACCTCGCCGTCGCTGAACTCGAACGGAGTCTCGAGATCGCGGATGCGTGGGGTCAGCCCGTCGACTCGTTCATCTATCCGCGCAACAATATCGGCCACCGGGACGTGCTCGCCGAGTTCGGAATCAGCGCGTACAGAGGGCGGTCGCCGACGCACGACGGCGTGCGCGGGCTCTTCGATTCGACGGTTCGGGATCAGACGATGCTGGTCGAGCCGTACAGAGACGAGTTCGGATTGGTGAACGTGCCGGCCTCGCTGTTTCTCTTCGGCTTCGAAGGGCCGGCGCGGACGGTTGCGGAGTCGATCTGGCAGGATCCGATGGTCGTCCAGGCCAGGCGAGGGATCGAGGAGGCCGTCGGTAGCGACGGCATCTTCCACATGTGGCTGCACCCGAACAACCTCACGCACCGTCGCGACGACCGGCGCATGCGGGCGATTCTCGAGTACCTCGATCGACGGCGGGCGGAGACCGATCTGACGGTCGAAACGATGGGCGACGTTGCGCGACGAGTGGCCGTCGCCCGCGGCGTCGACGGTGGGGCCATCGCCGTCGACGGTGGGCGGACGAGCGACGACTGACGCGTGTACGACGGCGATAACAAAGCCCACCCACGGCCCGTTCTTGCGTAGATGTGCTCTGCAATCCGCAGTCGATTATCCGGCTCGAGCGGCCTCGCGCTCGGCGTGCTCGGCGTCGGCAATATCGGCATGGTTCACCTGAAATCCGCTCTTTCGATGGCCGCGGTCGACGTTCGTGCCGCCGCCGACGCAATGCCCGAGAACCGCAACCGGGCCGAACGCGCCGGCGTCGCGCGCACGTACGACGACTATACGACCCTGCTCGACGCGGAAGAACTCGACGCGGCCGTCGTCGCGCTACCGCCGTTTCTCCACGCTGACGCGGTCGAACGAGCCGCCGAGAACGACATCGACGTGTTCGTCGAAAAACCGCTTGCGCGCTCAACTGAGGAAGCCGACCGCTTGCTCGAAACGGCCCGCAAGGCCGGCATCGCCGTCGGCGTCGACCACACGCTTCGCTACCAGCCGGACATGATCGGCGTCAAATCCGAATACGAGGACGGTACCGTCGGCCACGTTCCGTACGCCTCGATTACGCGGCTCAACGACGGCCCGCTCGGCCGTCCGCCCGTCGAACACGCGCCACCCTCGTGGCCGCTCGACGCCGACGCGGCCGGCGGCGGCTCGCTGCTCGAACTCGGCATCCACTGCTTCGACGTGCTCGAGTGGCTCTTCGGCGACCTCGAAGTCCGCGACGCCACGACCGGTACGACGCTCGACATCCCCGTCGAGGACGCGGCGACGGTCCTCCTGCGCGCACCCGAGACGGAGACGACGATCACGCTCCACTGCGGCTCCTATCAGTGGGAACAGCTTCCCGAAGTGAACACGCGTCTCCGACTCGAGGGCGTCACCGGGACGATCAGCAACCAGGACCACCTCCCCGGAAACTTCTACGCGAGCGCAGCCAAATCCGCGCTCTCGAACGTCGCGAGCAGAGTCACCGGCTCCGAGTCCGACGTCTTCGGCCCCACGTTCTACCTGCAGGCCCACTACGAGGCGCTTTCGGCGTTCTGTGACGCGATTCGCAACGGCGACCGGCCGCCGGTCGACGGCCAAGACGGCAAGCGGAGTCTCGAACTGGCCGAAACCGCCTACGAACTGGCCGCCGCGGGAGACGACACCGAACTCGAAACGATGGAGGTGACGCGATGACGGGCGCGCCGGTCGTCCGCGGAACGGTCATCGAGGCCGGCGAAAGGATCGACGATGACATCGATACCACCGACGGTACCGAACCACGCGACCTACGCAGCGGTCACAGCGGAAACGGCAATGACGCGCCCACTCGACGCTGGAACCCCGATATCGACGCACGGATGGCCGCCTACGAGCCGTCCGTCGAGGACGTTCTCTCGCCGACCCTCGACGAGCTTTCGACCGCCGACCCGGAGCGAATCACTCTCGTTCCCGACGCGCACTACCCGTTCCACCCCTCCACCGGCATGGTGACCGATCCCGCCCTCGTCGGCGCAACCCTCTCCCTCCTCGACGACCGGACGGACGCCGAACTCGCCGTCGCCGGCACGAGTTCAGCGGCCATCGCGTTCGAGCGCACGACTGACTACCTCGGCTATCCGTCGCTGGTGGCACGCACCGGCGCTGAACTCGTCGATTGTAGCGACGACGACCTCGAGCGGGAGCGATACGTCCTCACGAACGACGACCACGCTGTCGCGGTATCGGTTCCCGTGCGCCTCCGAGAAAGCGCCGTGATCACCGTTCCGACGCTTCGACCGACCGACGCCGGGGCGTTCGCTGGCGGACGGCGAACGCTCGCGCGGCTGGTCGACGCCGTCACCGACGCCGCGGCAACCGCCGTTGCAGCAACCCGCGCGATCGATCCCCGCGGCTCCCTCCTCGATGCGACGACGGCCTACGGCGAGTCCCCCTACGCGGCGAACACCCTGTTTGCCGGTCCGACGCCCGCCGTCGACACCCTCGGCGAATCGCTGCTCGGCCGGTCGAGCACCGCCGATCGGACGCGCGCAGCTGAACTCGAGGCGATGGGGACGGCGGACAGCGCCAGCGAGCTATCGACGGTTCGCGTCACACCGGTCGGACCCACAGCGGACGCCAGCGGCGTCGACTTCGAACAGCACCTCGCAACGCTCCGGAAGCGACTCGACGGCGCGTCGCTGCCGCCGTCGGACGCAACGCACCCCGCCGTCTCGGCCGCGTACCGCCTCTACGCTGCGGTCGGCGGGGACGCCGTCCCGCCACAGCTCGACGCGCGAGGTGGGCACTGATGGCGGAATCGAAGGCAGAGTCGGATGCTGACGGGTCTGCGGCCGGGACCAAACGAGAGAGGGAATCAGGCACCAGCACCGACACCGGTACTGGCACCACCACGACTGACACGACATCCAAAACCGACACTGCCACCCCCACCGCCGCCGTCACCGGCGCAACCGGCTTTCTCGGCACCGCGCTCTGCAACCGGCTCCTCGCCGACGGCTGGACCGTCCGCGGCCTCTGTCGCCCCACCTCCGATCGCAAACGGACCATCCGCGACGGCGTCGACTGGTACGTCGGCGACCTCTTCGATCGACCCACGCTCCGCGAACTCGTCGACGGCGCCGACGCCGTCTTCCACCTCGCTGGCGTCGGCCTCTGGAGCGCGTCCCCCGAAACGGTCGAACGCGTCAATCGCGAGGGAACCGGCACTCTCCTCGACGCCTGCCGCGACGCCGACACCGGCCGGCTGATCTTCACCAGCACCGCCGGCACCCGCCGCCCGGACCAGCCCGGTGAACTCGCGACCGAGACGGACCTCGTCGAACCGATCGGTGCCTACCAGCGCTCGAAGGCGACTGCAGAGCAGTTTGTCGACAGGTACGCCGCCGAGGGCGGCGACGCCGTAACCGTCCATCCGACATCGGTCTTCGGACCGGGCGACGACGAGTTCACCGCGCAGTTGCTCTCGATGGGGCTCGAGCCGACGATGCCGGCCTACCTGCCGGGCGGACTGAGCATCGTCGGCCGCGACGACGTGGTCGGCGGCCTGCTGGCGGCGTACGAACGCGGCGAGTCGGGCGAGCACTACATCCTCGGCGGCGAGAACCTCACCTACGAGCAGGCGATCGAGCGGATCGCGGACTCCGGGGACGGCTCACCGGCGCGCGTGCAGGTGCCGGCGGCGGCAATTCACGCGGCCGGGCCGGTCGCGGAAGTCGTGGGAACGGTCACGGAACAGCACGTGTTTCCGTTCGACCGAAAGATGGCGCGGCTCGCGACCGAACGGCTGTTCTACAGTTCGCGCAAGGCCAAAGATGAACTCGGATACGAGTATCAGCCGCTCGAGGCGCACTTGCCGGCGGCGATCGAGTGGTATCGAACGACGCGTCGGTGAGGCGGGAGGTGAGCGGGAGGCGAGCGGAGCGGTATCGGTGTGTAGCTGTCACCGTTCCGTCTGTTCCAGGGGCATGACTGCCCCGGTTTGACTCGAACGTGCCGCGGCACGAATGGTGAAGACGAGAGGCGTTCGTTACTCGACGCCGGTTGCACGCGCGCCACGCGATCGAACGGGACTCGAGTTCAGTAGCTCCCGTACGCGACCTGTTCGTACACGTCGAGCCAGCGCTCCGCCGTCCGATCGACGCTAATCTCCTGTGCGGCCTCCCTGCCGTTCGATCGATCGCCGCGTTCGAGGGTGTCTCGGAGGCCGTCGATCAACGCTTCGTCGCTCGTTGCGACACAGGACGGTGAGACGTCCTCGAGTCGCTCTCGAACGTCGCCGACATCGACCGCGACGACGGGCAGATTGCAGGCCATCGCCTCCTTTACCGAGTTCGGCGAGCCCTCGCTGTGCGAGGTCAAAAGCAGGGCGTCGGCGGCGTTCATGTAGTCGGGGATCTCGTCGTGGTCGGCGTCGTAAACCGTGTGCAATCGTACCGGGCGGTCGACCAGACCGTTGACCGCGTTGACGATCCGCCGTGCTCGCGGGTAGTTCTTCACCTCGCGCTCGGGCGTGTAGGGAAAGAGGACGTGGTGAGCGTCGTCGTCCCAGTCGACCGTCTCGCGGGCGCGACGTTGCGGGCTCGGCCGGAACTTCTCGAGATCGACGCCGTCGGGGATCACGGTGCAGTCCCGGTCCAGGTACGTCCGCATCTCTTCTGACATGACCACGAGTTCATCACACAGCGGCGCGCAGGCTCGGCTCACCGGTTCGACGGGGCCGTAAATATCGGAGCCCCACAGCGAGAGGATGACGGGTTTGCGAACCTGTGCGAGCGCCATCGGTGCCGTCAGGCCGTAGTGGGCATGGATCAGGTCGTAGCCGTTGCCGGCCTCGCGGAGTACCGAGGGGAAGAACTTGAGGTACTCGAGCGGGCTTCGCGACGTTTCGCCGTCGACCGTTCCCGACACCGATAGCGTCGAGAAGGTGACGCCGCGCCGTTCGAGTGCACGCATCTGCTCGGTCAAAAACGGCGCATCGGCGTTCGTCGTCAGCGTGAGCACGTGCATCTCGGTATCGGTGTCTCTCACCGGCGGCGTTTTGTTATCCAGAACCTTTTCTGAACGGTCAGACGGGAGTGAATATACCGATTATGGGTGTTTTACACGTGCTACTGTACGTGTACGATTACAAAGCAGCCGAAGCGTCTAGCTGTGGGCGATGCGAGTTCTCGTCTTTGCCAACACTCCCGCGCACGTGCATCTGTATCGGCACGCCGTCGATCACCTCGCGGAGGCGGGTCACGAGGTGCTCGTTCTGACCCGGGAGTACGCCTGTACGACCGACCTACTCGAGTTCTTCGGGCTGCCCTACCGGCGGTACGGGACCCACGAGACGCGCGCACCATCGAAACCGCAACTCGCTCGCGAGCTGGGCGAGCAGTTCGGCCGGATCGTCTGGGAGGCGAGGCGGTTCGATCCCGATGTCGTCTTCGGTCGTGGCCCGTACGCCGCGCTGGCGGGAACCGTCACCCGAACGCCCGTCGTCCTCGTGCTGGACGACGAACCGGGCGACTTCAATCACACCGTCTCCCGACCGTTCGCCGACTGCATCCTGTCGCCGGAAGTCACCCGTCGCGACCTCGGCGACGACCACTACACCTTCGACGGGTTCAAGGAGTGCGCGTATCTCCACCCCGACGTCTTCGAGGCGGATCGAGCGATTCACGAGTTCCTCGCGCTCGATCCGGACGAGTCGTACGCGCTCGTTCGCTTCAACGCGATGGACGCGCTCCACGATGCCAACATTGAGGGCTTCTCGCGGGACCAGCGACGCGATCTCCTCGAACGGCTGAGCGAGCACGCGACCGTCTTCGTCTCGGACGAGAGCGGAACGATGGACTTCGGCGACCTGCCGGCCAGACCCTACGACCTCCATCCGGCGTTGATCCACGACGCGATGGCGGGAGCCGACCTGCTCGTCGCCGATACGGGCACGATGGTCAACGAGGCCGGCTTGCTCGGGACGCCGGCGCTTCGCTACCAGGGAACCGACGACCACGAGTACGGCGAGTTCAGCGAACTCGAACGCGCGGGTCTGGCCGAGCAGTTCGACGACTACGCCGCACTCTGCGACCGGGCGGTCGAACTCGTGCGGACGGACGCCACCGACCGCTGGCAGCGCCGCCGGCAGGCGTACGTTGGTGATCTCGTGAACCTGACCGATCTACTCGTCGCGGTCGCCGAGGCCCGCGGGGATCTCGCTGCACTCGACTCACCGGCGCGCGCGGTGTTGCGCCCGCGATCGGCGGTACGGTGAGCGGGAGACGGAAAAACAGGCTACTCGGGCGAGTCGGTCCGGTTCGGCTCGGCCGGCTGCTCGAGGGCGGCTCGTTCGCGGTCGGTACTGTCCTCGTACCGGGTTCGTTGGAGCGATTCGTTCTCCGCTGCGTCCATCGAGATCGCGACGCCGAGGGAGACGACGCCGACCAGTACTGCGAGAACGGATGCGAGCGCGCCCGTGAACCCGTCCCTGCCGCGTGCAGCCTGAACGATCGAACCGGCGAGGCCGCCGCTCCCGACGGCGAGTCCGGCCGTTCCAGCCGCGTAGAACAGGACGGCGGGGTGAAAGCGCTCGATCACGTACTGGCGTTTGAGCCGCCAGTAGAAGCTCCGTAAGAGGAGCAGCGAGACGAACCGAACGAACGGGGCGTACCTGATGCTGCTTTCCTCGTCGCCGTAGAGCGCCGACATCGACACGTCGGCGACGCGGCAGTCGTTGACGCTGAGGTGCGTGAGGAGGTGATTGAGAAACCCGTACTGGTCCGTGATCGCGTCCAGGTCGAGTTCGTCGATGGCCTCGCGCGAGATGGCGGTGTAGCCGTTCTGGGGGTCGCTGATCGTCCAGTAGCCCGAAGCGAACTTCGAGAGTCCGGAGAGAAGCGCGTTACCGACGAACCGGAACGTCGACATTCCTTCGCGGTCCTCGGCGTACAGCAGCCGATTCCCCTTCGCGTAGTCGGCCTCGCCGTCGACGACGGGATCGATGATCCGCTCGAGGATCGTCGGATCCATCTGGCCGTCCCCGTTCATGACGGCGACGACGTCGATCCCGTCGCGTGCGGCGCGCTCGTATCCCGTCTTGACCGCCGCGCCGTAGCCACGATTCTCGTCGTGGCGGACCGGAACGACGCGGCGACCGTCACCTCCGTCGGCGGCAGCTCGCTCCGGCTCGCTTTCGGCGTTGACGCGGGCTGCAGCCCGCTGAATCACCGCCCAGCTATCGTCCGGCGAGGCGTCGTCGACGGCGTAGATCCGATCGACGTACGACGGCACCGTCTCGATCACCCGATCGACGAACGCCGACTCCTTGTAGGCCGTGACGACGACGCCGATCGATTTACCCCTGTACATCGGTCCCACCATCCGTTCGGTTCGCCGCTGATTCGTTCGGCGAGTCGCCGCCGGCGTCCTCGCTCAGCCGCCGACCGTCGCTCTCCTCGCTGACGGCGTCCGTCGGGTTGGCGTCACCCTCACTGCTGGCGCTTCGAGCGCCGGGCCGCGGCGGCCGGCCGCGTCGCGACCCCGCAAGCGTGTACACGCGGTGTGTCGTCTCCTCGAGTTCGGTTGCGTCCCGGCCGTCGACGACCACCATCGGCTCCGCGGCGTCCCAGTCGATGCGGCCGAACTCGTCGTGGGGAGTGACGACGACCGCGCCGTCGACTGCCGACGATTCGAACTCGTCGATCGAAAGGGGTCGCGCGCCGTAGTCGGCGGGGTCGACCAGGGGATCGACGCCCGCAACGTCGGCACCGCGTTCCTGAAGCTCGTCGATAACCCCCAGCGCGGGCGAGGCCCGCGTTTCCTCGACGCCGGGACGGTAGGTAATTCCGAGAACGGCGATCGATGCACCGTCCAGATCGGTGCCGACGGCCGCGAGTTCGCGGTCGAGTCGGTCGACGACGACCGAGGGCATGGACTCGTTGACCGCTCGCGCCGTCCGCGTGAGGGCCATCGGCTCGTCCATCTGCGAGAGCAGGAAGTGCGGGTAGTAGGGAATGCAGTGGCCGCCGACGCCGGGACCGGGGTCGTGGAGCTGGCACATCGGCAGGTCGTTGGCCGTCTCGATGGCCTCGCGAACCGAGATGCCGAGGTCGTCCGCGAGCCGGCCGAGTTCGTTCGCCAGCGCGATGTTCACGTCGCGGTAGATCCCCTCGAACACCTTGACGGCCTCCGCGGTCGTCGCGTCGGCGACCGGGTGCACGTCGTTGGCCGAGAGTTCGTCGTAGACGAGCGCCGCGGCGCGGGTGCTCTCGTCGTCGGTGCCGCCGACGACCTTCGGATACTGGCCGCGGATATCCCGCAGCGCGGTTCCGGAGGAGGTCCGCTCGGGACAGAACGCGAGGCCGAACTCCTCGGGATCGAGTCCGCTTTCGGCCGCCAGGAACGGCTGAAGTACGTCCCGGCAGGTTCCCGGCGGGAGGGTCGACTCGGCGATGACCAGGTCGCCGGGAGAGAGGCCGGCCGCGATGTCCGCGGCGACGGACTCGACCGTCGTCAGATTCGGCTCGTTCTCCTCGTCTAGCAGCGTCGGGACGATGATGACGTGAACTCGGGCCTCGGCGGCGGCAGCGGGGCCGTCGGTCGTGGCGTCGAGCCGTCCCTGCCGGACCTGTTCGGCGACGAGTTCGGCGAGGTCGGGTTCGCCGACGACGTGGCTCTCGCCGGCGGTCACCGTCTCGACGACGGCGGGGTCGATGTCGACGCCGGTCACGTTGCCGGCTGTTTCGGCGTAGACGGCTGCGAGCGGAAGGCCCATCTTCCCGAGCCCGTAGACGGCGACGGGAACGTCTCCGTCGGTAAGGCGCTCTCGTTGACGGTCGGCTGGGACAGCCGTGCCGTAGAGTGCCGTCTTCCGGACCGATTCCGGTTGTTCAGGCGCGTCGCCCGTCTGCATCAGGCTTCCACCTCCTGTTCTCGGCGCGGGGTCTCCCCCGAGACGAGCGACTCGATCGTCTGGACCGTCCGAAGCGCTTTGACGCCGTCTTCGGCCGTAACTGCCGGTTCGACGCCGGTTCGAACCGCGTTGACGAAGGACTCGAGTTCGTGGCGCAGCGGTTCGCCGTTGTCGACGCGGGCGTTTTCGACGACGCTCTCGTGGCGGTAGCGGTTCGGCCCGTCGTCGGTGAGGTATTCGGGGTAGGAGTCGCGGTGAATCAGGACGGACTGCTCCAGGTAGTCGACTTCGACGAGACACTCGCGGGCCGTGACGGTGAGTTTGCGCACCTTCTTCTGGGTGACGCGGCTCGCGGTCAGCGAGGCGACCACGTCGTCGTAGGCCATCGTCGCGGTCGCGTACTGGCCGTCGTCGGTGCCGATGGCGTTGACCGAGGTGGGCCGGTCGTCGAGGATCGAGCCGACGATGTCGACGTCGTGGACCATCAGGTCGAAAACGACGTTTGCGCGGGTCGTCCGGTCGACCGGCGGGCCGAGGCGCTCGGCTTCGAGACCGATGACGTCCAGGTCCTCGATGAGTTCCATCACCGTCTGGACGGCCGGGTTGAATCGCTCGATGTGGCCGACCTGCAGGACGAGTCCCGCGTCTCGCGCCTGTTCGGCCAGCGCACGGCCCTCCTCGACGGTTCTGGCGATCGGTTTTTCGACCAGCACGTGCACGCCGGCGTCGAGACAGGTCGATACCGTCTCGTAATGGACCTGGGTCGGCACGGCGACCGTGACGGCATCACAGCGCCGGCACAGCGTCTCGCTGTCGAGCGCCGCCGTGCCGTACTCCGCGGCGACCTGCTTTGCGACGCTCGCGTCGTGGTCGGCGACGCCGACGAGTTCGACGCCGGGCAATTCGTTGTAGACGCGCGCGTGATTCTTCCCCATGGAGCCGACGCCGATGACGCCGACCCGGATCGGTCGTGTCGATGGAGATCGCGTTCCTTCCGTACTCATAGATTGAAGTGATCGTGGACGGCTTCGACGACGGTTCGGCGCTCGCGCTCGGAGAGACTCGGGTGGACCGGCAGTGAGAGAACGGTCTCGGCCGCTCGCTCCGCCTCGGGCAGCGACGCGGCAGCCGTACTCACCGTCTCGTAGGCCGGCTGGCGGTGGATCGGCGGATCGTAGTAGATCGCCGAGTCGACGTTGCGCTCCGCAAGCGCGTCCGCGAGCGCGTCCCGCTCGGCCGGATCCTCGGTCCGTACCGTATACTGGTGATAGACGTGGCCGTACCCCTCCGGCACCGTCGGCGTCTCGAGCGGCAGCTCCGCAAACTGGTCGTCGTAGGAGGCGGCGTGTTCCCGGCGCGCCTCGTTGAACTCGAGCAGGCGCTGGAGTTGGACGCGGCCGATGGCGGCGGCCAGGCTCGTCATCCGGTAGTTGTGACCGAGGGAAACGTGGTCGTAGCCGCCGGTTTCTCCGGGGGCCCGGCCGTGGTTGACGTACTGTCTAACGCTCTCGGCAACGTCTTCGCGATCGGTCGTGACGATGCCGCCCTCGCCGGTCGTCATGTTCTTCGTCGGATAGAACGAGAAGCAGGCGGCGTCGCCGAGCCCGCCGACGCGCTTGCCGTCGACCGTCGCGCCGTGGGCCTGACAGGCGTCTTCGAGGACGAAGAGGTCGTGTTCTTCGGCGAGATCGCACAGCGCCGGCATCCGCGCCGGCAGGCCGTAGAGGTGAACCGGCAGGAGGCCGACGATGTCGTCGCGTTCCGCCAGCACGCGCTCGACAGCAGTCGGATCGAGCGTGTACGTGTCGGGGTCGATATCCGCGAAGACTGGCGTCGCCCCCGTAAGCCGGATCGCGTTCGCACTCGCGACGAACGAGAACGGAGAGGTGACGACCGCGTCGCCCTCGCCGACGCCGAACGCCTCGAGCGCGGCGTGAAGGGCGGTCGTCCCGTTCGAGGTCGCAACCGCGGCCTGAGTCCGACAGAACCCGGCGAACTCGCCCTCGAAAGCCCTGACTTCGGGTCCGTCGGCGAGCGTTCCATCCTCCAACACCGCTCTGACGCGCTCTATCTCCGTCGAACTGAGATCCGGATCCGCGATCGGAACGTCGTCAACGGGTTCGACGGCGCTCGTCTCGGTTCTGGCCTCGGTTCCGCCGTCGGGTGCGGCCCGACCCCGTTGAATCGACGGGTCCGTTTCGCTCTTCTCCTCACTCTCCGTCGGATCGTCTGGCGATTTCTCAGTCATGAGAGCTGATTCGGTCCGTCAAGTGGCCCAGGAAGCGATTCGATCGTCGCCGGCGCACCGACCGCGAGCCGCCCGGGCGGAACGTCGTCCGTAACGACCGCTCCAGCCGCGACAAACGCACCCTCACCGATCGTCACGCCCGGCAACAGCGTCGCGTTCGCGCCGATCGATGCGCCGTCCTCGATCGTCGGCCCCTCGAGACCGTTGTCGGTACGAACCGGATACTCGTCGTTGGTCAGCACCGCACCAGGACCGACGAAAACGTTCGAGCCGATCCGCGTCTCCGTCGGCACGTACACGTTCGTCTGCAGGCTCACGTGCGAGCCGATCCGCGTCTGCCCGTCGATAACCGTCTTGGTCCCGACGAGCACGTCGTCGCCGATCGCGGTCGCCTCACGGACGAGCACGTCGTGGCCCGTCGTGAACTCGTCACCGATCGTCACGTCCCCGTAGACGATCGAGCCGGCCCTGATCGTCGCGCCGTCGCCGAGCAGCGTCGGCTCGTCGAACTCGCCGTAGCCAACCGTCGCCTCGGGATCGATCGTACAGTCCTCGCCGGACTCGAACGCCGTCATCTGTTCGGCCCTCCACCGCGTGACTGTCGCTCGGTCCGTCGCTGTCGCGGTCGGTCGACGATCGCCCGCTCGAGACTGAGAAGCCCCGTCGTACACGCCACCGCGGCGGATCGTCGTCGGTTATGCTGTGTCATTGGTTACTCGATACCCGCGAGGGAATCGTCCTGATACAGCCGGTAACGAGGTTTTGTTATCCCCGTCTTGACGAGTTCGTAGCCACGAACTACAGCGACGCGGCCGGGCTACGCCCTCCCTACAGAACGGGCCTCACCCGACACCCTCATCGATCGTATCTCCCCATAGATGCCGTGAATCGTTGGATCTGGCGTCTTTCACGAACGCTAACCGGTACAATCGGGTTTCGAGCAGGTAGCCGCGCGATAGTAAAGGCCGAGTGTCTCTCACTCGGGGACGTGAGGTATTCGAACACCCCCGATCGACAGCTGATTCGGGACCGTGAGGGCACCCATGTCTGATCAGGAGTTCACACAGGCTGAACTCTTCGACGTGTTCAGCAACGCCCGACGGCGTCGCGCGGTACAGTACCTGAAACGCCAGGGCAGCACCTGCGATCTCGCACCGCTCGTCGAACAGGTCGCCGCCTGGGAGAACGATACCGATCCCGACGATGTCACGCGGACCCAGCGCCGACGGGTCTACATTTCGCTGTACCAGACTCACCTGCCGATGCTCGAAGACCACGGCATCGTCGACTGGGACCCCGACAGCCACAGCATCACGCTCTTGCCGAGCGACGAACTCTTCGAGCCGTACCTCGACCGACGACTCGGTGCACAGCGACCCTGGCACCGGTTCTACGCGGTCGTCTCGGCGCTCGGAGTCGGTGCATTCGCCGTTGCGTGGCTCGCCGTTGGCCCGCTGACGACCGCTGTCGCACCGTTTGTCGCACTTGTAGTCTGTGTCGGCGTCTTCGCGGTCTCGATCGCACAGCACGTCTCGCGGCGGCCGGACCTCGAGCTGCCGTTCGGTTCCGCGAGTCGATAGTCTTCTCGGACAGGAGCGCCCTCGACCCTGTTCGAACGCCCACCCTTCTCACAGCCGTTCGTGGCCGCTCGTCGGCGCGCCGTCACCCACCGGTGAGTGTGAGCGCCGCGACGCGGGCTGACTGACGGACGGGTAACCGAGACGGTTACGCCGCACACGTCATCACGCCCAGTCGCACAACCGTCGCCAAAACGAACGCGGGTTGCAGACGAGATTGGCAACGTGAACCGTTCGGAACGCATTCCGTCAGAATCGGTGACGAGGCGTGTTCGGAAGAGAGTGCGATACGATCGGTTGATGGGCCACGCTCGTCTGCAGGGCAGCGTCGATCTGCTCGGCGACGATCCGTCCGGATCGCTCGGGCTCGAAACGCTACCAACTAGCTCGGCGAACGCACCCTCGCAACCAAGCGCTTCGACCGGTGCGATTGTCTCCCCCAACCCCGGCGTTGACCGCAGTGACCGGCACGATATCGTCGAGTTCCTCCGTTTTCCTCACGGGCACCAAAACAGCCGCCTCGGGTCCCCTCAACTGCGTTTCTGAGATGTTGGGAACACGGACACGGTCATTGTCACACAGGTCCAGTTCGTCGCAATCGCCACTCCGGACGGTGGCGATGGCGGTAGCGACGGCAGAACTCTCGTCGGTCACCCGTTCGCGAAGCCACAGCTGAATTACTGGCTAAAAAGCGTGTCACTCACCATCAAGAAGCGACGAAAGAGCGGTACAGCGAATCCGCTACGCGCCGGCGTCTTCGGTCACCGTCACCCAGAAGGTCGTCTCGGCGAGAGCGTCCTCGGCCGTCGGCTCGCTCGGCGCCTCGTCCTCGTAGAGGAGCACGCTGATACGAACGGTTTCACCCGACTCCGCCGTCGGCGTCACCTCGAGTTCTTCCTGTGCGCTCGACCCGTCCGTAACGGTCGCACTGATCGTATCGAGTTCGGTTCGGTCGACGACTGTGTCGTCTTCGAGCGTTTGTTGTTGGACGACGGCCGTGTATGTCATCTCTTCACCCGCCTGGTTCTCCATTTCGACCGTAACGGGAACCGACTCGCCGGGTGCGACTTCGTCCTGGATACCACCGGTGACGAGGTCACCGCTCTCGTTTTCGGAGTACAGGGCGAGTTGGCTGAACCCGCCGGAGGAGACCGGTGCGATCAGGCCAACGAGGAGGGCTCCGGCCGCGACGACGATTGCAACCCCGAGAAGCAGCGACGTGACGGTTACGGCTCCGCTCTCACCCTGGCGAAAGCCGGCCAGAGCGGCAATCGGTGCGACCCGGAACCGTTTCGCCTCGGGGACACGAAGCCGGCGAATCACGCCGATCTGTGCCACTACGACGGTAAACACGCAGAGTGCGGCCGCGGTCGACGCGGTTCCGAGTCCCCACTCGGTAACCGCCAACCCGAGTGCGAGCAGGGGCACGACGGCGACCGAAACCGCAAGCGCCAACCCGAGTCGCTCGACCACGTCGATGCCGCGCGGATAGGTTTCAGCATCGACGGCCGTCGCGGTCGTCTCCCGGGCGTCGCGCTCGCCCGCTGGAAACAGTACCGATACGAGTGCGTACCCCGGGACGAACAGCACGAGCGGCAGCGCCGCGATCAGTCGGAGCGCCGTCTCGTCAGCCGCACTCGTGACGGCGACGTATGCGCCGATCGCAACGAGTGACACGATCGCCAGATCGCCCGGATACCGTCGTACGGACCCGATCCGAGTCTGCGTGCTCGTTCGTAAACTCATCTGTGTAACACCCCCACGCGCCCGACGGGGCCAGTACTACTCGCATCGGTCGAACTCGTCACGGAACTCGAACGCGCTGTAACAACCATCTCGTCTCTCGCCTCCACGAATGTCCGCTTTGTTATGCGCGCTATATTTCAATCTACAATCATTTTTTGATCTCACTATCAGCGATCGGTATATGACCGAAGCGCAGTTCCCGATGACTCGCCTCGTCTTGGACGTTCTACCCAACCCTCAGGGACGCACGGACCCGAGCAGTCGCTCCGAACTCGTCACCGCACGCATACGGAACTGCAGAAAAAGACGACTACCGCAGTCAGAAGTCGACGTATTGTTCCTCCCACTCACGCCGGTCATCGATCTGTTGGCGCCCGTCATCAGTAATCGCGTAGTAGTTCGTTCGCCTGTCGAGCTGTCCTTTCTCGACCAGTTCTTTGTTGACGAGCGTATCCAGGTTCGGATACAACCGTCCGTGATTGATCTCCGAGCTATAGTACTTCTCAACCTCGTCCTTGACAGTTTGTCCAGAAGGCTGGTCTGCGCCTGCAATGACGTACAGCAAATCGCGCTGGAAACCGGTCAGATCGTGCATTGCTCAATCACAGTGACCGTACCACAGAATAGATATTTGTTATCCGTATCATACAGCGTTGTTAGTACTCCTTTCAGTATTTTTCAAAGTGTCTAAATCGATTGTTCCCGTGACAACCATCCGTTCATGACTGTCCAAGAACCCTGAATATCGGCTTGTCTGCGTTTCCTCCAATTATCGTCACCTCACCATCACGAACGCGCGGATGACAGACACACGCATACACTGCCGCGCATACTCCGTCGATCGCCCGTCACTCGTCCGTCACAGAGAGCGCGACATCGATACCTTCGTCGTCGATCCGGACGCGCACCTGTTCGACGGTCGCCTCGTACGCCGTCGTGTGCGATCCGTCGTCCTCGAACCGAACACATTCGGCGAGGAGATCTCCCTCGAGCAAATTATTTATCCGCCGGTACACCGTCGCGGACGAGCTATCAGTCCGATCGGTCAGTTCCTTCGCCGTCTTCGGTCCTGAACTCGTTGCGACGAGGATCGTCCGCGCGCATTCGTCGCCGAGAACGTCGAGTTGGACTGTCGACTCAGTCGCCGGGTTCGATTGGGTATTACTCGCTTTCGTGGACATCGTCGTACTCACCTGGTATGGTCCAGCAATCAAACTGGTAAGCGAAAGCGGTATTTTATAACGATGTGCCTTCGAGACGGAAAGTCACGCATTCCGGCGCGAAACATGGGATTTCGATATCGAAACCGATTCTTTCGGTCAGTGAGATTCACGGTCACAGCGTCGTTTCCCACCGAACACGGTCCAACCGATCCAAATTCGGATTGAGGTCGACCCGGATCAATTCCGAGCAGAACGTCCGAGATATCCGGATAACGCCGCTATTCGGCGGGAAATTGTGCATTTCTCCAGCGCAGATCCACCGACGAGAGTGAACAGTCGCAGTCCTTTATTCGGATCTGCCCCCCTCGGTTGGAATGCGCTAAACCGCTCCCATACCCACCATCCACCCATGAACTCTCCACACCAAAACTGGCGACCGATGGAATCGTCGACCGCAGGTGCCCGCTGTCGCAACTGCGATACACACGTCACCCAACAGTTCGCCCGCGTCTTCGGCGACAACGGCGACATCGTCCACGGCTGTCCGGCCTGTACAACATATCGTGAGATGCAATCCGGTGGCCACCTCCCCAGTACCGAATCCGACTGACTCCACGACTGCTCGCCAAGACACGACCGGAATCGGTCGAACGACGTACAATTTTTATCGCAGACGACTGGTACTAATCGAATTGGTACTCGTGTGAAAATCGGATCGTAATCGCGTTGTGCCGCCGTCAGTACTATCCTGACCGCGTTCACCGTCGGATGATTCCGTCCGTATTCATATAACAACTAATACCGCAGGTTAAAGTCAGTGGTCAGCAAAGTGGAGGACGTGCATGAGAGACGATGATGGACTGTGCGTCGAGACGCGACAAATGAATGATACATAAGCAATGTCTGTCCAGAGGAGTCGTCCCGAGTCGCTTGCAGAAAGCGAGGTCTTTCACATTCTCGGCAACGACAGACGACGAGCAATCGTCCAACTACTCGCACACCAATCCGGACAGGTCGATGTCTCAGACATCGCGACCGAGATCGCCGCTACCGAGTCCGAAACGACATCAGTACCGAATAACCTCTACAAAAGCGTCTACGTCTCCCTCCAACAGACGCATCTCCCTCAACTCGAGGAAGACGCAGTCATCGAGTACGATTCGGACACCAAAACAATCCAACCGGGTCCGAACTTCGAGGACGTTATCACCTATATCGACGGCCACGATGGCGATCACACTCGAGTTCTCCAACTCCACCTTGCCGCCTGCGTCATCGGTCTCGGCCTTATCGTCCTCACCGGACTCGACCTCCCGCTGCTTTCCAGTCTCGATCCCGTCCTCTGGAGCGTCCTCATTCTAGTCGCCATCGCCGGGAGCAGCCTCTACCGACTCTTCGCTTGAACTCTCGCCACTCACCTGCCGTTCCCGCCAGCAGAGACACTCTTTTCACGCCGTACTCACCACCCGCGACGTTCAACAGTCGCCGTACTCACCGAACTCAAATGCCCAAGAAACGCCGTTTACAGCACTCTCCATAACAATTTCACTCTCCACAACTATCGTTTTCGCCACAACAGAGACAACGCTCCCACGCGCTCCCACGACAGCACCTGATCCGCACGGAACGAAAAAATCGGCTGACCGAAAGCACTTCCGACTTACGCGAGTGCCGCAGCCACGTTCGCGCTCGGTCCCGACTCCTCGGCTGCTGAACTCGTCATCATGTCGTCCATTCCCGAGTCGTGCATACTGACAACGATGATCGTTGCCTGTTCGATCGTAACGGAGATCTCGGAGTCGTCACTAGTGTCGGTGTCAGTGTCGGTCTCCGTCTCGGTATCGGCATCAGTCTCCTCCGTATCGTCAGTCATCGCTTCGTCAGTATCGCCGTTGGTTTCGGTATCGTTGTAGTCGTCTGTGTCGTCCGCTTCGGTATCCGTCTCTTCGACGCCGTTTTCGGTTTCGGTCTCAGTCTCGGTTTCGGTCTCGGTACTTACATTGTCCGAGTCCTCGATGCCGGTCGTCGTGGAGTCGTTCTCCGCGACACCGTTGTCGTCTTCGATACCGTCGTCAGTAGCATTGGTATCAGCCGTCGCCGAATCGGCCTCGGTATCGGTATCCGTCTCGTGGCCATCTTCACCGGTGTCGATACCGTTCTCGGCCCCAGTATCGGCACTGTCGTCAGCACTGAAGACAAAGATGGTCGCCTGTTCGATCGTTATCTCGTGTTCACCGGCATCGGCATCTTCGACCGCTGATTCATCGGTTGCGTCGTCGTGCTCATCGTCTGCGGCACCGTCACTGGCGTTATGGTCGTCTCGCTCCTCCGATGGTTCCGTCTCAGTGGTCTCGTCGTCCGTTTCTGGGGATTCGGTATCGTTCGTCTCCGTCTCGTTCATTTCGTCGTCCCCACCATCACAGCACGGCTCTGCCGTGGCAGCTTCGTCCGACTCGTTTTCGACGGGAGCAGTCGTGTCGTTCTCCTCGTGTTCGTGTTCAGTATCGTTGGTTTCCGATGACTCCGTATCAGTGGTCGTGTCCGTCTCGTTCATCGTGCTGTCGTCTTCAGCGCCACAGCACGCGGTTTCTGACTCACTGTCGTTGGCGTCAGTTTCGGTATCCGTCTCGACTGTCTCGTTTTCGTCGTCGAGTTCAGTATCGTCGGTGTCGTCGGTGGTGGTGTTGGTTTCGGTGTCAGTGTCAGTATCAGTGTCGGTCTCGGTGTCAGTGTCAGTATCAGTGTCGGTCTCGGTGTCAGTGTCAGTGGTGGTTTCAGTTTCGGTGTCGGTCTCGACATCCATCTCGTCCTCGGATTCGGTGGTGTCGACCTGTTCGTCAGCCGCTGAATCGAGTCCCTGAACGAGGACGAAGATCGTCGCACGCTCGATCGTGATCTCACTCTGGTTGCCGTTGGTCATCTCGTCCGCTGGCAGGTCGTCTGCGCTGTGGAGTAGGACGAAGATGGTGGCGTTCTCGATGGATGCCGTGCTAACGGAGTCCGTTTCCGTTTCTGTGTCTGTTTCTGTCTCAGTGTCCGTTTCTGTCTCGGTAGTCGTCTCGGTATCCGTTCCGGTGTCGGTTTCAGTGTCAGTTTCAGTCTCGGTGGTAGTTTCAGTGTCAGTGTCAGTCTCTGTCTCAGTGTCCACAGCCGTTTCGTTTTCACCGTTCGGTTGCATCGCACCGTCACCGGCATGGTCGCCCATGGACGACTCCATTCCGCCTGGACCGAGTGGGGCGATCGTTGGCTGTTCGATCGTCACTTCGATCTGTTTCTCGTCGGACATGTCGTCGTCGTCGCTGCACTCGAAGCCGTGTGCGACAAGGGTCGCCCGGTTGATCGTGACGGTGAGTTCACCATCGCCAGCGGCGGTGTCGGCTGGCTGATCGTCGACCGGTTGGTCATCCGTCGGTTCGTCATCCGTTGGCTGCTCAGCTGCAGGCGTGTCGTTCGCCGGCTGCTCGTCTTCGGGTGCATCAGCGGCTGGCTGATCGTCTGCCGGTTCACCGTCCGCTGGTTGCTCGTCTACCGGTTTATCGTCTGCCGACTCAGTATCGTTAGCCGGCATCTCAGCAGCGCCGTTGTCGGCCGTTCCGTTCGCTTCGACCGTTACAACTGCCTCAGCAGTGACGGCGTCGCCTGCATCGGTGACGTACGGGCCGTCCTCTTGGCCGTCAGTCTCGACGAAGTCGTACTCCTGGTTGTCGTTCGTATCGAGGTGCGGCATGGCGACCAGCGTTTCGTCCTCAGTAAGCGGCTCGTCGAGCGTAATCTCGATGTTCTCGTGCGTCCCTGGTTCGAGGTATGCTGACGTACCGATCACGCTCTCGATAGCCTCTCCAACGAGAAGACTACTGTTGTGAATCGTCACGAAGCCCCCGTCAGGAAGCGTTGCCTCCTCCACGACGACCGTCTCGCCCGCCGTCGTCTGATCTTCGAAGGTCACCGTCGCTGTCTGTGCCGGTCCGTCATCACTCACATTATCGCCGGCTTCTGCATCGCCGTTCGTTCCTGTCTCATCGGAGGTTTCCGCCTCGTCTGTCGCCCCCGAGTCCATCTCCGTCTCCGACGCTGTCGTCTCGGTTGCTGTCTCTCCCTCGTTACTGCTCTCCTCGTGTGCCTGGTCGCTCGTGTTTCCACTGGCACTCGCCGATGTTGCCCCCGCGACCATCGCAACACCCGAGGTTATCATCATCAGTGTGATGAGCAGTACGAGTAGCTTCTTGCGTACGTTCATAGTGTGCCGTTGAAGGCACTCGTTCATCGCTGGAGTGGCGCTTAAACCGCCACAACCATTTCGCCAGGAAACTGTACACTACGCGTTCCTGACGCCAGACACGCCGATCCCGTCGCCCGCAGAAAGGACCGATTGAGAACCACAATGACACCAGTCGCCGTTCGACATACACCGTACTTGTCGTCGCCCTTCAATGTGTGACCCCGATTCCCACACATTAGACGGACTCGCGACAGACGATACATAACACACGACACGCGATATGCGATACACTACTCGTTCGACTGCTCCGGCGACTTCGACGCCGTCGGCTCGTGCCCCGGCAAACAGACCAGATTCTCCCGTCCCAGCCGTAACTTGGTCACCTGGTCGTCCTCCTCGAGTTCAGCCAGCAGCCGGCTCACCTTCGCTTTCGACCAGTCGACCGAGTCGACGATGCGAGACTGTTTCATGCGCCCCCCGTTCTCGCGGATGAGTTTGTGGACCCGCTCCTGGTCGGTCATGAACTCGTCGCGGTGGGAGTCGTAGTTGGGGTTGTGCTTGTGTCGATGCTTGTAGTCGGGTCCGTGCTTGCTGTCGTGGTCGTAATCGTGTTCGGAGGTGTCACCGTAGCTGTCGGCCCTGCGATTCTGTAATCGGTCTCGAGCGACGAGGATAGTGCCCAGGGCAGTCAAGAGGAGCAGTCCGAGGAGTGCTGCGAGATGGGCACCACTGCTCGTCTGAAGTGGCACTGCAGAAAAAGTCGGCTCGAAACCGACGCGTTCAGCGACCGCGGCGTGGTCGCTAGCCGAGCGAAGCAGTCCCGCGTCGGAGACGGTAGTGGGAAAGTGGATGCTCATGATGACGACGAACGAAGACTCACTCACTCGTTTCTGAACCGTCGACACCCGCCTTCAAAGTATTTTTTATGGATCATGTATTGTTATTACTTGGTAAGTATATCACAGAAAGTGGTGTGTGCGGGAATCCGACGCGATACTGGAGCCGTCGCCGTCCGGTTTCGAAGGATACCGTAGCCGTTGGTAATTCGATTTTACCAGTGAGCGGTAATTCGACTGGAAGGCCGATGCGTGAGCGAAAGCCAGTGGGAGCCGACACCCGTCTCGCCATCAGATGCCCGGGACGCCGGCGGCCTCGAAACCGGTGATGCCGAGGACCGCGAGGACGTACAGGATGACCAGGACCGAGATCCAGGCGACGATCGTGATCGCGATCGCATCGACCCAGCCGCCAGGATAGCGAGCGTTGATTACAGCAAGGTACGCGACGAATACCAGAAGCGGGCCGAGCAGCGGAATCCAGCCGAGGAAGAACCCGACGACCGCCCAGACGACCGCTCCGATCAACGCCGTGATGAACGCGTACGTGTAGTCGTCCGTGTCGACGACGAACCTGGCACCGAGGAAGATGCCGAGCGCGCCGATGAGCAGGCTAACCACGAACACGATGAGGCTCTCGATCATAGACTGTGTGAGCCCCCCCATACCGATAGTTATCACTCACCTACACGAACTGGACAGCACGATTAATCCGTCTATCAATACGCTTCTCGTCGCGTTAGCGCCGGTTCTTCCGGGAAATTATGCAGTACTTTCGTAACGAAGACGAGGCATTATCGGGGAGCAGTTGTCTGTTTGTCACTCCTCTCTCGGCTTCGTCTCGATCGCAATTGCACTCTCCTCCCGCTATCCCAGCGTCTAATTACTCCTGTGAATACTGCTCGTGCTGTGCCGCCATCGCCGCCCGCTGTGAACTCGTCGCGGACCGGTCGGTTTCCTGAACGAGGGACCGAATCCCCGACTCGAGACCCACCTGCGCCTCGAACTCGAGTTCACGGCGCGCCTTGGTGATATCTGCCCCGCTGTGTCTGATGTCGCCGGGCCGGGGCTCTCGATGGACGATCGGGGCAGTGGAGCCGACCGCGTCCCGAACGAGTTCAGCGAGCTCGCGGATCGACGTGCGTTCGCCGGTGCCGATGTTGTAGGCGGTGCCGACGGCGTCGGTCGTCGCCGCTTGCAGGTTTGCCCGGACGATGTCGGAAACGTGGACGAAGTCCCGCGTCTGTTCGCCGTCACCGTCGATGGTGATCGGATCGTCCGCCCGCGCCTGGTCGAGAAACGTGGAGATGACGCCGCTGTAGGGGCCTTGCTGGCGCGGGCCGTAGGCGTTGAAGTAGCGGAGCGCAACGGTGGGCAGGTCGTAGAGTTCGGCGTAGCGGCGGGTGTACTGGTCGAGGGCGAGTTTCTGGATTCCGTAGGGAGAGTTCGGGTCCGTCGAGGCGGTTTCGGAGATCGGGAGCTCATCGGGGTGGCCGTAGACCGCGGCGCTCGAGGCGACGACGACCCGTGCGTCTTCCTGGCGGGCTTGCTCCAAGACGAGGAGACTGGCGTCGAGATTCGTCTCGTTGCTCCGTCTTGGCGCGTCGACGCTTCGGGAGACGCTGACGAGAGCGGCCTGGTGGAAGATCAGATCGACGCCGCGAGCGGCTCGCTGGAGCGCCATGGGGTCGCCGATGTCGCCGTCGATTACGGTGACGTTGTCGTGGATAGTCGTCGAGTCCGTCGAACCCATGGAATCCGTCGAATCCGTCGTTCCAGTCGATGTTGCTGATGATTCTGATTCTGAGGCCGATGTCGATGTTGATGTTGGTGTCGATGCCGGTACTGAGACCGCCGTCGACACGGGCGGAAGATACTCCCGAGAGCCGGTCGAGAAGTTATCGAGCACGCGAACCTCGTTGTGCGGAGCCAACGCGCCGACGAGATGGCTCCCGATGAACCCCGCACCACCGGTTACGAGGACTGTGCTGTCGCGGATCTCTGGCGAGGTCATTACTCCTGCGAGGACGGCCGCTCGGTTTAGTATAGCACTCGTACCGCCGCCGTACACGGAGCCTACACCGTACGCGAGGACGAGTCGAACTCGAGTAGGAGAGACAGAAGCTATATGCGCCCGCCTCGGCAACGCTACGGCACCCATGAGCGTCGACCTCGTCGTGCGAAACTGCACCGTCGTCACGCCCGCCGGGCGGTCGCCGAACTCGGGGGTCGCCGTCGAGGACGGAACCATCGTCGCCGTCGGCCGGAGTGACCGCCTCCCTGACGCCGACCGCGTCGTCGACGGCAAGGGCAACGTCCTCGTCCCCGGTATCGTCGACTGTCACATCCACAACCGCGAGCCAGGTCTCGAGTACAAGGAAGACTGGGAGTCCGCGACGCGCGCGGCCGCCGCGGGCGGCGTCACGACCGTCGTCGGAATGCCGAATACCGATCCCGTGATCGACCGCCCCGAGCACCTCGAGCTGAAGTTCGAGCGCGGCGAAGCCTCAGCGCACGTCGATTTCCAGAGTTACGTCGTCGTCACCTCGGAAAACCTCGACCGGATTCCGGCGCTCGACGAGGCCGGCGCGCTCGGCTACAAGATTTTCCTCGGCTCCACCGTCGGCGACGTGCCGCCGCCGAACGACGGCGAGATTCTGGAGGCGATGAAGCGCATCCGCGAGACCGGCAAACGACTCGGCTTCCACGAGGAAAACGGCGAGATCATCGATCACTACACGGCGCAGTTCAAGGCGGACGGCAAGACCGACCCGATCGACCACTCTCACTCTCGGCCCGTCATCGCCGAGCAAGAGGCGGTCGAGCGGATGATCACCTTCGCCGAGGAGACCGGCGCGAAGGTCCACATGTTTCACGTCTCCTCGGGGTCGGCCGCCGAAGCCGTCGCTCGCGGGAAGGACCGCGGCGTCGACGTGACGGCGGAGACGACGCCGCACTACCTCTGGTTCACCGAGGACGTCATGCGCGACGTCGGGAATCCCGCGCGCATCCAGCCGCCGATTCGGGACGCCGACGAGCGCGACCGACTCTGGGCGGTCGGCATGGACGAGGGCGCAATCGACTGTATCGCGACGGACCACGCCCCGCACACCCCCGAAGAGAAGAAAGTCGACGATCCGTTCGGCAACACCTGGGACGCAATCTCCGGCTTCGTCGGCCTCGAAACCGAGGTTCCCGCGCTGCTCACCTTCGTCGATCAGGGACGGCTCACGCTCGAGGAGTGGGTCCGCCGACACGCGGCGCGTCCGGCGCAAGTCTGGGGGATGTACCCACAGAAGGGATCGCTCCAAGTCGGGACGGACGCGGACTTCACGATCGTCGACCCCGACCGCGAGTGGACGCTCGACGACCGCGACGAACTCCACTCGAAAAACTGCGTCACGCCCTTCGTCGGCGAGACGTTCACCGGCGACGCGGTCGCGACGGTCGTCCGCGGCGAGTTCGTCTACGACAATCAGGAAGTCGTCGGCGAACCCGGATACGGGATGCGAGTCGACGTGAACGACGGCGACTAGTGCGGACGCTGTTTCCGTTACGCGAAGCCATCGCTCGAAGACAGCACATGCCGCCCGTATCGCAAAGCCGAAACCGACATTACCGAACCGACCACACTGTCTGACAGTGACCCGTGTCTGTCTCATCGGGACCGACGACTGTACCCTCCAGTACGAACTCCTCTCCCGCGAGACCGCTCGCGAGGCCCTGACGACCTACGATCTCCGACGCCCCTTCGAAAACACGATCGCACTACGAACCGTCAGCGTCGGCGCCGCCGTCTCCCTGCTCAACGATTTGGACTGGTATCTCACTCGCTTCGTCGACGCGGCGCTCGTCCAGGACCCCAGCGTGAGCGAAGACGAATGGCTCTCGCGTGAACTCGCGACGGAACTGCGAAACGGAGCGATCGAACCGGACGAAACCGCCGAGTTCTGTAAGATCTACGGCGTCGAACGGGTCGAACCGGCAGATGCGCCGGCGTCAGAGCCAGCGCAAGCGGACGAGTCGGCGGCGGAGATGGCTGAAACCACTGGGGTACCTGCCACAAGCGAAATCACCGAGACCACCGAGACCACCGAAACAGCCGGAGCAACCGACGAAACGACACCGCCCAACCGCCAATCGCAAACGCGGCGGCTCGTCGAACCGCTCTACGTCCGTCGAACGGACGGCAGCCTACCCGACTACGATCTCCGAGATGTCGACTCGACGCTCGTCGTTCGACTCACCGAAGCGGAGCACTCGCCCTGAACTCGGATGACCCGCCCGAACGCGTCACTTCTCTGTCTCTTCTTCCGAATCAGTATCTGACCCGGTGACGGACGTGGATGAACTCGCACTACCGCTCCCCGAAGCCATACTCTGGCTGTGTTCGTCTCCGTGTCGATCGACGACCGTCACCGAGAGTTCCGTCGTCGGTTCGTCAGGGAAGGTGGCGCGAACGAGCGCGCCGACGGTTACCTCCTGCTGGGCGCAGGCCTTTTCCGGCGACCGCTGATCGGTAACCGTTGCTTCGACCGTTAATACGCCGTCCGAGAGTTCGACCGAGTCGATAGCCATCTCGGTGCAGGGGTTCGGAGCGCCGGCCTCGATCGAAACGAGTCTCGAGTTCTCGAACTCGGTATCGTCGACGAATCGGGTCGTATCCTCGCCGACATCGCGGTCGGCGAGCCAGTCGTCAGCGTCGTCGCGCGAGTGTATGTACTCGATCGTGGGATCATCGGAGCGTGTCGGCTGTTGGTACTGGTGGGTTTTCGTGGACAGTTCGTCGTCGTTCTCGGTCTCGTCGCCGTCGCCGGTATCGTCTCCGTTCTCGTCGCTCTCGTTCCCGTTTGCCGACTCGTTCCCGTTTTCGTTCCCGTTCCCGTCGGAGTTGGACCCGGCACCGGGATCCGGATCGTCGTCATCGTCGCTGTTGTTCGCGACGCAACCGGCTGTGAGTGCAAGCAGTCCTGCGGTGCTACCGAGGAGCGTCCGTCTGGAGGGTGGTGACATTGCTATGCCGTCCTACATCGGGCCGGATAAAGACGATTACCCTAGGTGAAAGAGCGATTTTGGCTACGCGTTACCCGAACAGTCCGGTCGACAGATACCGCTCGCCGCTGTCCCAGAAGACCGTCACGACGAGCGGACAGTCCGCGACGTCCGTGCCGCCGTCGGGTTCCGGCGTCGCCGGCTGCTGGCGATCGAAGGCATCCGGGATTTCCGGACACCCACCGGCAGGGTCGGCGATTTCGGTGGCGATTCTGTTCGCGACTAGACTCGTCGCGCCGCTCGACTGCCCGACGAGAATGCCCTCTTCGCGGGCGAGGCGGCGACACTCGTCCTCGGCGTCTTCCAGTCTGACCGTCTCGACGCGGTCGACCAGGTCCAGATCGAGGTTGTCGCTGACGAATCCCGGCCCCATGCCCTGGAACTCGTCCTCGCCGGACTCGCCGGTCGAGAGGACGGCGTTTCGTTCCGGCTCGACGGCGATGATATCCATCTCGGGGAACGCTTCGCGGAGCCGGCGACCGGTTCCCGAAAGCGTGCCGCCGGTGCCGACGCCGGCGACGAACGCGTCGATTTCGCGATCGCCGACCTGTTCTAGAATCTCGACTCCGGTCGTCTGGTAGTGGGCCTTCGGGTTGGCCGGGTTCTCGAACTGACCGAGCTGAACCGCGCCCTGCGCCGCGAGTTCATCCGCGCGTTCGCGGGCGTCTTCCATCTCGCCGTCGACGAGTTCGAGTTCGGCGCCGTAGGCGGCCATGACGCGGCGGCGCTCCTCGGATTTCGAGGCGGGCATGACGATTGTGAGGTCGTAGCCGCGGGCGGCGGCGACGAGCGCGAGACCGATGCCGGTGTTCCCGCTCGTCGGTTCGACGAGCCAGTCGCCGGGTTCGATCGCGCCTTCGCGTTCGGCCGTGCGGATCATCTCGCGGGCCGGGCGGTCCTTGGCCGAGCCTCCCGGATTAAAGGATTCGACTTTTGCGGCGACGGTTGCCCCATCCGGTGAGTCGACCTGGACGAGCGGCGAGCCGACGGTGTCCAGGATGCTTCCCTTCATTAGACCAGGGTATGGAGTCGAGACGTAAACCCGTGCTGGACACAGGCAGGACGTGCCGGTGGTGTCACGGCCAGTGATAGAATCGCCGCCTCTGGCCTGCGGGGCGTCAGTTCGACGGCAGCGCCGGCGTCACCGTCTCGGACGCGTCGATGCGCTCTCGGGCGTAGGCGTCTGCCGCATCGAGGACCGTGCAGTCGTCGGTTTCGGCGCGGTCGATCATCTCGCCGAGTCGGTCACCGATCGCTTCGGCCTCCGCGTAGGCCTCGTCGTAGGTGCCGCCGAGGTGTTCCTTGCCGACGGTGATCAGCCCGCCCGCGTTGATCACGTAATCGGGCGCGTAGAGGATATCCCGCTCGGCGAGTTCGTCGGCGTGACGCCGCTCCGCAAGGACGTTGTTCGCGGAGCCGGCGACGATGTCGCACTCGAGTTGGTCGATCGTCTCGTCGTTGACGATACCGCCGATCGCGCAGGGAGCGAAGACATCACACGGCTGCTCGTAGATGTCGTCCGGTGCGACGACATCAACGTCGTGGGCCGCGGTGAACTCGTCGATAGCGTCCCGGTTCACGTCGGAAATCGTTACGGACGCGCCGTGTTCGAGGAGTTCTTCGGCGAGTAGATAGCCGACCTTGCCAAGCCCCTGGACGACGACGTCGAGGTCGCCCGCCGAGTCGGTGCCGTAGACGTGCTCGGCGCAGGCGCGGATGCCGTGGAAGACGCCGTGGGCCGTGACTTCGGAGGGGTTGCCGAGCCCGTCGCTGCCGCCGACGACGTGGTCGGTTTCGCGGGCGACGATGTCCATTTCTTCGGCTCCGGAGTTGATGTCGACCGAGGTGATATACCGACCGCCGAGACAGTCGACGGCGCGGCCGTAGGCCTCGAGCGCGTCTTCGGTTTTGACCTCGGCCGGATCGCCGACGATGACCGCTTTCCCCCCGCCAAGCGGCAGATCGGTGGCGGCAGCTTTGTAGGTCATCGCCTCGGAGAGACGAAGCACGTCCGTCAGTGCGGCGTCTTCGGACTCGTAATCACGGATGCGCGTCCCGCCGAGGCTCGGGCCGAGACTGGTGTCGTGAATCGCGACGATGGCCTGCAATCCCGTCTCCGGATCGGAAAAATACGATACTTGCTCGTGGCCCGGCTCGGCGATCGAATCGAATACCATGCTGATAACGCTTGTGTTTGGTGTAAAAATACCACCGACTCGGCGCGGGTCGCATCTATCGCGTGTCAGGTCCGCTCCGCAACTGCAATGCCTGTCGGAAACACGGGCGTTAAGCATCCCGGTTCCCAATCCGTGCGTATGAGTCTCGAAACCATGCAGCCGAACCCCGCGTGGGACGCCGCCTCTTACGAGGACGCGGTCGATACCTTGGGAGCACACGACGACCTGGTATACACGGTCTGGGGCGGAGACTGGTGTAAGGATTGCCGTCGACTCCTGCCGGACTTCGGGGCCGCCCTCGACGCGGCGGATGTCCCCGAAGACCGAATCGACGAGATCGCCGTCGACGAGGACAAGCAGGGCCCCGGCGTCGACGAGTACGGCATCGATTTCATTCCGACGATCGTCGTCGAAACGGAGGACGGCGACGAAGTGACCCGCTTCGTCGAGGAAGAAGACGTGCCGCCGGCGATCTGGCTGGCCGAGCGGATCGACGACGAGCGATAGACGATAGAGGATAGAGTCGGTAGACGCGCCGGAAGGTGCTGGCGGGACACGAGCGAGAAACGGCCCCATCCGACGCTCCGACGGTGCGAGCGAAACGGAGTCCGCTGGAGTTCTTTGCGTCGCCGTCCTGGGTGAGAGTTCAGGAGTGTATATGTGTCTAGCGGACGAGGGGACAGTATGGAGAGCCGGCTTCAGCGATTCGTGGCGGAGGAGCTCTGGCTCCTGGTCTCGATCGTGACGCTCGCGCTCATCAGTCTCGCGGGGGTGGCCGGATTCGAACTGCTCTCCGGTGCGATCGCCATCGTCGGCTGGTTTCTGCTCACGCCGATACTGCTGTTCTGGGGCGACGAGATCGCAGCGGCCCTCGGTAGCGAGCGCGAGACGCAAGCGCCGACGCGCGAGCACGATGCACTCGACGAACTCAAACACCGGTATGCAAGCGGCGAACTCAGCGAGGACGAGTTCGAACATCGGCTCAGTCGGCTGCTGGAGGCAGACGACGCGTTCGAGCGCAGCGGATCGAACGGCAGTAGCGAGAGGGAACCGAGAGCGGCCGAGACCGGGAACTCGACCGGACAGGACGCGACAGTGGATCTCGCCGGGACGGACGGGGACGATGACAAGGAGCGAGAAGTCGACCGATAGCGACGGGTTCGGGACCGAACATCGAACCCTCGACGACACCGACCGCCGACTCGTGTCGAGTCGACGCTAGAACGGACTTTCGGTCTCCGCCCCGCCGTCCTCGAGCCACTCGAGTGCCTCCTCAACATCGTGCGTCGGCGGCGAGCACGTCCGGTCGCGGCAGACGTACAGCGTCGGCTCGCCGTCTCTGGCTTCCCGTCCGGCCCAAATCGCCGGCTCGTCCGCGAGTTCGAGTTCGTCGAGCCACGGCTCGAGTTCGTCGTCGGTCGCCGGCCGCCGCGCGAACAGGCGGTCGGGAAGATAGCGCGAGGCGAACGGCTCGACGAACTCCGCGGGGAGGTCGTCCGCGGCGATCGTCACCTCGAGTGCGCCCGATTCGAGGCGGTCGGCGGCGAGACAGAGCGTCGCGTGTTCGAGCGAGTTCGTCTCCAGGCGGTTGGCGTGCGTTTCGAGCACCGTCGTGGCTATCCGTTCGAACTCGCCGCTCTCGCCGGCGAAGCCGTCGAGTTCGAGTAGCGTCTCGACCGCGACGCCCGCGGCAGAGGGCGTCGACTGGTCGCCCAATTCCTGCGGGCGGGTGACGAGGGATTCGCCGCTTTCGGGCGTGAAGTACAGCGTCCCCTGCGCTTCGTCCCAGAACTCGGCTTCGATGACGCGCGCGAGTTCGAGTGCGAACGCGAGGTGGTCGACCTCGCCGGTCGCCTCGTAGCAGCCGAGCGCGCCCCGGGCGAGGAAGGCGTAGTCCTCGAGGTAGCCGTCGATGGCGACGTCGTGGTCCTTGTACCGCCGCGAGAGGCGCTGCTCGTCGGCGTCCCAGAGCCGGTCGCGGACGAACGCGAGCGCGTCGGTGGCCATCTCGGCGTAGTCGTCCTCGCCCAGCACGAGCGCGGCTTCGGCGCAGGTCGCGATCATCAGGCCGTTCCAGCCCGCGAGCACCTTCTCGTCGCGGTTCGGTCGCGGACGCCGCTCGCGGGCCTCGAACAGGTCCCGGCGGGCGGACTCGAGCCGCTCTCGGGTCTCATCTGCGGGCAGTTCGGATCGATTCGTCAGATCGTCGATCGATGCGACGCGATTCGGCTGGTTCTTCCCCTCGAAATTGCCCGATTCTGTAATGTCGTATCGGGAGCAGAACAGTTCGGCGTCGGTCTCGTCCGCAAGGACATCGCGAACGTCGTCCGGCGTCCAGACGTAAAACGCCCCCTCCTCACGCTCGCCGGTTTCGGGATCTTCGCTCTGGGCGTCGAGCGTGCTGAAAAAGCCGCCCGCCTCGTGAGTCAGTTCGCGCTCGACGAAGTCCAGGGTCTCCGCGACTACCTCGGCGTAGCGCTCGTCGCCGGTCTGCTGGTAGCCGAGCAGGAACGCCCGCGGAATCTCGGCGTTATCGTACAGCATCTTCTCGAAGTGAGGGACCGTCCAGTCCCGATCGACGCAGTAGCGGTGGAATCCGCCGCCGACGTGATCGTAGAGCCCACCCGCCGCCATCGCGTCGAGCGTCTCGACGAGGACATCGCTGAACTCGTCTCGCCCCGTTCGGTCCGCGGCGCGGGCGAGGACGCGGAGCCGCGAGGGCTGGGGGAACTTCGGCCCGTCGGAACCGAAGCCGCCGAACTCGCGGTCCGCGCTCCGAAGGGAGGCGTTTGCGGCCGCTTCGAGCACGTCGCTCGACGGCGGCTGCGACGCGCCGACGGCATCCGGCGTCTCCTCAAGTCGGTCCGTTGCGGCTGCGGTCCACTGATCGGCGCGGTTCTCGATTTCTTCGCGGTCGCTCTCCCACGAGTTCGTCACGTTTTCGAGGATATCGAGAAAGCCGGGCTGCCCTCGCTTTGCCTCTCTCGGGAAGTAGGTGCCGACGTAGAAGGGCTTGCCATCGGGGGTGAGCCACGCCGAGAGGGGCCAGCCGCCGCGACCGGTGACGAGCTGGCAGACGGTCATGTAGATGCTGTCGATATCGGGGCGCTCCTCGCGGTCGACCTTGATCGGAACGAAGTGCTCGTTGAGTTGCGCCGCGACGGTCTCGTCGGCGAAGCTCTCGTCCGCCATGACGTGACACCAGTGACACGCCGAGTAGCCGATCGAGAGGAAGATCGGCACGTCGTGCTCGCGAGCCGTCTCGAGGGCCCGTTCGTCCCAGGGTTGCCAGTTGACGGGGTTGTCCGCGTGCTGGCGCAGATAGGGACTCTCCTCGTCCGCAAGCCGGTTTCGCTGCGTCGGGTGAGCCATAGATTCGCCTACGACTGGCAGTCCTAAAAGCCCGCCGTACCGTGGGTATGCGGGTTCTAGATCGTTACGGTCGGGTCCGCGATAGCCACTGGAAAAAACAGAGTCGGATGTGTGGTGTTGGCGTTAGTTGCCGCCACCGCCGCCACCGCCATCGCCGCCGTTGCCGCCGCCGTCACCGGTTTCGTTACCGTTACCGGCCCCGCCGTTACCGGCTCCGCCGTTTCCGTCGTCGCCGGCTCCGGGATCGTCGCCACCGTTTCCGTCGTCGCCACCGTTTCCGTCATCGCCGCCGTTTCCGCCGGCGGATGCGCCGAGACTCGCCTCGACCAGGTTCAACTCACCGCTACGGAACGAGCCGTCCTCGCCCATCGTCTCGCTGTCGCCGGCGCTGAGGTCGGCGTCCTCAGTCAGGAGGTAGCCAAGCGACGGGGCAGAACCGCCCATGTCGGTGTTGATGAGATAGAGGTCCCAGTCGTCCGGCGTGTCGAACTCGTCCGTCAGCTCGGCGGTTTCGAACACGTCGTCTTTCGTCCCCTGGTCCAGTTGCGAGGCGACTTCGAACTCGACGCCTGGGTGGTAATCGTCACCGAACACGACGACCATGTCTCCGTCTCCGCCATCGTCCTGTGCCGCAGCAGTTCCCGTCGCACCTGCACCGAGGGCAACCGCAGTCGTCGCGAGCGCGCCCTTTTTCATGAACGATCGTCTCGAATCGTCGAATAGTCCGTTATCATCGTCTGTCATATCTCTCACCTGAATCCCCGTGTCTGGGGCAAACGGTTCTTGAACCAATTTTCGCATAAGTGAACGACATTGTTTCACCGTCTAAGATAGACTGTATCTGGGAAACAGACGGTTTGATGCCCCCATACGGCCGTATTTCGGCGGAACTCGGAAACCGAAGAGAGAGCTATCAACAATGATTTTTTATCGATCCACCAGGGTACTCGGCCGGCCGAGTTTGGATCCGTTAAAACGTATCAGATACCGATAAGACGTTCAATCGAACCTGCCCTCGGAGATCGCCCGCCCCGACGCTCGAGTTCGGTGCTGTAGCCGATTCACCCGGTTTCCAACGGAAATACGGATAGGACGGCGGATCCATTATACAGTAAAACAAACGATTTCCCGGGGCTGTGCCGTCGAAAAGCGATACGAGAAACCGGATCTATCTCGTGACTGTCCACACGAGCAAGATCTCAGTCGTCGACCACCGCGACTGCGACCGACGAGTCGAGTTCCGACCGGACGCGAGCGACACAGCGCTTGTGGCGCTAGTCGGTCGTGGCGCCCCCGTCGCCGCGCGACCTAATTTCTACGACCACCGTTCCAAAACGGCGTATTGTGTCGGCGAAAGCGAGGCGTGAAACGGGATGCAACTGACGGCGCGAGCACCTGCGACGCCGCGTTTTCGCCGGTCGCGTTTTCACCGGCAACCTCTCACTCCCGACGAACGTATTCGACGAAGGTGAACTCGTCGTGTTCGTCGCGGCTCACCGTCTGAAATGACTCGCGATTCCAGTCCGGGAGACGCGCGTCGCCGTCCGGTTCGGCGTGGACCTCCGTGACGATCAGCCGGTCGAGTTCGGGCAGGAACTGTTCGTACACCGTCGCCCCACCGGCGACGAACAGGCGATCGGTGCCGCCGTGGCGCTCGTCCGCAGCGGTTTCGGCCGCCGCGATCGCTTCCTCGATCCCGTGTGCAACGACCGCGTTCGCGGGCGTTTCGAGGTCGCGACTCGTCAGGACGATCGTCGTCCGCCCGGGCAACGGTTCGCCGAGCGTGTCGACGATGCCCTCGTACGTTACCCGCCCCATGATGACGGGATGGTCCATCGTGGCTTCCTTGAAGTGCTGGAGGTCTTCGGGAATGTGCCAGGGCATGTCGCCGTCCTTCCCGATAACGCCGTTGTCGGCGACGGCGACGATGCCCACGAGTTCGCGATCGGTTTCGAGCGCGGGGTCGGCGGTCATTCGGCGACGGCGAACTCGAGTCCGTCGTGGGACTCGTAGTCTCGAAGGGAGATGTTGTCGGCGGACAGGTCGTCGATCGACGCGGCGTCGAGTTCGAGCGTCGGCCGGTCGAGCGGCTCGCGCGACAGTTGTTCGAGCAGGCCCGGGACGTGGTCCAGCCGCTCGTCGCCCTCGTCCTCGGCGGGGGCTTCGGACGCGAGCCACTCGCGGATCCCGCGGTAGTCCGCGCGCTCTTGGGCGTCGGCGAGTCGGGACTGGAGGGCGTCGAGATTGTCGGCGTACCACTCGCCGCGCGCGCCGCGGCCGCAGTAGACGTGGGCGTCGACGACGGTGTGGGCGAAGGTGCCGGGTTCGAAGCCGGTCTGCTGGGCGACGACTTTCGTCAGGAGCGCGTAGGCTGCGATGTTGAACGGAATCCCGAGCGCGATGTCGCCCGAGCGCTGGGTGAGGTGGCAGTTCAGCCGGTCGCCCTGGACGTTGAAGACGAACGAGTAGTGACACGGCGGCAGCGTCGAGACGGCCGCGTTCGCGGGGTGCCAGGCGTTGACCACGAGCCGGCGCGAGTTCGGCGAGTCAGAGAGCGTATCGATGACGTACTGCAGTTGATCGAAGGTGCGGCGGCCGTCGGCCTCTTCGGTGACCCAGCGGTGGCTCTCGTCGGGCCAGGACTCGCCGGGGAGCCGCGCGGGGTCGTCCGGAACCGGGTAGCGACGCCAGAAGCGACCGTAGGCGGTGTCGAGTTTGCCCTCGTCGTCGGCCCACGCGTCCCAGATTTTGGTCTCCTCGCGGAGGTTCTCGATGTGCTCCTCGCCGGAGAGGTACCAGCAGACCTCGTGGAGCATCGAGTTCCAGCGGTAGCCGTCCATCTGCTTGGTCGTCAGGAGGGGATAGCCCTCCCGAAGGTCGACCTCGTAGTGCTCGCTGAACGAGGAAATCGTGTCGACGCCGGTGCGATTGGGCTTGTATGCCCCCTCGCTGAGTGCCGCGTCGACGAGGTCCAGGTACTGTTGCATTGTCGCGGTATTCGCAGCGGTGACGTAAAATGGGTTTGCGTTTCCGGCGGGCGATCCACTTTCACCCCGGTGTCCAAACCGTCTTTATCCCCGCGCGCCTGCCACCGACTACGACTATGGCAGGTCGCACCGGCGCTCGAGTTCTCGCACTCCCGCCAGAAACGGTGCTCAAGCACCCGGTCGCGACCCTCCGAGATATCGACGCGACGCTCGATCCCGACGCGGTCTGGGTGCTCGGTCGCTCCCGCGAACCGACGGCCGCCGCCCGCGTCCGACACACGGTCGACGCGCCCGTGATCCACCCGCCGCTCGAAACGGGCGACGATCCGCTTTCCAGACGGTCGATCGGCGACGAACTCGCGTTCGCGGTCGCCCGGAGTGCGAGCGCGCTCCGCGCTGGCGACGGGATTCGCAGCGCTTCAGACCGGAACGAAGACGAGCGCGAGGTCGACGCCCTCATCTGCGACGACATCGCGACGACGACCCGTCCCACCGCGCTCGAGACGTCCCTCGATCACGCGGCCGAACTCGCGGCGGCGCTGCCCACCGGACGGACGACGACCGTCCTATCGGGCGGGCTACCGGCCGGCTACGACGAGCGCTGGCACGTAAACGCCGAGACGGGAACGGTTCGAACCGTCGAACACGACCCGCTGCTCTCCCCGGACTCCGTGGCCAACGACTGCGTCGCCGTTCGCGTCCGGGGTGCCGGCCCCGTCGACGGCTACGGCGGCCCGAACGCAGTCGTCGAACTCGAGTTCGCGGCCGACGGTCTCGTCTCGAGCACCGCGCACGCGGCGAGCGACTTCGGACTGGAAGCCATCAGCGGAATCGGCCCGAAAACGGCCGGCCGGCTCGCGGAGTGCGGCGTGACGACCCGATCGGAGTTGCTCGAAACGCCGGTCGCCGCGCTCGCGGACATCGAGGGCATCGGGCCCAAGGGCGCGCGGAGGATGCACCGATACGCGACGGTGCTCGAAACGGGCGAGCCGCGGCGGGTCGGCGACGCGTCGTTGCCCGGCGAGCACTGGTCGACGCCGCCGCTTTGTCTCGACATCGAAACCGACGGCCTCTCGCCGACGATCATCTGGCAGATCGGGGTCTACGACCCGTCCACGGACACCTACCGAGCGTTCGTCGAACGCGACGACCCGGCCGACCGGGCGTCGGTTCTCCGGGCGTTCTGCGACTGGCTGCTCGGCGTTCACCCGAACAGGGCGCTGCTCACCTGGAACGGCTGGGGGTTCGACTACCGCCACCTCGGGGCGTTCGTCGCCCGCCACTGCCCCGCCTACGCCGCGGAATGGGAGTCGATCCCCAAGTTCGACCTCTATCTCTGGGCCGACGGCGACGACAACGCACTCCTCCCCGGCCGGACGAACGAACTCGACGTCGTCGCCGCCGAACTCGGCTACGACGGCGCGGCGACGGGGCTCGACGGCGCACGGACTGCAGCAGCATATCAGCGATTTATGCGAACGGGCGACGAATCTGAACTCGACTGGGACCGCCACGAGGCCTACTGCGAGGACGATTGCCGGGCGCTGTGGCACGTCTACGAACGGCTTCGGGATGCGCCGCAGGTCTCGGTCTCAGCAGGGTCGTCCGCGAGCGGGACCGCCTCGAGTTCATCGACCGCGGAGCAGGCGAGCGGCGAGCAGACCGGATTGGGTGACTTCTGAGTATGGGGATCGATACCGACAGCGACACTGATGTAGAGGGGGACAAAGACAAAGACGGAGACGGAGACGGCGACGGAAGCACGGACACCGACGCCGATGTCGATACCGACCGAAGCAGCGGCCGAACCGACGACCGACAGAACGTTCCGATCACCGGCGACGAACTGCTCGAGACGTTTCCCCGCGCTCGTTCCCGCGAGTCCGACGACGTTTCTATCCTCGAACTCCCGGGCCGCGACGCATCGGCAGTCCCGAACGCCGAGGTGCTCCGCCCCGAACTCGCCGACCCGCTCGATGACGACCTCTACACTCACCAGGCCGCGGCGCTCAGGGCTCTGGGTCGCGGCGAGAACGTCTGCGTCGCGACGAGCACCGCCTCCGGAAAGACGCGCATCTACGCGCTCCAGATCGCGCGCCACTACCTGGACGCACGCGCCCGCGGCGACGGCACGGACGCGACCGCCTACGTCTGCTACCCCACGAAAGCCCTCTCGCGCGACCAGGAGCGCGAACTGAACGACTTCTACGATACCCTCGGGCTCGACATCTCCGTGCGCGTCTACGACGGCGACACCGAACGCGGGGACACCCGCCGCCACATCCGCGAGGAAGCCGACGTGATCATCACCAACTTCGCCGGCGTGAACACCTACCTGCACGACCACGACCGGTGGGCCCGCTTTCTCTCCGCGTGTGAACTCGTCGTCGTCGACGAATCCCACACCTACACCGGCGTCCACGGCATGCACGTCGCCTGGATCGTCCGCCGGTTGAAGCGCGTCCTCGAGTACTACGACGCCGACCCGCAGTTCGTGCTCACGAGCGCGACGATCGGCAATCCCGGCGCGCACTCGAGTTCGCTCGTCGGCGAGCCGGTGACCGTGGTGGACGAAGACGGCTCGCCGACGGGGCCGCGGGAGCTGGTGCTCTGGAATCCGCCGCCGCAGGCGCGCGAGGAGAGTGATGAGGAGCACGCCAGCGGCAGTTCGGGTGACGAGACTCCTGCCGATGGCGGCGAGGACGCCATCACCGACCGCGTTCCCGCAACCGTCGAGGCCCCGAAACTCCTCTCGCATCTGGCCTACCACGACGCCCAGACGCTCCTGTTTACCCCCTCGCGAAAGCTCGCCGAACTCTCGGTCAAGCGCGCGTCGAAACACCGCCGCGACCGGAGCCGGTACTACGCGAACCCCGACCGCGGAAGCGCCATCGAACCCTACCACGCCGGCCACTCGCGGCGAAACCGCCACGGAACCGAACACCGACTCAAGACCGGCCTGCTCGACGGCGTCGCCTCGACGAACGCGCTCGAACTGGGGATCAACGTCGGCGAGATGGACGCCACCGTCCAGCTGGGCTATCCCGGCCAGCGCCAGTCGTTCTGGCAACAGCTCGGCCGCGCCGGCCGCGGAACGAAACGCGCCCTCTCCGTGCTCGTCGCCGGCCACCGGACGTTAGACCAGTACGTCGTGAACAACCCCGACTACCTGCTCGAAACCGACGTGGAAGACGCCGTCGTCGACACCGAGAACGACGCCGTCTTCGCCCGACATCTGCTGTGTGCGGCGGACGAACTCGCGCTCGACGAGTCAGACGGCAGTGCCGCGGGATTCGCCGATCGCGACCGGCTCGAGCGCGCCGTCGAGATGTGGCGACGCGCAGGACGGCTGGCGGGATACCTCGAAACCGGCGTCTCGTACACCGGCCCGCCCAGGCCGCAGGGATCGATCTCGCTGTACGCCACCACTGGCGAGGAGTACGCCGTTGAACTCGCCGAGGGCGTCGACGAGCGCCACGATCCCGAGATGGAACCGCTCGCGGAAGAACGCGTCCTGCGGGACTTCCACGAGGGCGCGGTCAGACTGCACGAAGGCAAACAGTACGAAGTGTGTGCGGTCGACCACACGACGCCGCGACCGTCGGTGACGCTCCGGCCCACCGACGTGGATTACTACACGCGGACGCGCACGGACGTGACTGTCCTCGACGCCGTCTCGGAGGAGTCCCGCGACATCGGCTCCGTTAGGCTGCACTTCGGACGCGGGCGAGTACTCGTCTACCACGGTACCTACGACAAGGTCGCCGTCCACGGCGGGCAGAAAAAAGAACGGATGATTCCAACCGAGAACCCGCCGCTCTCGATGGAGACACAACTCTGCTGGCTCGAGGTCCCCGACCGCGTCGAAACGGCGCTGGTCGAGAAGTACCGCGAGTTCTCGGTTCCGGAGCTGGACGGCGGACTCGCGGAAACCGCTCACCTCGGCTACGCCGGCGGCCTCCACGCCGCCGAGCACGCCACGATCGGCGTCGCGCCGCTCGAACTGATGGTCGACAAGCGCGATCTGGGCGGCCTCGCGACGCTGTCGATCGATTCGCACCTCGCCACCGCGACGGAAAACGGCGAGACCGACGCCCGAGAGAACGCCAATGCCACTCCACAGAACATCGCCGCCGCCGAAGCAACCGTGAGGGAGATCGCAAGTGAACTCGAGCACGAACCCGCCAGCGGCTGGTTTATCTACGACGGCATCGACGGCGGCCTCGGCTTCTCGCGGGCGATTTACGAGAATTTCGAGGCCGTCGCAGCGCGGGCGCGCGACCTCATCGCCGACTGCGACTGCGGGCACATCGACGGCTGTCCTGCCTGCGTGATGGACGACCAATGCGGCAATAACAATCGACCGCTGCACCGCGACGCGGCCGTCGACGTGCTGGACCAGGTGCTCGGGAACGCGGACGTGGACGACCTCGAACCCTACCTGCCCGACGACGAGTTCGGCGGCGATCGGCGACCGCCGCTGTTCTACGCCTGACGGGTTCGGTCGGCCGCGTTACGACGAGGACGCCTCGTCCCGCAGTTTCCACACCTCGAACAGTCCGCGAGCGCACAGGCCGAGAAATCCGACCAGCAGCACCGCCGCGAGACTCGCACCGAGGAAACGGGGGACAGCAACAAGCGTTCCCTCACGAAGTCCGGTCACCAGTCGAAGCCCCGCCCAACAGCAAAACGCCGGGACGAAGTATCGGCGGCTTCGGTTGGTCTCGGCGATCTTCGGGAGGGTCACGAGCGCGAGCAAGCCGAACAGCGGGATGGCGAGATTGAAGACGTTCGACGTCCCGCCGAACCACTCGAGCATCGCCCAAACTGGTTTAGGAAGTGTCATAACTGTTCCGCACTCTCGAGGGTCACCGCTCCGAATCGCTCTCAGCGGAGAGGACCCGGTCGGCGATCGAGAGGTCGCCGTAGGTCGCGTACACCCAGAGGCAAAGCAGCGCGACGCCGAAGAGTAGCCTGACGAACCAGAACTCGACGCCGACAAGGAGCGACGGGTCGCTGGTCTGCTCGGCGACGACCAGCGACGGCAGCGTCAGTTCGGGATCGGTCGAGACGGGTTGCTGGTGAACGCTGAGGATGGCGACGCCGCCGAAGTGGACGCCGATCGGCAGCGCCAACTGGCCCGTGAGGACGTAGGCCGCCGCGAACAGAACGCCACCGATGGCGCTCGTGACGATGGCTGCGAGGCCGCCGCTAAGCAGGTGAAGCACGCCGAATACGGGAAGACTGACGGCGATCGCACCGACGACGGCCGCCGTCGGACCCACCGATCTGGATCGGAGCCCTTCGGCCGCGGTCCCGATCAGAACGGCGCGGAACACGATTTCCTCGAATGTATTGTTCGCGAGGAGGAAGACCACCAGCACCAGAAGGATGAGTCCGCCCAGCAGCGGGGAGTCGACGCCGACGCCGGTCACCGCCGTATCGAGCGTGGCGTACCCCCGAGCAACCTGATAGGCGACCGCTCCCGCACTGGCGACGACGCCGACGAGGACGCCCGCAGTGAAGTCCGCGACCCACCGGCGGGACGCGTCGAACCCGTAGCTCGAGAGGGGCCGTCGATCGAGCCGCGACGCGACGAGCAGTCCGGCGACGCCCGCGAGAGCGACCGCTGCCGCCAGCGCGAGGAGCAACGCTGCGGTCGCGATCACCTGCGAGGTTTCGTCCGCGAGCGGCTCGAGGGCCCCGGCTGCGTAGCGGGTGAGGAACTGCTGACCGACGACGTAGATTGCGACGGCGACGGCGAGCGGGACGAGCACCCGCCAAGTCGCGCGCAGCCGGTTTCGACTCGAGTCGTACAGGAGCCGCTTTCTGGCGGATCGATTCGGCGTTCCGTCGACCGCTGATTCGGTCATGGATCCGACTACCGGATCGGATTCCAAATACCGACCATCGCGGCTTCAAAAGCAGAAGCCGCGTTCGCCGAGAGCGTCCGACGCCGTGCGCGTGAGATCAGTTCGACGATTGACCGCGTCGGTCAGTAGTCGCGACGGCCGCGACCGTCGTCGGCCCGCGAGCGATCGGGATCCATCGTGATCGCGCGGAGGATACAGAGGAACGCGAAGACGTTCGTCACCTGGTAGACGGTCACCGTCTCGAACTGCGAAATCGCGACGAAACGCGTGACGACCGCCATCGCCATCTCGGGGACGATGATCGCGGCGAAGCCGATCGCGAGGAACAGCATGGGACGGCTCCGGTTCCGTCGGTATCCCTGAAACGCGAAGTAGACGATCGCGAGACCGAGGACACTTAGGACGAGAAACAGGCTTCCCTGAACGATCGCTTCCATCGGCAGGTCGGTGGTCGGAATCATGATTACATTTCCTCGATTAGTCGGGTGAATCGGTCGGCGGGCGTGTCCGCGCGCTCGATATCTAGCTCGAACCCCTCTTCAGTGAGCTCGACCGTCAGGCGACGGACGTTCGTCCGGTACACCTTGTAATGGTTCCCGTCGCTCTCGGGAACCGTCGACGCCGCGACGAGGTCGTGCTCGCGAAGCGTCTCGAGGCGCCGGTAGATCGTCACCGTCGAGACGTCGCACCGCTCGGAGAGCGTGCTCGCCGACAGCGCTTCCGTGCGAGCGTGAACGAGGATGGACCGGGCGACGTCGTCCTCCAGAACGCCCCCTATCGTTTCGACGTCGCAGTCCTCGTCCATGCGTGGCACTCCGCTTCGGACGCCGTAATGTAACCCCCGCAACTTCAGGATCTGAAGCCGCGAACACGGCGGCTCGAGGACCGGACCCGCGGCGGACGAAACGTGCCGAGTCCGAAATCGCCACTGCGTCCCCCGCTCCAAGACCGGCTATCGCGGCTCGCCTAGAGAGCGCGGTGGAGGGACGGGAGTCCGAATCGCGTTGCGAGATCATGAGGCGACGTTCCGTCGATCACGTGATGATATTCTCGGTCGACTAGAAGTCACGCCTCGCCGCTCGTAGTGACCACAATTGTGCATACTTTCGTTCGCGGAAAGAGCAACGCTTACAGGTTCGTGCGTTCCGATACCGACCATGACAGAGACCGTACTCCTGATCGGCGGCGGCGGTCGCGAACACGCCATCGCCCGCGCGCTCGCGGACAGTGAGATTGACCTCTACGCCTGCGCCGGCAACCGCAACCCCGGCATCGCCGACATCGCGACCGAGTTCGAGACGCTCGAGACGACGAACCCCAGAGCCGTCGTCGAGTTCGCCGAGTCGGTCGGCGCGACGCTCGCCGTCGTCGGCCCCGAAGCACCGCTGCAGGCCGGCGTCGCGGACGAGCTCGAGGCCGCCGGTATCTACGCGTTCGGTCCGAAGGAAGACGAGGCGCGAATCGAGACGGACAAAGCCTTCCAGCGGCGGTTTATGGCCGAGCACGACATTCCGGGCTGTCCGGATTTCGAGACGTTCGACGACACGGACGCAGCCTGTGACTTCATCGACGAGTACGACGGCGATCTGGCGATCAAGCCCGCGGGTCTCACCGGCGGCAAGGGCGTCAAAGTCATCGGCGATCAGGTCACCGCCGAGGAGGGCAAGGAGTACATCCGCGAGTCGGACTACGACCGGATCGTCTTGGAGGAGCGCCTCGTTGGCGAAGAGTTCACGATTCAGGCGTTCGTCGCCAACGGCGACGTGCGAACGGCACCCGCCGTACAGGACCATAAGCGCGCCTACGAGGGCGACGAGGGGCCGAACACGGGCGGCATGGGAAGCTACTCCGACGCGACGGCCGCGCTGCCCTTTATGACCGAGGGGGACTACGACGCGGCCGTTTCGATCATCGAGGCGACCGTCGACGCGCTCGAGGACTACCGCGGAATCCTCTACGGGCAGTTCATGCTGACTTCGGAGGGCCCGAAAGTCATCGAGTTCAACGCGCGCTTTGGCGACCCCGAAGCGATGAACACGCTGCCGGTGCTCGAGACCGACTTCCTCGACGTGCTGACGGCTGCGCGAGACGGGGAGTCGCTCCCCGAACTCGAGTTCGCCGATCAGGCGACGGTCTGCAAGTACGCCGTTCCCGCGGGGTATCCGACGGATCCCGACGCGGGCGCGAAGGTACAGGTTGACGAGGAGAGCGCCGGCGGTGCGCTGCTGTACTACGCCAGCGTGGACGACCGCGACGACGGCATCTACACGACCACCTCGCGCTCGTTCGCGCTCGTGGGCGTCGCCGACTCGATCTCGGCCGCCGAAGAACTCGCCGAAGACGCCCTCGGCGTCGCCGGCGAGGAGGGACTACACATCCGCCACGACATCGGCACCGCTGAACTCGTCCAGCAGCGGATCGATCACGTCGACGAACTCCGCGGCGAGTAAGCGTCACAACCGATTACTGATCGGCCGACTCTTCGTCGCCGCTGAACTCGATCGGCTGGGAGTCGCTCTCGTCCCCTGTAAACGCCTCGTTGATCCCCTCCGGATCGATCGCGTCGCCGAGCGTCGTCGGATCGGCGACCGCGCCGACGCCCTCGTTCTCGACCGCGGTCTGGATGGTCTCGACGTCGACGGCGTTCGGCACGCGCTCCGAATCGGCGGCCCGATCGAGTGCGCGGCGCAGGAGGACGTAGCCGACGAGTGTGAGCGCGCCGAGTGCGAGCGCTCCCGGGACGCCGTAGCGCCGGTAGCCGATCGTCATCGCTTTCTTCCCGACGGTGAGTAGCCCGATCATAGCCATGGTACCTGTTGTAGCCGCGGCAGGTGGATGAACCTGCGCCCTTCGTGTGGAGGCCGAGCGGCACAGAGCGAACGCGGATCCGACCACCGATCAGAGGACGACGACGGCCGTCGCCACCGCCCCGCCGACCAGCAGCAACCCGCTGTACAGGGCGACTTGATTGCGAAAGCTCGTATTTGGCGAGGTGGCTGCGAGCATCGCCTTGACGACGATACTCGACACTGTCGCGAGCAGGATGGCGATCGTCGCCTCCGGCGGACCGAGTTGGCCGCCGCGATAGAGGACGACCGCGGACGTGGTCGCGCCGGCGCTCGAGACGAATCCGCTCGCGACGGCCGTCGCGTAGAACCCGAGCGTTCCGAACCAGGTCTCCGCGAGCGACCCGAACACGAGCACGACGAGGAAGACGGCCCCGAACGCGAGCGCGTTCTTCAGCGAGAACGGACTTTCGAGATCCATCGCACTCGACTCGCGCCAGTCCGCGGTGAGCGCCGCGATGACGAACGCGACGAGGATAACGGCCCCGAGCGGCACGATCGCTTCGACGAGCACGTCCGTCTCCGTTCCCATCGTAAAGCCGACTGCAATCGCCAGGTTTCGGGTCGCCATCGCGGCGTTTGCGAGCAAGATTGCGGCGACGGCATACGACGCCGCATCGGGACGCTGCCTGACGTGATCGAGCATCGTCCCGACGACCGCCGTCGAGGACGCGAGCCCCCCGAAGAAGCCGGTCACGGCGATGCCGCGCCCGCCGTAGGTCGAGACGATCGCGTAGTTGACGATCCCGATCCCGGCGACGGCCACGACCATGAGCCAGATAACCTGCGGTTCGAGCGGGATCGTCAACCCGCCGAGTTCGAGTTCCGTCTCCGCCGGCAAGAGCGGGTAGATGACGAACGCCAGAATCGCAAACTCCGTCGTCGAGCGCATCTCCTCTCTGGTGAGTCCCCAGGCGAACTCGTGGAGTTCGCGCTTTAAGACGAGCAACAGCGACGAGAGGACGGCCACGGTGACGCCCTCGATGATGAACCCCGCGGCGACGAGCGAGCCGACGCCGTAGGCGACGAGCATCGAGACGGAGGTCGTCAGCGAAAGGCCGGCATCCTCCTCGCCGAGGAGTCCCTGAACCGCGAGTAACACGCCCTGGACGATCACGAGCAGGCCGCCGAGGAACAACAGACTCTCGCCGATGTTCGTTTCGAGCACGAGGATCGTAAAGACGGAGGCAAGCAGACTAACGAGGGAGAACGTGCGAATCCCAGCCGACTTCTGTGACCACTCCCGTTCGAGTCCAAGAAACATTCCGAGCGCACCCGCGAGCGCGATGCGAATGACCGTCTCGTCGAGTGGCGCATCGGCGAGTTGCAACACGACCTCGTTCACTTACTGCTGTTCTTCGCGGTCCTACATAAGCCCCCTGTCGGACTCGACAGCGATTCGGACCCACCGACCGGACCGACTCGAGACCTATAGATCGACGTACTGTGCTTCCCACTCCCGCCGAGCTTCGAGTTCGCGTCGGCCGCGCCGGGTGAGCGTATAGAAGTTCGTCCGCCGGTCACGGTGGCCCTTCTCGACGAGTCCCTTGTCGACCAGCGTGTCGAGATTGGGATAGAGACGACCGTGATGGATCTCCTTCTCGTAGTACTGCTCGAGTTCCTCCTTGATCGCCAGTCCGTGGGGCTCTTCCTCGCCAGCAATGACGTACAGCAGATCACGCTGGAATCCTGTCAGGTCGTACATTGGGAAAGTACCATCTGCACTTACTGTCGAATTTTAATAAGGCTATCGGGTTGTTTCGATAGAAATAGGCCTATTACCTGGATAGCAGGTTGTTTCGCCGAATTTCGAATACTAACACCCATGACGCATTTTAGATGGAAACACACATAATGAGCGGTTCATGTTTAGTGTCCGTCTCATTTCGGCACGTATCTTACCGGCCGAACGAGTTCGCTCGTCGGTACCGAGATGGGCGAGACGGATAGTACAGCCGCTCACGAGTATAGTAAACAGGAAAGCAAATCGCGTGGCGGGAAAAACGCCACGCGATCGCTTGCCGCCCTGAATTGGTCCCCGCTGACGCTTCGGCCCTCCAAGCGAAGCGTCACCTGAAAGATTCCGCTGGTCCTACTTAAACCTACCGACATAGTGTCGATTTATGATGTATTCACGCCGGATATCACATATGCTCTTCCTCTAACACCCACCCGATGGCCCGTTTGTAGTAGGTGAACATCTGCTCGACGCCGTCGTGATTCATCTCCTCGCTTTCGAGGTGTTCAGTCAGGAACTCGTACTGCTCGCGGATTTCGTCTTCGTCGCGCATAGTCCCGTGTTTTCCCGAGAGACACAAAAGACCGCCGGGAGTCGTGTCCCGTGTTGCCAATAGGTCATTGTCCAGCGGCTGTCGCTCGCTCGCCGTTGTTTCACGTGGTAGTCGGGCGTTTTCGTCCCCGATACGGACCGCTGTCAGTCAGTTCCGGCGCACCCGCAGGACGGGTCACGAGTGCGCTGGGAAAGCCACAGCAGACCGTCTGACTCGACGGCACCGATGGCCGATCACCGGCCAATCAGTTGTTACGAGCAGCGTCCACGACCGGGGGAGTCCGTGAGGACTTTTTGTCCACTCACCGTACGACCGCGCATGAAAATACGGGGCGAGCGCGAGTGCACCGAGTGTGGAACTCGGTGGTCGTACTACGAAACCGGAAGCATCGACTGTCCCGCCTGCGGCAGCCTCCACAGCGTCGGCATCGACGACCGATCCGAACACACCGACCAACCGGTCTCGTTCGATCTCACGTCGATCCGGAACGCGATCGATGACGTCCCGACCGACGAACTCGCCGACCGCACCCGCGATCACTGTCGCGAGTTCGTCCGCCAGCGCGGGTTCATCAGCGGTGGTTCGCTCCGCGATCTTACCGACACCTATCTCGTTGCCGCCGAACTGCACCACGTCGCCGATATCATCGCCCGCGAATCGTCGGTCGCCCTCGACGAGCGCGAGGAACTGTACTTTCTCTCCTTGCTGCGCGACGCCGATACGGGGACGCGCCCGCCCGCCGACGAGGTTCCGCCGCCGCTTCGAGCGGCGCGCGGCCTCGCATACGCGAACGCAATTAGCGCGTACCGCCGCGACCTCCGAACCTGGCTCGACGAGCGCGACCACGATCTGACGAGTCCCGAACGCGCCGCCCTCGAAACGCTCGGCGAGCACGTCACCCGCGTGCGAATGCTCGACGGCGATATCGAACCGGAGGTCGCCGACCGCCTCGTCGAGGTAACGCGCGACCTCGCGGACGGCCTGCGGGGGCGAGGAGCCGGCAACGAAGACGCCGTCTCGCGCGCCCGAGATCAGTTAGCTGAACTCGAATAACGGCAGTGTCACTTGTTTTCACTCAGTTGACGGTGACTGAGTGCTGTTCTCATCGCCCAACCATGAGAAACGACAACATATAGTATTCGGTCGGTCCAAATCTTACCACATTTATACGCGCGATCGGTTACCGTTCAAGCAGACGTAGTGGACGTCTGCCATGGACAGACCTGTCGGACGAACGCTCCGATGAGCTACCCTTCGGTTTTGACAGCCTGATTGGGGCACGCGGCCGACGGATGCCGCCCATCCAAGGCGTCTGCTGTACGTGACCATGTCACAGAGATCATCGGAAGAACAAGTGGAAGCAGGCGGTAGTCGAACAGCAACTGAACCGAGTTCAGCAGGCGGCGGCCCGAGTCCGTACATCCCGGCGGGGCAAAGTATTGCTGAACTCACGATCAAGGCGGTCGTGATCGGCCTCGCGCTCAACGTGGTGATGCTCACCGCGAATATGTACCTCGGGATGCGCTCGGGGATGACGATCAGCGCCTCCATCCCGGCCGCAGTCATCAGCATGGGGATTTTCTACGGCCTTCGCCGGGCCGGTATCGGCGGGACGATCCTCGAAAACAACATCGTCCAGACGATGACCTCCGCTGGCGAGGCACTGGCAGCCGGTGTGATCTTTACGATCGCCGGCGTCACGTTCCTCGATCAGCCGATCGACATCGTCGGAACCGCAGCGGTCGCGGTTCTGGGCGGACTGCTCGGGGTTCTGTTTATGATCCCGATGCGGCGGTATCTCATCGTCGATAAACACGAGGAGCTTCCCTACCCCGAGGGGACTGCGTGTGCGGACGTTCTCGAGGCCGGCAACGAGGGCGACGACGGCGTGAAGCTCATCTCGTTCGGCTTCATCGTGAGTTTCATCTACATGTGGCTGGCCAACGGGATGGCCGCCTTTCGGACGACGCTCCAGACGGCGTTTTCGGCGGGTCAAACCCGCGGGTTCGCCATCGGCGGTGACTTTACACCTGCGCTCGTCGGCGTCGGGTACATTATCGGTCCGAAGATCGCCGGCTACGTCTTCGGCGGCGGACTCATCGCCTGGATGATGCTGATTCCGCTGCTCATCACGGGCGGATTCGTCCCCGAATCAGCCGCTGACGCGGCACTTATCGCCCAGGCCGACGCAGTCTGGGACGAATACATCCGCTACGTGGGTGCCGGCGCGATGATCGTCGGCGGATTCTACGCCATCGTCTCGATGCGCGGCACGATCGTCGACGCGCTCGGAACCGCGTTCGAGGAACTCCGCGGCTCCGCAGCGACCGCGACCGACTCTCGAAAGCGCACGCAGCGGGACCTCCCGATGAAGCTCGTCGTCGGCGGTGCCGTGCTGATCGCGCTCGCGCTGGTCGCCGTCCCACAGGTGCAAGTCGGGATTCTCGGCGGCTTCATCGCGGTCATCGCCGCGTTCCTCTTCGTCGCCGTGTCGGCCTACCTCGTCGGGGTCGTCGGCAGCTCGTCGAACCCCGTCTCCGGGATGGCCGTGGCGACGATCCTGATCGCCGCGCTGGCCCTGAAATCGACCGGCGTGAACGACCCCGTCGTCGTGCTGATGACTGCCTCTGTCGTCGCCATCGCCGCAGCCGTCGCCGGCGACACGTCTCAGGACTTAAAAACCGGCTACCTCCTCGGTGCGACGCCGCGCAAACAACAGATCGCACAGGTGATCGGCATCGCCCTCTCGGCGCTGTTCGCCGGCTGGATTCTGTACTTCTTCAACGAAGCCTACGGGATCGGCAGCGACACCATCCCCGCCCCCCAGGCCGGGATGATGGCGCTCATCTCCGAGGGCGTCCTCACGGGCACCGCCCAGTGGGGGATGATCCTCATCGGTGCCGTCTTCGCGTGCGTCCTGATCCTCATGGACGTTCCCGTCCTGCCGTTCGCGGTCGGCATCTACCTGCCGATCACGCTCGCGACGCCGATCTTCCTCGGCGGCCTGCTCCGCGCGGGAATCGATAAGTACGTCGCACGAAAGGACGACGAAGACGGTACGCTCGCGGCACAGGCGACCTCTCGCGGCCGGATCGTCGCGGCCGGGTTGATCACCGGCGAGGCGATCATGGGGATCGTCATCGGCGCGCTGTACATCACCGGCACCGGTGCCGCAAGCGGCGCACCGTTCGCGCTGGGTCTCGCCGGTGACACGCAGACGATCCTCGGCGGCGTCGCAATCGTCGCCCTGATCGGTCTCTTTACGGCCAGCGTGCTCCGGAACACCGGTAACGTCGCCGACGCGTAAACAGAACCAGAACCAGAACCAAAGAACCAAAATCAGAACTATGAGCTCACACGGGCCGACGGCAACACCGGTTCGAGCCGCCGACGACTGGGAAGCGACGACCGTCGACGGCGAGTCTCGGGTCACGATCACCTGGACGAAATCGCCGCGAAACCGGCTCGATCGGTTCCTGTTCGACCTCTTCGGGACGAGCCGGGAACGCGACCTCACGCTCGACCCCGTCGGCGCGACCGTCTGGAAACACTGCGACGGCGAGCACACCGTCGCCGAACTCGCGGCTATCGTCGCGGACGCGCACGAGGCTGAGCGCGTCGAACCGGTCGACGAGACGCTCGCTCACTTCCTCATGCAACTCGAGGAACGCAACCTGATCCGGTTCGACGACGAGCGGACTGGGTGAACCGCGCTCACCGCCGGAGACAACCGGGCGGACGGCAAAACGGAACTGACGACTGAAACTGACGGCCGAGAACGAACGGTCTGACGGCGTCGCTCGAGCTGAACTCGGGGCGACTTAGGGAAGGTCGACGGCGACGTCTTCCTGCAGACTCGCTGCTTTGACGGTATTGTACAGTAACATTGCGCGCGTCATCGGTCCGACGCCGCCCGGAACGGGCGTGATTGCGCTCGCTTTCTCCTTCGCGCTCTCGAACTCGACGTCGCCGACGAGTTCGTATCCCTTCTCGGTGTCAGACTGGTCAGACGCCGTCTGACTGTCCTCCGAACGCCGTTCGGAGACATCCACGCGATTGACGCCGACGTCGATCACGACTGCGCCCTCGCCGATCATCGAGCCGTCGATCAGTTCGGGGACGCCGACGGCGGCGACGACGATATCCGCGCTCCGGGTCTTCGCGCCGAGATCGTCGGTGCGGGAGTGACAGACCGTCACCGTGGCGTTGCCGTCTTCGGCCTTCTGGATCAGGAGGTTCGCCAGGGGCTTGCCGACGATGTCCGAGCGGCCGACGATCGTGACGTCTTTTCCTTCCGGTTCGACGCCGGCGGTTTCGAGCAATTTCTGGATCCCGTGGGGCGTGCAGGGCCGAAAGCGGGCGTCGCCGGCGACGAGGCGACCGACGTTCTCGGGGTGGAAGCCGTCGACGTCCTTGATCGGGTCGACGCGGCGGATGACCTCGCGGTAGTCGACGTGGTCCGGGACCGGAGCCTGGACGATGTAGCCGTGAACGTCGGGGTCCTCGTTGAGGTCGGCGATGGCGTCGTACAGTTCCGCGGGCGAGGCGTCCCCGTCGACATCGACGTGGTGGCTCTCGATGCCGACCTCCTCGCAGTCGCGCTGTTTCATGTTCACGTAGGTCTGGCTGGCGGGGTCGTCGCCCATCAACACCGTCGCCAGTCCCGGCCGCGCGCCCGCGTCGGCGAGCGTCTCGATAGCGGCCGTTAGATCGTCACGAATCTGGCTCGCGACGGCGTTGCCGTCGATGATCTCCGTCATAGTGCAACCGGCGGTCGCGACACTAATCAATGCTCGGGTTCGTGCCTACCACGGCGTGTAGAATGACCTAAAATATGCACTCTTGTGGATACTATTTGAGCGGAATCGAGTTCAGGTGAGCAACAGCACGCAAGCCGTGATCGCTCTCCCACATCTGTTTTGATGCTCCGCGGAATACGGTCCCCTATGGAGTACACCACGCTTGGTAACACCGGAACGACCGTCTCGAAACTCTGCTTTGGCACCTGGCGATTCGGCATGACACACGGCGATACCGTCGAAACAACCCGCGAGGAGGCCCACGACCTACTCGATGCCGCCTGGGATCACGGCATCAACTTCATCGACACCGCAAACGTCTACGGCGATCCCAACGGCACCAGCGAGGAGTGGATCGGCGAGTGGCTCGACGACCGCGACCACGACCGCGAGGACCTCGTCATCGCCTCGAAGGTCTACTTCCCCTTCGACGGCTGGGGCGAGCCCGGCCCGAACGACTCCGGACTCGGCCGCAAGCACATCCGCGCCCAGATCGAGGGCACCCTCGACCGACTCGGCACCGACTACCTCGACCTCTACTACATCCACCGCTGGGACGAAAACACCCCCATCCGAGAAACCCTCTCCGTCCTCACCGAACTCGTCCGCGAAGGCAAAGTCCACTACCTCGGTGCCTCCACGATGGCCGCCTGGCAACTCACCAAGGCGCTGTGGACCAGCGACGTCGAGGGACTCGAGCGCTTCGACGTGACCCAGCCGATGGTCAACGCCGCGGCCTACGACGCCGTCGGCGACTACCTCGACGTCTGTGCCGATCAGGACCTCGCGGTCTGTCCGTACTCCCCGCTCGGCGGCGGCTTCCTGACTGGCAAGTACGAACGCACCGACGACGGCGGCGTCGAGGCACCCGACGGCTCTCGAGGCAGCCTCTCCGAGATGTTCGAAGATCGCTACGCGACCGACCAGGCCTGGGACGTACTGGAAGCCGTCGAATCAGTCGCCGGCGACGTCGACGCCACGCCAGCCCAAGTGTCGCTGCGCTGGCTGATCGAACAGGATCGCTTTACGTGCGTGCCGATCGTCGGCGCGCGAACGCCCGACCAACTCGAGGAGAACGTCGCCGCGGTTGAACTCGATCTGACGGCCGACCAGTTCGAACGGATCGACGAGGCACGACAGGGCGACGCCTAGCCCGAATCTAAAAGATCGGCGACGTGAGCACGAGCGCGTCCACGAGAATCGCGACGAGGACGGCACCGAGGAAGGCGTTCGACGCGTGGAACGCGTGAAACGCTGCGGCCTCGGTCTGCTTGAAGTGGAGACGAACCGCCGCCCAGAGGAAGAGTCCGCCGAAGACGACGACCGTTCCCGCATACAGCGCGCCGAGATCGGAGATCCAGGCCAGCGCGACCGTCCCGACGAGCGTCGCCGCGAGGTAGTAGAGGATGTGTTTTCGCGTCGCCGTCTCGCCGCGAACGACGGGCATCATCGGGAAGCCGCCGCGGGCGTAATCGTCCTTGTAGGCCAGCGCGAGGTTGTAGAAGTGCGCCGGCGTCCAGAGGAAGATCACGCCCGCGAGAGCGAGCCCCCCGAGACCGATCTCGTTCGTGACCGCAGCCCAGCCGATCATCGCCGGCAACGCGCCAGCGAACCCGCCGATGACCGTGTTCTGGACGGTATTCGGTTTGAGAACCAGCGTGTAGATGACGCTGTAAAACAGAATTGCGGCGAGGCCGAGTGCGGCCGCCAGCACGTTGATCGTCAGGAATACGGCGAGCGAAGCCGCCGTCAGACCGATGCCGAAGAGCAGGGCGTTTCGGACCGGAATCAGCTCGGTCGCAAGCGGCCGGTCTGCCGTCCTGGACATCCGTTTGTCCACGTCGCGCTCCAGGATGTGGTTGAAGGTTCCCGATGCTCCGATCGCGAGGACGCCCCCGCTGAGCGTCGCGAGGATCGTCGGCACTTCCAAATTGCGACCGGCGGCGAGGGCCATCCCCGCCGCGGCGACGAGACAGAGCAGCCACATCAGCCGCGGCTTCATCATCTTGAAGTAGGCAAAGGCGGTGAGGCGAGCGCGAGCGAGGCGACCGGTCGGCAGATCGAAACCGGAACCGGTCGCGTCGGAATCGACTCCGGAGTCGGCGTTGTCGGCTGCGATCGGTTCCGGTTCGGTATCCGCTCCCCCGAGTAGTCCGCTTTCGCGGTCGATGCCGTCGTCGTGTTTATCCCCGGTCGTCCGTTCGAGATTCCAGGCCAGCGCGAGCACGATCGCTCCGAAGAGAACGACGCCGAGTCCGAGGTGCAATCCCGGCACGATCGCGGCATCGCCCACGGTCGCCGTCATCGCACCGACGCCGATCTGGACGACGTACAACACCGCGCCGACGAGAATCGACGCCCGAACGCCGCGCGAAACGTCGCCGGCGATCGCGCCGAACGCCGTCGTCGCGACGAGTATGCCGACCAGAACAGCAGCGATGCGGTGACCCCACGCGATCACGAGTTCAGTCTGGTTCAGCGGGTCCGCCGGGGCGTGACAGGTTGGCCACGTCGAACACGCTGCAGCCGCGTCCGTTAGCGATGTCGTTGCGCCGATGATCAAGAGCAGATAGACGCCGAGGGCGGTCGCTGTGAGCAGTCCTGAGAAGCGACGGCGCGTGCCGATCGGACGAGGGAACGGCGCGGATGCTGATGCCACGACTAGTCTCATCTAGAGCCTTCGCGTCCGTGTATTTATGGCTCCCGTTTTTCCGGACCAGTAACGCCGCCCACCGACACCTGCACTCAGTCCGGGCACGGCACCGATTCACAGCCCGGGAGAGACCCAGTTTTCATAGCCGTTGACGGCATATGTCTGCACCCGTGCAAAGCGAGAACAGACCGGCCGACGCGTCGGATGCACCGATTCGCTGTCCGGACTGCGGGCAGCCGTTTCACACCCGGCGGCTCCAGCGACTCCACCGCGGGCTCGAGCATCCGGACGAACTCGCCGATCGAGAGCGCGCCGCCGTCGAGCGCGCCCACCGCGAGGAAACCGCCGAGATCCGCCGGTTTCGGTTGCTTGCACTCGGCGCTGTACTCTTGCTTTACTTCTGTACGCTGTTTCTGTACGCCGTCGTCACCTGATCTCAGAGTTCACAGTCACGACCCGTTCACATCCCCATATCCGCCGCCGCCTCCGGAACCGGCAATGCCCCGGGCGACACCTCGAGCAGCTCCGCGACGTGATCGAGTGCCATGTCGAAGCCATAATAGCGCTCGAGTTCGTCGCCGTCGGCCGTCGGTCGGACTTTGAGCATGGCGTACCCCTCGCGATTCTGTGCGATTGCGGCGGTCGTCCCCGCGCCGGCCGAACTCTCGGCGTCTGGCGTCACGACGCTGAACTCGAGACGCCGCTCCGTCTCCGTCTCGTCGTAGGTCGCTCGGATGCCGTTGCCGTGTTCCTCCGTCGTCACTGTCTCGTCGGTCATGCGCTGCACTCGTGTGCGGGCCATCGGGAAAGTATCGGTTCCGGTCGGGACGCTGTGAACAGCGTTCGCGATGGCGCAGTGGATTCGCCGACTGTCGCCGAACGGGACCGTCTGTCACGGACGGCTGTCGACGAATCGATACCGCTTTTTTGCCGCCACCACGAGTGTTTCGCGTGCGCGAGAGCGAGTCCGAGAGCCGGTCGGCCGGGCGCTGGCAGTCTCCGCGGCTGCTCGCGGCGTTTCGATTGACGAGATTGGTCGCGCTCCAGTGGCTCGTCGTGGCGGTCGTCGGGTTCTTCGCGTTCGCCTACTGCGGTGTGCGACTGGCGGCCGCGCTACAGGGGCGACACCTAGAGCGGATCGCCGTGCCGGCGGTCCCGCCGGAGACCGCCGTGCTCTGGGGCGGGCTCGCCTTCGTGATACTGGCGCTCGTCGTCGGACTCCACGAGTGCTTCCACGGCGTCGCGATGGCCCGATACGGCAGCGATCCCTCCTACGGAATCGGGGTGTCGTACTTCGTCCTGCCCTACGCCTACACCGAGGTCGAGCGCGCTCGCTACACCAGAGCGCAGATGCTCGTCGTCCTGCTCGCGCCGGTCGTGGGGATTACGGTGCTCGGGCTCGCACTCGTGGCCCTGATCCCGAAGCTCTCGGCTGTCGTGCTGGTCGCGCTCGCGGCCAACGGTGCCGGCTCGATCGGCGACCTCTGGATGGCCGGCGTCCTGCTGCAGTATCCTGCGGGGGTCCGCGTCGACGCGCTGCCGAACAGTACCGTGCAGGGGTTCGGCGTCTACGGCCCGCCCGACGAGTCGATCGCGCGACGGTCCGCCAGCGAAGTGCTCTCGCGGATCGCCGCCGGCGCGATCGCCACGCTCGCCCTCTTCGGCGCGCTCGCCATCGTGCTCGCCCTCGCCTCGCTCGCCGTCGGCTCGGGAACGGTCGAACTCGGACCGGTCGCCGGTCGCTGGGTTCTCTTCCGCCACGAGGTGGACGCGACCGGGACGGCGTGGATCGAGATCGGCGAGTGGCCGGTTCTCGGGCTGGCGATCACGGGCGGTCTCCTCTGGGCCGGGTTCGGTGCTGTTCGCGCGCGCTTCAGGAACTACTAACACGAACCAAACCTGAACTCGCGGCTGCCGGAGCGGTACCGACCGCGCCCGTTTTCGCTTTCGATCTTCCTGAAATCGGATCATCAACCAGAATACATTACTGCGAGAGAGTTCACATGTCCGTGATGGTCGATCCAGAACGGCTTCTCGAGCGACCGGACGTATTGTCGACCACTGAGACCGTTCGAATCAGTCCGAAAGCGGTCCCGGAGTATCGCACCCTCGACAGCCACGCGGCGGTGGGGATCACGAACGAACGCGGGGAGGTGCTCCTCGCCGACGACGGCGCTCACGGTCCGGGGCTTCCCGCGCGGGCGGTGAGTCGGAACGATCGCTGGATCGACGCAGCGACGGCCATCGTCGAGGGGATTTGCGGTGAACTCGAGTATGAATTGGCCGTCAGAAAGGTTCGCCGAACGAGATTCGCTGTCGAACAACGCGACGAACGGATCTCGATGTACAACGTGATATTCGACGTGGAGAGCGAGGAGACGGCGAAGGTAACGCCGACGGGAGCTGCCCACGAGCAATACGACTCGGTCGAGTGGGCGTCGTCCGTGCCGGTCGAGCAGAGCGGTGCCATGGCCGAGGATATCCGGTTATTCGTCTGAACTCGCGCGGGAATCGTAACGCTCGTGGGCTATTCTCGCCGAGTATAGAATATGGGAAAGTGGCTTCAGAGCGGACGGCGGCGTGATCTCTGCGTGCTTCTTGCGGCCGCAGGGAGAGCGGACGGCGGGACGACGAAAGCGACAACCGAGGACGAATCGGAAGACGAGAACGGACGGGAAGAGGCAGGCGGAACAACCGGAGAACTGCGCGGCCAGCGGCTCAAATCGCAACTCGAATCGCACTACGACGATCGTATCGAACCGAAGGCGTTCTACGGCTCGCTCTCGGCGCTCGTCGATGCGGGATTCGTCGAGAAGCGAACGGCTGGCATCCACGACGCGTACGCGCTGACGGCGGCCGGCGAACGCCGACTGGACGACCACTACGAGTGGATGCGCGACTGTTTGGAGACTTCGTGACCGTTCTGCGTACCGCTTCATCTCCTGAACTCGGTGAATCAGTCACGTCCCGGCCATCACTCTCGATCCTGGCCGATCAAGAATCCGAGCGCCGCACCGGAGAGCGTGAACGGCCACGTGACGGTCACGAACGCGAGGACGGAACAGAGTTCACCGACGCCGCCGACGCCGGACCGCCACCGTTCGCGGCGAGTGCAGACGCCGAGGACGAGTCCGATCGCGGGCAAAATCCAGACGGCGGTGCCGATAATTGCACCGGCGGTCGAGGGGAGTTCAGTGCCGACGAGCGGAATCTCGCGGACGGTAGTGAGAGCCACCCCCGAAAAGCTGCCGTCGTAGGCGGCGGTTCCGAAAAGAACGGCGGTCCAGACGCCGACGACGGCCCACGCGTTTCGTGGCGTCAACTGCGGCGTTCCGTGCCGCGCCATCATCGCGCCGAGCGTCAGTGCGAGCGCCCCGGCGAAGCCGACCGGAATGCGGTACGATTCGGGGAGGACGGGCGGCGATCGGTCCATCTTGACGATGCTGAGCCTGTATGCGGTATCGTCTACCGTAACGACTTCCGAGACGTGTTCGAACAGCCCGGCCGTCGGAACCGCCTCGCGGCTTTCGTATCGGGGCCAGTCGTGCCCGCCGCCCTGATCCTCGCGGAACCAGCCGTCGGGGAGGTCGTCGGCTGCCTCGGTCGTTTCGATCGCGGCCTCGACGGCTGCTGCCGTCTCGGGCGGCAGCGATTCGATCGGGACCCGCTCCGCGTCCGACACGGAGTGAACCTCGCCTGCGCGGAGTTCGTATGCATCAGGATGGTGCGGCCAAAGATAGAACGGGTTGACGAGTAATCCGATGCCGAGGACGATCAGGAGGGCGGCTCGAACGCGGGCGGACATGAGTTCGTTTTCCTCGTCTAATTCACGTTAGATATATGTAGTGAATCGCGCCGGTGATCTCGAAAAATCGTCCGCCGTCGACTGTCTCGCGAAAACCGAGTTCAGCTAGTTGTCGAGCAACTGGTCGCCGATCGTGTTCCGCAGCACTTCGCTCGTCCCCTCGTAGATCTCGTTGAGTTTAGCGTCGCGGTAGAACCGCTCCGCGGGGAAGTCCTTGGTGTAGCCGTAGCCGCCGTGGATCTGGATGCCCTCGTTTGCGACCTCGCGGGAGATTTCGCTGGCGTAGAGTTTGGCCTGCGAGGAGTCTTTGATGTAGTCCTCGCCGCGGATCTTCTTGTCCGCGGCTTTGTGCATCAGCATCCGAGCCGCCTGGATCTTCGTGTCCATGTCCGCGAGCTTGTGTTTGATCGACTGGAACTCGCCGATCGGCTGGCCGAACTGCTCGCGCTCGCCGGCGTACTCGCGGGCCTCGTCGAACGCCGCTCGCGCGATCCCGAGACTGCGCGCTGCGATGGTGATCCGGCCGCCATTGAGCGTCTTCAGCGCCTGAACGAAGCCCTCGCCCTCCTCGCCGAGCAGGCGGTCCTCGGGCACGCGGAGGTCGTCGAACCGGAGTTCGGCCGTCGGACAGCCCTTGTCGCCGAGTTTCTCCTCCGTGTTCTCGACGATGAAGCCGTCGTCTTCCTCGGGGCGCACGACGAACGAGGAGATGCCCTTGTTGCCGGCGTCGGGGTCGGTCTTCGCGAACACCGTGACCGTATCGGCGACGGAGCCGTTCGAAATCCAGAGCTTGCCGCCGTCGATCACGTACTCGTCGCCGTCCTTCTCGGCGGTGGTCTCCATCGACGGCACGTCGCTGCCCGCACCGGCCTCCGAGAGGGCGAACGCACCGACATCCTCGCCCGCCGCAAGTGGCGTCAGGTACGACTCCTTCTGGGACTCGTTGCCGAACTCGTAAACCATGTTCCCCGCGAGCGAGGTGTGAGCCGCGACGACCGTTCCGAGGCCGCCTGAGCCGCGCGAAATCTCTTCGATTCCGATCGCGTAGGAGTGATAGTCGAGGCCGGCCCCGCCGTACTCCTCCGGGAAGGGCATCCCCATCAACCCGAGTTCAGCCATCTCATCGACGAGTTCTTGGGGGAACTCGTCCGTGTGGTCGATCTCGTCGGCGACGGGGACGACCTCCTCGTCGACGAACTCCGAGACCATGTCGCGGATCTGTTGTTGCTCAGCCGAGAGTGCGAAGTCCATAGCGGAGCTATTGCGGGGTCGATTCTTTATTGTTGTCTCTCCGCGTCGTCCACTGACGGTCGGTTGTATCGGGTTTATTCACTTCGACGCCAGCGACGCCAGCGCGTCGTCGATCGGATCTTCGCCCGCAAGGAGTTCGAACGTCTCGTCGACGAGCGACGAATGGTCGAGCGCGGCGACGAGAACGGTGGCCACGTCCTCGCGCGGAATATCGCCATCGCCCAGTTCGAAGTCCGTCCCGACCCGAACCTCGCCGGTTCCGGGCTCGTTCGTCAACTCGCCCGGCCGAACGATCGTGTGCGCGAGCGAACTCTCGCGAAGGTAGGTGTCGGCTTCGGCCTTCGCGATTAGATAGCTCCGGAGCGGGTCGGGACCGGATTCGGGATCGTCCGCACCCATCGAACTGAGCATGACGAATCGGTCGATACCCGCCTCTACCGTGGCATCGATGAGCCGGATTGCTCCGTCCCGATCGACGCCGTAGACGTCTTCACCGCCGGAGCCGGCGGCGAAGACGACCGCATCGCAGCCCTCGACGGCGTGATCGACGGCGTCGGTCAGGTCAGCGACGACCGCCTCCGCGCCCATCGCTTCCATCTCCTCGACCTGGTCGTCCGCCCGGACCATCGCGCGGACGGCGTGATCGCTCGCGACGAGTTCAGTCGTGACGTGCTGGCCGACCTGTCCGTGGGAGCCGGCGACGAGGACGGTCGTATCCGAATCGGTGGTGTTCGCCATACGTCCCAGTCGGCGATGAAAGGGGATAGTGTTGGTCCCGAGGACTGCCGGGGTGAGTGTGGCACGAGCACTAACGGCAGTGATTCCGTGGCGCGAGTTCCAACAGAATGAAATGTTTGGACCGCGGTGTTTTTCCGGGATGGGGTCGAAATAGGACCGAGTAGATGACTACGGGCCAGTCCGAATACACAACTGACGCCGACATGGAGTGGTGTTACGATGCGGTGCATGGCGTTTCGCGGACCTTCTCGATCACCATCGATCGACTCGAGGAACCGATGGCGAAGCACATCTGCCTGGGCTACCTCCTGTGTCGGGTTGCTGATACTATCGAGGACGCGGGCCACATTCCGCCGGCGGAACAGACTGTCCTGCTCTCGACGTACGACCGCCTGCTCGATCCGAACGCAGCACAATCACTGGAGTCGTTCATGGACGACATCGAGCCGTGGCTTCCAGGTCCGGAAAACCGATCCAACGACTGGGAGGTCGTCGCCAACACGCCGCGCGTGGTAGCCACGTTCGAAACCCTCGACGAGGAACCCCGCGAGATCATGCGCGAACCCGTTCGTGAACTCGTCGACGGGATGGCGATGTTCACCGATCGGTACGCCGACGAGGGCGGACTGCGCCTCCAGACGCTCGACGAACTCGAGGAGTACTGCTGGTACGCCGCCGGGACCGTGGGCACGCTCATCACCGGACTGGTCGCCCGCGGTGCCTCCCCCGACCGAGCCGCGGAGATGCGGGACAACGCCCGATCGTTCGCGTTGCTCTTACAACTGGTCAACATCGCCAAGGACGTCGAGACGGACTACCACGAGGAAAACAACGTCTATCTCCCCGCCGAGTGGCTGGCCGAGGAGAACGTCGACGTGGAGGCCGTCACCGAGGTGGAAAATCAAAGCGGCGTGACGAACGTCGTCGAACGAATTACGGGCCGCGCGGAAACCTATCTCGACGATGCCCAGCGGTATCTCGAAGTCGTCCCCGAATGCCACGGCAACCGCCTTTCGGCGTGGGCGATTCCGTATTTGCTCGCGGTCGGGACGATGCGCGAACTGCGCGAACGCCCCGAGGATGTCGTCGAGGAGGGGAACGTAAAGATCGCGCGCGCAGAGGTCTACGCGCTGATCCAGCAGTTCGAGGAGGGCATGTCCCGCTCGCGGCTCGACGAACTCCGGAGCAAGATGGCCGAACAGCCGCTTCACCACTAACGGACCGTCGAATTCTACAGCACAGAAGGCGTGTCGACGACTGGAAGTGCCGACGGTGAGTCACAACGACGAGAATCACTCGGTTGCCACGCGCCGGCCGATCAGGGAGAGAACGTATCCGACGAGTCCGGCCCCGAGCGACCACGGGAGAAACAGCAAGACGCCGACGTACAGCAGTGAAAGCGAACTGCCGTACGGCGCAAAGGCAGTCGCTGCTGCGAGCGGTCCCAGAACGGCGAGTGCGCTATAAGCCCACACAGCAGCGGTATCGCCGCGTTCGAGCGCGTGCCCGAGCGGGAGGAACGTCGCGGCGGCGAGGACGAACGAGCCGACGAGGACTGCGTTCGGGAATCCGAACGCGACCCAGGTCCCGACAGTGAGGACGGCTCCCGCGCCGAACGCGAGCAGCGAAAGCGTTCGTCGTCCGGGGGAGAGACCGAGTGCAGCACAGCCCGTCTCGATCGCGGTGTAACCGCGGGCGCTGATCGAGCGCCGAGCATCGAACCTCCCGACCCGTCCGTTCCCTCCGATCCCGAACCGCCTCGTCGTCCCGATTGCAAACCCGAGAACGACGACGGGAACGACGCCGGCGCGGGCGGCGTGTACCGTTACCAGCGGCCCGAACGTCACCGCCGCCCCACTCCAGGAAGCGAGCGTGCCGGCAACGCCGGCCGGTCCGTAGGTAACGTACGTCCGACTGCTGAACTCGTCAGTAGCGAACTCGTCCGCAGCGGACTCACGAGTCCACGTCAGCGTTCCATCCTCGGCGGCGGAACCCGACGGCGAGTTCGTCGCCGCGTACCCGTCCGGCAGGTGAATCGAAACGCGCTCGGCGACGAGGTCGTACCGGTCGGACGTATCGCCGGCGTAGAAGTAGTCGAGAACCCACCCGTCGCCGACCGCTGAACTCGCGACGCCCGGAACGGTATAGTTGACGCGGACCGTCTGGCTTTCGGGATCGATCGACGGCGTAATGTCCCGCGCATCGTCGGCAGCGACGTCGTAGCGATGCCAGCCGTCCTCGACGGCGGTCTCGAGTGCGGTGGTATTCGTGCGGTAGGTTTCGGCCGCCGTGTTGTTGACGGGGACGCGGGCGACCCAGCGCGAGTCACCGGTTTCGTCGACGTGGATGTCGAGCGTTCCCGACCCGGTCGCTCCGTCGATCGAGTCCGGACCGCAGACGCCGCAGATGGACAGCGGTGGTGGAGCAGCAGCGACGAGCGAGACTGCCGTGAGACAGCAGAGGGCGACGAAAGAGAGAGCGAGCGCCGAACGCGCGACCACAGCGGGGGACGGGAGTGAGCGCATATCCCACAATTGATGTTGGAAATTATAATTGTTTGGATCAATTGAACGACCGTCGCTGGGAACGCGATCGTCGAACTGTTGTACGGGCTGTCTGTCAGCATAATCGATAGGCGAACCACCGAATGTAGCCCGGGTGTCCCGAGTCCGTCGCAGCGTCCGTCTCCCGCCCGCTGTTCGCGCTCCGAACGCGTCTGACGGGAGTCAACTCGAGGACAAGTTTCAAGGCTAGACAGTGAGAGCTACGGACGAGCGGTGACTCGCGTGAGTAAAGAACAGTTCGTAACCGAGTCGGGGGAGCCGAGTTCGGGGCGCGACCGAGAGCGGGGTACGGGGGCGAGAACGGGAAGCCAACACGAGGACGATACCGATCGATCGGCGGTCGCAACGAGGGCCGAAGACGGTGGGAGTGAGCGCGATACCGAGCCCAGTAGTGATGCTGACGCTGACAACGACGCCGATATCGATGCCAGCAGAACCGACACCACCGAAAGCGGGGCGCAGGAAACGGACGCCGGAACGCGAACGATCAGCCTTGACATCGGCCTCGGCATCGAACTCGAGATCGATCCCGACGCCGACGAGGTGTTCGAGGTGGAGACGACCGGGCAATCACGGGGGCTTCCCAGATCGAACTCGCGGTTCGAGTCGGTCGAACGCGAGTCGCTTGCGGCCGCGGATATCGAGCCCGAGGCAGTTGCGAACAAGGAGTACTCCTACCAGATGCTGCTCGAAACGGAGATCGACGACGCCCTTGCGGACCGCCTTCGGCGGCGATTTTCGCTGCCGTGGTCGTTCCAGACCGACGACGATCACAGTCTCGACCGGCGCTCGAACGAGGTTCGCGGACTCGGGGCGGCCGAACGCGCCTGGATCGCAGCGAGCGATGGCGAGGCGTGGCAGACCTTCGAGGAAACGGCTCCGGACGCCGATGACGACGAGGCAACCGTGATCGACGGGGACCGGACAGACGCCGAACGCGATAGCGGGAGCCGACCCTGGCCGCGACCAACGCCGGTGACGACGGTAACCGGAGTCGGCCCGGACGACGCCGAGACGCTCGCCGAGGCGGGCATCCGCTCTGCGGAACGACTGGCGACCATCAACGCCGCGACCGTTGCCCGCCTCCTTGAACTCGACGTGCTCCACGTTCGGACGTGGCGTCACAACGCGCGCGAAGTCATCAACTAATCACGTACTGGCGAGTGTAACCAGCTCACAAACCCCGGACTGGACGCCGGTTCCGAACACTTACTACCCAAATGAGTAATTTCGATAATACGGACCATCAGAGATATATAGCGGCCTAGTGGACCATCAAACAGATGATTCCGATCGACGATTCCCCGATCGTTCGTGACGGTAAAACACTGATCCTCGCGATGGACCACGGGCTGGAACACGGACCGACCGATTTCGCGGACGTGCCGGAGAAACTCGACCCGGAGACGGTCTTCGAGACGGCGACCCACGACGCCGTCACCGCGATGGCCGTCCAGAAGGGAATCGCGGAGGGGTACTACCCGAGCTACGAGGACGACGTGAATCTGCTGGCCAAACTCAACGGCACCTCGAACATGTGGATGGGCGAACCCGACTCCTCGATCAACTGGTCGGTCGACTACGCTGCAGAGGTGGGAGCCGACGCCATCGGCTTTACCGTCTACAGCGGTTCGAACCACGAGGTCGAGATGTACGAAGAGTTCCGGAAGGCCCAGGAAAAGGCCCGCGAGTACGACCTGCCGGTCGTCATGTGGTCCTACCCGCGCGGACAGGGGCTCAAGAACGACACCAAACCGGGCACGATCGCCTACGCCAGCCGCATCGCGCTCGAACTCGGAGCTGACATTGCGAAGGTCAAGTATCCCGGCAGCCCCGAGGCGATGCAACACGCCTGCAAGGCTGCGGGCGATATGAACGTCGTCATGAGCGGCGGCTCGAAAACCTCGGATTACGAGTTCCTTTCGACGGTCGAGGCGGCGGTCAACGCCGGCTGCACCGGCCTCGCCGTCGGCCGGAACGTCTGGCAGCGCGATGACCCAACCCGCCTCCTCGATGCGCTCGAAAAGGTTATTTACGAGGAGGAAACCGCCGACGCTGCACTCGAGGACTAACGCTGCATGACGGTATCCGATCCGATCGTCGAGAGCGTCATCACGACGCTCAGTCGTTCGGTAACGGAGATTCGACAGGGATTGGTCGGTCGCCGCGGGAGCGCAAACGCCGAGAACCCGAGCGGCGAAACCCAGATGGAAGCCGACATCTGGGCGGACGATCTGCTCGCAGACCGTCTCTCCTCGATCGACGGCATCAGCCAGTACGCAAGCGAGGAGCGAGACACGGTTCTCGACTGCGGGGACGGGGACGGCTACGCCGTCGCAGTCGACCCGCTCGACGGCTCCTCGAACCTCAAATCGAACAACGCCATGGGGACCATCGTCGGCGTCTACGACGCCCCCCTGCCAGCCCGCGGCGACGAACTCGTCGCGGCGGCGTACGTGCTCTACGGACCGATCACGACGATGGTCCTGGCGACCGACGAGACCGTCTCGGAGTACGAATTGACGGGTGGCGAGCGACGACTCGTTCGCCGCAACGTGACGCTCCCCGAGGACCCCGTCGTCTACGGCTTCGGCGGCCGCGTTCCCGACTGGACCGACGAGTTCAGAAGCTACGCCCGCGAGATCGAACAGGAGTACAAACTCCGGTACGGTGGCGCGATGATCGGCGATATCAATCAGGTGCTGACCTACGGCGGGGTGTTCGGCTATCCCGGACTCGTCTCCCGTCCGGAGGGGAAGCTTCGGTTGCAGTTCGAAGGAAATCCGATCGGGTACATCGTCGAACGGGCGGGCGGCAGGTCCTCGAACGGACACCAGTCGCTGTTGACGGTTGCTCCGAACGCCGACGACATCCACGAGCGGACGCCGGTATTCGTCGGCAACGACGCGCTGATCGATCGACTCGAAGCTGAACTCGCGGAAGCGCGCGTGTAACCGAGTGCGATCGATCGCATCGGTCGCTGTTCGGTGTTGTTCGTAGCTGTCTAATACTTCTCGCTGCGATTCGATACTGTTCGATTCTTTTCGCTGTTCCTTGCTGCTCCTCGCTGCTTCTCGCTGCTTCTCGGTGGCGGCGTGGGTGCGGCAAACGCGTGCCGACTGCGAGACCGTCGCTCCAGTTCGGGCTCAGCTACTGAGCCAGGGTCGAGTTATGGAAACGTAGCCGCCAACGGAGACCACGACCAGTCCGTAGAACGCCACCCGCGGTATCCCGGTTCGGAGGGCAACTAGTGTCAACAAGAGGACGAGGGCCAGAATCGCGATAGCATCGACGACGATCGTGAGGCCGGCCATGGTGACACTCCCCAGTCCTGCTTCGGCCGGTGAACGCCCGGAATCGGACGGGGAGGCGGTCGCCGTCTCATCCGCGGATGTACCTCCGGAACCACCGTCGGCGTCGGATCCGGAGGAGGGACTGGAGCCGGCAGTGTGACGCCGAACGCGCGTTGGCTCTCGATCGCGCTCGTGGGGTGATCGTCGATCACTCATCGTTCACTCATCGTTCACCGAGCGGTATTCACGGCAGGACGTACTCGCCGAGGCCGGTTCGCTGGTCGGTTGTTGGTTAGAAGTGATAGCCATGGCGCTCAGTCATCTTGTACGCACCAACGCCCCAGACGTAACTCTGGCCGGGCCACCAGGTACGAGCGTTGTTGAATCCCGCAATCAGGACATCGCCGTCCTCGCCGTCTGGATCTTCGTGAAAGCTAACCGAGCCGCTATCCCCGTCGGTCAGATCCATTTCGCCACCCCAGCGAATCTGTCCACGCCGACAGAACGCCTCCGTGAAGCAGGTAACGGCGTCGATTCCCTGAATGGCGCCGGTCGTATGGCCGGTCATCGCACCGACTTTCTCGAGGCGCTCGCCGCGAGCCATGAGATCTGCAAGGCCGAATCTCGTGTACTGTCCGCGCACGCGGAAGGGTGATGGCGAGTCAATTAGACTCATCGGCTCGAGTTCACCGGTCGGTTCGACCGTCGCGAGGTCGAGGACGGGGTGGGTAGCTGAGAGCGTGCCGATCGCGACCGGATCGCCCCCCTCGATGGGAAGCGTGAGGCGCGTCTCATCTTCCGATGCGGACTTGAAGGCGTGATTCGCGGTGACGAAGAGCGACCGTTCCGTCTCCGGGTGATACAGTGCTGGTCCGAGCGTCGCCAGACTCGTGGCTGTCTCACAGGCAACGCCGCTCGGAGCGTACCCGTTGTGGGCCTGTTCGACGAGTCGCGGTTCGAACGAATCCGCACCCCCCTCGAGATCGTCAAGGTCGTCGATGCCCTCGTCGTCGAAGTCGTCGCCCTCGAAAATCGTCTCGATATCGACCGGGAAGCCGGCAATGAGCCGTTCGATGAACTCGCGCAGTGACACCCAATCCCGAGAGATACCGACCGAGACGGCCGCCGTTCCGTTCTCGTAGGAACCGGGGACGACCGCACTGCCTAGATACCCGGTAAAGGCGACCTGTGCCAGGAGTTCGTTCAGTTCAAACGCTTTCTTGACGGCAGCGTACCACTCCGCAGGGACGTATCGCGTCCGCTCCGTCAGCGACCAGGGATCATCCGGATCCTCCCTGACCAGCGCAGTGACGACCGGAACCTCCCCGTCGCCGGCCGAGAGAAAATCATCAACACCGAGAAACTGCGCGACCCCGATCGCGTACCCGCCGGTCGCAAGCGTCCGAATGAACTCGCGGCGGTCCATCCCCCCATCGAGTTGTTCACGGAGCATCGATAGTCGCTGAACAGCTCCCGAATTACTCTTCTCTGACATAAACTGATAGCCGGTTCCGTCTTCGGTTCCACCCCCTCACGCTAAAGCTAATATTCACGTACACGGGTTACTCCAGTACGCCTCGTAGGATCGAGCGAACTGCGAATAGCCGTTTTGCCTGCAGTCGCTACCATTTTGTCTCTTACAAATAAATTATTTGATACCTATTGGTGGGGAGAATTTGCTTATAATATCTGTCTCACTGAACGCAACCGTTCGTGGGTCCCGAGCCACTACCTGAACTCGTCTCCGTGCTGGTGACCGCGGAGACACCACCGAACCGACACACCGCTACGCGAGTCGTGCCAGCCGTTCCCGCACGCCCCTCTCTTCGCCCGTTCGAGGGAGTTGCCGCCCTGTCGTGCAACGGGTGGCTCGACTCGTCGTCCGCTCTCGTTATGACTCCCGTGAATCCTCGTGAGTAACTGACCGGAGCGGGCGCTGGCTCTCTACAGCACTTCGCCGGCCCGCATTCGTCCGCGTCCCTCGTTCGAGTTTATCACTGCTTACTCGGCCGTAATGACCGATGATACCGATCTATGGTTCGGATAACAATACTGCCGCTTCGCGACCCATCGATCGTAAGAGCCTCTCGATGGGCACGTGGCCAGTCTCGGGCCGCTCCCGGTTCGATTCCGGGCGAGAGCCTATGCAATCCAACGGCGTCCTCCGCTCTCGCGGATTAGCGGTCGCCATTACGCCGTCCGAACTCGAACGGCTGCTCTGGGGACTCGTCGCCGTCTCACTCATCGGGGACGTACTCACGACCTTCGTCGGCCTGCACCTCGGCCTGACGGAGTCGAACCCGGTCGCTCACAGCGCAATCACGGGCTACGGCGTCATCGGAATGCTCGCGCTCAAAGCCGGCGCACTGGCCGTCGGCCTCGCCTGTCGACCCCTGCTTCCGCCAACGTACCGGGCTGTCGTTCCAGCCGGCCTCGCGATTCCGTGGACGCTCGCCGTCGGCATCAACATCTACATGATCTCGACGGTCGTCTGATATCGCCCGATCGGCGTCGCACAAACTGACCGATTTTCACCGACGCTCTCACCGAAACGCTTCGCGTTCATCGAGCGCCCGGCGCACCGCCCGAACCTCTTCGCGGACCGCCTGCCACTGCGCGAGCGTTCCCGGAACCGGCTCCGAACGATCCGAGCGCGAGGCAGCCTCGTTTTGCAGTCGCCGATCACGACACCGGGACCGATACCGGTCGAGCGTCCGCCGAACTGAACTCGGGTCATCGACGTTCCAGAACGCGAGGGGCGCGCCGCCAGCAGTATCGATCGAGACGGTGCCATGCCCGACAAACCGACCCGCAACGCCCTGCGTGACCGTCGTATTCTGGATGTGTTCGAGTGAAACCGTCCGGACGGAGCGTCCGAGCACCCCCTGCCTGATCGCAACTCGCCGCGTCGTGATCACGAATACCGTTCGCGAGAGACGCGCGTACTGCCAGGCCGTCGGAACGGCAAGGAGCGCCACCAGTAGAAGTCCCTGCCAGGGGACGAGTTCACTGACGACGGCGGCGAGGAGTGTGAGCGTTCCCAGGAGCGTGACGGCGAGCCAGGGATAGATGGTCTGGATACGCGGGCAGCCACGCCACCGGACGGATTCGTCGGGAGCGAGTGCAAGCCAGGCGAGTTCGGCGTCACCGAGCGCCGTGGGGTCGGATGGAGCCGGAGAGTCGGCTGCGGCCTCGCGTTTGCCGGCAGGCTCACCGGACGTGCTATCGTATGAGTTCATGACCGGGACGATTGGTCGTCGTACGTGTGCGTGCGTGACCGGTTCGCGTTCGTCTCTGCGTTGTCGTTTGCGTCTGTATTGTCGTCCGTCTCTGTGTTGTCGGAGGTGTGAGTTCGATCGGTTGCCGTGCGAGCACCGGCCCCTGCGTGGCGGTCACGGTCGTCCGAGGGGCCGGTCCCGTGAGCGCCCTCCGACTCCTCCAGCAGTTCGCGGATCGTCCGGAGTTCGGTGCGAATATCGACGAGTACGTCCGCTTTCGTTGCATCACTGCCCGCTTGCGGTTCGGAATCGGTCTGTTGCGGTGCTCCTCGCCCGCGGCGACCGCGTCGCGTTCGATCGAGTTGTTCGCTGAGCAGTTGCTGTACTCCCGTCGGATCCGGCACCGATTTGAACGACATTTCGACGCCCGACCCGCCCGCAGTGCTGATCTCGACCGTTCCGTAGCCGAGTCGCGTTCCGAGGGCGGATTGGGAGTAGGAACTGTCCTGTACCTTCTCGTGTTCGATGCGCTTGACATCTCGCGAGAGGATACCCGTCTTCCGGTAGAGCGCACGGTTCGTGACGACGTACTGGGTGTTCGTCACGCGAAGATACTCGGCCGCGATGATGACGAGCCCGATCAGCACGATCGAGAGCGGAATGCCGATGAGCACCACCGGCAGGAGCGTTCGCCGATCCGGGCCGCTCTCCCACACGAGTTCTTCGTCGTCGTCTATCGTGAGCCACTCCAGGTCGGCGTCGGTCTGTGGCGCGCTCATTGGGCGGAGTCGTCGGCGAACTCGCGTTTCAACGAGAGGACGGTCCGGTCGAACGCGCAGACGAGTTCGTCGTCCTGGTTGAAGGCCTCGACGTGCATGGTGACGACGCCGCGCTCGCCGTCGCTGGTCTCGCGCTTGTCCGTGACCGTCGACCGGGCGCGGATGGTATCGCCGTGAAAGACCGGCTGGGGATGTTCGACGTCGTCGTACGAGAGGTTTGCGACGATGGTTCCGTCGGTCGTCTCGGGGATCGAAACGCCAACGGCAAGGCTCATGGTGTAGAGGCCGTTAACCAGTCGTTCGCCGAACTCGGTGTCGCCCGCGAACTCGGCGTCGAGATGCAGCGGTTGCTGGTTCATCGTCATATCGCAGAACCGTTGATTGTCGCTTTCCGAAATCGTCCGTCGTCGCTCGTGGGCGATCGTCTCGCCGACGGTAAACTCCTCGTAGTACAGCCCGGTCATAGAGTCGCAGTGGGCCAGCGCCACCAAAAAACTAGTGTCGTGCGTCGAGTTTCGGCGGCGGTCGATGCGATATCGTGTTCGCGTCTCGCCTATGGTGCTGCGATATCGTATTCGTATCCCGGCGCAGTCACCGGTCGGGACATTATTTTTCACTGCGCCCGCTCGTGCGGACGAGCGAGAGCGCGAGAGCGTTACTCGACTAAATCCGTCTCCTCGCCCGCGTCCCGCTGCACCCAGATCGTCTTCGTGTTCACGAACTCGCGAATGCCCTCGCGCGCGAGTTCGCGACCGTAGCCCGAATCTTTCACGCCGCCGAAGGGCAGTCGCGGGTCCGACTTGACGAGTTCGTTGACGAACGCCAGGCCGGATTCGAACTCGCGGGCGACGCGCTCGCCGCGGTCCAGGTCCTCGGTCCAGACGCTCGCTCCCAGCCCGAACCGGGTGTCGTTCGCCTTCTCGATCGCGGCGTCCTCGTCGGGGACGCGAAACACCGTCGCGACGGGGCCGAACAGTTCCTCGCTGTCGGCGGGCGCGTCCTCGGGAACGTCCGTCAGTACCGTCGGCGGGTAGAAGGCTCCCTCGCGGTCCATCGGCTCGCCGCCAAGTCGAACCTCGCCGCCCTGATCGACCGTCTCCTGGACTTGCTCGTGAAGCTGGTCGGCCAGGTCCTCGCGGGCCTGCGGGCCGATGTCCGTCTCCTCGGCCATCGGATCGCCGACGACCTGCTCGTCCATTGCCTCGATAAAGCGGTCGATGAACTCGTCGTAGACGTCCTCGACGACGATGAATCGCTTGGCTGCAATACAGGACTGCCCGGAGTTCAGCAGTCGGGCCTGGACCGCCGTCTCGACCGTCTCGTCCATCGGGGCGTCCTCGAGCACGACGAAGGGATCGCTGCCGCCGAGTTCGAGAACGGTCTTTTTGAGTTCGCTGCCGGCGGTTTCGGCGACGGCTCGGCCCGCCCCGTCGCTGCCGGTGAGCGTAACGCCGGCGATGCGGTCGTCTTCGATCACCGCGTCGATCTCGTCGGAACCGATCAACAGCGTGGAAAAGACGTTCTCCGGGAAGCCCGCTTCGCGGAACACGTCTTCGATGGCGCGCGCACAGCCGGGGACGTTCGAGGCGTGTTTCAACAGCCCCACGTTGCCCGCGACGAGGTTCGGCGCGGCGAATCGAAACACCTGCCAGAACGGGAAGTTCCACGGCATGATCGCGAGGATCGGCCCCAGCGGCTGGTGGGCGACGACCGTCCGCGCGTTCGGCTCGCCCGCGACGACCTCGTCCCCTAAGAACTCGGCCGCGTGCTCGGCGTAGTAGTCGCAGACCCACGCGCACTTTTCGACCTCCGAGCGCGCCTGGTCGATCGGTTTTCCCATCTCCGCCGTCATCAGTTCCGCGTACTCCTCGCTGCCGTCTCGAAGCACCTCGCCCGCGGCGGCGAGCAGTTGCTGGCGCGTCTCGATGGGGACCGTCCGCCACTCGTCGAACGCCGCCGTCGCGTTCTCGAGGTGGTCGTCCCACGTGTCCGAGTCCGCCTCGTAGGTGTCGATGGTCTCGCCGGTCGCCGGATTCGTACTCTCGATACTCATGCGGAGAGCCACCACGAGGAGACACTTGAACGGCCCCGGTTAGGACGCAACCACACCCCGCGTCACCCGGTGCCGTCGCGCTGAACTCGGCGGATGACAGAGAACGTAGCTGCTTCCGTCGAGGCGGCCACGACAGGATCGACCGGAGACCGATCGAGCCGGCGAGTGCAAGTATTGCGCGAAACCAGTCCGAGTAACAAGGGTTATGGCAGTGGACCGGAAACTGCCACATCTACACCCGCCTGACAGTCACGCTGTGACTGCCCATTCACTATGGGACGTCCGATCGTCGTTCCACGCGGGGACTCCACTCTCTGACTATGACAGCAGCCGAACCGACAACGGAATCGGAAATAGAGGAGGAGGAAAGTGCCGTCGAAACAGCCCGTCGCCAGCTCGAACGCGCAGCCGCCCATCTCGATGTCGACGAGGGCATCGTCGAACGGCTCCGCCATCCGACGAGCGTCTACCGCGTCACGATTCCGCTCGAGCGCGACGATGGAACGCGCGAGATGTTCACCGGCTATCGCGCCCACCACGACAGCGTTCGTGGCCCCTACAAGGGCGGGCTACGCTATCACCCTGCCGTCAACGAGGAGGAGTGTGTCGGGCTCTCGATGTGGATGACCTGGAAGTGCGCCGTGATGGACCTTCCATTCGGCGGCGCGAAGGGTGGCGTCGTCGTCGACCCCAAGGAACTCAGCTCCGACGAAAAGGAACGGCTCACCCGCCGCTTTGCTGAAGAACTCCGTCCCGTTATCGGCCCCAAGACCGACATTCCCGCGCCCGACATGGGAACCGATCCGAAGACGATGGCCTGGTTCATGGACGCCTACTCGATGCAGGAAGGCGAAACCGAGCCCGGCGTCGTCACCGGCAAACCCCCGGTCATCGGCGGCTCTTACGGCCGCGAGAAGGCACCCGGCCGTAGCGTCGGCATCATCACCGAACAGGCGATCGACTACTACGACTGGGACGTTACTGACACGACCGTTGCCGTCCAGGGATTCGGCAGCGTCGGGGCGAATGCCGCCCGCTATCTCGACGATCTCGGCGCTTCCATCGTCGCCGTCTCCGACATCGACGGCGCGATTTACGACCCAGACGGCTTCGATACGAACGACGTCGAAGACCACGACGAAACCCCCGGCATGGTCTCCGGCTACGCTGACGCGCAGTCGCTCTCGAACGAAGAACTCCTCGAACTCGACGTCGACGTGCTCATTCCCGCCGCAATCGGCAACGTACTGACCGGCGAAAACGCTCGCCGCGTCCAGGCGGACATGATCGTCGAAGGGGCAAACGGACCCACGACCTCGACGGCGGGTCAAATCTTCGAAGAGCGCGATATTCCCGTCATCCCCGACATCCTCGCCAACGCCGGCGGCGTCACCGTCTCGTACTTCGAGTGGCTGCAGGACATCAACCGGCGATCCTGGCGACTCGAACGCGTCCACGAAGAACTCCAGACGGAAATGCTGCGCGCCTGGGGGTGCGTCCGCGACGAGTACGACGCCCGCGATATCACCTGGCGCGATGCAGCCTACATCGTCGCACTCGAACGAATCGCCGAGGCACACGACGCCCGCGGCCTCTGGCCATAACGCGACCGCGACCGATTCTCCGCTTCAGTATCGCAGTGATTCTCGCCGCCCCCACCCCCTGTTCAGACTGAAAGCGGCGCGAACCGCCCCGGGGTAGAACTCGACATACTCACGCGAGATTCTGTCTCCCCCTACCCCCGTCGTTCAGACTGAACTCACGAGAACGAGGAGAGGTCCGTCTCGATGTCGCGCTTGTGCGAAGAGCCGCCGGTATTCGCGAGCTGATCGTAGGCTGGTAACTCTTCGAGCGAAGAGTCGCGTCGAACCGCCTTGACGATGTGCTTCGGGTCCGTCACGAGCCGATGGAGGAGATAGCTCCCCTGCGAACGGCCGCCGCCCGTTTTTTCGGACTCGATGACGCCGAGAAAGGCCTGTTCTTTGAGCTGTCGGTACAGACCGTTCTCCGTGATCGGATCGTTTGCAACCATCTCGCAGATTCCGACGTATCGCTGGTAGATTTCCCTCGTCTTGTACGTCTCGCGGTCACCGGTGATAATACGGCTCGCAAGCGAGTAGAGCGCGAGTTTTGCGTGGACCGTCGCCCCGCTCGTCAGTTCTTCGATCCGATTGATCTCGGCGACCTCCTGGGCCTGCTGGATGTGACTCTCGGAGACGGTCTCCGAACCGGTTCGCCGAGCGAGTTCACCCGCTTCCTTGAGAATCTCGATGGCTTTGCGGGCGTCGCCGTGTTTCTTCGCGGCGAGGGCGGCGCAGAGTTCGATCGTCCCGTCCTCGAGAACGTCGGGCTGGAAGGCGTCCTCGCGATTTCGCATGATCTCACGGAGTTGGGAGGCGTCGTAGGGGTGAAAGAACAGTTCGCGATGGCCGAAACTGCTGTCGATGCGTTCGTCGAGCGTTTCACGGTACTGGACCTTGTTGCTGATGCCGATCACGCCGATGTAGGCGTCGGTTTTACGCGCCTCGCGAGCGCGGGAGAGTTGCATCAGGATGTTGCTGTTATCGAGTTTGTCGATCTCGTCGAGGATGATGATCGTCGCGTCGAAAAACGACTCCAGGATTCTCCAGATGTGTTGGTAGTACTCCATTGTCCCGACGCCGCGAAGCGGAATGTGGTCCTGGTAGCTCGTTTGTTCCGTGAGGTTGAGCGCGAGTTGTCGCGTTGCCCGCGTTTCCGTATTCGCCTCGGAGCAGTCGACGTAGAGGACGCTACAGTCGATATCGTTGTCCCGAGCGGCATCCTGTGCTCGCGTCGCAACGTGGCGAGAGATGAGACTCTTTCCGGTACCGGTCTTGCCGTAGATCATCACGTTGTTCGGCGGATCGCCGCGAGTGATCGCGCCGACTTCGGCAGCAACTGACTGAATTTCGTTGTCCCGGCCGACAATGCGATCCTCATCGGGAACGTGTCCAACGTGTAAGAGTTCTTTCCGATTGAAAATCGGATCGTGAGATTGAAAGAGCGGGTCCCCACCAGCCGTATCAGCCATGCTTCTATTCTGGAAGACGGGTATTATAAAACCAGGGGAAAGAATTCAGACTGATAACGAACAGCAATGATAGAACTATTCCGAAATGAGCGTTAGATGACGCCGTATAGCGCGAGTTCGTGTTCGAGTTCTCGGAACCAGTGCTCCGAACGGGCCCGCCCCTGATTCAGAGTGAAACGGGCGAAGGTGGGGATGGGTCACGACGGGTCGGTACCGAGCGTACCGTTGCGGTGGTCCTAAATAGAGCGATACGGCGAGGAGGGACGGATCGCCAAGTACGGGTCATCAAGTACGGACTATCAAGTACGGATCACCAAGCGGACGAAACTGTGGGCCGTTTCTACTCGAACTGCCAGCGCGTCGAGGAAACCGACGCATCCAGACCGAAGCCGAAGACCGTCACCGGGGTTACTTCGTACACCTCGTACGGTGGGTCCCCCGCAGTGGGAGCGCCAACAGCGTAAAATGCACCGTCACGAACCTCAACCTCCCACTCGTATTTAGTCGCATACACATCGGCCGCGTTCTGGAGCGCGGTTTCGTCGCTCCGCTTCGCCGCCTCGCCTTCGATCACGAAGTGGAACGCGTCCGTTTCGGCCGCGAGACTGCAGGACGGAACGGCTGTGAGATTCCCAACCTTCCGCGTGGCTGCCCCCGAACAGAAGTACATCGCGTCCGCAACCCAAACGGCGAGCAACGGCCGAACGTGTGGTCGCCCGTCCGGATGCACCGTTGCGAGCCAGTAGTAATCGGCTGCCCCAAGCTGCTCGCGCGCATCCGCCCACGCAGTCGCGTTACCGTCTTCGAGGGGCTGTGTTTCCGGTTGTTTTCTTCGAGTCATCGATGCTCACCACATTTTCTTCGGTCGCTACCCACATGAACAGCGCGCCACACGGCAAATAGACGATAGAACGACGATAACCAGTGTGTAACCGCTCTGTCCAATCTGTACCCGTTCTTTCCCCGGTTGTTCTTCCGTCCTAGTCTAGTCTCGTATTGTATGTTCCGATATCAGAAATTCTCGCCGAAAACGGCCCACCTATATTTCACGCTCGTCCCTCACCGAAACCGGCGACGAAACCCCACCTCTTCCAACCCCCTCCCGGCCCTCGACCGAATACACTCTGAATTGGGGGTGCCCCTGGGTGAGTACATTCGACTCGTCGGTTCGACAATCACTGCATCGGCTCTCATCCGCTATCTCGCTCGAAAACAGGTACTGCTCACCGTGAGAACCGTCGATAGCTCGGGAGAACACCACCCCTGATTCAGAGTGAAAACAATTCGACGGACATCGATCCTCCGCGCCGGCCGTTTCAGTTTCACTTTGAACGAGGGGTGTCTCAGCGGGCTACCGGTCGGTGAGCGCACCCGGGTACACCACGAGGGGGCGAACTTCGTAATCCGTACTTTCACGTCACCGCTTCACGCACACTGAGACATGGTACGGCGTAGTCTCCTCTTCACACCCGGTGATCGCCCGGAAATGCTCCGCAAAGCACCCGAATCCGGTGCCGATACGATCGTCTTCGATCTCGAAGATGCAGTGGCACCCGGTCGGAAAGATGCGGCCCGAGAAACGGTCCGCGAGGTCCTCTCGGACCCCGAGTTCGCGCCGGACTGTGAAGTCTGCGTGCGCGTCAATGCGTCATCCGCGGCCATCGCCGCAGATCTCGAGGCGCTTCTCGGTCGCGGCCCCCTCCGACTTGACAGTCTGTTGCTCCCCAAGGTCGAGCGTTCCGACGACGTCGAAGCCCTCGCGGGTGAACTCGAACAGTTTGACAGCGGCGACGCTGACGTTCCCGTTCTCGCGTTGATCGAAACCGCTCGCGGCGTCCTCGCCGCACCCGACATCGCCGCCGTTCCGGAAACCGATGCACTCGTCTTCGGCGCTGAAGACCTTTCAGCCGATATCGGAGCCACGCGAACCGACGACGGGACTGAAGTACTCTACGCCCGCGAGCGCGTCGTACTCGCCGCCGCTGCGAACGACTGTTCCGCAATCGATACCGTTTTCACCGATTTCGGGGACGAGACGGGACTGATCGACGAAACCGAGTTCGCGATCCAACTCGGGTACGACGGCAAACTCGCGATTCATCCCGCGCAAGTCGACCCGATCAACGACGCGTTCACGCCGACGGCCGAAGAACTCGAGTGGGCAAGGGACGTGCTGGACGCGAAACGAGACGCCGACGCTGACGGCCGCGGTGTCTTCGAGGTCGACGGGCAGATGATCGACGCGCCACTGATCGCACAGGCAGAACGAATCGAGGCCCGGGCCGCGGCCGATTCCACGGCCGAAGACGATAGTCCCGACAGCTAGCTGCTCCGCCTGTCACCGATCCACGCCACTCGTTACTCAGTGCTATTGCACAGAATATAATGGGATCTATAATCCTTATATTGTGATTTACTTACTATGGATGTCTTCGTCACGCTTATTTCCGGTTCGCTAGAATAGGAGCGTAATGGTAGCAGACATCAATCCATTCGAGAGCCTCCAGTCGCAAATCGACGACGCGGCGGCGCACCTCGACGTCGGCGACGACGTCATCGAACGGCTCAAACACCCGGAACGAGTTCTCGAAACGAACCTCACGGTCGAACTCGACGACGGTGAACTCGAGCGGTTCAAAGCCTTCCGCTCGCAGTTTAACGGCGACCGCGGCCCGTACAAAGGCGGTATCCGCTACCATCCAAACGTCTCCCGCGACGAGGTCAAGGCCCTGTCGGGCTGGATGGTCTACAAGTGCGCCATCGTCGACATCCCCTACGGCGGCGGCAAGGGCGGTATTATCATCGACCCCGATGACTACTCCGAAAGCGAACTCGAACGCCTGACGCGGTCGTTCGCAACCGAACTCCGTCCGCTCATCGGTGTGGACCGCGATATCCCCGCCCCCGACGTGAACACGGGTCAGCGGGAGATGAACTGGATCAAGGACACCTACGAAACGCTCGAGAACACCACCGAACCAGGCGTCATTACGGGGAAAAACATCGCGAGCGGAGGCAGTGAGGGTCGCGTCGAAGCGACCGGTCGCTCAACGGTGATCGCCGCGCGCGAGGCGTTCGATTACCTCGACAAGGATCTCGAAGGCGCGACCGTGGCCGTCCAGGGCTACGGGAACGCCGGCTGGATCGCCGCCAAGCTCATCGACGAGATGGGGGCCACCGTCGTCGCCGCGAGCGACTCGAGCGGCGGTATCTACAATCCCGACGGCTTCGATCCGGTTGCCGCCAGGGACCACAAAAACGAAACCGGCAGCGTCGTCGGCTACGAGGACAGCGTCGAGGAGGTAACCAACGAGGACGTACTCACGATGGACGTGGATCTGCTCATCCCCGCCGCACTCGAGAACGCAATCGATCGTGACCTCGCCACGGACGTCACCGCTGACGTCATCTCTGAGGCCGCGAACGGGCCGTTAACGCCCGAAGCCGACGAAGTACTCCAGAAACAGGACACCTTCGTCATCCCAGATATCCTCGCAAACGCCGGCGGTGTTACCGTCTCGTACTTCGAGTGGGTCCAGAACCGCCAGCGCTTTTCCTGGAGCGAACAGCGCGTCAACGACGAACTCGAGACGCTCATCGTCGACGCATTCGATGCTCTCGTCGATACCTACGAAACATACGACCTCGACAACCCTCGGACTGCCGCCTACGTTGTCGCAGTCGACCGCGTCGCCGACGCTTACGAGGAAGCGGGTAGCTTCCCCTGATCGCCTCGCTAGCGGTAGCGTCGCTCTCGCCCGCCAGTTCCCGCGAGTTCCCGTGAAGTTCTGTTCGAGCGATACGTAGTTCTTCACCGACCGCGGTCTTTTTCCACGTCCGCCTGGATAGGACACATGGACAACGCGTGAGCATACGGGACCGACTCGATCACTATCGCGAAGAGGCCCTCCACAAGCTTACCGTCGCGATCCAGGAGGAACACACGCCCCACGAGGTCGCCGCCAGTTTCGCCATCGGGATTTTCGTGACGGCATTGCCATCCGGTGGTCTCGGTATCGGCTTGTTCTTCGTGTTCAGTGCCCTGTGGTCGTGGATCTGCAAGCCGGCGCTGTTCGCCTCCATCGCCGTCCTCAATCCGTTCGTCAAACCCGTCGTCTACCTTTCGAGTGTTCACGTCGGCGGCGTCCTCCTCGGCACCAGTCCGATCCGTTCGCAGGAAACGATAACCGAATCCGCCACCGCCACCGTTCACCAACTGATCGTCGGCAACGTCGTGTTCGCGACGGTACTTGCGGCCATCGGTTACGTTATCGTTCGGCGACTGACGCGGCTTCACCGCCGCCGAGCGCAACATGCGGCAGATCGCTCGCTCGTCTCGACGATCCGTCGCATGCTCCGTCGCAACTAAGGATACGGATACCACACGACGGTCGCACGTCCTGTTAGGAAATCGAGAGACAATCAGGGGACCAGTAAACACTTATCAACTGATCGTTGATTGTGATACCATGAAACGTCGAACGCTTCTGAGCGGCCTCGGTGTCGCCGGCCTCACCAGCCTCTCGGGCTGTCTGGGGCTCGTCGGCCTGGCACGCCACGAAGCCTCGCCTGCCGGTGTCGATGCGTCCGTTCGCAACGATACCGGGTACGAGCAGACTGCAATCGACGAGTTCACCGTCGAGCGAGAGGTTGGCGTCAGCATCGCAACCGAAACGGTCGTGATTACGAATTACATGACCGAACACGAGAAGGCGGTCGACATGGGCCCGCTGGGCGAGCAACGCGGGGCCGTCTTCATCGTCCTGACGACGCCGCAGGTCAACGCGTTCGGCTCGCAGTTCAATCCCGTCGAGGACAGGTCTACCGACGAACTCGTCGAGTTGGTCGCGAGCAATTACGACGATATCGGATCCGTGTCCTTCGTCGAGGAAACGTCGGTGACGGTGTTCGACCAGTCGACGACCCAGTCCAGATACACCGCCGAGGCGTCGTTCCAGGGACAGCCGGTCGATGTCGCGTTGCACGTGAGCGAAGCCGTCGAGACCGACGACGATCTGCTCGTAACGGTCGGCGTCTATCCGAACGAATTCGATTGGAGCGAGGAAGAACAGATATTCTCGCTGATGGACGGTGTCGTTCCGGATATCGACGAGGAGGACGCCGGCGATACCGAGAACGGAACCAGCGAGTCGGACAGTGACGGCAACGATACGGATACCAAGACTGGTTCCGAGAGCAACGATACCGACACCGGTAGCGAGACGGACGAAAACGGTGACGAGGATAGCGGCATTCTTTCGGACATCAACTGACGAGTGTCGAACCCCCGCTAGCTGATTGTGGCCGCACCCCTGTTTTCGACGAGTTCAGCGAGGGACTGCCTTACCAGCCGCGGTCAGCGTCGTCGTCGCGGTCGTCGTAGTCGTCGCTGGGAGTAGCGTCGTCATTGCGGTCATCGGTGGCGTCGGTTCCGGTTCGATCATCATCATCACCGAACCCGGACTCGTCGAGCCACCCGTAGTCGTCGGTTTCGTCGCGGGGTTCGGTGTCGAACTCGTCGTGTGTGTCGTCGAAGCGATCGGTCCGCTCGTCGGCTCGAACCGTCTCGCCGGCACCGGTGTGATTGGCCCGGGCAGCACCTCGTTGCTTCGGAACGAGGTCGAGCTCGGAATTGGTGTCGCCGAGCAGGAGCAGTGCGTAGTACTGGAAGTAGGTTCGGACCGGCATCTGGACGAGAGCGACGAGTGCGATGAACGCGAGCAGACCGACGACGCCGATGGCACCGGCGAGGTAGACCCCGCCACCGCCGAGCGCATACGCCAGTACGCCGACGATCACGAACGGAATCGCGAGGACAACCGCGCCGAAGAGGATGACGAATCCGACGGCGATACTCGTCACGAGTTGTAGCACCCAGACCAAAAGCAAGTAGACGACATACTCGCCGACGTTCCCCCGAAGCGTCGCCCAGAATCGTCGCCACCCACCGAGCACGCCCCGGTCCTCGAGCAGCATGATCGGCGCGACGAACTCGGACGTAAAGCGCATCACGATGGCGTAGACGATATAGAGCGGAATCGCCACGAGCGCGATCAGCGCGAGTTCGCCGATGAACTCGTCCGTGGTAGCCGTGCTGGTGAGGAGGTAACCGATTGGAACGGCGACGATTGCAAGCAGGGCGAGCGAGACGAGCGCCCGAAACGCAAAGAGCCGGATGCCGCGACCGAGATTTGCCCTGCTGTATCGTCGGACGTGAATCTCCGTCGACCGGAGCGTTTCGATGAAGACGAATTCCATGACGGCACCGAGGAGCGCGAACAGGGCCCAGAGTAGGATGGCAACAACGGCGAGAACAACGGCTGCTGCGAGCACGTCGTCCGGGATCTCGCCGAGTCCGTCCTGCGGCATCGGCTCGTCGCCGACCATCTGCGGGTCGGTGGTTGCGAGGTTCCCCGGCGAACCCAGACCCCCACCGACGAAGAGCACGACGACGGATAGCTTGAGCCACAACCACGCGCGCACCGGGAGTAACAGCGCTCGCGTGGTTTCGATCGCATCCCCGAGATCGTCGACAGCATCCATAGTTACGGTAAACGTCTCAGAGCAACGATAAAAATGGTGCTGTCTCTCGTGTCGCGTCTGAACTCGAGTGCGTGCCGAGAGTGATGGCTCGCCCGTGACCGTCGATGCTAACAGCGTTCAGGTGACCGGACACATCTCGTTTGAAACACTTCGAGACGCATTTAACCGCGAGTCCACTCACGGTCTAGTAATGGATCTCCGCCAGCTCGCTCGCGGGACCGTCGAGTGGGGACGCATCGAGCGCGTCATTCGAACGCTGGCGGAACGCCACGACCGCGAGTTCGTCCGCGTCGAGTTCCTCGAAGCCGATAACTGGCTGTCGACGCCCTGCGTCATCGACGAGCGATGGTTCGTCAAAATCGTCAGCCGTCAGAACGCGCTCGTCCACGCGCTCTTGACGACGGGGCGAAACGTCGGCGCGGTATCCTCGGGTACCGAGGGCTTTTTCGGCCGCTTCGATACGCCCCGCGAGATGGTCGAACACGAGTACGAGGCAACACAACGGATGCGCGAAGTCGGTCTCAACGCCCCTCGGCCGATCGAAGCCTTCGAAGTCAACGGCCTGGGCGTGCTCGTCCTCGAGTACCTTCCCGAGTTCGAGTCGCTCGGAGCGGTCTCGGACGCCGTCGTCGCCGAGCGCGCGCCGGACCTCTTCGAAATGCTCTCGCTCCTGCACGACCACGGCCTGGCCCACGGCGACCTGCGCGACGAAAACATCCTGCTTTGCGACGGCGAACTCTACTTCATCGACGCGACCAGCGTCCACGAGAACCGCGTCGCGGAGACGACCGCCTACGACCTCGCCTGCGCGCTCGCCGTTCTGGAACCGCGTATCGGCGCTCGCGAGGCCGTCCTCGCCGCCTCCTCAGTCTACGACACCGACGAACTCCTCTCGGCGCGACGCTTCCTCGACTTCGTCCGCCTGCGCCCCGATCACGAGTTCGACTCGACGCTCCTCCGGAGTGAACTCGAGAAGGCGGCGGATCTGAGCCAGCACTGACGTTCGAAGCGGATTTCAAAATTCGAGTTCCACCGAGTCCCGAGTTCGATAGTACAGTACTACCGAAGAGCGATCAGGCGCGAGACGGCGACGGCGACGACAGCGAACTCGTGAGGTAACTGACGAGGACGATGAGCACGCCGGCGACCGGTGCCGCGATGATCACCGCATCCAGTCCGTAGGGACTCCCGAGAACCGTGTCCCAAGAGACCGCGAGCACGGCACCGACGATCATTCCGGCGAGGCCGCCGATCTTGGTCAGGCGCTCTCGCATCAGGAAGATCGCGAGCAGCGGCGGCGTGATCGCGGCCCCGTAGGCCGTATAGGAGTACATCTGAACCTCGAGAATCGTCGGGAAGTACTGCCCGAGGACGAACGCGAAAATACCGAGGACGACCACGAACGCCCGGGTCAGCCAGAACACCTGTTGGTCGGATGCATCGGGATTAATAAGCCCTTTGTAGAGGTCCTGGGAGAGGTTGGTACAGGCGGACAGCAGGTAGGAGCTCCCCGTCGTGACGATGAACGCCGTGGCGGCGGCCAGCAAAACACCGCCGATCCAGGTCGGAATCTCCGTCGTCGTCGCGATCAGGGCCATGCCCGGATCGAGTTCGGGGAACATCGCTCGCGAGGCGAACGCGATGAGGGGGACCAGCGTCATGGTTGCGATCGCGCCGCCGAACCAGGCGATGAGTCCGGTGTTCGTCCCTTCGTCGGTTTCGCCGGCGATGATGCGCTGGTACATGTTCTGGTCGGCGAGGATCAACAGCAGCGGCGGGGCCCACAGCGCGAAGAACTCGAAGAACGAGAGGTTTCCGAGCGTGTCGAAGTGGGTCGCGGGGACGTTCGCGGAGATTCCGCTCCAGCCGCCGGCTTCGATGAAGACGAACGGGACTGCGACGACGAGCCCGACGAGCATCAGGAAGGCGCTGATCGCGTCCGTGTACGCGACGGACATGAGGCCGCCCATCGCGGCGAGTGCGATGATGAGGGCGGTTCCGATGAGCGTCCCCTGGGCAACTGGGATGCCGGTCGTGACGTTCAACACGAACCCGAGCCCGGTGAACTGGTAGGAAACGATTCCGACGTATGCGAACGCGATGACGAGCAGGCTGATGATGCGCCCTTCCTTGCCCAGTTCTTCCTCGATCATTTCGGGGACCGTCAGTTTGTCGAAGGCCCTGATACGCGGTGCGAGCGCCTTCAGAATGCCGATACCGAGGAGCGATCCCGTACCGAGGATGATCGCGGGCCACAGCCCGTTGTCGTACGCGATCGAGTTCGCGCCGCCGGTCACCGTGCCGGAGCCCATCCACGTCGCCAGCAGCGTTCCGGCGATGATGACCGCGCCGAGGCTTCGGCCGGCGACCATGAAGTCCTCCGCGGTGTTCGTTTTTCCGTACGCCCAGACACCGACGCCGAGCATCACGACTAGATATGCGGCGACGATGTACAGTAACGTCATGTCGCTCTCGACTGCCATGGCGTGAGAATATGAGACACGGGTGTTAAATACCTCACCGACCAATCGTTCCTGATCGATACATACAGATATCAAATATAAACGCGGCAAGACCGACCTGGTCGGGTCCGGTTTTAATATCGCGAGCCGTCTGATGGCGTGTGATGGCAGACCTCACTATCCCCGAATCGGAACACCGCGAGCGAAAGCGAACGGTGCTGGAGCGCGCCGACGCGGACGGGTACGACGGGCTCGTTCTCTTCGGATCACTAAACATTCATTACGTCACCGGCATGTATCACCTGCCGACCGAGCGGCCGGTCGCGCTCGGGATCACCGACGAGCGCGTCGAGGCCGTCGTTCCGCGACTCGAACAGGAACACGCCTCCCGGGACGAGTTCATAATCGACGACGTCACGACGTACTTCGACTATCCCCAGGGCGAGCCGATGGAGGCGGTCGCCGATATGTGTGCCCGCCTCGGACTCGCCGACGGGAATATTGCGGTCGATGCTGACGGGAGCCCGGCCCGAAACGGATACACCGGCCCCGCGCTCTCGTCGCTCGTCGCCGCGGATGTCGGCGTCGAGGAGTACATCACCGAGATGCGCGAAACGAAAAGCGACCACGAAATCGAACTTATCCGCGAGGCGAGCGTCTGGGCCAACCTCGGCCACCGACTCCTGCAGGAGCGCATCGAGCCGGGCCGACGCCCCATCGAAGTCCGGGCGGAAGTCGAGGCCGAGGCGGTCAAGGCGATGCTCGATACGCTCGGCGAGCGCTACGAGATGCGCTCGTGGGCGAACCCGATGCAGTGTCTGTTCACGACCGGCGAGGTGACGGCGCGGCCCCACAGCATGGACCAGACGACGCGAATCGAGCGCGGCGACAACATCGTCACGATCGTCAAACCGAACGTCGGCGGCTACACGACCGAACTCGAGCGGACGATGTTCGTCGGGGAGGTCTCCGACGAGCAACAGACGTACTTCGAGATCATGAAGGAATCTCAGGAGATCGCGATCGACGCGATCGGCCCGGGCGTCGAGTACGCGGCGGTTGAGGAGGCCGTCGTCGATTACTACGAAGAGCAAGGCGTGGCCGAGTTCACCCAGCATCACGCCGGCCACAACATCGGTATGCAGGGCCACGAACGGCCGTTTCTCGATGTCGACAGTGACGGTGAAATCCGCCCGGGTGAACTGTTCACCGTCGAACCCGGATTCTACGTCCCCGGTCTGGGCGGCTTTCGCCACTCCGATACGGTGCTCGTGACCGACGAGGGAACGGAGACGCTGACGTACTATCCCCGCGATCTCGAGAGCCTGATCGTTTGAGAAAGCGCCGACACAGCTCCGGGGAGGCTCAAAAATCCGTTAGATAGCTGCCCATACTCTTCTCAATCGACACGATTAACGGACAAAGCGCAACATAGAAGCCCTCGCCACAGACACACAAAGACATGAGCCTGGAGCACGAGCTATCGAGCGTTCGATTAACCCTCGACCTCTGGCATCCGGACTGCTGGGCCATCGAAGCGACGGACCGAACGGGCGGCGGCGTCCTCGCACACGCGATCTATAACTCCCCGAAGATCAAGAGCGATGAGCCCAGTCCGAATACGGTCGAGGGCCTGTTCACCGCGTTCGGCGATACCGCCGCAGAGGTCCGCGACCTCCTCGATGCGATCCGCGCGTCGAACCATGCCGGAGAACTGTTCGAGCTTCAAAAGCGGTTCGGACGTGCACGCAACGCCCCCGGCAACGTCGTCCGCGAGTTCTTCCTCGAGTACGATCCCGACGAGATGGTCTGTCCGACGCTCCTGGAGAACGGCTTCGTTCACAGCGCGCCGGTCCGGATCCAGAACGGGAGCGAGGAGTGGAACCTCTGTTTCGCGGGTGATCGATCCCGGATCGAAGAGTCCCTAGACGACGTGCGCGATCAGGCTGGCGCGGAGGTAACGATCACGTCGATTACGACCGCCGATTCGCCCGAGCGTTCGACGCGCGACCAGCGTCTCGATACGCTCACGACGGCCCAGCGCGAAGTGTTCGAACACGCCCGCGAGGCCGGCTACTACGAGTGGCCCCGCGAAATAACGACCCGCGAACTGGCGGCTGAACTCGACATCGCAAAGTCGACACTGCTCGAACATCTGCGGACGGCTGAATCGAAGCTTCTGGATCCGTAGTCGCGCTCCCGTAATCTCGCTCCAAACGGCCGATCAACGCAGGAGCGCTTCTCGGATACAGACGACGAACACGGGCGAAATTCTCCGTCCGCTCTCGAACTCGTCGGTACGCCGGAGAGTCATTTGGTGCGGACGATACTGGTAGACGTCGAATCCGTCAGCGGCCAGTTCGTACTGCAATTCGCCCGGACGCCCATTACAGCTAGATCCTGACGACCATCCCTTCCTCGGCGCGCCGGCGAGTCGTTCGGGTTCCTTTCGAATTCGCTCGAGATTCGACCGGAGGCAGGCGTCATATCTCGTTCCTGGGAAATTTAATCGGTAGAACATAATGAAATAAGCTGCCGACACGTGACCATGATCGGTGGGGATTACATGGGATTAGCGCGTAATCACGAACTATGTCGCACCAATCCGGAACGCAACTGAACCAACATTACATCGACGGCGAGTGGACCGACGGCGACGGCTCGGACACGTTCGCAAGCGAGAGCCCCGCGACGGGAGAGACGCTGGCGGAGTTCACACGCGGCACCGAGGCCGATGTCGATGCTGCACTGGCCGCAGCGGACGAGGCCACCGAGGAGTGGCGTGAACTCTCGTATATCGACCGTGCGGAGTATCTCTGGGAGATCTACCACGAACTGCGCGACCGGCATCAGGAATTAGGCGAGGTCGTCTCCAAGGAGTGTGGCAAGGAGATTTCGGAAGGGAAAGCCGACGTGACCGAAGCCTGGCACATGGTCGAGTGGGCGGCGGGCAACGCCCGCCACCCCCACGGTGACGTGGTTCCGTCGGAAGTCGGTGACAAGGACGCCTACATGCGCCGGAAGCCACGGGGCGTCGTCGGCTGTATCACACCTTGGAACTTCCCGGTCGCGATCCCGTTCTGGCACATGGCTATCGCTCTCGTGGAAGGGAATACGGTCGTCTGGAAGCCGGCCGAACAGACGCCGTGGTGTGGCCAGATTATCGCCGAGATGTTCGACGACGCCGGCATTCCCGACGGCGTGTTCAACATGGTCCAGGGCTTCGGCGACGCCGGCGCGGCGATCACGGACGACGAACGCGTCGACACCGTTCTCTTTACGGGCTCGGCAGAGGTTGGCCAGGAAATCGCCAGCAAGGTCGGCGGCGAACCCGGCAAGCTCGCAGCCTGTGAGATGGGCGGCAAGAACGGCATCATCATCACCGAGGAAGCCGATCTGGACATCGCCGTTCACTCGGCGATCATGTCCTCGTTCAAGACCACGGGTCAGCGTTGCGTCTCTTCCGAGCGCCTGATCGTCCACACGGACGTTTACGACGAGTTCAAGGAGCGCTACGTCGAGATCGCCGAGGACGTCGCGGTGGGCGATCCGCTCGAAGAATCGACGTTCATGGGGCCGGCGATCGAGCCCGAACACGTCGAGAAGATCCGCAAGCACAACGAACTCGCCGAGCAGGAGGGAGCGAACGTCCTCGTCGACCGTTTCGAACTCGGCGAAGACGAGATTCCGGACGGCCACGAAGACGGCAACTGGGTCGGCCCGTTCGTCTACGAGATCGAGTACGACACGGACCTGCGCTGTCTCAAAGAGGAGTGCTTCGGGCCCCACGTCGCCCTGCTCGAATACGAGGGCGACATCGAGGATGCCGTCGAGATCCACAACGACACGCCCTACGGTCTTGCCGGCGCTGTGATCTCCGAGGATTACCGCCAGATCAACTACTTCCGCGATCACGCCGAGATCGGTCTCGCGTACGCGAATCTGCCGTGTATCGGTGCCGAAGTGCACCTGCCGTTCGGCGGAGTCAAAAAGTCCGGAAACGGCTACCCCTCGGCTCGCGAGGCCATCGAGGCCGTCACCGAGCGTACCGCCTGGACGATGAACAACTCCAAAGACATTCAGATGGCTCAGGGCCTCTCGGCGGATATTACCATGCAGGACGACTGACCGTCGCTGCCGACACTCTGTCCCGATTTTCTTTTTTCTCGTGAGTCAGTCTCAACCGGCCCGGCGGAACGACGAGTTCAGTTAGTAGGTACTGGTTGTGTCATTGACTATCGGTAACTGGTAACGAGAGGTAGTGGGGACTGAGCAGTGAGTAATGGCGGGTGACTAACAGTCGAAAGGAAGATGCGGACGAGGTGACGAGGAGACGGGAGTGCTCGTTCCCGGGAACGAGCAGTGCCGGGCCGGAGACGCGCTTGCCGGGTACGACGTGAAAAGCGTCTGTACCGGCATTCGTATTTCGATTCGCTGGACCAAAAAGTCAGCGGTCAGCGAACGTCAAATGTGGACTAGTGACATAGTTTCTCGTTGCCGGGTCCGCGTTTCCAGGTTGTCACGGTGTCGGATTCCCAGTTATGAGGGACCTATAACCGTCGGTCACGTAGTGCGGGGAACTCTCCGCGTACAGCGGACACCGCTTCTCGGTCGAGTTCGGCCATCACGAGGTCGGGATCGTCCCCGGTCGAGGCAAGCGTGACGCCCCAGGGATCGGTGACGGTCGAGCGGCCGAGCAGCGTCGTCGTGTCGCCGGTGTCCCCGTCGGTGAACTGACCGGAACCGTTGATCGTCGCCACGTAACACTGGTTTTCGATGGCTCGCGCCCGTGAGAGCGTCTGCCAGTGTTCGAGTCGCGGGTAGGGCCACGCGCTCGGGACGAGCACGAGTTCAGCGCCCACATCCACCAATCGGCGGTAGAGTGCGGGAAAGCGCAGGTCGTAGCAGGTCGTCACGCCGACGGTCAGTCCGTCGATGGTCGCGGTTTCGATCCGCTCGCCGGGAACGAGCAGGTCGGATTCGGCGGAGTCGTAGCCGAAGAGGTGGTGTTTGCGGTAGACCAGTTGCAGGTCGCCGTCGGCGTCGAACAGCGCGGCGGTGTTGGCGAGTCCGCCGTCGGCGGGCGTGTCGACGGCGGTGGTCGCGCCGAGATCCTCGACGATACTGCCGGCGAGAACGGCGATGTCGTGTTCGTCGGCCGCCGCTCGGAGGCGCGCGTTCGTCGTGCCGAGCAGGGGTTGTGCATCACGTTCGTACCGGTCGAACGCGAAATAGCCCACGTTGAACAGTTCGGGGAGGGCGACCAGATCGGCACCGCGGGCGGCCGCGCGGTCGATCGCGTCGAGCGCCCGGTCGACGTTTTCCTCGAGTGCACCGGCTTCGACGCGGAGTTGGGCCAGAGCCAGCGTGAGCGGTGGCGTTGCCTGGAATGTGGTTTCGGCAGTCATCGTGTCGCCTGAAGGTGGCGCTCGAGTTCGTCGCGGAGGTTCTCGAGTTCGTCGTCGAGGTTGCGTTTGAAGAACTGCTCGACGCCCGGGAGTTTGCCGTCGACGACGAAGTGGTTCTCGAGGCGCGCCCCGGTTTCGGTCGCGACGATTTCGTGTTCGCCGGTGACGTCCAGGACGCTCGAGTTGCCGACGAACTTGACGTATTCCGGCGGTCTTCGCGTCACGTCTTCGGTGTCGACGGTGACGGTCCGCCGAACGAACGGAATCGGCAGGGCGACCTGCCAGGTAACCTTGTGGCTCGCCGGGTCGGTGACGGTGAACTCGTCGACGACGCTAATCGCGCGGGCGCGATTCTCGGGATCGGCAATAAACGACCAGACGCGTTCGGGTGGTGCCGATAGCTCGAACGACCGGTCGACCCGTACAGTCATGCCACTAACTGTGCGCGTAGTGGATAAAAAGACCGTGGGACCGGCATGAATCGAACGGAGAGTCGAAGACCAGTCTGGTGGCGCAATTCGAACTGGAAGTCATCAGGCGGTTGAGGAGCTCAGGGTTACCTTCCACGTTGTCGAACGCGCACGGCCCCACTTTTCGATGTCCACGTCGTCGGATTTCTCCGCGAGGTGTGGGAGGCGCGCGCCAACCTGTTTCGACGAAAGTCCGATCGCATCGGCGATGTTTTTCGACCGGAAGTAACGTTCTCCACGGGTAGCGCTCTCGCGCAGATACGAGATAATCCGCTGTTCTTCGTCGGAGTAGTCGGTCATCGTCCGTACGAAACATAGGAGGCCGCCGCTCTTAACTCTTGACGGCCGTTATGGCATGTGTTGGCGCGTCAGTCCCAGTAGAGATGAATGCCAACAACTGCGAGTGAACTGAAGAGGACGGCACCGGCGAACCCGAAGGCAGCATCGATTTCCGGCGCGCCCGTCACCATCACGAGTGCGCCGATCGTGGCGAGCGCCCCGAGTGCAAGCGCCAGCCCGACGCCCTTGTCCGTCGTCGACTCCGATTGCGTAGCCATGCTCGTGAGTTTGTCGATGGGGTCTCTTAATTGCACTTATTCCGGCCAGCGAGAGGGTGTGTCACACCGGCCGGTCGTCGTCACCGCCCGGCACCGCAACCGTTTCAGTTAATCGTCGTGTGCTCCGATTCCTCGTTGAGCGCGAGGTTCGCCGCGATTTCCGCGTTTCGCATCGCGTACTGGGCGGTCTGCTGGAGGCTCACGAGGACTTCCCGAACGCGAAGGAGTTCTTCGTTCGACATCTCCGGCAACTCCACGAGGATTTCGTCCTCACGGTCGGCGATTTCGTGGAAGAGTTCACGAACCTTGTTCGATTTGTCGTAGTCGCGTTCGACGGCGGATTCGACCGCGAGCGAGGTGATCTCGTCGACCAGATCGTTCAGTTCGCGGATGTCGCGCATGACGGAGCCCTCGACGTCGAGCGTGTGGCCGTTCGTCTCGATGACGATCTCCGCGATGTCCTCGCCGTTGTCGGCCGTGAGTTCGAGGTTCTTCGCGATCGAGCGGTAGCCGATGAGCGGAAAGCCGCTGTTGAGGCCGACCGCACGCGCGAGGTTCGGGTTCTGGTAGGCCGTAAAGATGAGTCGCAAGAGGAGGACGAAGATCTTGTTCGCCTGTCGCTCGCGGTTGAGCGCCCGCTGTGCGAGGTCGGTATTCCCGTGAGCGAGCGCCTTGATCCCCTCGCCTCGCATCGTCTGCCCGGTTCGTTCGAGTCGCTCGAGCAGGTTATCGAGCGTAAAGTCCTCCGGGTCGACCGAACAGCGAATCGCGATACTCTCGGGCGTCTCCTCGATGACGCCCAGGCCCATCAGTTGCGTCTCGGCCTGGTAGACCGCGTTGATGTGCGCCGATTCGAGCGCCCCCTCTTCGCGCTCGATTCGGATGACACGCCGACCGAGGACGTACTGGGCGACGATCGCCCGTTCGACGGCCCCTGCGTCCAGGTCGTCCGCGTGGATAATCGCCTCCGTCTCTTCTGAACTCGCAGACTCGGGCATCACCGTTAGCGTCCCCTTGCCGCTCGTTCGGAGAGAGACCTCGTCTCCCTTCTCAACGTCCTGTTCGGACGCCCACTCGGCGGGCAGGGTCATCGCCAGCGTGGATGGCCCGAGTCGCTGGACTTTCCGCGTTTCCATGCTCTCCCCGTAGTAGCGACACGACCTTAATATTGACTATACACCCATTATGTGAAACGCCGAGGGTTATATGGTTCTGGTTCTCACCCGTTTATCTCCGCCCCCTTAAACAACGTTGACGAGCCGCGTCGTGAACCGTCCCGTCCGAACCTGCTGCCAGCCGCGGAGTTCGTCGTTGATCGTCTCATTGTCCGTGTCGACGCGCAGCGCCTCGATCCCGTCGAGTTTGTCCTCGTCGGCGACGACGACGAGTTCGTCGGCGAACTCGATGACGGGCGGGGAAATCTGGTGGTTGCCGCGGCCGAAGATGACGCCCTGGCCGCCGATGGGTGAGACGACGATCGTCGCGGGTTCGTCGAGCGCGGCCAGAATCTCGGATTCCGACGCATCGCGAGCGAGAAGCGTTCCGTTTCGTGTTTCGCTCGCCTCGTCTCTGTCGCGTGCCGACTCGGTGTTCGAACCGGGGTCGGCGCGCCAGACGTCCACCCCGAGCGGAGCGGAATCGATCCCGAGTTCGGATTCGATCGCGCCGACGGTGCCGCCGGGGCCGAAGACGTAGGTTCGGCCGGGCTCGATGTCGCGGGCGAAACCGGCCGCCAGCGCGTCGACGGTGCCGCTCGAGAGCTGTTTGCTCGACTGGACGTTCGGGGCGACCGGGACGGGAACGACGGATTTGAGTTCGGAGCGGACCTCGCCCTGGCGGTAGGCCGCCTCGTCGATGTCGTTGACCTCGCGGGATTCGACGCGGTCGAACTCGGCGGCGATCCGACCGGCATCGGTCGGGGTGACGGCGAAGACGGAGGAGTAGATTTTGACGCCGGCGGGGACGCCGAGCATCGGCGTCAGTGGCGACTGTTCATTGCCCGTGCCCGTGCTATGTCCGGCTCCGTCGGCGTTCTCGAGAGCCGCTGCCACATCAACAGCTGTTCCGTCGCCGCCGACGAACAGGACGAGGGAAACGTCGTGGTCGAGCAGCGCGCGAACGGTCCGGCGGGTGTCCGCGGCGGTCGTTTCGGCGGTGGAGGGGTCGACGGTCGAGTCGGCGGTCGGATCGTAGACGGTGACCGGTTCGTAGCCGGCATCGCGCGCGGCGAACTCGCCCATGATGCCGGTCGCGGTGTAGATGGTTACGTCCGGGGCGTGGCGGGAGAGTGCGGTCAGCGCCTCGCGCGCTCGCGTCGGGGCACGCGGTTCGGCACCGCGCTCGCGAGCCTCGGCGAGTGTCTCGTCGGTTCCTTTCAGTCCAACTCGGCCGCCCATGCCGGCGATCGGGTTGACGACGACGCCCAGCGCGTCCATAGCCGGGCTACGAGAGGCGATTCAAAAAGCCGTGCGATTGCAGCCCTGTCGCGGCGACCGGTTGCAGAGTCCGTCGTTATTGGGCCGTTTCTCAAAAACTAAGAGGGATCGGGCTAGAGCACCGTTCATGAACGAACTACTATACGTTCTCGCGGCGGAGTCGGAGCTTCCGATGCCGATGGAGTACGTCGGGTGGAGCGCCCTGGCCCTGAGTCTTCTCGTCACGATCGCCTGGATCGCCTACTTCTACCGGTAGCTCGACGCCTGTCCCGACCGGACGGTCCGACGGATTACGCCGTTTCGACCCGCTCGCGCAGCCACGCGGCGGCTTCCGCGACCGTCCGCTCGTCCCTTCCTTCGATCGAAATCCGAACGCCGTCGCCGGGATAGCTGCCAACCGACACGTCGAACTGCCGGCGAAGTTCGGCGATCCGATCGAGTAGCGCGCTCTCGGGTTCGTCCGCGACGACGACGAGCCGATGTGTCGGTTCGCCGTTGAACTCCGAGGCCACCGCCTCGAACATCGCTTTCATCTCCTCGGGGACCCCTGGAAGCACGTAGACGTCCTCGAGGACCGCACCCGGAGCCACCCCGACATCGTTGTGTAGCGCCCGCGCACCTGCCGGCAACTCCGCCGTTCCGTCTGCGAGTTCAGCGTGAGAGTAGCCGTTTTCTTCGAGCCAGGAGCGGGCGGCGTCGTGTTCCGTCAGCGACCGGCCGAGTGCGGCGGCGACGCCGTCCATCGTGACGTCGTCGTGCGTCGGTCCCAGGCCGCCCGTGACGATCACGGCGTCGTAGGCCGCTCGATACTCGTTGACCACGCGTGCGATGTCCGAAACGCGGTCCGGAATCGTCGTCACTCGCTCGATGTCGACGCCGCGCTCGGTGAGTCGCTCGCAAAGCCACGTGGCGTTCGTGTTTGCCGTCCGCCCGGCGAGGAGTTCATCACCGACCGTAACGACCGCAGCGTTCATACCCGCTCGTTCGCGGTCCCCCCTCAAATGTGTCTCGTCCGCATCATTCGATTCAAAATGATGTCTTACTGACCACTCAGAATCCCTGTTACTCACCATAACCACAAGATTCAATTCTGATAATTAGTAACGGTGTGACAATGCCTCGTCGGACGCAACGAACTGACACCAATTCGACTACGGTTCTTTCGGCACTCGGCAGCAAGTACAGTGCCGAAATCCTCTGTGCTGCGGGAACTCCGAAGTCGGCACAGACGCTGAGCGAAGACATCGAAATACCCATCGCAACCTGCTATCGACGCATCGAAGAACTCGTCAACGCGGGTTTACTTACCTGCGAAGGACGACAACTCTCCGAAGAGGGGCGACGAACGAACATTTATCGCCGCACGGTCGACGAACTCGAGATCGACTTCTCCGACGAGCAACCGACGTTCTCCCAGAAGCGCCGCACCGAGGCCAAAAACCGGCTGCAGGACCAACTCGAGAACTGATCGATCGACCGGTAGTGTCGTCGGCGCGATAGCAACCGAACTCGTAGTCGCAACTCCACTGTCGTCACCGTCACGGGTTCCGTCACCACCGCCATTGCCGTCACCACCACTCTCACCGTCGCGGTTACCCCTCGCTCGAGTTCATCCCGGAGCGGGGCGTTCGACCAGATTTAAGTATTCTCGAGAGAATACTCGCGTGTGACTGAATACGCCTCGGACGACGACCACGGCGAGGCCGACGGGTCGACGACGGCCGACGAGCGCCTGGTCGGTCGTTCTCGAACCCTCCACATCGGCCGCGACCGCCCGATCAGAATCAGCACTGGCCACCGAATCCTCCACCACGACGGTAAGTGCGCCAGACCGCACGGCCACAACTACGAAGTCGCGGTTACCATCGAGGGAACGCTCACCGAGGAGGGCTGGATCGCCGACAAGGGAGATATTACTGCAGTAATAGACGAGTGGGACCACCGGTTCCTCCTCCAGCGCGGGGATCCGCTCGTCGAGGCCTTCGAAGCGGCCGGCGACGCGGACGGAATCGTCGTCCTCGACCAGCCGCCAACGGCCGAGGTGATGAGCGTCCTTCTCGAAGACAAACTCCGCGCCGAACTCGGAGCGAACGTCACCGATGTCGCCGTCCAGGTCAACGAAACGAACGAACTCTGCGGCGGAAGCCAGTTCTGATCACAATGCCGGTCTCTCACTCGGTCGACCGGGAACCGTCCGAGGCGACGAACAGCACGGAGAACGAGCACCAAAACCAAACTGACAACGACGACCGACCCGACGACGGACTCCCGATCAACGAACTCTTCTACTCGCTGCAAGGCGAGGGTACCCTCGCCGGCGTCCCCTCCGTCTTCGTCCGCACGAGCGGCTGTAACCTCCGCTGTTGGTTCTGTGACTCCTATCACACCTCCTGGGAACCGACCCACGCCTGGATGAGCCTCGAGGAAATCCTCGCCGAGATCGAATCCTACGACGCGGACCACGTCGTCCTCACCGGCGGCGAACCGCTGTTGCACGACGCGAGCGCGGACCTGCTCTCCGAACTCGACGACCGCGGCTACCACACCACCGTCGAGACGAACGGGACGATCCACCGCGACGCCCCCATCGACCTCGCCTCGATCAGCCCGAAACTCGAAAGCAGCACCCCGACTCCCGAGCGCGACCCGAGAAGCGAGATTCCAGAAGAATCTCGAAACGGTGAGCGGCGATCACGAGGAGCCGCGAACCGAGGCGACGGCGAATGGGAACAGCGCCACGAGAGCGCCCGACTCGACCTCGACGCACTCACCGAACTCGTCGAGACCCACCCGTTCCAGTTGAAGTTCGTCGTCACCGACGCGGACGACATGCCGGAGATCCTCGACCTGCTCGCCGAACTTCGGGACGCAGCGACCGTTCCCATCCGCGACGAGAACGTCCTGCTGATGCCCGAGGGTGCGACCCGCGAGCGCCTCGCCGAAACGCGAACGCGCACCGCCGAACTCGCGATGGAGCACGGCTTCCGGTACACGCCGCGGCTGCACGTGGATCTGTGGAACGACGCACCCGAGACATAACCCAGTACCATCCCGATACGAAGAGATACGATGACATCCGATTCACCCACCACCGACACCGGTACCGACCCGACGACCGACTCGAAGCGCGCCGTCGTCCTCCTTTCGGGCGGCATGGACAGCGCCACCGCCGCCTACGAGGCCCGCGAACGCGGTTACGACCTCTACGCCCTCCACACCTCCTACGGCCAGCGCACCGAAACCCGTGAACTCGACTGTGCAAAACGCCTCGCCGACGACCTCGAGATGAACGACTTCCTGCAGGTCGAAACCGGACACCTCTCGGCGATCGGCGACTCGAGTCTCACCGACGACGAACTCGCCGTCGCGGACGCGGACATGGACGGCGACGAAATCCCCACCTCCTACGTCCCCTTCCGGAACGCGAACCTGCTCGCGATGGCCGTCTCCTACGCCGAAGCCAACGACTGCGAAGCCGTCTTCATCGGTGCCCACAGCGAGGACTTCTCGGGCTATCCGGACTGTCGCCCCGAGTTCTTCGAGGCGTTCGAAACCGTGGTTGACGTGGGGACCAAACCCGAGACTGACATCTCGATCGAAGCCCCCTTCGTCGAGTGGTCAAAGACCGACATCGCAGCCCGCGGTACTGAACTCGGGGTTCCCTACGAACACACGTGGAGCTGCTACCGCGACGACCAGCCGGCCTGTGGCACCTGCGACGCCTGTGCCTACCGCCTCCAGGCGTTCCAGCGCAACGATCGCCGCGATCCGATCGAGTACGCCGAGCGGCCGTCCTACATCGAGGAGTGAGCGACGACCGCGTGGTGCGTTCGAAAAGGCAAACGTTCTTTGGCCAACCCATCGTTCTCCCGCTATGTCCCTCCCGATCGTCTCGTGGGTTCGCGACGCGGACGGCGGTTGGACGCTCCCCGACGGCCGTCGCCGCGAGTTCATCGGCCTCGCGCTCGGTCTCCCGGTGTTCGCCTGGTTTGTCGCGGACGATGTGGGGCCGCTCGCGCCGAGCCAGCACTGGCCGGTCGTGGTACTCGGCGTCTGCTGTGGCGTTTACTATGCGGCATCCGTTCGACCCACGGTGTTCGAGTTGCTTCCCGACGGTCTCAGCGACATGACTGTGCTGTCACTGCTCAGTGGCGGAGCCGGTCTCTCGCTGCTCGAAATCGTTCACCTCGCAACACCGACCGTCGTGTTCCTGGTGACTGCCGGTGTGACGATTCTCGGAATCTACGTGATTCGACTCGTTTCTCCCCTCCACGACGGATTACAGCCCTCGCGTCGCGGGGCCGAGCCGCCGCCCGCGATAGAGTGAACGCCGCTCTGCTTACCACGCCGCTTCGAGCACGGCGACGAGTTCGTCGACCGACGGGTCGAGCCCCGGCGGCGCGTTCGCCATCATGCGATCCGCGAGCGTCGCCTCTGCGACGGCACTGAACTCGTCGGGTTCGGGGCCGTCCACGTCCCGAAGCCGGGTCGGGAGCGAGAGCGCGTCGCGGACCGCGGTCACGCGGTCGACGACCGCGGCGGCCGGCTCCGCGTTTGCGCCGACGCCGAGCGCGTCCGCGAGCAAGTCGACGCGGGCGTCCACGCCCTCGCGGGCGAAGACGAACTCGAGGACGTGCGGGGCGACGACCGCGTGAGCCGCCCCCTGTTGGACATCGTTCGTGCGCGTCAGCCCGTGGCCGAAGGCGTGGATGATCGACAGCGTCGTCTCGCCGGGGCGGGAGATGCCGTACTGGACGAGGACGATCCCTTCGAGAATCGTCTCGAACGTCTCGGGGTCGCGCTCGCCGCGGCCGTACGCGCGCAGTCCGGACTCCAGTGCGGCCAGTCCGCGCGACGCCGTCGCGTCGGTGATCGGCGTCGCGTTGGCGGCGTAGATCGTCTCGAGACCCTTGTCGAAGCCGTTCATCGCGGACCCCGCGAGGACGGATTCGGGCGTCGTCGCGACCAAATCGGGGTCGTAGAAAGCGGCCGCAGGCATCAGCTCCCGGCCACCGATACCACCCCCGAGTTCCTCGTCGATCCGACCCGATCCGTCCGACGCCGGTGCGGCCGTGACGCCGGCAGCCTGCGAGAGATCCGCCCCCGCGAGCGTCGTCGGCACCGCGAGGATCGGCACCAGCCCCGACTCGGGAACGGTGATCGTTCCCGTCTCGCTGAACTCGGCGACGATATCACCGCGCGAGCGATCGTCGGCCGCGAGCGCGCTGATCACCTTCGCCACGTCGAGGCTGCTGCCGCCGCCGACCGCGACGATCGCGTCAGCGTCGGTGTCTCGAAGGCGATCGAGTCCGTCGAACGCCGTCCCGAGCCGTTTCTTCGTCGTCGTCTCGTCGAAGACGCCCGCGAGTTCAGCGCCGAGTCCCGTCCGGACCGGGTCGATTACCGCCGGCGTGCTCCCGACGGTCGACCCGCAGACGACCAGCGCGCGCTCGCGGTCCAGCCGCTCGAGTTCGGCGTCGAGGTCGGCGACGCAGCCCCGGCCGAAGCGGATGGTCGGCGACGTGAACTCGAAGCGAAACGGGGTTCGATCTCGCGCCTTCTGAGCGAAGCCGTTCGAATCGGGTGCGGTCATGGGGTCGTCTACGGACGGGGGACTGTTAACAGTGGAGTCCCCGGCGGGCCACGTCCGAGGGTCCGTCTCGATCCGTCACTCCAAAACACTGTTGCCGTTTCCGGAACGATACTGCTACGTGGCGCTCACACCGAACTGGCGACTCCGGGTTCGAATCGCTGCCGCGCTCGCGCTGGTCGTGGGAGTGAACGGACTCCTGCTCGCGGCGTTCGCCTGGAGCGCTCTCCGTCTGCTTTCCGCGAGCGGCCGATCGGTGCCGGTCGAACTCGGCCTGCCGCTCACCGTCGGGACGCTCCTCCTCGCCGCCGTCGGCCTCGTCGCCGTGCAGGCGCGATACGGCTCGCGGACGATCGTCTCCGGCCTCGATCTCGACGAACTCCACGAACGTGACGACTCCGGCGAACTCGAGGGAACCAACCCGCAAACCCTCGACGGCCGGGTTCGGCGACTCGCAGCGCAGGCGGACGTCCCGCTTCCGTCGGTGGCCGTCGCCGACCGACCTGAGCCCGCCTGTCTGACCGTCGGGACGCAACGCTCGCCGACGATCGTGGTCACGACGGGACTGCTCGAGCGACTCGACGACGACGAACTCGATGCGGCTCTCGCACACGAGGTCGCCCACGTCGCCAACCGCGACCTGCCGGTCGTGACCGCAGTCGCCGCAACCGTCGCGATCGGCGATCGGTTACTCGAGCGCGAGCGGAAACTCCGCGGCGTTCTCGCCGGCATGGCGATGGTCGCTCTCTTCACCGGGATCGGCCTCCTCATCTTCGCAGTCCCGATTCTCGTGGTCGGCGCGCTCTACCTCGCCGTGAGTATCGTTGCGCGGGCGCTGCTCGGACTGAACTCGATCGCGCTCGGACTGTTTTCGAAGACCCGCGAGTTCGCCGCCGATCGCGGCGCGAGTCGACTGACCGGTGAGCCGGCGGCGGTGGCGAGCGCGCTCGAGACGCTCGAGGACGAGCGATCGAAACCGGATCAGGATGCGCGACTGCACGCGAGCGCGACGCTCGGGATCGTTCCGCAGCCGCTGGCGTTCGAGCGCACGGCTGAGAACGGTGAGGGTGAGGGTGAGGGTGAGGAACACTGGTTCGACCGGTGGTTCGTCGGTCAGTTCTCCATAGAGAGAGTCGACAAGCAAGAATCCGATGGTCCCCCGGGACCCATCGCCCGGCGCAAGGAGCGGGTCAAAACGTGGCTTCGTACGAGAACCATCGAGCCGGTGCGGACACGTATTCGACGAGTGCTCGCGTGGCGGCCCCCGACGCATCCGGCGACTGAGGAACGGATCGAACAGCTACGAACGCTCGAACGGCGTCGGCGCGGGTAAGTCGTCTCTTCCAGTATGCGACGGCGACGAACTACCGATCAGACGATGGCTCGGAATCGACCGCCGGGCCGTCGAACGGCGGCAACTGCGCCTCGATCCGTTCGCGCTCGTCCTCGAGCCACTCGGGCAGCGCCAGGCTGGACCCCAGTTCGTCGCGGTCCTCGTCGGCCGTGAACCCGGGCTCCGTCGTCGCCATTTCGAAGAGGACGCCGCCGGGCTCGCGGGTGTAGACCGACTGAAAGTACTTCCGATCGATGACCTCGCTCGGGGAGAGTCCCTGCTCGGCGTAGGCCTCCCGCCAGCGCTCTTGTTCCTCGAGATCGGCCGCCTCGAAGGCGACGTGGTGGACCGTCCCGACGCCCATCCGTCCGCGACCGGCATCGGTCTCGACCAGGTCGACGATCGAGCCGGGACCGCCGGCCGCGCTCCGGTACCGGCGGCGACCGTCGGCCTCGGCCTCGAGTTCGTAGCCGAGCACGTCGGTCAGGATCGCCTCCGTCGGCCCGAACTCGCTGACGGCGAGCGTGACGCTGTGAAAGCCGCGCAGTTGGTGGTCGGTCGGGACGGGTCCGTCTTCCCACGGCGTCGCGTCGCTCTCGGCGGCCGCGTCGTCGGCCGGCGCGACGAGTTCGAGTTCGATCCCGTCGGGGTCGGCAAATCGGAGGACGGTTTCGTCGAAGCGCTGCATCCGCTCGACGTCGATACCCTCGCTCTCGAGTCGGTCGAGCCAGTAGTCGATCGAGTCGGGGCGGATCAGGTAGGCGGTCGCCCGCGTCTGGCCGGCACCGAACTCGCCTCGGCGGCCGCGGTCGGTCCAGGGAAAGAACGTAATATTCGTGCCGGGCGTCCCGCCTTCGTCGCCGAAGTAGAAGTGGTAGGAACCGGGGTCGTCGTGGTTGACGGTCTGCTTGACGAACCGGAGGCCGAGCGCGCCGACGTAGAACTCGGCGTTTCGATCGGGATCGCCGGCGATCGCCGTGACGTGGTGTAATCCGGGCGTGGTCGGTGACATACAGCGTGTAGGCGCTCGGCCCTTGTGAGGGTTGTCCACGGTCGTGTCACCAGGGGACGCGGCCGTTACCGGGCGTCCGTCCCGCGGTTTCTTTATGTACTTCCACAATAGATTAGAAATATGAACCGACGACAGTGCGTGGTCGGTATCGCCGCCCTCTCCTCGAGCGCCGTCGCAGGGTGTTTCTCGCGGGAATCGGGTGGCGCACAGCAGTTGAACCTCACCCCGATCGACGACCGAGACGTCGAGGCGGTCTCCTCGACGACGTTCGACGAGGACGTGACGCCGATCTGTGCCGAGGGCGAGTCGCTGACAGCGACCGTCGACGGGCCGAACGCGGACGCCGTAGTCGCCCACGAGTTCGTCCGCGATCCCGAGAGCGGGCGGTACGGCGTTCGCGGTCGGATCGAGCCCGGAGAGTGGGGGAATATACCGAGTATTCGCGCGGCGTTCGACGACGGGTCGAGTGAGTCGACTCGGGTGTACGGACTCGACGCGGACGAAACGTATCTATTTACGATCACGACCGCAGATGGAGCGGCCGACGAAATCGGCGAGTACACGCTCACCGTTCGCGACGGGGAAACCGCGGATATCGGTCGCGTTTCGGAGCAGTACGCCACCGTCGACGGCGACTGGGGGCAGATCGGAACGTACGATGGGTCGCCGGTCTACGGCTACAGCGCGACGGTTGCGAACGACCACAGCGAAGCCGTCGAACTGTATCCGCGGCTGAAAGCGTACCTGGATGAGTCAACCGTGGCGTACAGCGGGACGGCTACCGAGTCGACCATCGACGTCGCACCCGGCGAGACGAGAGCGGTCTCTTTCCCGTATCCCCGGTGCGATCCGGGGAGCATCGTCACGGTTGAGGCGTGGCTCGACTGGTCGACGATGCTGTATCCCTGACCGAACGGTTTTTCGGTTCGTGATTCGCGGTTTTCCACAGTATCAACCGCTCGGCGTATGGCGGACGGCAAGCGGCGAGTAGCGAACGGCGACCTCAAAGGGCGGACGACGAACCCGGACGGCGAACAGCTAACACGATCGGCCCGGAACGATGCCTATGTCCTGTCCGTTCCTGGACTACCGACTCGAGGCGAACGAGCGGCAATTCGACGAACCGCGGGCATACTGCGAGGCGGCGGCGCGGTTCGTCCAGCCGATGCGCGCTGATATCTGCAACGACCGCTACGACCTGGCACACGACAGCGACTGCGAAATCTACCTCGAGCACGCCGGGGCTGCCGACGAGAACGAGGGTAAGAACGAGCGGGAGCCGAAAAACGGGACCGGGAACCGAAGCGGTGACGGCGACGAAAATCGGGCCGGGTCCGGTGAAGACGCGTGAGTTACGCCGAGTTCCTCGCCGGCGAGCCGGTCATCGTCACCGCCGCCCTGACCGGCGGCGTACACGGCAAGGAGACCACGCCGCACCTCCCTGAAACGCCCGAAGAGATCGGGAAAGCGGCGGCGGAAGCCGAAGCCGCCGGCGCGGCCGTCGTCCACGTTCACGCGCGCCAGCCGAACGGCGAGCGCACGTTCGCGACCGAGCGCTTTCAGGAGATCGACGACGCCATCCGCCGCCGCGCTGAGGACGTGATCATCCAGCACTCCACCGGCGGAACGGGTGCGCCGGATGCGGCGCGACATCTTCCCCTGCGGACTGACCCCGCCCCGGAGATGGCCTCGCTCGACATGGGGCCGCTGAACCGGTACGATCACCTCACCAGCGAGAACACCCGCGGCCTCGTCGACTCGCTCCACGCGGAGATGGTCGAACGCGGCGTGAAACCCGAACTCGAACTCTTCAACGACGGCCACCTGAACGAGGCGCTCGGGCTCCTCGATCGGCGCGACCTCGCCGACCCCGTCTACGGAACCCTGATCTTCGGCCCCGGCACGCTCACCCCGCCGACGCCGCGGAACTTCCTGACCGCGATCGACAACCTGCCCGCGGGCGCGCAGTTCAACACCCTCGGCTTCGGCCGCCATCAGCTTCCGTTCGCAACGATGGGCCTCCTCTTCGGCGGCCACGTCCGCGTCGGTCTGGAGGACAACGTCTACTACCGACAGGGTGAACTCGCAACGAGTAACGCGCAACTGGTCGAACGAGTTGTCCGCATCGCCGACGAACTCGGCCGCCCGGTCGCGACGCCGTCGCAGGCGCGCGAAATTCTGGGTCTCTGAGTCGCGTCTGCCCCCGACCTCTGACGAATCCGACGAATCCGACGAAATCGACGAAATCGACCCAAACCATTAGCCCCCTTCCATCGTACCGGGCCTATGGTCGCGGACGACTCGCCTCTCACAGTGGCACTCCAGATCGACTCCGGCGTCGTCGCCGTCGTCGGCGCCGGCGGCAAGAAAACGACGCTCTACACGCTGGCGGAACGCGCCACCCGACTGCCGCCGTCGAAAACCGTCCTCACCGCGACCGTCCGTATCCCTATCTTCGACCAACACGTTGGGGCCGTCTCCATCTCGGACGATCCGGTCGCAACTACAGCCAACGCGGATCGGTGGCCTCTCGGCGTCGTTCCGGAGCGAGAGGGCGACCGCTACGTCGGCTACGATCCCGCTACTATCGATGAACTCGCGGCCGCGGACACCGCCGACCTCGTTCTCGTCAAAGCCGACGGCGCGCGAACGCGCGAGTTCAAAGCGCCGGGCGATCACGAGCCGCAACTGCCGCGGGGCACGGACACCGTCGTCCCGATCGCGAGCGTGCAGGCCGTCGGCAAGCCGCTCTCGGCCGAGTTCGTCCACCAGCCCGAGAGAGTCGCGGCGATCACCGATCGTGAACTCGGCGAGGAGATCCGGCCCGACGACGTTGCGCGGGTGCTCGCGAGCGAGCGCGGCGGGTTGAAGGGCGTTCCGGACGGGGCGGCGGTCGTGCCGGTACTCAACAAGGTCGATGACGCGTCGCTGCGAGCGACCGGCGAGGAAATCGCAGCGGCCCTGCTCGATCGCGCGCCGGCCGTCTCTCGCGTCGTGCTCACGCGTTTGATCGACGCCGAGCCGGTGGTGGAGGTCATCGAGTCCTGACTCGGTTGCTCTGTACCCGGTACCGAGAGCGCGCGAGTTCCGATACGCCGCCCGCTAGGCCGAGTCGGCGAGTCGGTCGCGTGCCGCCTCGAACTCCTCGGTCGTGTTGATGTTCTCGAACGTCTCCAGATCAGTGTGGTCGCGTATCTCGTCCGTCTCGACGACGACGTAGTCGAGATCGAACAGGGGTTCGACGACCCGTCGGTCGCCGCGGTCGACGGCGCGTTCGCAGGCCTCTCCCATCGGCTCGGTTCGGTAGACCGCCTGCGTCGTCTGGAACCACTCGTCTTCGAGTCGCGGGACCGCAGCGTCCGCGTCCGCGCTTGCCGCCCGATCGAAAAGGGCCGAGACGAGTTCGGGATCGACGAAGGGCATATCGCAGGCGACGACGGCACTGAATTCGGTCCGCGCCGCGCGAAGTCCGGTCATGATGCCCGCCATCGGGCCGCGGTCGGGGACCGGATCGACGGCGAAGGAGACCGGTGGCTCACCAGCGCCGTCGGAGTCGCCCGCATCGGCCGTGAGTGCATCGTCGATAACGGGCACCTGGTCGTCCCGACAGTTGATGATGAACTCGTCGACGACGGGGCGGAGTCGATCGACGACGCGGCGGATCATGGGCGTTCCCGCGAGTTCGGCGACGGCCTTGTCCTCGTCGCCGAAGCGGGTCGAGTGGCCGCCCGCGAGGATGACGGCCGTCCGCTCGTTCGGCGTGGCGTCCGGTTGCGCTGTACCGCCCGATCCGGTTGCGGGGGACATACACGCGTGTTCGGCGACCGGCAACAAAAGTCCGCGGCCGACCGTCTGAATCGAGCGTTACTGGTCGGTAGTGGCGGCCGAGAGACGCCAGAGCGCCCGGTGAACCATCCACAACTCGCAGTCGGTCGTCGTCGCAATCGATCGACAGCGGTCGAGATACGTCTCGTAGTCGCTCGCCGTTGGTGCGGGCGGGTACGGCTTCGCGAGTTCACCCGCGTCGTAAAGGACGGTCCACTCGCGAGGGCCGAGGACGACGAACTCCTGCGGGGCGAAAAACATGAGAAAGCCGGTGGCGACCGGAACGTCGACACCGTCCAGTGCGGTGAGGGTATCGATCGCAGCCGTCGCGTCTCGCTCCGGGCCGGCGGTCGCATCGACCGCGTCCGCGATAGCAGCCCGGACCGCGTCGAACTCGTTCTCTTGAAAGCGCTCTTCTGCGGCTCGTCGCTCGGCGTCGGGATAGGTGCCGAGAAATCGCCGGTAGTACCACCTGACGACCCAGGCGGCGTCGCGCCACCCGAATGCGTCCGTCTCGAACGCTCGTGGAAGGGTTTCGAGTTGCTCCTGTTCGACGGGATAGAAGGGGTTCTCCGCCCGGTAGTCGGCCGCTTCCGAACGCACCAGGTCACGCGTGAACTCCATCGTGCGACTGTATGGCGCGGGGCGCTGTTAGCGTTCGCCCGAGGTGGTCGCGTTCCACCCCTCGTCTGGCCGCTCGTCTCCAGTGTGGTAGAAAAACTCATGCACACTCGCGTTGTGAATGCACGTACCGCGATTCACCACCGAGCGGAGCATCCAATGTCCAGTGATCAACACCAGACCGACGAACCGGTCACGACGATTTGTCCGTACTGCGGCGTCGGCTGTGGTATCCAGGTTCAACAGGGCGATGACCCGGGTGACGTGCAGTTCATGCCCTGGGGCGACGCGCCGGTCAACGAGGGCCGCATCTGTATCAAAGGCGGCGCGGCGACGGAGGTCGTCGACCACGAGGACCGACTGACCGACCCGCTCATCAAAGACGACAGCGGCGAGTTCCGCGAGGCGACCTGGGACGAGTGCTACGAGTTCATCGTCGATGAACTCGAGCGGATTCGAGCGGCGTACGGTCCGGACGCGGTGGGCTTTTTCGGTTCCTCGAAGACGATGAACGAGGAGAACTACCTCCTGCAGAAGATCGCCCGCCGCTACGGGACGAACAACGTCGACAACTGCACGCGGATGTGTCACGCCTCGACGGTCTGGGCGCTGCGGACGAGTCTAGGCGCGGGCGCGATGACGAACAGTATGGCCGACTTGCGGGCCGAAACCGACGTGTTCTGGATTCAAGGGGCCAATCCGGGCGAGCAACATCCCATTGCGAACAGCCAGTACTTCCGGCAGGCCGTCCTCGACGGCGCGACCGTCATCCAGGTCGATCCGCACGCGAACAAGACGACTCGTTCGTTCCAGATCGACGAGACGGATCGACACATGCACCTCCAGTTGAATCCGGGGACCGACGTTCCCCTGTTGAACATCGTCCTCAAAACGGTGCTCGAGAACGACTGGATCGACGACGAGTTCATCGCGGAGCGAACCGAGGGCTTCGAGCACCTGCGGGAGACGCTCGCCGAGTTCGACAAAGCAGCCGCCGCCGAGGAGTGTGGGGTCCCGCTCGCGGACATCGAACTCGCTGCGGAGAAGTACGCAACGGCCGAGAACGCGGCCATCTTCACCGGCATGGGGATGAGTCAGCACCGTTGCGGCGTCGACAACGTCCAGAACGAGATCAACCTGGCGCTGATCACGGGGAATCTCGGTCGCCCCGGGACCGGCGTCAATCCGCTGCGCGGCCAGAACAACGTTCAGGGCACCTGCGACGTGGGTGCGATGCCGAACGTCCTGCCGGGCTACCAGCTCGTCGACGACGACGAAGCCCGTGAACGCGTCGAGGAAGAATGGGGATTCGACATCCCCGACGAGCCCGGTCTCACGAACGTCGAGATTTCCCACGAGTTCGGCGACGGGATTCGCGGCCTGTACGTCATGGGTGAGAACCCGATCATGAGCGAACCCGATGCGAACCGGGTCGCAGAGCGGATGGAAGAACTCGAGTTCATGGTAGTGCAGGACATTTTCCCGACGGAGACGGCCGAGTACGCCGACGTGATTCTGCCGGCGACGACCTGGGCGGAGCGCGGCGGGACGGTCACCAATACGGATCGTCGCGTCCAGCGCATGCGCGGCGTCGAGAGAGTCCACGAGAACACGAAACACGATCTCGAGATCCTTTCGGAAGTCGGCACGCGACTCTTCGGCGCGGCTGGGTTCGACTTCGATACCCCCGAAGCTGTTTTCGAAGAACTCCGGCAGGTCTGCCCGAGTTATCACGGGATGACCTACGACCTGCTCGGCGAGGAGGGGCTCCACTGGCCCTGTTACGAACTGGGCGACGAAGGTGATCCCTACCTCTACGAGGAGGACTTCGACACCGAGAGCGGACTCGGGCACATCGAGGGTGTGAGCCACACCCCGCCGGCCGAAACGCCGGACGAGGACTATCCGCTGATCCTCACGACGGGCCGCCTCGAGGAGCACTACAACACCGGCACGATGAGCCGTCGGTCGTCTACGCTCAACCGACAGACGCCGGAAAACTTCGTCGACGTGCATCCGGCGGACGCCGAGCGATACGGCATCGAGGACGGCCAGGCGGTCACCCTCACGTCGAGGCGCGGCGAGATCACCGTCGAGGCGAAGGTCACCGACGACACCAAGGAGGGCGTCGTCTGGACGACGCCGCACTTCGCGGCCGCCTCGGCGAACAAACTGACGAACGACGTGCTCGACGACCGGGCGAAGATTCCCGAATACAAAGCCGCGGCGGCTGAGATCGAAGTTGCACTCGAGTCTGACGACGACTAATCCTTGGCGACCGACGACCGACGATCAACGACCGACGACAGAGGCCCACCGATCAGTTTCGGTGTGCGGTCGGCACTTATGCCCACCGGGACCCAAGAGCGACCAACGGAGAGAACCAATGAAACTACAGATTCTCGACGGCGAAATCGCTATCGACGAGTCGAGTATCGCCGAATCGGTCGCCGAAATCCGTACGCAGGTACGCGAGTACGAGCGGGGCGACCGGCGGCGCTTCGACCTCGACGTGGACGTTCCCGACGGGCTAACCGGCGACGTAATGGCCGCGATGATGGCAATCCCCTACGGCGAGACGCGCACGTACGGCGACCTCGCCGCTGACCTTGGAACGAGTCCAGTCGCCGTGGGTCAGGCCTGCGGCCGCAATCCCGTGCCGATCGTCGTTCCCTGCCACCGCGTCGTCGGCAGCGACGGCGCGCTCACCGGCTACTCGGCGGCCGACGGCGTCGCGACGAAGCGCCGGCTACTTGAACTCGAGGCACGCGAGAGCGACGGCCCGGTACAGACGCGATTGCCGACGACGTGACGCTATCGGAGAACTGCTCTCACCTCCCAAGTGATTACAATAATCGGTAAGTACGGACGAAGAACCGACTGGTGTTCATCGCTTCCAGAGTTGTCTGCAAAACACGTTCCGCAGCTTGCTCCATAGCTCAGGTATGTCCACGACCATCACAACACCCGATGCAGACGAGGAATGTGCGTACTGTGGATCGCGTGTCTCTCGACATATATCGACGAGAACAGCCGTATGTCGGGGAATGCGTGTGAATGGCCGCCTGGTGAACGCAATTGTTGAGTGAGGCACATCGTTAGATCAACATGTGGGCTTACCGTCACGTTTCTCCGAATACGGACATGATCTGCGAGGCCTATTGAACAGATTTGGTCAGAACAGGAATCTACTCGTTCTCCAGAGCCGCGTAGATTTCGGCGTGACGGCGTCCGTCGAGTTTTCCCATCTCGAGTGCGATCTCGTGGCGTTCCTCGTCGCTCTCAGCCGACTGATATCGCTCGTACAGCCGGCGGACCTCTTCATCGACCGCTGCCGAGGAGTCAGTACTGGACGCCATCGCTGTATCCTGAATACGCATTGAATCCCTTTATCAGTTGCGACGAGCACACGCTCGGAAGTAGATGACTGCCGTCTCGGTGTCGACCCCGGCTTCGTCCGTTGCAAATCGGTGCAGTAAGGCGCGAATTTCGTTGCCGTATTCGAACGTATACCCGTTCAGCATATAGAAGACAACCACTGTTCGGAGTGCAGTTCGTTTGTTCCCATCGACAAACGGATGATTTGCAACGAGGAGTCGCATCAAATGCACTGCTTTTTCGTGACGTGTTTGTGGGACCTCCCCGAAGAACCCCTCTGACACGTACTGAAGTGCGGATTCAATCGCGTCCTCCGACCGAACGCCTGGTTCCGTATTGTCGCCTTCCGCAACGATCTGCTCGTGGAGATCGAGAATTAGTTGCTCGGAGGGATACCCGATATCGTCAGTCACGCTCCCAACTCTCTCGGGCCACCCGATAGTAGTTTCTGATGAGTGATCTTCCCTGTCAGTACTGTCTAGTTACGCGATTCAGGCATGCGTGGGCGTTCTGTGCAAACTGTTCTATGACACCCTCGGCGAAGTGAGAAACCACCTTACCCAACATCGTCGTGCGTCAGCAGCGGCCGCTCGCGCTCGCCCGCCGGCGACTCGTAGGTGATCACCTCGAGCAGGTTCCCGTCCGGATCGAGGAAGTAGAACCCCTCGAACTCGTCCCAGTCGTACGGCCCCTGCTTCGGAAACTGGCCGCCGAGTTCAGCCGTCAGTCGCTCGTACTCCCGTCGATCGGTCTCGAAAGCGACGTGGGCCTTGTCGAGCGGGTGATCCAGGCCGCGCTCGTCCCAGCCGTCGGCGCGACCGGTTTCGGCCAGCGTGACGACCGTCTCGCCGACCTGGAACATGGCGTGTTCGCCTTTGAAATCGGACGGCTCGCGGCGGACGTCGAGCCCGAGTTCATCGCGGTAGAACTCGTAGCAGGCGGTGAGGTCGTCGACGTCGATGTTGATGTGGTCGACTGCGTGCATGGGTATCCTCAGAGCCGCGGTTCCGTTTCCGACTCGGCGACGCGCTCCGCGTAGTTCCCGATCACCTCGTCGTCCGCGTCGATGAACTCGTTCGTCCAGACCGCGTCGGGATCGATCTCGCCCTCGAGCAGGTCCGTCTCGGCGAGCGTCCGGCCGAGCGTCCGCCAGCGCTCGCCCTCGTGCAAGCCCCACCCTTCCGCCCGCGTCCGGTCGGTGAACTGGAGGTCGGTCGCCGCCGTCTCGAACTTGCGCCGCTCGACGGGTCGATTCCGCTCGAGCGTCGCGTTGCGTTCGACGAGCACGTCGATCGCCGCGTCGGGATCGTTCGTCGCGGCCGCCCAGCCGCGGGCCGTCGCCCGGAGGAAGGAGCGGACCGTCTCCGGCTCTGCGCGGGCGAACTCGGGGTCGGTCACGATGGTCATCCCGTAGATGCCGAGGTGGTCCCCGATTGCGAGTTCGTCCGCCCGCCGGTCGTGTTCGCGCTCGAGTTCGTAGCCGTTCGTGACGACGCCGACGGCGGCGTCGACGCGCCCATCCAGGAGCTTGTGCTGCACGCGGTGGTGGGTGTGATCGTCGACGCCGAGGAGGTCGACCTCGTCGCGGATACCCGCGTCTTCGAGCAACTGGGCCGTCAGGATGCGCGTTTTGGTCGCCGACGGCGCGACAGTCCGGCCCGCGAGTTGCGAAGGTTCGGTCAGCGCCTCGCCGAACTCGTCCCGGAGGGTGTAGATCGCGGCGGGCGTCTTGCCGGTGACGGCGGCGACGGCGAGCGGGTCGAGCCCACGGCTCTGGATCGAGAGGACGGCGCTCGCGCCCGCCAGCGCGAACTCGGCTCGGCCTCGGGCGGCCTGCTCGGCGGCGAAGGGCGAGCCGTGGCCCTCGACGAACCGCACGTCCAGCCCCTCGTCGTCGTAGAAGCCGCGATCGCGCGCGAGGAAGTAGGGGGCCTGAAAGCCGTTCGGCTCCCAGTTGAGTTGGAAGTCGACGGTCGTCGTGTCCGGCGTCATTGCGACGGCACCTCCAGTCGGAACAGGTCGTCCGGAATGTGGTCGACGCCGAGCGCCTCCGGGCCGGCGACTGCGAGCAGGTGGTCGAACAACTGTTCCATCGCGTCGACCGTCTCCGCGTTCCACTCGGTGACGACCATCTCCCGCCAGTGATCGCGAACGCCGCGAACGACGGCGGGGTCGTTCTCGTGCATGAGTCGGTCGCCCAACTCCGCCCAGAGTTCATCGTCGGTCTGCAGGCGTTCGACGGCGTCGGCGTACGCGCGCTTGAACCCCCGGATGGCTTCGGGCTGGTTTGCCAGGTAGTCCTCGCTCGTGAGGAACGTCGAGATGGGCAGCGTCCGCTCGACGCCCGAAAGCCGCTGGACGAGTTCGGCCATCGGGATCGCTTCGCGGTAGGGACCGGGTTCGACGAGTTCGGGGATGAGTTGCCAGAACTGGAGGGCGGCGTCGACCTCCCCCTCGCGCAGCAGTCGGGTGAGTTCGACCTTCGAGCCCGCCTCGACCGACGTGGCTTCGGTTTCGGGATCGAACTCGTTGAACTCGCGGCAGGCGGCCCGTGTGAAAATCCAGTTCTTGTCGAGCCGGCGGACGACGCCGATGCGGTGGCCGGGGAGGTCGGCCAGACCGTCGATCGGCGAACTCTCGGGGACGACGAGGCCGCCGACGGTTCGGCCGTAGGGATGGAAGGCGACGATGGGTGCGCCGCCGGCCCGCTCGCGCGCCGTCGAGATGTAGTCGATGTCGATCAGATCCGCGTCGCCCTGGTGCAGTTTGGCCTCGACCGTTTCGAGGCCGTCCTCGAGTTCGTCCGAGACGAGTTCGACGTCGAGGTGGAAGCCGTGGTCGTGGTCGAAGCCGTACCGCTTGATGGTGTACAGCATGTAGCGGGGGCTGCCGTTGTGTTCGAATCGGGCGCGCAGTTCCGGAAGCTTAATCCTGGTCGCGTCGTCGCTCTCTGTCCGAGCGGGAGCGTCGTGGAGTTCGTCCAGTGCCGCTTGCTGGGTTTCGATGTCGCTAGTCATTGGCTCGAGGGGGAAACGATCGTCCTGATGTCGGCCCGGTCGTCGATCAGTTCTCGGTCCTTCATCCACTCGAGGTGGCCGTCGAGTTGGTCGGGATCGGCGAGTTCGGGGACCTCGTACCGGGGAACGGTCACCGATTCGCGAACGGTTTCGAGGTTAACGCCATCGAAGAGGTCCGGTGCGATCTCGGCGTCCGACTCGAGCATCGCGAGGTACTGCTCGCGGAAGGCTTGCGGGTCGTCGTTGATCGCCTCGACGGCGCGGCCGTAGGCTCGCATGAAGGCGTCGAGTTCGTCGCCGTCGAGTGTCTCGGTGCCGACGATACCGATGTGGTTCTCGAAGGCGAGGACCCGCTCGAAGCCGAGGTGATCGGCGAGGGTGCTGTGTGGATCGAGGAGCGTGATGGCATCGATGTCGCCGTCGCGGAGCGCCCGCAGCCGCTCGGTCGGCATGCCGAAGTGTTCGAGTTCGATTTCGTCGGGGTCGACGTACTCTTCGAGCGCTTTGATGGCGGTGTACTCTTGGCCGGTTCGGCGATTGACGCCGACGGGGGTACCGGCGAGGTCGGCGGGAATGTCGATCGACGTTTCCGGCCGCGTATAGAGGCTATACGGGAGGTCTGCGAACGTTCCGTGGGCGACGATTTTGCCGTCATCGAGCGACCAAGTGCGTCGGAGACTCTCCCACTTGCAGACCGGGTAGAGGTCGACGTTGTCGTCGCCCGTCAGCGTCCAGTCTCCCGGGACGTACTTCCAGTCGACCTGTTGCCGGTCGCGTTCGACCAGTTCGATGTCGAGTCCCTCGTCCTCGAAGTAGCCACGCTCGGCTGCGACCCGTTGTGGCAGCATGAACGAGAACGGGAGGTGAAAGATGCGCAGTGCACTCTGCATGTCACTCGATGCCATACAATATGTGACGGCAACGGGCGGCATAAAACGTTTCTAGGGATGGTTTATATGCCTGTTAGCGGCGAATACAGTCATCGCTGGCTGAAGTAAGATTCACGTATCGCACTCGCTGAGCATACAGGTAACGGCAACTGATATCATGGACCACATACAGACGGCCGATGTCACCGCCGAGGAGGTTGCGGACGGCGTCTATCTCGGCGATCTCTCGATGGGCGACCGGGCGAGCATGAAATACTGGCGGATCGAACCGGGCGCGACGTTACCCGCCCACGAGCACGACAACGAGCAGATCGGCTACGTGCTGTCGGGAACGCTGATAGCGATCGTCGAGGGGGACGAGGTCGTTCTCGAAGAAGGTGACGCCTACCGGTTTCCGAGCAACGAGTATCACGGGGCTGAAAACCGACGCGACGAGCCGGCGATCGGACTCGGCGTCCTCGCACCGCCGCGACAGCAGCCGGACTGGCGGACGAACGTCGACTGACGAACGGATAGCATAGAACGCCGCTCACTCCTCAGTGGTCGGTCCATCCTGCTCACGACCGCAATCTGACGCCGCGAACGGGTGAGACAGCAGGCGCTCACTCGACTATCGCCAGTAACACGACGACCCCACCGATGGCCGAGAGACACCCGCTGAGTAGTTTCGTCAATGTGACTTCCACTCGGCCGGTTCGACGGTCCCGGCCGACCGCGTACTCCCGATGGCGTCGAGTTGCTCGTGAAACCGAGTGATCCCGTAGGCGTGTCGTACGCCGAGAAGTCCGAGTCCCACTAGAACAGTGCCAACCACGATTCCGCCGATCGCGACCATAGCCCTACGCTTATGCTGCTAGTTTAAAAGCTCTCGTTCTCCAACCACTCTCTCCGCAGTTCCGAACCGAGGTCTCAGCCGCCCAAACGCCGCGGGTATCGCGCCAAGGGACATCAACGATTCCCGCTCCCCGGACCCGGAATCCACGCGAGAACTGAACTCGTCTCGGAAACCGCCGTAGAGACGAGCACCCGATCGCAGTCCCGGCAAACCCGTTCGATACCGACTTGCGGCCGACGACAGCAGTGTTCGTCCCGCTCGACGCGCCGGGAGAGCGGCCCGCCACAGACGGGACACCGGTCCCGAAGTATCCGCAGGCCGGTGAGAGTCGCTCGCCGATCCGCGGTGTCGACTGCGTCCCAGCCGTCGAGTCGCGATTCGAGTTCACGAGCGGCGGCGACGTCGGCGGCGAGGGCCGCGTCCGACGGCCACCGGACCAGTTTTTCGCCGTCGAGTTCGACGGTGCCGACGCCGCGCCGGGTTGCGGTCTCGGCATCGAACGCCGCCGCCACGGCCGCCGCGTCGACGGTGACGGATCCGTCGTGGTCCGTCCCGGAGCTACCAGCGATGGTCGACAATCGGTCGTCCCACTGCGTCGCAAATCCCGTCGTGAGTCGCGGTCCGTCCGCCCTTTCCTCGATAACGCCGGCAGCCGAAAGCGCGCGAACCGCGCTCTCGAACTCGGCGGTGTCGATCGAGGGCTGCCGATCGGCCGCCGTTCCGACCGCCGCATGAACTCGATCGGGGAGGTATCGCCGCGTAAGGGTCGGCGTACCGGGGAGTAGGTAACCCCGAAGCGCGATGATCCCGAGGAACGCGACTAACGCGACCGCGCCGACCGCTTCGGAGATGGCGACGCCGAATCCGACCGCGCCACCGAGTGCGATGGCGACGTTTCCGATCGTACACGGGAGACAGCGATTCGCGCCCGTATACTCGGGCCGCCTGAGCCGCGAAAACGCATCGGGTAGTCCGGCCATTACCGATCACTCGGGTACCGCTTCGTGCCGAACGGGGAATATACTTGTAGTACGTTCGACATACTGTCGGGATATGATGGCATTATTTCGAACCTATCCGACTGAGACTTAGATAGCACGCCACCTGTTCGAAGTCTTTGATAATGATTATTCGTTGGTATGTGGGAGAAAACCATGTGTGGTGAGAACATGACGCATGCAAATGCGAAGCGGGAGATCTCAGGCGCGGACCAAACGAAACTGGCGATGCAACTCGGTGCGACCGAGGTATCCGATCGACCGGTAACGTGGAGCGACCTGGCGGGACGAATCGAACCGGACCGATCGCCGACGCTCGAGGCCGCCGGCGCGACGATCCGAACTGAACTCGCGGAGCGACTCGACGGCGAAGTACTCGAACGCGAGCGAGACAGGCTTGCGGCCCGGATCGAGCGGCTTCCCGAGGTTCGGGAGACCGGCGTTCCGAACGAGCCCCACGGTTGTTACGAGGCGGTGGCCGATCCCGGCTGGCGGCTTTACGAGCACCTGGCGGAGGGCGAGTTCTTCGAGCGTCTCGACGAGACGCTGCCGCGATTTACGCCCGGACACATCGAGCGCACCGCGCGGGAACTGGTACTGACGACGCCGCTTTCGGCGGCGCTCGACGATGTCGGGTTCGACGAGTCCGAGAAGACGGCGTTGCTGATCGCCGTCGCGAACGACGCCGATCGGCTCGCCCGGTGGGTGCCGTCGAACCAGATTCCGGACGGCGTCGAGTTCGATACCGAAACCGTGCCCCCTCTCCACCGGCGCGCGATGGGCGGGGCGCTGCTGTGGATTCGCGGACTCGACCGGCACCTCTGGCAAAACGAGGTGCTCGTCACCGAGGAAGTCCTCGACGCCGCTGTCGCGCACACGAAGACGATGCTGGGCGGCCTGTTCCTGTCGGCGACGGCCGCTTGCGATATCGCCACGACGGGGCGGCTCACGGACGAACAGGTGACCGCCGCGTTCGCGGCGGGGACGGCGGTACAGATCGTCGGGCAGGAGGAGCTGTTACACGAGGTGTTCTACGTTACCGACGAGACGCGCGCGCCGAGCAAACTGAGGTGAGTACGCATGGCACTTCGCAACGACAGGGCCGTTCAGGCCGCACGCGACATCGAACTGACCGAGATCGAAGACGGCTACACGCTCGTCGGCGGTCCCGACGACTCCGTCACCGAACAACACGACACCGACCGGATTCCGGAGGTCGACGTCGACCAGGAGATGCTGAGCGGGACCGGGGAGGACCCCGAGTCGTGGCTCATGTACGGCGGGAACTACGAACAGCACCGAGCGACGACCGCCGACGTCATTACGCCCGACAACGTCTCCGATCTCGAACTCGAGTACGAGCTGTCGGTCGGGACCGGTTCGAGCATGGAAGGGACACCGATCGTCGTCCCGGGCGATCCGCCGATCATGTACCAGACCAACGGACCGAATCACATGAAGGCGATCGATCCCCGCGAGGGGGAGGTCCTCTGGAGTTACACCTACGCGCCGCCGATCGGCGTCGAACTCTGCTGTGACGACAACAATCGCGGGGCGGCCGTCCTCGGCGACACGGTGTACATGACGACGCTCGATTCGGGGATCGTCGCGCTGAACCGGTACACCGGCGAAGAGGAGTGGCACACGCAGACGGCGGACCACGAGGTCGGCTACTCTGCGACGTGGGCCCCGGTGATCTACGACGGCACACTGTACACGGGCAGCGCCGGCGGCGAGTACGGCGTCCTCGGATTCATCGCCGGCCTCGACGCCGAAAGCGGTGACATGCAGTGGAAGTGCGACACGCTGCTCGAGGACGAGTGGGTCGGCGCGAGCCGCGAGCACGGCTGCGGGACGAGCTGGATGACGCCGACGATCGACGAGGACCGCGGCGTCCTCTACTCGCCCGTCGCGAATCCGGGACCGGACTTCGACGGGACGGTCCGTCCGGGGCCGAACTTCCCGACCTGCGGTACGCTCTCGCTCGACCTCGAGTCCGGCGAGTTCAACTGGGGCTTCCAGAGCAGTCCGCACGACGTCTGGGACTACGACGCGGCGGCTCCGCGGGTGCTGGTTCCGGACGTGTCGGTGGAGGGCGAGTCGATGGATCTCGTCGTCGGCTCGGACAAGTCCGGCTGGGTGTACATGATGGACGCCGACTCGGGCAAGCTTCACGAACGCAGCGAGGAGATCTGCCAGCACATCAATATGTGGGAGATGATCCCGCACATCAGCGAGGACGAGCGGGTTCCGTTCGTTCCCGGCGCGCCGGGCGGCAACGACTGGCAGCCCCCGTCGTACAATCCGGCGACGGGGCTGGTGTACGTTATCCACCAGAACTATCCGCAAGACCTCTACTGGCGGTACGAAGAGTACGAGGCCGGCCACCCCTACTGGGGCGGGAACCTCGACGATCCGGCATCGGAGTTCCCCGACGAATGGAACGGTGCGATCACCGCCTTCGCCGCGGTCGATCCGGCGACGGGCGAGCGCGTCTGGCGCGACTGGATCGAAAGCGAGGACGACCACTACATGTGGGGCGGTTCGCTATCGACCGCGACGGGACTCGTATTCAACGGCACTCAGAACGGTAATTTCGTCGCCTACGACGGCGAGAGCGGCGACCGACTCTGGGAGTACGAGTTCGACGTGCCGATCAGCGCGTCGCCGATGAGCTGGTACGATCCGGGCGAGGAGAAACAGTACGTCGCCGTGCAAGTCGGCGGCAGCGGCTGGCTCCGCCAGGGGCCGCGCGGCGACACGCTCGCCGTGTTCTCGATGGACGGCTGATCACGATTACGAGTACGAGTACGAATACGAATACGATTCAACAGACTCCAACCATGACGAACGACCAACGCTCACGCGACGACGTGTCCCGTCGTGGCGTACTGAGGGGAACAGCGGCGATCGCCGGAACCGCGGCGACGGCCGGGACCGCGGGCGCGTATCGCGACGAGATCGACTTCCGACTGCCGGCCACGCAGAACGACGGCGAGGGGCGAACGCTCTCGCTGCTCGGCATCGTCGGCGGCTGGGTCGGCGTCGCCCCGGCCGAACTCGACGGGAAGTCGAACCCGACGCTACGGCTAATCGAGGGCGAAGAACACGAGATCGTCTGGACGAACGGCGACGGCTCGAACCACAACTTCACCGTCGCCGACGAGGACGGTGAGGTGATCGAAGCGACGGACTTCGTGGACGAACAGGGCGAATCGCTCTCGTTTACGATCACCGCCGACGAGGAGATGGCCGAGTACTACTGCATGCCGCACCCGGTTCAGATGCGCGGTCCGATCGAACTGGTCGACGCGGCCGAGGTCCACGAGCTACGGGTACGAGTCGAGGACGAGAACGGCGAACCGCTCGGCGCGGAGGTGTTCGTCGGCGATCACCACTCCTTCTCCGACGTCGCCGCGCGGCCGGGACAGGAGGCGGAAGAGAGCCCGCCGTCGGTCGCCCGCTTCGACATGCTCGAAGACGGCGAGTACGAACTCGAGGTCTGGACCTACGGTCACGAGCGGGTGACCGACACGGTAGCGATCGACGGCGACGATCAGGAAGTCACCGTCACGCTGCCCGCGACCGAACCCGGCGACCCGACCGAAACCTACGCGCTCCGACTCGAGGAGGGACAGTGGGTCGGCGTCGGACCCGACGAGATCGCTGACGAATCGAATCCGACACTCGAGTTCGAGGCGGGTGAGACCTACGCGATCGAGTGGGAGAACGCGATCGGTCGCCACCAGCCCGAGGCGGAGAACAGGTCGATGGAACCGCTGCCAGGACACAACCTCGTGCTTGCATCCGGCGGCGAAACCAACCAGTGGAATACCCTCGTCAGATCGGACTTCCTCGATGAGAGCGGCGAGACCCAGACCGTCGAGTTCGTCGCCCGGGAGGAGATGGGAGTCTACCTCGACCAGTCACAACTCGATGCGATCGGCGAGGTTGCCGTCGAGTAGTTCGGAGCCGCGATCGTCACACGGCGGGTGCCCAGACCCGCTCCCGCTTTGATGGGTTATCCCGGCGTCGGCTCGCGTCGTCGCTCGCGCTCGATCGTCGTCACGTAGATGCCGGCGAGAACGACGAGGCCGCCGAGTACCGTGATCAGATCCGGGACCTCGGTCAGCAAGGCGAGCGCGAGCACCGTCGCCCCGACGGGTTCGCCGAGCCAGGCTACGCTGACGACGACCGATTCGAGGTACTCTAACACCCAGTTGACCACCGTGTGTCCGAACACGCCGGGGCCGATCGCCATGCCGAGAAAGAGCAGCCACTCGCGGGCCGAATACGCGACGAAGTCGTGGCCCTGGACACCGACCAACGCGACCAGCGTCGCCGCACAGGCCGTATAGACGACGGTCACGTAGGGAAACAGCGAGACGCGCTGGCGGATCGATCGCCCGGCGAGCACGTAGCCCGCGACGGTGACCGCACCGAGGACTGCAAGCGCGTTCCCGTACATCGTCGCGTCCGAGAGCGGTGCTTCGCCGGCGTCGCCGAGCGACATCGCCGCTGCCCCGACGATCGCAATCGCGAGACCGACCACTGTTTCCCGGGAGACGCGCTCGCCGAGGACCAGCCCCGCGCCGAGCGCCACGAACAGCGGTTGGGTCTGGACGAGCGTCACGCTCGCGGCCACGCTCGTGTGATTCAAACTCTCGAACCAGGCCGCAAAATGTACCGCGAGCGCGACGCCAGCAACGACCGCAAATCCGACGTCGCGCCGAGCGAGACGACCGAACTCGTCCCGGTGCCGATACAGGGCGATCGGCGCGACCAGCGCCGTCGTAAACACCACGCGATAGAGGGCCGCGACTGAACTCGGGGCGTGACTCCAGCGAACCAGGATTGCACTGGTGCTCGCGGCGAAAATCGCGAACGCGAGCGCGGCGTAGGGCGTCACTTCGAGTTCGGACGAGCGCACGTCGTGTCGACGGTTTCGAACATCCAAACGTGTTCCGGATACGGTGCGGCGAGAGGTGGGTGGTGGGGGCGGGAGTGGGGCGGGAGGTGAGAGCGGTGGGCGGGAGGCGGTATGGTGGGTCGGTCAGGGCTCGTCGGGGACGCGTCTGCCGCGATAGATGCGGGCGATCTCGCGGTCGACGGCGGAGAGTTCGATGATATCCTCCTCGGTTAGCGCTTCGGCGTCCCACTCGTCGAGGTAGGCGACGGCGTCTTCGCGGGCGGCGAACGGGCGAGGGTTGAGTCCCATCGGCTCGTTGTCCACGCCGTCCTCGTCGGTGACGAGCACGAAGTGGGCGTCGGTGGCGTCGATCAACTCGGTCGTTCCGAAGTTGGTCGTCCAGGCGTCGCTGACCGGCGATTCGACGGGCGGAGCGGCGTAGTAGGCGAACAGGCAACCCGGCGTATCGAAGACTGCGCCCTCGCCGTTCTCGTGTGCGAGTTGGCTCTGCCACCGCGCGTAACTCGTCGGTTTCATGTTACATACGGCACAGTGCTGGTCGTCGGTGAACGGAATCGACTCCCCGCCCGGATGGTCGATCACCCTGTCTGCAAACGGATGCTCGTCATCGTCTTCCCCCTCCGCCCCGTTGTCACCGAATTCGCCGAGACAGCCGGCGACGCTGGTGGTAATGCCGATCCCCAGCGCACCGAGAAATCGGCGTCTCGAGGGGTCTATTGCCGAAGGCCCAGTCATAGAAGCGTATATTCATCGCGCCCTCAAAACGGACGTGGTTCACCTTTCGAAACCACCCCTGCGGCGTAGCCGACCCCGTTCGAGTCGGGTGTGCCCACTGAGCGACGTGATGGTCGACAACCCAAGTGTTGACGCGCTGTCGACGGGATATCGCGACGAACGTTCATCGTAGCGACCGGTTCTCTGTGAGCCGTTGTTCGACTACTGGACCGAGGAGGTCATCGGCGACTTTCGAACCATTCGCGAGGACTTCGGCACGGAGAAAGACGACCCGACCGACTCGACAGCACCCATCCACCTGCTCCTGAACTCGTCGACGGCTCGACCGGACTCGCCACACCACCACTCATTACCGGTGGCCTCGCCGTTTGCTCGCTCGTTGTCTCCCTACTCGGGATAAACACAGTGATCCTTCTGCGGGATCGGTTCGAACGCCGATAACTGAGTCTCGGCCCGAGCAGTATCGCATACTGCTCACCACGATCGATCAATACGACGACCGTTCAGCAGGAAGACACCGGATAGACTCACCAGAAACGATTCCGCTCGTGTCCACCCCACGACGCCACCCGGCCACCCCCACCGCCGAACGCAGGCTGCGGTCCCGAGGCCGAGACACAGCGATGCAATCAGTGCAGTCCGATCGTCCTACTTGAGTCGCTCCTGCAGAAACGAGGGATGGGCCGCGGTAACGCCCTCGATCTCGAGCAGCGTCGACGAGATGAACTCGCCGAGCGCGTCGCCGTCTTCGGCGCGGACCTCGGCCATCAGCATGTGGTCGCCACTCGAACTGTACAGCGCCTCGATCTCGGAGAGGCTCTTGAGTTCTTTCGTCACCTCGACGTAGCGCTCGCTCGCAACGTCGAGTCCGACCAGTGCAATCGTCTTGCTCGAGAGCTTCTTCGGATCGATCTCGGCGGAGTAGCCGACGATCACGCCCTCGTCTTCGAGTTGGTTAATATACTTTCGAACCGTCGGCTTCGAGACGTCCGCCCGTTTGGCGATTTCGGCGTACGACGCCTGGGCGTCCTCCTCAAGGGCCTCGAGAATACGGTCTTCCGTCGCCTGCGTACTCATAGTAGACACTTTTGCTCCGATGGGAAAATATCTTTTGTATACGAAAACGTCGGATTGCCTAGCGGAACGTCCCGGCTCGCGGCCCGATGCGGCGTTTCATCGGCGCAGACGCACTCGATCGATTTAGAGACAACTCATCGGTGAAATAATAGGGGAGGCCGATTAATTCCCGCTATGTCCCCTCGTGACGACGATCGTGCGCACGTCAGCCCACGACTCGTACTCGCGCTCGGATTCATCCCTCTCTTGCTCCTTACAGCGGGCTGTACCAGCCCCTTTGCCGACGACCTCTCCGCCGACACCATCGAAACTGAACTCGACGAGGCGACGCCGCCCGACGAGTTCAGTGCGACGGTCGAGGTTCGCGAGGTGATCGACGGTGAGACGAGTACGGAGACGGAGACCGTCTGGTTGCGCGCGGACGGAGCGAGTCGCGTCGAAACGGACCCGGAGGCGGGGTCGGCGGCAAATGAGACTGGTGTCCTTGTCGTTACCGACGGTGACACGCGCTGGCATTACGACCGCGAGACCGAGACGGTGACGCAACTGGAACGAGATCCCAATGCGTCGTCCTGGCTCAAGGGTCTCTACGCCCAGCAAGATCGCTACATCGAGGCCTACGATATCGCCGACGTGACGGAAGCCAGCGTCGACGGCCGCGACAGCTATCGTGTCACGTTTGAACCGCCGGCAAACGAGACGGTCGAACAATCGCTCGACATCCTCGTCGGGCAGACGGAGTACGCCGTTCCGCTGTCGACCAGTGAACAGCCGACAGAACGCGGTGTCGACCGCGTCGAGGTCTGGTTCGACCAGGAGACGATGTTTCCCCTGAAACACCTCGTCGAGGGCGAAGAGGGTGAACTCGTCCTCGAGACGACGTATCGCAATGTCTCCGTCGATCCAGAGCCCCCGCTCGACGACGACTTGTTCGAATTCGACCCGCCGGCGAATGCGAGTTCTGACACCGATACCGACGCCGAAAACCCGGATTCCGATTCGGGGCCGTCCGTTGAGACCATCCCCGACAACACAACAGAAGACAGTTCGAACGGTGACGGGGGAGAAGAAACCCCGAACGACAGCGACGACAATACCGACGGCGCAGCAATCGCTCTCCCGTCGATCGATCACTACGACTCCATCGCGGCTGCCGACGAAACGGTCTCGTTCCCCGTCGTTGAACCACCGTCGGACTCTCTTCCAGCAGCAGTCGACCGCGAGCGCATCAGCAGATACGAGTTCCCGGACGAGGACCGCCGGCAGGTGACACTGCTATACGCCGACGACGATACCGGCGGCACGATCTCGGTAACGACCAGCGACGGGCCTCGGACGTTCGCAATGGACGGCTCCGAACTCCCGATCGGCGATGTGACGGGATCGATCGCCCACACCGACGAGGGAACCGAACTCCAGTGGGCCTGCGGCGAGCACTACCGCTCCGTGTTCGTCAGCCACGAGTTCGAGAACGGGACGGCGATCGAACTCGCGCGGGCGATCGGCTGTCAGTAGGAGGACAGCGATTGCCGGCGCTTTTGTCTGGCATCTGGTGGCTGGTATCGAAGTGAACTCGGCTCTCGGCTCTCGGCTCTCGGCTGGACGAGCCCGCAACTGAGCAGCTGTGAGTCGCGCGCAAAAATCGGAATGCGTCGAATCGCGATCCTCGCGTTACGTGTGACGCTCGAGGAGGTCGTAGCTGCGCTCCCACTCGGCGTCGTCGTCGAAGTAGCGCTCCGCGAGGGGCTGGTCGGGCATCTCGCCGACCGCCTTCTTCTCCTGGGAGTACGACGGTCGGTCCTCGTCGACGTAGTACCGGCCCGTCAGAACCGTCCCCTCGTTGAGGACGTTCTCCGTTTCGCGCATCATCTCGGCGGCTTCCGCCCGGTCAGTGGTGTCGAACTCGTAGTCCTCGGACTCCTGGACGTCGATGTAGGGGACGTACTGGCGCGCGTCCTTGTTCCAGGTCGGACACTGCGTGAGGAAGTCGATGTGGGCGAACCCGTCGTGCTCGATGGCTTCCTTGATGATCTCTTTGGCCTGGTTCGGGTTGACCGCGGCGGTGCGGGCGACATAGCTCGCACCGGCGTTCAGCGACATCGACAGCGGGCGAAGCGGCGTCTTCGCGCTGCCGGACGGCTGGGTCTTTGACTTGTGGCCCTTGGGGCTGGTCGGGGAGGTCTGGCCCTTCGTCAGCCCGAAGATCTCGTTGTTGAACACGATGTAGGTCATATCGTGGTTCTCTCGGGCCGAGTGGATGAAGTGGTTGCCGCCGATCCCGTAGCCGTCGCCGTCGCCGCCGGCGGCGATGACTTCGAGTTCGGGATTGGCGAGTTTGGCGGCCCGGGCGACGGGCAGCGCACGGCCGTGGATCGTGTGGAAACCGTACGTGTCGAGGTAGCTGTTCAGTTTGCCGGAACAGCCGATCCCGGTGACGGTTAGCACTTCCTCGGGCGTCTTGCCGGCTTCCGGGAGGGCCTGCTTCAGCGCTTTGAGGACGCCGAAGTCGCCACAGCCCGGACACCAGGTCGGCTGCGGTTCGATACCGGGCGTGTACTCGTCCCGGTCGATCTCTCGTTCGTCTCCGATTGCGTTGAAAGCACTCATTGGTTAGTCACCTGCAGCGGGTTCGATTCGTACCTGTGCAGTCGGTTCGCGGTCCTCGTCGGCGAGGTTGACCTCGTATCCCTCGACGATCTCCGCTGGTTCGAACGGATTGCCGTTGTACTTGAGCAGGCTCGTGAGTTTCTCGCCGAAGCGGCCGAGTTCCTTCTGGAGCAGGCCGCGGAACTGGGCGGTGGCGTTCATCTCGACGACCATCGCCTCGTCGACGCTCTCGACGAACTCGGTCACTTCCCGCTCCGGGAACGGCACCATGTCGGAGACGCTGAGCCCTTTGACGGAGTGGCCGTTCTCGTTCAGCCGCTCGATGGCTTCCTCGACGGCTCCCTGGCTCGAGCCCCACGTGATGATGCCGTACTCGGCGTCGTCCTCACCGAAGTAGGTCTGGGTGGACTCGCGTTCCTCGTCGAGTTCCTCGCGAATGGACTCGAGTTTCTCGAGGCGGCGGTCCATCTGGTGGACGCGGTTGTCGGGGTCCTCGCTGATGTGTCCGACCGGGTTGTGCTCGTTCCCGGTCGCGAGGTAACGCCCGTCCTTCTGTCCGGGCAGCGAGCGCGGCGCGACGCCGTTCTCGGCGTCCTCGTGGTTGAACCGCTTGAACTTCCCGGAGTTGTCGTGTGCGGCCTCCCGGAGTTCTTCCTCGGTCAGCGTCGAGCCCAGATCCGGCGACGGTTCGCGGTCGAAGAACTCGACGTCGACGTTGGTGTTCTCGCCGGAGAGCTTCTGGTCGTAGATGATGATCGTCGGGATCTGGTAGTCCCAGGCGATGTCGAAGGCCAGTCGCGTCTGCTCGTAGGCCTCCTCGATGCTCCCTGGTGCGAAGACGACGCGCTGTGAGTCGCCCTGACTGGTGTAGAGGACGTGCTCTAAGTCGCCCTGTTCGGGCTTGGTCGGCATCCCGGTCGACGGACCGGCGCGCATGGCCTCGATCAGGACGAGCGGCGTCTCGGTCATCTCGGCGAGACCGAGCGGTTCGCTCATCAGCGCGAAGCCGCCGCCGGAGGAGCCGGACATGGCCTTCACGCCGGCGTGGCTCGCGCCGACCGCGAGGGCCGCGGCGGCGATTTCGTCTTCGACCTGCTCGGAGATCCCGCCCATGTCGGGGAAGTTCTGACTGAGGATGGTGAACACGTCCGTCCACGGCGTCATCGGATAACCGCTGATGAACCGACAGCCGGCGTCGATGGCACCGTAGGCGATCGCGTTCGAACCCGAGAGCAGCGCCTGCTCGGCGTCGTGTTCGCCCGTGGGCGCTCGGAGGTCGTGGTCGAACTCGTACTCCTCGTTGACGCTGTCGTAGGCCTCGTGGAGGATCTCGATGTTCGCTTCGAGCACGTCGCCGCCCATGGCGTCTTCCATGAGGTCCTCGATGTGCTCGAGTTCCATGTCGAGCAGTGCGGCGGTCGCGCCGACGCCCGCGGTGTTGCGCATGACCTCGCGGCCGTGTTCCTTGGCGAGTCCGCGCAGGTCGAGCGGGTAGACGTGCCAGTCGTTCTCTTCGGCGCGCGCTTCGAGGTCGAGGGCCTCGATGTCGTCCTCGCCGATGAGCCCCTCGTCGTAGATGATGACCCCGCCTTCGCGGAGGTCATCCAGGTTCTCCGAGAGCGGCTTGATCTCCTCGTTGCCGTAGTAGGCTTCTTCCTGCGGGTTACGGGCGAACGAGTCCCCCAGTGCGAGCAGGAAGTTGTAGCCGTCCCCGCGTGACTGTACCTCGTGTGCTGCGGCCCGGATCTCGACGTAGGTGTGGCCGCCACGGATTCGCGATGGGTAGTGGCGGTGTGTGAATACGTTGAGCCCCGAACGCATCAGCGCTTTCGCGAAGTTCTGGCTCGTCGAGTCGATCCCGTCGCCGGAACCTCCCGCGATTCGCCAGATAAGTTCGTCGTCGCTCATAGCTAAATCAGTGGCCGGTGGGCCAACCGTAGCGGAGATTTGCCCCACTTACCCTAAAGCCTTTGCTATAGATTAACAAGGATCTATCGTTAAGAATGTGTGCTCGCCGGCCGATCTCTTACTAACAATAATTACTGTAGTGGCAAAAACGTACAGAAATGTCCATCTTTTCGACTACACTGACCACCCAAGCGTGTGTGAAAAACGATAGTCACTCGTACTGAAACGAACACGTTTGGGTCTATCTACTCGGGTGTTTTTTGCGTCTCAAGTAACGGATATCGAGTTCCTTTGTCGGCGTTTTCACTCCGGTCATGCTGACTCATCTCGACCGACCTATTCTCATTCAGATAGTTCGACGCGAGCATCAACCTCCCATTTCATCACTCTCGAAGGGCGACCGGTTCGACGAGTTCGAGTTCAGACTCCGCGAGGAACTCCTCGAGAAACGCGGCCCGATCACCGATCTCGGCCGGGCGGTGCGAATCCGTTCCGACCGTGATCGGAACGTCGAACTCACGCAGCGTTCGGCTGAACTCGGGTTCGGGATGAACGATTTCCGCGTCGGTCAGCGCGCGGCCGGCGTTCAGTTCCGGGACGGTTCGCGAGTTCGCAAACGCCCGTGCGACCCGCCGGTAGTGGTCCGTCGTCGCGCGGCCGCGCAATGGCGGCGTGCGTTCGACCAGGTCGACGTGGGCGGCGATGTCGAACAGTTCCGACTCGATCAGCGAAACGAGCGTCTCGAAGTACTCGTCGACGACGGCGTTCAGTTCCTCGGCGGACAGTTCGTCGAACAGCGATGGCACCTGGACGTTCTTGCCGGCGACGGCGTGGACGCTTCCGAGGCTGTAATCGAAGTCGGCCTCGGCGAGAAACGCCTCGATTGCGGCCTCGTCGCGCGGATCGTAGTCCATCTCGACCGCATCGTAGACCGGGATCGATGTCGTTTCGCGAACGCGTTCGATCGCCTGCCGTCGACGCTCGTAGGTCAGATCGAGGTTGAACCCGTGGAGGTTTCGCATCGCCGCCGCGGATTCCCGCTCGGCGACGTTGCAGTGGTCGGCGATGCCGATGCCCTCGAGCGGAGTTTCGTCGGCGGCGCGGACCATTCGCCTGAGAAAGCTTCCGTCCGAGTAATTCGAGTGGACGTGAAGGTCCTTCATACGTGGTCCACGCAGGACGACGAGTTAGGTGTTGTGCCCGGGTATCAACGAACGGTTTACACGCCAAACCAGTTACTACCCGATAAGCGGTAAGTACAGGTGGGCGACGTATCGTAATACGATATGACTTATACGTCAACTGGCAAAAGCAGCGTGCAACAGTCAGAGGACACACGACAGTTCCGTTTGTTTCACCAGAGCTACTTCGGACCGGCATCCCGACTCCGGTCAGGCAGCCACCGACCGAAGCTGCTCGAGGCGCACCTCAAGCGGGGGATGCATCGCACGAAAACCACCCGGATCACCGTCTTCGTCGAGTGTCGGCAGGACGTTGACTGCGCTTCGCGACCGAGTGTGACGGAGGTCCATCGCTGGTCGTCGCGAGCGACGCTCAGCGAGGCGCTCGAGAGCTGACGCGAGTGTGCCCGGATTGCCGGTTGCCTCGACTGCAGCTCGATCCGCAGCGAGTTCACGGCCGCGAGAGAACACCCCCAGACCGACGAGCGCGACGGCCATGAGCGTCCAGCCGAATGGATCGAATTGCCACTTCTCGTCCTCGTCGTTCTCGTAGACGAACTCGGCGGCGAACAGCGGGACGAGTAGCCACGAGGTCAACTGCAGATCGTCGTTCCCCACATGTGCGAACTCGTGGGCGAGCACGGCCTCGATTTCCGTCTTCGAGAGCGTTCTGACGAGTCCTCTTGAAACCACCACGAACGGCGTCCCCTGCCGTCGAATGGCGACGACGGGATCAGTCGGTCCGTACGTCGTGTACGCAAGTGGTTCATCCGACGGATGTAGTCGGACCTCGGGCGTAACGACACCAAACTGTATGCCAAGTCGCGTCGCCGTAGCCTCGAGCTTCCGGGCCGTTTCGGCGTCGACTGCGTCGGCGCTAACAGTTTCCTCGAGCAGATGCTGTCGCTCTCGCCTGATTGTGTGGCCGATGACGAGTGCAAAGCAGGGGAGGGAAAGGACGGAGCCGGCGGCGAGCGCCCACAGGAATCGCGTCTCAGTGAACTCTAGCAGCCCGAGTTGCATCGGGAGGACTATGAGGAACGCTGCAACGAAGACCGTGACCGTATATGCGCTCACGAGCAACGCCCCGACAGTGATAACGGCCGCGAGAATGGCACGGACGGCCAGACCGATTGGTCCTGTCAGTCGCATATCAGGCCATCACCCGGCGAAGCAAAAAACAGTTCGACTCCTAATCATTCTCGTCGGTGGAAGTACTACTGCTCTCAGTCTGTGCCGCATATGCGCCCTGTCTTCATCACGACTTCTCGAAGAGATCCACTGATTGACAGGATTCTCGGCGGTCAATAAGCACACCTACTTATCGGACGATTCACTTCTAGTGTGGGCATGATTCCCACAGTGGGAAGAGTTCTATAATGCCGTCGATGTGTCCGGTATCCGATCCCGATCAGCGGCCGACGCGCGGGCATCTCGCCCGCTGCGCTTCGCTCGCTTCGCTCGTCGCCGTGTCGGACGGGACAGTTATGTTTCTCTTGGCCGAACGACCGACGGATGGTATCTCGTCACTGGCTGTACTTCGGCGGCTTCGCGATCACCGGGCTGCTATTGGTTGGCACCGGTTTGCTGGGACTTCTGGACGCCCTGTCGGTGATGGCCGACGGCGCGTCCTACAGCGAGGAGTTCGTGGTGCTTGCGATGCTCGCGGAAGCCCGCGAGTGGGTCGTCGTGACGCTCGTCCTCGGCCTGCTCGCGACGGCGTTTCTCGGGGCGACCGTCGCCTCCATCCTGCGACACGCGTCACTTCCTCGCAGCGACCGACTGGTCGCTCTCGTCGAGCGACTCGAGTACCGGTATCCGATACTGCGGCAGTTCGACGCCTCGCAGCGAGTCGAACCGACGACCGAAGACCGCAAACAACGGCTCAAAGAGCAGTACGTCGCAGGCGAAATCAGCGACGGCGCGTTCGAACGCGAGATGGCGCAACTGATGGACGATCCTTCGGATGCGAACGCGAACATGAACACGAATGCGAACGCAAATGTGAACGCGAACGCCGACGCCAAGACGAACTCGCGGTCGAAATCCGCGACGGAAATCGATCTCGAGGAGTGAGCACGAGAGACGAAACACCGCCCGACGCGTGCGAGTGACGACTATTCGTTTCGCGGATTGCTCGGGTGGTAGTCCGTGTCGTACGTTCCGGGCTGGTCGTCGACGCGGTCGGGATTGAGCCGACCCGACAGCAGCATGAAATCGACGAGCGTCAGCGCGAGCATCGCCTCGACGACCGGCACGCCCCGCGGCGGGAGGACGGGATCGTGGCGGCCGATCACCTTCTCCTCTTTCAGTTCGCCCGTCTCCCAGTCCGCGGTCTGCTGGGACTTCGGAATCGAGGTCGGCGCGTGCAGCGTCACCTCGCCGTAGATCGGCTCTCCCGAACTGATGCCGCCCTGGATACCGCCGTGGTCGTTCTCCACGGGCGTCGGGTTGCCGTCCTCGTCGAACTCCCAGTCGTCGTTTCGCTCCTTGCCGGTCCACTCCCGAGCCTCGCGGCCCAGCCCGAACTCGAATGCCGTCGTCGCCGGCACCGCCATCATCGCCTGGCCGAGTCGAGCGGAGAGGGAGTCGAACCGGGGCGCGCCGAGCCCGACGGGGACGCCCTGGGCCTCGAAGTAGATGCTCCCGCCGATGGAGTCGCCTTCTTCCTGGTAGTCCGCGATCAGCTCCTGCATCTCGTCGGCCGTTTCGGGGTGGGCACAGCGCACGTCGTTCTCCTCGCTGTGCGCTTTGATCTCCTCGAAGCTCACCTCGGGTGCCTCGATGTCCCCGATCTGGTTGACGTGGGCCTTGAGTTCGATACCCTCTCTGGCGAGCAGCTTCTTCGCGACCGCGCCCGCAGCGACCCAGTTGACGGTTTCGCGAGCCGAGGAACGGCCGCCGCCGCCCCAGTTTCGCGTGCCGAACTTGGCCGAGTAGGTAAAGTCGCCGTGCGAGGGACGCGGCGCGGTGATGAAGGGCTCGTACTTCCCCGAGCGGGCGTCCTTGTTCTGGATGACCAGACCGATCGGCGTGCCGGTCGTGTAGCCGTCCTGGATCCCGGACTTGATCGATACGTCGTCCGGTTCGCCGCGACTGGTCGTGATCATCGACTGGCCCGGCTTTCGCCGATCGAGATCTGCCTGAATATCCTCCGCTGTGAGTTCCAGTCCGGCGGGACAGCCGGAGATGGTACAGCCCATCGCCTCGCCGTGGCTCTCGCCGAACGTGGTCACCTGAAAGAGCCGACCGAAACGGTTGCCGTTCATTGTCGGCCCCTCGGAGACGCGGATACTTAGCCCTGCAGGATCCCTGCGAATTTTCGCCGGCTATCGTCCGCCCGCTCGCCGTTCCCGCCCCCGATGCAGAGTGAATAGGGCGGGCGCAATCGGCGTTCGGGACACTCCCGACGAGTTCGCACGCGACTCGCGGAGGGAATCGAGTCGTGCGGCCGCGAGCGGAACCGGCATCTCCTAACGTGGAAGCGAGCGTCGCGGCTACCGTTCTCGATCGATCGCAGCGCCCAGGTCCGACAGCATCTCGAAGAAGCCGGGGAAGGAGACGTCGACGTGGTCAGCGCCGACGACGGTCGTCTCGCCCTCGGCGACGAGTCCCGCCAGCGCGAGCGCCATGATGACGCGGTGGTCGTTCCGGCCGTCGACGGTCCCACCGGTGAGTTCGGAGTCGCCGCCGTGGATCGTCAGCGAGTCCTGCGTTTCGGTCGTTTCGACGCCGAGCGTGGCGAGTTCGTCGGCCATCGCGCTGACGCGGTCGGTCTCCTTGTACCGGACGTGTTCGGCGTTCGTAATCCGCGTTTCACCGTCGGCGACGGCTCCGAGCGTGGCGATCGTCGGCAGGAGGTCCGGCGTGTCCTCGACGGAGACCTCGACGCCCTCGAGTTCGCCGGCGGTGACGTCGATGGTGCCCGCGTCGCGATCCCAATCGACAGCCGCGCCCATGCGGTCGACGATGTCGACGATGGCGGTGTCGCCCTGCGCGCTCGGGTGTGCGCCGTCGATTCGGACGCCGTCTTCGCTCGTGATCGCGCCCGCGGCGAGCGGGTACGAGATCGACGAGAAGTCGCCGGGGACGGCGTACTCGCCGCCGGTCGCACTGTAGGTTTGGCCGCCGTCGACCGCGAACCCGAGTTCAGTCTTGCGGGCGTCGACGCCGAACGCTGCGAGCACCTCGAGCGTGATGTCGACGTACGGGGCGGATTTGAGTTCGGTTTCGAGTTCGATTTCGAGGCCGTCCTCGGTGACCGCACCGGCGAGCAGCAAGGCCGTGATGTACTGGGAGGACACGTCGCCGGGGATCGACACGCGGCCGCCGGAGATGGGGCCGGTGACGACGAGCGGTGCCTGACCGTTTCCGCGGGTGCTCGTCGCCTCGCCGCCGAGGTCGGTGATGGCTTCCAGTAGCGGTCCCTGGGGTCGTGAGCGGAGCGATTCGTCGCCGGTGAGCACAGACGTGCCATCGGCGAGCGCGGCCGTTGCGGTGACGAGGCGCATCGTGGTCCCACTATTCCCACAGTCGATGACGTCCGCGGGAACACCGGGCCGGTCGTGGAATCCCTCTATTTCGAGCGTCTCTCCGCGTCGGTTGACCGTCCCGCCGAAGCGTTCGACGGCACGCGCCGTCGCCTGGGTGTCGGCACTCCAGAGGGCGTCTCGAACGGTCGTCTGATCGGCGTAGCCCGCAACGAGGATCGCCCGGTGCGTGTAGCTCTTCGAGGGCGGTGCCCGCGCGAGGCCCTGAACGCGCGAGGGCGTGATCGTGACGTTCATGCTCGGGGTGTCGGCCGGCCACCCTATACCGGTATCGGTCGCGCCAGTATCTGTCCCGCCGTCGACTCGATCCCTCGTTGTCTCTCGGTCACGAACAGCCGATGGACGCGGCGACGTCGACGAGCGGCTCCTCGACGGTCACGCTCGAGACCTCGTAGCTCAGGTCCGAACAGGTCCAGAAGTAGCTATCGATCCGTCCACGCCGACGATAGGCTGTGTGGCCGTCGATCTCCGTCTCTTCGAGCAAATTCGGCTTGAACTGCTGATCCGTCAGCACGGCGACGGAAATCTCCTGATCGGGCCGATCCGAATCGACGTACCACAGCGTCGTCACCGGACCGGACTGGCGCACGTTATCGACGACGGTCACGCGATCGAGTTCGTACGCGTCCGGCACGTCGGGATCGGGAATCTCGTACGGGACGGTCGTCGCAGCTGCCTCTCGTGACTCGTAGATCCCCTCCGGTTCGTCGCCGAGCGTGCCGACCTCCGCGTCTTCGGGCGGCTCGTAGACGAACGTGTCCGGATCGAGTCCGTCGTTGATCGCGAGGTCCTCGTAGGTCACCGTCAGTCGGTGGAGCAACGTGCCGTCCCCGTCGCGAACGACGTCCCGTTCTTTGATCGGATAGCTGAACTCGTCGTCGATCCAGACGGTTCGTGAGACGGCCAGTTCCTCGCCGTCGAGTTCGTCGTCGGTCGTCTCGGTTTCGTTTTCGGTTCCGTTCTCGGTTCCGTTTTCGCTTTCAGCACTGGCATCGGTATCGGACGAGCCACCCAGCGGAATTCGATAGACCGTCTCGCCGACGAGGAGTTCGATCGCGCGGCCGTCGGCGTCGTCGGATAGCCCGGTCCCCGTTGGTACCGCGTCGATGCGATGTGTTTCGCGGCCGTCGACGGTGTCGGTCCCGTCGTACGTGAGTTCGTAGTCCTCGAGCAAGTCCCTGAGAACGAGTCGCGGGCCGTCGGCGACGACTTTGTTCGGATGGTAGCGTTTCCAGACGAAGTTTTCCTCGGGGTAGTAGTCCCAGGAAATTTCGCGATTCGTGACCGAAACCGTCCCCGTCGGCGGGTCGCCGTCGTCGGAGCGCAGGACGGTTCGGCGTTTTTCGGCCGGGGGTCGTCGGGAGATGGATTCGGTCTGTGTCGTCGTTTCCGCCGGTGTTTCGGCCGTTAGGTGCCGCCGAGCCTGGAGGTCGGTCAGCTCGAGACGGGTCTCGATCGCGGCTTCGACGAGTTCCGAACCGGTTCGGTCCTCGGTCGACTCCGCTGGCGTCAGACAGCCAGCAAGCGCGGCGAGCGTTCCCGTGGCAAGGAGTCGGCGGCGGCGCATACACGTGGCTTGGAATCGTCAGTGATAAGTCTATGGTTTCAACTGATCGCGTAATGAATAGATCGCAATAATTGCCGCTCCGAGCGCGATGACATCGTCCGCTGCGGGCGGTTTCGATCCGGTCGGTTCGGCCGTCGAACACCGGACACCGACGCCGCGACCCTCGCCATTATGTGACCGCCGGTCACACGTCGGGGCATGGACGACCCCGTCGATCTCACACCGCTTCGTGCGATGCTCGAACAGCGCGACCTGGACGGCTATCTCATCGACGCCGACGGATCGAACTCGGACCAGCGGTACGTCTCCGGGTTCACCGCGCCGGACCCCTATCAGACGCTCGTCACCCGGGATGGAGTTCACCTGCTCGTCTCCGGGCTCGAGTTCGGTCGCGCGCAGTCGGATTCGGCGGCTGACTCGGTTTCCCGGCTGTCGGCGTACGATTACCACGAGCGCCGAGCCGAACACGGCCGGTACGAGGGGATGATCCGAACCCTCGCGGCCTTCCTGGCGGACCACAACGTCGACACCATCGCCGTTCCACAGGAGTTCCCGACGGGAACCGCCGACGGACTCCGCGAGCAGGGCGTGACCGTGACCGCCGAAACGGAGGGTATCGTACAGAAGATTCGGGCGACGAAGACGCCGTGGGAGGTAAACCAGATCCGAGCCACCCAGCGAGCGAACGAGGCGGCCATGGCGGCCGCCGAGACCCTCATCGCGAGCGCGGACGTGGAGGACGGGGTTCTCGTCCACGACGGCACGCCCCTCACCAGCGAGCGCGTCACAGAGGAGATCGAGATCACGCTGCTTCGCCACGGCTGTGGGCTGGACGAGACGATCGTCGCCTGCGGGGCGGACGCGGCGGACCCGCACAACCGCGGCAGCGGTGAACTCGCGGCCGGCGAGTGCATCGTGATCGATATCTTCCCGCAGGACAAGGAGACGGGCTATGCCGGCGATATGACGCGCACCTTCTCGCGCGGCGACCCGGGCGAAGAGGCGAGACGGCGATACGACGTCACCAAGGAAGCCTACGAGGCCGGCCTCGAGGCCGTCGAGGCAGGCGTTACCGGTGCCGCCGTCCACGACGCCGTCTGCGACGTGATCGAAGACGCCGGCTACGAAACCCTCCGCAGCGATCCCGACACCGACACCGGATTCATCCACAGCACCGGCCACGGCGTCGGCCTCGACGTCCACGAGGAGCCCCGCGTCTCGCCAAGCGGCGGTGAACTCGAACCGGGCCACGTCATCTCGATCGAACCGGGTATCTACGACCCCGCGGTCGGCGGCGTCCGCATCGAAGACCTCATCGTCGTCACCGAGGACGGCTACGAGAACCTCACCGACTACCGCGTCGGGCTCGACCCGACTACCGAGTAGCGCCGCCGGGCCGAGTTCAGCGGCGGCCGATCGGTTCGAAACGGTGACCGTCTGGCGTGCTAATCGATCGAACGTCTTTTGCAACGGCGGCAGGTAGAGCCCACCGATGGACGTACTGATCGTCGGCGCGGGTGCGATGGGGACCTGGTTCGGCAGCGCCATCGACGCCGACGTGACCTTCGCCGACCTCGATCACGACGCCGCAGTCACGGCAGCGGCGGAAACCGGCGGCAGCGCGACCGTCCTCGAAGACGGCGCGGACGCCGGTGTTGATGGCACCCCCGAGACAGACGAGGCCACCGATGCCACCGACGCCTACGACGCCGTCTGCCTCGCCGTTCCGATGACACACGTCACCGAGGCGATCGCCGCCCACGCCTCGCGGGCCGAGCGAGCCGTCGTCGACGTCTCGGGTGTGATGGCCGCCCCGATCGAGGCCATGCAGCGCCACGCGCCCGACTGCGAACGCGTCAGCCTCCACCCGCTGTTCGCGCCGGCTCGCGCCCCCGGCTCGATCGCCGTCGTGCGCGACGCCGACGGCCCGGCGACGACCGCGCTCCTCGACGCGCTCGCGGCCCGCGGCAACGAACTCGTCGAGACGACCGCGAGAGAGCACGACGACGCGATGGAGACCGTGCAAGCGATGACCCACGCGACCGTCCTCTCTTTCGCCCTCGCGGCCGAATCCGTCCCGGACGGCTTCGAGACGCCGATCTACGAGCAGTTACGAACGCTCGCCGAGCACGTGACCGCCGGCACGCCCCGCGTCTACGCCGATATTCAGGCCACGTTCGAGGGAGCCGAGCAGGTCGCGGCGGCCGCCGGGGCAATCGCCGACGCGGACGCAACTGAACTCGAATCGCTCTACCGGGACGCCGCGGCGCAGTGGCACGAGGACGCGACCGGACCGAGCGACGGGCAACCCGTCGCCGACAGCAAAGCGGAGGAGACCGACCGATGACCGACCAACGCGAGGCGATTCGCTCGAACGCGAAGTACCTGCGAAACGTCCGGCCGATCGATCCCGACGAGATCTGCGAGTACGTCGAGGGGAACCCACATCCGGCGGTCGTTCGCCAACATCTCCGCGAGGACGCACCCGCCCTCGGCCTGATCGAACGCGAAGACGGAACCTTCGTCCCCGTCTCGGACGAACCGGTCCGGCCGAACCGAGGGCCGGTTCGCGAGTTCCCCGAGCGCTACGCGCAGGCGCTCGAAAATTTCCTCGTCGATCGCTACGGCGTGAACTGGCACGCGGACGCCGCAGGCGACCTGCTTCGCTCGACGATCCGGCGGTTCAAAGCGCGCTATCTCGAGCGCCGGTCCGTCACCTACGACGACGACGTGGCGGCGGGCTACGCGATCTATCACCTGCCGGGGTACTACGCCGCGATCCAGTACGCGCTGGACGACTTGGCCGAACGGAGTCTCCTCGGCCGGAACCTCCGCGTGCTCGACGTCGGAGCCGGCGTCGGCGGCCCCGCGCTCGGCCTCTGTGAGTACCTCCCCGAGGACGCGCTCGTCGAGTACCACGCCGTCGAACCCAGCGCCGCCGCGGACGTCCTCGAAACGCTGCTCGCGGAGACGGGGCAAAACGTTCACGCGACCGTTCACCGATCGCCGATCGAGGATATCGATCCCACGACACTCGGGTCGACCGACGGCACAGCCGAGTTCGACCTCGTTCTTGCCTGCAACGTTCTCAACGAACTCACAGCGCCGACGACCGTCGCTCGCTCGCTCCTCGACGCCCTCGCACCCGACGGCACGCTCCTCGCGATGGCCCCCGCCGACAAGAACACGAGCATCGCCCTTCGAGAGATCGAACGCGAACTCGAGGACGAGCGGGTTCGAGAGCCGAGCGAGTTCAGCGCGCTCGAATCCGGCGGGGACGATGCGGCCGGCGAGGCAGCCGACGAGGCAGACGGCGACGGCGGGACCGCTGACCGCCGCGGTCGCGTCACCGTCTACGGACCGACCGTCCGCCTCTGGCCGGGCGAGCGCCCGTCCGATCGCGGCTGGTCGTTCGACGTGCGCCCCGATCTCGAGGTACCCGCGTTCCAGCGCCGGCTGGACGAGGCGACGCCCGCGGACGACGCCGAGCACGCCCCCGGCGAGTTCGTCAACGTCGACGTGCAGTTTTCGCACTCGCTGTTGCGCCTGGACGGCACGCGCCGCATCGATATCGAACTCGAGACGGACGACTGGGCAAAGATGGCCGAGATGGAACGCCACGTCACGAACCGGATCGACCTCGTCGCGGCGAAGGTGAGCCGCTCGCTGAGCGGGGCCGCCGAGTCCGAGTACGGCGAGAAACCGAATCCGCTGTTCAAGATCAGCGACGGCAGCGAGGCCGTCGATCACTACGCCGTCCTCACGTCCGAAACCTCGCTCAATCGGCCGTTGCTCGAGGCCGAGTACGGCGAGGTGTGCTCGTTCGAACAGATCCTCGCGCTCTGGAACGACGACGAGGAGGCGTACAATCTGGTCGTCGACGAGGACACGATCGTCGATCGGATCGGCTAACGTCGCGCTAGTAACGCTGCGGGTGACTGACAAACTACCGAAACCAGAGTCCTTTTCGCTCCAGCCTCCAACAAAACCGCTATGAGCGACACTCTCGAGATCCTGCTCACCAACGACGACGGGATCGACAGCGTCGGCATCCGTGCGATCCACGACGCCCTCGTCGAGCACGCCGACGCGAACGTCACCGTCGTCGCACCCGCGAGCGACCAGAGCGCCTGCGGCCGGTCGATCTCTCACGGCGGCGAAATCGGCCTCGTCGACCACGAACTCGGTTACGCCGTCGAGGGAACTCCCGCCGACTGCGTCGTCGCCGGCCTCGCCGAACTCGGTCCCGACCCGGATCTCGTCGTTGCAGGCTGTAACAGAGGGGCCAACCTCGGCGAGTACGTCCTCGGCCGCTCGGGCACCATCAGCGCCGCCGTCGAAGCCGCCTTCTTCGACGTTCCCGCGATCGCCACGTCGATGTACGTCCCCGTCGACGAGACGCCGCTCCGCGAGATCGACCTCTCGACCGACGACTTTCGCGAGGCGCGCCGCGTCACGACCTACCTCGCCGAGTACGCCCTCGACGCCGGCGTCTTCGACCACGCGGCATACCTCAACGTCAACGTCCCTACCCCCGGGAAGCGGCCGGCACCAATCGAAATCACGCGCCCCTCGAAACGCTACGAAATGGACGCCGAAGCCACCGACGGGTCCGTCACCCTCCACGACCGCGTCTGGGAATCGATGGATCCCGACACGATCCCCGACCCCGACGGAACCGACCGCCGTACCGTCGCCGAGGGCCGCATCAGTATCTCCCCGCTCACCGCTCCCCACTCGACCAACCACCACGAAACACTCACCGAACTCGCGGAGACGTATCACGACCGCGTCGCGACTGCAGACGACTGAGAACGGTGTTGGTCGTCCACTCGCCCAGTGTTGGTCTGCCTTCTCGACCGGCTATCACAGTCGGCCTGCTATCCTGTCTGGAACTCGAAGTGAACACCGGTCGACAGCGATCCGGTAGCAGGGAACCGATCACGCCAGTAGTGAACGACACACATTCCTCCTGCTCGGGCAGAGCACAGATATATAACCGATAGGACAGAAGAGTATGTTACTGACGGATTTCCGCGACACACTGCCGTGAGGGTGATCGACAATGGTATTCAGCACACTCTGGGCTCGCCTCTCGTCGCTCTGGCAGGGGGACTCGGACGACGAGCGTTCGACGAGTGAGTCCACGACGGGAACAACTGACGCATCGACAGACGAACGCGAGGACGAGACGCTGAGTTATGCCGAGGAGATCGAGTACGGCGTCGACGAACGCGACCTCCCCGACGAAGACAAGGTCCTCAGATTGCTGGTCAAGCGCGGTGGCCGCGTCGACGAATCGACCGTTCGCGAGGAAACCGGCTGGTCAGCGGACCGGCTCGAAGCGGTGATCGACAGTATGGAAGACGACAACCAGATCAGCGCGATCACGGTCGGCCGGAAACGCGTCATCTGTCGGCGCGGTTTCGAGCCGAAGGGGTACCGGTCGCACCTCGGCGAATAACTCGAACCGGTTTTGTCTGTGGCCGTTTCTGCGCTCCAGTTTCACCACCAGCCGAGTTCAGGCTGCAGGGTGATCGCGCTGCTGTGCCAACGCTTGCGTTGATCGATCAGCGCGCGAGAATCCGCGATGGAGACCGCTCAGAACCGCGGAGCGAATCGACGAACGCGGTATCGGTTGGACGGGCCACACGTCGGCGTATGCATGCCAAATTCATATTCACTGAACGGTCATCTATTCGACCATGCTAGAACTTGCACTCATGTTTTTCGTGATTGCAGTCATCGCGGGTGCGCTCGGCGCAACCGGTATCGCCGGGCTCACGATGACGATCGCGAAGTGGCTCGTGATCGCGTTCCTCGTCCTCGCAGTCGTGTCGCTACTGCTGTAACGAGCACACCGACCACCACGCCGTTTCAGTTTCTAGCAGAAGTCGTTGTCCCACCGCAGCAGAACTGGCTAGCGACGCGTCTCGTGTCTGATCCAGCGAGAGGGAGTCTGTCACAGCAGTCACAGTGTTCTTCGCCACGGACGCTCTGGTCGGAAACAGACTGCTTCCCACGATAGTCTTCCGAATCGATAAGTATTCGCCAGCCGAGATTCAGGACGAACGTACGTTCGTCCGGATATGTCTCACACACCTGCCCTAGACGGCACACTCCACGTCCTTCCGTTCGATAGCGGCTCGCTCGCGACCCGCGTCGCCGATATCTACACGACCGCACTCGAGTCCGCGGACGGCGACCCGCGAAACGTCCTGGTCCTCAAACGCCTGCCGACCGGCATCGACGAGTTCACCGCGGCGCTTCGCGACGCCGCCGAACTCGAGGGGCGACCGAACGTCAAGTCGCTCCCGCGACACGCCGGGATGGTACTCGAGGAGGCCGAGCCGGAAATAACGCGGCTCGGCTACGAGGAGCGGATCGAGTTCCTCGCGCGGGTGCTCGACGGCTTCGATTGGTCGCCGTACTTCGAGCGGGCGAGCGAGCACGATTCGTTCGGCCGCGACGTGGGGCAGGTGTTGCTCGATGCAACGTGGAACGGCGGGTTCGACGTCACTCCGGACGCGGAAGCGCCTCTGGCTGGCACGGACGACGAGCGGGAACAGTACGACGCATATCTCCGGGAACTCGCCGCCGTCAACGACGCGTTCCACGAGCGCCTCGCCGAGCGCGACCTGCTCGAACAGGCCCAGACGATCGAGCGGGCCATCGACGCGCTCGACCGCACGGCGATTCGAGCGCAGATCGAACGCGAGTTCGACGTCGTCCTCGCCGTCGAGTTCGAGGAGTGCGGTGAACTCGATCGGGAGTATCTGGCGACGCTGACGCGGAACGTCGACTTGCTCTGCGTCGGCGAGGAGCACGCGAGTATCGAGCGCACGAAGACCGAATCGGGTTCCGTGCGCGAACTCGCACCCGCGTTGACCGTCGTCGACCACACCGACGAGTCGAACGCGGAGACGACGCCGTCGGTTCCTGGGGCGGAGACCGAGACCGGGACGGGGACCGAGATGGCCGGTCGGGCGTTCGGATCGTTTCTCGCAACCGGCGGCGGTGGCGACCGGAACGGCACGGTTGCCGGTGACGGGGCCGATGGCGGCGACGGTGACGGGAACACTGTGAAATCGGACCCTGGGACCGGAGCCAACGAAAACGAGGCGTACGCACGCCTGATCAGCGAACCAACCCTCGACCAGCAGGTCGAGGCGGTCGCCAACGAAATCGAGTTCTTGCGAGCGGAACACGGCTGGGAGTACGACGAGTTCGCCGTCCTGTTGCGCCACGTCGGCAATCCGATGCCCCGCGTTCGGCGCGTGCTCCAACACGCCGGCGTTCCGACCGCCTCGGCCGGCGTCAACGGCCTCGAACAGGACCTCGCCGTTCGAGAACTCCACGCGCTCGCGCAGTACCACATCGACGACAGCGAGCGGGCCTACGACCTGCTCGATGCACGAGTACCTGAACTCGACGAGAATCTCATCCAGGGGTGTGTCGTCCGGAACTCGGTCGCCCAGAGCCTGAAACGCTGGATCGTCACAACCGACCTCAAACGGCGTATCGCGGCTGATACCGAGTCTATCGACGCCAGAGAGCAGTTTCAGAACGTCTCCAGGCTCCTCTCGATCGCCGAGTTCGTCGACGGACAGGACATCCTCGCCGGCGACTGGATCCAGTTCGTCACGATGCTAGAACGCGCGATCACCTACGACGCGCCCTACGCCCACACCGCTGCGGTCTCCGTGCCCGAGGGCGGCGTCACCGTCGGCGACGTGGGACTGCTCAAGAACGACAGCCGAACGGCCGTCTTCCTGCTCAACGTCGTCGATGGCGAGTACCCGGGTGAGGAAACCCTCTCACCGCTGTTTCCGACCGCCTGGATCAAACAGATGGGCGGCTATCCGGCGGTCACGAACCCCAGTGCGGCCGACGTGGCGGCGACGTACGCGACGGTCGAGACCGCCGACATCGCCGGCAACGCGTTCGAACGCTACCACGACGAACGCGCGCGCCGACAGCTCGCCATCGGCGCACGAGCCGCCGAGGAGCAGCTGTACTTTTGTACGTACCGCCAGACGGACGGCTCGATCGGCCGGTTACAACACCGCTCGCGGTACCTGCACGCGATCGAGGACTGCCCGCACCTCCGCGTCGAGGAAGTCGCCGGCGTCGGCACCGATCGGGACATCCACACCCTCGGCAGCGCGTCGACCGAAATCCTGGCCCAGCCCTGGACCGAACTCGAGCGCATCCAGGCCGAGGCCAGTACGGGCGGCGACGTCGAACTCGAGTCGACGGAAGAAACGCTGGCTGCCATCCAGCGAGTTCTCGAAACGCGCGAGACGGTCGACTCCCGGTTCGAGCGCGCCGTCGAGACGCAGTTCGATCTCGCACGCGGCGCGGTTCGCCCGGCTGCGGGGCAACGAGTGCCGCACGCAGAGACAGAGACTGAAACTGAGACCGAGACGGTGACGAACGATGACTGACCCCAACTCCGACGCGCCGACGAACGCCGAACCCGCCACCGAGACGACCACCATCACCGCAACTGAACTCGCGACGCACCTCGTCTGTCCGCGCCGGTACGAGTTCAGGTTCGAGCGCCCGCTGTCGGCGCGCGAGGGGAGTCGCGATCGGGTGAGAGCGCGTCGTCGGGAACTCCTCCGGCGGCCGATCATCGCCGGGTTGCGCGCGGATGGTGACGCAGCGGCCGACCGCGTCGATGCCGCACTCGAGCGGTTCGACCGCCACTGGCACTCCTCGCGGGAGTCGTACCTGGCCGACGAACAAGAACGGTACGACGAAGAGGCGGTCGCGGCTGCGATCGAGGCCTATTTTTCGAACGGTGGCCACGACCACGCCGAGCGACTGGTCGACGCGGATACCACGCTCGGCTACGAACGCGACGGGATTCGATACGAGGCTGCCGTCGACGCCGTCGTCGAGCGTGACCGGGGGTATCTCGCGATCAGGTACGTGCCGGATCTAACCGGTATCTTACACGTGAGTTGGTCCGACAGCCACGTCCGGGACTTTCTCGACGGCCGGAAGTACTACCCGCGCCAGATCGGCAGCTTCGTCAGGGCGGGCGTCGCGATTCGCGGGCTCAAAGCCGAGTTCGGAATCGATCTGCCCTGTGACTTCGCTTACGTCGCACCGCTTGCGGAGAGTCGACCGGCCTACGAGTTCGCATCCGGATCCAAATCCGAATCCGAATCCGAATCCGAATCAGCGTCCGAACCGGGCGTCCACGTCGATATCGCACGCCGTCACTTCGAGGACGCATACGAGGAAGAGCGGTTGGACCTCGTCGAACTGATCGGAGACCGAGCCGCGGCGATCCGCGCCGGTGAGACCGACCCGCGGGAGCGGCGCTTCGACGAGATAACGGCCACCGCCTGCGAGTACTGCGCCTATCGCGACGCCTGTCCCGATCACCTGGCAGCCGAGGTTTCGTTCGGCGACCGGCCGCGTTCGCGCTCCCAGTCGCGGGTTTCGGGGGATGCCGACGACACGACGGAACACGGCCAGACACAAGATACCGCGGACGCACCGACGGGTGACGACTAATGTCGGACGACAACGCGACCGACGGTGACGCTACCGCCGAACCCGAGTTCGGATCCCGATCACGATCCGCGGAGCCGAACACCGTCGAACCCAAGGGCAACCAATCGGCCGTCATCGCCGCAACCGGCGGCGCGCACACGGTCGAAGCCGTCGCTGGCTCCGGCAAGACGACGACGATGGTCAAGCGACTCCGAGCCGAAATCGAAGACCGCGACGTCGCACCCAACCGCTTGCTGGTACTCACCTTCGCGAACGAGGCCGCACACACGATCCAAGCGAAGCTCCGCGACGAACTTGGACCGCAGGACGCCTTCGACATCGACGTCTACACCTACCACTCGTTTAGCTCACAGCTCCTGACGGAGTACGCCTACCACGTCGGCGTCTCGCCCGAGTTCGAACTCGTCACCGAGGCAGATCGCCCGCAACTGATCGAATCCGTGTACGACGAGATCGACTTTTCGTTCGTCGCGCCGGGCGCGCCCTCGGCGGGCGGCACGAACGAGGGCACGCTCTCCGAACTCACGTCGTTCATCGAGTCGATGCGCCGCGAGGCGATACGACCGGCAGCCATCCGCTCGTACCTCCCCGACGACGAGGCGCTACGAGCCCTGCTCGACCTCGTCGGCGACCTCAAGCAAATGGCACACGATGTCATCAACGTCGACGCGAACGATATCATGTGGGCCGACGACGAACTCGCCGAGCGGTGTGACCGGCTGTCGGTCGTCTACCGCGCCAAGGCTCGCGAGTTCAACGGCGACGGTCCCGTGCAGACCGCCGTCGGAACCCACCTCGAGGCGATGGCCGAGACGGCAACCCGCGCCGCCGACCACCTCCGGACGGCGACTGAACTCGAGTGGCAGGACTACCGGCTCCCCGAGGCGATGTTCGAGGGGGAAACCGGCCCGCTCACGTCGATCGCGCAGACGCCGATGGGACGCCTCGACCACTTCGTCCACATGCTTCGGCGGGTGCGAGCGTTCGTCGGTGCCTACGAGGCATACCTCGACGCGCTCGAGGAGCGCAACGCGTTCGACTACGACGAACTGATCCATCGAACCGTCTCGCTCCTACAGGACGAGACCGTTCGCGGGGACATCCTCGCGGAATGGGATGCCGTCTACTGCGACGAGTTCCAGGATACGGACGAGTCACAGCTCGAACTGGTCGAAGAGTTGCGCGACGGTCTCGACATCATGGTCGTCGGCGACAGCGATCAGGCCATCCACGAGTGGCGCGGCCAGGACCCCGAGAACATGTCGAACCTCCCGGCGAGCTTCGAGGAGATCGGACTCGAACTCAACTTCCGATCGCGGCAGCCGATCCTCGACCTGGCGACGAATCTCGATCCCGAAAAGGACGCTATCGAGGCGTACAAGGAGCCGAATCCGCCGAACGTTTTCAAAGTCGACAGCGAGGGAGAGCGCACGCCCGCCCAGGTGAGCACGACGATTTCCCACCTCCTTACGGGGCGGTTCGAGGACGTTCCCGACCGCGACCTCTCGGATATCGCCGTCCTCGTCCGACGCAACCAGAACGCCAGAGACGTCGCCGCGCAACTCGACCGGGACAGCATCCCCTACACGCTCTCGAGCGACGCCGCCGGTGATCTCGGGCACGGCGTTCGGACCGTCCTCTCGTACTTCCGGATTCTCGTCTCGCCGGACGACGACGTGAGTTGGCAGCGCGTCCTCCTGCACCTCTATCGGATTCCGGAGGCGGACATCGATACGCTGTTGACCGCGGGCGAAACGGTTCCGGAGGGATACGAGGCGCTCACGGATGCGGACACCGCGCTCGCTCGCCCCGACCGCGTTCGCGACGCGCTCGCGGACTACGATCGACTGCGGTCGGTTTCGACGACGCACTCCATCTCCGAACTCTACCGTCACTTCAAGCGCGAGACGCGGATCGACTGGTTCCTCCGCGAGAGCGACCGGGATGCCCTCTCGAACGTCGAGCGCCTGATCGGCGCATTCAACGATAGCCCGGTTCAGTCCGGGCTCACACCGGCGTTCGTCGACTACCTGGAACGTCAGGCACACCTGCTCTCGGCCGACGACGAGACGGCGACGAGCCCCGGCTCGCAGTCCGACGACGCCGTCGACATCATGACCGTCCACCAGGCCAAGGGCCTCGACTTCGATACCGTCTTGCTGCCCTTCCTCACCGAATCCGAGTTCGGCCACATCACACTCGAGAACTACCAGCGAGACCTCTACCGCTACGACGTACTCGTCGACGACATCCAAGGCGAGTTGGACGATCCGCTTCGAGCCGACTGCAGCGACGACCAGATCGCGGAGGAGTGGCGCGTCCTCCACGTCGCGCTCACACGGGCGAAAGAGCGTCTCTTCCTGTTCGGGAACGACGTCGAAGACGCCGGTCCAGGCGCCGATCTGTTGGATACTCACCTTCCCGACGAGACGAGTGATACCCCGGTTCACTGGTCGGCCGAGGGGCCGCGACTGCCCGTCTGGGATGCACTGATGGACAGCTACGACGACCTCGCGGATCGGACCCCTTCGGCCGTCCGGGACTCCACCGACGCCGTGAACCGCGGCGTGGACGAGGACCCCGGGACGATCACGTACTACCAGTCCGAAGTCACGACCGAACGGGCGCTCGAAACCGTCCTCGAGTTCGCCGACGAAGTCGTCGCCGGAACGCTTGCGAACGACGACCCCGAGACGGACGCCGCGACCTCGCGTTTCGCCGACGCGCCACTCGGCGGAACCGTCGACGCCGAACTGGCGCGCCAGCACAGCCACACCGCACTCGAAGCCGTTCGAAACTGCGAGCGAAAACACGTCCTCGATCACGTGGTCGACGCGTTTCCCGATCCGATCGCCGGCACGGCAACGGAATCCACACGCACCCACACCCACACCCACACCCCGGCCGACGTCGGATCGCTCTTCCACGCAGTCGCCGAACTCGCCTACTGGCGCGACTACGACGACCGCGGCGACTGGCGAACGGCGTGTACCCGCCTCGCCCAGAGCCGTGATCTACAGCCCGCGCTCGAGCCAGCACTCGACTGTATCGATCGGTACTTCGAAACCGACGGTTCCCGCTGGCCCGCCGTCGGCTCCGAAGTCCCCATCACCGCCACGGACATCCCGGACGTGGCCGGCGATGTCACCGGATACGTCGACACCGTTCGCCGACATCCGGACGGTGGCCTCGCCGTCCTCGACTACAAGACGAGCCGAACGCGAAACGAACTCGAAGAAAGTCACCAACTGCAACTCTACGTCCGAGCCTGTCGGGACCGCTTCGACGATCCCATCACCCACGCCGGCTACGTGTACGTCGGCGAGGCCGGTCCGGCGACGGAACTCTTTGCGGTTTCGGAGTTGGAGCCGTTGTGGACGGACGTACTCGACGATTTGCAGGCTGCGGACGAATCGGCGTTCGAGAACGCGACCCCCGGTTCGCACTGCCGGTTCTGCGAGCACCGCTCACTCGGATGCCCGCAAGCCGAGTTCAGCTACGAGGACGAGTTCCGCGTCGATCGCCGGTGAGCCGTTCGTGTCGGTAGCGAGCTCGTCGAGCACAAGGCGTGTGAGCCGACACCCGTCCGATATCGAGTATCGGACCGCGTCACCGTGGGCTTCGGGGGACTCGTGACCCGTCTCGACGGGTGCAGTGTTCCTCCGCACCGGTACAACGTCCACCCAGCCGATTTCTCGACCGCCGGCAGTGAACTCGATTCGCTGATCCGCGGCCCGTCGACAGCGCTTTCAGCATCGGTGCCGAATCCACCGACGCTGAACTCGGCCGGCGCCCGACTGAACCGTGCCGCCGGTCAGCTGCGACAATAGCCTCTCTATAGTACACTTTTTAGCCGCCGAACGCGTACCTCCAGTATGGCCGCGTTTTTATCACTCGGTTCGAAGTACGTTCTCACGCACATCGACGATGCGACGTTTGGAATCGCATTAGCCGAGGCCGGATACATCCTCCTCTGGATCTTCCACGCGATATACCGCGGCAAGTAACCTCGGTCTCTCTCGAACCGTTGCACCACGTGCTGAACTCGTCTGGAGTGAACAATCCAACGCGTTTGCGCGGTCGACGAGTTCGGTATCGTAAACTCACGCCTTCGTCTTCGTCGTTACTTTTGCTGTCGGAGACCGTACTGCGAGTTCAGAGGCCGAAGCCCCATCAGAAGGAGAGTTGTTGATCTTCCCGTCGTTCCCCAATCGCAGGTGGCGTCCGATCGGAGTAGTACTTCCGGCCGATAGCTCGGCTGTCAACCATGTTGAACACCGCTTGCCGCGCCTCGCTCGGAGATTCGTACGTCTCGTTCGCGAACGAACCGAGAATCTCGCGGACCGATTCCGTCCCGTTCGGAAATTCGATGACGTGTTCACCGTACTCCTCGACGAGTTCCTCGTTCGTAATCGGATACGAATGCCCCTCAATCTGGCCGGCTAACTCACCGAATTCAACGCCAAGCTCTCGGTGTGGGACGCTGTTGTAGTCTGTCATCGTCGATCCGGGATTCGTACATCACTGATTCATAAACGTCTATGGGTACGTCAATTGGAGTGACTACCTCGCTACTCGTACGTACCGCGCGTTTTACTGGTGATCTGCGGAACTGAATTACGGATCGCTACTGATCAATCTCACCGGCGATCGCGGTCTTGGCCTCAAAACTCACTGCCCTCGATAATAGCGTTTCGGTGAGACGTGTCTGCTCTCCCTGAGTGAACTCGTCGGGACCGAGCAAACCGAACCGGTTGCGATGGGTAGCGAGTTCGCAACTAGACGAATAATAGTAACGGAGTGGACTCGCCGGGATTTGAACCCGGGGCCTCTTCCTTGCGAAGGAAGCGATCTGCCACTGATCTACGAGCCCTCGCTCGTTTCTAACCCCGGTTTGTATTTGTAGCTTGTGTTTTGTCGAGAGGAACTGCCCGTCAGTGATGGCACGCACTGACACACAATAAGGTCAGACGACCGATCGACTGGCACTCGACTCAGAGTTCACGTGCAGAATGCGGGTGCGGCCGGCGAGCAGGCCGAGCAAGAAGCCGGTGAAGTGAGCGATCAGGGCGACACCCGGCGCGGCGGTGACGAGCGTGACGGTGAGTGCGAGGCCGACGAAGACGAGTATCGTCACCCACTGTGGTACGTCGATGATCGAGGCGAAGCCGGCCGAAAGTCTGTTTGACGTGAGCAGATAGCCTAACAGCGCAAAGACGGCTCCACTCGCGCCGAGGACGGCCACCGGCGTGCCAGCAAGAAACGGAGCGGTCGCGGCGAAATCGGTGAGCAGCACCTGTGAGATACCGGCGATCGAGCCGGTAACGAGGATGAACGCGTGAAACCGACCGCGTGTCGTTGCGCGAGCGACGGGCCAGCCGAAGACGAGCAGTGCGAGGCTGTTCGAGAGGAGATGCCAGATGCCATCGTGCGCGTAAACGCTCGTCACGATCGTCCACGGATTCTCCGCGAGCGGCGGGGCGAGGATAAACAGCCCGGCCATCGCTCCGACGACAGCTGTGAGTCCCTGAATGATGAAGACAAGCCCGAAGATAACGAGCACTTCGAAGATCGGACTGCTCGAACCGGTAGTCGAATCCGACGGCGGGCTAGAACCAGTGTCGATACCCTCGGGTTGTGAACTCGACCGTGCGCTGGACGGTGATCCGGGTCGCGACCGCGATCGGTTCGCCATACTGATTCTAGGACGGAGAGCGATAAAAGTCTGCACGCTGAGTGAACGCGACGGTCTGTATGAATCGATGGGTGCCGTATGAAATAATGCCATAACTGATATATTCACACACTGATCGTACCGCCGCCGTGCGATCAGGTGTGCGCTGTTCAGTGGCTACGAGACGAGGCGGCGAGGTGTCTACGACCTGCCTCGAGATGAGTCCAGCAGCTATCGGATGAGAGGACAGTAAGATGGTGAAAACGCAGCGCGGCGCTGTCGTTGTAAGTCGACCGAGTTCAGTCTTCGAGGACGATCTCGATCGAGACGTCGTTTGGCACCTGAATGCGCATGAGCTGTCGGAGTGCGCGTTCGTCGGCGTCCAGATCGATCAGGCGCTTGTGGACGCGCATCTCCCAGTGCTCCCACGTGGCGGTACCCTCGCCGTCAGGCGACTTCCGGGTCGGCACCTCGAGGGTCTTGGTCGGCAGCGGAATCGGACCGCTCAGGTTGACGCCGGTGTTGTTCGCAATCTCGCGGACGTCGTCGCAGATGTCGTCTAAGTCGTCTGGACTCGTGCCCGCGAGTCGAACGCGTGCCTGCTGCATTTATTTCTCGTTGACGTCGAGGACCTTGCCGGCCGCGATGGTCTGGCCCATGTCGCGGATGGCGAAGCTCCCGAGTTCAGGGATTTCGCTGGACGGTTCGATGCTGAGGGGCTTCTGCGGTCGGATAGTGACCACAGCAGCGTCACCCGACTGGATGAAGTCGGGGTCTTCCTCGGCGACCTCGCCGCTCGAGGGGTCCATCTTCTTGTCGATGGATTCGATCGTACAGGCGACCTGTGCCGTGTGAGCGTGGAAGACCGGCGTGTAGCCGGCCGTGATCACGGACGGGTGCTGCATGACGACGACCTGGGCCTGGAAGGTCTCGGCGACCTTTGGCGGGTTGTCGGCTGGGCCACAGACGTCACCGCGGCGGATGTCGTCCTTGCCGATGCCGCGGACGTTGAATCCGACGTTGTCACCGGGTTCGGCCTTTGGCACTTCCTCGTGGTGCATCTCGATCGTCTTGACCTCGCCACCGACGTCCGATGGCTGGAAGACGACGTCGTCGCCGGTGTTCATGATACCGGTTTCGATGCGGCCGACCGGGACGGTCCCGATACCCGAAATCGTGTAGACGTCCTGGATCGGCAGGCGGAGCGAGGCGTCCGTCGGCGGCTCCGGCTCCGGCAGGTCGTTCAGGGCCTCGAGCAGAATTTCGCCGTCGTACCAGTCCGTGTTCTCGGAGGATTCGGCGATGTTGTCGCCCTCGAACGCCGAGATGGGGATGAACGAGGCGTCTGCGGTGTTGAACTGCACCTGCTTGAGGAGCTGCGTAACTTCCTCGACGACCTCGTCGTAGGTGGATTCCTTGTAGTCGACGACGTCCATCTTGTTGACGCCGATGATGAGCTCGTCGATACCGAGGGTGCGAGCCAGGAAGACGTGCTCCTGGGTCTGGGGCGCGACACCGTCGTCAGCGGCGACGACGAGGACGGCGTTGTCCGCCTGGGATGCGCCCGTGATCATGTTCTTGACGAAGTCGCGGTGGCCAGGACAGTCGACGATTGTGAAGTCGTACTCGTCGGTGGAGAACTCCTGGTGGGCGATGTCGATGGTGACACCACGCTCTCGCTCCTCGGCGAGGTTGTCCATGACGTAGGCGAACTCGAAGCCGCCCTTGCCCTTCTCTTCGGCTTCTTCGCGGTGCTGTTCGATGACGTGCTCTGGTACGCTCCCCGTCTCGTAGAGGAGTCGTCCCACGAGCGTACTCTTCCCGTGGTCAACGTGGCCGATGATGGCCAGGTTCTGGTGTTGGTCGCTCATTGTTGTAGCTCACGCGCAGAGGCGCTTATATCGGTCCCTTTTGCTCGTTGCGGTTAAAACCATTTCGAAAGCGTATTCGTCCGAACCCGACGCCCGCTTGCGGTTTGTGTCATGTCCACACGGATCGGTCCGAAACGAATACTGACGGCTGAACTCGACTGTCGTGCTCAGTTACAGTGGTGGAAGACGACCCACGTCGGAGAGGACTGCCGTCGCCGTTTCGGGACCGCCAGCGCCTCGACCGCTCGAATGAAGCGAGCCGGCGTTTCGGGTTTCGATCTGGACGATATTTCGCGTCCCGGTCACAGCGAGGGCCCCGTTTTCGGGGACGAGTCGTGGACTCACACGGACCCCGTCACGAGTTGCCTCGCCAATGAGTCGAATCGTGCGCCCGTCTTCGGCGGCGAGTTCAAGTGCGCTGCCGGGGACGTTCTGAATACCTTCGACGGTTGCATCGTCGAGCGAGAAGCCGCCGTCCGCCAGGACGTTTGCGAGGATGACGAACTTCAGGGCGGCATCGGTGCCGTCGACGTCGAACGTGGGGTCGGCTTCGGCGACGCCTAAGTCCTGGGCTTCCGCGAGGACGTGTTCGTAGTCGAGTCCCTCAGCAGCCATACGGGTGAGGATGAAGTTCGCGGTGCCGTTGAGGACGCCGCGGACGGCGGTAACGGCCTGCGGCGTCGAGTCTTCGATCGTCGAGAGGACGGGGATCGCGCCGCCGACGGTGGCCTCGAATCTGATCGCGCCTGCACTGCCGGCTTCCAGTTCGCGGAGTTCGTCGTAGCGTTCGGCGACGGGGCCTTTGTTCGCGAGGACGACGTGGCGGTCGGTCTGGAGTGCACGTTTCGCGTGCGTAAAGCCGGGGTCGGCGTCGCCGAGTGTCGTCGGGGTGGCCTCGACGAGCACGTCGTAGTCGGTTTCGAAAACGGCTTCGGGAGCAGTCTCGCCCAGGTCGTCGCCGCTTCGTTTGCGCTCGACTACGTCCGTCACGTCGATGCCCTCGGAGTCGACGGCGGCGCTCGTCGAGTCGGCGAGGGCGACGACCTCGTGTTCGTACTCGCCGGCGAGTTCAGCGACGGAGCGGCCGACGTTTCCGGCGCCGAGGATCGCGAGGCGCTGTCCCATCAGGCGTCACCTCCGAGGAGCGGCTCGACGACGGTGAGGTCCTTGGCCGAGCCGATCGAGCGGATGGCTTCGAGCGCGGCATCGGTTCGGCCGGAGTCGACGGCGAGTCGCAGTCGGGCGCTGGAGGTGGCCTCGGTGCCGTCGGGGGCGGCGAGCGAGAGGTCGATGACGGCGGCGTCCGCCTCGGTTTCGATCCGCGAGAGCGTCTCCGAGAGGTCGTTTTCGACGAGGTGGCCGACGAGGACGACGCTGATCTCCTCGCCGTAGCGTTCGGCACCGGCCTGGATGACGTTGACGCCGGCACCGCGGAGTCCCTCGACGACGTCGTCGAACCGATCGGGTGGGCATTCGAGGTCGACTTCGACGGGGATGTGGCCGCGGGGTGTGATGTTGCCCCGCTCGTGGTGTATGCTCAGGAGATTGCCGCCGTTGTCCGCGATCGGGGAGAGCGCACGAAGGAGCTCGCCGGGTTCGTCGACGAGTTCGAGGCGGACGGTGTAGGCGTGGACGCCGCCGTCGGTTTCGGTCTCGGTTTCCGTTTCTGTTTCCGCGTCTGTTGTGGTTTCGGCGTCCTCGCTGTCCGTGTTGGGGTTGCCGTCGGCGTCGTCGGATGTGGCCGCGTGGTCGACAGCGGTCGTCTCTGGGTCTGCATCTCCAGTTGCGTCCGCCTCGTCGGCCGCCTGGCCGTCTCCGGCGGGTTCGTTACCCATTACCCTCACCTCCTGCGGTCGGACATCCACACGTCGTCATGGTGACTTACTCCGTAACTCGAGCGTAAAAGGATATAGGAACTCTCAAAACTGACCGATCCTGCCAACGACAAGCACACGGCGAGGGGATGTTCGCTATCGATCGAAACCAGCAGTTCAGAGGTGGTCTTTTCCGGGATTCGACGATCCCCAGTCGCCGCGGCCGCCTTCGGTCCGGTCGACCCCCATAATCGACTCGGCCTGGTCCGGCCCGCCGAGGCTTTCGCGAGCGTCCGGCACGCGAACCGTCACCTCGTCTATTTCGGGCCACTTGAGGAGTTCAGCCTCGATATTGCCCGTGGTCACGTTGCTGACCGAACAGCCCTTGCACCCACCGCCGAGTTCGATGATGACTTCGCCGGACTCCGGATCGGCCTCGCGGACCGCGCTGGTTCCGCCGTGCATCTGGATGATCGGCATCTCGCGGGCGAGCCACGTCTCGACGCGTTCCCGAAGCGGCCCGTCGGCATCGGAATCACTCATTGTCCGCCCTACGAACTCGAGGAGTGAATAGGTTTGGTCCTCGAGCGACCGGACCGTGAACTGCGACCGAACTCGTTAGGAACGCAGTCGGCGACGCAGCCACGCCGCGCCGACCATACCGCCTGCGAGTCCCGTTGCGCCGGTCGCGGCGGTGAACCCAGGGATCGACTCGCCGATGGCGCCGCCGTCGGAACTGTCGGACTCGGTATCGCCGCTGTCCGGGTCCGTCGGGAACGTAACGAGTTCACCCGTCGTCCCCGCCTTGGGAATCACGTCGGTGCTGCTCGCGACGAACGCCGTCTCCGGGTCGAGGATGCGGGCGGTCCAGAAGCCGGTCGTTTCGGCGTCGCGCCAGGCGGCGAGTTCGGTTGGATCGGCGGGGTCGGAGACGTCGTGAATTTTGACGCCGCCCTGGTACCAAGCGGAGTAGAGCCGGCCGTTCCGGAGTTCAAAGTTGTGGGCGGTCGTCCACGTGCCGCCGCGGTAGGATTCGTCGTCGGCTGCGGGGGCGTCGATGCTGGCCCGTCGGGTGGGCTCTGTGGGGTCGCTTACATCGTAGAGATCGATCCCGCCGGCCCCGTCGGGGTCGTCGCTGCCGGTGGCCCAGGCCTCGCGCCCGACGGCCATGAGGTCGCCGGTGTCGTCGACGGCGGCGTAGTGGTCGTTGCCGGGGAGGCTGAACTGGGCCGTCTCGTCGTCGAGCGTGCGCTGTTCGTCGCGGTCCAGTTCGGGATCGACGACGTGCGAGACGTACGCTGGCGCGTCCGGGTCGCTCACGTCGACCAGGTAGGTGCCGGCGTTCCAGAACGGGAGGTACGCGATGTCGTCCTGGACGTAGACGTCGTGGACGTAGCGAGCGAGCCAGTAGAGGTCTTCCCACGTAGAATCGTAATCGAGAAGCGACCAGCGGCCGCGTTCGGTGACCGTGTCGTCGCCGAGATCGAAGATGACGAGTTCGTTCGCCGCGGGCGGCGGGCCGTTGGAGACGACGAACAGGCGGTCGCCCTCGAGATAGCAGTTGTGGATGTGAAAGCCGGTTTCGTAGGGGTCGATAGCGGTGGTCGGATCGGCGGGGTCGCTCACGTCGTAGCAGCAAAAGCCGTAAAAGACCTCCGCAGAGGTCGGATTGGCGGGGCCGGGGACGACGAGCCGGTCGCCGTCTACTTCCACGTCGAGGATTTCGATGAGCGGGGTTCCGTCGACCGTGATCCCGCCCTCGCGAGCGAGCACCGTCGGGTCCGCGGGGTCGGAGACGTCAACGGTCGCAAAGCCCGTCGTGGTTGCGACGTACGCGATTTCGCCGTCGTCACCGACGACGGTTTCGGCCGCGCGGTCGATCTCCACGCGCCCGAGCGGTTCGTACGACGACGGCGTCGCATCCTGGGGCGTCGAACTGACGTTCGACGTGCTATCCTGCGTGGCTGCGGGAGCGCCGGTGGCGGCGGTCGCGGACACCGAGAGAGCGACCCCCGCCGCCAGTCCGGTTCGGAGGAACGATCGGCGGCGCATACAGGCATCTCGACCTGTTGATTCAAATACTATTGGTTCTCCCGCGAGTTCGTCGGTGTCAGTTTTGGAGGCGAGTCCGATCGCCGGTCCCCTGCGTCAGTGCGCTCGCGATCGCGCCTTCGAGAACGACGTCGTCGCCGTGGTCGGTCACTCGAATTTCGGGGACGTTCGTCATCACCATGTCGGAGACGCGGTCGCGAATCGGGTCGACGACCAACGCTTCGTTGTGGAGGGCGACGGCTCCGCCGAAGGAGATCATGATCGGCGCGAACGAGTGGATCACGTTCGTTATCCCCATGGCGTTCCAGTGGGCCAGTTGGTCGATGACGTAATCGGCGAGTTCGTCTTCGCCGGCGAACTCGAAGACGTCCTTGGCGGTGAAGTCGGGGCTCTCGAGCGGCAGGTCGGTCGAGATCGTGGGGTCGTCCTCGGCGAGCAGGCGTGCGTAGTCGGGAATGGCGTTACCCGAGCAGTAGGCTTCCCAGTGACCGTTGCGGCCGCAGCCGCAGGTCAGGCGACCGCGCGGGTCGACGACGCAGTGGCCGACCTCGCCGGCGTTGCCGTCCCAGCCGCCGAGGATTTCGCCGTCGCAGCAGATGCCGGCTCCGACGCCCGAGGAGATGGTGATGTAGACCATGTCGTCGGGGTTGCGGTCGGCGTGAAAGCGCTCGCCGATGACGCCGGCGGTCGTGTCGTTGTGGAGGTAGACTTCGTCGGTATCGAGCAACTTTTCGATCGGTCCCGTGAGCGGAATGCGGTCGATCGAGTCCGGGAGGTTCGCCGGATCGATCACGGCACCCTCCGCGAGGTCGAACGGGCCGATCGAGCCGATACCGGCGGCCACGACCTCGCCCGGCGTGACGCCGGCGTCGCCGCAGGCTTCTCGAAGCGTTCGAAGAACGCCTTCCGTAATGTCGATTCCCGTCGGTCCACGTGGTGTGGCGTTCCGACTGACGCCGATCGTCGTCCCGTCGTCCGCGGCGACGGCCGCCCGGACGTTCGTCGCGCCGAGATCGACGCCCGCATAGTAGACCATCCTATTCGAATGAGCGCCGCGGCGTTACTTAACTACACATATTGTACTCGACAACGAGTAGTGACTGCGACAGATTTCATCCCGTGTTATCGGCTGACTACCGACGATCGGCGATACTCACTCGTCCTCGCTCCGGACGAACGTCACCGGACAGGGGGCCGAGAGGAGTACTTCCTGTGCGGTCGAGCCGAAGACTGCCTTCCCCGTCGGCGACCGCCGCCGTCCGCCGACGACGACCCGATCGGCGTCGACTGCCGTTGCCATGTCGACGATCGCTGGCCCGTGGTCGCCGACGGCCCCTCGCGTCTCGTAGTCGATCTCGTACTCGTCGAGCGTCTCCTGTAATTCCCTGATCGTCGAGTGGCGCATCGCGACTTCGTCCGGATCGTCCTCTGCCACCTCAGTATCGAAATCCAGGCGCGTCAGTACCTCGTCGTACTCGGAACTGGTAAAGACGTGGCCGAGAACGACCGTCGCACCCGCTGGCGCTGCGATTTCGACGACGGTTTCTGCCAGTTTCTCGCTTCGATCAGCATCACCCGGTCCAACCGCGAGAAGGACGGTTTGTAGCGTCATGTCTCGACTATATTCGCCATCCTACTTAAGTGTCAGACCTGGTGTCCAAACTGGCGCTGCGGGACCAGAAACAGCACCGATAGCGCCTCCCGAAACCCGCTGGCGAGCCATTTTTCCACCCACCCGATGAGAACTCCGTATGAACGATCCAGCACTCGATGGACGTACAGTCCTCGTGACGGGAAGCGCCCGCGGCATCGGACGCGAGCTCCTGCTTTCGATGGCTGACCACGGCGCACGAACCGCCGTTCACTACCACACGAGCGCCGAGGCTGCCCGTGAAGTCGCCGCGGAAGCGCGCTCCCGCGGTGCCGAAGACACGATGACCGTCCAGGGCGACGTTACCGATCCCGACAGCGTCGACGGCCTCTTCGCCGCGGTCGAATCCGAGCTCGGGCCCGTCGACATCCTCGTCAACAACGTCGGCGACTTCGCACCACGCCGCTGGGATGAACTCGAGTTCGAAACGTGGAACCGCGTTCTCGAGACCAATCTCAACGGGACCTATCTCTGCTCGAAGCGGGCGCTTCCGGCGATGCGCGAGAGTGACAGCGACAGCGACGGCGAGTACGGCCGTATCGTCAACATCGGCTACGCCTCGAGCGAGAAAGGGCTCGTCAGCCCGGTTAACTTCCCGTATTTCGTCGCAAAAGCGGGCGTATTAATGTTCACCCGGATGCTCGCTGCGGAGACGCAAGACGACGGCATCACCGTCAACGCGATTTCGCCCTACGTCGTCGAGAACTCCGAGGAGTTCCCCGAGGAACTGCCGCGCGATCGTCCCGCGAGTTTCGACGATCTGATCCAGCCGCTGCTGTTTTTCCTCGACCCGGATTCGGGATACATCAGCGGCGAGAACGTCGAAGTCGACGGCGGGTGGCTCCCGGAACGCGTCTGAGTTGGCGGAATCAGAATACGTATGCGGGCGGCTGCCGACGGATTGTCCCTCAGAAACCGAACTCCTGTTTCGCGAACTGGGCGAGCAGCGGCACGTCCTCGAGACCGAGGAGGTTGGAGATAGCGCGGACGTTCCCCCGGTTTGCCTTCGCCAGCGTGTCGTCACCGAGTCGGTTCAGGTCCTGCATCAGCCGGTCGTAGCGGTCGTTATCCGCGAGATACAGGAGTTTCGTCATCCACAGTCGGTTTTGCATGTTCGGGGCGACCTCGCGGTGCCAGAGCGTCTCGTAGACTTCGAGATTCTCTGCGGTGGGCTCGATATTGCCATGCTTGAGGCAGCTATCGGCCGCGGCTGCGGCCATCCGTCCGGACTGCATACACTTGTTGATCCCCTCGCCCCAGAGCGGATCGACCGTCGGCACGGTGTCTCCGATCGCCATGAAGCGGTCGGTGTGTAACTTGTTCGGCATCTGGATGTGTGCCGACCCGCGGTGTTGTTTCTCGTCGAACCGGGTTGCGTCCCGAAAGCGCGGGTCGGTTTCGACCCAGTGATCGAGGTAGTCGTCGATGCTGAACCCGTCACGGGCGTACTGGTCGTGACTCCCGTTTTGAATGTAACAGAGGCCGACCTTGGCCGTATCCTCGCCGGTGTGGAAAATCCACGAGTAGCCGCCGGGTGCGATCTCGTGATCCAATCGCAGCATCATCGCATCGTGGAGATCCGCGAAGCCGGGCCGATCGATGTCGATTCCCTCGAACTCGTACTCGATGCCGATCGCGTGATTCGTCCGCTTGAGGTCCGTCACACCGAGTTTCTTCGCAAGCGGTGCGGCCGGTCCCGTCGCATCGACGATGATTTCGCCGTACACCTCCTCGTCGCCGTTGTACGTCACACCGACGATCTCGCCGCCCTCCATGATCGGAGCCGTAACCCGCGAATCGAAGCGATACTCCGCTCCCGCGGTCTGGCCCTCCTCGACGAGGAACCGCTTGAAGTCGGCGAACTCGAGAACCGCCCCGGACTGTTCTTTGACGAAGTAATCCGTCGGCGATTCGAGGACGACGCTATCGGTATACTGCATCACCACCTCGTCCGGAATGCCGAACGCGGACATCATCGACGGGAACGTCCCCGCCGTCGACTTGTTGCTCTGGCGCGGGAACTCCTCTTCGACCTCAGTTTCGAGGACGACGACATCGTAGCCTCTCGTCGCGAGGTCACGGGCACACTGGGCACCGGCCGGTCCGGCACCGGCGATCACCACGTCGTGGCGGTCGTTCATACTTTCCAGACTCTGTCGAACCCTAATGAGTTTGTTCAGTCGTCCCTGCGACCTGACTGCACTCGAGCCACCGGCGTGTGGCTCGGTATCTTCCGTGCAGGCTACGGGCTCCGATGACTTACTACCGTTACTACCGGACCGAGTCGCTTGTAGCTTTCACTACCCGCGCACCGAGTGCAGCGCCCGTCGTCAGTTCGGCGTATCGACCGCGTACCTTTTTGCCACCCCTCGAAAAATGCACCGTATGGTCGACGTCCTCGACAACAAACGGGCCGCGACGCGATTCCGGATCCTCGTCCAGATCGCCGAGCGCCAGCCCGCCGTCAGCCAGGGGGAGATCGCCGAGGAAGTCGGCGTCACGAGCCAGGCCGTCAGCGAGTACATTCGCGAACTCGTCGACGACGGGCTCGTCGAGAAGGAAGGCCGTTCGCGCTATCGCGTCACTCGCGAAGGTGTCGACTGGCTTTTCCACGCCGCCGACAACGTCCGTCGCTTCGCAGATCACGTCACCGGCGACGTGCTCGCCGCGATGAGCGAGGACGCCTACATCGCCACCGACGACATCGAAGAGGGCGATACCGTCTCGCTCTCGCTCGACAACGGCCACCTTCACGCCACACCCGGCGGCGACGGACCCGCAACCGGCATCGCCACCACCGACGCCGAAGCCGGCACCGACGTCGGCGTAACGAGTTTCGAGGGCGTCATGGAACTCGAACCCGGCTCCGTGACGGTGTTCCAGGTCCCCTCCGTGCGAACCGGCGGTAGCCGAGCGATCGATGCGGCCACCGTGACCGACGCCTGCGACGACGCCGAACTCGTCGTCGCAACCGGCGTCGAAGCCGTCGTCGCCTGCCGACGGGCCGCCGTCGAACCCGCGGTTACGTTCGCCGTCGGCGAGGTCGCCGCCGACGCCGCCGAACACGGACTCGATGTCACCGCAATCGCGACCACCGATGCCGTCGGCCGTGTCACCGATGCGCTCCGTGACGCCGATGTCGCCTACGAAGTGCTCGAAGGCTAGGGGCCGGCGAGACGCCGCAGCTCGTTCCGTCACTGGGCCGGCAGTTGGTCGACGATTCCCTCGAAAACCGTTTTTGGAATGTGATAGAGCTGTTCGCCGCCCATCGAGCGGGTTTCTTTGACGAGAACGATTTCGTTTTCGATATATTGCTTCTCGACGTTCGCGATGAATTTCGCCTCGTACTTGGAAATCGAGTTCGCTGACTCCTCGTTCTCGAAATCACGAATCGTAGTCCATTCGTCGCTATTAAGAAGTGTTTGGGCGTTTCTTTGCATTACAATCACATGATTATTGGATTGGGTTGATAACGCTTCCCATAATAGGAACTAAGATTTATAGATTCCCTAGAACGACCCCTCCTATGGAAACGATCTACCACCTCACGCACTCCTTCTGCATATAATTCACAAAATATCTACAAAAAGTACACAGATACGCACACATGTCCGCGCTGTTACTTGCGGCCCGAAACTCCCCCCGCACGGCTCTCGCAACCGAGTTCAGCCGATGTAGCGCAAATCGTCGTCCGTCGGCACGTCCATCTGCTGTTGTTGCTCCATCTCCTGAATCTTGCCGATCACGCCCTCCATCTCGTCGGCCCGCTCGTCGAGCGTTTCGTAGTCCAGTTCGATGTCGAGTACGTTCTCAAGCACTTCGAGGACGGCACGCGCACTCTTCGGGTCGACGAGATATCCGCTCGTCTCACCCATCAGACACGCGGCCTCAAATCCGCGGCGCTCGCCGAGTCCCAAGAGCAGCCCCGAGACACCGACGATGCCACCCGCCGGCTCGTCTTCCCTGAACTCGACGCCCGCTTCCTCGAGTTCACCGAGCATCGACTCGTCGCTGACAGCGCCGACGACGGCATACTCATCGATGAGTTCACCCGTCGGCACGCCGCCGAGTGCGAACACTTCGCTCGCGCCGAACTCTTCGGCGATATCGAGGAAGGCACTCGTCAGCACGTAGTGGCCTTCGTTGGTCTGGGCCTGATGATCGCCGGTCAACAGAAGTAGATCGCGGCCCTCTTCCGGCGAGATTGCGTAAATCTCGACGCAGGTGAGTTCGGAGACGCCACCCTCGATGCTCACCTGCGGCGGGAACTCGTGTGAGTACACCCGTCTAACGAGCGTACTCTCGCCGTCGAGTTCTTCGAGCAGGTGGTCGACGGCGAGTTTGCCGACGTGTCCGACGCCCGGCAGCCCCTCGACGAGTACGGGGTCGTCCAGTGCAGCCTCGGCGACCGCGTCGATGTCGAGTTCGTCCATACCCTATCAGCGGTTGCGACGTTTAAGAGCGCGTCGGTACTCGCCGTAGGGGTCTTCCGGATTGAAGGGTTCGGGGGCGCTGTTCTCGGTGGGTGCGCCACAGTCGGGACACGTTTCTGACAGGCTGTATCGCGGTCGGTCGTGTCGGTCGCGCCACGCCGAACAGACACGGATGTCGGATTTCATTGGATCTATAGTGGTGTGCGTCTGGAGCGGTGGATCGATTCGATGCTGTCGATCCGAACGCCCGGGGTCAAAGACCGCGTCTGACCCCGCTATCGGTGTCTCGGCCGCGTTCGACTACTCCTCGTCCGTTCGGGGATCGCGGTGATACTCGCCGTCGCCGCCGTGGCCCTCGATGGCAGCGATTGCACGCTGGGCGCTCTCCTCGAGTTGGGATTCGGCTGTCTTGTAGTTGGGTGCCTGCACGCGGATGCGGTACTCGGGTGCGCCGACGTAGGTGACGTCGAGGTCGACCTCTTCTGGAACCTCTCCGTTTCCTTCGGCTGCGGTCAGCGCCTCGCGGATCCCGTCGACGCCGCTTGCAGACGGGTTCTCGAGGTCGACGTAGCCGGTCACGTTGACGTACGGCACCGAGACGTTTTCGCGGGCGGTTTCGACGAGCGCGTCGATCTCGTCGTCCGTGAGTTCGGTGTCTTCGAGCGCCTCGTGGCCGTGGATCGCGGCCTGTTTGAAGCCCTCGTAGAGGCTGCCGTGAGCACCGATCAGTTCGTTCGCGATCGCGGTGTATTCCTCGTCTTCGATCTCCTCGCCCGTGGCCAGATCCATCCAGTTGTCGGCCTTCTGCTCGTTTTTCCACTGCTGGATCTTCTCGGAGCGCTGGTGATCGTTGACGTCCTTGAGCGAGAGATCGATCTGCTGGGACCCCTCGTCGACGTCTAGGACCTTACAGACGACGATCTGGCCCTCGCGGACGTGGTCGCGGACGTTCTTGATCCATCCGCTTGCGACCTCGGAGATGTGAATCAGGCCGCGCTTGTCCTCGTACTCCTCGAGATCGACGAAGACAC
>NZ_AOIP01000015.1 GCF_000337535.1 Natrialba aegyptia DSM 13077
CCTCGCGCCATCAGAGATGTGTATAAGAGACAGGTCTGTTCGTTTTCGCAGTCACTGCAGCGAACGGTGTAGAAATTTCCTGCCATTGAAATCACTCCTGGAACTCGAGTCGGCCGGCGCGCCATCCTTCACGGAGGTGGGCCTTACCACACTCGCTGCAACGGTACTTGAGGTCGGTCTTCTTGGTGGGCTTTTCGCCGCCGGGAACCTTCGAGAAGCGACCCGAGTTCCCGATCGTTGCGCTGTTGCGCCGGGTTCGGCGAGCGTCCCATTTCATGCCGGAGGAACGACCCGTTCGGGACTTCTCGACTTCGTGTTCGTGATGTTCGTTACAGTGCGGACAATACGTATTGAATCGGCGTGGCATCTGCATGGTTATCTCACTTGACGTGGGCTAAGATAGCGCCGTTTAAAACCCGTTTGGTTCGTCGTCGGATCCGCTCCGGGAAAGCCGCCCACGTTCCCTTTCGCTCTCTTGTGTGCGCACGCGTTCGAAGCGTTTAATCTCCTCTCGTGAGAACTCGTCCATATGAAACAGCTCATCATCCACGGCGACCCCGGGATCAGGAAGGGTGCGATCATCGAAGTCGACGGTGAGCGAGTGGTCTGTTTCGGGATCAACCGAAACGGCGAGTGGCACGGCCCCGAGGAGGTCCAATTGTGGTGTACCGTCGGCGCTGAATCCGAATACGGGGACTTCGAACGCCGAAACTTCATCCCTCACTTCCTTGATGTCGAACGCGTCGATGCTGACGCCGTCGACGTCGTCCGACCGCAAGGTGAACTCGCGGTCTGAGTCGGCGCGCCGGTCTGTCGTGCAATTACGAGCCGGAACCCGACGATCTGTTAGTGAGGTCGCGTCGAAAATGAGTGCTGAGCGCAACCGGAACTGGTATTCGACGATGATCGACTCTTTCGCTGAGACAATCCGGACGCGGCTTCGTGCGCTTCTCTCGGCGAGGCGATTCCGCCAGTTCGCCGGCGTCGGACTCGTCGGTGCAACGGTGGATATCGGCACGCTAATCCTCCTGGTTGAGGCGATGGAGGTCTCAGCTGTTCCGGGGAAAGCCCTCTCCTGGGAACTCTCGATCGTGGTTATCTTCGTCCTCAACGAGTGGTGGACGTTCGCCAGCCACGGCAAGATGCACTTGCGAGCCCTGGGCACGCGATTTCTGCGGTCGAACGGGGTACGATTCCTGGGGTTTCTAGTGACACTCGGCGTCTTTACGCTGCTGGTCGAGAGCGCCGGGCTCTGGTATGGAGTGGCGAACGTCCTCGGGATCGGTGTGGGATTTTTCGTCAACTACACTTGTGAGAGTCTCTACACGTGGCAGGTCCACCGCGATGAACGGTAGAAACTCCCATACGGCGGTTGAATCACAACCCTTAACTAGCACACCGGGTTACGATATGGTAGCGGGATGGGATAGCCAGGAGATTCCGGCGGGCTCATAACCCGCAGACCGGTAGTTCAAATCTACCTCCCGCTATACTTCTGCCGGAGCAAACTTCTGACCGGCAAGTTCGTTTCGTCACTCGGATCAGTTACACCGTTCAGACGTTGGTATCGGACAAAAGCGTCTCTCTCGTGGACCCAGCTGTTCCCGGCCGGCGAGCTAGTACTATCAGTGACGTTTGAGATGGAGTCTGGCTGGTCTCCGTCTTGGGTACGGTTCTCCTTTCGTGATACCTGGCTGTCGCTTCTCCTGGTCCGCAAGAGCGAAATTACTGACTAACACACCGAGATTCGGAGATGATATCGGAGTGACGGTCAATCCGACCGCACCGTCTGCTCGAGTTCAGTCGGCGGCAGTTCGTTTTCGAGGCGAAGACAGGAGGCGGTCTGTCCGGCTGTCGTGTCCTCGAGCGTCGGCGACTGCGACTCGCAGGGTGTCGCGAATTCGGTTGCGAGTCGCTCGCGGGCGGCCGCCGGATTGCCGCTGACGAGCTCGTCGAGTGCCGCGTCGAGGACGGATTCTGCCCGGGAATCATCAAGCGATTGCGGGATGGCGAACTCGTCGCGGAGGCGGGCTTTCGTTTCGGTGGCGGACACGTCGTCGGGAGTTTCGTCGGATTCCCGTTCGGTGACGACTCCTTCACGGATGGCATCGACATCGACGGTACCCTGATCGAGTTTCTGTCGCAGGTCCATGACGCGTCGCCAGGTCGACTGCTCGAACTCGTAGTTCTCGGGCTGAATGAGTTCCGGGCAGCGGGTGTGGAACCGACAGCCGGTCGGTGGGTTCGATGGACTCGGCACGTCGCCGGTGAGTTCGATACCCATCCCGCGGTCCGTCGGATCGGCGGTCGGGATCGATGCCAGCAGTGCTCGAGTATAGGGATGCTGCGGGTTCGTAAAGACTTCCGACGCCGTCCCGAGTTCGACGATTTCACCGAGATACATCACGGCGACTCGGTCACAGATCTGGCGGATAACGGCCAGGTTATGGCTGATGAGCAGGATACTCAGCCCGAAGGTCTCCTGCAGGTCGGTCATCAACGCCAGAATCTCGGATTGGATCGAAACGTCGAGCGCGGACACCGGTTCGTCGGCGATAATCATATCGGGGTTCATCGAGAGCGCCCGTGCAAGGCCGACTCGCTGTTTCTGTCCGCCGCTGAGTTCGTGCGGATACCGATCCGCATCCCCCGCTGCTAGTCCCACCCGTTCGAGCAGATCCGCGACGATCTCGCGCCGCCGACTCGCGTCCGACAGGCCCTGTACGGCCAGTGGTTCGGCGATCGCCTCGCCGATACTCATTCGCGGATCGAAACTCGATTCCGGGTCCTGGAAGATCATCTGCACCCGCCGTCGGAACGCCTTCAGTTCCGCCTGATCGTACTGAGTGATGTCTTCCCCGTCGAATCGAACCGTCCCCTCGGTCGGCTCCTCGAGCCGGATCAGTGAACTCGCGGCAGTCGATTTCCCACAGCCGCTCTCACCGACGATTCCGACGGTTTCGCCCGGGTACACATCGAAGTCGATACCGTCGACGGCGCGAACGCGACCGACTTCTTTCGAACGGAGTCCCGTCGTGATCGGGTAGTGTTTCGTCAGGTTTCGTACCGAGAGCAGCGGCGCTTCGGTCCGAGCTGCAGCCGGCTGGTCACTCACGGGTGACACCCCTATCCCCATCTCCATCTCCATCTCCATCCCCATCCCTATCCGTATCACTATCTCGACTGCCACCTGTCTGACCGGATGGCCGTTCCTGCGGCGTCGATGATCGGTCGGAGCCGAGCTGATCGAGGACGGACGGATCATCAGTTGACCGGTAATGAATACACGATACTTCGTGCTCGATGCCTTCGTTCTGGACCTCTCTACCGACGGATTCGAAGACCGGCTGTTCGCCGACCGTACACTCCGCGACCGCGTACGGACACCGGTCTGCGAACCGACAGCCCGTCGGCGGCGCCGTCGGGTCCGGAAGCGATCCCGGAATGCCACCGAGCGATCCGTGTCCGGGAAGACATTCGAGCAATGCCTTCGTGTACGGATGGGACGGCGACTCGAAGACATCGTAGACGCTGCCCCGTTCCATCACCTTCCCGGCGTACATGACGACGACGCGGTCCGCGATTTCGGCGACGACGCCGAGATCGTGCGTGATAAAGACGATGCTCATCCCAGAGTCGGCCTGTAGCTCCCGGAGGAGTTTGAGGATCTGAGCCTGAATGGTCACGTCCAGCGCCGTCGTCGGCTCGTCCGCAATGAGCAGATCCGGTTGGCACGCAAGCGCCATAGCGATCATCACTCGCTGTTTCATCCCGCCGCTTAGCTCGTGGGGATAATCATCGAGACGTGAACTCGCTTCGGGAATGCCGACGCGATTGAGAAGGTTGATGGCGTCCTCGCGAGCGGCGTCATCGTCGACGTTTCGGTGGAGCTGGATCGCTTCGACGAGTTGCCAGCCGACGGTGTAGACCGGATTGAGTGCACCCTGCGGGTTCTGGAAGATGTGGCTGATCCTCGCCCCGCGGATATCGGTGAGTTCGTCCTCGGTTCGCGACGCGAGGTCGATGCCGTCGAAGACGACTGAACCGTCGGCGATCGATCCAGGCGGACTCTTGAAGAGTTGGGTGATCGACTCGCTCGTTACCGTCTTTCCGCTGCCGCTTTCGCCGACGATACAGACCGTTTCACCGCGTTGCACGGTGAAATCGACCCCGTCGACTGCGTGCACCGTTCCGTCGTCGGTATCGAACACCGTTCTCAAATTTTCGACGGTGAGCAGCACCTCGTCGGGTTTCGCGTCGGAAGACGATTCGGCTGCGGTACTGTCACGTGCCGGGGAGGCCGCACTCGTATTCGAGTTCATGATTGTTTTGTTTCCGCGTGCGTTTGCGTTGGTGATACTAGCTGGTGTCGAACGATTCGTTGCTGTGGAACCGTCGGTAGTCGGTGTCGACGGCGTCTGGTCAGTGTGGGGCGGATGGGTCGCGTTGTCCGGTCGGTTTGTGGCCATTGTCATTTGTCACCACCATCCGCACGTGGGTCCAGCGCGTCACGGAGTGCGTCTCCGACGAAGTTGAACGCGAGAATCGTAAAGAACAGGAAGATTCCGGGAATCGTCGAGACCCACCAGGCGTTCGGTAGATCGGATCTCCCAGAGGCGATGACTTCGCCCCACGAGGGGACCGTCGGATCGCCGAGGCCGAGAAACGCCAGACTCGCCTCGAAGAGGATAAGGCTGGGTATCAACAGGGTCACGGCCGTGATGACGCTGTTAGAGACGTTCGGCAGGAGGTGACGACGCATCGTCCAGTAGCCGCTCGCGCCGGCGTTTTTCGCCGCCAAGACGTATTCTTCCTCGCGACGTTGGAGTGCCTCACTGCGGACGATGCGAGCGATGCCGCCCCATCCGAGTAGCCCGAAGATGACGATCATACTGAAGAGACTCCCACCGTAGAGGTAGACGATCATGAGGTACAGGAAGAACGTCGGGAACGTAATCTGGATGTCGACGTATCGCATGAGGGCGGCGTCGATCCAACCGCCGAAGTAGGCGGCGCTCACGCCGACGATAGCCGCGATGGTAATCGTGATCAGCGCGGCGATCAGGCCGACTTGCATGCTGACCTCCATGCCGTAGATGACCGAGACGAGGATATCCTTGCCCTCGTGGGTCGTTCCGAACGGATGTGCCCAGGTGCCGTGACAGCTCCCGCCGGCAACCTCGCCAGCACACTCGACGGGGAGCCAGTTGGGGGCCGACGTAAAGACCGGCGGCTGGTAGGCGTTGCTCGGATCGACGGTCGGCTGCTCGAGGAATCGCGGTCCGATCGAGCCGATGAGAAAGATCACGCCCAGATAGATGAGGCTGGCAACCGCCGCCCTGTTCTTTCGAAACTGCTGCCAGTAGTACCTCGTCATGCGCCCGTTCTCGTACAGTGGTACGACGACGCCGACGAGAATCGTCAGCAGCGTCAGAATGTACAGCCAGTCGAGCGCCTGGAGGCTGATCCCGAGCGGTTCGATCGTGTCGGCCCTGGGGGGTTTGAGGACGTAGTCGTAGAGGAGACCGACAGCGAACAGCATATATGCGCCGATTGTGACGATCGTCTTGCGCGAGAACGCTCGCGTCGTTTCGTCGATATCGTCCCAATCGACATCCTCGAACGTTTCCCGCGGCTCGTTATCGACCGCCATCAGGAATCACCGTACTCGATACGCGGATCGAGTATCGTATAGGCGATATCCTGCGCCAGATTTCCGATGATCGTCAGAAACGCCGGTAGCAACACGGTCCCCATCACGAGCGACGTATCTTGATTCATAATCGCCTCGAAACTCAGCGTTCCCAGTCCGGGAATGCCAAAGACGACCTCGATCAGGTACGACGAGACGAGGATGATCCCCAGCAAGTCCCCGACAAGGATCGTCGCAATCGGCACCGACGCGGGCCGGAAAATATGGCGAGTGAGCACGCGCCAGTCTCCAACCCCCTTCGCCTTCGCCGTCTTGACGAACTCGGCTTCGACGTACTCGAGCGCCTCCGCCCGCGAGTACCGCATCAGACTCGCGATCGAACTCAACGTCAGGACAACGATCGGCAGTATAAACTGTGCCAGGTTTTCGAGCGAGAACGTCGCGGCCGTCGTATCGAAGATGATCGGTACCCAGCCCAACATGCCGCTGAAGAGTACGAAGAGCACGATCCCGAACCAGAAGTCCGGGATGCTCAGCCCGAAGAAGGCAAAGAACGTCGCTGCGTAGTCCCCGCGTGTGTACTGGTTCGTCGCGGAGTACAGGCCGATCGCAACCCCGAGCACCGACGAAATGAGAACCGACGGTACGGCGTACATCATCGAGTACGGGATTGCCTCCGCTATCGCCGTCGTCACCGGCTGCGAGCGCGTTTCCGACCATCCCCAGTCGAGCGAGAGCATGTTGCCCATGTACTCTATATACTGGACGTGAATCGGCTGATCGTAGCCGTGGTAGCTCTCGTACGCGGCGCCGATCGCCTCGGGATCGTCCCCGGCCTGTGCCGCCTGAAACTGGAGTTCAGCGAGCTGCGTGTCCGGGGTGAAGTAAAGCAGCAAGAACGTTAGCGTCAGGACGATCACCGACGCGACGACCGCCCACGCGACGCGACGCAGAATGTAGGTTGCCATACTCACGAGCCATCACCGAGCGGGTCGAATGCAAATCTGATCATATCACAGGGTAAATATCGATCACAATGTGGGACTCTACGCCTCGTCGAAGGCCCAGGTGCGATCGTTCCACGACTGCCCGAACTCCTCTTTGGGGCCGTCAACGCGGCTGCGATAGCCGATAATATCGTCGCTCATCGAGACGAAATTGACCGGCTGGTCCTCGCTCAAAATACCGAAGATTTCGGCCATGGTCGCCTCGCGTTCTGCCTGGTCCGTCGAGGTCCGTACGGTCTCGAACATCGATGCCAAATCTTCGTCCGGAACGTAGCCGTAGTAGTTCGTTGGGGCCCGTTCCGTCCAGAACGCATCGATCGCCGCCGGGGTCCGTGGATACGTGTTGAAATTGATCCCGTACATCAGATCCCAGTCCTCCGAACTCGCGGAATTGTCCCGCGGACCGTCGTTGTTCGGCCCGCCGGTCCACGGCTGCTCGTCCTCCGTGCCCTGCCACGAGTTCTGCACGTAGTTCGGAATCAGCTGGTCGAAGGAAACCGACTCGAACTCGATGTTGATGCCGAGAGCGGACAGTTCCTCGCCCATGAACTCGGCCGTCGTCTCCGTGGCTTCGGTGCCGCGGGAGTAGACCAGCGTGAGCGTGACCTGCTCGCCGTCGGGTCCGACGAGGGTATCGCCATCGTAGCCGTAGTCCGAGCTCAGGTTGGCTTCGAGGAGGTCGCGAGCGCCAGCCGGGTCGTAGCTGTCGCCCTCGCCGAACTGCGTGACCTCCGATTCGTCGTACCACTCGGACCAGTGTGGCTGGAACGTGTGAGCGGTTTCGGCGTAGCCGCGGAGAATGTTTTCGGTGATTTCGACCTTGTCGATGGCCATCGACAACGCCTGACGGACTTCGCGCGTGCGTAGTTCCTCCCAGCCGTTCATCCGCTGGTTGTACGCGAGAATCGTCAGATACGAGTACGGCACTTCCATGATCTCGACGTCAGACTGCCCCTCGAACCGTTCGACACGGGTCGATGGGACGTTCGTTTGGTCGATTTCGCCCTGTTCCAGGGCGGTCATCCGGGGACTTTCCTCGCTCATTGTATGCCAGGTGTACTCCTCGAAATTCGGCGCGGTCTGCCAGGCTTCTATCTCCTCCTCGCTCACGTAATCAGGGAAGTCCTCGGCGTCGAGCTCGGTCATGTAGTAGTCGTCGTTTTTGACCGCGGTGAACTCTGAGCCACGCTCCCAGCGCTCGAAAGTATAAGCACCCAGATTCCCGGTGTACGCGAGTTCTTGAATCTCGTCGTCCTGATCGAGACCCTCTCCGTCCTGCTCGTCGACGTACGGTTCGAGGAGCCCTTTCGGCAGACAGTACGATCCCCAGAGGACCGGCTCGAACGGCCAGTCGGCGTTCGGACGTTCGAGTTCGATCTGGAACTCGAGTTCGCCGGTCTGTTCGACGGTGACCCCCGCCCAGTTGCCGGCGGCCTCGGAGAGCGCCCAGTTGTCCGTTCCCTGGTGGACTTCCTGGATCAGATACACCCAGTCTTCGGCGGTCATCTGACCGTAGTCACCGCCCCACTGGAGGTTGTCCCGAAGGGTCGCGACGTACACCTGCGAGTCGCCGGTGTCCTCGACATCCAACCAGAGCGGGAAGAGTTGGGTATCGCTGGTGATGGTGTAGGCACTGTCCATCGTCAACGCAAGGCGATCGCTGGTGTTCTGATCGGACACCTGAATGAAGTTCAGCGATTCGGCATCCGTCGTGTCTGCAGCAGCATATCCGTTTCCTCCCCCGCTGTCGCTACCGAGACAACCGGCAGCACCGATCACGCCTGCTGCAGTAAGGCCCTGCAGCATACGGCGACGATTGATACCGTTTCGGTATCGTTTGTTATTCTCCACCATGTAACTGTGGACCAATCACAGATATAAATAAGTTAGTATTTGTTATTCAATATGATATTGGCGTGACTATAAATAGCGTCTTTTGATGCCTATCCGTCCTAAAATATCTCATTACAGATCACGAACATCGGACAATATATTCTTGAGAGAGAAGAAACACACAATACATTGTGAATGAATATCGGTGGGATTGGGGAGATTTTACCGAGGTGCGCGCGAGCAGTTCCCATGTCATATTCACCCGCTAATTCACACCAGCTCGGGGGTGAACTCGGTCAAACGACCTTATTTAGGGAACAATCATCGTTGAATATTCTACATCAATGGACAATTGTGTTCACGTAATGGTACCACACCGAATCCAAAACAAAATTTTATGCCATATGAGCATCTGGTGTCAGTCGAAATGGCGAATGAAATCGATAAATCCCGGCGTACGTTCCTGAAGGCGGCCGGGGCAGGTGCAGCGATGGCAACCGTTGCCGGATGTATTTCCGGTGACAATCCCAACGAGGGAGACAGCGAGAATGTGCTAAACACTATCAATTCGACGGTTACTTCGTTGGATCCGATCCAGTCCACGGATACAGCCTCGGGTGAGGTTATCAAACAGATCTACGAGGGGCTGACGTACTTCGAGAACGGTGAAACGACCGTCGAGAACCTCCTCGCTGAGGAAGTCGACATCTCCGACGACCTGCTGACCTACACGTTCACGCTGAAAGAGGCGACGTATCACAACGGGAGCGAACTGACCGCGGACGACTTCGTTTTCGCGTTCCGGCGACTCGCCGAATCCGAACACAGTGAACGGTCGAACTTCCTCCTCGAGGGGACGATGCTCAACGTCGAGCACGAGACCAACGGCGACGACGAACTCGTTGCAGACTCGATCGGCGTCGAAGCGGTTGACGACCGGACGTTAGAAATCCGACTCGAGACCCCGAATCCCAACGCGCTTGAACTCCTCGCATACGACTCGTTCGTCGCACTCCCGGAGGGAATTGTTGGCGATATCGAGGGCTACGATGGCGAATACGACCAGAGTGAGCTCGCTTCTTCCGAGCCGGTTGGAACGGGCCCGTTCCAGTTTGAAACCTGGGAATCCAACGCGGAAGTGGAGGTTTCCACGTTCGAGGACTACCACGGAAGCGTGGCGAACATTAACGGCGTTCACTGGCAGATCATCGAAGACGACAGTGCACGCTTTACCTACGCGATGAACGAAAATGCGGACTTCTTCCGTATTCCGACCTCCGAGTACGATGCGGATCTGGTCGACGCCGAAACGGACGACCTCGGGCGCGAAATCGGAACGTATGGCCCGGTCGAAAACGGGGAAGAACTTGACTACGTCGGCGTCCCTCAGCTATCGACGTACTACTTCGCGTTCAATGCGACGGCAGTTCCGCGTCCAGTTCGACAGGCAGTTGCACACGTTCTTAACCGCGAGGATTTAGTCCAGGAGATTTTCCAGGGTCGCGGTGAGGAGGCGTACACGTTCACGCCGCCGGGTGCGTTCCCGGGCGGGGCGGAGCGTCGCGAAGAGTTCATTCAGGACTATCCCTACGGGATGAACGAGAGCCAGCGAGATACTGCAGAGGAACTCCTCGCGGACGCCGGTTATACCAAGGACGATCCGTTCGAGATGACGTTGACGACCTACGAGAGCGAAGTGTTCCAAGAGGCTGGTCGAAATCTTCGTGACAGGCTCGACGGGATCGGTGTCTCCCTGCAACTGGAGGAAACGCCGTTCTCGACGCTTCAAGAGCGTGGTGAGAACGGAAACCTCGACTTCTTCTCGCTCGGATGGACCTGGAGCTGGCCGGCAGCGGACTACGGGATGTTCGGCTTCGAGCCGGAAAACACCGATACCTCGCGGATGCCGACGGAAACGAACGGCTACTATCTCGACTGGCACGCGGAGGACTCGGACGCTTCGAGAAAGGCCCAGGAAGCGTGGGAACAGGTCGAAGCGAATCCCGAGCCGGAAGAAGGCCAGGAAGCGCGTAACGAGGCCTACATCGAGATGGAAGAGGCAATTTGGGACGATGCGATCATGCTGCCACTGTATCACGACACCCGCGAACAGTTCGCTTACGATCACGTCGACATCGAACCGTTCGGCGCGATGGGGGACTACCAGCAGCGGTACAACAGCGTCACGCTGGAGTAACGATTGCTATTCGGTGACGCGGCTTCGGGTTGCTCCCTGACCCGGCCGTGGTCATTGCTGTCAACGATAATAGGGAGGTTTATAATCCAGGAATGCTCGAACCATCTATAGTACGACACATGATGCACATGTTGCAGACGGGTGGTCACCCGTGAGCCGCTGGCGGTACTTCTTCCGTCGGCTGCTCCTGTCGATCCCCGTCGTCCTCTTCGGGCTCACGATTACGTTCGTCATCGTACGAATGGGCCCGATCGACCCCGTTGCCGCTATTATCGGTCCCGAAGGGGGGGCCGCGAACCGCGCACGGATCGAGCAGCGGCTCGGTCTCAATGAACCACTCTGGCGGCAGTATATCGACTTCATCGTCGGGATGCTGACGCTCAACCTGGGTCAGTCCTGGGTCATCCAACCGAGTACGAGCGTCGGTGAATTGCTCACCACCTACGCGCCGCGGACGCTCTGGCTCGGGTTCTGGTCAGTCCTGATCGCGATTTTCGTCGGCGTGCCGCTCGGCTTCTACGCCGGGCTGAATCCAAACACTGGGGGGGATTACCTCGCGTCGTTCGGCGGAATCGTCTGGCGTGCGATGCCGAACTTCTGGCTGGCGATCATCTTCCTCGCCGTCTTACGCCAGTCCGAGAAGTTCTTCTTCGGAATAGACTGGAACACGATCGGTGTGACCGTTCCCGGACTCATCGGGCAACCGCCGCTTAACTTCATCGCGGTCACCGACTGGGTCTCACTCGGGGCGCTCAGCATCCCGATCGGGTTTTACTTCTCACCGATAACACTCGCAGCCTCGATTAAACAGATCTTGCCCCCTGCGGTCGTTCTGGGCTCGGCTGCGATGGGGAACGAGATGCGAATCGGACGCACTGCCGTTCTCGAGACGATTAACTCGAATTACGTCGAGACTGCAAAGGCGAAGGGACTTCGGAGTCGGGCCATCGTCTGGAAGCACGTCTTCCGGAACGCACTGGTTCCGCTCGTCCCGATCATCACCAACGAGGCGTTCATCCTGATCGGCGGCTCGGTCATCGTCGAGGTCATCTTCGGCATCAACGGAATCGGATACCTGTTCTACCAGGCATCGATCCAGGGTGATCTTCCGCTGGTCGGATCGTTGATGTTCGTCTTCATCATCCTGATCGTCTCGGTAAACATCATCCAGGACTTCCTCTATACGATCCTGGATCCACGCGTGGGGTACGAATAGATGAGTATGAACGAATTCGACGACACGACACTGCGGGACCGTATCGCTGCAAATCCACGGCCAGCCTTGCTTTGGCTGGTTGGTGCGTTCGTCCTGATTGCACTCGAACTGGGCCGGATCGCCGATGGCGTTCTCCGACTGGGCGGTGCGATAGGATTGATGGTCGATATGGTCGTAACGATTCCGAGTTCAGTACGAGGAGCTGTTGCCAGTTCATTCGGAGCCGGTGCTGGCATCGCTGCCTTCGTAATCACGGCGTTCATCCTGCTGGGAATCGTCGCCATCGTCGTCAAGTGGCTGTTCATCCCGTGGTCGCTCGTCGACCGACTTGGAATCGACGTGAGTACGGGTCGTGAAGATATCCTCGAACGACTGCTCGTGACCGGGCTGCTTGTGATCGTCGCCGCTGCGCTCGTCTGGACACCCGTCGGCGGGCTCTTCGAGATGCTCATCAGCGTCCTTACGCGCGGTGTCGAAGCAGTCGGGTCGCTGACGACGATTACGAGCCGAGAGGTCATTCCAAACCAGGGCTACCAGCTGCCGGACGGAAGTTGGGAAGGGACGTTCCTCGGCCTCTCGCCTGCGTGGGCGTGGGCGCTTCGTGTGCTCGTCGTCTACGCATACGCTCTGACCTGGCTCGCCTGGCTCTGGAAGGGCTACGAAATCTTCCGCGAACACTACCGCGAGGCGGATTGGACACCGCGTGACGATAGTATCAATCGCCTGCGGACCCACTACTGGGGAGTCTTCGGCTTCGTCGTCGTGTTCATGTTCGTCGTAATGGCGCTTTGGGCTCCGGCTGTGAGTCCGGTGACGGCCGAAGCGAACCTCTACAGTCCGTATGGGAACGAGATCCAGTACTACGGTGACGATGGAGTTCAATCGATCACGCACGGCGATGCGAATATGAACAGTCGCTCGCAGGGTGGCGACGAGAACGTCGGACTGATGAGCTACGACGACTACGATCGCTTCCATCCGTTCGGAACGAATACGGACGGGAAGGATCTGTTTACCTTCCTCGCGTACGGTGCACAGGTTTCACTCGTCATCGGACTCCTTGCCACGGTCCTGATGGCAGTCGTTGCGACGGTACTCGCACTGATCACGGCCTACTACAAGGGCGTCGCTGATCTACTGGCGATCATCGCCAGTGACTCGGTGATCGCGCTCCCACGGCTGTTACTGGTCCTGTTACTCTCGGTGCTGTTCATGCAGGCGAACCATCCGATCGCGGAGATTTACGATGGGGGCTTACTCCTCGCGCTGATCTTCGCCGGGACCGGCTGGCCGCTACTGTGGCGCTCGGTCCGCGGACCCGCACTCCAGGTTTCCGAACAGGAGTGGATCGACGCCGCAAAGAGCTACGGGCAGAGTCCGGCGGCGACCATGCGAAAACACATGTCGCCGTACATCGCCGGCTACATGCTCATCTACGCCTCGCTCTCGCTCGGCGGCGTCATCATCGGTGTTGCTGCCCTCTCGTATCTCGGATTCGGTGTACAGGCACCGACGCCCGAATGGGGTCGGGCAGTCTTCGAAGGCAAGTCGTACGTTTCGACGTCTTCGTGGCACGTCGCTACGCTTCCCGGACTCCTGGTCGTCTTCCTGGTGACCGGGTTCAACGCGCTCGGCGACGGCATCCGCGACGCAATCGACCCACAGAGCGATAGCGGCGACGGTAGTGCTGCCGCCGCTACCGGAGGTGGTGGATAATGGCAATGGAATCTAATCCAACGGCGGATGCACAGTCAACGGCAACATCGACACTAGACACAACCGCGACGGCAGCGTCGAACGCCACGACGACAGCCGGTGACCGGAACGACCCGATCATCACCGTCAGAAACCTCCAGACTTCCTTCTTCACCGACAAGGAGGTCATCCGGGCTGTCGACGGCGTCGACTTCGACATCCGCCCCGGCGAAACCGTCGGCGTCGTCGGCGAGAGCGGCTCCGGAAAAAGCGTCACCGCCCGCTCGATTATGGGCCTCGTCGATTCCCCCGGACACATACTGGAAGGCAGCAGTATCCGCTTCCAGCACGTCCCAACGCTCCGATCGTTCGCCACCACGTTCGCCGGCCGAACCGTCAGCCTCGATGAACTCGAGGCCGAACACGACCCGACCTCGCTGTTCGACCATCCCGAAATCGACGCGACGCCGTCGACGTTCGGCTACGACGACCGCGAGGAAGCGACACTCGAGGACTTCGTCGGTGCCTACGGCGACACGCTCGAGTTCATCGGCGCGGACGAGTGCGTCTTTGTCCGCGACGGCGGTACCGACGATCCCGAGTCGATTACGGATGGGTTCGTCGAACTCACGCGGTGTACCGGCGAGATTCAGCGGAAGATGCGCGGCGGCCGGATTTCGATGGTGTTCCAGGATCCGCTGACGAGTCTGAACCCGGTCTACACGGTCGGGAACCAACTCGAGGAAACGTTGCGGCTCCACCAGGATCTCTCCGGGCAGGCGGCAACGGAAGAGGCAGTCGAGTTGCTCGAGGCGGTCGGGATTCCGGACGCGCGACGGCGCGTGACCGAGTATCCCCACCAGTTCTCCGGCGGGATGCGCCAGCGTGCGGTCATCGCGATGGCGCTTGCGTGCGATCCGGAGGTACTGATCTGTGACGAGCCGACGACGGCACTGGACGTGACCATTCAGGCTCAGATCCTCGACCTGCTCAAGGAACTCCAGCACGAACGCGACCTCGGTATCCTGTTTATCACCCACGACATGGGTGTGATCGCGGAGGTGACGGATCGCGTGAACGTCATGTACGCGGGCGAAATCGTCGAAACGGCCGGCGTCCATTCGCTGTTCGGCGATCCGAAACACCCCTACACTCAGGGGTTGCTGGAGTCGATTCCGGGACGACAACAGGGAGAGCGCCTGCAGACGATCGAGGGGAACGTTCCGACGCCGAACGAACCCGCGACGTACTGCCGGTTTGCCCCTCGCTGTCCGAAGGCGTTCGGCGACTGTGAGGCCGTTCATCCCGAGACGGTTCCCGTCGGCGATGGACATCCCGAGGACGAGCAGGCGGCGCATACGACTGCCTGTCTCCTGTATGTCGACGAGTATACGGCGGCTACACATCCGTCCAGTCGGACCCCGGACCAGGGGGCCGGAGAGGTGGAGGCGATGGGCGGGAGTGCCGACGCTGCGACAGACACAGAAACCGAAACGCCACGAGGTGATGACCGATGAGTCAAAACGCCCTCGAGACGGGTACGGCAGAAGCGGACGTAGACACGGGCTCACGCCAGGATTCGGATGTCATGGTCGAGGTCCGCAACCTACGAACTTACTACGAAGGCGATGGGCTACTCGGCGGGACCCCAGTCAAGGCCGTCGACGGTGTCAGTTTCGACATCAAACGCGGCGAAACGCTCGGGCTGGTCGGCGAATCCGGCTGCGGGAAGAGTACGCTCGGGCGAACGCTCATCCAACTCGAATCCGCGACCGGCGGCGAAATCCGCTTCGACGGGACGGACATCACGACGCTGTCGGGAGCCGACCTCAAAGACTGGCGGCGCAACGCACAGATGGTGTTCCAGGATCCGGACTCCAGTCTCAACGACCGGATGACGATCGGCGAGATCGTCCGCGAACCGCTCGACGTTCACAGCTGGAAGACGCCGCGGGAGCGCCGCCAGCACGTCAAGGAACTACTCGATACCGTCGGCCTCCAGCGGGAACACTACTACCGGTACCCACACCAGTTCTCCGGTGGACAGCGCCAACGGATCGGGATCGCACGCACGCTGACGCTCGAGCCCGAGTTCATCGTGCTGGACGAACCGGTCTCCGCGCTGGACGTCTCAGTCCAGGCAGAGGTAATCAACCTGCTCGAGGACTTGCAAGAGGAGTTCGGGCTGACGTACCTCTTTATCGCCCACGACCTCTCGGTCGTGCGCCACATCTGTGACCGGGTTGCGGTCATGTATCTCGGGAACATCATGGAGATCGGGCCGACGGAGGAACTGTTCTCCAATCCGGCAAATCCCTACACGCACTCGCTGCTCTCGGCGATTCCGGAGCCCGATCCGACCGCCCACAAGGACCGGATCACGCTTCAGGGAACGCCGCCGAGTCCGCGATTCCCGCCGTCTGGATGCCCGTTCAGCACTCGCTGTCCGGCCCGTATCCGACCGCCGGAGTACCAGGACCTCGACAACGAACTCTGGCACCAACTCGATACGCTTCGAGAAGTCCTTCGCGAGCGGGATCGCACGGAAAAGTCGGTCACCGACCGCATCAGAGAACTGCTCGGCAAGGAGCCCCACTTCGGGACGATCGACGAAATCTACGCCGAACTGTTCGACGATCAGGTGGTGCCGCCGGCCGTCGAAGAGGTTCTCGACGACGCCGCTGAACTCGCCCGCGGTGGCAACGAACAGGCAGCGCTCGACCTGCTCGGTGCGGAGTTCGGCAGCGTCTGCGAGGGTCACGCGCCTGACGGTGCCGACGAGGCGAACGACGCGGACGCAGAAGAGCCGGTCGAACCCGACTACCACGTCGTCAGTCCCTCCGGCCGTCGGAGCCTCTGTCACCGCCACGATTCCGATGCCGACTACCGAAAACCGGAGCACGTTCTCGATGATCGACATCGGTAACGTCGTGGCTCCGTAGCGGCAGTTTCACAGCTGTCGCTGTACTACGATTACAAGACGCCCCTCCATCATCTCACATGAACTCGGACCCTCCGTCACAGTCTCAATCCCAATCACAGCACCGAACTCGGCTTCTCGTCTTGATCGATGCGCTGACGTATGCCGGCGCGGTCGCCGCGATCAGCACGATCTGCGCTGTCGTCTTGGGGCTGATAACCGGTGGTGGCCTCTCACGGGCGAAACTCGTATTGTTCTTCGTGGGCTTCATTCTCCTCGGATATACCACGGCTCGGCTGTGGCCACGGTCGCCATCCGATCTCGAGGACGACGCGGCTCTCTCCGGTGTCTCTGGTGATTCGATTCCGGAAACGGCGGATCAGACGCGGTTTCAGGCACTCGTCGCATCCCTTCCGCCGAAGCGGTGGTTTCCAGCACCGCCGCCGGAGGACCGGATCAATCCAGCCGGGAAACTCTTCTTCGGGAGCCTCGCAGTTTTACTGATCTCCTATCTGATGGAGGCGGTGTTCGGTATCTGACCGACGGCCCGCTCGTTACCACCTGACCCCGTGACGGTCTTGATCCGCTGTCTCTCGAAAGGAGTGTCTCACTGAGCGGAGCCACTTTCAGAAAGAAAGAGTGCCGTGATACGGCCAGAATACCGGAGACCAGTGTGTAGGCGTGAAAAGAGTTATCCCACTGCTGTGCCCAACGAGGTGTATGACACAAATCGGGGATGACGAGTTCACTCAGCAGCGAGAGCCAGTCAGCGGGACTGCGATCAAGAACGCCTGGGTGCAGACCACCGAAGACCTGTCTGCTCTCGAACAACAGCGGCAGGAAAACGGCTGGGACACCGTCGCTATTCCGGCCCTCCAAACCGCAGCAGTCAGCCGGGACGCTGGCAAGAAACACGACGATCGATACGGACTCTTCTTTGTTATCGCGGACAACCACGCAGACTCGTTCACGAACGCCTTCGAACGCGGCGAGTTCCCGCGGTACGAAGCCTACCGAAACGAAGTCGATGGTGCCGTCTTCCTCGTGGTCGAACTCCTCGATCCCGAAAGCGAGACTGCAATCTTGCTTGCGGGCCAGTACGAACGCCGCCACGTTCCGGGTATGGTCGCCGCTGCCAACGAGGAAGGTGAACTCTATACACACGTGAGGACGCTCGATAAGACGGTACTCGGCTCGTTCAAACACGAGGAGTACGCCCCGCTGGTACCGTGATCGGGGAGTGTCGGCGTCGATAGCAGCACGTGAGAGCACCGAGTTGAGAATCGCCAGTGACAGCCGGCTGCACTCGTCTCGACGGCGGTGTGACTTCCGCGTTCAGGTAGACAGCCACTCGATCGACAAGCGACGTAGAAGGACTAGAAGTCGCCGTCTTCGTCGACGATGACGACCTCGCCGTCGACGACATCGACGTTGATCAGCGTCTTGACGGTATAGCCGGCGTCGTCGACTTTGTTCTCGCCGCCGACCTTCTTGATGACGGCGACGGTATCGACGACTTCTGCACCGATTTCGTCGAGTGCTTCGAGGACGGAGGCGAGCGTGCCGCCGGTCGAGAGAACGTCGTCGAGGACGAGGACGTGTTCGCCCTCGCGAACGTCGTTGATGTACATCTCGTTCTCCGAGTAGCCGGTTTTCTGGGAGATGGCGACCTCGTCGTCGAGGCCGTACTGACGCTTTCGGATCACGGTCAGCGGAATATCGGTCATCAGCGAGACGGCGGTGGAGATGTGGATACCCATCGCAGCGGGGGTAACGATCCGATCGACCTCTTCGAGTTCGGCTTTGCGGATGATTCGGATGACGATTTCTCGGAGGAGTGTGGGGTCGAGTTTGGGGACGCCGTCGCTGATGGGATGGACGAAGTAGTGATAGCCGTTCTTTTCGATGATCGGCGCGTCGAGGAGTGACTGCTGTAACTGATCCATGTCGTGGGTGGGACGGACGCGGAGTAAAAGTTGACGATACGTTCGAGGAGTGTGGTGGTGTATCAGGGGAGTGAGAACTGTCGGTGGACGTATCTGTGTGTCGCTGAATCATGTTGTGATGCCGGTGTCGAACCGTGTTCGTCTCACGTAACCGTCGAAACAGATGTGTGAATATAGTGATGGTGCAACGATTACACACCGTTCCCATAGCCGTCGTGCGATCGGATGTGCAGTAACTCGCAGTGGCTACTATAGCTGTTGTCAACCCCACGTGGCAAAGTGCCACTCCGTACTGAGAAGTGCCGAGACGAACAGCGACCGGACGACCGCGACTCATGGCAAGGCTGTGGACGAACCGAATCGTTTTGCCGTGCTGCGGTGAACATCGTCCGATGAGTCCACCGACAACGACGCTTCCGAGTGGCGACGAACTGCCGCTGGTTGGTATCGGGACCTGGAATATCGACGGTGACACCGTCCGCGAGTCGGTTCGAGCCGGTTTAGACGCTGGCTACGGTCACATCGATACCGCCGAGGGCTATCGGAACGAACGCGAAATCGGCGACGTACTATCCGAGTACGACCGCGACGATATCTTTCTCACGTCGAAAGTCCTCCCGAAAAACCTCGACTACGAGTCGGTTATCGCCGCCTGTGAGGCGTCCCTAGAGCGACTGGGGACCGAGTATCTGGACCTGTACCTCGTGCACTGGCCCAACCCGGCGATTTCGCTGCGCGAGACCCTAGATGCGATGGCGACGCTTCACGACGAGGGAATGGTTCGAAATATCGGCGTGTCGAACTTCGACGCGTACCAACTCAGTTGTGCACGCCATATCGCGGATGTGCCGATCGCCGTCAACCAGGTCGAGTATCACCCCTGGAACACGCAGGATGCGCTCCTCGAGTACTGCCGCGGAACCGAAACCGTCATCGAGGCCGCTGCACCCTTCGGTCGAACGGAAGTCTTCGCCGACGAAACCGTTCAGGACATCGCGGCGGCGTACGACCGATCGCCGGCCCAGATCGTCCTCAAGTGGGCCGTCGAAAACGAAATCGTCGTGCTGCCGAAGTCTACGTCGCCCGAACACGTTCGCTCGAATCTGGACCTGTTCGACTGGACGCTCGACGAAGACGACCGCGATCGCCTCGACGCGATCGACCACCACCAGCCGGTGTACGATCTTCCGACGCGCGACTGGACCGACGACACCTACGGAATCGCCGAGTAATCCCACCCGTACTCGTTGTGCCAGTGGGACGACGAGTTCGGTCGCGTGTGGGTTCGGACTGGTCGTTTCACGGCACCCCAGAACGTCGTTACTCTCCCGGCCCGTAGCTGAGTTCGGGCGGCTGCTCACCGCGGCCGAGGCGCATATGTCGCTCGTGGTAGATGTGGACGACCGCCGTTACCGTCACCGTTATCGAGACGAGTGCGAGCCAGGATAGATCCGACAGCATCGTGAGCGGATAGATTCCGAGCCAGAGTGCGGCGACCAGCGCCGACCCGATCGCACCCAGCGACAGGTACAGTTCCCGCCAGGCGAACTCGTGACCGGGAACGATTTCGAGATAGACGCTGATATCTCGGGTCCGGTCGGTCGCCCGGATAACGCCGCGATCGGAGTCGAACTGGAGAATGCCGACCTCGTCCATTTTCGGGAGATGCGTCTGCTGAAGCGTGGTATAGACGCGCTTTCGCTGTGCGGACGTAACGCCGTCGAGGGTGGTCTCGTACTCCCACGCCGCGAGTTGCTGTGCAAGGTCGCCGAGTTCAACGGGCCGACCGTCCTGTTTCAGAAAGTGAAGGACGTAGCGCCGGCGCTGATTGCGCAGGACTTCGAAGACTTCGCCTTTCGAGAGGGGGTCCGGCTCGGCGTCAGCACCCGCAGCCGAGTCGGATGCAGACGCGTCCCCGGACCCGCGTTGTCGTGTCGAGTTCGCCGCAGCGCCCGTTTCCGTTTTCGTTTCCGTTCCATCGGATATCGAGTCATCGCGCGCTCCAGATCCCTCTGCTTTATTGTCACGTTCACGCTCGGCTCCCCCACCCCTCGACCCGCGTTCGATACGATCATCCCGTTGTTGCTGAACCACTCCGAATCCCCTCTATCCGTTCAAATCCGCGAGCATTCAGCCGAGACTGAATGCGTTAGTTCAGTGGGATGAACGCCACCTATATAACTTTCCTGCCCCACTTTGCATTCATCAACTGGTTGACTCGTTGTCCAGCACTGCCGCGATCGAATCCGCAATTTCCCCACCTAGCGCCGCTTTCGCCCCCTCGAAGTGGGCGACATCCGTTGCGTGAACGAGCAATGCGCGCGTCTGCTCTGCACCCATTACGCTCGCATCGTTCGCGACGACGAACGCGAGTTCAGCGCGCGCGAGCATCTCTCGAGCTTGATCGATCATCTTCGCGTCGTCACCCGACGTTTCGGTCTTGAACCCGACGATGGGCAGGTCGGGGAACGCCTCGCGAAGGTCGTCGATGAGCTTCGGGGTGGGTTCGAGATCGAGCGTGAGATCCTGTCCGGAGCGGATCTTCTCCGGACTGGTTTCGACGGTATAGTCGCCGATGGCGGCGGCCGAGACGAGGGCATCGGCGGTGGCTCCGGACCCGCCGGCGCAGACGTCTCGCGTGGTTTCGAGCATCTCCGTGGCGCTTTCGACGCTTCGGACATCGGCGTAGGGGACGGATTCCCCGTCGTGGACGAGCGTCACGTCGGCACCGCGAACGTAGCAGGCGGCGGCGACGGCGCGGCCCATCTTTCCCGACGATCGGTTCGTGAGGACGCGCACGGGATCGATGGCTTCGGTCGTCGCGCCGCTCGTAATGACGACGTGCTGGTCCGCAAGCGGCCGGTCGCCGGCCGCGCGGGCGGTCTCACAGACGATCGCCTCCTCGGTCGCGATCTTCGCTTTTCCCTCCTCGATTCGCGGGTCGACGAACTCGACGCCCCAGTCCTCGACGGTCTCGATGGCCTCGAGTACGCCGGGGTGGTCGTACATCGGCTTGTGCATCGCCGGTGCGATCACGATCGGGGTTCCGGCTCCGAGTGCAGTCGTCGCACACGTCGTCACGGGCGTATCGTCGATCGCACCCGCGATTTTGCCGACCGTATTGGCCGTCGCTGGCGCGATCAGGAAGACATCCGCCCAGCCGTCGTTTCCGCAGAGTTCGACGTGTTCGACGCTACCCGTAATCTCCGTGACGACCTCGTTGTCGGTCGCGAACTCGAGCGCCCAGGGGTGGATGATCCCCTGTGCGCTGTCGCTCATCACGCCGCGGACTGTGGCCCCTCGCCGTCGCAGTTCGTGGGCCAGTTCGACCGTCTTGACGGCCGCGATCGAGCCCGTCACCCCGAGCGCAACGTTGACGCCTTCGAGCATTCGTCCGGTATTCTCCCGGCAGTGTGTTAAGGGTAGCGAGGCGCTACCCGGCAGCCAACGGCCCGCTCAGGTGGGGTCGATCACCGCTCGCCCCGCTGGCGTCAGCGGGTTCGATACCTCGCTGGTCACGTACTCGTGGCGCTTGCCGCGTAATCGCATCGCGGTCAGGGCCTTGTGAGTCGTCCGCTCCGCAAACAGCGCGCGCTCGTCGCGACGAACGCGGGCGTCGGGGACCGCCGTCTCGGCGCGGACCTGCTCGAACGCCCGTTCGCAATGCGCCCGAATCCGAGCCCAGCACGCCCGCTCGTCGACGGCCGTTTCGGCGGCGATCGTCGCGACGAGTTCAGCGAGGTGGTTCTGAAAGAGCGCGTAGTACAGTTTTTTGTGGAGGTCGCGCTCGCCGTCGGCGTCGAGGTCCGAGTCGGGGTACGGTGTAAACGAGAGTCCGTGCTCGCCGAGGCGGCCGCCGTGCACGCGGATCCCACCGAGGTCGCGGACGAGCGTGCCGATCGGACGCGCGCGATCGCGATCGAAGACGACGAGACTGTTCTGGAGGTGGCTCTCGAGGGCGACGCCGTACGTCGTTAACAGGCGTAGCTGCTCGGGGACGACGACGCCGGCGTACGCGTCGACGAACGCGAGTGCTGCTTCGGCGATAGTCGTCGCCTCCGTCACCGTCGCGTAGCGCTCGATGAGGTCGCAGACGAGTGGCCGCCCCGTCGCAGGCGACTCGGCGAGCAGGCTCGACGCCACCACGGGGATCGCGTCGTCCGCGCCCGCGACCAGCGGGTGTGCGAGTGGATTGGTCCGAACCAGTGCCGAGAGGTGACGGGCGTCGTCGAACTCGTCGCCGGCCGTGTAGGGCTGCGAACCGCCTGGCGGATAGTAACACGTCGCTGCCGGCTCTGGGACAATTCCCAGCGATTCGAAGGACTCTCGCTCCGTGATCTCCCGCACGAGGGCGGTCACCCGCGGGCCGTTCGCGACGGCCTGTGGCGACAGCGTCCGAACGACGTTCGTCGTCTGGACATCGATCGCGAGTTTGAGGTGCGAAAGCGGCCCGTCAGCCGTTCGTTCGCTCTCGAACGGGACCACCGTCCGAAGATTGAGTTGGGGCGTCGCCGGTCGGCTGCACTCGGGTATCGGGACGATCCGCCCGGACGCACACCGTCGCGCGTAGCGCTCCGGAACCGTGCGATGGTACTGGAACGGGTGGACCGGAACGACGGCGTACGCGGCTGCATCGGCCGACCCGGGAATCGCTCGCTCGAGCGACGCCTCGAGCCCGTCGAACAGCCCGAACAGGCGAGCGGTCAGACTCTCGCCATCCGCACCCCTTGCCCGCGTTTCGAGCGCGGCGTCCCGTTCGATGGCGACGAACCGCAGGTCGACTCGGTCGGTGAACTCGGGCGCGTACGCGAGTCCGTCCGCAGCGGTCATCCCGCGGCGAAGCTTCCCGGCCGGATGGAACGGGTGACCGTCAGTAACGATCCGCTCGAAAGCGGCGGCGTCATCGGCAGCAGCGATACCCGCCTCGATCGGTTCCACGGGGGAGTCGGTCGCCGTTTCCGCTGTCTCCGCCGCCGTCTCGACCGCTCGCGCGTGAACGCCCCTGGCGAGTCGTGCGAGCGCAAGGTTTGCGACGCTCTCGGCGACTTCCTCACGAATTCGATCCGCCTGTGAAGCGTCGGAAAACCCGCCTTCGCGTTCGAGCAGCGAAACGAGTTCACCCGGCCCCGAAACCCGCGTCACGGATGGGGGGCGGGCGTTCGCTACGGATTCCGACGAGCGAGCCGTCGACAGCCGGGACACCGGGCCGACGAGTCGGTAGCGGTCGTACCCGTGTCGGCGTGCGATCGGGGCGACCAGAACCGTCTCCGAAGCCGGAAACGGAAGCAGCGCGAGTTGCCGGCACGTCGTCGGAAGCGGTGTGACTGCTTCGAGCAGTTGCGTCCCATCGAACGCAGTGCGTTCAAACGCCTCTGTGTCCGGGATAGCGGGCGACTCGCGCTCCACGACCCGCGCAGTCGGAACGCCGGCAGGTCGCCCGCGGAGCACCCCGTGGACGAACCGGTGTAGAATCTCTCGCCGGGCGAACTCGAGCGCCTCGAGAAACGCCTCCTCGGCGGAGACGGCGCGGTTTCCACCGCCGGTCTCACCACCGTCACGGCCCCTATCGCCGCCGTTTCCGCGGGCGTTCAAATAGCATACCGCCGCCCCGAACGCGTTCCGTTCCGCGCTCGTTCGAAGGCGAAGCGGCGTGCAGTCGCGCTGGTTCGACCGGGTCATACTCGCATCACGACGGTATCTGCACTCCCACGGAGATCGTGATAACTTGATGGGGGGGATCGGCACTCGCTGCAGTCGGTGCACCTGAACTCGAGTTCAGGTGGAGTCAGTCCCGTTCGACGCTCGGGTGCATCGTCGGCTGGTCGTCGAGCGGCTCCGCAAACGCCTCGAGCATCGTCTCGCGTGCGCGCTCGTCGCGTTCGCGTCGTTCGTCGTCGTCGATCTCCTCGCACCCCGGCGGCACGTCGCGGCCGCGACCGGTGAAGTAGCCCTCCGGGGCGACCCAGTCGTGATAGAAGTTGACGTCGGAGTCGTGGATCACGGCGAGGCCAACCTTCGCGCCGTGGCCCGCTGCGACGATCGTCTGGTGGGGTTCGCCCGCGAGTCGGCCGGCCGCGTAGACGCCGTCGACGGCCGTTCGCCCCGCTTCATCGACGGAAACGAAGTGTTTGCTGCCGCGTTGTGTCCGGCCGACATCCAGCGGGACGAGATATTCGCTGTCGGACCACGAGGCCGCGACGATCCGGCGCGCCTCGATCGGGTCGCCGCCGTCGGTTTCGAGGACAAATCCCGCGTTGGGATCGTCGTCGTCTCGGCGTTCGGTCCTCGTCACCCGCCCGAGTTCGAACGTCGCACCGGCGTTTTGCGCCTGTTCGCGGGCCAGTTGCAAGTACCGGCGGGCGTCGACGCCGTTCGGAAAGCCGGGGTAGTTCTCGAGGCTGGCGTTGCGTGCGAGGATGGATTCGCCGCCGTCGATGACGAGCGTGTCGAGTCCTGCGCGCGCGGTGAAAATCGACGTGGCGAGGCCGGCGACGCCGCCGCCGACGATACAGAGATCGTGCATGGATGGTCGTTGTCCGGCACGGCTATAGAGGTTGTTCTCGGCGGCGGAAGACGAGCAGCGAGCGGGAAGGTGTCGGTGCGTATGGGTATGGCGGCGAAACCGGAGGAGGAGCGGAGTGCCGGGCTACAGCAATGAGAATCCTTACGGGCGGGCCCGACATACTGCCGCCGTGGACAGAATTCTCCTCAGTACCGTTGCCTATCGTTCGCCGGAGGAGGTCTTTCCGTACGTGCGGTCGTTTACCGACTATCCGCGCTATACGGAGCACTTGACGGACGTTCGCGTCCACGGCGACGGCGGTGTCGGCTCGGTCTACGATCTCCGACTCGCCTGGTGGAAACTCAGCTATACGGCCCGGTCGGAGGTGACGTCGATTACGCCGCCCGAATCGCTCACGTGGGAGTTACGGAACAATCTCGACGCGCGCGGCGAGTGGCGGATCGAACCGGAACCCGACGCCGCCCCGCCGGAAGAAGAGACCGCGAGCCGGATCTACTTCGAGGCGGTGTACGATCCCCACTCCGCGGACGAGAACGCGATTTCGCTTCCCCGGTTCGTCTCGCTCGACTGGGTGATCGGGAAGGTCAAGCCGCGACTCCTGAGCGAGGCCAAAGGCGTCGTCAGCCGACTCGTGGAAGACATCGAGGGCCGGCCCCGCGACGTAGAATTAACCGTTCACGAGTTACCCTGATCCGCGATCCGCGATCCGTGGGCCGACGGTGCCCGGTTCGAAACGGCTACTCTCCTCTCCGCTATGGCTGGCTGGTCCGGCCACGGTCACGTCTGCTGGCAGACAATTCTTAGGCCGTGCCCGCGTACGTGGCGTATGGAACAGGCTGGCGTCTCCCGACGAACTGGAACCCGCTGTCCTCGTGACCGGCACCGATACCGGAGCACGGTGAGCCCAACCGCCGACGGCGGCGGCCGGTGATTCGCGATGCGCGTCATCGTCGTCGGTGCCGGCGAGGTCGGCACCCACATCGCGGACAGTCTCGACCAGGATCACGAGGTCGTCGTCGTCGACCGCGACGAGCGCCGCGTCGACTCGATCACCTACGAACACGACGTGATGGCCATCGAAGGAGACGGCACGTCCGGACAGATGCTCGACGAAGCCGGCATCGACGAAGCCGATCTGGTCGTCGCAAGCACCGACGACGACGCGACGAACATCGTCGTCTGCGGCGCGGCCAAAACCGTCGACGACCCGTTCACGATCGCGCGCGTGAAAAAGACGGACCTCCTTCGCACCTGGGAACGGTCGGACGGCGCGTTCGGCGTCGACGTCATGGTGAGTACCGATCTTCACACGGCCGAGACGATCGTCGATATCGTCAACCTGCCGGGCGCGCGTGACGTCGACAGTTTCGCGAACGGACTCGTTCGCATGGCCGAGTTCGAAATCAGCTCCGACAGCCCGGTCGCCGGCAAAACCGTCGCCGACGCCGACCGATTCGAATCGCTGACGTTCGCCGCACTCATCCGGGACGACGACGTCGTCGTCCCGACCGGCGAAACCGTCATCGAGGCCGGCGACGAACTCGTCGTCATCGGCTCCGCCGAAAACACTCGCGAGTTCGCCGGCACACTGTCACCGCTGCCGACGCTCGAGGAAGCCGACGAGATCGTCATCGTCGGCGGGAGCGAGATCGGCTATCAGACGGCGCGGCTCTTCGAGGAGCACGGCCTGGAATCGCGACTCGTCGAACGCGACCCCGATCGCGCGCGCGAACTCGCCGAGCAGTTGCCGAAGACGCTCGTTCTCGAGAGCGACGCGACGGATATCGACTTTCTCGTCCGCGAGCACGTCGGCGAGTCGGACATCGTCATCGCGGCGCTCGACAGCGACGAGAAGAACTTGCTCGTCTCCCTGCTGGCGAAACGGATCGGCGTCGAACGGACGCTCGGCGTCGTGGAGTACGGCGAGTACGTCGACCTCTTCGAAACGGTCGGCATCGACGTTGCGGTCAACCCACGGTGGGTGACGGCCGAGGAGATCACCCGGTTCACCCGGGAACAACGGACCGAGAACCTCGCAATACTAGAACACGACCGCGCGGAGGTGCTCGAGTTCGAGGTCGACGACGAGAGCCTGCTGGTGGACACGCCGATCCGCGAGGCGATCGCTGAACTCCCGGATGGGGTCGTGGTCGGGGCGATTACGCGGGATGGGGAGTTGATTACGCCTCGCGGCGAGACGCGGGTCCAACGCGGCGACCACGTCGTTGTCTTCGCCGAGACGCCCGTTATCGACGTGGTTGCGGCGGCGTTGTGAGTACGAGCGGTGGAGAGGGCTGTCGGCGGTTACAGCGTGTAGTCGTGCTCGCCGTCCTCGCTGGCGAGGAACGCTTCGAGGAGGTCGATCGTCGCCGCCACGTCGTCGACGTGGGCGGTCTCCGTGACGGTGTGGAGGTACCGCGTCGGGATCGAAATCGCGCCGACGGGTTTCGCCCCGGCCGTGTGCTGGAACCCGGCCGTGTCGGTGCCCCCGGCGGGCAGAATTTCCACCTGCGAGTCGATTCCCGCCTCGTCGGCGACGGCCTGGAGGCGGCGGTGGACCTTCGCGTTCGTGATGACGCTCGAGTCTTTGAGTTTGATCGCGGCACCCTCGCCGAGTTCGGTGACGCGCTCGCCGCCGCCGAAGCCGGGAACGTCGTTGGCGACGGTCACATCGAGTGCGATGGCGAGGTCCGGATCGACGTCGACGCCGAGGGCGTGAGCGCCGCGCAGGCCGACTTCCTCCTGAACGGTGGCACAGAAGTGGATCGTCGCGTCGAGATCAGCGTCCGCGAGCCGGCGGGCGGCCGAGAGCATCGCGAACAGGCAGATGCGGTCGTCGAGGGCTTTGCCGGTGATCGTCTCGCCGAGGCGCTCGGTGGATTGGTCCATCGTGACGAGATCGCCCGGCGAGACGCGCTCTGCGAGTTCGTCGTAGGGGAGGCCGGTGTCGACGTAGAGGTCCGAAACGTCGGGCGTCCGCTCGCGTTCGTCCTCGTCGAGCGTGTGCGGCGGCGGGGAACCGATGACGCCCGGGAGGTCGCCGCTGTCGGTGTGGATAGTCACGCGCTGAGCCTTGAGAACGCGCGCGTCCCAGCCGCCGAGCGGTTCGAGTTCGAGGAACCCGAAGCCGCCTCCGTCCTCGCCGCCGTTGCTATCGCCGTTCGTCCCGTCTCCCGTCCGGCCGGCGCTCCGCACGTGCCGAACCATAAACCCGATCTCGTCCATGTGCGCGGCGACGGCGACCGAATACTCGGAGTTACCCTCCAGCGTGGCGACGACGTTTCCCATCGAGTCCGTTCGGATGCGGTCGGCAAACGAGTCGAACTCGTCGACGACCAATTCGCGAACGCGGTCCTCGTAGCCGGGGACGCCGCTCGTCTCGGTCAGGTCGGTCAACAGGTCGAACTCGAACGGGATCGACGTTTCCATGTCACTCATACACACTACTGTGTTCGAGGTGGGTATAAACGCGCGGAAACGGCGCGTACTCGGGCGGCGGTTTTTTATTCACATTCCGAATCAACATTCCTGATGGACTCGTCGGCAACCGCGGAGTATTAACGGATCGGCGAAGTACGAGTGTACATGACTGGCGTACGCGTCGCAGGAACGGGGTTGACCCCGTTCGGAAACGCGCCCGAACGGACGAGCAGGGATCTCTTCGCCGAAGCGAGTAGCGCCGCCTTCGCGGACAGCGGCGTCCCCCGAGAGGATGTCGAAGCCGTGTTCTACGGCAACTTCATGGGTGAACTCGCCGAGCACCAGGGCCACCAGGGGCCGCTGATGGCCGAAGCCGCCGGCGTTCGGGCACCGGCCACCCGCTACGAATCGGCTTGCGCATCGAGCGGAATGGCCGTTCGGGACGCCGTTATGCGCGTTCGCAACGGCGAACACGACGTGGTCCTCGTCGGCGGTGCCGAGCGCATGACCAACCTCGGGACCGCCGGCGCGACCGAAGCGCTCGCCATCGCGGCCGACGAACTCTGGGAAGTGCGAGCGGGGATGACCTTCCCCGGCGCGTACGCGCTGATGGCCAAGGCGTACTTCGACGAGTTCGGCGGCGGCCGCGAGGACCTGGCCCACGTCGCCGTCAAGAACCACGAGAACGCCCTGCCCAACGAGAAGGCCCAGTATCAGAAGTCGATCGAAGTGGCGGAGGTGCTCGACGCGCCAACGGTGTCGAGTCCACTCAGCCTCTACGATGCCTGTCCGCTTTCGGACGGGGCGTCCGCGCTAGTGTTGACGAGCGAGGCGTACGCCGAGGAACACGACATCGACGCGCCGGTCGCGATTACGGGCACTGGCCAGGGCGGCGACCGGATGGCGCTGCACGACCGCGAGTTCCTCGCTCGTTCGCCGGCCGCTCGCGAGGCCGGGGAAGAGGCCTACGCGGACGCCGGAATCGGCGCGGGTGACGTAGACGTTGCGGAGGTCCACGACTGCTTTACGATCGCCGAGGTGCTCGCGCTCGAAGCGCTAGATCTCGAACCCGTCGGCGAGGGCATTACGGCCGCCCGCGACGGCCGGACGACCGCTGACGGCGACACGCCGATCAACCTCTCGGGCGGGCTGAAGGCGAAGGGACACCCGGTCGGCGCGACCGGCGCGTCACAGATCGCCGAAGTGTCGAAACTCCTCGCTGGCACGCATCCGAATAGCGAGCCCGTCGCCGACGCAACGACCGGCGTCGCCCACAACGCGGGTGGAACGGTCGCCAGCGCCACCGTCCACGTCCTGGAGGTGGCAGAATGAGCGACGAATCCGCCCGCGACGCCGGCTTCGACGACTGGCTCGACGCCGCCGAAACCGGGGACGCCTACTACCTCGAATGCCCGGCCGGGCACACTTCCCTCCCCCCGCGGCGGCTCTGCCCGACCTGCGGCGCGGCTGCACTCGACGAGCGACCGCTTCCGGAAACGGGCGAGATCGAGACGTTCACCGTCACGCACGTTCCGACGCCCGCCTTCGAGGACGATGCCCCCTACGCGACCGCGATCGCCGACTTCGGTCCCATCCGCGTGACCGGTCAGGTCGTCGATCTCGATCCCGACGCGGTCGACACCGGCCTGCCCGTCGAACTCGACGTCACGAGTTCGGAAACGACGGGGGAACGGGTGCTCGGATTCAAGACGGTCTGAGACGGACGGCTGTCAGTCAGTGCCGGCGCACCCGCGACCGTCTGCAACGCTCGCCCGGAAACCGGTACAGCAGTCCGTCTGAGCCCGAGCGACGCCGTAGTCGGTTTTTCAATTTCGAACACGCCGGTTGCACATTGTAGGCAGGTGCCTTTTATGTCTTGGTCCCGCTAAACCGGGCGTTCGCATGGCGAACCTCTACGAGCAGACGCAGGACGAGATCGAGCCGGTTGATCTTCGATTCGCTACAGACGAGATCGATGCACAGCTCACACATCTCACCGAGTTCATTCGAAAGCGCGTCGACGCCGCGGACGCCGATGGCGTCGAAATTGCACTCTCCGGTGGCATCGATAGCACGACGACGGCCCACCTCGCCGTCGAGGCGCTCGGGACCGAGAACGTCCACGGGATCATCCTCCCGAAGGCGGTCAACGAAGCCGAGAACATGAGCGACGCCGAACGCGTCGCCCAGGATCTCGGGATCGAGTACGAACAGATCGGCATCGATCCGATCATGGACCGCCTCCTCGAACTCGCCGACGCGGAGTCCGACAACGAGTCCGAAGCGCAGTGGGAGGGCCGCTACGTCGGCAACACGAGCGCCCGCGTGCGAATGACGACGACCTACCTGATCGCCAACCGCGAGAACCGACTCGTCCTCGGCACCGGCAACCGCGCCGAACTCGCGACGGGCTACGTGACGAAGTACGGCGACGGCGGCGTCGACTGCAACCCGCTCGGGAACCTCTACAAACAGCAGGTCCGCCAGCTCGCCGCCGCCCTCGGCGTGCCAGAAGCCATCGTCCAGAAGACGCCCACCGGCGGCATGGTCGACTACGAGAGCGACGAGGAAGAACTCGGATTCGACTACGATACGCTCGATGCCGTCCTCGCGTTCTACATCGACGGAAACCTGCCAGCCTCGGTCGTCGCTCGGCTCACCGAGACGACGGTCGACGGCGTCGAACAGGTCGCAACGATGCACGAGGAGAGTTCACACAAACGAACCCCACCGGCAACGCCGGAGCCACTGTTCTAAGCTACCCAGTCCACCGCACCGAGAGCACGAGTTCGGGCGAGCACCGTGCAGTATCACGACCGTCGCGACCGTCACGAACACCGCGAGCGGACGGATGCGGATTCGAGTCGACCGACCGAACGACACGGCTCGGACCGCCACATCGATCGGCCGACCTGACAGGATACATGTCGCTTTCCAGTCCCGAGTCGCCGTCGAGTTCGAACGCCCGGACGCGGCGTTTCGGGACGAAAGCGGCGCGACAATCGCTTTCCCTGTCGTGTTCGGTGACGGACAGGGATAGCCGCAATCACAGCCGTCTGCAGGCCACACACGGCACACGCAGACACTCACACAGCCGCTGACACGACACACCACACCATCCCGATATCGATACCCACCAGTTCACCAGTGACACCAATGACAGCCCCCGACAACACACCTCACACGGACGACGGTGATGCACGCATGAGTCGACTCCGAAACGCCTGGGACGAGTTCACGACTGAACTCGACTACGTCGTTTTCGGTGCCGGCGTGCTCGTCACGGCGCTTACCGTTCTCGGATTCGTTTTTCGCCAGGAGAAAACGGCCGACCTGATGGATAGTACCAACGAGTTCCTCTGGTCGAACTTCGGATGGGCGTACCTGCTGATTATGTTCGCCCTGATAGTGTTCGTCGGCTTTCTCATCTTTAGCCCCTGGGGGAACATTACGCTCGGCGGAGACGACGAGGAACCGGCCTTTCGATTTCCCGCGTACTTCGCGATGTTGTACTCGGCGGGGATTGCGGCGGGCATCGTCTTCTGGGGGCCGGCGGAGGCGATTTTCCACTACGATACGGTCTCGCCGTTTCTCGATGCGGGTTCGCAAACCCCCGAGGCAGCCGTCGGCGCGATCCAGTACACGTTCTTCCACTGGGGTATCTCAGCGTGGACGGCTTACGTCGTCCTGGGGATTCCGATCGCCTACTACGGCTACCGGTACGACGCGCCGCTTCGGATCTCGACGATCCTCGCGCCGTGGGTCGGACTCGACAATCTCGACCGTCCGGTCGCGAAACTCGTGGACATCCTCGCGGTGTTCGCGACGATCGGCGGCGTCGCGGCGACGCTCGGGTTCGTCGGCAACCAGTTCCTGACCGGCCTCGAGTGGACGACCGGCACCTCGGTCGGCGACCTGACGACGGTACTCATCATTACCGGCCTGACGGTTGCGTTCACCGTTTCGGTGACGCTCGGCGTCCAGAAGGGCATCCGACGAATCTCTTACTTCAACCTCGTATTGTTCCTCGTCCTGCTCGTCTCGACGCTCGTGCTCGGCCCGACGCAGTACATTCTCTCGGTTGGAACGCAGGCGCTCGGCGGCTACATCAACGAGTTCATCACGATGAGTTTTTACACCGGTGCCGGCGCTGCGGGCGGTGGAAGCGTCGCGGACTGGATCGGCGAGTGGACGGTGTTCTACTGGGCGTGGTGGTTCTCGTGGGCTCCGTTCGTCGGGCTGTTCATCGCCCGCATTTCGCGCGGGCGGACGGTTCGACAGGTCGCCGTCACCGGCGTCGTCGCCTCGACCGGCGTGACGATTCCCTGGTTTGCGACGATGGGCGGCTCGGCGATTTTCGCCCAGCAGCGCGGCCGGGCGGACATCCTCGCCGTCGTCGGCGAACTGGGCGAAGGGGCCGCTGGCTATCCGCTGTTCGAGACGTTACCGCTCGGCGGCGCGTTAGCGGCGATGTTCCTCGTGCTCGTGACGACGTTCTTCGTCACGTCGGCCGACTCCTCGACGCTGGCACTGGGGATGTTGACCACGGGCGGAGCGAGAGAGCCCTCGACGATCAATCGCGTCGTCTGGGGACTGCTCATCGGCGCACTCGCGTCGCTGCTGATGGTTACCGGCGGCGTCGATGCGTTGCAAGCGGCCGCGATAATCACCGGCGGCCCGTTCGCGATCATTACGCTGGTGGCAGCCGTCTCGGTCGCACTCGCGTTCGGCGACCGCGACTCGATGTTCCTCCGCGAGGAGGACGACGTGTCGGTTCCCGGGTCTGATGATGTCATCGACAAGGATGTCGCAGACGACTAACGGCACGTCGGGTCACCAATCCGCGCCACACACCACCTCGTGACAGCTCACGCGTTCTCGCCGAACCCGACGTCGGCATCCCCCGTATTCCCCTCCAGCAACTCCGCCGTGAGATACGCGACGAACTCGTCCGGATGCTCGGCGTGGGGCAACTGCGTCGCGTAATCGATCGCGACCAGATCGAGATCCGCCGCTTCCGCCAGGTCCCGCCCCTCGCGCAACGGCACGAGTTCGGCGTCGCGCCCCCAGATCAGCGTGGTCGGCGTCTCGAGCGCGGCGAGTTCGGTCGCGAGGTCGAACTCGGCCATCGTGTCGTCGGGGTCATCGGGATCGTCGGCAACGGTCTCAGCGCGCCGTTCGGAACCGGGATCGAGCATCCCCGCCGCAAACGACGCCGGTGCGTAACGGGCACCCGGCTGGTGGGCGCTCTGCCAGGCGTAGGCGACCGTTTCCTCGTCGATCCGCTCGGAATCGTAGTAGCCGTCGCGGTCGTAGAAGTAGCGGATCGAGGGCGCGCTCGCGAGCAGGTTAAACAGCGTCGTCCCCACGACCGGCGCCCGGAGCAGCGTCCGGACCCACGGTCGCGCCGTCCCCGTGTCGTCCGTCGGACAGATCAACACGAGTTCGGCGATGTCGGATTCCCGCGCGGCCCCGACCGCGAACGACCCCGTGAGCGAGGAAGCGACGACGATCGGCTCGTCCGTCACGTCGCTCACGAAGTCACGAAGGAACTCGATGTAGAGCGTCGGCGAATAGACCAGCGGCGGGCGCTCCGAGCGGCCGAAGCCGGGAAGATCGACCGCGTAGACGTGATAGTCTTCCGCCAGTCGCTCGAAGATTTCGCTGAACTCGTGGCTGCTCGCGCCGGCGTGGACGCCGTGACACAGGAGCATATCAGGATCGTTCGGATCGCCGGCGACCGTGTAGGTGGTTTCGATGCCGCGCCAGCGATAGGTTCGCTCGACGCCGGTAAACGGATTCTCGAGGTCGCCGGCGCGTTTCGCGAGGAAGCGGTTGCCGACGATGGCTGCACCGACGGTTCCGATGGCCGCTCCGAGGACTGTACGGGCTTTCATGGGCGAGGGCTACACCGGGGACGGTCTTAGAAGTAGGGTTATCGTCCATCAGGGTCCGGTTGCCGGGTGGCGAGTCACGGCGGGAGTTCGACGGTGGCTCATACGGTCTGCTGTAACGATTTACCGGTGCGACCGCGTCCGTCATGCGGTTGCGCGGAAATGACTTACAGCGGTCCGTATCACACGGTAGTGGTCAACGGCGGCGAGCAGGAGACAGTCGTCTTAGTGGCGGTCGGCGTCCGACTCCGATTCGAGTCCGGGGGCCTGCACAGCCGCTTCTTCGAGACAGGCAGCGACTGGTGAGAGCACCTCGGTGGCGATCGTGTAGGGATCGGTATCGCCGGTACGGACGGCTTCGGCGAGATCCTCGACGCCGCCGGCCTCCTCGAGTTCGGTTTCGAGCAGCGTGTTGATGTCCTCGCGAAGGAGGGTGCGGATCTCCTCGGCGTAGCGCTCGCGGACCTTCTCGGCGCGGGTGCCGGAGTCGACGAGGAACGACTGGTGGGCGGCGAGTTCGTCGATGAATGTGTCGACGCCGGTGCCGTCGGTGGCGACGGTTTCGACGATGGAGGGGGTCCACTCGGGGGGGCTATCGGTGTCGTCACCGGCTCCGCTTGGGCCCGCCTCTGCGTTTGCGTCCGTGTTTCCGCCTCCGTCTTCGTTTCCGGCTCCAGTTCCGGCGGTCGGTTCGGTCCCGTCGTCGGCCATCGTATCAGCGCCGTGGTGTCCGGACCCGCCGAAGCTGACGCCTTCGCCGATGTGGAGCATCTCCCGGAGTTCCTGGACGGTCCGGTCTGCGCCGTCGCGGTCCGCCTTGTTCACCACGAAGACGTCCGCGATCTCGAGGATACCGGCTTTCAGCGTCTGTATCGAGTCGCCCGAGCCCGGCGGGACGAGGACGGCGACGGTATCCGCCGTCCGGACGATATCGACCTCGTTCTGGCCGGCACCGACGGTTTCGATGATGATCTTGTCCTTGCCGAAGGCGTCCATCGCCTTGACCGCGTCCGCCGTGGCCGTCGAGAGGCCGCCGAGCGTGCCCCGAGCGCTCATCGAGCGTACGAAGACGTCCATATCGCCGATCGTCGACGCCATCCGGATACGATCCCCGAGGACGGCACCGCCGGTAAAGGGCGAGGACGGATCGATCGCGATGATGCCGACCGTCTCGCCGCGCTCGCGGTAGGTTTCGGCGAGTTTGTCGACCAGCGTCGATTTGCCCGCGCCGGGACTGCCCGTGATCCCGATCACGTCGGCGTTGCCGGTGTGGGCGTACAGTTCCGACACGAGTTCGCGATAGCCGGGCGTGCGATTCTCGATTTTCGAAATCGTCCGGGCGAGTGCGCGGTGCTCCCCGGCCAGAAGGGCATCAAGGAGTTCTCGATCGTCGGCGTTCATCGCTCGGGTGCGTTTTCGCGGACGAACTCGATGGTCTCTTCGATCGACGTGCCGGGACCGAAGATCGCAGCGACGCCTTCGTCTTCGAGTTCGGGGCGGTCTTCGTCGGGGATGACGCCGCCGACGAGGACGAGGGTATCCTCGCGTGCGCCGTACTCTTCGAGGCCGTCCATGATCTTCGGGACGAGGGTGTCGTGTGCGCCCGAGAGGATCGAGATGCCGAGCACGTCGACGTCCTCCTGGACTGCCGCCTGGACGATCTCGTCGGGTGCCTTGTGCAGTCCCGAGTAGATGACCTCGAATCCGGCGTCACGAAACGCTCGGGAGATAACGTGTGCACCGCGGTCGTGGCCATCGAGGCCGACCTTGGCGACGAGACACCGAATCGAGCGGTCCCGTTCCGCCGTCTGTGTGTGGTGCTGTGATTGGGAATCCTCGTCCTGATCGCTGCTCATACCCATGCCTTCCGCGGCCGCCTGTTTGACTTTAACGGAAATTGTGGCAGGATCAGGAATCGCCCGCACGGTCGACCGCTATCGGTCGCGTCGGCCCAGTTGCAGACGGCCGACACTTCGTTTGCTACTGTGTGAATGAGTCACCCCCGAACCAAAGGCTAAAGAGCGAAACGACCGAACATTCTGGTAATGACTATCGTTCGTCTCTTGCGGAGGGATCTCTCGTGGGCGTCGAAATAAAAGAACGCAGGGTTACCGATGCCGAGTTCGAGGAGATGACGGCGTTCGTCTTCGAATATCTCGCGGCCAGCGTCGAAAAAGAAGAGGAAGGCGGCCGAATGCGCTGGTACCCGTGGCACTCCGCCGAGTACCGGCACAACCACATCCTCAACGTGGTCGAACTCGCGACGGAAATCGCCCGCGAAGAGGGTGCCGATGTCGATGTCACTCGCGTCGCCGCCCTCTTTCACGACGTGGCCAAACTCGAAACCGATCAAGAACTCCACGCAGAGGCCGGTGCCCGCGTCGCCCGCGAATACCTCGAATCGCGCGGCGAGTTCCCCGAATCGTTCATTCACCAGGTGTGTCGTGCCATCGAACAACACTCCTTCCAGGGTGACCTGACCGACCTGGCGCTCGAAACGCAGTGTCTGATCGAGGCCGACTTACTCGATAAGGTCGGCGCAAACGGCACCGCGCTCATGCTGTTACGCATGGGCTACGAAGCCCGCACCCACATGGACACCGACGAAATGGTCGAGCGCGTCCTCGAACGCGGCTACAACGCCGCCTCGCGCGTCGAGAGCGAGACCGCCGAGGGCATCGCCCACCAACGTCTCAAACGCGTCAAGTGGTTCCGAGAGTGGCTCGAAGACGAAATCGCCGGCATGGGCGACTGAATAGAACTGAACTACCCGAACCACCCAAACCACCCGAACCTAGCGCGCGGTGAACTCAGTCGGCCGCTGGTTTTCCTACAGTTTCTAAATCGCGAGCCTCCCGACCGGTCAGACGATCGCGAGCGTCCCGACGACGAGAAAGAGCGCGCCGAAGCCGACGAGAACGACGGCGCTCAGCGCGGCGATCGTCGGTGCGAGGGCGTCGACGCGCCGTCCGGCGGCGGCAAGCGCCGCGGGATAAGTGACGATCCAGACGGCGATCCCGCCGAAAAAGCCGAGCAAGAGTTCGGGAGAGCCGGTCTGGACGACGAGCGAGCCCGCGAGGACGGAGTCGATAGCGGGGACGTGAGCGAAGATATCGAGGGTTCCGGGCTGGAGGAGGCCGACGCCGACGGTGAGCCAGAAGCCGAGCTGGTAGGGATTGGTCAGCGAGAGGGCGAACGTTTTGCGAAAGCCGGCGGTTGAGTCGGTCTCGCCGTCGGTGAAGGCGGCGGTATGTCGTGCCTCTTCGATCGCCCCGAGTGCGAAGTACAACATGAGGATGCCCCCGAGGAGGTACAGCGCGGGTCTGATCGCGGGATAGCGGTCGATGAGGGTGACGACGCCGGCCAGGACGAGGACGAAGAAGACGACATCGGCGAGCATCGCGCCGAGGCCGGCCCAGAAGCCGGCGGTCCAGCCGCGCAGCACGCTCTCCTCGGCGATGATGGCGTTCATCGGCCCCGGCGGGGCTGCGAGGGCGATTCCGAAGACGACGCCTGCGAGGAGCGTCCCGACAGCACTGAGCACGTGTAGTCGAGTTATAGTGGGAGTGGCGATGTGAAAAGGACAGCGACTGCGGCGAAGAAGGTCCAAAGACGGGGACGAGTGCAATCGAGTATTCGCTGCGTTCCCGGCGGCGAGTCGTCCGAGGACCGTTTGGATGTTTGGGCCGATCGTGCGTCGTGCCCCGTTTTCGGGCCGACTACCGTCCCGCGGACGACTGGTCCGGCTACGATTTCGGTACAAGCCCGCATGCGAGCCATACCTCGGCTTCCCCCTTACCCGGGTTTCAGACTCTGTAAGGCTGACTTCCGATCTAATTGGTTACGGATACCGTCCCCTAGTTGTCATCCGTCGTACAAAATGGGTGCTCCTTCGTTCGGGAGCTTTATATCTCGGTGGAACGCATAGAATCATGCTTCGGTCCCTCGCGGGAAGAAGCGATGTCCCGGCCGACACCCGCCGGGACATGTTCCACCCCTGTCCCTCGAACCGACGAGCACCAGCACCGAGCGTGCCACGTCGCGTCGATAACCACACTAGGTGTCATTCCCTACTATTGCCTGCCAGAATGATACTGGATTTGGTTAATATCTCCGAAAACAGATACTGACGCTTATGTGAATTGCCTTCGTCGGTGCAGAGACGGCAGCCCGCAGTGCGGAGCCACCAGGCCCGCTGCGGGGCCCCAGCGACAACCCATGACAACGACACTCGAAAGCGAAATCGAAATCGAACTTCAGGAGCAGTACCGACCGTACATCGACGGCGAGTTCAGCCAGTCGGACGCCGCCGAGGGGTTTACGACGACCGATCCCGCGACCGGCGAACCGCTCGCGACGGTCGAAGCCGCCACGGCCGAGACCGTCGACCGCGCGGTCGCGGCCGCTCGGGAGGCGGCACCGGCCTGGCGGGCGACCGCGCCGGCCGAACGCGGCCGCATCGTCCATCGAATCGCGGATCTCATCCGCGACAACGCCGCTGAACTCGCCCGGCTCGAGAGCCGCGATCAGGGCAAGCCGCTCACGCAGGCCCGCACCGACGTCGAGGGGGCCGCCCGGTTCTTCGAGTACTACGCCGGCGCGGCCGACAAACTCGAGGGGAAACAGGTTCCGACCGGCCAGGACGCGCTCAATATCACCGTTCGGGAACCCTACGGCGTCAGCGGGCAGATTATCCCGTGGAACTTTCCGCTGAACCTCACCGCCCGTGGCATCGCGCCGGCGCTGGTCGCCGGCAACACCGTCGTCGCAAAACCCGCACCGACGACGCCGCTTTCCGCGCTTCACCTGGCGGACCTGTGCCAGCGGGCGGGCGTTCCGGACGGCGTCGTCAACGTCGTCACCGGCGGCAGCGAACCCGGCGCGGCCCTCACCGATCACGACGGCGTCGACGCGCTCACGTTCACCGGCAGCGTCGCCACCGGCCAGACCGTGATGGAGGCCGCGGCCGAATCCCTCTCGCCCGTCACGCTCGAACTCGGCGGCAAGAACCCGGCAATCGTGATGCCCGACGCCGACCTCGACGAAGCGGTCTTCTGGACCGCCGTCGGCATCTTCACGAACGCCGGGCAGATCTGTTCGGCGGCCGACCGCGCGCTGGTCCACGAGTCGATCTACGACGAGTTCGTCGAGCGGATCGTCGATCGGGCCGAGTCCTACGAGTTGGGGCCGGGCGTCGACGATCCGGATATGGGGCCGCTCAACCACGAAGCCCACTACGAGGCGGTGCTCGAGTACATCGACGCAGGGATCGAATCGGGTGCGACGCTCGAAACCGGCGGCGAACCGCTCGACGACGACGGTTACTTCGTCCCGCCGACGGTCTTCTCGGACGTCGACCCGCAGTCCAAGATCGCCCAGGAGGAGATCTTCGGCCCCGTGCTGACGGTGATCCCGTTTTCGGACCGCGAGGAAGCGATGTCGATCGCGAACGGCGTCGAGTTCGGCCTGACGGGCGGCGTCTTCTCCCGCGATATCAAGCAGGCGCTCTCGATGGCTCGCGAACTCGAGGCGGGCGGCGTCTACGTCAACGAGTGGTTCGGCGGGTCGGTCGAGACGCCCTTCGGCGGGATGAAACAGAGCGGGATCGGCCGCGAGAAGGGACTCGAGGCGCTCGATTCGTACCTGCAGACGAAGTCGATCTCGGTGAACCTCGACGAGCGAGGACGGTAGCCGTCCCGACGGGAATCGTCTCACTGCGGCGTACGATCCGGTTTTGGCCGAGACACCGTCACGCAGCACCGGTTATTTTCCGTCGATATTTTATAAAAAGCGATACTATTTTGGAGTATGAGCGGGACGGAGACGGCCATCGACGCGGCCGGCCTTGAAGCGTACCTTTCGGGGGAACTAGATATCGATGTCGGCGAAACCCGGGTTCTCAACGACGGTCTCAATTTAACACTCGAGATTTCGACCGCAAACGACGAGCAGCGGTACGTCTTGCGACGACCGAATAAGTTGCGACGGACGGACTTGTTCATCGGCGTGAAACGGGAGTATCGCGTGCTCCGGGCGCTCGATGACGCCTCGATTCCGACTCCGGAGCCGGTCCTGTTTTGCGACGATACGTCGGTGATCGGAGACTCGTTTTTCGTCACCACGTTTCTCGAGGGCTCGACGATCCCGCTCGGGTCGGATCTCCCGGAGCGGTTCCAGAACGAAGCCTCGCGAAACGACGTGGCGGCGAACCTGATCGAGACGCTCGCCGCGATTCACTCGCTGGACGTTTCCCCGTTCGAGGAGTGCTGTAACCGGCAGTCTCCACTGAACCAAATCGATCACGCAACCGTCCGACTCGATGAGACGGCGACCGTAACGGGCCGCGAATTCCCGCTCCTTCGATCCGTTGCGGAGTGGCTCCGCCAAAACGCCCCCGAAGAGTCAAAACGAACGGTCGTTCACGGCGACTTCAGACCGGGAAACGTGCTTTTCGCCGCCGACGATGACCCCGAGATAACCGGCGTTCTCGACTGGGAAACGGCGATGATCGGCGATCCCCAGACCGAACTCGGCTATCTCCTGCTCCGCTGGCGGGACGAGAACGATCCGACACCGCCGCTCGACGAACTCGAAGCGCGGTATTCGAACGAAGACGCGATTCAACAGTTGAGAGCGGCGAACGAAAACGGACTGGCTCCGTTCACGATGCGGCCGGGGAGTCCCAGCCGTCGGGAGCTCGTTACCCGCTACGAGGACGAGACGGGAATCGAGTTCGAGAACGAACGGTTCTACCGAGCCCACGCGGCACTGATGCTCGCGACGGTGTGGGCGGACCTTCACCGCCACCGAATCGAAGCGGGGAACGAGTCTCACTGGGAACCGCACGTCGAGTATATGGCGCGAATCGCACACAGCATCGTCACCGCCGAGTTCGAACTGTAGACAGCCTCCGTAGGAAGTATCGAAGGACGGAGTGTGACCCTCGAAATCATACTCTCGGGGAGCGAATCACCGGTATGGGATTTCACACCTACGATCCCGACCGCGCCGCCGCGCTCGAGGACGAGAGCCGCTACCGCTGGTGTTCGCGCGAGGAACTGCTCGCCCTGCTCGAACCCCACGACGGGCTGACGGTCGCCGACCTCGGCAGCGGCACCGGCTTCTACGCCGACGACGTCGCCCCCTTCGTCGACACCCTCTACGCCGTCGACGTGCAAGCGGAGATGCACGAGTTCTATCGTGAGAAGGGACTCCCGGCGACCGTCGAGCCGATTCACGCGCCCGTCGACGACCTGCCGCTGGCCGATGACAGCCTCGACGCCGCCTTTTCGGTCGATACGTACCACGAGTTCGCGAGCGAGGAGAGTCTGACTGAACTCGGGCGGGTGCTGCGGCCGGGCGGGCGAGTGGTGACGGTCGACTGGTCTGCGACGGGCGAGCGGGCGGCGGGGCCGCCGCTGTCGGAGCGGTACGCACTCGGCGAGGCGGTGACGGCCCTGCGTGAGGCGGGGTTCGCGGTGACGCGGGCGACGGAGCGGCCGGAGACGTACGTCTGCGTCGCTCGCAATGCACGGGGATCGCGGGGCGAGTGAGCGGATTCAGGGGGCGCAAACGCCACCCACCGATTCATGGCACTACGCGGTGAGAGGGGAGGGTATGCGCACCACCGGATCGACGCTACCGTGGAGAACCACCCGACGGTCCCTGCTTGCCGCGACGGCGACGAGCGGAACGACGCTGGCGGCGCTCGCCGGCTGTCTGGACCGCTCCGGCGGCGACGGAGGCGACGGAGGCGACGGAGNCTGCTTGCCGCGACGGCGACGAGCGGAACGACGCTGGCGGCGCTCGCCGGCTGTCTGGACCGCTCCGGCGGCGACGGAGGCGACGGAGGCGACGGAGGCGACGGAGGCGACGGCGGTGACAGCGGTGACGGCGGTGACGAAAACGACGCTGACGACTCGGCACAATCCGCCGTCTCCCCGTCCCTCCCGATGGACATCACGACGGTCGACGGCCCGGGGAGCGAAGCCGGGACGATGACCATCCCGCCGTCAGAGGGCATCATGCTTCTCAACTTCACTCGCGTCCACTGCCCGACCAGCGAGGGCTTGCACTCGACGATCGGAACCGTACGAGAACGACTCATGGACGAGCCCCAGCAGGATTCGGCGGGCGACGAACTCGACTATACCGTCGGTCCCGACGGGACCGTGACGGTGTTCTCCGTCATCGACACCACCTACGGTGCCTCGCCCTCGCCGGCTGAACTCGGCGAGTGGTGGGCCGCTCACGACGGGAACTGGACGATCGGCATGGACGAGGAAGGCACGTTACAGGATGTCTACGAGGTCAGCGGAACGCCGACAACGATCGTCATCGACGCCGACGGAGAGAGCCACTGGCGAGATGAGGGCGGCACGACGACCGCGAACTTCGTGACCGGCGTCACGGAGACGCTCGAGACGCTAGACGACGCTGGAACGACCACGGAAACGGACACGAACGAGACGAGCGGGTAATCGTCCCTGGGTCTGCGGATCACAGCCACCTGTCACCTTCGAGAGACGAACCAGTGGACCCATTGGTCTTGATCACGTACACTCGCGCATGAAACCCCGGCGATCGCTTTCCCCGTGGCGATTTCGGAGTTCGAGTCAGCGCCTCGGTGGGTGGCCCGACTCCGATCGCTCTCGTCCTCGATGTCCCGCAGCTAGCACGTGCCGTCCGTCGGCGGTGACGGCCCGATGAAACGGCGAACGCTTCTCGCCGGCGTCGGCAGCGTCGGCGTCCTCGTCGGTGCCGGCGGGATCCTCTCCGGAGCCATCCCCATCGATTCCTTCGGCGAACCGCGATCCGCGAACACGCCGAGCGGAAACGCGGACGGAACCGACGGCGACGGCCCCATCGAACTCGAAACGATCGAGGCGACCGGTAGCGAGGCCGGAACGCTCGAGGTCCCGAACGACGGCGTCACCGTCGCCATGTTCTTCGCGCCGAGCTGCGGGAACTGTCAGGCTCTCATGCCGCAACTCAGATCCGCCCGCGACGAACTCAAGGAGGAGTACGGAGACGATCTGACCGTCGTCTCGATTACCCCCGAGCAGGATCACGACGAACTCCGCGAGTGGTGGGACGAGCACAGCGGTAACTGGTACCTCGGGTTTCATTCCGGGCGGTCGTTGGCTTCGGCCTACCAGGTCGTCGGCTATCCGGTCGTGATCATAATCGACGAAAACGGGGAGAAACGCCGCCACATGACCGGAAACCCTGATGCCCGAAAGTTGAAGTACGCGATCGAACCCGAACTCGAGGCCTATCGCGAACGAGCGGCGGAAGCCGAGAGCGAATCCGACGCTGACGGCGACACTGAAAACGAGTCCGCGTCGACTAAGACTGAGACTGAGACTGAGACCGAAACCGAGACCGGAAACGGAAGCGAGAGCGAAACCGAGACCGAGAGCGAGAGCGAGACCACCGAAACCGAGACGAGTTCAGCCGCGAGCGCGTGAGGGCCGAAGACCGGCTCGACGGAACCCAACGCCGATCCGTTTCTGTTGTGGCTCGAACTGCTGTCAGCGACTGGTATTCGACGATTTCGACGAGTGAGTGTGTAATAGGAAGATCATCGGAGAGTGGCCAGGCCGTCGAACGGGAGCCGCCGCTGAGAAGCGACACAGCAGGATCGTCACGAGAAGTCTGTGCCGTGACAAAACGGCGAAAATTCGGGGATGCTGGTCGGGGCTCAGGCGCTCGCCTGCCAGTTTCGAACGCGATCCGCGCTCACGCCGTCGACGCTCTCGGCGATCGAGTCCGGATCGGCGTCGGCCAGATCGTCGATACTCTCGATACCCGCCGACGCGAGCTTCTCGACCGTCTTCGCACCGATGCCGTCGATCGACTCGAGGTCCGACCCGCTCTCGCTCTCGCGGGCCTGGAACTCCTGGTAGTTACAGATCGGACAACCCAGTTCCCACGGCTCGTCGCCGCTGTGGATGACGAGTTCAGGAAGTTCGTGGTCGTCGCAGAACTCGTCGGTGACCTCGATTTCGCCGCGGCGGGGTAGCGGCAGCGAGTACTCGCAGTCGGGGTAGCGCGTACAGCCGACGAGTCGGGAGCCGCTCTGGAGCGTTTTGATCGCGAGTTCTCCGTCGTGGTCTTGGCCGCACTCGGGGCAGGTCCCCAGAATCGGCCCCTCGCCGGCGTCTTCGGCCTTGCACAGCGGACAACCGTGGACGAACGTTTGCCGGCCGGCGAGCATCTTCACCTCGTGTAGGCCGTGGTCCTCGCACTCGTCGTCGAGGATCAGCGGTTTGCCCGTCGAGGGCAGCGGCAGGGTGAACTCGCAGTCGGGGTAGCCGTCGCAGCCGACGAAGTACGAGCCGTGGCGACTGCGGCGCACGAGGAGGTCCTCGCCGCAGTCGGGACAGGGGCCGAGTCGCTTGTCGTCTTTGAGCGACTTGCGGAGGTGGTCGCCGATCTCGTCGCGCGAGTCGGCGAGGTTGGCGAAGATTTCCTCGAGCATTTCCCGGGACTCGTCGGTCACGTCTTCGAGTCCGGCCTCGCCGGAGGCGATGGCGTCCATGTCGGCCTCGAGTTGGGCCGTCATGTCCTCGCTCACGACGCGGTCGGCGTAGTTCTCGGCGGCCTCGACGACGGCCATCGCAAGCTTGGTCGGGCGCGGCGGGTCGCTTTCGATGTAGCCGCGATCGTAGAGCTTCTGGATGGTTTCGTGGCGCGTCGACTTCGTCCCGATGCCCATGTCCTCCATGGTCTCGATGAGCCGGGACTGGCCGTACCGGCGGGGCGGCTGGGTCTGTTTGTCCTCGAGTTCGACGTCGGTGATCGAGATGGCTTCGCCTTCCTCGACGTCGGGGACGTAGTTCTCGGTGGTGCTGAAGTACGGGTAGACATCGTGGTAGCCGGGTTCGACGAGGCGTTTGCCGTTGGCTTTGAGGCGGTGATCGGCGGCCTCGGCGACGACCTTGAGGTGTTCCCAGACGGCGTCCGCGGCGACCGTCGCGTAGAACCGGCGGACGACGAGTTCGAAGATTTCCCACTCGTCGTCCGAGACATCGCCGCGGGCGGGGATCTCGCCGGTCGGATGGATCGGCGGGTGGTCGGTCGTCTCCTCGTCGCCCTCGGTGGGGACGATATCGTCCGCGTCGAGCAGCGACTCGGCGGACTCGCCGAGGGAGGGGTGGCCGACGAAGTCATCGAGCAGCTCCTCGGGGTCCAGATCGTCGGGGTAGACGGTGTTGTCCGTCCGCGGGTACGTGATGTAGCCGGCGGTGTAGAGGTCCTCCGCGATGGACATGGCGCGCTTTGCGGAGTAGCCGAGCGAGCCGGCGGCGCGGATGAACTGGGTCGTGTTGAACGGTGCCGGCGGCGAGTCGGTGCGCGTGCGGCGGTTGACGTCGACCACGGTCGCCGTCTCGCGCTGGGAGAGCGTCTCGAAGACCTCCTCGGCGGTGGCTTCCTCCCAGACGCGTTCGGCCTCGTTGTCGTCCTCGTCGTAGTAGAAGTACTGGGCTTCGAAGGCTTCCTCACCCTTGGCCACGTCGGCGACGAGTTCCCAGTAGTCTTCGGGGTCGAACGCCTGGATCTCGCGCTCGCGATCGACGATCAGTCTAAGCGTCGGCGACTGGACGCGGCCGACGGAAATGAAGTCGTTGCCGAGCTGGCCGGCCGACAGCGAGAGAAAGCGCGTGAGCGCGGCACCCCAGACGAGGTCGATGATCTGGCGGGCCTCGCCCGCCGCGGCCAGGTCGAAGTCGAGTTCGTCGGGCTCGTCGAAGGCGTCTGTGACCTCGGTTTCCGTGATCGAGGAGAACCGAACGCGGCGGATGGGGACCTCGTCGTCGACCTCGCGGACGATGTCGTAGGCCTCCTTGCCGATGAGTTCGCCCTCGCGGTCGTAGTCGGTCGCGATGGTGACCTGGGTCGCCTTTCGGGAGAGGATACGGAGGGTGGCGACGATGTTCTCCTTCGTCGCGGTCTTTTCGACGCTCGCGTCGATGAGCTCGACGGGTTCGACGTCGCGCCAGTCGGAGTACTCGGATGGGAAGTCGACGCCGACGACGTGACCCGAGAGGCCGACACAGCGCGTGCCGCCCCACTCGTAGACGTTGACGCCGTTCTCGCGGGTCGTGTCGTACGTGCCGCCGCTCAGGATGTCCGAGATTCGCCGCGCAGCGTTGTTCTTCTCGGTGATGATCAGTTCCACTATCGATCACCTTCCCGACGGCAGCGGTCGGGGGTGCATCGTCGAGTGTCGTTCATGCTCGCTGGCTACGATTGAGAATTTGATAACGCTTTCGCCGATAATCGCCGGACTGCGCGGGTATGCGTGCGATGCGCGGGCGCTGCGCTCGCGTGCGCGAGGTCCGTGAGTAGTTGTAAGCGGACGACGATTGGCTTCAGGAACGCACAGCCGAAATCGCGCCCGAGTCCGAGTACTCGCGTTCAGTCCGACAACGGTATGAACGGGAGCGTCGCGCGCTCGCTCTCGTCGTAGGCGAGCGCCTCGGACTGCTCGATTCCATCGGGCGTCAGCAGGTCGAGAATCCGCGGCGCGTTCTCGACTGCACCCGCCCGTGCACCACCGAAGGTGAACTCGTCGGCCTCGACCGCGACCGGACGGAACGCGCCGTAGTCCTCCGAGCCGACGACCGGGACGAGTTCAGCGCTCGCGAGGTCGACGTCCAGAGCGGCCTTCTCGACGGACACCACCACCGTGTCGGCGTCGTGATCGGCGACCGTTGCCGGCGACCCGAGTTCGGTTCCCGCGGCGTCGACCAGGCTCGCCTCGAAGCCGCTCGCAGCGATGCGGTAGTGCCACGGGGCGGCGAAGTCGGCCGCCACCTGCAGGTCGCCGAGTTCAGTTGTCCGGCCCGCCGACTCCGACGGGTCGCGGAGGTAGATCGCGAAATAGTGCGGCGAGAACTCGCCGCCGAATGTCGCGTAGAGGTCGCCCACTTCGAGGGCGAACAGGTACTCGCCGTCCGATTCGTAGACGCCGACCGAGCGCAGGTCGAACGCCCCCTCCCGGAACGCGTCGTCCGTCGGGTACACGTACTCGCCGGGGCCGTGATCGTCGCCGCGCGGATCGCTGAACTCGGCGACGAGTTCGCCCGGCGCGACGGTGACGGATTCGGACGCGAGGACGCGGCCGTCGGTCGGGTCCCGCAGGACGACTTCGTGGGTTCCGATCGACGTGATCGCGTAGTCGAATTCGAACACGTCGTTCGACGCGCCGGGCGCGAGGCGGACGTTGGCGACGGTTTCGCGGTCGCCGTCGATTTCGATCGCGACCGTCTCGCCGCCGATGAACTCGCCGTCGTTCGAGCCGGTCGCCGAGATGAAGGCCGAACCGGGTGCGGTCTCCGCGTCGATGTCGTAGCTGACGGTCTGGGTCGGGCGTTCGTACGCCGGCAGGTCGCGTCGGTCCTCGCCGCGTGCCGGTCGGAGCCGGATCGCCGTGCCGCCGCTGCTGGCCATCGAGGCGAGGATCGTCGTGCCGGGGTCGACGATGACCTCGTCGATCCTGACGGTTTCGGGGTCGGATCGGTAGCCGCCGCCGAGGCCGTCGCTATAGATTTCGGCGACGTATTTGGGCCCGCGGGGGATGCCGGCGTCGTCGTTGCCAGTGGCGCTGTCGGTACCGGTCTCGGTACCGTTGCCATTGCCGTTGCCAGGTCCCTGACCGTTCCCGGTATCGGCAGCGCCGCCGCTGTGACCGCGACCTGCCGACCCGGCGTTTCCGGGCGCGAGAAAGTCGAGCGGCACGTCGATCGCCCGGCCGCCGTCGTCGGTCATCGCGCCGACGTACCACTCCTTTCCCGTCCGGCGGGCGGTGATCGTGTACTCGCCGATCGCCGCGTCGAGAACTCGCGTCTCGTCCCAGCCGGCGGCCGGCACGTTCTCGATGAACGCGAACTCGGGTTTCGCGTCCATGTTCTCGTTTGCGGGCGTGTAGCCCTCGTACGCCGCTGGAACGGGTGACGGCTCGCCGGCCTCGCCGACCGCGATCGTATTGAGGTTGAAGCCGCCGACGTCGCCCTCGAACTCGCCGTCCGAGTCGTCGTAGTGGAGTTCGATCGCGATCGTATTGTCGCCCTCGGCGAGTTCAACCGACGTGGTGAACACGTCCCACCGATCCCAGTACTCGGTGAACTCGGGGGAGATGGTCCGCGTCGAGTCGTTGACGCGCAGGGTCGCCTGCGGGCCGCCGGCGTCGATCACGCGCTGGGCGTTGTCCTCGGGGGCGCTCGCGTAGCGCAGGTGGAGGTCGTAGGTGCCCGCGTCGGCGTCGCGGACGGTGAACGAGACGGACGATCCCGAGGGGACGCGGTTGGGATCGACGGCGACGTAGTTCGTCCCGAACGCGTTTCGCCACTCGTCGAGGGTGACGAAGCCGTCGATCTCGCCCGAGGCGGCCTGGACGAGTTCACCGACGGCGAACTCGTCGTTGACGTAGGCCTCGATGCGGTCGGCGGCCATCTGGAGGCCGCCGAGGTAGGTCGGGTACATGGCGAGTTGCTTGGCTCGCGTCGTCTGAATCCGGCCGCCGCGGTCGTCGGTGAACGTGAGGTCGAAGATGCCGGGCTGGTAGCTGACCGGGCCGGCGAGATTGCGCGTGAACGGCAGCGTGACGTGGTGGTCTGCGCCCACGTCCGCACTGAGCTGGTCGAAGCCGTCGTACTCCTGGGCTTTCACCACCTCTCGACTCGCCACGTTGGGGTAGGTACGGATTTCGCCCGTCGGCTTGATGCCTTCGTGGATCTCGAGCAGCTGGCGGTTCGCGGCGGCGGCTTCGATGACGAGTCGGTGGTGGTTGACCGCGAGTTGGTTGTGCTGGTTGTGCGTCGGCTCGGAGCCGTCGCCGTCGATTCCGAGCCCCGGGTCGGAGACGTAGCCGTTTTTGATCGAGTGGATACCCAGGTCCTCGTACTGGGCAAAGATGTCGTCCTCGAGGATCTGCGACTCGTAGTTCGGCAGCGCGCCCGCCGTTTCGTTGTGGATGGTCATCTCCACGTCGCCGTCGAGTTCGTGACCGAAGTCGGTGACTGCCTCGACGTCGAAGTCGGGGTAGGAACCGTCGACGGAGAAGTCGAGACCGGTGCCGTCGCCGGGGTAGGTGTCCCAGCCCTCGTTCCAGCCCTCCACGAGGACGCTGTCGATGCCGTTCCGGTCGGCAAAGCGCATGTACCGTTTCATCCGCTCGGTGCGAGCGCCGTGGATGTACCCCGCCGCCGCTTCGGGCGTCTCGAAGGACTCGTCGGCCCGGTACTCCCAGTTCGCCGAGCCGGCGATCATCGTCCACCAGATGCCGACGTACGTTCTGGGCGTGATCCAGCTCGTGTCGGGGTCGCCGTCGACGGTCGGCAAGACCGATTCCGCAAGCGGCGGGCTCAACAGCGGAATCAGCTGCGACTCGATCAGGTCGCCCGGTCGCCGACCGATCTGAATCGTCCGCCACGGCGTCGCGTTCGGCAGTTCGAGCGAGGCCTTCGTGCCGTCGGGTAACGGCGTCAACTCCGTGCTAAAGGCCGTCCCGCCCGTCTCCGACTGCGGTGCGATCGTCGCGGACGCGTAGTCGACCAGATTCGACTCGTGAACGCTCAGGTAGATGTCGCCGTCGGCTCGCACCGTCAACGGCGTGTGCGCCCCGTTTCGCATCGGCGTGTCCGTCGGCCGCGTCCGCCTCGAGCCGCCCGGAATCTCGCTGAGCGGCGTCTCCGCGTACTCCTGTTCGAATCGCGGATTGGTGACCTCGTTGTCGATCCACCAGGCCGTGTAGTCGTCCGCGAAGGCAAACGCCGTGTTCTCCGACGCGATCACCGCCCGCTCGCTGTTGCTCGCGAAGCTCTCGTCGAATCCCACGCGAAAGCCCAGCCCGTCGTCGAACACGCGGATCTCGAGGGTGGCCGTCCGTCCCGGACCTCCCGTCTCCGCCAGTCCGAGCCGGAGCGCGTTGTAGTCGGCCTCGACGCTGTCGAACTCGCCCCACACCGGCTCCCAATGTTCCGTCGTCGATTCGCGCTCGCTGCCCGTGACCTCGAGTTCAGCTTCGGGGTCGGCCCCGTCGCTGCCGGCCCCGAACGTCGGCTGATTTCTGAACTCGAACCCGATCGCCGACGGTTCGATGTAGGTCGTGTCGTCGACGGCGACCGCGTATCGTGGAACGCCGTCCGAAACGTCGACCGTTACGCAAATCGTCCCGTCGGGGGAGGTGACGCGTTGCACGGCTTCATCGTCGTCGTTCGAAACGGGGTCTGTCAGCCACGCGAGGCCCGGTCGCGTGTACGCCGCCGCGGCCAGCGCGGTCGTCATCCCGCCGAGTACCGTCAGCCGCGTCGAATCTAACAACGATTGTTGTGATTCTTTTTCACGCATTGGCAGACACGACTGCATCACCGACCATCATAAAATTTGGTAATTGGTAGAATACGACGTGGTAGAAGATTGTCACCTTCGATGCGCCGGCTGGCGGACACCGAGCGGGGACCGCCGGAAACGGGAGTTCTTTCACGTCGCCGGACGAGACACGGACAGAGCAGTCGTGTCAGGAACGGGTTCGGAACCGGAGCGAAAGCGCGTCGATATGACATCGGGAGCGATTCCGCCGAAACTGTTGGCGCTGTCCTGGCCGCTCGTCCTTGGCAATCTCCTGCAGACGGTCTACAACCTCGCGGATATGTTCTGGGTCGGTCGGGTTGGCGACGGTGAAATCGCCGTCGCTGCGGTCTCGCTCATGTTTCCGCTGTCGTGGATGTTCGTCTCGACGGCGATGGGAATCACCGCGGCCACCATCGCGCTCGTCTCGCAGTACGTCGGCTCCGGAGACGACAGAAGGGCGGACCGCGTCGTGGCACAGACCGTGCTCCTGACGCTTACGGTTTCGACCGCTCTCGCCGTCGTCGGGCTCTCCTTCCGGCGACCGCTATTGGGACTCATCGGCGCTCGCGAGCAGGTGTTCGTCGAGGCGCTCGCTTACATCGAAATCATCTTCCTCGCGCTGCCGCTCACCTTCCTGTTTTTCGCCTTTCGGGCCTCGCTGCAGGGTGCCGGCGACACGAAGACGGCGATGTGGCTCGTGTTCGTCTCCGCCGGCATCAACGTCGTGATCGACCCGTTTCTCATCCTCGGCTGGGGACCGTTCCCCGCGATGGGAACGCGCGGGGCCGCCGTCGCCACGTTCATCTCGCGCGGACTCGCGACGGCCGCCGGCATCGCCATCCTGCTCGACGGGCGATTCGGCGTTCGACTCCGTCTCGCGGACCTCAAACCGAACCTCGACGTACAACGGCAACTCGTCTCCGTCGGGACGCCCTCGACGGTCGACGGCTGGGCCCGTAGCTTCGCCTCGGTCGCGATGGCCGGGCTCGTCGCCCGGTTCGGCGCGACGCCGACCGCAGCCTACGGCATCGGCGTTCGACTGATGTCCGTCACGTGGTCGGTCGCCGGCGCTGTCGGCAACGCGGCGGCAACCGGCGTCGGTCAGAATCTCGGCGCGAGAACGCCCGACCGGGCCGCCGCCGTCGCGCGAACCGCGACCGGCGGCACGATGGGCTGTCTCTTCGTCGTCGCCGCCACCCTCTTTCTCGTTCCGGCACGGGCGATGGGCATCTTCGTCGACAACCCCGACGTGATCGCCGAAGGCGTTCGCTTCCTGCGGATCATGACGCCGTTCTGGGCGCTGTTCGCCGGTGTCATGGTCATCCAGGGCGCGTTTCGCGGTGCCGGAAACACGCTGGAGGCGATGGTCCTCTCTATCCTCTCTCGGTGGGTCTTTCGCCTCCCGGTCGCCCTCGTGCTCGCGTTCGCCTGGGCGGTGACGATTCCGGGACTCGACGTGACGGTCACCGGCCTCGACTGGGGAACCGAGGGCATCTGGTGGGCCTACTCCTTCGGCATGGTCCTCTCGTTCGTCGTCGCCGTCGCCTGGTTCCGCCTCGGCACCTGGAAACGCGGCATCGTCGGCGAGTGAGCCGCAGCCACCACCGTCAACCCACCGGCAACCACCGCTCGAGCGCCGGACTGAACTCGCCGAGCATGCGAGCGTCCTCCTCGGTGAACGCATCCGTGACGACCAGCGAACCCAGATAGACGCCGACCACGACGACCGGCAGCAACCCGACGATCAGCAGCCCCGACTCGAACACGACCACGATCGGTACACCCGCAATCGTCGCCGGGATGCCGGCACCCACAACTCTGGCGAAATCCCGGGTAAACGGCTGAATCCCGTCGATAACGTACACTTCTCCGAGCGTGAGCCCGCCCACCAAAACCAGCGCCGTCGCCGACCCGATCGCCGCCCCCTCGATCCCGACCACCGGCACGAGCGCCATCGACACGAGGAAATTCGCCCCGAAGAGCACGAGCGTGTTGGCGAAGACGATCCGCGAGTACCCCATCCCCTGCAACAGCGAGCCGTTCGGCCCGCCGACCGTCACGTTGAACAAAAACGCTCCGCACAGCAACACGACGACGAGATTCGCCTCGGCGTACTGGGGCGTGTACAGCACGGCGAGATACGAACTCGCGCCCAGCGAGAGGACGATCGCGATCGGCAGGGTGAGGCCGGCGATCCACCGGGCGGCCACCCGAAACCGCCGTTCGACGAGTTCAGTGTCGTCCTTGGTTTCGGCGATGAGCGGTTTGAACACGGGCGAGAGGGAGTTGAAGATGATCATCAGGCCGGAGCCGAGCATGTAGCCGACCCGGTAGATGCCGACGTCGTCGGCGTCGAGGAAGTAGCCGACGACGAAGTAGTCGACCTGTCCCATCAGGACGAAGACGACGCTGGTCATCGCGAGCGGGAGCGAGTAGGTGACGAGCGGGCGAACCGGGACGAGTTCGATATCGCTCGTCAGGAGGCCCCGGGCGCGTGCTCTGGAGACGAAGGCGAACGCGCCGACGGCGATGGCGACGAACAGGCCGACGACGTAGCCGATGATCAGGGCGAGGAGGCCGAGACTGGCGAGCAGGAGGCCGGCCGTCACGCCGAAGCGGACGAGCGGCCTGACGATATCGCGCATGAGAACGCGGTACTGGAGTTGTTTGATGCTGTAGGCGGAGGTAAGCACCACTCTGTAGATCGCGAGCATCGGAATGGTTACCGACAGGTACAGGAGTGCGACCTGCATCGAGGGTTCCTGAAAGAGGTCGCCGATGGTTCGCGAGCCGGCCGCGAGCGCGACCGCGACGATCGACGAAGCCACGAGGACGACCGCGGTGACCTGAACGATGACGCCCGTCGCCTTGCCCTGTTCGCCCGCGTCGAGGTACTGCGGGACGAAGTAGTCGATTGCGAGCGGCAACCCGAGATTGGCAAAAACTTGGGTGAAGAGGATGACGGAGGTCGCGAGGACGAACAGCCCGTAGATCGAGGGGCTGACGAACCGGGTCATCAGCATGACGATCGCGAAGCCGAACGCGCCCTTGACGACGTTCCCGATGAACGTGATGCCGCCCTGTTTTGCGAGGGTCGTGATCCCCTCGTCGTGGGCGGTTTCGGCGGTGGACAAGGGGGTAGATGCGGATTCAGGGCCAGGGACAGAATCAAACTCGGAATTCGAATCAGGATCAGTGCCGGGGCCGGACGCACTGTCGGATCCGTCCTCGACATCGGACGGCGTTCCCGTCCCGGACGCGGACGCGGAATCACCCTCGGCAGCACCATTACGCTCGGTCATATCACGATCACCTCGTCTTCGGTCCCGCCGTCCGCGTTCTCGCCCGTTCGCCGACGCTGTCCGCGCCGCCCGTTTCGTCCGCTCGTCAGCGGACCCACCCGATCACGCTACACGCCCGTCACCGGCTCGAGTTCGTATCCCGCGACCGCGGCCGCCTGCTCGCCGAACTGGGGGAACTCGACCTCGAACGACCACTCCTCGCCCGAGGACACGTCCTCGTCGACGTGTTCGATGACGCGTTCGAGTTCAGCCCCCGCGGCGTCGACGAACGTCGCCCGGATTTCGACGTAGTTGAGCGTGCGGTCGCCGACGTTTTTGACGACCGCCCAGACGAACACGCGTTCGTCCTCGGTATCGGGATCGACGCGAACGAGGTCATCCCAGACGATGTCTACGTCACCGGCCCCGGGTTCGGTGAGGTCCTCACCATCGTCGTCGATGAACTCGAGACAGCCCGCAGCGCCCGCGGAGAGAACCGTGCCGGCGAGGGCCAGAACCGAGCGACGGTGCAGCCGGGACATCTGCCGTGTGTAGACGAGGCTGGACCTTCAGCGTTCGGGTCGGCCTCACGGCCGGCAATAGCCGGTCGGCACCCGCGGTGTGAGCGCCGACGCTGGCTCACCGCGCCCGGTCGAAAGCGGGTCGGTTTTACACGTCCGCGCCCAACCGCCCCTATCGTCATGGAGTGTCGTCACTGCGCCTCGCCGCTCGAGAAACCCGGCGACTTCTGTCTGGTCTGTCGCGAAGAGAACACCGAAGCGGTCGTTCTCGAGGCCGCACGCGACCGAGTGACGCTGACGATGCTCGCGGCGGAAGACGACCGCGACCGGACAGAGCCAGTTCTCGGCGAGACGACGATCACGACGACGCCCGAAGACGGCGAGAACGAACCGATCGAACTCCGGAACTTCGCCGGGTTGGTCGGTGACGAGATCCGGCGCAAGCGTCCCGAGGAGGTCTATGCGGGCGGCGAGCGTACCGTCATCCGTGCAGTCCGCGAAGACGTCCACCACAAGTTCTACCGCGTCGATGCCGACGATCCGGTCGGGGAAGTTCGCAAGCGCCGCGGGACGCGAGCCCTCGACGTCGTGGAGACGCCGCCGGTGGAGAAGATCGGCGGGAGTCACTCCACGCTGATCGGGGGGCGGACGGGGATGCAGGCGATTCAGACCGTGGCCGGACATCCCCACGTCAAGAAGGTGATTCCCGGACCGATCGATGCGGGCGGAAACGGCTCTCAGTCGGGGCTGCGGGCGAAAGTGACGCGTGCCGACGACGGCGGCAACGTGCGAATGTTGCTCCGGGACGGCTCGAGCGTGCAGGAAAATCGCATCGTGACGACCGCTCGCGACCGGGAGATGGGCGAGCGAATCCGTGCGGATCTCAACGACGTGCTCGCAGAGGACGAGTTCCGGTAGGGAGTCGTTTGCAGTGGGTGCTGACAAATACTGTCACTAGTCGATGGAAGTGACACTCACTGCTGGTTGTCGGCCCTTTATCCGTGCATCTGTAATTAGATATAATTAGCCATGCTCGAGCGCGCCGACGCGATCCTGGCTATGATTCCGCTGCTCGCAGTGAGCGGACTCGCGTTGCGATCCCTGATCGCGGTGACGGGCGTGGGGACGGGGCTCCTCGCGGCACCGCTCACCCCGGCCGGTCCGCTCGTTGCGCTTGCGGTCGTCTTCCGGGAGTTACTCGTCGGACCAGTTGCCGATCGGGCTGCGGATGATGCACAAACGACTGACGAGTAGTGACTCGGTCGCTGGCGGCGCGCTACCGACACGAAAAAGCGGGCGGGAACACTAACTCAACAGGTTTAAGAATCCACTCCGGATAGACAGCAGTACTATGGCCGATAAAGGAACCATCGGTAGCGCGGGCCGCTTTGGCGCACGCTACGGTCGCGTCGCCCGGCGTCGCATCAGCGAGATCGAAGACGACATGGAGAACGCACAGGTCGACGGTGACGACGTGACACGCGTCGGGACCGGTATCTGGAAGAACGAAGCGACCGGCGAAGTCTTCACCGGCGGTGCCTACCGTCCGGAGACGCCCGCCGGTCGCACCGTTCAGCGCTCGATCCGCGCTGCGCTCGCCGAGGACGACGACTAACGCCTCTCTATCCCCTCTTAGAATGAGTTACAAGTGCTCCCGCTGTAAACGTGACGTGCAACTCGACGAGTACGGCGGCGTCCGCTGTCCCTACTGCGGTCACCGCGTGCTCCTGAAAGAACGCAGTCGTGACGTCAAGGAAGTCGACGTCAACTAACGCCGACCGCCCGTCTGTGACCGTCGGTATCGACGCCGATACGGGACTCACCCCTGCGACGTCGAACTCGGCGACACCTAGTCCCAGGCCGCGGCCATGCCGGCGTCGACGGCCGATGACTGCCCACAACAGCGTTCAGTTTTGAACTACTCAACTCTCAAACACCGATTTCCGTGGCCTCACACGACACACTCCTCGAGTTCGACTACGAATCGTCCGAGCGGGCAACAGTCGTCGCCGAGAGCGTCGCTCGCGAGATCGGTGAGATCGACGACGAGCGCTCCCGGACAACGATCGAGCGGGACGGATCGGTCGTCACGATTCGGATCGATGCCGAGGACGTGATCGCACTTCGGGCAGCGGTGAATACCTGGTTTTCGCTGATCGATGTCGCCGAACGCACGGCGGAGATCGGTGTCGCTGCGCGCCGCGACCGTTAATCGACGGAACCATGTCAGTACTGGTACTAATACTGGTTTCCGGTTCCAGTGCCGGTTTCCGGTGAACTCGTTCCGCCTCGAGCCCATCGGTACGACTGCGACTGTGGCCGCGGCAGTTGCTGGTTTCCGTTTTTTGCCCGCCGTCGTCGAAGCCGGCGTATGTCGACAGCCGCCGGTACGCGTCGTCGATTGGTGCTCGCTGGCGGAACGATCGGGTTCGGGTTCGGCGCGGTCATCGACACCGTGGTCTTTCACCTGACGTTCCAGACGCACCACCTCCTCTCGGGATACTACGATCCGTACAGTCTCGACGGGTTGCGGACGAACGTCATGTTCGACGGGCTCTTTCTGGTGGCGACGCTCGGAATCACGCTCGTGGGGCTCGGGTTGCTCTGGCGGCTCGTCAACGGAACCGCCGAACGGTTTTCGACCCGGTACCTGCTCGGTGCGATCGTCGTCGGTGCGGGCGTGTTCAACGTCTACGACGGCATCGTCGACCACTACGTGCTCGACCTGCACAACGTCGTCCACGGAACGGAGGCGTGGAATCCGCCGTGGGTCGTCGTGAGCGTCCTGTTGCTCGTCCTCGGTCTGGTCCTCCTCCGAACGGCTGACGGCCCCGTTCTGACCGCTGATACGGAATAGTTCAAGTGATTCCCCGTCGGTCCGGCGAAACAAGTTGGTAGGTGCGACTACCGCGTATCGAGCGGCAGCCGAACCGTCGTTGATTCGAGAAACGCCGTCTCGTACCCTTCGTGACGCGCCATCTGCGGCGGCGTCTCGAGGGTGATCGAGAGGGTGTCGCCGCGCTCGATGGTGTTCGGATCGACGGGCGTTCGATAGTGGTGTCCGTGCCGCGGGTCGATCGTCCCTTCGAGCGGCCCGCCGGCGATCCGATCACCGTCTGTCGAGATCGTAGCCGTCAGCGACGCAAACGGAAGTGCGTACCGGTTGTACGCCGTCCGCGTCGTCACCGCGAGCGCTGGAGCGTCCGTTCCCGCCGCGTTTCGGGCATCGTCCTCGACGAACGCGGCGACGTAGGCGATATCGTCGCTCGTTTCGGATCCGAGCCGAGTGACACCATCGCGATCGAGCGCGAGTTCAGCGGACTCGGTACGTTCGCCATCACTATCGCGGCCGCGACCGTGTTCGCCTCCGGCGTGGTCAGCCATCGGTGCGAGCGCGTCGGATTCGCCTCGGCCCTCGTCCGCGTCGATCAGCCGGCGCTCGAGTGCATCGATCGCGGCGGCCTCGTACTCGAACTCGAGGTCGACGGTCGTCGTCCCAAAGTCACCGGCGAGGGAACCGGTCGGCGCGGCACTTGGCGGGCCGACTCGGACCGTCGCCGTGTAGGTCCCATCGCCGTCGAGCGGGACGTTATCGCCGTAGTGGGGCCCCATTCGCTGCGAGAGCATCGGCCAGAGATCTCGCTGGTCGATTCGCTCGCCGTCGTCGCTCGCCCTCCCGCGCCGAATCCGCACCGTCACCGGTGCAGGGAGAATCACACCCGTCTCCGCATCCCGAACGACCACCATCAGGTGGAGTGCGTGTCGGGATCGAACGTCGGCCCGGCTCCGCTCCGCGCCGGTGACGACCCAGAAGGAGTGCGGGCGCGACCCCAGCAGCGAGAGTTCGCGCCCGGCTGCGGTCGTCTTCGCGTAGGGAAGCATCTCGTCGACGTGGGGTGGCACGTAGACGCCCTCGGGCGGGTCGACCACGAGTTCGCGCCAGGCGTCCTCGCGCCGGAGCGTCTCGAGACAGCCGGCGGTAAGCGAGACCGAGAGGGCGGACCCGCCAGCTGTGAGTACGTTGCGGCGTCGCATCGCTCGTTCACTCCGTACACTCCACCGCCACGCGGGAAGGGCTACGGGCTGCACCAGCAGCCCGGCGCTGTCCGAACGCAAAGCTTGGCTTTATCAGTGCGGAGGGCGACGGTCGAGACATGCAAGGGAATCTGCCGCCGGAGGCACAGGAGAAAATCGAACAGCTTCAGGACCTGCAAGAGACCGCCCAGCAGGTCGCCGTCCAGAAACAGGAGACCGAATCGGGTCTCACCGAGGCCCAGAACGCCCAGAACGAACTCGAGAACATCGACGAGGACACCACGATGTACCGGCAGGTCGGCGACCTCCTCGTCGAGACGGACTACGAGGCAGCCGAGGACGACCTCGACGAAAAGGTCGACTCGCTCGAACTCCGCCTCGAGACCCTCGAAAAGCAGGAAGATCGCGTCCAGGACCAGTTCGAGAGCCTGCAGGACGAACTCGAAGACCTGCTCGGCGGCGCGGGCGGCATGGGCGGCCCGGCCGGCCCCGGCGGCCCGGGTGCAGGCGGCGCGTAACTGTCGATGTCGACCAGTGATTCGACGGACGAGCGACCGAACGAGCCGACCGACGAGGAAGTCGTCCAGACGGCCGCCGAGGCCGCAGAAGGGCTGATCTTCTCGCGGTACAAGCAGTCGAACGTACGCGATCTCGACGTGACGGTGTCGTTCGAGGACGGCGTTCTCGAAGTCGACGTCTATCTCAACGCGCCCGAGCGTGACAGCGGGACTGACCCGGAGGAGGTTGCAGACGAGGCCGCACGCGTTGCTCGCGAGGCGGTCGACGACCTGTTCGGGGAATAATTCTCCAGCGTCCTCTCTGTCGCCTGTTCGCCTGTTTTCACACCCCTTTGAGCCACCCGTCCAACCGGAAGCGACCGGCACGAATCCAAGACAACCGTGCTACACGGTCGAATCCGGCGCGAGCACCTCGATCGGGTGGGGAACGTCCCGCTCGAGTAACGCCTCGAGCTGGTCGCCGCAGGAGGTTCCCGAGGCGACGACCAGATCCGTCCCCCCGTGGTCGAACTCCCGGGCAAGCCGGTCGCCAACGTCCATACTGACCTCGTAGTACTCCCGCTTGTAGCCGAAGGAACCGGCCATCCCGCAGCACTCGACCGAGGAAGTCCGTGGCGCGTAGCCACAGCGCTCGAGCAGGGCCGTCGTCGGCGCTTCGAGATCGAGCGTGCGCTGCTGGCAGTGCGAGTGGTAGGCGATCGACCGGTTGCCATCTCCATCTCCATCTCTATCTCCATCGCCATCCTCACCACCATCGCTATCGCCCGTCGAGAGCACGCTCGGGTCCGCCCCCTTCTCGAGCAGGCCGAAGACGAACTCGCAGATCTCGTAGGTGTTGTCCCGCAGGCGTTCGAACGACCGTTCCGGCAGGAATCGTTCGTACTCGCGCTGGAACGCCGCCAGGTCGGACGGTTCGATGACGACGACATCGCGGCCCGCGTCCAGGTCTTCGGCCAGCGCGGCGTAGACCCGGCTGGCCTGTCGATCCGCCGTCGCAACCATCCCCTGCGAGAGGGGTGCACGCCCGCTTTCGGGCAGGTCGGGAACCGAGACGGGAACGCCGAGCGCCTCGAGCGTTCGGACGGCGGCTTTCCCGCGGTCGGTGTCGACGTAGTTGGTGTAGATATCTGGGTAGAGGACGACCTCGCGGTCGAGTTCACTGTGTCGATCTTCCGGACCGGCGGCCGCTGCCCGTCGTCTCGATTCGCGTTCGCCGCCGCGGGCCGCGAACCAGTCGACGAGCGATCGTCGTTCGAACGTCGGCAGGTCCCGTCGACGGTCAATCCCGAGCGTGCGCTCGAGCAGCGAGCGGACGAGTTCGGTGTCGCCGAGCCAGTTCGAGACGGGCGCGGTCGCGCTGCCGAGTTTCGTCACGGTGGCAATATTGCCGAAGAAGCGCTTCCCGAGGTCGAATCCGTCCGGTTCGTCGTCCGGCGTCAGGCCGTCGACGAGGAAGTCGTAGGCCTCGGGGTCGTCGTCGCGGTTGACGCGGTCCCTGACGACGGTGTTGATCCAGGGGATATCGATCTTCACCGGGCAGGCGTCGACGCAGCGCGTGCAGCCGGTACAGAGATCGTTGAACTCGGCTGCGGAATCCTGTCCGTGGACGCCGGCCTCCCAGCCGGTAGCGATGCCGCCGGAGTAGGTCTCGCCACCGAAGCCGTGGCCGCCGACGGACTGGAAGTTCGCACACGAGTTCGAACAGGCACCACAGCGGATGCAGTAAAGCGTCTCCCGCAGTTGGTCGTCCTCGCGCATGTCCGTGCGGCCGTTGTCGAGGAGAACGAGGTGGAACTCGCGGTCTCGGTTGGCGCCAGCGGTGCCATCATCGCCGCCGAGCGGTTCGTCGGGTGACTCGAAGTCGACGGTCGGCGAGTTCGTCGGCGGCGAGAGCATCGTCACGTACTGGGAGAGCGGCTGCCCCGTCGCGCTCTTTGCGATCAGGTCGACGAACGGTTCGAGGTCGCGAACCGAGGGGATCAGTTTCTCGACGCCGGCGATGGCGACGTGCGTATCGGGCGTGACGGCGCACTTGCGGGCGTTGCCCTCGTTCGTCACGAGCGCGATCGTTCCGCTGTCGGCGGCGACGAAGTTCGCACCAGTAATGCCGACGTCGGCGGCCTGAATACGCTCGCCGAGGTGGTCGCGGGCGAATCTCGTGAGCGCTTCCGGCGTGTCGAACTCGACGTCGGGGTCGAACTGTTCGACGAACAGGTCGGCGATTTCCTCGCGAGTGAGGTGCATCGCGGGGCCGACGATGTGCGAGGGCGTGTCGTCCGCGACCTGGAGGACCCACTCGCCGAGGTCGGTTTCGGTGACGTCGATACCGTCAGCTTCGAGGGCGTCGTTGAGGTCGATCTCCTCGGTCGTCATCGATTTGGATTTGACGACCGACGGCCGGTTTCTGTCGCCATCGCCGGCCCCGCTTTCCTCGCTGCCGGTAGCCGCTTCCGAGCCATCGGTGTCCGCGCGGTCTTCGACCACGTCGGCCACGTACGCGTTCGCGTCGGCGGCGTCGTCCGCGAGGTAGACCGTGCCGCCGTTCGCTTCGACCGCCTCGCGGACCGTCTCGATCAACTCGGGGAGACGATCGATGGCATCTTCTTTGATCGCCCGCGCCTCGGTTCGCAGCGCGTCGAGGTTGTCCGTCTCGTCGTAGGCCTGCGCACGGCGATAGTTCGAGACGCTGGTCTGGGTGTGGATCGCTTCGCCTTCGGTCTCGAGCAGGTGACGGAGGTGGGCGGCAGTTTCCGCTCGCGAGTTCGGTGCTGCGCCCGTGTCGGACTGGCCTGGTTCGTGGCTGCGTTCGGCCATCGGTTATCGGTCCTCCAGTACGACGACGGTGACCTCGCCGGGGCCGTGGACGCCGTGGACGAGTCCGCCCATGTCGGCGGTCGCGCTCCGGCCCGTCGCGAAGACGATGCTGTCGCCGCCGGCCGCGAACCGGTCGGCGAGGCGGTCGAATCCGGCCCCGATGTCCGGGACGATATCGCTCGCCGCGACGACGGCGACGTGGTGCTCCGGGTAGAGGCTGACCGGTTCGTCGCCGGCTGCCCGTGACTCGATCGCGACGGTACCGTACTCCGCGATCGCAAACGTGGCCGGCGTGATGCCGGTTCGGGCGTCCGCGAGTTCAGTAGCCGTCGGCTCCGCCGCGACTCGTTCGGGAAGCGAAACGCCGTCGAACGGCAGCGGGACGCCGACGGCCGGGGTTTCGAGGACCGCGTCGAGCCGGTCGGTCGCACCGGCCGCCGACGTGAACGCGACGCTCACCGCGAGTTCGTCGAGGCTGCGTTCAAATCGGCCGACTGTATCGGTTGTCATTATCTACCATGTTCTGGTGGGAGACCAATAGCGTGGCGGTCGTCTCGATCCCGCCCTGATCGGAATTGTGCTCCCCATTCACACACCACCCAAAGCGCTATATCGGTCGTTCCTGAAGTAAACGCGAGGACATGGAGACCCTTTTCAGCCGGTAAGCCGGGATCGCTCGCCGCCGTCGTGAGCGGCAGTTTCGGACCGAGAGTACCGCGTTCACATCGGACACCGAACAAGTTCGGGTCCGCGAAGACGCGACACTGCGAAATCGCAACGCGGCGAAACCACACGGCGAGCACCCGGCCGTCACCACGTCGAGAGCCGCGGCTCCCGCGCGAACCGCGGCGAGCACCGATTCCGTCCCGACTCATGCCACCGAACACCCACTCATGGTACAATCGAACACGCCGACTCGACGCACAGTCATCGCGAAACGATCAGCAACCGCTCCCGTGGATACCGACGAAATCACCGAGTTAGCCCGCGCAACCGGACACGAAATCGTCGCCGAACGCACCCAGGTCGGTCCCGAGGACCCCGGCACCCACTTCGGGACCGGCAAGGTCACCGAACTCGCCAGGACCGTCGCGGACCGAAACGCCGAGCGCGTCGTCGTCGACGGCGAACTGACGCCGAATCAGCACCACGCGCTCGCGTCGGCGATGCCGGACGAGACGGCCGTCATCGACCGCTACCGGCTCGTTCTCGAACGGTTCGAGGACGGTGCCGGCACGCGCCGCGCGCAACTGCAAGTTGAACTCGCGACGCTGCAATATGAACTCCCACGCGTGATCGAAGCCGCGGACGAAGGGCTACTCAACCGACAAACCGAAACGGGGTCACCGGTCTATGACATCCGCGATCGAATCGACCGTCTCGAACGCAAACTGTCCGCGTGTCCCGACCCAGCGGCTGAATTTCGAAAACGCCGTCGCGAAGCGGGATTCGATCTCGTCACGATCGCGGGCTACACCAACGCCGGCAAGTCGACGCTGTTGCACCGGTTCGCCGACGACCTGTCGTACTCGCCACCCGCGCGCTCGCGATTGACCGACCAATCACCGGAGACGCCAGCGACGGATCGCTCCGACGACGCCCCGACCGCCACCATCGCGGATCGCCTCTTCGAAACCCTCGAAACGACGACGCGGCGAGCGACCATCGGCGGCCGCCCCGTCCTCGCGACCGACACCGTCGGTTTCGTCGACGACCTTCCGCACGAACTCGTCGAATCCTTCAGCGCGACGCTCTCGGAGGCGGCCGCCGCGGACGTCGTCGTGCTGGTCGTCGACGCGAGCGATCCCCCGGCCCGCTTTCGCGAGCGGCTCACGGTCTCGCTCGACGTGCTCGACGCGCAGGGCGTCGACGACGACCGCATCATCACCGCCCTGAACAAAGTCGATCTGCTCAGCGTCCGCGAACGGGCGCGTCGCTGCTCGGTAGCACGGTCGATCCTCCCGGCATCCGCCTCGGACCCGATCCCGATAAGCGTTCGAACGGGGCGGCACCTCGAACCGCTTCGGACGGCGGTCCTGGACCGGCTGCCGGCCGAACGGGCGGTGTTTCGGCTGCCGAACTGCGACGACGCAATGTCACTCGTCTCGCGGGCGTACGACCGCACGTCGGTCGATACCGTCGACTACGACGGCGATACCGTGACGCTCGTCTGTCGCGGTCGGCCGTCGGTTATCGAACGGTTGCGAGCGACCGCAGAAGAACTCTAACGCTCGTTCGGTTCGGCCGCTCGCTTACGCTGCTTCGCAGATATCCCGGAAGTTCTCGAAGATCGCGTCGCCCTCCGCAGTGTGGGCGACCTCCGGGTGCCACTGGACGCCGTAAAGGTCGCGGTCGGTGTCGCTCATCGCTTCGATGCCGCAGACGTCGCTCGTGGCCGTCCGTTCGAAGCCGTCGGGGAGTTCGACGACCTCGTCGGCGTGGCTCGCCCAGACCCGCGTTTCGGGGTGCAGGCTCCCGGTGAGCGGGTCGTCCGCGTCGACGAGTTCAACGGTAACGTCGGCGTAGCCGCCGTAGTCGCCACCCTCGACGCGGCCGCCGAGTTCCTCGGCGATGAGTTGCATTCCGAGACAGATGCCGAGGACGGGGACGTCCGCCTCGAGATACTCGGCGGAAGCGCCGATGCGGTCCATGTCCGGTCCGCCCGAGAGGACGACGCCGTCCGCATCGATCGCTTCCGGTGGGGTGTCGTTGTCGATCAATTCCGTGTCGACGCCGAGGTCGCGAAGCGCCCGACGCTCTAAGTGCGTAAACTGCCCGTGGTTGTCCACCACGACGATCTTCGTCATTACGGGCCTCTAGCCAGTCACTCGGTAAAAACGGTCCGGAAGCGAAACGCCACATGATGGCGGTATTTCGTCTCCCGGCGGCTTCTCGGATGGCCTGCATCGCTGGCCACCGCTGCTGCTGTCCTACTGCTGTTGTCCCACTGCCGCTGTCCGGTACGTTTATACGCTCGTCAGCGAACGGTATGGATATGGCAGTCGATCTCAACGAGTTCAAGCATCCGGCCTGGATCACCGCGCTCGGAACGGGCGCTGGCTACCTGTTGCTCCTCGCGGTGTTGACGATCGCCCTTTTCGTCGTGCCGTGGCTCGTCTTCTCGGCATTGCTGTAAGAGAAAGGGGAGAGAGCCAGACGTTACGTCTTCCCACGCGTTCGAGCCTCGCTGCGCTACCGACGGTGAAACGACCGTCGGCGGATTACACCCGTTTGCCGGTTCCGAACTCGAGGACGCTCGGATAATCCGCGATAAGCCCGTCGACGCCCAGTTCGAGGGGCCGGCGTGCCTCCTGCCAGGTATCGACGGTGTAGACGTTCACCGCACGGCCCTCCTCGTGAGCCGTTTCGACGAGTTCGGTATCGAGGACGCCGAGCGACGGGTTGACCGCCTCGGCATCGAGTTCGCGCGCGATCTGCAGATTTTCGTCTTTGTTCGACCCGAAGAGCTTCGCGACCGACACGCTCGGATCGACGTTCCGGACCGCCTCGAGCGCGGCCGTCTGGAACGAGGAGACGTAGAACTCGCCCGGATAGTCGGCTGCGATCGAGAGGGTGCGTTCGGCGACTTCCTGCCAGGAGTAGTCGCCGTTGTCCTTGAACTCGATGTTCATCGTGACGTTCGGGCGGGCGGCGTCGAGAACCGCCGCAAGCGTCGGCACCGTTTCCCCGCTCTCGAGAACTTCGGCTCCGAGCACCGTTTCGGCGGGCGTCTCGGCGACGCGTCCCGTCTCGTCGGTCAGATCGTCGAGGAACTCGTCGTGGAAGACGACGATTTCGCCGTCCGCTGACGGTTGAATGTCGATCTCGATGCGATCCGCTCGGAGCCGCGACGCACCGGCGACCGCCGCGACCGTGTTTTCCGGGTAGATATCGGCGTACCCGCGGTGTGCAGTCAGGTGTGGACCGTGCGTCGCACCGGAGCGAGAGCGCTCAGACGGGGCTACTCGGTCGTCGCCCTCCCGTGCCGCACCGGTGTCGCTCATACCGACGGTCCCGACTGCGAGTCCCGTAACTGCTCCGATCGTTCCGAGGATCGTCCGCCGACCGGCCGCGCCAGCTGTGTGCCGTTGCTGTGCCGTCTTGTCGGAATCGGGCTGTCTTCCCGCCATCACGACGGACCACCCGACTGACAACAAAGATCGTTTATATGAGTGCTACATATCACAAATTCTGCTCCGTGCTGGTATAGAGAGATTCTCGATCCCGTGCGCGAAAAGCGGCCGCTGGCGAGTTCACGATCGTCGGCAGAAATGATAGTAGACGGTTCCTCGAAACAGCCGACAGCCCAACAGGAGCGACCGATCAGGCGAACGTCTTCGACACGTCTTCGGTCTCGTCGGATTCGGCCTGGACCTTGTCCCAGGCGTTCTCGAAGTCCGCCATCTGAATCTCGGTGCGGTCGTCGCGGATGGCGAACATCCCGGCCTCGGTACAGACCGCTTTGATGTCGGCACCGGAGGCCTCGTCAGCCGCTTCGGCGAGTGCGCTGAACTCGACGTCGTCGGCGACGTTCATGCCGCGGGTGTGGATCTCGAAGATGATCTCGCGGCCCTCCTGGTTCGGCTTCGGAACTTCGATGAGGCGGTCGAAGCGACCGGGACGGAGGATCGCGCGGTCTAGCATGTCGAAGCGGTTGGTCGCGGCGATGATGCGGATTTCGCCGCGGTCCTCGAAGCCGTCCATTTCGCTCAGGAGTTGCATCATCGTCCGCTGGACCTCGGCGTCGCCGGAGGTCTTCGACTCCGTGCGCTTGGCGGCGATGGCGTCGATTTCGTCGATGAAGATGACGGCGGGTTCGTGCTCGCGTGCGACCTTGAACAGGTCCCGGACCAGTTTGGCTCCCTCGCCGATGAACTTGTGGACGAGTTCGGAGCCGGCCATCTTGATGAAGGTGGCGTTGGTCTGGTTGGCGACGGCCTTTGCGAGCATGGTCTTCCCGGTGCCCGGCGGGCCGTACAGCAGGACGCCACTCGGCGGGTCGATCCCGACATCGTCGAACATGTCGGGCTTCTCGAGGGGCATCTCGACGGTTTCGCGGACTTCCTGCATCTGGTCTTCGAGGCCGCCGATGTCCTCGTAGCTGACTTCGGGACTCTCGGTGACTTCCATGACGCGGGCCCGAACGTCGGTTTCGTTGGAGAGCGTCTTGACGATAGAGAGGGAGTTGTTGACGGCGACGCGGGCGTCGGGGTCGATCTCCTCGCGCATCTCGTCGGTCACTTCGGTCAGGGCTTCCTGGTTGTTCCCGTGCTGTTTGATGATGATGCCCTCGTCGGTGAGTTCCTGGACGGTGGCGACGAACAGCGGGGACTGCTTTAGCTTCTTGTTCTCGTGCGTGAGCCGCTCGAGTTTCTGCTGGTACTTGTTGTTCTCGGCGTTCGCGTCGAGGAGTTTGTCGCGCATCTCCTCGTTTTGCGACTCGAGGATTTCCAGCTGATCCTCGAGCGCCTGGATTTTCTCCTGTTGGGACGCCTCGTCCTCGTCATATGGGAGGTCGACGTCGTCCACAGTGTCAGTCATCACCCGTTCCTTGGGTGTTGGTTCATAAGAGGCTTCGGGTCATCTGTCCCCGCTGAAGCCGGTTGTGCCGACAGATTCAACCGGCTTCGATTCCGCCGCTTCTCGCCGAGACCCGCTCGGTGACCCGTCTCTCCAGCCGCGTTCCACGACGAGTTCAGTGCTCCATCACGCGCTAGATATAACCACAAAGCATTATACGAAACAGAAAATATTATCATCTCGTATTCGGTAATGGGTATACGATGAGTGCTTCAGAGACGTTTCGTCAGGAGACCGAACAGGAGCGAGGAAGTTGGGACGACGTTCGCGAACTCCCCCCGAGTGCTAAACTCGTTGCAAAGGTCCTCGAGTACAACGATACGATGACCCAACAGCAGATCGCCGACGAGACCCTGCTCCCCGCTCGAACGGTGCGCTACGCGCTGAACCGGCTCGACGAGGAGAACGTCGTCGACGCTCGCTTTTCCTTCTCGGACGCCCGCAAGCGCCTGTACAGTCTCGATATCGACGCCTGAACGGCCACAATCGGAACCCGCGGCGATGTAGATAATTCGATCCGCGAGCCGTCGTTCCCGAGTCGAGATTTCTCAGCGAAGACTACTTTCACTCCGGTCGCGGAACCTCTTTAGGGCCCACACACCAATGACGGGTAGATGACACGGGTGATACACACGGGCGACACCCACATCGGGTACCAGCAGTACAACTCGCCCGCGCGCCGACGGGACTTTCTCGAGGCGTTTCGAACCGTCGCCGAGGACGCGGTCGCGGCCGACGTCGACGCCGTGATCCACGCCGGTGATCTCTTTCACGACCGCCGGCCGGGACTGGTCGACCTCCAGGGCACCATCGACGTCCTCCGAACGCTCGACGACGCCGACATCCCCTTTCTCGCAATCGTCGGCAACCACGAGGGCAAACGCGACGCACAGTGGCTCGACCTCTTCGCCGACATCGGCCTCGCGACGCGACTCGGGCCGACCCCAGAGGTCGTCGGCGACATCGCCATCTACGGACAGGACTTCGTCCCCCGCTCTCGGCGAGACGAACTCGACTACGAGTTCAGTCCGCGTCCCGACGAGGCGACGCACGCGGCGCTGGTGGGCCACGGTCTGTTCGAACCGTTCGCCCACGCGGACTGGGACACCGAACGCATGCTCGAGGAGGCGACCGTCGAGTTCGACGCCGTGCTCCTCGGGGACAACCACGCGCCCGAGACCGCGGACGTGCTCGACACCTGGGTCACGTACTGCGGGTCGACCGAACGTGCGAGCGCCAGCGAGCGCGAGGCGCGGGGCTACAATCTGATCGAGTTCGAGAGCGAGGCCGCCGGGAACGACGAGGACGACGGCGTCGCCATCAGCCGCCGCGCGCTCACCGACACCCGCGAGTTCGTCTTCGTCGACGTTGAACTCGAGGCGGACGAAGGCATCGACCGCGTGCAAGAACGCGTCCGCCAGCACGAGCACGATGTCGAGGACGCCGTCGTCATCGTGACGGTCGAGGGCGAGGGTCGCCCGATCACCCCGGCCGCCGTCGAAGAACTCGCGCTCGACCGCGGTGCGCTCGTGGCCCGGATGAACGACCGGCGGGAGCTGCCGGACGAAACCGAGGAGGTGACGGTGAGTTTCGCCGATCCCGACGCCGCCGTGCGAGAGCGGGTCCGGGAACTGGGACTCAGCGACGCCGCCCTCGGTATCGACGAGACGGTTCGCAACGACGAGTTGCCGAACTCGAACGTTCGCGAGACGGTCGAGCGCCGCGTCCGTGACCTTCTCGAGGACGATCGGGCCGCGTTCGATCCAGTCCCGGACCGCGAGCCTGCAGACGAGGACGTGACGACGGTTGCGGATCAACTCGGGGACACAGACACGGAGTCCACCGCGGCGACAGCCAGCGACGAGGGCGAAGGGGAAGGGGAAGAAGAAGGAGAACGGAAAGGGGCGAGCGAACCCGCCGGAACCGAGGGTACTGCGGCGACGACCGAGGACGGCGGCCGGGCGGACGGCGACGGAGAGACCGACCACGCCTCACTGGGTGATTTCGCGTGAGAGCCGACCGAATCCGCCTGCTGAATTTCAAGTGCTACGGCGACGCCGATCTCACCCTGCAACGCGGCGTCACCGTCGTCCACGGCGTCAACGGCAGCGGCAAATCGACGCTGCTCGAGGCCGTCTTCTTCGCCCTCTATGGCTCGAAAGCGCTCGACGACCGCACGCTCGACGACGTGATCACGACCGGCGAAGACGAGGCGGAAATAGAACTCTGGTTCACCCACGACAACCGGGAGTACCGCGTCGAGCGCCGACTCAAACTCCGCGGCGACCGGGCGACGACGACGAAGTGCGTCCTCGAAACGCCCGCGGACACCATCGAGGGCGCACGCGACGTGCGACGGACGATCACCGAACTCCTCCGGATGGACGCCGAGGCGTTCGTCAACTGCGCGTACGTCCGCCAGGGCGAGGTCAACAAGCTCATTCACGCCTCGCCGAGCGACCGCCAGGACATGATCGACGATCTACTCCAACTCGGCGCGCTCGAGGAGTACCGCGAGCGCGCGAGCGAGGCCCGTCTCGGCGTCAAGACCGTCCTCGACGGCCAGCGCGAAGTTCTCGACGACGTCCGCTCGCAGGTCGAACAGAAAGAAGCGCAGGATCTTCACGACACGCTGAACGCCCTCGAAACCGAACGCGACGAACTCGTCGACGAACTCGAGCACTACGAAACCCAGCGCGAACAGGCCGTCGACACGTTAGAAACCGCTCAGGACGTGCTCGACCGCCACGAGGAGACACGCGAGGAGATCGAAACGCTCACCGACGCGATCGAAACGCTCCAGTCGAAGATCGGCGAAACCGAACGACAACGCGAGACCGCCCAGAACGAGATTCGCGACCGGAAGGAAACCCGCGAGGAACTCGCCGAGGAGCGCGACGACCTGCTCGCCGAACTCGACTGCGACATCGACCCTGCCGGCGACACCGACGGCGACGCCGACAACGACGAGACGATCGAGAGCCACATCGCCGACCTCGAAGCCCGCGACGAGGAACTCCAGGACGAACTCGCGGACGTTCGGGCCTCGATCCGGACGAAAACCGAGGAACAGGAACGGCTCCGCGAAGCGGCGGACGATCTCGACGCGCAGGCGGCCGACGCCCGCGAGGACGCCGCCGAGTTCGGCGAGCGACTCGACGACGACGAATCGGAGATTGACGCGCGCGAGGAGAAACTCGCCGACCTCGAAGACGAGATCGAGTCGCTCCGAGAGCGGTTTGTGGATGGAGAGGCGACGGACGACGGCGACAGCGACAACGACGCCGCAGTCGCGTTTGGCGAGACGCAGGCACGGCTCGACGCACTCGAGACGGAGCGCGAGGAGATCGTCGCCGATCGAAACGACATCACTGCAGACCTCAAGGCGGTCGACAACGCCATCGAGGAGGCGGAAGCGTTACTCGAGGCGGGCAAGTGCCCCGAGTGCGGCCAGCCCGTCGAGAACTCGCCCCACGTGGACGTGTTAGACGAGAAACGCGAGGAACGCGCCGAACTCGCGGAGCGCCGCGACGAACTCGAGACGGAACGAGCCGAACTCGACGCGCGTCTCGAAGACCTCGAAGCGCTCCGTGAGGCCGAGCGGCGCGTCGAACGACTCGAAGACAACCGCGACAACGTCGCGCAACTGCTCTCCGAGAAACGGGCGGCCGTCGCTGAGCGACGCGACCAGCGGGACGCACTTCTCGAGGAGGCTGATGACCTCGAATCCGAGGCGGAATCGAAGCGCGAAGCGGCGGCCGATCTCGAATCCGAAATCGACGAGATCCGGGCGACGCTTGGCGAGATAAACGGCGAACGGAGCGACCTCAAGGAAACCATCCGGACGCTCGAACGCGTGCGCGAAATCGTCGACGAGCGCGCCGAACTCGAGCGGGAGATCCAGACTCGGCGGGATCGTCGGGCCGACTGGCAGGAGATGAACGACGAGCGCCGCGAGACGCTCTCGACGAAACGCGACCGCAAGCGCGACCTCGATTCCGAGTTCGACGAGGACCGCGTTCAAACGGCGCGCGAAGACAAGCAAAACGCCGAGGGCTACATCGATCAGGTCGACGAGAAACTGGCCGAACTCGAGGCCGAACGCGACGATCTCCAGGGGAAGATCGGCGGCATCGAGGAGAAACTCGACGAACTCGAGCGGCTTCGGGATCGCCTCGATACCGTCGAGCAGCGGTGTGAAACCCTCGAATCGCTGTACGGCGAGGCCGAAACCCTCCAGACGACCTACGGCGAGTTACGGTCGGAACTGCGCCAGCGAAACGTCGAGACGCTCGAACGCCTGTTGAACGAGACGTTCGAACTGGTCTACCAGAACGACTCCTACGCGGGGATCGACCTCGACGGCGACTACCAATTGACGGTCTACCAGAAGGACGGCGAGAGCCTCGATCCCGAACAGCTCTCCGGCGGCGAGCGCGCGCTCTTTAACCTCAGCCTGCGGTGTGCCATCTACCGCCTGCTCGCCGAGGGCGTCGAGGGTGCCGCTCCGATGCCCCCGCTCATCCTCGACGAGCCGACCGTCTTCCTCGACTCCGGCCACGTCACGCAACTCGTCTCCCTGGTCGAGTCGATGCGCGACCTCGGCGTCGAACAGATCGTCGTCGTCAGCCACGACCGCGAACTCGTCGGCGCGGCGGACTCGCTGGTCCGCGTCGAGAAGGATGCAACGTCGAATCGCTCGCGACTCGAACGCGGCGAGCCGCCCGAAGCGACACTCCTCGCAGCAGAATAACGGCTCTCATAGTTCGCTCTTCGTCTCCCGGCACCGATAAAACCCGATCGGCCACTCGCTACTTGACCGCTACGACTCTCGCGTTTCGAGAGGCGGCTTGCGAACCGAACTCGTGTCGTCCGTCTCGCCCTCCTGGGGCGCGGTGTCCGTCTCCGTACTCGTATCCGCACCGAGTTGGTTACCGGACTCCGAACCCGCATCGACCGCGGTATCGAATCGAATCGTTTCCAGTGCTCGTTCGCCCGTATCCGTGAGCCGATACCCTCGCCGGCCGTCGACCCCGAGTTCAACCTCGGTAAGCAGGCCGGCGCTCGTCAGGACGGTCAATCGACCGTGGAGATCGCTTTCACAGAACTCGCATCCGGCGAGTATCGTCCGCACGTCGAGCGGCCCCCGGTCTGCGAGTTCAACGAGGAGGCCGAGCGTGGCCTCGTCGTGGACGGTCGTCAGCAGCGTTCTGACGGGGCTGCTGACGACCTCGGCAACGGGGGTGAATTCCTCGTCAGCGTCGACCGAATCGAGGCGGTCGTTCTGAACGTAACACTCGTTGCCGGTCTGAGGATCCCGAACGAGGCTCGCGTGTTCGGAGCGTTTGAGAAGCAGATATCGTTTGCCGGTGTCATCTTGGACGGTTGTCATGGTCTGTCAGAGTCGTCCGGTATCCGTTGTTCGGGACCATCCCCTGAAGTACTTTTGCCAGCGTCAGTATTCCTGGCTGCCCCGTCGCTGCTTGCGGGGTCTTGCTCCGAGTCGTCGGCCGTCTCGCCGTCGTGCGTGAACTCGTCGCTGCGGGCCTGGTAGGACCGGTATCGACGGTAGGCGAACCCGAAGAGAACGACGCCACCGATGACGAGTCCGACGCCGTGGGCCGAGACCCCCTCGAAAAGTAAAAAGAGGAGGCCGAGCGAGAGCGCGAGAACGGCGGCGTTGATCACCAGGACGAGTCCCCAGAAGATGTTGAGTAGTTCCGATGGAACGTCGGACTCGGTCGTCGAGACCTCCGGAATGGGAATCGAGTCGAGTTCGTGATCGGCGACGAGGTCGTCGTGGAGCGTCGAGCCGGCGTCTTCGGTCTCGACTGCTGGGATCGTCAGCGAATCGCTCTCGGGATCGGCGAACTCGGCTTCGGGGTCCCACTCCTCGGTAGGATCGAGTGACGACTCGCTCTCGTGTGGCCGGGAGTGTTCGTTCTCGTCCGCTGTTGTGTCTCGGTCCCCGCTCTCGTCGCTGTCTTCGTGTGTACGCTCGGAGTTCCCGGGAGTCCGATCGGATACCACAGGTGGGCAGAAGACGAGCACCCGCAAAAGGATTCGCGTTCGTCGGTCGCAGTTGGAGCCATGTTCATCAGTCGCAGTTGGAGCCGCATCCGTCGGTTGCAGTTGTGATACGCGGTTCTGATCAGGTTGCAGGTCGTAGGTTACAGTTCACGAGTTGCAATTCGCGGGTTGCAGGCCACAGATCATCGGTTGCAGACCGCGGCTTGTCACACGGTCGAACGCACCCGCGCCGTCTTTCGATCAGACGGCACGTCCGCGTTCAGGCGACCTCCGTGAGCACCAATGTCCGGGAGGTTTCGACCCACGCGAGCGGGTTCTGGGCATCGAAGAAGACGACGCCGTCGTCAGTCTCGTAGGATTCGATCGTCGGGGACTCTACAGCGGAACTACGATCCGTCACGTCGTCGGTAGCAGTTGACATCTCGGTCACCCGAGCTCTTGGTATGTGTTACCACATTATATGTCTTTTTACCGCTGCAATATCACGTTGGGGCGGGGACCAACAAAATCGGTAGCGGCGCTACGCACGGACCCACAGATACCCGTCTCCAGGTGGCGACGGAGCGGCGTGGATTGCAGGGGTTTTTATTCACCGGCTACAAAGCCCGATACCATGACTGAGGCGGGCCAGACCGGACTCACGGAGTTCTCAGAGGAGTCCGCAACGCGGCCGGACGAAGAGGCAGTCGCCGTCGCGGGCAACGGAGGAACCACCACGACCGAGGTGGTAGACGTCGTCGAGGAAACCCTCCCCGAACCCAACGGTGAACTCGAACTCGCGGTGATGCAGGTCGATTACACGATCGCCGGCTACGGCGACGAGGAACGGCCGATCATGCACGTATTCGGGCGGACGACCGAGAACGAACTCGAACACGTTCAGTTCGTCGGCTTCCGACCGTACTTCTACGCGCCAACCGAGACCCTCGACCGCCCGCCCGCGGAACAGTACGATCGACTCACGGGCAGCGAAACCGAAGACGAGAACGGCGAGCCCTACGAGAGCATCCGCGGCGAGCGACTCACGAAAATCTTCGGCCAGACGCCCCGCGACGTGGGGCAGATCAGGGACGATTTCGAGCACTACGAGGCCGACATCCTGTTCCCAAACCGGTTTCTTATCGACAAGGACGTTCGTAGCGGGATCCGCATCCCCGAGCGCCGAGCGGAGGACGGCTCGCTCGTCGTCCCCCACGACGAGGTCGCGGCCGTCGACGTCGACGCCGATCCCCGCGTCTGTATGTTCGACATCGAGGTCGAGGACCGCCACGGCTTCCCCGAAGACGGCGAAGAGAAAATCCTCTGTCTCACCAGCCACGATTCCTACCGCGACGAGTACGTCATGTGGATCTGCGAAGCCGACGCGGGCGACGGCGAAATTCCCTCGGCGATCGAGGAGTACGACCCGATCGAGGACGGGATCGACCACGCGATCCGGAGCTTCGAGACAGAGGAGGCGATGCTCGAAGCGTTCATCGAGTACGTCTCCGAAACGGACCCCGACGTGCTCACCGGCTGGAACTTCGAGGACTTCGACGCGCCGTACTTCCTCGACCGACTCGAAGAACTCCAGGGCTCACACCACGAGTTCGATCTCTCGACCGACCGCCTCTCGCGCGTCGACGAGGTCTGGCGAAGCGGCTGGGGCGGCCCGGACATCAAGGGCCGAGTCGTCTTCGACCTGCTCTATGGCTACCAGCGGATGGTCTTCTCCGAACTCGATTCCTACCGGCTCGACGCGGTCGGCGAAGCCGAGTTAGGGGTCGGCAAGGAGCGCTACGCCGGCGACATCGGCGACCTCTGGGAGGACGACCCCACGCAACTGCTCGAATACAACCTCCGGGACGTGGAACTCTGCGTCGAACTCGACCGCCAGCAGGAAATCATCCCGTTCTGGGACGAGGTGCGCTCGTTCGTCGGCTGTAAACTCGAGGACGCGCCGACGCCCGGCGACGCGGTCGACATGTACGTTCTCCACCAGGCCTACGGCCAGTTCGCGCTGCCCTCGAAGGGCCAACAGGAGGCCGGCGAGGAGTACGAGGGCGGCGCGGTCTTCGAGCCGATCACGGGCGTCAAGGAGAACGTCACCGTGCTCGACCTGAAGTCGCTGTACCCGATGTGCATGACGACGATCAACGCGTCGCCGGAGACGAGGGTCGATCCCGAAACCTACGACGGCGAGACCTACGTCGCACCCACCGGGACCCACTTCCGAAAGGAACCCGACGGCGTGAACCGGGAGATGATCACCGAACTCCTCGCCGAGCGCGAGGAGAAAAAGGCGCTGCGAAACGAGCACGAACCCGGCACGCCCGAGTACGAACAGTACGATCGCCAGCAGGGCGCGGTGAAGGTCATCATGAACTCGCTCTACGGCGTGTCGGGGTGGGAGCAGTTCCGACTCTACGACAAGGAAGCCGCATCCGCGATTACGGCGACCGGCCGCGAAGTGATCGAGTTCACCGAGACTGCCGCGGACGAACTGGACTATCAGGTTGCCTACGGTGACACCGACTCGGTCATGCTCGAACTCGGTCCGGACGTGTCCAAGGCGGACGCGCTCGAGCAATCCTTCGACATCGAGGAGTACATCAACGGCCGCTACGACGACTTCGCCCGGAAGGACCTGAACGCCGAGGAGCACCGCTTCCAGATCGAGTTCGAGAAACTCTACCGGCGCTTCTTCCAGGCCGGCAAGAAGAAACGCTACGCCGGCCACATCATCTGGAAGGAGGGCAAGGACGTCGACGACATCGACATCACCGGCTTCGAGTACAAACGCTCGGACATCGCCCCGATTACGAAGGAAGTCCAGCATCGTGTCATCGAGATGATCGTCCGCGAGGGCGATATTGAGGGGGCGAAAGAGTACGTCAACGGCATCATCGAAGACGTCCGCGCGGGTGCGGTCTCGCCCGAGGAAATCGCCATCCCCGGCGGCATCGGCAAGCGACTGGACAACTACGACACCGATACGGCCCAGGTTCGCGGCGCGAAGTACGCCAACCGACTCCTCGGTACCAACTTCCAGCGCGGCAGCAAGCCGAAACGGCTCTACCTCGATCGGGTCGATCCCACTTTCTTCGAAGCACTCGAAGCCGAGGAGGGACTCGACGCGCGAACCGATCCGGTCTACGGCGCGTTCAAGCGCGACCCCGACGTGATCTGTTTCGAGTACGAGGATCAACTTCCCGAGGCGTTCGAGATCGACTACGACACGATGTTAGAGAAGACGCTGAAGGGGCCGATCGAGCGAATTCTCGAGGCGCTCGGCGTCTCCTGGGAGGAAGTAAAGAGCGGTCAGGAGCAGAAGGGACTGGACAGTTTCATGTGACCGTCCCGGGCGGCACACGTCGCCGTCGCTCGAAGCGCGCACTACCGTTCGTTTTTGCACTAAGTATGCAATAGATGCCTTGCAGTTCATCGTCTGATACGAGCAGCCGGCACATGGCATCCGTCTGGGTCGATAAGGCACAATAGAGAGCCGCACCAGACGATACATGCCGTTACTGGGCCAAGATTTAGCCGTCGACATGGTCCCTTCCAATCGGGTTCCGGTCGTCGTGTTACAGCGCCGTGACTACCCCGTTCGGGTGGGGGTGGACTAACGTGCTCGATCCAGTCGTCGCCGGCCGCGCCCAGTTCGCGGTGGCGCTGACGATCCACATCATTTTTGCAGCGCTTTCCGTCGGTCTCGGCCCGTTCCTCGTCTACTTCGTCGTCCAGGAGATCCGAACCGGCGAACAGCGGTACGCCCGACTCCGCGAGTTCTTCACGAAGGTGTTCGCGCTGGGATTCGTGATGGGGACGGTCACAGGAATCCCGCTCGGGTTCATGTTCGGGACGAACTTCGCGGCGTTCTCGACGATCGCGGGCGAGTTGATCGGCGGCCCGCTCTCGTTCGAGGCCAAGATGGCGTTCTTCCTCGAAGCGGCCTTCCTCGGCATCCTGCTCTACGGCCGCGAGCGCGTCCCGGAGTGGTTCTACGCCCTCTCGTCGGGCTTCGTAGCGCTTGGTGCCTGGCTGTCGGCGTTCTGGATTCTGGTCGCGAACGCCTGGATGCAGACGCCGCGGGGCTACGAACTCGTCGAGCGCGGCGGGAGGACCGTCGCCCAGCTCACCGACCCCATGGCGGCGTTTTTCACGCCGCGGCTGCCGTGGCTGTTCGTCCACATGCAGTCGGCCGCGATCATCTCCGTGACGCTCGTGATCGCCGGCATCGCGGCGTATTTCGTCTACCACAACCGCGACAGCGAGGTCTGGAACACGGCGTTGCGCGCCGCGGTCGTGGTATTGCTGGTCATGTCCGTGTTTCAGGTGTTCCACGGCGACCTCTACGCTCGCCACGTCGCCGACACGCAGCCCCAGAAGTTCGCCGCGATGGAGGCGCAGTACGAAACGTCGACTGGCGCTGATCTCCACGTGATCGCGGTGCCGACGAGCCTGGATGCCCTGGACAATCCGCGCGCCGAAAACCTGTTCACAGTCAACATTCCGAACCTGGCGTCGTTCCTGGCGAGCGGGGGTGATCCGTCCGCCGAAATCACCGGCTTGAACGAGTTCAACTACGACTCCCCGCCGGTCGCGCTGGTCTTCTGGTCGTTCCGCATCATGGTCGGGCTCGGGTTCTGGTTCGTCGGCCTCGGCCTCTGGGGTGGCTATCGGCTCCTCCGGGGTGGTATCCGGACCAGCGACCGCTATCTGGTGGCGCTGATGGGCTCCGCGCCGCTCGGATTCACCGCGCTGATAACGGGCTGGTACGTGACCGAGGTCGGCCGCCAGCCGTGGATCATTCAGGGCGTATTGCGAACGTCTGAGGGAGCGACGATCGGCCTCTCCTCGGCCGAAGCGACGCTCTCCCTGCTCGGCGTGGCCGCCGTCTACGGCACGGCGCTCGTGACGTTCTGCTATCTCGTCCGCCAGTACGTCCGGTCGGAACGCGAGCGGTTGCTGCCGCCGACGGCGGGCGACGGCGATTCGGGACCCGACTCCGGCTCGGATTCGGAGGCCGGCCAGCAGGTGGTGGGTTCAGATGACTGAACTCGTCTCCACGGCAGCCGTCCAGTATCCCGTCGAATCGCTTCCCGAACTCTGGTTCGCGTTCGTCTTTGCCGTCCTCGGCGCGTACCTGCTGCTCGACGGCTTCGATTTCGGCGTCGGAATGCTCTACGCCCGGGCGGACGGCGATGAGCGAGAGACGATGCACGCCGCGTTCGGCCCGGTCTGGAAGGCCAACGAGGTGTGGCTCGTCCTGTTCGGGACCGTCCTCTTCGCCGCGTTTCCGGCCGTCTACGCGAATGTCCTCTCGCGGCACTACCTGTTGATCTTCGCGATTCTGGCCGCGCTCGTCCTTCGGGGCATCGGCTCGAAGCTCCGCGAGGAACGCGATTCGGACCGCTGGCACCGCGTTTGTGACCGCTCGTTCGTCGCCGGCAGTACGCTCGCGCCCTTTTTCCTCGGGATGCTCGTCGCGAACTGGCGGTTCGGGTTCGAATCGACGATAAACGGGACGGCGATCGCCGTCGGCCTCCTCCTCGTAACGCTCTCGGTCGTCCTCGGCGCGTCGTTCCTGACGATCAAGACCCGCGGCGACCTCCGGCGGACGATGCGCCGGTACGGCCGCCTCGGATCGGTCGGCTACGTCGCCGTCTCGCTCGCGACGATCGGCTATATCGCCCTCGCCGAACCAGGCGGGTCGCCGGCGCCATCGACCGCCGAAACGGCCGCCGCCGTCGGCGGAACGATCGCGTTCGCGGCGCTTGGTATCGTCGCGAACCGCCGCCGGCGGGACTACGGCTGGGCGCTCTCGGTCGCGGGACTGGCACTCGTCTTCGTCGGCTATCTCGCCTGGACGATGCGCCCGTTCGTCGACCCGGCCGCCGCACTGTCGATCCGCGAAGCCGTCGTCAGCCCGGTCGCCCTCGAGGTGAACTCGATCGTCGCCGTCACGTTCGTGCCGCTCATCATCGGCTACTTCGTGCTGCTGTATTCGGTCTTTAGCGGCCCGGCGACCGCGGGTGACTACTGAGCTATCTCGCTTCTTTCGGGGCTTTCGACCCGACTTTCGACCGTTACGCCTGTCTCGATTTCCCGATCGATCCCCCAGTCGAAGTACGCACTCACGAAATATCGGTTTTCGTAATCGGAAAATATTCTACCGAATTCATCACCGTATACAGTTGGATACGAAACCGTTATCAGTCGGACGACCCACGATTCACACGACAGAGTACTATGGCACGCCTCGAACTATCCAACCTGCACGCAGAAGTAGCAGATGGCGACGAGAAGATCCTCGAGGGCGTCGACCTCGAGGTCGAATCTGGCGAAATCCACGCCCTGATGGGACCGAACGGCTCCGGGAAGTCGACGACCGCGAAGGTCATCGCCGGCCACCCCGCCTACGAGGTCACCGAGGGCGAAGTCCTGCTCCACATCGAGGACGACGAGTTCGGCGAGGACATCGAGATCGACGACGACCAGCGCACCTGGAACCTGCTCGACCTCGAGCCTAACGAGCGCGCCGCGCTCGGCATCTTCCTCGGCTTCCAGTATCCCGCCGAGATCGAGGGCGTCACGATGACGAACTTCCTGCGCACGGCGCTTAACGCCAAGATCGAAGAGCGCGAAGAACTCTTCGAGGAAGGCGAGGACAGTGACGAGGACGAGGCAGAAGACGAAGGCTTCGAATCCTCGCCGATGGAAGGGCCCGCGGACGAGGGCGAAATCGGCGTCGCCGAGTTCCAGAAAATCCTTCAGGAGAAGATGGAACAGCTCGAGATGGACGAGCGCTTCGCCCAGCGCTACCTCAACGCCGGTTTCTCCGGCGGCGAGAAGAAGCAAAACGAGGTCCTGCAGGCCGCCATCCTCGAGCCGTCGATCGCCGTCCTCGACGAGATCGACTCCGGGCTCGACATCGACCGCCTCCAGGACGTTTCAGCCGGCATCAACGCGCTGCGCGACGAGCAGGGAACCGGTATTCTCCAGATCACCCACTACCAACGCATCCTCGACTACGTCGAGCCGGACCACGTCCACGTCATGCTCGACGGCGAGATCGCAAAGAGCGGCGACGCCTCGCTCGCGGAAGAACTCGAGGACAAGGGGTACGACTGGGTTCGCGAAGAGGTCTACGGCACCGCGTAACCGGATTTAGCTAGAACAACCGTAATAACGCTACAGCCGTAAACACGACTACATACAAATCATGAGTTCAGAACAAGATCACCTCAAAGAAACTGACACCGAGGCGCGGTTCGAGTTCAAGAAAGAACAGAACGCCGCCGTCAAGTCCGACAAGGGGCTGACCGAGGAGATTATTCGAATGATCTCCGAGGACAAGGACGAGCCCGACTGGATGTTAGAGCGGCGGCTCCGCGCGCTCAAGCAGTACCAGAACATGCCGATGCCGACGGACTGGCCGGGGCAGCCGGACCTGACCCAGCTGGACGTCGAGGAGATCGTTCCCTACATCCGCCCGGACGTCGACCAGCGCGAAGGCGTCGACGACTGGACCGACCTCCCTGACGAGATCAAGGACACCTTCGACAAACTGGGCATCCCGGAAGCCGAGAAGAACGCCCTCTCGGGCGTCGGTGCCCAGTACGAGTCCGAGGTCGTCTACCAGAACATGCAAGAGCAGTGGGAGGAGAAGGGCGTCATCTTCTGCAACATGGACAAGGCCGTCCAGGAGCACCCCGAACTCGTCAAAGAGCACTTCATGACGACCTGCGTGCCGCCGAGCGACAACAAGTTCGCCGCGCTGCACGGGGCCGTCTGGTCGGGCGGCTCGTTCGTCTACGTCCCCGAGGATGTCACCGTCGAGATGCCGGTGCAGGCGTACTTCCGGATGAACTCGGAAGGGATGGGCCAGTTCGAGCACACGCTCATCATCGCCGAGGAAGGGGCGGAAGTCCACTACATCGAGGGCTGTTCGGCACCGAAGTACGGCACCCACAACCTCCACAGCGGCGGCGTGGAAGTCTTCGTCGGCGAAGACGCTCACGTGCAGTACTCCACGGTGCAAAACTGGTCGAAAAACACCTTCAACCTGAACACCAAGCGCGCCATCTGCGAAGAAAACGGCACGATGGAGTGGGTCTCCGGCAGCATGGGCTCGAAAGCGACCATGCTCTATCCGTGTACGATCCTCAAGGGTCGCGGCGCGACGGACACCCACATCACCATCGCCTTCGCGGGCGAGGGCCAGGACATCGACACCGGCGCGAAGGTCTACCACAACGCGCCCGAGACGAGTTCGACGATCGAGTCCAAGTCGATCTCCAAGGACGGCGGCCGCACCAACTATCGTGGCCTCGTCCACATCGCCGACGGCGCCGAAAATTCGAGCACCGCCGTCGAGTGTGACGCGCTGATGTTCGACAACGAGTCCACGTCGGACACCATGCCGTACATGGAGATCGAGGAATCGAAGGTCGACGTCGCTCACGAGGCGACCGTCGGCAAGATCGGCGATGAGGACATCTTCTACCTCCAGTCACGCGGACTGGACGACGACGACGCCAAGAAGATGATCGTCGCCGGCTTCATCGAGCCGATCACGGAGGAACTGCCGATCGAGTACGCGGTCGAACTCAACCGCCTCATCGAACTCGAGATGGAGGGGAGTCTCGGATAATATGAGCACGCAGGTACACGCCAATCTGACGGAAGAACAGGTCCGCCAAATCAGCGGGGAGTTGGACGAGCCCGAGTGGCTCACAGAGACCCGCCTCGAGGCCCTCGACGCGCTCGCCGACCTCGAGATGCCCGACGTCATCCGAACGCCGGGTCGGGACTGGACGAATCTCCACGAACTCGACTTCGAGTCGTTCGTCGACCCGCTGAACGCCGCCGAGGACAAGGATCAGGTCGGGCCGGCCGACGCCGAGGTCCTCTCCTGGGCCGAGGCCGTCGCCGAACACGAGGACCTCCTGCAGGAGCACTTCGGCTCCGTCGTCGACCCCCAGGAGAACTACCTGACGGCACTCTCGACGGCGCTGTTTAGCACCGGGACCGTCGTCTACGTCCCCGAGGGCGTCGACGCCGAGGACGTGACGGTCCGAACCGAACAGAACTCGCAGTCGCTGTTCAACTACACGCTCGTCGTCACCGAGGAATCGAGTTCGGTCACGATCCTCGAACGGCAGTCGACGGGCGAAGAGGCCGACGAACAGTACTACAGCGGCGTCGTCGAGGTCGTCGCCGGCGAGAACAGTTCGGTTCAGTACGGCAGCCTCCAGAACCTCTCGGAGGAGGCCTACAACTTCACCGTCAAGCGCGGTGACGCCAGCACCTACGCCACGATCGACTGGATCGAGGCGAACCTCGGGACGCAACTGACCAAGACCGAGGTCTCGACCGAACTCAACGGCGAGAGTTCGGAGACGCAGATCGTCGGTGCGTTCTACGGGCACAACGACCAGCACTTCGACCTCGACGCGAAGGTCTGGCACCGCGCGGAGCACACGACGGCCGACCTCGTCACCCGCGGGGTCACCGACGACATCGCCCGCTCGGTCTACGAGGGCGTCCAGGATGTCGGCAGCGAGGCCTGGGACACGAGTTCGTATCAGCGCGAGAATACGCTGATGCTAAGCGACGAGTCCGAGGCCGACGCCTCGCCGAAGCTGATCATCAACAATCACGACACCGAAGCCTCCCACAGCGCCACGGTCGGGCAGATCGACCAGGAGGACCTATTGTACATGACCTCTCGCGGTGTCAACCCGCGTGCCGCGCGGAACATGCTCGTCGAGGGCTTCTTCGTGCCGGTCCTTGAGGAGATCGCGGTCGACGAACTTCGCGAGGACTTAGAGGAACTGATCGCGACGCGACTGCGCACGCGAGACTAACTCGCTGCACCTCGCTGCACCGCTGTTTTTACGTACCAGTCGAAGACAGTAGTCGGTTCGTTCTGGTGGCAGAAGAGAACGGGCAAAGCAATGGAGAGAGCGCGAGTAGGGACGATTAAGTAGCCGCGGCCCTGACGCCGTAGCATGAGTCTGGGACAGCGCGTCTCGAACGACCGGCAACTCACGCGACTCCTCCAGATCGGGGTCGTGCTGGAGGAGGTCGTCGAGTCACGCGCCGCCCACCACCTCGAGACCTTACCTTCCGACGAACGGGATGCGGTCGACGGGGAGGTGGAAACGTTACTCGTCGACGCTGCCGAGGAATCAGCCGATCACCGCGAACGCCTCGAAACACTGATCGACGATCTCGAGGCGGAAACGGTCTCCTACGAGGAAATCAACACCCTCGTCGACGCCCAGTACGGTCCGCCCGAGGATACGGACGGCGTCCTCTACGATCAGTTGGCAAACGAGGAGACGGCGTACAAGTTCTACGACGACTTGATCGCCGCGATCGACGCCTCCGAGACCGAGTTCGCAGTCGACCGTGATCGACTGCTCGACACCCTCACGACGATCCGCGAGGAGGAAAAGGAGGGTGCCGAAGAAGTAACCGAAATCATGGAGCGCAGAGCATGATGACGCCGGGAGTTCCGAGGGCGGCGATTGCAGCATTCGGAACCGGACACGGAACCAGGAACGAAATCCCCGTCTGGACGCTGTCCGCGGCCGACGGCGAGCGCAGTCGAACCGATACCATCACCGCCACGCGTATTAGCGACGGAGGGACGCGATGAACACGGCAGACCAATATCTCAAAGCAATCTATCTCGCACAACGGATCGAAGAGGGCCCCGCCTCGACGGGAACGCTTGCGGACCTGCTCGAAGTCAGCCCGGCAAGCGTCAACGAGATGGTCGGCAAACTCGAGGATCGTGAACTCGTCGAACACGAGAAGTACAAGGGAGCGACCCTGACCGATGAGGGTCTCGAACGCGCTCACAACGCGCTCCAGACCTACTGTATCATCGAACGATTCCTCACTAACGTGCTGGAAGTCGACGAGTTCCGCGAGGAAGCCCGCGCGCTCGAGAGCGTGATCGACGATACGGTTGCCGAGCGCCTGGATACGATTATCGACCGCCCGGCACAGTGTCCGGACTGTTTCGATGCCGAGCAGGACCACTGTGAACTGCTCGAGAGTGGCGACCACGCGAACTAAAGGAGTCTCGTTCTCGTTGTTGCGTGTTGTCGTGGCGGCAGTCAGTGATGGCACTCACTCATCAGTCCGTGTGCCGCTTACAGCAGCAGCGTCGTCTCCGAAGCGGATGTACCGTCGCCCGATGAGCGCTGCGAGGATGAGTGCAACGGTGCCGATGAGTACCGTTCCGATCGGCAGTGACCACGTGTCACCGCTCCAGTCGGCCTCGAAAACCGTTGCATAGTAGCTCGCCGCGTCCGACCCGTGAACTGCGAGCAGGACCTCGCGATTGTTCTCGAAGGAGTTCGCGTTCCAGTTGGCGCTGCCGATGATGGCAGTTTCGCGGTCGATGACGATCCCCTTCGCGTGAATCTTCTCGAAGCGATCGGTATCCGCGACGAGTCGAACCTCGATCGGGAGATCCTCCCGTTCCGCCAGACTCTCGAGTTCAGTCGCCAGCGCCTCGTTGTCCGCCTCGTTGTACCACGTCGAATCGAGCAGAATGCGAACCGAAACGCCGCGACGTGCGGCGTCGACCGTCGTCTGGAGCAGCGAGAGATCGCCGTCGATGCTGGCTTGGGTGATGAGAATCTCCTCGTCGGCCTCGGCGAGAAGCGTCTGAATGCGGTGTTCGGCGTTATCGGGCGCGATCAGCAGTTCGGCGGACTCGACGGATCGTCGTTCGGCTTCGTGTGCTGTCGGATACGATGGCGATGGCGATGGTGACGAAGTGAACTCGTCGTCTTCCTCGACAAACGACGTATGAGCCGCGTATTCAGCCCCCGGTTCGGTATCCCAGCCGCTAAAGTCGGCTTCGAACACGGTCGCGAGTTCAGTTGCGAGCGTCTCGTCCGGTAGCCGAACGCCCCAGCCACGGCTCGACTCGCCGCCGACGCCGGAGGGGTCCCAGTTCTCGGTCGTCACCAGGACCGTGTCGTCGGCGACGGCGTACTTGGGGTGGTGAAAGCGGTAGCGAGCGCCTTCGCCGCCGGTCGCACGGACATCGATCCCGTTCCCGGCCAGCGTCTCGAGTACGGATTCGGTTGCGGCCGGCGTGCCGCCGACGGGGCTGGCTTCGAGGAGGACGGCCACGTCGACGCCGCGGTCGGCTGCAGCGACGAGTTCGGTGGCGACGGATTCGGAGGTGATCGTGTAGCCGGCGAGGAGGAGCCGGTCGTCGGCGTTGCGGATCGTTTCGAGCGCCACGGCTGGCTCGTCGGGGAGGACGAACGTTGTGGCCGTGTCGCCGTCGCTGTGCGAGACGGGGAGACAGGTTGCCTCGTAGGGCCACCACTGCCCGGTTGCGTCGGCGTCAGCGGTGTCCGTAGCGGTGCCAGCGCCGGGGGTGTCGGTGTTGATTCCGGGATCTGCATCCGATCCCGTCTCTGTATCTATACCTGTTCCTGCACCTACCCTTACACCGACACTCTCGGTCCGATACCACCGTTGTGCGGTCGGAGCGCGGTCGTAGGACACCGAATCGAGCACCGTCGATCCGTTTCGCAGTTCGAGGTCGTCGCCGTCGACGGCGAACCGGACGGTCCCCTCGAGTTCGAGTACCGGATCGTCGGTGAGCGATCGAGTAGCGGACGAGTTCGTGGTCAGGGCGATGCGACCGGAGACGGTTTCGTTCGGGAGCGCGGCGGTGGTGTGGCCGTCGGTGAGCGACCAGTTGCCGACGCCGGTGTCCGGCGGCGTTTCGAGCACGACGAACTCGCCGACGTTCCCCTGGGTCGTCGGATTCGGTGCGAGTTCGACGAGTCGAGGCCGGGTGACGTTCTGGTCCGTGGCCGTCGAGGGATCCGAACTCGTCGAATCGGACGAAGCGGTCGAAGCGGCAACGGGACAAGCGAGATCCCCGCCGGCAGTGGCACCAGCGGTGTGAGCGGGTCCCGGAGCGCCGCCGGAGACGCCCCACACACCGGCGGAGAGCCCGGTGAGCAGGCTACAACTCACGAGGAGGGCGAGGGCGACCGACCGACGAGTAGACATCACCCGGTTTGGCTGCGTCTTCGTACTTAAACTGTAAGCCTCGATGAGAAAAACGGAGCGACGGACGTGGGGAACGTGGGGTTAGGCGACCGGTTCGGGGTCGGCTTGTTCGGCTTCAGCCTGGACGAGGTACGCCCGGTCGTCGTCGTACTCGGCGACGATTTCGAGCGCGTCGCTCGTTCCGATCCGGTTGAGCGCCCACGCGGCGCTCGCGCGAACTCTGTCCTCCTCGTCGTCCGCGAGCACGTCCGCGAGGGGATCGATCGCGCGGGTATCGCCAATCAGTCCGAGCGCGCGGGCGGCCCAGCTTCGCACGTCGGGGTTGTCGGCGACGAGTTGGTTGGCGAGCGGCTGAACGGCCGCCTCGGCACCGATCTCGCCGAGTGCCCTGAAGGTCGGTTTCTGGAGGGTCGGATTCGAGTCGACGTAGTCGAGCAGGGCATCGACGACATCGTCGTCCGCGACGCCGATCTTGCCGAGGATGCTGATCGCCTGTTCGTCGCGTCGGCCGGCCTTCTGAACCATCGGATCGATGGCCTCCTCGGGGCCCATGCGTTCGAGGGCCTCGAGACAGTGATTCTCCATGTACTCCGACCCCAGGCTCTCGTAGGCCAGCAGGATCATGTCGACGTTGCCGCGCTTCTCGTGAACCTTGAGGGCGTGCCACTCGGGCGGGAAGTCCTTGACGTGGTCGAGCACGTCGTAAAAGCCCTCCCGGCGGAGCTGTTCGCGGACCTCGAGGTCGGTCCACTCCGTCGCGTCGTCGATGGCCGCCTGGAAGTCGTCGGTCGCCTCGAGCAATCCGGCGATCGTCTCCGCATCGTCGTCGGCATCGAGTTCAGCGTCCTCGACGGCGGCGACGGCATCGTCGAGCGTGTCGGCCAGTCGGTCGGGCGTGTCTGCATCGGCCTCGTCCGTCGATAGCGCGACGGACGAACCCAGAATCTCGTTGAACTCGCCGAGGTAGTCATCGGCGGCGACGAGGAGTTCGTCGCGACCTTCCACGGTCCAGCGCGTGCCCGTGATCGTGCCGCTGGCGTCTTCGATTTCGTCGACCACATCCTCGCCGTAGGGACCGCGCTGCTCCTCCAGCTCGGATTCGAGATCCGAGAGGTCGCTTTCGATCTCGTCGTAGGTCTCCTGGAGTTCCTCCTCGGGCGCGGGTTCGTCGTCCTCGTCTTCTTCCTCCTCGTCCTCCGTCTCCGGCGGCTCGGGAATTTCGACCGTTTCGAGTTCGGTACGGAACGCCTCGAGGTCGGCTTCGACGTCGTCGAGATCGTCCTCGGTTTCGGCCGCGTCGAGATCGGTCTCGAGCGTCTCGACCTCGTCGCTGAACTCGTCGAGTTGGGTGCGGATGGCCTCGAGATCGGGCGTTTGTTCCGATTCTTCGCCTGCTGATTCCGCTTCCTGATCGGTCTGATCCGGCGTGTCGTCCTCGCTCATACTCTCACCGCCCCGGGGGTGGGACGACGCCGACGCGTACCACTGTTCATACGCTACGGTCGTGTCAGGATCGTCCTAAGCGTTTCCATGCGCGGTCGTCCCCTGCTGGGGAGTCTCCTCGCGCCAGTAGAACCAGGGGCTGAGCGTCATGTAGGCGAGTCCGAGCGTCAAGAGGGCATAGGGGAAGGTGCGGCCAGCGAAGTTCGGGATCAAGATCGCGAGGACGTGGACGACGCCCATGATGGCGGCGTCGCGGGCGAGCAGGTCTGGGTAGCTGATCCGCGAGACCATCAGGTAACAGAACGCGCCCGTCACGGCGAGGACGAGCCAGGGGTTGGCGACGCCGGCGAGGATCGCCGCGCCGAGGACGGTCGCCGCGAGGGTCGTCTGGATGCCTTCGGTGTAGTTGACGGCGGTATCGTAGGCCGTGTACAGACCGAGTCGAGCGACGGCCATGGCGACGAACAGCGCACAGACGCCGGAGACGAGCAGTAGTTCACCCGTCACGGTCTCGTGCGAGATGTCGAGGCCGCCCGTGATGACGACGAACGCGAGGGCGGCGGGGGCGACGGCGAAGGAGGCGACATCGGCGAGGGAATCGAGGTAGGGGCCGGCATCGGTGCCGCCGTAGCGGCGAGCCAGGATGCCGTCGAGACCGTCGGCGACGGCGGCGAGCAGGATGAGTCGGGCGGCGAGGTCGATGTCGACGAAGGCGACGACGACGGCGACGAACCCCAGGGCGGCATTGGCGATCGTCACCGCGTCGGCGACGCCCAGTCGCCCGACGAACCGGGGGAGCATACTCGCGGATTCGGCGGGCGTGTACCTTACGTGTTTTCGTTTCATGATGACAGGGCGATATGGGGGCGGTGGGTATGGGAGTTGGCGGATATGTCGGTGGGTATGGGAGTTGGCGGATATGTCGGTGGGTATGGGAGTTGGTGGATATGGGAGTCAGCGGATATGGGAGTCGTATGGGACGGCGCGGGAGCTGGGAGAGTGGGATGCATAACTGGGGAGAGTGCAGAGATAGGGTAGAGAACGACGGAGACGGGGATCCAAGCGGGACAGCGCTGACGGTGGTTCGAGCGTCGAACCGGAGCCCGGAACCGGGGCGATTATATCGCGAGTCTCCCAAGCGTTCGGTATGAACCGGCGCGCCTATCTCGCCGCCGTCGGCACGTCCCTCTCGGCCAGCCTCGCCGGCTGTACGTCCACCCTCGGTGTGTTCGACGATTCGCCCTGCAGCGGCGACGACTGCACCATCGGGATGACTCGCAACGAGTTCCTCCCTCGGGAGTACGAGGCCACCGTCGGGGAGACGGTCGTCTGGAAGAATACGAGCGGGGCGATTCACACGATTACGGCGCTCGAATCGGGCATTCCGGACGACGCGGAGTACTTCGCGACCGGCGGCTTCGAGGACGACGCGACCGCACGCGAGCAGTGGCGCGAGAACCACAGCGGCGGGCTCGATACCCGCGAGACGTTCGAGCACACCTTCGAGGTCCCCGGCCGGTACGAGTACATCTGTATTCCGCACGTCAACGCGGACATGGTCGGGACGATCATCGTCAGCGAGTAAGCGAGAGTGTGAGGAGACGGGTTCCCGTTCGCGGCTCGTCCGAGGGGCAAGGATCGACGGTTGAGAGCAGAATCCATTTTCTTCGACGGTCCCGCCCGAGCAGCGGCATCGAATTGTGATCACATCGAGAGACAGCGTTCCGTGCGGTCACTGTCGAGGGGTCGGCATCTGGGGAAAGTGAGCTAGCGCGAGGAGAAACGTCGTGGTTGCGACCAAAAGCAGTGCCAGTCCTCCGATGGAAGACCCGACGGCCGGGATACGGGAGACGGCGATCGTGAGAATGATTGCTATCAGAGCCACACCTGAACTCGCCATCGCTCCGGCCAGTTCTACGGAGCGGGTTTCAGCAGCGCCGCCGACCCGTTCGCCGAGCGTGACCGCTCGCTCGGCCGTGTCCCACGAGAGAAGCACCATCGTTACGGCGACCGTCGATCGCCACAGTGGCGCTCCGTCGATGAGAGCAGTTGCTGTCACGCCGGCGAATACGAGTGCGACACCGGCTGTCGTGAACGATCGGGCGAACCTACCATATACGGGAAATACGCCGAGGGTTACCAGTAGCGTTCCGGACCCCGACGCGAGCAGGATGAGTAACGGAGACAACGGAAGAGAAAGGGTGACAGAGGCACCAAGCGCCGCGGTGGCAACGATGAATCCGAATCCGGTGACCGCGCTTCCGACGAGTCGATACCCCCGGCGGCGGAGCAGTACCCCGCCGATGAGGAGCGTCAGCCCGATCGCTTCCAAAAGGAGCGGGGCCGTCTGTCTCGGATCCGTTAACCCGGCGATGCACGCACCGAAAACCGCGACGAATGCAACGCCGGCGCTCGCACTCGCTGGAGTCGGATCGGTCGGCTTATCCGGAAGGCCGCTCATCGGTTCGCCCCCGCTCGTATCGCCGTCTCGAGGGCTGTCTCGGGATCCCAGTCGATAACCGTCACGTTCGATCGCCGAAGGGCCCCTAGACGGTTGTCCCGTCGGAGTCCTGCGACCGCAGTCCCGAGCGACCGCGTCGCCGTGACTGCCGGCGAGATAACCGTCACCGGCTGGCCGTCTGCGCGGAGGGTTCGAGCCGTTTCGAGCGGGGAGTCGTCGAGTAACGGAGATATCAGGAGGATGCTAGCCTCCCCGAACCGCGTTCGAAGCGGCCGAATCGGTAGTTCATCGGTGTCTCCAGGACGAGTTCTGTTCGGCGGTTCGAGCGGCAGCAGTTTCGGATCGTCGAGCGTTTGTCGTATTGTTTCGACGTGGTGCGCTCCGGTGTTCGGGGCAATGTACCGCTGTTCGGTGCCGAAGACCGCGAGCCCGACCGGTCCGTTCGCGGTCGCGATGGTATCGAGTAATTCGCGCGCGACGGTACACGCGTAGAAGACGGCGTGCGGTTCGTCGCTACTGTCTGAGCGGTAGCAGACTTCTCGCGCATCGAGACAGAGGAGAGTGGCTCGAGAGCGCTCGTCGCGAAAACTGATTGTGGTCAGCTCGCGGTCGCGCGCGTAGCGGTTCCAGTCTATTTTTCGCTGTGGATCTCCCGGTTGGTAGGAACGGACGGTTGAGAATACGGTTCCGTGTCCGTTATCGACCGTGATAGTCGATCCTGCATACCGGTGTGCTATCTGTTCGAGCGTCGCGGTTCGAACCGGCGACCGACAGGCAAGTTCGGTTTCCGTCTCGACGTTCGTCTCGACCGCGACGCTGCCGCTGATATCCTCGAGAACGACGGCGGCCGGCCTGAAACGATGGGTTCCGTGTTTCGCGGTAACCGTGTAGGAGAAGGTCGTCTCGTCGTCGGGGCCGAGCGCCGCCGCGTGTCGGGCCGAGCCGTCGGTAACCGAGAGCATCGGCGGGATTCCGTCGACGAGACACACGCTGGGGAGCATCCGGTCGCCCGCGTTTTTGAGCGTGACCGTCACTTCGACCGCCTGCCCGTGTGAGGGGGCAGGCTCGGTACACGACCGTTCGAGTTCGAGCGTCGCGGCGGGCGACGTGGGCACGTGCGAATAGACGGCGAAGACGACGGGCGGGATCGAGAGGAGTAATAGCGTCGAGTCCGCTACTAGCGCACCGATTCCGCTGGTGAGGAGGGCGGCGATCAGCGCGCTATTCCAGCGAGTCGTTCGCCGAGTTGTCATCGACGGGCCTCCTCCGCGGCGAGCGTCAGAACCGCCCGCGCCGTTCGCCGCGCCCTTCGCGCGAAGTACAACCGTTCTCGGAGCGATCGGAGAAGCGAGCCGTCCGATTCGGGTTCGGGACGAACGAACGCCGCCGCGACCGGATCGTCCGTCCACGTTCCGTCCGCGAGGTGGTCGCGGGCTGTTTCCGTGGCGCACCCTTCAGTTCGGACGATCGTTCGAATCGTCGTCCGTCTGAGCCCGTCTCGAATGCGGTGCCGTCGAGCCGGCGGGAGCGACAGGGGCCATCGTCGATCCAGAACGTGTTCGAGTTCGCGTCCGGGTGGCGGCGTCGATGGAATCGGTTCCGGCGGCGTGCGATCCGCTCGGTCGGAATCGTCGAGCAGAACAAACGGGAGGAGAAGAGACGCGATCACGAACACGACGACGAAAAACGCTACCAGCAGTATTTCATCATCCCACGGCCAGTGAAGAGCGCCGCCGATCGGCGGGGCGACCAAGACGGCGAGCCCGGCACAGAGTGAGAGGATGCCGCCAGCGGCGGATATCCATCGAATAATCGATCCCGGGTTGCTCACTCGGAATCACCGTCGAGCCGTTCGAGTTCACGCCTCGCTTTCCGTCGGTACGCGGTCGTTTCGGCCGCCTCACCGTAGCGGGTCTCCCGAAACAGTTCCGTGACTGCGGTCACGGCGCTTTCGTCGAATCCGGCGTCGATAGCGGTCTCGGCCCACTCCGTCGGCGTGCGACAGTGCGGCCGGTCCGGTTCGAGCGGTTCGGTCATCTCGACCCACGCCTTGGCCACGCCGGATTCCGGCTCGGCGGGCGGCCAGGATTCGCCCGTCTCGTCCGAACGCGTTGAGCGTGTCGCCGACCGCCGCCGGGTCGCCAGCGCGGAGAGACCGATGGCAGCGCTCGACTCGGGGACCCGACGACCGACGAGCAGGAGAACGGCGACGACCGCGCCGATACCGACGAGGGGAAGCGCGGCCGAGCGCAGAAGTGCGAGGAGCAGACCGAGCCCGCCGGCCCAAGAACCGGTGCCGGTCCCGAGGATGGCGGGATCGAACTCGATCCCGAACAGGTCGAAAAACGCAACGACGAGCAATAACAGGACATCCAGGATGGACAGGCCTCCCGGAGCGGAACTCTCAGCGGAGACATCATAGGTGGTGGTGATCGGCGTTGTCTCGAGGACGGAGGCTGTAACGCCGAGCGTCAGGATCGAAAGGAGCGCAGTTACGATCAGGACGGACCTATTTTGACGCATTCACGTACGGACGTAATTCGTACTGAGCAAGATAAAACTACAGTCCTCTCAGCTGTTCGTTGTCCGTTCTATTGCATGGGCCGAAACCGCGGGGTTCACTCGGGAGCCTCGAACTACCCTCCGCGCGAGAAGAGCGGTCGGATGCCCGCCGAAACCGTCGCTGATGCCGTAGCGACGATATCGGGCCTCCCGCCGGATCTTCTGCTTGATCCATTTTTCGCGTACCCTTGCGAACCATCGCGATAGACTTTTCACTACTGGATGATACCACCTAGTTGTATGAGCGAGTTTGATCAGTTCAGTCAGGTCGGCGAAGCCGACGTAACGCGCGCAATCGGGCAGGAATGGACCGAGGAGTTCATGGACTTCTCGGACTCGGACGTGATCATCATCGGTGGCGGGCCCTCCGGGCTCACGGCCGCGAAAGAACTCTCCGAACGCGGCGTCAAGACGATGGTCGTCGAGAAGAACAACTACCTCGGCGGCGGGTTCTGGCTCGGCGGGTTCCTGATGAACAAGGTTACCGTCCGCGACCCCGCCCAGCAGGTCTTAGAGGACCTCGATGTCTCGTACAAACAGTCCCAGGATAGCGAGGGACTGTACATCGCGAACGGACCCGAAGCCTGTTCCGGACTCATCAAGGCCGCCTGTGACGCCGGCGCGAAGATGCAGAACATGACCGAGTTCACGGACATCGTGATCCGCGAAGATCACAAAGTCTCGGGCATCGTGATGAACTGGACGCCGGTCCACGCGCTGCCGCGCGAGATCACCTGCGTCGACCCGATCGCCGTCGAGGCCGACCTGGTCATCGACGCGACCGGCCACGACGCGATGGCGGTCAAGAAACTCGACGAGCGCGGCGTGCTCGACGCTCCGGGTATCGGCGACGCCGAGGCCAGTGCGACCGGCATGGACCAGACCGGCGACGACAGCTACGGCGCGCCCGGCCACGACTCGCCGGGTCACGACTCGATGTGGGTCGGCAAGTCCGAGGACGCCGTCGTCGAGCACACCGGCCTCGTCCACGACGGTCTGATCGCGACCGGAATGGCGACTGCGACGACCTACGGCCTGCCGCGCATGGGGCCCACCTTCGGTGCCATGCTCGTCTCCGGCAAGCGCGCCGCCCAGGTCGCGCTCGACGAACTCGAAGTCGACGCCGAGCCGGTCGAGTTGACTTCGCGGGCCGCGCCGGCGGACGACTGAAAGACCGGTCGGTAGGTGGTTGTGGTGATAGTAGTAGCGTCAGAAGAAGATAGTGTCTGAATGCCCACTCGGGCAGCAACGCTCATCTCGAGGTAGCAGTCGTCGTCCACACCGTTTTCGCGGCCGTGATACAGCGTTCGGACATGAAACTCGTCCGTTACCGGTGCGACCGGCGATGCGGGGAGCTGGGCGGTCGATCACTTCGCGACCGACGGCCACGAGGTATCGGCATCGACCTCGAACGCCCCCCGAGAGAGCCGGCCACCGTCACCTTTCTCGCCGCCAATCTCACCGAACAGGGGCCGGCGTGGGAGGCGACCCTGGCATACGAACCCGATGCCGTCCTCCACTTCGCCGGCGTTCCCCGGATGGCCGAAACGCAATGCCGCGCTTGCGGCCGATATCGACGGCCACGAAGCGTCCCACGCGATGGCCGCCGATAACCACCTCGGCCGACCCACCGCGAACGTGATCGAGACCGTCTTCGGAGCGCGGCCGGCAGAAGGAGACCTCGCAGGCGAGGAATCCGCGTTCTCGACGGCCAAAGCGACAACCGAACTCGGCTGGGAATCCACCCACACCCGGCGGGACGCCGAAACTGAACTCGGCGACGGACCGTCGTTTATCGACAGCTAAAATCCGTACTCGGTGTCCCGGCCGTGACCGCCATCTCGCTTCCCGTCTGTAGACGAGTCATCGGTTCGGTCGTCGACTTCGGCCTCACCATCGTAGATATCGACGTGATGAACGGCACTCGGTGAGAGGAGTCGATCTCCCTCGAGTTCAAGCCAGCCGTTTCCGTGGACGACGAGCGGTCCCTCGTAGAGCACGTCGTCCGGCTCGGGCCCGTCGTAGACGACAACGTCCCGATACGCTTGTACGAACGGACTTGCCTCGTCCGAGACGATCGAATCGCGAGAGACGAACGGCGGGAACATGTCGTACAGTGATGTTCGTTCGGTGATGAATGTGCGGGGCCCGCGTTCGACGCCGACCGTAACTGATTCACTCTGTGGTACAACTAGGGAATACATGGTCGAACAGATCGTCATCTACCGAGCGCCGACGACGGTGGCCGACATTGAGGCCATCGCCGGCTGGCTCGAAGCGCACGTCGACGCTTCCGTTTCCGTTCGCGATCGGTTCCTCGACGTACACCGCACCGACGGCCTCGCCGAACGGTTCGCCGAGGCGCGCGTGCGATCGCCCCACGAGTTCAGCACGGGAAACACCATGCTGGGGACGATCCGATACGAGGAGCGAGCGCTCGACGACCCCGTGCGCGAGGGAGGGGTACTCTACGATGGTATCGGAATCCAGCGCGCGCTGAACGAGGCGTTGCCGGCGGCCGAACGCGAACTCGATGCGGTACACGTTCCGGTGCTCGACAGAGCGATCGGGACCTGGGGCGAGCACGACGGCCGCTGGCACAAGCGAGTTTCCGTCCTCGGACAGCCGGCGCTGATCTCGGTGCCCGGCCTCTACGAAGCGCCGGCCAAGCCCGAGGCGTACTACGAAGAGCAGCAGCGCCACGCCCTGTTGTCGGGCGATACGCCGCCGCGGGAAGTCCTCGAGAACCAGGTCGAAGGCGAGTTCCTGGTCGCGGACGATCCGCGGACGACCGACGCGCTGAAGGGGTACGTGCTGCAGGCGGTGCACTACCTGGAGACGGGCGAGCCGTTCTGCGAGCGGAACTCGTGTCGGCTCTTCAACGCGCACTATCACGAGGAACTGATCGAGGCGCAGTTGCGCGAACCCGCGTTCTGCGCCGAACACGCCGCGATGTACGGCGAGTCGGCGTAGCCGCTGTCGTCGTTCGACACGTCCGGATCCGCGTCCCGCTGCTCTCCCGGATCCACGAAGCGGCAACTCGCCGAAACCGATGTGTACTTTTGTGCGACCCGCGTTCGAAACGCACAATGAGTGAGAAGTTTACCGTCGCGGTTCCCGTTCGGTACCGCGATCTCGATCCGATGGATCACGTCAACCACGCCGTCTACGCGAGTTACCTCGAAGCCGCCCGAACCGACTACATCGAAGCCGTTCTCGAGATCCCTCAGGAGGAACTGGCGTTCGTCATCGCGAATCTCGAAATTTCGTACGAACGTCCGATTACGATGGACGACGAGCCGACCGTTGCGCTCGAAGTAACCGACCTCGGCGACAGCAGTTGTACGATGGCCTACGAGATCCGCACCGGCGACGAAATCGCCGCGACCGCGGAAACGACGATCGTCCGCGTCGATCCCGACACGGGACACCCGACGCCGCTTTCGGACGCGGTCCGGAATCGAGTTCGCGAGTTCGAAGAACTCGAGGCACCGGCGTATTCCTGAGCTTCGGTTCTGTTTTGCCGTCTCGTCGAGGGTTACTCGAGTTCACCGCCGGTGAGTCGAACGACGCCGAAGAGGTGCGTTTCGTCGGCGACGGTGCGCGAGTTCGCTCTGAGTCGGGCGTGTGCGGCGTCGATGCGCTCGTCCAGTCGCACGTGGGGCGGAGACTCGTATCGGAGTTGCGTCGTCGGCGGGGTCGAGAGGACGACGATGGCGCGGAAGACGGCGTTGACCGGCGGGGCGTACCGCGCCTCGCTGCGGGCGGCGTTGGCGAGGACGACGTGGCCGCCGGGGCCGACGAGTTCGCACCAGTCGTCGACCGCGCCGGCGGGATCGTCGAGCATGCCGACGACGAAGGTAGCGAGGAGAGCATCGATTTCGGCGGGCGGGATCGGCGGCCGGGTCGCGTCTCCGCGGACGACGTGAACGTTGTCGTATCGGGCGGCCGCCGTGGCGGTGGCGCGGTCGAGTACCGGCCGCGTCACGTCGATGCCGATGACGGTACCCTCGGGGCCGACCTGCTCGCGGAGATAGGGGAGGTTCGCTCCGGTTCCACAGCCCATCTCGACGACGGTATCGCCTGTCTCTTATACACATCTCTGATNGATGTGTATAAGAGACAGGTGTTCGACGCGCGATCAGATCGTAGAGGCGCGCCCAGCGCCCGTAGAACTCCTGTGTTTCGGTCGTCATCGGTCGGTTCTGGTCTCCGTTCGTCGCGTTCGGTCTGTGTTCTCGACAGGTGTCCCAAAAGCTTGCGGTGGCGCTGGGGCGGCGATCGGGACGGCGTGTCATCCGCAGCGGCGGGTTTCTCTCCGGTCTCCAGATTAGAGCAGCGAGCGCACGTCATCCGCGACGGCTTCCGCGTCCGGGCCCAGGAGGTAGATCAGCGGTTCGATTCCCGGCCCGCCGGTCTGGTACAGCACCGTCGCGTCGGGGTGGTCGTCGATCGCCGCACCGACGCTCGATCCGACATCGTCGCTCTCGTCGAACTCGGCCGTCTCGTGGCCGTACTCTTCGAGTTCGGCGAGCACGTCGGCGTCGTACCGGACGTTGATCGCCGCTTCGGCGGTCGCACCGTGGCGGCGCGCCGAGAGCAGGACCGTCGCGACGTGTTCGGAGACGCCGAACTCGGGATCGGCCGGTACCGTCGCCTTTCCCTTCACGTCGAAAATCCGTCCGGGAACGCCGGCGACATCGTCGATATTCGATGCATCGGGCGTGCAGGCGACCAGGTTCGAGCCGACCGCCGGGATCAAGCCGGCGAAGCCGCTCGCGTTCTCGAGAATCCGCAGGCCGCGTCGGAGCGACGAGAGGACGCGCTCGCTGGTCCGCCGGTCGTTTTCGGGATCGTGCACCCGGAAGCTCGATCCGTGATCGGCGAGTTCGGGAACGGCCTCCTCGTGGAGCTGGGCGAGCAGGTCGCCGCCGGTTTCGAGTTCGCGGATGAGAACTTCGATTTCGATGAGCGCCTGGACGGGCGTGATGTCCCCGGCCGCGAGTCCGGCACCGAGTTCGTCGACGAGGCTGTCGACGCGCTCGTCGGCGGCGATACGGTCGTTCGTGGCAACGTCGCCGTGAGCGTACTTCGAGACGGCGCTCTGGCTGATCCCGAGGACGGTCGCGACTTCGCTCTGGGTGAGCCCCCGGTCGCGCAGCTCCCCGGCCAGGAGCGAGCGGACCGTCGGCAGGAACTCGTCGACCACTAGTTCTTCGACGAATTGCATTCGGTAGGCTGGACTTGGACCGCAGCGGGGTTAACTTTCCGGGGATTCGGGCTGTCGTTTGTGGATCGCGGGTCGCGGATTGGGATCGCGGGTCGTGGCTCACGGGTGACGGATCGCGATTGACTAGCTGCAAGCCACAGGTCGTATCAGGTGTGCCGTTCGAGTGCAGAACAGCCGGCCTGAATTCGAACATACTTATCGCTGGGGTGTAAACGAACGGATCGATGAGCGTCAAGGCAGTCGTCGTCGCGATCGGTGCCGGCATCGCCGCATTTCTCGGAATTGGACTCGGGGTGACCGAGATCACGGGTCACTGGGTCGCGTATCCGCAGTTCCTCGGGCTGCCGGCCGGCTTCGTCACCGGTGCCGTTGCAACGATCGGCGTCGCCCTGAAACTCACCGACGACAGTCCCGACGGGAGACACGATCTTGCGGGCGCGATGGGCGGGTTCGCCGTCGGTCTCGTCGGCGGTATCCTCATCGCGGCCGGCACGATATTCGGTGCCGTCAGTTCGCTCGGCGTCGGCGTCGTTCTCGGACTCGTCGTTGCGATCGCGATCGCCCGGTATCGGTGAGGATTCGAGTTCGTGGGACGGTCGTCCGTTAGCGGTCCAGTTGTTCGCCGCCGAACTCGTGGTCGCTCTGGATGCGCGAGGCCTGCGGACCGTCCTGATCCTGATACTTCGAGCCGCGCTCGCTGCCGTACGGCCGTTCCGCCTCCGTCTTGAGTTCCGTAAAGGTGAGCTGTGAGATGCGCATCCCCGGCGTCAGCGCGACGGGTGCCGTGCCGAGATTCGAGAGTTCGAGCGTGATCTGACCTCGGTAACCGGGGTCACAGAGGCCCGCGGTGGCGTGGACCACGACGGCGAGGCGGCCGAGCGAGGAGCGGCCCTCGACGTGGGCGATCAGGTCCGCCGGAATCTCGACGCGCTCGTAGGTCGTCCCGAGGACGAAGTCGCCGGGGTGGAGAATAAAGTCGTCGCCGTCCTCGACGAGCGTCTCGGTGACGTATTCGTCGACCTCGCGCTCGGAGTCGGGGTGAATGCAGGGGATGTTCGTCCGCTGGAACTCGAGGAACTCTCGTCCCAGACGGAGGTCGATACTCGCGGGTTGGATCTGCAGTTCCGGATCGTCGAGCGGTTCGACGACGAGGTCGCCCGCGTCGAGTCGGCGGCTGATGTCCGCATCGGAGAGGATCATATCCGACGAGTCGAACGGTGGATGTGAAACTGTTCCGATTGCCGTCGTCGCGCCGGACCGACGCGGCCTTCCACTCTCCACTTACTTCAGTGCGTTTTCGATCGCCGTCGTCGTCTGCTCGAGTGCCATCATCACGAAGTCGTCGCTCTCGTAGAACTCGACCTGCTCGCCGTCGACGAAGACGGTCGGCGTCGCGGCGACATCGTTCGAGTCGCCGTGGGACTTGTTGTCCTCGATCACCGATCGGTGTTGCTCGTCCTCGGCGGCCTCGCGGACGGCCCCACCATCCGCTCCGGCGTCGTCAGCGACCTCCTCGATGACATCGTAGGTGTAGGACCCGAGGTGCTCGTAGATGTCGCTCGCGAAAGTCCAGAAGGCGTCGTTACCTTCGTTCTCGAAGACCTCGCGTGCCGCGCTGGCAACTTCCCAGGACCATTTCTCCTTCACCGGAACCGGGTAATCGCGGAACTCGTACTGAATCTCCCCCGGTTCGATGTACTGACTTTCGAGTTCGGGATAGACCTGGAGTTTGAACGCCTGGCAGAAATGACAGGAGAAGTCTTCGTAGATAGTAACGGACACGTCGGCGTCCGAATCGCCGTTGACCGGTGCATCCGGCGGACCCCCATTCCCGAGACAGCCAGCAACACCACCGATACCGACGGCCGCCGTCGTGGCGAGAATCGCTCGCCGCGTTTGCCTCATAGTGGCTGTTCGTCCTCTCGAACGAAATGCGTATCGATCGTCACAACTGCCGCCTGCTGCTTGTAATCGCCGTTGCTTTACCCGTCGCTCTCGAGAACACCCGTATGAAACAGGCCATCGTCGCCCGAACGGATATCGGAATGGGACAGGGGAAACTCGCCGCACAGGTCGCACACGCGTCGTTGTCGGCTTACGAGAAGGCGGATAGCCAACTTCAAGACCAGTGGAAACGAGGCGGACAGAAGAAGGTCGTCCTCAAAGGAACGAGCGAGCGCCAACTCCACGAACTCGCGGAGATCGCGGATCGAGACGGCATTCCGAACGCGATCATCCGGGATGCCGGCCACACGCAACTCGAGCCGGGGACCGTCACTGCGCTTGCGGTCGGACCGGCCGGCGATGACCGGGTCGATAGCGTGACCGGTGAACTCTCGTTGTTCTAACTCCCACGGTCTGTATCAGACGGTCTACTGTCTCGATTTCTCAGTGCAACCGCGGGACGGTTCGCGGTTGTTTCGGAACTGACTGACAACAGTCCGTCTCACTCGACTGACCGTACCCTACGTGCCGGTCGCGTTATGCGCTGTCACCGTCGATTTCGATATCGACATCGACGGTACTGTCGAGATCAACGGTAACCCCGGCAAGATCGAGATACGGCGACAGAACGCACCGGTCGACCGTCAACTCGACGAGTTCAGTCTCGTCGGTTGCGGTGAGGAGGCCGGCATCGGACAGGTGTGGCAGGTGGACGTGATAGAGGTCGGTCAGGACGCGCTCGTAGCGATCGGTGTAGCGGCTATTGGTATGGGAAAGCCGCCGTTCGGCCATATCGTCAGTCGCTTCGAGCGAACCGTCGTCGGACTCGAGTTCAGACCGCGTGATAAAGGTAGCGAGGTCTGTGATCGAAACCGGCACTGGGTGTGCCGCCAGATAGGCGAGCGTATACTGTCGCCGTTCGACGGCGAAGGCGGCAAACAGGTCGGTCGAAGTGATCAGTCGTGGTTCCGTCGCGTCATCGATGGAGTTGCGTGTATCGGACATCATACGCTCCGTACTTCACTTAGACTTCTCTCGATCGCCGACGACTCTCGCGCCCCGACTTCAGTAGAGTACACGTACAAATTGACGGGGGTACATATAACCTTTATTGTCGATTTATGAAGAGAGAACAAAACATCAGCAGTACTGATCGGTTCGGCTCATTTCTCCGGCGACGCATGCGAGTCAGACGACTGCGAATCCGAGTTCTCGCGTTCGACCGTGACGATCCAGTCGGGGGCATCAGCCAGTGGCGTCGTGATCACCCACGTCGCTTCGATGGCGGCACCGTGTGCGAACGCGGACGTGATCAGCGTTTTGAGGTCCGCTTCGAAGGTCTCCGTCGCTTCTGTGTGGTCCTCGGGGGAGTGATTCGTATTCATGGTCGGGCGGCAAAGACAGATCGATACTCGATTGCCTGTTGCCAGGAGGCAAGCAGCGGCAATAACCGTATCGGCCTGTCACGATCCGCTTACGATCCGTTCACGACTCCCGATGACCGCCCGCGGAGAGCGCCGAGACGGACACCAGCCGATACACCGCGTGGACCGCGAGAACAAACCGATTTAATCTCCGCACGCAAACCCCCCATCAGCATGCGCCCGGCACACCCCACCGAACGCGCCGTCGGAATGACAGCCTACGTCAGCGATACCGACGGCACCGGCGGCCGCCTCCGTGCGGCCGACGACCACTTTCGCGTTCGTGAACTCGAACGCTTCTCGACCGAACCGATCGACGCGTCGACGGACGCCTATCCGCACCTCGTCTTCCGGGCGACGCTTCACGGGTGGGACACGAACGACTTCGCCGCGCGCATCTCGGACGCCCTCGGCGTCTCCCGCGAACGGATCAACTGGGCCGGCACCAAGGACAAATACGCCGTCACCACACAGCTCTTTTCGGTCTACAGCACGGACGCGGTGGACCTGCCGGACATCAACGACGCTGAACTCGAACCCCTCGGGCGCGCCGGCCGCTCGCTCGAGTTCGGCGACCTTGCGGGCAACGCCTTCGAGGTCGTCATTAGCGATCCCGCGGAGCCGGCGAACGCGACCGACATCGCCCGCGAACTGCGGGCGTTCGGCTCGTTCGCCGGAGAATCCGGTCGCACCGACGACAGCGGCGGCGGACCGACGACCGACGGGTCGGGAGCAACCGAACCGAGCGATTCCGCACCGATCGGCGTCCCCAACTACTTCGGCCAGCAGCGCTTTGGCAGCCGCCGGCCGGTCACGCACGAAGTCGGCCTCGAAATCGCCCGCGGTGACTGGGAAGGCGCGGTAATGGCCTACCTGGGCGCTCCGACCGAGGCCGAACCCGAAGGGACACAGGCGGCCCGGTCGTTCATCGAGGAGACGAGAGACTGGCAACAGGCGCTCGACCGGTTCCCGAATCGACTGCGCTACGAACGCTCGATGATTCACGAACTCGTCGCGTGCGACGGCGACCCCGGCCCCGACGACTTCCGCGCCGCACTCGAGTCCGTCCCCTCGAACCTCCAGCGCCTGTTCGTCCACGCCGCCCAATCCTACGCGTTCAACCTGTTCCTCGGCGAACGCCTCGAACGCGGTCTCCCCTTCGACCGCCCCGTCGCCGGCGACGTCGTCTGCTTTACCGACACCGGCGACGACGTTCCCGCCGAACTCACGCTCCCCGATACCGACCGCCTCCAGCGCGTCGACGAGCGCCGCATCCAATCAGTAACCCGCCACTGCGAGCGCAACCGCGCCTTCGTCACCGCCCCGCTCGTCGGCACCGACACCGAACTCGCCGACGGCGAACCGGGCGAAATCGAACGGGACGTACTGGACGACCTCGGACTCCGCCCCGGCGACTTCGACCTTCCCGGCGAGTTCCACTCGACCGGCACGCGACGGGCGATTCTCGTCCGCACTGCACTCGGCATCGAGCAAGCCGGGGAAGCCGAGCGAGACGACTCGGATGCACTCACCCTCTCGTTTTCGCTTCCCAAGGGGTCGTACGCAACGGTCCTCCTGCGAGAGTTCATGAAGGTCGATCCGATCCATCTCGGCTAACAACGAGCGATCGTCGCCTCGAGAGCGTAGACCGTGATCGTTCTTCCGGCGGCGCTGCTCGGACGCTGGCGGCGAAAAAACAAAACGGGCGTCTCAATCGAATCGGTTAGTCGCTCGTCGCGACGTCTTCGTCGTCGACGTCGACCGCAGTCGCCTCCTCTTCGGCGACTTCCTCGGGGTGGGCTTCGAGCGTTGCCTTCTGGATCTCGACCCGGCGAAGCGGGTAGATCGTCTTGGCTTCGCCGTAGATCGCCGACGAGAGTCGTCCCTCGACGACGCCGTCGATGAGTTCTTCGAAGGTGCGCTCCGCGGCCGCCTCCTCGACCATCTGGACCATCTGTTCGCGGATGGCCTTCTCCTGGCTCGCGTCCGCCTTCTTGGTCGTGAAGGCGACGGGCTGGACCTGCACGCGGTAGTCGTCCGTCGTGAGGACGGTGACGTAGGCCTCGATCTTCGAGGCACCGCGGCGGACCAGCGAGCGCAGGTAGTCGCGGGTCAGCGAGTGCTTCTGGAACTCGGTGTAGGCGGTATCGCTACCGACGTCCGTGATCTTGAAGGTCAGCTTCGTGTTGTTCTCGCTGGCGTTGTTGTTGAGGTCGCCGAGCGTCGTTTCGATGGTTCGGTCGTAGACTTTTTCCGGTTCATCTGCGGGGGTCTCGCCGAGTTCGGTCCGGTCGAACTGCTCCGGAGCGAGCACGGTGTACCACCGCTTTTCCTGTTTCGCACGTGAGACTGAGCGTTCACTCATTGTGTTCTTGTGTTGTGGTATCAGCGTCGGACACAGTACCCGTGTCCGCTGGGTCGTCGTACTGTTCAGTCGCGTCTGCGGGCGGGACGTCCGTGGCGTCGCTATCCGCGACATTGTCGTCTCGCCCATCGGGAGCGTCTCGCACCGTGCGAGCAACATCGACTGCAACCTCGAGATTGACGGCGTAGTCGTCGACCGTCGAGTGCAATCCGCCCGTCGTCTCGCGTTCGATCCGGGTGACGACTGTCGTCTCGTCCGCCACGACGGTCTCCATCTCGTCGGTGTTGTCCGGGCGAAGCGCCCGCGCGACGAGTTCGGGATCGTCGTGGTGGGTGCGGATCGTGGCGCGTCCGTGAGGTGCTGGTGCCAGCTCCGTGTCTGTCTCCGATGGCATTGTCAGTAGTGCTCCCTCACTGCCGCGATGATCGTCGAATTGTCCACCGTTCTCGCTTCGTCTTCCGCGCTCTCGTCGCCGCCAACGCTATCGTCCGCAGCAGCGTCATCGACGGTGACGTCGTACTGCAGATAGCCGCGGCGATGCCCAACATCGTACTCGGCACGGATCCCGTCGGCGTCGAGTTCTCGCGTCACCGCTTCGACGGTCGCCGCAAGCGACTCGGACTCGCGAGTCGCGATCGCCGCTTCACCATCGCCGATGGCGAGCACCGTCGGCTCCGGCGAGCGGAACTCGACGGCCAGGCGAGCAACCGCTTCGACGGGACCGTCGTCGATACCGACGACGAACAACCCGTCGTAGCGGCCGGTCGAGGCCGTCTCGAGCGCGTCGTGTGCGCGTTTTCCGCGCGTTCGCCAGGCCGAAAGCGCCGGTCCGACGGCGTCGTGGCCCATCGCCAGCGCGGCTCCCGTACCGGGTTCCGTGCGAGCCGTCGCCTCGAGCACGTCGGCGTAGCCGCCAACGGTGGAAAAGGCGTACTCGTCCTCAGAATCGGATCCGGTCCCGATCCCAGTCCCGGTAATCGCGTACGGCTGCAACACGCGCTGGATCGACGTTGCGGCCGCATCGGTGGCCGCCTCGGCTCCCACGACATCGAGCGCGACGAGCGAGCCGATCGTCCGATGCGCGTCCGCGTCGAACGAGGCCGGCTCAGCGAACTCGAGTTCAGTCCCGGCGAGCGCATCGCGAGTCGCCTCGGGATCGCCCGACCACGGCGCGCACACTCGCGTCGAGTGCGCCAGGCCGTCGACCGGGTCGGCGGTCGGAATCGCGACACCGGGTCGCCGTTCGACGAGGCCGCGTTCGCGAGCGCTCTCGAGGAGCCACTCGCTCTCGCCGGCGCCGGGTTCGACGCCGGCCGCGACGAGGCCAGCAAGCGCGAGCACCGGATCAACCCCGGTGACTGCCGTCGAGCCGTCCGCGCTGAACTCGCGAACGAGGTCGGTCGCTGCGAGCGTTGCCGGACGGTCGTCCGAATCCAGTCGGACGACGGCCGTGGCATTACCCGCGTCGACGGCACCGAAGACGACCGTCAGCTCGTCGCTATCGCTGTCTCGGTCATCCTGTCCCTGAACTCGGTCGGTCCGATCACCGACCGTTCGGGCGACCGTCACCTGAAACGGGATTCCATATTCGGAGAGCGCCGCGGCGAGAATACCGCTCGCTGCGAGCGCATCGCCGTCCGCTCGCGTGACGATGCGAACGAAGCCGGCGCTCTCGATGTCGGGGGCGTGTGTCGCAACCGTGGAGCCGGCGTGGCCGTCGGTGGACATTGAACGTGGACGATCGTGTCGGTGGTCGTGCTCGACGAGTCGGACGCGTTAGTTCTCTTCGAGGAGATCGACGGCGATCTCGTAGGAGTACGCAAAGTCCGGCTCGAGTTCGTCGCCGCGGTAGTAGTCGGCGAGTCGGCGGACCTTCGACTCAGTGTTCTGCAGGGCGCGCTTGTTCTGGTAGTCCTGCGGATTCTCCTGGACGTGCTCGCGCAGGCGGATGGCGCGCTCCATCAGATTACGGAGATCCTCGGGGATGTCTGCCTTGGCATCGTTTTCGTCGAGGATCTGGGTGATCTTCTTGCCCGTCACCAGCTTCACGTCCGGGACGGGCGTTCCTGTGACACCCTCGTCGCGCAGTTTGATCCCGATCTGGCTGGGATCGTGGCCCTGTTCTGCCAGTTCGACGACCCGCTGTTCGACTTCGTCGGGGTCGACGTCGCTCCACTCCGGTGGTTCGTCTGCCGCGGGCTTGTCCGAACCGGACGAGCCACGACGGCGCGTATGCATTCGTGCCATTGGTGAGGATAGGAACCGCACTGACCGCTCGAGCACGCGACAGCCGGTGCCGTTCGGCGACCGAACGTCCGTCCGTGCATGGTGCACTTCCGCAATCCCAAGCCACCCGAAAGAGTGAGTGGCGCAGTCAGATTTGCGGCCGTGCGCTTCCCACCGTCGCTTTCAGCGGAACGAACTAAAGGGTTTCTAGATCTAGAGCGACCGCCGTGACAGCCACCAATACGCGTTCGTTTCGCCGCGGCATTGCGGGACGACCTGCGCCAAACAGCGTTCCACGAGCGAGGGATCGAACGGAATCGGCGCGGCCGCTGAACTCGTCGGAGAAACGAAGGGAGTGGCGTGTGAGGCAACGACAGGGCCACCCCGACGATTTCGAGGGGTTTATCTATTCCCGTGGGAAAGCAAGTACTGCGAACGAGGGCTCGTAGATCAGGGGTAGATCACTCCCTTGGCATGGGAGAGGCCCCGGGTTCAAATCCCGGCGAGTCCACTCGAAATTTTGCGTTTCAGGCCCTCTACTCCGCGAATTCCGTTCCCTAAGGGTGTTCTGACGACTATCGATACGACAGTGCTGACAGCGGCTTGCTTGAGAGTCATGTTCCTGTTATAGGTCTTCGATGAAGTCGCGTCGCTGTTCCATCTTCTCACGGTCTGTACGGCGGTCGTAGTGGCGATCAAGAACTTCCGAGGACACGTCACAGCGGTCGCTGATGATTTTCTCGGGGATGTCCTCGCGGAGCTGGTACGTAATCGCGCCGCGCCGGATAGTGTGCGGCGAGAGACTGCTCGGGCAGTCGTAGTAGTGCCCGTACTCCGTGGCTTCGCAGTCGTTCGGATCTCGGTCGTGGGGACACCCCTCGATCATGCAGGGCTGGGTGAGTCGGTATACCTCCGACCGGATCTGGCCGGAACTCAGCCGGCCCTGATCGCTCGTTACCAGCGGCTTGCGGCCGTGGTCGTCCACGACATCGTGGCGGTGGAAGCGGATGTACTCGTCGAGGACATCGCAGTAGTAGTCGTCGAGCGCGATCGCCCGCTCGGCCGGCTCCTGGTTCTTGAGCGGCGTGTCAGTATCTGGCCGGTGGCGGAGCCAGAAGCACTGGTCCTTGGGCTCGTAGTCCTCAAGGTCGACCGCTCGAAGGCTCCCGAGGCGGATCCCCGTATGCCAGAGGATCGCCATGATGACGTGCTCGCGGCTCGCGCGCTTGTACCGCTCGAGGTAACCGATGATCTTGTGGGCACGATCGGCGTCAAGCATCTCATCGCGCGCTTCATCACCGCGGTCGACGTCCGGAAGCTTCACTCGCTCGCGCATCCCCGGTTCGACGGCATCGATGGATGCACAGAACTCGAGGAAGACGCGCAGCGTTGCGAGCTGCCCGCGAAGCGTGACGATGTTCACGTCCTGCTGTCGCCACACCCGGTAGCGGTGAAGATCCCGGCCAGTGAGTTCGTTGAGGTTGTCGATTCCAACCTCGTTGCACCACTCGACGAAGGCATTCAGACGGTATTTGTGGTTCTGCAGCGTCTTCGCGCTGATCTCGAGTTCGCGGTGTGAGACGTAGAGGTCGACAGCCTCGCGGGGCGAGATCGGCTCGAGGTCGTCGCTCATCGCTCACCTCTAGACAGTAGTGATGTGCTATCGGCGGCAACATCGGTGAGCGTTGTCTGTTCGTCGCCCTCGAGGTGGACTGACCGTCGTTCCTGGTAGGCGTCACGCGCAGCGGGCTCGGAGTCGATAGCGATCCACTCGCGCCCCAACTGCTCCGCTGCGATCGCAGCCGGGGCAGTTCCGGCACAGGGAACGACGACCGTTTCGGCAGGGTCAGTCAACCCCTCGATCCAAGCACGATATGGGCCGACCGGCTTTACGCTCCCCCAGCCGTAGGGATAGCCAACTTCTACGCGGCGGGGATGTCGTGCGATCTGACGAGCGGCAGTCGTCGTTCGCCTCGGGGTAGGTCCCTTGTGTGCGAAGATGACGGGATAGCCAGCGTTGGAAAGGTACTGGCCAGGCGTACTCGTGTCGGGGTCACCACCACCGTCGACGTAGGTCACGCCGCCGCGACGGCGGTAGCCGCCCCCCTCGTACCACGCACTCACGTCGCCGTACTCCTCGCGGACGTAGCTCTCCAAACGCGGGGCGAGCCAGTCGTCGGCGTCGGCGATGAGCCATCCACCCTCCTCGAGGACATCCCAGGCTACATCGACGATTTCCGCTGTCGTCTCGAATTCGTGGGTTGGGTAGTCAACACCGAACGCACCTTGCCGACCAGGCCGCGCCCACGCGTCGTCAAGACAGACGACCGCTGCCGATTCGGATTCGAGCGACCGCAGCTCGGTAAGCGCATCACCAATTCGGTAATTGCTTGCCACACACCTCATGCGCTGACCCTCCGCGTCGCGTAGTTCCGGAGTTGACGGAAGACACCACCTCGTCGGAGTTTTCTGCCGTCTTCGGTACGGACGATGTGCCCGCCGGCGTGACACTCGGTACAGCGGTAGCAGGACGCCTCCGTTGCGCCCCACGCGATCTGTCGGGCGGATCCGCCGCAAGTACGACAGGTGACCGCTTCAGGGTCGTTGCTCATCGTTCACCTCCGCCTCGTCTCCTCCGTCGGTCGCGGCGATCTCGATCCCGCAGGCGTCCGCGCGTCGGTGGACACTCTCTTCGAGCAGCGTCTCGGCGTCGGACGTCAACGTGTAGCTGTTCGTCCGGCCGTCGAGTTCCCCTTGTTCGACGAGTCCATCGTCGATCAGACGGTCGAGGTTCTGGTACAGCCGTCCGTGGAGCACCTCGTCGTGGTACTGCTCGAGGTGCTCCTGAATCGCAAGTCCGTAGGATTCCCCGCTGGTCGATTCGATGTGAGTAATCGCCTCGAGGATGTCGCGCTGGAAGCCGGAGAGATCACCCCACGCGATGCCGCCGTCGGCGACCAGTTCGGGCTCAGCGTCGTACTCCTGTGCGAGTTCATCCGCACAGTCCTCGCAGACGTAGCCGTCGGGCGTGAAGACCTCCTTCCAGCCGTCACAGCCCGGTGTGTCGCAGGTGTAGGGACTGCGGGCGTTCATCGGCTCACCCCCTGCTCGTTTCGAGTGGTCAGGTGATCGTCGATCGCCGTGTTGATCGCCTGCGGCGAGCGCATTCTCTCGCCGTGGATCGCGTCGAGGGTGGCGATAACTTCGGTGAGAACGGCATTCTGGTACCGCAGCTCGTTCACGATCGTCTCGAGCGTGTCGGCTTGGCGTCGTTCCTCGGGCGAGCCCGCAGTGGGACCGCCATCAGCGTGGATCGTCGCGCACAATCGACAGGCTGGTTCGTCGAATCGAGCGTCGTAGCACTCCGCTCGAGCACCGCAGGCGCAGCGAGCGTCAGACCTTTTGGATGGCGATGCCTCTTGCCGTGCGTGGGGTACACGCCCCACGAGAGTTCCGCAATTCATTGTGGATTCCGGAGCTACCTTCTGGGCGGCGTGCCAGCGCCGCCCGGTCTCACATACCAACAAGAGTCATCTTCAGCCGAGTTGGTAGCTCCGTGTTTCTGTGTATAGGCCCCCTTTGCATAAATGCAACGACTGACTAAATCAGGTCAGTGTTCTATTGAGTGGAGAATACCGTAGGAATAGGTTAGTGCGTGCTGAAGTGGGCAGAAATGAGGAAGTCGGGAACGTGGATGACGATCTGGGATGATCGTATTCTCGAGACTCTACGAAAGGAAGGCGCAAAACCAGTCGGTGAACTTGCCGAAGAAGAGGGTCTCAGGATTTCTCACTCTTCTGTCTCACGGCGCTGTAAGAAGCTCGCCGAAAACGGATTACTGACCCCGCTCGGAAATGGCGTATACACTATTACTGACAGAGGGGAGGCCTATCTCGATGAGGAGTACGACGCTGAAAACGGAGTCTACCTTAACGGAAACGGCTCGAGAGACGGCCCCACGGCGAGTGAAACCTCGGAATCGTGACGGACCGAAGACCAGCTCGATGGATGTGTACACTCGATGAACGAATCCTCGAGTACCTCGAAGAGGATTCTTGGTCAACCCCCCGCTACATGGAACAGGCTATGGGATTCAATGCCTCTCGAGGGAGGATTCAAGAGCGGTGCCGAATGCTTACACAGGCTGGTTTAGTGACACCGATGTTTAGCGATCATCACATGTACGAGATCACGGGTAGAGGTCAGAGGTATCTCGAGGGAGAATTAGATGTGAAAGATCTTCCTCAACCCTCTACATCTATAACTATATATGGCTCTAACGTGGGAATTGACTAAAATCTATTAGAACCAGCGAGGATTCCGATACCATGGGTATTCCTTAGGTGAAAAGTCGTTTTTTCGCCCATAATATACATCCGTTCTTGGATCGAGTACCCCGATTTGTCTTAATTGTCGTGTAAAATTGTCATACACATTTTGCAACATTACTTCTCTCCAAGTATCCATATCAGAATGAAGTGGATCAGGGTCACCACCTTCTATCAATTTTCTAGCTTTGGTTCGTTTATCGCTAGAACAGAAAACATTCAGAAATATATTCGGATATTCCTTGCAGAGTTCTTTTGTCAACCGGTTCAATGGTATTCGTTTAGTCTCAAAGTCATCAATTACCTCGTCTAACGTTCTAAATTCAGGATGTTCCTTGTATTGTTTTCGAAGAAGCGTTGCAACTGCAGGGTTCTCCACATATAAGGTGTGTTTGTACGAAGTTCTATTTTTCAACTCATTCAAGTCATCAATAGTATCGACACCCTCCCCGTTTAAATTTGACATCGCCATAACTCCATCATCAGAGAGTGAATAACTGTCACCTTTCTTCTCAAGAAGACCAAGTGTAGATGCACCTCTGATCGTTTCATATGGATAATTGAAATTATACTCACCGCTAATCATATCAACGATTTCCTCTTCTTCCCTTGGTCTATTTTGAAGAGCAAATAACGGGGCTAAAAAGTTCACGGGCTGTGATAACTGCAAGGAAGATATATTGTGCATAGATGTCCGATTCTCCAGCCGATAGGTCAATTGTCGACGAACGTCTTCTAGGAGAGAACGATTATACACATCACTTGGTTCTTCCCACCGAACTATTTTGTCATCTTCAACACCAATAAGTCCCAACCCAACATTCCTAGCTTCACTTTCAAATAATGACAATCGTTCTTCAGGAACTGCAATATATGAACGGTGAACGCCAGATTGGTGTATTAGTGCTTGCTCGAGACCAATCTCGCTTGTTGATCCCTTAATCTCTATAGCAATCAACTCGTCTTTATTATTTTTCCCAATTACGTCCGCTTTCTTCGTTTTTATGGGAATATTATGTATACGATTATTCTTTAATACCTGTTGATATTCCTCTCTATTTCTATGGCTACCCGGAACATGTATGAGGAAATCACATCCTCTCTCTTTCAGTTCTTGTGTGACTATTTTGAATACTTCCCCCTCACTTGGCATTGTTAAATAGGCCCACTATTATGTCCCTATGTAAATATATCGTATCAGATCAAACGTGGTGGATCACAACCAGCCAACTTTACTTCTCTCTCGCTGCTGATACTGCCGGACAAAACTATTCACACGTCGGTCGCATTCGAACGGTCGTCGCCACAAGCGACGATCCGTGAGACGCGATCGAGTGTTCACTGACTTTTGTCCGGCAGTATGAGCTTCAGGGCTATAGCTGCCTCGGTAGTGTTCAAGGAATGTCTCCAGATCGTTCCACCCGCCCCAGTCACACACCAGCAATGGATCTACGTCAGCCGACGCGAGTGCAGTCGCCCAGGTCCGCCGGAGATCATGGCACCCGAGATGCTCCCAACCGGCGTCTCCCGTCTCGTCGTACAACTGGTCGGCAGCCGATCGAACCCACCGCCGGAGTGACCGCGTACTGGTAATCTCGACGAGCGACGAGCTGGTCGACGCGTCGCGTACGTCGTCGACCGTCCGAATGGTCGTCGCGAGATCTCGCGGCACGGGTGTCTCTCGGAACTTGTCGCCCTTCCCATGCCACACGCGGAGCATCGTCCCGGCATCGGTATCGACGATGTCCTCCGGCGCAACGTCGAGGACTTCGTGCGAGCGGAGCCCGCACCGTGCTCCGAGTGCGAACGCGATTCGCTGTTGGGTATCGTCGGCAGCCTCGAGCAACTGTTCTACTTCGTTCTGGCTGAGCCAGACCTTCATGTCGTCGCGGTTCTCGTGCTGTTGGAGATTCATGCGTCCGGGTTGCCTGCATCCCGGACAAGAACCGCGGGGAATCTAGTTTTTTCGGTGGTGCTCGAGGGGGAGATCGGGCCGATTCTGTCCGACTCTCATCGAATTCTCGGACACACTGATAGACTCATTCGGGCTGTTTGGCAGCTACTACGGCTCTAAGTATCGTTGTCTCGTTAGTCACACGTAGAACCATGGTCGATATTGGGCCTTTCAGACTCAAATGGAGTGGTCTCCGCCCAGTGATTCAAACCTCTGGCCCCTGGTACGAGCGGGTCAAATTAGCGGGACGAATTGGGAAAATAATCGCAGGATTAGTGATTTTGATTGTTGGTGTTTCGCACATTCTGACTTTTGTCGGAGTAGAAGGCCTGATGAAGCTACGGGTTGGATTGTATTTGATCTCGTTAAGTGTATTTCTTCTTTCTCTGATCTACTATGGGAAACTTGTCAAAGTCTCACCGCCAACTGCTGGGGCAAGGGGAAATGCGAGGGGCCCAACAATCAAAACTAGCAGTGAGGATGAAGACAATAAATAGGATTCCTAATTTTGTCAGTGAAGACAGGAGAGTCCGATACTACTGCAGTTCTCGGTCACAATCCAGAGTATGTTCATTCACTATGATTGAGTTGAGAGATATAGGAGTTCAGATTTCTTTCTTTCCACCAGTAGCTTGGTACGCCCGTTCTGTTAGACGAGATTCTACGTGATCATCATTAAGAATGTGGATTAATTCCCACACATTTTGCCTATTTTCGACTTCAATCCATTGATCTCCATTTTCTTCTACGACCTCGATTCCCTCTCGTGCATATTCAGTGATCACCCAATCAATATCGTCCATATCGATCATATCGTAGAGTCCCGTCCTTTGGACATCATCAAATTTCCTCATCATAATTGGATTGCTAAGGATAGCGTCCTCAACCATATCCATATCTTCAAACTCGATATCATTTTCTTTCACCGTTTCAATGACATCCTCCGCAACTTCTTCATATACTTTATGATAATCAAACATCTGTTCGAATCTCCAATCATTAAATATGTACAAAACATCCTCATAATAGACTGCATCCAAACGATCTGGAATCGAAATGATTGGCTCATCCATTGGCTCATGGCCCTCATCATTATAGTAGAGGTTAAAGAGGCTTGTATTACCCAGAAGCTGATTTTTCCAATAATGTTGCAATCCGACCACCATGTTGTCTTCATGATCTCGGATTCGGATTGCTTGGAAATCAGGGTCAATACCCTCATGATATGTTGTACTTTCGATATCCCGTTCGTTGAATAGTTCCTCAATCCGTTCTAACATCGGAAAATCTTCGATGGTGAGATATTTTATATATTCGCGGTTGTCTCTTGCCTCACCATATCGGCATAATCGCTTTCGATTATCGCGGAGGGCTGCAGCATTTACTTTGACTCGTTTTCGTACAAGCTCTTGCAGTTCATCTAATGATTCCGGTGGAAGTTCTACATCACCAAATGAGAAGGAAATATCATCACTATCGCCGTGTTTTTTTGCGATAATAAAATCGCGATATCGATTAGCTCCGTTCCTTGCTAATTCTCCCTCATGAGTGAGGAACTCAGGAATTTCAGAGAAAGCCTCTCTAAGATCCTCGTCGCTTGGTGGCATGATATAAGAGTGATTGAACAGAGATGTTAAAAATCTATTCTTACACTGCTATATATACGTTCGAACCCGCCCGCACCGCATCTAAATGTGTTTCAGTAGAAAGCTGTTCAGATTTCGGGGCGACAACAAGATCAACATTACCAGAATCAGCATCCTCAACCTCGTAAATATGGTAGCCGAATGCTGCTAAGACAGGATTCACATATAGTTGATCGGATTGAACTTGTATTGATCCTAACACACCAAAGAACACTGCTAAAACGAACCAGCTCTCCCAGAGAGCATAATCTAGACTAATGAACGGGAAGATATATGCAACCAAATAGCTCGTTAGAAGGTCATTCCGACGACGAACTGACGAAATATGCTTTGGGTTTGGCTCTTCGCTTTCTCGGAGATCCATGATCTTTTGAAGAACCCATCCAGAGCCGATCAAGAGTACTATAAATACTATAGACACAGACGGTATTTCATATCCTACAAGAGTGTGGGTGAGATCGCGAGTTATCACAGCCATTATAGCATAGAAGGGTATATAAGAGCTAGCGAAGAGCGCGATTTTCACCCAAAGCCTAAATTCTCTCATGAAGATTCTCTGTATCGAGGGTTGAACAGCTTCTTTCGTGTCAGTTGATTGTATGGGTAAGCTCTTACAGGTTTCGATGAGGCTATTGATTTCTAAACGGGGATTCCTATTATGAACGCGGTGGTTAAGACTCAATCGGATTTGAGACCAATCAAAAGTTCAGCGGCTTACCGAATCCACGTAGTTGTACCTAGCAAATTCCGGTGTCCTCGAAGTCCAGTTTTGACTCTACAGAACGTGAAAGATTGAGCCGTTCGTTTAGAAATCAGCCTTGGCCTCGCTTGAAATGTCCTCAAGGACGGGGTTCGCGGACGTAGTCAAAGATTCTGCCATAGGAGGAACTCGACAGGAAAGTATGAAGTTCAGTGAACCGAGTGGTGGTCTATGGGAGGACTTCCGTTCGAGATCGGGCAGGCATACCACCGGGTCGAGGATATTCACGAAGAGTTCGGCGGAAACAGATATAGTGGAATCGCACCGTGTGCGGATCACCCGTACGTATTCATCTTCTTCGGCGAATCCGGGGAATGGCACGGGTATGACGACGAACTTCTCGATGATGGGAGGCTACTCTATACCGGAGAAGGGCGGGATGGAGATATGGCGATGGATGCCGGAAACGCAGCGATCCGGGATCACGCAGAAAATAACGACGAGATCCATGTCTTCGAAAGCGGCGAAGGCGCGTGGGAAGTGTCCTACGTCGGCCAGTTCGAATATGAGGTTCATCACTGGACGCGTCTACCAGACCGAAGCGACAATATGCGCGATGCAGTTCGATTCGAGCTCGTCCCCGCTGGTGGTGTAGAAATCGATACTGGGGTCACGAGCCTGGATGATATCTCCGTGGACGAGCTATACGATCAGGCCGAGGCAAGTGTGAACGGCGAAGGCCGAACGACAAGCGAATCGCGATCTCGTACCACGTATCCGCGATCGGAGGTCGTTAGAAAATACGCGCTCCGAGTCGCTGACAGTGTCTGTCAAGGCTGTGGCGACGATGCACCGTTTCTCACTGATGATGGAGATCCTTTCCTCGAGGTACATCATCTTTGGCGGCGCAGTGATGGTGGGACAGACCATCCGAAGAATGTCATCGCACTATGTCCGAACTGCCATCGACGGGTCCACCATGGACGTAATGGAGACGAATTCAACGAGGACCTGATTGACAAAGCAGAGGAATTGCGGCCAAGATAATGGGATTTTCTTGAAAACGGTCTTCATCGGTATGGTTACCCAATCATGTGAATTCCATCACCATTATGGAAATGCTTATTCTGATTCGATAACATGTTTACTGTAGCAAGTTACATGAGTGAACAAACGGATTACCAACCGGATTTCGAAGCTGAAAGGGTCCCTGCTTGGTATATTAATACCGAGGGTACAATCGCGTATCATCTTTATCCAGACTGTGGGCATATAGACCAACATTCTGAGCGTGAACTCTCCCGGACAACGGTATTGTTTAAATCAGAGGATCTAGAATCATTGGAAGAGTGGCGTAATCAACTAAAAAATAATCGTCACATGTGTAGCCACTGTATGAATAGATTTGAAAAAGGTTTGTTTGCGCACACTCACTAAATAGATAAGACTGTTCTTGTCACCCTTCTGCCCGAGGGTAGTCATCCGAATTGATTACAGATACTTCCCACGTCCCAGTATCAGTCCGCGTTACCCGCACTGGCTGATCTTTCACGTTTCCGTCTTCATCGACCAATCCAAGCGCCCGAAGCTCGCCCTTTGGGAGCACGACTCCGCCCGACGTACGACCAACTTGTGTCAACTGATGGATCGGCATAGCTACATTCCTAACTAGTCCGGAGACCGTTTAAACATTGGTCTCACCAGTACGAGACTATGATATTCCCGACCGCTATCACTCGCTCGAGAGTTCCATCTGAGCATGGGTGCAGACAACCCGCCACCGACAGACGGCAAAGACATCAACGATGTCTACCATGACCGGAATCTCCTCGCGATCGCCTTCGCGAGAGCGATCAAGCTCACTTGGGGCCCGGACACTGCGGGCTGGTACTGGCACGACGAGTGGCCAGTCGTCTGGGTCGCTACTCCGACTGGCCAGAAATCCTGGCACGTCACGCCCGACCTCGAGGATGTCCTCGAGCGCTCGTCGCTCCAACAGACCAGGCCAACCGACGGCTACGACGGCCACTCGCGGACGCTCAAGAACTGCCGGCTCGCCCGCTACATCACCGGAGCCTACTGATGACCGAACGGATCGAGTTCGGATCGAAAGCGGCGGCCGACCAGTTCCGCGACGAGTACGCCGACCACCTCTGTACCGACGACGATCGTCGGCTCAAGACCGTCGCGATCTCCTCGGACGCGCCCGACCACGTCCTCGAGGCGGCGACGATAGAGGCCGCAGCGGGGCGTTCCGAACGCGGTGGCCGCGGTGGTCAGGCCGAACTAACCGACCACGAGCGCAAGTCGATCGACTTCTCCCGAACGACGGTACCCCACGCCAGGAGCGTGAAGGGACTGATGATCGACAAGGGCGTCGACGACTGGCTTGCCTACTACGACCACACGCTCAGCGTCGACGAACACCGAGAGGTCGCCGAGCGAGCAGCCCGTGACGAACGCGGGGATCGGCTCGACGGCGACACCAATGTCGACGATCGTCTCGCCGATCTCGAGGGCGCACAAGACGAGCAGTGCGGCCACGCTCGCGACCATTGCGAGGACGGCGAGGACGAGGCCTGCGAGTTCCTCGTCGAGTCGTGCGGCTTCAACGAGGAAGACGTCGAGGCCCTCGTCGGTGAGGCTCGAGCGGACGACCCGCCGGGCGAACTCTACGGCGCGAAGAACCTGGCCTGGCGACGCTACCAGATCGCAGTGGCGGAGGCAAAGGAGGCCGCGGCAGCGATCAACGAACTGAACGACCTTCTTGGAAAGCCGGCCACGGCGTTCCGCGAGCTGGGCCAGCGTGAACTGACGAAAGACGACATCGACTGGTAACACCATGACAGGCTACTTCTGCCCCGTCGAGGGGTGCGACAAACACGACGACGAATGGGACGATGATCAACCGCCCTTTGCCTCGAGAGAGGCGGTCAGGAGCCACATCAACGCGATGAGCGGCGACGACCACCAGCGAGCAAGGGACGAAGGGGCCTGGGAAGGGGCCCCGACCAGCAGCGAAGACACAGACAGCGAGGGGGTCGAGAGCAGCGACGAGCAGCAATCCGAAGGAACCGAGAGCAGCAACGACCAGCCAGACGAGCAGGCAGCAAGCAGTGACGAAGGGGGTGAAAGCAGCCCCTCGAGTAGCGACACGGCCGACGAGAACAACGACGACCAAGGAGACGAGCAAGTGAAACCCGCAGACAGCACCGACCCGTGGGATCCAGACGAGCAGGGAAATGACCAGCAAAAAGGGACCGCTCAAGGGGCCCCGAGCAGTGGCTCTTCTCCCTCGAGCAGCGCCTCGATCGGTGGGCCGAGTTTCCGGACCACTGCCGTTCTGATCGGGGCGGCCATCGCCGTGGCGCTCCTGATCATCTTGTGGCGCCGTCGCCGGTCGAACACGATTGACGCTGACTCGGCCGAGCCGATGTCCAACGAGGACGACTCGAGCGGCAACGGCATCGACCGCGAGGCCGGGGGTGGTCTCGTTGACTGACGACCGAGACGACGATCGCGAGGACGAAGAGTCCCTCGAGGAAGATGCGTACGCAGATATCGACCCGGAGATTGCCGAGCAGGTTGCGGAAGCCGACGCCGAGGATGCCGACGACGAGATAGATGTCGACAACCCGGCGGAGGAACCGGAGGACACCGACGACAGTCCCAGCACCGGTGACCGGAAGACGGTCGGTCACGTCTACTGTCGGGCCCTCGGAGCCGGCGCGGCGATCAGCCAGGATCGGATGGGTTCTGGTGTCGACGACCGATCGGCGGTGATCGACGAGTACGCCGACCTCGCGAAAGAACTCGACCTCGACGAGTACATGGACCAGTGGTATCGGGAGAACCTCAGCGGCAGCTCGGAACTCGGGCCCGGTCAGGGACTGGTCGCGATGACCTCGCTGTTCGCCGTGATGGTCCTCGTCGAGGATACGGAGATGCTCGACGGTGCGATCGACTCCATGAGCAGCGCTACCGCGGAGGTGGAGGCATGAACCTTCGCGAAATCGCGACTGGCGGCGACCCGCGGAAGGCCCTCGCGACGAAGTTCTTCCAGAGCAAGCAGGCCGAAGCCTTCCTCTCGATCGTCGCTCACCGCGAGCGCCGGATCATGAAAGCTGTCGCCGACCTCCAGCAGGCCGTCGACGATGATGACATCGAGCCCCTCGAGGGACTCCCGTCGGTCGACGACCGCGTCGAGCAAATCCGCTCAATGGCGCTCGCGATGATCGACGACTCGCTCCCCTCGTGGTACGTCGAGGAAGCGATCGACATCGACAACGCCGAGGAAGCCGCCCAGTACGCCGACCTCTCCGACGAGGAGTGGCAGACGACCAAAGAGACGTGGGCCGACCGCTATCGCGAGCAGGGCGTCGAGGGCGGCGTCGACGAACTCGCGACCGCTCACGTCCGGACTCGCTTCGATGTCGACGACCTCGAGACGTTCCGCGAGGCCGTCGTCGAGTGGCCCAATGAGCGGCAGCAAGCCGTCCTCGAGGAAGCCCTCGCCGGCGGCCTCGAGATGGCCGAGCAGGGAATCCGCGACGTAACCGATACCGTCGACTCGGAGGACCGATGAACCTCGCGTTCGGTGCCCGCACGAACTGGGGCAAATCGTACGGATTACAGGCGTACACGGAACGCAACGCGCCGGAGTACGACTGGACGGTTCTCGTTGACTACAAGGACGAGTACACCGGCCTCGTCGAGTCAGGACTCCTACAGCGGCTTCCACTCCGACCGGGGACCGACGATCTCTCGCGGGCAGAGTGGCGACGAATCTTCGAGGACAACGGTAGCCTCCAACTCGCCCGCGATGGCATGACCGACGACGCCTGGCGCGAGGCGATCGCCACCGCGATCGCGGCGCTTGCCCAACTCGAGGAACGGACGTTCTTGGGACTGGATGAGGCCCACCGCCTCGCTCCCCAACGGGACGGCTATCCCGACGAGTTCGACACGCTCGCGACGACGTGGCACGGCGACGGGATGGGCGTCGCGTGGGTCACCCAGCGTTTTGCGAAACTCGACGAAGACATCGCCTCGCAGTGTCAGGCGTCGATGCTCGGCGGGTTCGGCTCCGGAAACGACCTCGATAAGGTCCGCGGAATCGTCGAGTATCCGGCGGATGTCCACAAGGCTGACGCCGAAACCTGCCCACGGACACTCCCCGATGATCTCCTCGTCGACGGCGACCCGCTTACACTCCGTCGGTTCAGCGACGACGCGGGCAACACGATCGGCTCTGAGTGGATCTACTCAGACGACACCACTCTCAGACGCATCGATTCACGCGAATGGTCGCTCGAGAGTATCCACTACGGAAGCGACCGCGTCCGAATCAAGCACCCCTTCGACGACTGACTCACAATGCGCACCGATATTTCACTCCGCGAGAGCAAAGCCGATCAGTTCGAAAGAATTCAGAATCGTCTTGAGGAACGACGTGGTCATGATCTCTCACGGACTGAAGTTGTTGGCATTTTGATGGCCAGATTTGAGCAGAATATCGGAGATAATTGGCTGGAGCCAGATGAATTTACTAACAAATAATAGGATATATCCAGCAAACAGGAATAATACTTGAAATAGTCAGAATATGACGTTCATTCTAAATCCTCCATATCAAGGCTATGGGACAGGTCAATCTGTTGTCCAGAGGAGATCTGATCGTTTTGTAGGATGAGAAAGTCACTAATCAGATACTGTATGTAGTACTGTTGGTAGTTTTGTTTAGCTGAATTGAATATTTTGAAACTCCCAACTGCAATAATGAACGCTGTCGATGCTAATACTGCGCTATTCATATTCAGGGTTCCGATGAATGACACATATGTGACTAATTCCGATGGTATGTTCAATATCGATAGGATACTGTATAGCGCGTAAATCAAAAAAAGGCCGATTGAGACAATCCACATACTCCGACAAAAAGAATAGATTGCCTGAAATGATCGTGACCGACCACGTCCATCGATATGCACTACAGACCGAATGTTTCCATATAGTAAGTTAAGTCGCTTCTCTGCATTCTGGACTCCGTTGTCGCCATCGGCGAGTAAGTTATCACTAGTCTCTGGAAGTTGCAGCTCTGGAAAGGCATTACGTGAAACTTTATAGAAGGACTCACAGATCTCCTCATCAAGTATTTCTGTACTTTCGTTTGGGTGTAATTCATTTATGAACCGTTTTCGGTGGCTTGTATCTTCGAAGTATTGTTCTCCAAACAGTTGCCGTAGTACCCCCGCAACAAGCCACCGTTGGATCCAGAGTTTTGCCTCCTGAGGGCGACTATTTTCCTCTATTCTCATCTCCTGAATCTCTTCAACCTTTGAGGAACTATTCTCAATTGCTACTGCAACTGTGTGTACAGCCTGACCAACTGCAAAACCGATTGCAAGAACTGGTAGAAGAACACCTATAGATCCTACTGAAGTCGTTGAAGGGAGAAATGGGAGCACACCAAGAATGAAGACAGTGCCTGGAAGCAGAACACTAAAAAAACTGTAGAGACTAATCCTAGGTGAGCCTTTCCCGAGCATTACCAGTAATCAATACTCGTTACATATAAACATCAATGCATTTGTCACACTCAGCTATAGTACCACCCCAATCGGTAGTATAATGAGGCTCCCTCCTAGATCTAGACCTAGAACTAGGAGGGACGACTATGGCAACTCGACAAAACACACACAGTCCACAAACTAAGACCTCCGTCCAGGTTGGTCTAGATGGCGTTCTTGTTACTGCCGTTGTAGTCCTTGCTATTGCATTATTCGTGCCTCAAGCACGGCAGGATTGGTTAACCGTAGCGCCGCTTATCGGTGGTGCTATAATCGCGATCATTACTGCCTCTCTCCGGTCTCTTTCAGATCAGTAATATCCTCCTTATCAGGTAGATCTCGTCAATCGATGAGATAGGTTCATCACGACGGGTTAGCAGTTATTGAGTGTTCACCTATTGAGCAGACCCGCGTCTGATTGGTGAGAAAGGACGCGGACTGCGTCGTCTGACTGCGCTTTTGACGCGCTGTTATATCCTAATTCGGCCGTTTGGTCGGATCGCATGGCGATGAATTTCGATCAGGCCACGCAGGCCCTGACTGACAGCGACGTGTGGATGGATGTCGGCATGGTCGCAGGCGGCTACCTCGCCCCGTACCTCGTCGACACCGCGACCGGAACGATGCTCCCGTCGGAAATCTTCGGCATCGGCGGGATGGCCCTCGGCGAAATGGTCGTCAACAAGCGCGCGTTCACCCTCGGCTCGGGTGCGTTCGTCGTCCGCGAGGCTGCCGAGCGCTTCAACGCCCAGGGCATGATCAACGAGGTGCTGGCCTAAATGAGCCTCTCGCTCTACGCCGCCCTCGGCGACTCGAGCAAGTACGTCGAGACGAAGACGAACGTCACTGACCAACTGACTCCGGTCCTTTCGATCAGCCCCAAGGACGGCGTCGGCGTTCTCATCCGCAACGCCGTCGACATGGGGAACAAGGTCGGGCTCCCGATCTACGCAAAGCTTCGCGACACCGACGGTAACCCGCTCCCTGCGGATACTCGCGTCGCACTCGGCTACCAGGCTCCCACCGACGAGAGCATTCAGGTCGTCTCCGACCCGAAGTCAACGATCGCGAGCTACATCAAAAACTCCGTCTCGGACCAGCAGGACGACCGCAAGGTCGACGCGGTCAAACACCAGCTCAAGGGCACCAAGCTCGAGGTGAGGGACATCGACGAAGCGTACATCCTCGTCGATTCGTCCGAGCCGATCGACCACGCCCAGAGTGAGATCTACTTCGAGGAGGCGGCGCTGGCGGAGGTGGACCTCGAGTAATGGCGGTCAAACACAAACTCAAGTCGGCAAACTGGGTTCCCGGCAGCGTCTCCCTCCGCGAGTTCGAGACTCAAGCCGCAACTCCCGGCGAGGCGAGTGTCGTCGCCGAAATCCAGCTTGGCCGGTCGCTCCAGCTCCGCGACGACCCGGACAGCGAACTGCGGGTCGTCCTCCCGGCCCACGAACATCGAACGACCAACGGGACGGCAGACGACCAAGAGACGTTCGAACTCGATCACAACCTGATCGAGTGTCCGACCACCGAGTCGTTCGTCCTCTACGAAGACGGCGCGGTCGTCGATCCGGATAGTGTCGACTACGACACCAACACCTTCGACTACACGTCGGCCGAGACGGAGACCGACCTCGATGTCTTCTACGTTCCCCGCGATCCGGCGGCGGTCGAGATCCGCAAGACCGCGCCCGGAGCGGGCGGCAAGGTCAACCAGACGCTCAAGGAGGCACAGACGGCGATCCTGCACACTCGCGACCAGGCCCAACAGGAGATCCGGTTCGGCTTCGACCGAACCCCACTGCAGCCGTACCTGCCGCGAAAGTTCCGGCTGCAGGTCGTCGTCGACGCGCCGTACAAAGTCGCGTTCGAGGCTCCCGAGCGCGCCAACGGGACGCCTCGAGCCCGCAACGCCCTGCTGTCGCTACCGCGGTTCCAGACCGAGGCTCGGATCGAGGGCCTCGGCGCGGCGGTCAAGCAGGACATGATCGGAGTCCGGGGGTGATCCCCCGTGCAGGGCGGCTTATCCGACGGCACCGAACCGGGCGAGCTTGCGGTCACGGCGACCACGACCTCGAGCCCGTCGAACCAGACCCAACCCCAGGAGCCCCCGGAGAGCCCGACGGCGCGACTCGTCTACGGGACGCGGTGGACCCAGGACGATATCATGATCGCCCTGCTGGCGCTGCAGGCGGTGCTGCTGGTGTTCGTCACGATTCGATCATGATCGGACACATGCAGGGGCTCATGGGCCCCACCGACGGTATCGACATGGAGGTGAACTAGATGCCGGGACCTGCGGCGGCGCTGGCCGCTGGCGAGGCGGCCGACCAGGCCGGTGATGTCGCGGAGCCGGCTGCAGAGGCCGCGAAAGAAGTCTCGGAGAGCATGAGCGATGCGGCCCAGAACAGCCGGGGCTTCAACATCGCGATGGTGATCGCCGCGCTCGTCATCGGCTACATGATGTACCGGGTCCTGCAGATGATGAGTGCCCCGGGTGAGACGATGGACGGTATCGGTGACTCGATCGGCAACATCGTCGACGGCACGACCGACGCGGCCGATGGGGCCGGTGATGCGGCTGGCGGAATCGGTAGCGCCGTCGGCGACATCTGGGGCGGCTCAACTGATGCGGCCGGCGGGATCGGCGGTGCGATCGGTGACATCTGGGGCGGTTCAACCGATGTGGCCGGCGGAATCGGCGGTGCGATCGGCGATATCTGGGGTGGATCGACCGACGCAGCCGGCGGGATCGGCGGCGCTGTCGGCGATGTCTGGAGCGGTTCGACCGATGCCCTCGGTGATATCTGGGGCGGGTCGACCGATGCTGCAGACGGTGTCGGTGACCTCGTCGGTGACGTGACCGGCGGCCTCTGGGACGGCTCAACCGATGCTGCAGACGGAGCCGGCGACTTCGTCGGTGACATCGCCGATGGCGCGACCGACGCCGGCGGGGACCTCTTCGGTGGCCTGCTCTCTGGCGGCAACGATGCTGCTGAGGGGGTAGCCGACGCTGGCGACGATTTCGTCGACGATGCAACTGATACCGGTGGCAACGTGATCGATGACGCGACCGACGCCGGGGGCAATCTCGTCGACAATGCGACCGACTTCGCCGGAGGGCTGATCTAAGATGGAGCCGACTGCACTCCTCAACAACTTCGGATTCCCCACCGTCGCGTTCCTGCTCATGTACCGCCTTTACCTGAAGGAACGCGACCAACGCCGCGAGGAGCGGGGCAAATGGCTCGAGGCGATCCAGGAACACACGGCCGCAGTCCGCGATCTCCGTCGCGATGTCCGGACGGTTGCGACCGACGGCGGGGGCGAACAGGAGGGGGAGGCATCATGATCGGGTCGTCAACAGTCGGCCCGAACAGTCCGATCGAGCGCGTTCTCGCCGACTACGGCGTCGACGCCTCATCCTGGGGCGAGGACCTCGTTGAAGACGATACCGAGCGGTTGCTACTCGCGCTCCTGCTCGAGCATCGTGGGGAGAACGCAGTCGAGGCGCTCAACCCCGAGTCGGACGACAACCGGGAAGCGGCGTATTTCGTGACTGAAGAGCCGCTCCCCGTCACCTCGACGGACGAAGAGCGTCTCAACTGGGGGTTCCCAGCCACCTCAGTGACGATCTGGGGATTCACCGAGCCGATTTACGTCGCGTTTCGCTCGGACGGCGACTTCCGGAAGATTCCCGTCGAGCCGGGAAAATCGCCGTATCACGAGGCCCCACAGGGCGGGCTCGGTGCCTCGAGTGTCTGGATTAGCAAGCAGAGTAGTGAGACGAATAATACGCAGGTCATCGTGAAAGCTAACAAATGACTGTTATTGGAGAGAAAACGGCAACGTGGTCAACGCTACTGGACGATCTCGCTGGTGCACTGCTGACGTTCTCGAATTGGTCGGACGCGGATAGCTACGTCGTGAACGACGGCACGGCCAAATCCGAAAATTACGACGATTCGAGCCCGTCGGGCGACGACTGGCACAACAACGGACGGGTACTGCAGGACTCGAATACGGGTCTTTACCTGCTCATGTACCTTTACGGAAGCACTAACATCGACGGCGACTATTGGTCCGGGCTTCGGTTCGTGCTGTCGACGGACTGGGAGTTGACCGAGCACCACCCTGCCGGATACACGACGATTGAAGGAGACGACGCACGGTACGGACTCAGAGAGTTCGTCGGCAACCAACGCTCCCAGAGCTACGATGATATCAACACCGACGACGGCAACGGCCTCGGATTTGGGATCTGGGGCAGCAGCAACAGCCTCAACGCCTCCACGCTGCGAGAGACCGAAATCAGCTATCTGTTGTCCGTCAATTCAGACGGCTTCAATTCCGGGGTGTGGAACGACAACGACGGCAACGACGGCATTGCATCCGTGACGTTCTACGACTATCTGAGCAATCGGTTCTTCGACGATCCCGGTGTGCCGCTCGCGTTCGGTGTCACGTCGTCGATGGGTGATCACGTCCACGGCTACGGGTTCTCATCATTCCACGGCTCTAACGGAGGATATCGCGACCGCGTGGGTTATGGCGCGTCCGCAATCGAGGAAGCCGACTGGGGGATCATCAACCCGTCAAGCGAGGACGATACGTTCTTCTTCCGCTATCCAGCGGTCTTTAAGAACTCGGGCCAGACCGTGCCGGTGGCCTACGTCAGAGAGGTCATCCCGAACGACACGGAGGAAGGCGGTGCCCACGGCGACGACTTCAGCCATGATGGCACCGATTACAAGATCTTCAAGCAGTCAGGTGCGAGTACCTCGGGGCCCGTTAGTCTCGGTCTCAGGCACGAGTAAGCATGGTGACGCTCGCCACTCCCTCGGCAATGGGTCACAGTGGGATCGCGGTGATCGCGGCGAGTGACTTCAACAGCACGCGTCTCGGACCGACGGCCGACCCATCTCGCCAGACGGTCGCATTCGATCCGACCGCCGGGGAGGGACTGACCGCAACGAGCAGACGAACGCGAGCTGGTGCCGGTCCGACGGCCACAGCACCGAGAATCTCTGCCGCGGACACCACCACAGCCCGACGCAGTCCGTCGGTGCAACCGACCCGACAGACTGTTCCGTTCACACCCTCAGCGATCGGGTTCGATACTCGAGACACGGTTTCGAGAGCAGGGTTCGGCGGCCACCTCGAACAAACGACGCTGATTCCGGGGTCGTACTTTCGGACTCTCGAGGGGATCGCTGTCGATACGGACGGGAAGCCGATCGGAAACGCGAAGTACATCATAGCGATGGGGGATCTCCCCACGGTCGGCCCGGTCGCAGACGATGGGACATTTAGCGTCTACACGCTCCGTTCGGACTACGACGACTTCATCCTCGTCGCGAGTTCCGGGCGAGCAGATGTCGACTACACCTGGTACACGCCGATCGATGTCGAAATCAGCCCGACCGACGACGATATCGTCCTCGTGTTCGAACCACGCAAGCTGACCGGACTGTACGCCGGGCCAGGGACTGAAATGGGTGGCTCACTTCGCTGAGCCGGATCTCGAAAAAGAAGGGAGCTTACGCGACTGCTTTTTCTCCCGCGTCGACGATGTCCTCACCGTCGGTGTAACACATCGGTCGAACGAATACCCACACGCTCTGGTTGCCTGGCTCGACTGAGATATACCCCTCGCTCTCGAGAGGTTTAATGATCTCGTCGAGGACGGCGCTCTTGGGGGTGTTGTTGTCGTAGAGCTTGTTTTTCGCAGCCTCGAGGCGGACTCGGCGCTTGGTTTTGTGGGGTGCCGACGCCCGCTTGTGGAGCAGCCGATAGGCTTCAGAGAGCCGCTCGTCATCGGGAAGCATCGGTTGGGGCTCGTTGAGATCCCCTCTCGCCTCGACTTCGTTCGCGACCATCTCGCGGAGCTTCTCGCTCCGATTCTTGTCTTCCCGCTCGGCGATCTCGTCGAGCATCTCGAGCAGGTTGTCGGGACAACCGAATGAGACGCGGCTCGAGGGGTCGTGATCCATCCGGCCCATCAGCGATTCACCCCGATTTGCATATCCGGTGAATACGGGGACGGCGTCGGGTTGTGCAGTTCGTATGCAAGGGGGGTGGGGATGCCTACGGAGGCGGCTATCGCGCGGGTGTGCGTGCGCGTCATGGCCGCACCTCCGCCTCCCGCTCGTGGCGTCGTGTCTTCTCGATCGCTCCATCATGTGGCTCGCCCTCGAGCGCCTCGTTGGTCGCGTGGCGCATCTCGTGTTGGTCGTCGGGACTGCCGTCGGTCGACTTCACATCTATCAGCTCGAGGAAGGCAGCCTTCCGGAGCGTGCAGAGATGGGCGCACGGGCCGTCGTGGTACTCCCAACCCTTGCAGTCGCATCGACCGATGTACTCGCCGTCCTCGAGGCCGAGCGCACAGTAGTGGACGCTCTCGCCGTCTCTGAGCGTGACCTTGTACCCGAATCGGCCGAACGATTCGATCAACGCCTCGCGTGGATTCGCTCGAGCCCACGACTCGGTGTCTGCGTCGCGTTCTTCAAGGAAGTCGATGGCCTCGCCGTCGGTCGGCTCTGGGAAGGCGCTCATCGTCCTCGAGACACCTCCTGCAGATCATGTGGGCCGTTCTCACAAACGCGACGGGGGAGGCCACCGGTCGAGGTCTTGGTGATCATTCGACCACCGCAGTGCGGACAGTATCGGGTCACGCGCCGACACCTCCGCCGTACTGCGATTGATTACAACCGCGGATTACAGTTGCCCGCCCGGCGAGTCCATTCCTTCACGTCGTGTTACTCGTTCAGTCGTGAACTCGCCGACCATCGCAAACGCTTCGGATTGCTCGACCCTGACGAGTTCAGTTTCCGACGTCGCTTCTTCGTTTTCGAGAATGTGTCGAGCGCGGTAAACGCGTCGGGTGACACTGTACTGACGAGTTCACTGCGGGGTTGCGTCGCCACGTACACTTTCGTCGGGGGTCGTCGTTGGAGGTGGTATGGAGGACCGGGACCGGGATTTGGACCGGAAACGGCGCACTGGGTCGTTCGAGAGCCAGTCGGGGACCGATCTCACGTACGAGACGGCTGCGGAGTCGCCGATCAAACGCTGGCTCTTGCTGGACGGGAATCGGCTGTTGATCGCCGGGATACTCGCGGGCGGACTGTACGGACTCGTCGTCGGCTGCCAACTCGCCGGCGTTATCGAGGTGACGGATGCCGAGGCGGTCGGCTCGCTGTACAGCGCGCTCGTTGGCGGAACGCTACCCTTTATTACGATCGTGCTGGCGATCAATCAGCTCGTGCTCTCGCAGGAACTCGGCTGGCCGAACGAACTGACCGAGCGCTTCGAACGAATGACCGAGTTCCAGCGCCGCGTCGAGGGAGTGACCGACGTGACGGTGAGTCCGGCCTCGCCGGCAGCGTTTCTCGAGGTTATCGTGCAAGCGACCGTCGATCGGGGGCGACAGCTTCCGACATCGATGACAGCCGACGCAACGGCGCACCAGCGCGAAGAGGTTGCACGCTTTGTCCGCGAACTCGAGGCTGACGGCGAAACAGTTGCGGGGACGCTCTCCGAGGCCGAATTCGGGACGTTCGAAGCGCTCTCGGCCGTGCTCGGACATCATCAGGGGAACTACTACCACGCTGCCCGCTTCTTTAAGGCGGAGTGGAGCGAGGGATTCGAAGAGACGCAGCCACTCGAGGACCTGATCGAACTGCTCGGGCTACTCGCGATCGCTCGGCAGACGTTCAAGACGTTATACGTCCAGCACGAACTCGCCGTGCTCTCTCGGCTGTTGTTGTACGTCGGGTTTCCGACGCTCGTCGGCGGCGGGCTGTTGGTGGTCTCGTATCCGACGCTCGTGACGACGGTGTCGAGTACGGCGGTCTTGCTCGCGATCGCCGCGGGCGGGGTCGCCCTCGTCTTTCTCCCGTTCGTCGTGCTGTTGAGCTACGCGCTTCGAATTGCGACGATCGCCGCTCGAACGGCCGATTTCGGCCCGTTCGTGCCGCGGCGGCCGTCGTGACGGTGTCGATCGGCCGTTCGCTGCTGGTTCGTCTATCCGTTAGCTCCGCGAAGTCCCTTTTGATCGACAGCGACGAGAGACGTTCCACCGAACGAAAGTGATCCTCAACCTTTACGCCCCCGTGTGGCACATCCATCGGTATGCGAATCAGCGAGGCCGTCATCGAGCGGTTGGTGGCAAACGAGATCGACACGCTGTTCGGAATTCCCGGCAAGCAGACGCTCCCGTTGAACGAGGCGATCAGCGAGCGCACCGACATCGAGTTCATCATGGCGCGCCACGAGACGGCCGTTTCGCACCAGGCGTGGGGCTACGCCGAGAGCAGCGGCGGCCTCGCGGCGACCGTCGTTATTCCGGGACCGGGAGATATGAACGCGATGAACGGGCTGAAGAACGCGAAAAACGACTGCACGCCACTTGTTCACATGGCCGTTGAGACGGAGCCCGACGTCCGGGGTGGCGACGGAATCCACGAAACGCCGCCGAACACGTACGATAACGTCGTCAAGGAAAACGTCACCGTCGAGACGCCACAGAGTACGATCGCGGAACTCCAGCGGGCGATCGATATCGCGCTGACGCCGCCGAAGGGGCCCGTTCGCGTCGGCGTTCCGAAGAACTTCCTGCCGATGGACGCTTCCCTCGCCGACCCCGGCGAGACCGACCCGCACTCGCCCGCCGCGCCGGCCGACGACTCGGTCGGCGACGCCGCGGCCCTCCTCGCAGCGGCGGAGCGGCCGATCATCGTCGCCGGCGGCGGCGTTCGCGCCGCGGACGCGAGTTCTGAACTCGCGGCCGTTGCGGAACGGCTCGGGGCACCGGTCTTTCCCACCTACAAGGGCAAGGCCGTCTTCCCCGACGATCACGACCTCTTCGGCGGCGTTCTCTGTGGCGGCACCGGGACCGCGGTCAAAGAGCACATCGCCACGGCCGATGCGGCGCTCGGCGTCGGGACCGACTTCGATGCCGTCTCGATGCACCACTGGGAGATCGACGTTCCCGACGACCTCGTTCACGTCACCCTCGACGCCGCCGACATCGGTACCGGCTACGATCCGGCGGTCGGCATCGTCGCCGACGCCGGGCGCACGCTCGCCGCCCTCGATACTGAACTCGCCGAACGCTCGATCGCGGCGACCGGCGGTCGCGAACGCGCCCGCGAAACGAGAGTCGCCGTCGACCGTCGGCTTGCCGACCTCCGCGCGGTCGATGAATCGCCGATCACGTCGGTCAGCGCGTTGGAAGCGGTTCGGGACGGCGTCCCTCGCGACGCCGTCGTCACCGCCGACGCCGGCGGCTCTCGGATCTGGGCGCTCGTCGCGTTCGAAACGTACGCGCCGCGCGACTACGTCAACCCCGGCTCCTGGGCGACCATGGGATCGAGCCTCCCCTCCGCCATCGGTGCAAAAGCCGCGAATCCGGACCAACCCGTCGTCGCCCTCGTCGGCGACGGCGGCCTGATGATGTGCGTCCACGAACTCCACACGCTCGCCGACGAAGCCCTCGATGTCACCGTCGTCGTCTTCACCAACAGCGACTACGCGATCATCAGCGAGGACGCCGAACGAAACTACCGCATGGACGAAGGCGAGTACGGCTGGCAGAACGTCCCGCTCGAGTTCGACGCAATCGCGTCTGGTATGGGACTCGAGACGATGCGGGCCGCGACCCCGACGGAGATCACCGAAACCGTGGCTGCCGCGATCGACAGCGACGGCCCGACGCTGGTCGAGATCCCTACCGACCCGTACGAACCGCAAGCGAGCGTCTGGCTGAACGACTGACGAGTGCAAGCGTTGTGTCGGGTGGGTGGCCACGGGTGCGTGTGCGTGTCCGGACAGTATCGCTGGCTTAGCAACCATTATGCCACGTGCAGTGCGTGTGAAACCTAGTATGAGTACTGCCCAATCGGGTCGACTCACCGGGAACGACAGGTCGATCACCGGGTTCGTGATGATCGCCCACGCCGTCGTTCACACCTACGAGCTCTCGATCCCGATTCTGATGGTGATCTGGCTTGCCGAGTTCAGCGTCAACACCGCCGTCCTCGGGGTCGCCGTCTCCGTCGGCTACGCGCTGTTCGGTCTCGGTGCGCTGCCGGCCGGCATCCTGGTCGACCGGTTCGGCTCGCGCGAACTCGTGATGGGCTGTCTGGCGGGGATGGGTGGCTCGTTCTTGCTGTTGAGCGCCGCCCAGGGAGTCGCGATGATCGCGGCCGCGCTCTGTCTCTGGGGCATCGCGGCGAGCATCTACCACCCCGCCGGACTCTCGCTGATCTCGACCGGCGTCGAACAACGCGGCACCGGATTCGCCTACCACGGCATCGCCGGCAACTTCGGCATCGCGTTCGGGCCGCTGCTGACGGCGGTGTTGCTGTTGTTCTTCGACTGGGAACTCGTCACGGCCTTGCTCGTCGCACCGGCCGCGATCGGCGTGCTCTACGCGCTGACGGCGAGTTTCGACGAGACGGCTGCGGTGCAGACGGAGCCGGACGGCGGCACCCGAGGGGACGACCGGCAGATGTCGCTCTCGCGGTTCGTCGCGGATAGCCGGGCGCTGTTTACGGTCGGGTTTACGGTCGCGATGGTCGTCGTCATGATGAACGGGCTCTTCTACCGCGGCACGTTGACCTTCCTGCCCGACGTGCTGGGCGACTTCATGCCGAACATCGTCGAGCAACTCCAGTTGTTCGATCCCAACAGCCCGATGGCCGAAGAGTTCGATCCGGCCTCGTACCTCTACGCCGGGCTGTTGATGGTTGGCATGGCCGGCCAGTACGTCGGCGGCAAACTCACCGATCGCATCCGAACTGAGACCGGGATGACGGTCATCTTCGCCTCGCTCGCCGTCGTCGCCGTGGTGTTCGTCCCGGTCGCACAGATGGGGTTCGTCCCACTACTGATAATCGGGTCCCTGCTTGGCTTTCTGCTGTTCTCGCTCCAGCCGATGTATCAGGCGACGATCGCGGAGTACAGCCCGCCGGGAGATCGCGGCCTCTCGTACGGATACACCTATCTCTGCGTCTTCGGCGTCGGTGCCGCCGGCGCTGCGATCGCGGGTTCTCTCCTCTCGCTGATCTCCGTCTGGCAGACCTTCGCTCTCCTTGCAGTGTTTCCCACGACCGGCGCTCTCCTCTCGGTCGTCCTCTCGAAGACGGGCGACCGGCGAAACTGATCCGCCCCGAGGCGGCCGTCGCGGGCGGTCGCGATTCGAGTTGTCCGTGGTTCGAACGCTGTGGGATGATCTAACTCCAAGGTTAAATCGAGTCGAATTGCGGGACAACAGTTAACTCGCACCGAATGGATGTCACTGTCATGTTAGAAGGACCCACGGAGGAATCGACGGCGGCTCCGACGACGATACCCCACTGGTACGACCCCGACAGCGACGCGTTAGCGATTACGGACGGCGACGGCACGACGGTCGTCGACGAGACGGGCACGACGTACCTCGACTTCGTCTCGCAACTCTACTGCGTCAACGCCGGTCACGGCAACCGGACGATCATCGACGGCATGACCGAACAGCTCGAGCAGATCCAGTACGTCTCCGCCGCGAAACGCTCGCCCGTCCGCGCCGCTCTCGGCGAGCGACTCGTCGACCTCGCGCCGCGCTCTCTTTCGCACGCACTGTTCTCGGTCACCGGCAGCGAAGCCAACGAACTCGCCGTCCAACTCGCGCGCAACCACACCGGCGCATCGAAAATCCTGACCCGCTGGCGCTCCTATCACGGCTCGACCTACGGTGCAGGCAGCCTGACCGGCGACCCCGAAACCCGCAACCTCGTCGAAACCCACGCCGCCACGACCGGCGCGGCGAAGTTCCTCCCGCCGATGGCCCACCGGTCCCCGTTCGACGCCGAGACGCCGGCCGAACTCGCGGACGCGGCGGCCGACCACCTCGAGTTCGTCATCCGAAACGAGGGACCCGACAGCATCGCGGCGATCATGATGGAACCCGTCGCGGGCTCGAGCGGCGCGTACACGGCACCGCCGGGCTACTTCGAGCGCGTGCGCGAACTCTGCGACGAGTACGACATCCTCCTGATCGCCGACGAGGTCATCACCGGATTCGGCCGCTGCGGCGAGTGGTTCGGCGTCGAGACCGAAGGGATCGAACCCGACCTGCTCACCTTCGCGAAGGGCGTCACGAGTTCGTACGCGCCGCTGGCCGGCGTCCTGGCGCGACCCGAACTCGTCGCGGATATCGAGCAGGAGGGCTTCGACCTCGGCCAGACCTTCGGCGGCCACCCCGTCAGTTGCGCGGCGGGACTCGCCGCCATCGAGGCCTACGACAACGGACTCATCGAGAACGCCCGAGAGAACGCTCCGGCCCTCGAGACCGGGCTGGACGAACTCGCGTCTCGAACCGACGTCGTCGCTGACGTTCGAGGCCGCGGCTACCTCCGGGCGGTCGAGTTCGCCGATCCCGCGACCGGCGAGCCGTTTTACGATCCGCGCGTCGACGATATGGGAGATGACGAGCACGAAGGTGAATCCGAGAATCCGGTGCCGGCCGTCGCCGCGGCGCTCGAGGACCGGGGCGTCATCGTCGGCACCGGTCGTCCGGCCACGCAGCTCCTGCTCGCGCCGCCGCTGTGTGCGACGGCGACGGAAATCGAGACGGCGCTCACCGAACTCGACGCGGCGATCGACGAGGTGTTCTGACGCGGCCGTTCGTTTCGCTTTCCCACCGCGTTCGCCGCTTGTGACGGCTTTTTCCTCGTCGAGCCGAAACGAGTATGCATGACGGACACGCTGTTTCTCACCAGCGAGGAGATCGACGACCTTGCATCGCCGGCGGACTACGTCGACGCCGTTCGGGACGGCTATCGGCAGGTCGGCAACGGCGCACCCGCGTTTCCGCGACAGAAGTTCTTCCGCGAGGACCCCGCGGGGATGTTCACCAGCTACGCGGCCCTCCTGCCCGACACCGGCGCGATGGGAGGCTACATGTACGGCGCTGGCTTCGGCTCCGGCGACGGCTGGTTCATGACGCCGCTGTTCGACGCCGAGAGCGGCGAGCCCCTCGCCCTCCTCGACGGCGCGAGCATGAACCCCTTCAAAACCGGGGCCGCCGGAGCCGTCGCCGTCGACGAACTCGCCCGCGGCGATGCCTCGACGCTCGCCGTCATCGGCAGCGGCCCGCAGGCCCGCGGCCAGGTCCACGCCACCGCGACCGTCCGCGAGTTCAGCGACGTTCGCGTCTACTCGCCGACCCGGGAGAGCCGGGCGGCGTTCGCCGACGAGTTCGACGAGGCGCTCGACGCCGACGTCGCGGCCGTCGACTCGAGTGCGGCGGCGATCGACGGTGCGGACGTGGTCATCACGGCGACCAGCGCCAGCGACCCGGTCTTCGACGGCACCGACCTCGATCCCGGGACTCACGTCACGGCGATGGGTCAGTACCAGGAGGGCAAACGTGAACTCGATACGACGACGATCGAGCGGGCGACCTACGTGCCGGACCTCCGCGAGCGTGCCACCTACGACGCGGGCTCGTTCCTCGCCGCACTCGAGGCGGGCGCCGTCACCGAGGACCACATCCACGCTGAACTCGGCGAAATCGTCGCCGGAGCCGAACCCGGGCGGACGGGAGACGACGAGATCACCGTTTTCGACAGCGGCGGGACGGGCATCGAAACCGTCGCCGCGGCACACATGCTGTACGAACGCGCGACGGAGGCGGGCGCGGGCTCGACGATCTCGTTCGCGCCGGCGAGCGAAGCGCTGACGGGGAAGCGGCCGTAGATCGGCGGTCGACCCCGATTCGCACCGCTCCCGGTTCGGCTGGCTTTAGTAACTGGTCGCCAAACGAGTTCGTATGATCGAGGCGACGCTCTGTTTCGTGCTTCGCGATCGCGGGGATGGGCGGCCCGACGACGCGGCTGGTGCGCCGAATGCCACCGACGAGGTCCTGCTGATCGAAAAACGCCGCGGCCTCGGCGAGGGCTGGTACAACGGCCCCGGCGGGAAACTCGAAGGCGACGAAACGCCGCGCGAGTGCGCCGTCCGCGAGACGCGAGAGGAAGTCGGACTCGAACTCGATCCCGCGGCCCTCGAGAAGGCGGGCGAACTCGCCTTCCTGCTCGACGGCGCGGTCCACACGCGCTGTCACGTCTACCGGACCGAGACGTTCGCCGGCGAGCCGCGCCCCTCCGACGAAGCGCGTCCCGAGTGGGTTCCGATCGACGAGGTACCCTACGACCAGATGTGGGAGGACGACCGGCTTTGGCTCCCGGGGATACTCGAAGGCCGGACCGTCGCCGGCGAGTTCAGGTTCGCGGGCGGGCAACCGCTGGACGAGGCCGAATTTGTCGATCACGAACTCGAGTGGGACGCGTCGTTTCGTGCGGCAGAGAGCGATTGAATAGCTTGAACGCGTTTTCGCCAACTAACTCCGTTGGAATCCGGTTTTTCAGCGGTGCCGTCGTGCGGAATGGACGCTTGCTACACGCGCTTACTGAACGTCGTCGATCCCTGATTGAGATCGTTTGTCGTCATCTGTGTCGTCAGAAAAGAACCGTCGATAGATCGTTTCTACAAGATCGAAAACCAACTCGATGGTTTTGATGAATAACAAGACGATTTCGTCCATATCTGTTACACTGTGTTCGTTGGAATAAGGGTTGCCCGTACGTATCGCTGAGAAGTCCACCGCATCGCGTCGACGAGAGTTCAATAGCGCCTCTCTCGGAGGCACCGAGAGGACCACAAAGCACTTTGTAAGGTCCGTTGTATCCGCGGAGTGCCGGTATCGCAGGGAATCTTCCGACGAACGGTCGATGGTAGCTACCCGCGTCGTCCGTTGCTCCATAGGCTGTCTTTGACAGCAACACGACCGAAACGGGCGAGGAATCGTCCCGAACTCGAACTGGATGACGGTCGCCGCGACGGGGGTCGGTTTTTGAGTATCTCTCACTCACTATTTCCGCCCTCTGGCCTCCCGCCCCACCCTTCACTCTACAGTTCTAACCGCTCACCTTTCACTTCAGTGAGTTATCTGTCACCGCACGTCAGGGCTTCAGCACGACCTTTCCCGAACTCTTGCGGTCCTCAATGTACTGGTGGGCCTCGGCCGCGTCTTCGAGTGCGAAGTCCTCGCCGAGAATAACCTCGAGGTCGCCGCTCATCAGGCCCTCCGTCAGATCGGGGACGGCCTTCATGATCCGCTCGGGGTCGTGGTAGGAGGCCTGCCCGAGGTGGAAGCCGGAGACGGTCTTGTTCTCGAAGAGGAGTCGGCGGTTCTTCGCGCTGGCGGGAACGCCGCTCGCGACGCCGTAGGTGACCATGCGCCCGAAGTGGGCCATCGCGTCGAGGCTGCGCTCGAAGACGTCGTCGCCGACGGACTCGAGGACGAGGTCGACGCCTTCGCCGTCGGTCTCCTCGTCGACGACCTCGCGGAAGTCCGTCTCCGTGTAGTTGATCGGGTGGTCGCAGCCGAGTTCAGCGGCGAGATCGAGTTTTTCCTGCGTGCTCGCGGTGCCGAAGACCTCCGCGCCCGCGTTCGAGGCGAGCTGGACGGCGGCGGTGCCGACGCCGCCCGCTGCGGCCTGGATCAGTACCGTCTCGCCGGCTTCGAGGCTGCCCCACTCGAACAGACAGCTGTGAGCGGTGAGAAACTGGACGGGGAAGCCGGCGGCTTCCTCGAAGCTCATGCCATCGGGAATCGGAAAGAGCATCTGCGCGTTGGCCGTGGCGTACTCGGCGTAGCCGCCGGTGTCGAGCATCCCGACGACGCGGTCGCCCTCGTTCAGATCGACGCCCTCGCCGGTCGCGTCGACCGTCCCTGCGGCTTCCATGCCGGGAACGTAGGGGGTTTCCGGACCGCCGGGATACGCGCCGCGGCGCTGCATGATGTCCGCGAAGTTGATGCCCGCGGCCTCGATCTCGATCCGGACCTCCCCGGCGTCCGGTTCGGGTAGGTCGGTGTCGATTTGCTCGAGCTGATCGCTGTCGCCGTACGCTGTTACTTCAATCGCTCGCATACTCGTACATTTGTAGCACGAGCGCATAAAGGGGCGAGAACCGGAAGGAACCAACCAACCGTTGTCAGCGGCAGTTCGTCCGTTGCCGGGCGGCAAGCGCTACTCGTCTTCCCAGCCCTGATGAGACGGGTGACGATCCGTCCGGTCGTGATTGGAGCCGCGCTCCCACACGTCGCCGGTGTCGCCGGACGGGCCGCGGCGCGTCTTCCACTCGAACTCACCGGGATCGTCGACGGTCACTTCCCAGATGTCGCCGTCCGTCCAGGTGCCTTCGATGCCGCCGCCCCAGTTGGTAAGTTCGTCGGTGCTGCCGGTGAAGTAGACGGACTCGCCGTGATCGACGCCGACCGTCACTCGGAGCGTGAGTTCGCCCGACCCGCCGCCGCTCTCGGGTGCGTACATGACCCAGCCTTGTGAGGGAACGGTAATCTCGACCCGCCCCTCCTCGTCCGTCGTCACCTCGTCCTGCCCGCCGGCGTGATCGACGAGCGTCTCGTTCGGCCAGGACGTGTCGACCCACTCGGTTCGGTCGTCCCACTCGTCGTTGTTGATGCCGGCCAGCAGATTGAACTCGCGCTCGAAGACGTAGAGAGCGTCGCCGACGTACCGATCGATCAGCGCGCCGGTCGCCAGATTTCGTTTGACCCAGATCAAGTCTTCGAGGTACGGATCGTCGATTTCGGCGTCCCCCTCCGAAGAGAGAAAGAGCATCGGCAGTCCCGGAGACGAGAGGAGATACGCGTGTGCGAGTTCAACGGCGATTCCCTCCGCTGTGTAGTCTCCGGGGTCGTCGCCGTCGTCGATGCCGACGTTCGGGCCGGCGGTATCGTGGTTCTGGACGAACGTCACCGCGACGCTCGGATCCTCGTGAACGATACCGCGCGCGTTCTCCCGTGCGAGGGCGGTCATGTCGCCGCCCTCGAAGGCGTCCATGATGGCGTAGTAAAGCGGATAGTCGAAGACGCTCATTCCGGTGTCGGCGAACTCCATGACGGTGTTCGTGTCGCCGTCCCAGATTTCGCCGACGCGCCAGAGGCCGAGGTCGTCGGCCAGCGGGTTGATCTCGGAGGCGAAGTACCACGGCCAGATGTGGCCCGCTGCGTCGAGTCGGAGGCCGTCAGCGCCCAGGGCGGCCAGCCGTTCGAGATGAGCGGCGTGCTCGTCCTGAACGTATCCGTGTTCGTGGTCGAACGACGGAAGCCCGAGCAGGTCACACTCGTACTGGGCGCGCTCTTCGTCGTTTCCTTCACCCTGCCAGTAACAGTCCTCACCGAGCGTGCCGTAGTCGTGAAAGTGCTCGTCGCGGTCGAACTGCGGGAGGTCGACGGGACCATCCGGCCCGTCTGCCGTCGCCATGTGGTTGAGGACGACGTCGAGAACGACCTCGATATCGTGGTCGTGGGCGGTGTCGATCAGCGACTCGAGTTCAGCCTCGGTGCCGTGGGGTGAGTCGAAGGTCTCGAGGTCCACCGGCTGGTATCCGAGCGGCGGATTCGGCTCGAGGTAGCCGTAATACGGGTGTGGATCGCCGTAGTAGCCTTCTTGGTCCGCCGTCGTCTGGTCCTCCCAGTCGAGTTTGCTGACGGTCGGCTGGGGCAGCCAGACGATGTCGATACCCACATCGGCGAGTCGCGGGATGTCGGCCTCGATTGTGGCCCACTCGGTGTGAAAATACTGGTAGGCGACGCTGTTCTCGTCGAGGTCGATGGAGTCCGCGTCGGCGCTTGCAACGCTGGAGCCGCCCGCAAGCCCGGTGGCTGCGGCTGCGATGAGCGCTCCGTTCGTCTGCAGGAACCGCCGTCGTTTGATACTGCTCGATCGGCCTTCGTCATCGTGGTCATGGTGGCTGTTACCATCCATACACCAACCCCGTCCAACGAGAGTAGTAATAATACATCATGATTTTAACACACTTCTAGAACGCAGTCACTGTCAGTTCGGCGGATCGATACAGGCCATCCGATGTGCTCGCTGATCAAGTGCTGAGAGCGCTCTGACGATAGTCGACCGACGGCGCTCGCCAAACACTGCGGATTTATTTCCCCGGTCGCAAAGGAACTCGTATGAGCAACGAAAGTCAGGAACTCGGCATCACCGAGTCGAAATCGCACAAACCCGGTGACTGGTACGCCGAGGTCGTCCAGAAGGCGAACCTTGCGGACTACGCACCCATGGGCGGGTTCATCGTCACGAAGCCCCGCGGCTACGCCCTCTGGGAAGCCATCCAGGACGCGCTCGACGGCTGGTTCAAAGAGACCGGCGTCGACAACGTCTACTTCCCGCTGTTCATCCCCGAAAGCTTCCTGGAGCGCGAGAAAGACATCGTCGAAGGCTTCGACCCCGAGGTCGCCTGGGTAACCCACGGCGGCCACGACGAACTCGAAGAACGGCTCGCGGTGCGACCGACGAGCGAGTCGATCATCGCGCCGTTTATGGCCGACTGGACGCGCAGCCACCGCGACCTGCCCCTGCGGCTAAATCAGTGGTGTTCCGTCGTCCGCTGGGAGGCCACCGAGACGAAGCCGTTCTTCCGGACGAAGGAGTTCATGTGGCAGGAAGGCCACACCGCCCACGCGACCGACGAGGGAGCCTGGGACGAGGTCTGGACCCGTCTGGGGCAGTACGAACGCGTCTACGAGGACGTGCTCGCGATTCCGGTCCTCCGCGGGAAAAAGCCCGAACACGACAAGTTCCCCGGTGCCGACACCACGACGACGGTCGAGGCGCTGATGCCCGACGGAAAATCCGTTCAGGGTGGAACGAGTCACAACCTCGGGCAAAGTTTTGCCGAGGCGTTCGACATCACCTTCGTCGACGAAGACGAGAACGAACAGACCGCCTACACGACTTCGTGGGGGCTCTCCTGGCGCGCACTCGGCGCGCTCATCATGACCCACTCCGACGACCAGGGACTCGTGCTCCCGCCGACCATCGCACCCACGCAGGTCGCCATCGTCCCCATCTGGCAGGAAGAGACCAAAGACGACGTCCTCGAGTACTCCGAGAACATCGCCGACGAACTCGAGGACGCCGGCTTTCGCGTCGAACTCGACGACCGAGACGAGCGCAATCCCGGCTTCAAGTTCAACGAACACGAACTCAACGGCGTTCCCCTCCGACTCGAGATCGGCCCCTACGAGGTCGAAGACGAGGAGGTCACGCTGGTTCACCGGCCGGACAACGAAGAAAGCGTCGCGGACCGCGACGGCATCGTCGAAACCGTCGACGAGCACCTCGACGAAATCTTCGACAAACTGTACGACACCGCCGAGGAGAACCTCGAAAACAACATCCGCGAAGCCCACAGCCCCGAAGACATCCTCGGCACGCTCGGCAAACACGGCGGCTACGTCAAGACGCCGTGGTGTGGCGACGAGGCCTGCGAGGAGGCTATCAAGGAGAAAATCGCCGCCGAAATCGTCATGCAACCGCTCGAAGACGAGGGCGGAACGACGGCCGGCGAGGTCCCCGAACCGGACCACGACGAGTGCGGCGTCTGTGGCGACCCCGCCGACGAAATCGCCTACTTCGCGAAGTCGTACTGACGGATTACCGACCGCAACCCGCTCGTAGCTCGCGCTGCTCTCGCTCGTTTCCATCGCGATACGAGTTCAGAATCGCTCTCCGAAGCGCAGTTTGAGCCCTCGAACCCAGCGTTCCACCGAGCGTCGAGTGTCGAATTTCGGAACCTAATGGTTTAACCCAAGAGTGCTTACCGGTGGCGTGTGAACTCGTGAGTGTGGTGTTCACTCTGGTGGGTGAGCACTACGTGCCTCTGACACTTTTCCCGGGCTGAACGGTACAATCGCCTCCTTGCTGTCCAGGTTTTGTCCCGAATTCCAGAACGCACGGCCGGACGCGCGGACGAGCATCATCACGATCCCGCGAACAATACACCTTATACCGCATTATATGTGTTTATAATACACTTAGTCATTATGGATTACCCTCTTATAGGTCGTCTCGGTATGCAGTGGTATGCCACAGCCACACAGCGAAGCATCCGCCGAGCGTTCGCAGGGACTTTCAGACCCTGCTGACGCACGGTCGAACTGCGGTGTCGGCGTCGTCATGGACCTCGATGGGGGATCGAGCCACGACATCGTCGCCGACGGACTCGACCTTCTCGTCAATCTCGAACACCGCGGGACGACCGGCGCGGAACCCAACACCGGCGACGGTGCGGGGATCATGCTCCAGACACCACACGCTTTCTTCGACGGTGAACTCGACATCGATCTTCCTGCCCCGGGAGCCTACGCCGTCGGCTCGCTCTTCTTGCCGGCCGACGACGACGCCCGCGCCGCACTCGTCTCTCTGCTCGAAGATACCTTCGGAACCTACGACCTCGACGTGCTCGCGTGGCGCGACGTGCCGACGAACAACGCCGACCTCGGCGCGACGGCGCTCGAATCCGAGCCCGACGTCCGGCAGGTCGTCGTCGCTCCCGCAGACGACGTGACCGGCGACGAGTTCAACCGACGGCTCTACGTGGCTCGTCGCGCGCTCGAAAACGCGGTCACCGAGGCGGATATCGACGGCAAAGAGCGGTTTTACGTCTGTTCGCTCGACTCGCAGACGCTCGTCTACAAGGGCCTGCTCAAGGGCGAGCAGGTCGCTTCCTACTACCCCGATCTCACCGACGAACGCCTCGAATCGACGTTCGCGATGGTTCACGAGCGGTTCTCGACGAACACGCTCGGGGCCTGGCACCTCGCACACCCCTACCGGAACGTCATCCACAACGGCGAGTTCAACACGATCAAGGGGAACATCAACTGGATGCGCGCGCGGGAGACGGACCTCGAGAGCGACGTCCTCGACGATTTGGAGGCCGTCAAGCCGATCATCGACGACCCCGGCCAGTCCGACACGGCGAGCGTCGACAACGCGCTCGAACTCCTGTTGCAGGACGGGCGCGACCTGGCGCACGCCCTGCGGATGCTCGTCCCCGAGGCCTGGCGCGGGGACGACGCGATGGACGAGGACCGCAGGGACTGGTACGACTTCCACGCCTCGCTGGTCGAACCCTGGGACGGCCCCGCGCTCGTGGCCGCGACCGACGGCGACCGCGTCGGTGCGGTCCTCGACCGCAACGGCCTCCGTCCCTGCCGGTACGACGTGACGACGGACAACCGCCTCGTCATGGCGAGCGAGGCCGGTGCCCTCGACACCGATCCCGAGGAGATCGAAGAACGCGGCCGCCTCAAGCCGGGCCAACTCTTCCTCGCCGACCCGGACGAGGGACGGGTCATCCCCGACGAAGAGGTCTTCGACGACCTCACCGACGACCGCTACGGTGAGTGGGTCGATCGGGAGCAGGTTCACCTGCCCGAAATTCAGTCGACTGGCGACAACACGCCCCAACAGCCCGTCTCGAACCTGCGGGCCCAGCAGGCCGCCTTCGGCTACACTCACGACGAACTCGAGAACCTGCTCGAGCCGATGACTGCAAAAGGGAAAGACCCCGTCGGCTCGATGGGCGACGACACGCCGCTGTCCGTCCTCACCGAGTTCAACCGCCCGCTCTTTTCGTACTTCAAGCAGCTGTTCGCCCAGGTCACCAACCCGCCGCTCGATTACATCCGCGAGGAACTGGTGACGAGCCTCGAGAGTCGCCTGGGCTTCCAGCGCAACCTCCTCGACGAATCGCCCGCCCACGCCCGCCAACTCGTTCTCGACTCGCCCGTGCTGACCGACGCCGAACTCGGGGCGATTCGGGACTGCTCGACGAACGGCATTACCGCCGAAACGATCGACATCACCTACGAACCGACGAGCGACGAGTTCGGCTCGGACCTCGAAGCGGCGGTCGAACGCGTTCGCGAGGACGCCGTCGCGGCGATCGAGGCGGGCCACGACGTGCTCGTCCTCTCGGATCGCAACGTCGACGCCGAGCGCGTCGCGATTCCGAGCCTGCTCGCGACGGGCGGCGTCCACCACCACCTCGTTCGAAACGGGCTTCGCAACCACGTCGGCCTCGTCGTCGAGTCCGGCGAACCCCGCACCGTTCACCAACTCTCGACGCTCGTCGGCTACGGTGCCGGCGCGGTCAACCCGTACCTGGCCACCCAGACGATCGCCGATCTCACGGCCGGCCCGGACGGTGCGGACACCGAGGCCGCCATCGACGCCTACGTCGGCGCGCTCGAGAACGGCCTGCTGAAGGTCATGGCGAAGATGGGCATCTCGACCGTCGAGAGCTACCAGGGTGCCCAGATCTTCGAAGCCGTCGGCCTCGACTCCGACCTCGTCGACGAGTTCTTCGCGGGCACCGAGAACCGCACCGAGGGGATCGGCCTCGCGGAGATCGAAGCGGACCTCCGGGAGCGCCACGCGACCGCCTTCGGAGCGGACGACGAGACTGAACTCGACCGCCACGGCGAGTACGAACACCGCTCGGACGGCTTGACTCACCAGTGGAATCCGGAAACGGTCGGCACGCTCCAGCAGGCGGTTCGCTCGAACGACTACGAGCGGTATCAGGAGTTCGCCGAACTGATCAACGACCAGAACCAGAACCTCCAGACGCTTCGGGGCCTGCTCGAGTTCGATTCCGACCGCGAGCCGATCCCGATCGAGGAGGTCGAACCGGTGACGGACATCGTCGAGCGGTTCTCGACGGCCGCGATGAGCCTCGGCTCGCTCTCGCCGGAGGCCCACGAGAACAACTCGATCGCGATGAACCGGATCGGGGGCAAGAGCAACACGGGCGAGGGCGGCGAGCCGCCGGAGCGCTTCGACACCGAGCGCGAGTGCAACGTCAAGCAGGTCGCCTCGGGCCGCTTCGGCGTCACCTCGACGTACCTCTCCTCGGCCGACGAACTCCAGATCAAGATGGCCCAAGGGTCAAAGCCCGGCGAGGGCGGCCACCTCCCCGGCGAGAAGGTAAACGAGATGATCGCCCACGTCCGCAAGTCGACGCCGGGCGTCGGCCTCATCTCCCCGCCGCCGCTGCACGACATCTACTCCATCGAGGACCTGAAACAGCTGATCTTCGATCTGAAGGCGGCCAACGAGGAGGCGGACATCAACGTCAAACTCGTCTCCGAGGCCGGCATCGGCACGGTCGCCGCCGGCGTCGCGAAGGCAAACGCCGACGTGGTCCACATCTCGGGCCACTCCGGCGGCACGGGTGCCTCGCCGCGCACGTCGATCAAGAGCGCCGGCCTCCCGTGGGAACTCGGTCTCGCCGAGGCGAACCAGATGCTCCGTGCAACCGGCCTGCGCGACCGCATCCGCGTCTCCGCCGACGGCGGGATGAAGACCGGCCGCGACGTGGCCGTCGCCGCCCTGCTCGGTGCCGAGGAGTACGTCTTCGGTACCGCCTCGCTCGTCACCTCGGGCTGCGTGATGGCCCGACAGTGTCACAAAAACACCTGCCCGGTCGGCGTCGCCACCCAGCGCGAGGACCTGCGCAAGCGATTCCCCGGCGAACCCGAACACGTCATCAACTACATGACGTTCATCGCCCAGGAGCTGCGCGAGATCATGGCCGAACTCGGATTCGAGACCGTCGACGAGATGATCGGCCGGCCGGACGCGCTCGCCCAGCGCGACACCGTCGACCACCCGAAAGCCCGCTCGGTCGACCTCTCAGCAGTGCTAGCCGAACCCGACGGCGACGTCCGCCGGAAGGTCCGCGAGCAGGATCACGAACTCGATAGCCAGCTCGACTACGAGTTCATCGACGCCGCCGCGGACGCGCTCGATGGCGGTGAACCGGTCGCGCTCTCGGCGGACGTGACGAACGTTGATCGCGCGGTCGGGGCGATGCTCTCGAACCGGGTTACGAGCCGCTACGGCGAGGCTGGCCTGCCGGAGGATACGATCACGGTCGACCTCGAGGGGACCGCCGGCCAGAGCGTCGGTGCGTTCCTGGCGAGCGGAGTCTCGCTGCACCTGAGCGGCAGCGCGAACGACTACGTCGGCAAGGGCCTCTCCGGCGGCAAACTCACTGTTCGAACGCCCGACAGGGCGAGTTACGACCCGACCGAGAACATCGCGATCGGAAACGTCGCGCTCTACGGGGCGACCGACGGCCAGTGTTACATCAACGGCGTGGCGGGCGAGCGCTTCGCCGTCCGTAACTCCGGTGCCAAGGCCGTCGTCGAAGGCGTCGGCGATCACGGTTGCGAGTACATGACCGGTGGCGTCGTCGCCGTCCTCGGCGAAACCGGGACGAACTTCGCGGCCGGCATGTCAGGCGGCGTCGCCTACGTCTACGACCCCGACGGCGAGTTCGCCGACAGGGCGAACACGGGGATGGCGACGCTCCACGAAGACCTCGAAGAGGAAGACGAGGAGATGCTCCGCCGTCTCGTCGAAAACCACGTCGCCTACACGGGCTCCGACCGCGGCGCGAACCTGCTCGACGACTGGGAACGCGCCCTCGATGCGTTCGTGAAGGTCATGCCCGAGGCCTACCGCGAGGCCATCACCGAGCAGGGCTCGGACGACGTCCGCGGCGAACTGCCGGGAATGGCCGAGACCGAACTCGAAGCCGAATCGACCGGATTCGCCGCGAGCGACGACTAGCAGATCCCGCGCCGCACGACGAGTCTGCCGCCAGTTTGCCGCTCGGACTAGTCGCGACCGAGCGTGTGGAACTCGTCGTTCGGCCGCATCTCGGCGAACATTGCCATCCGGTTGCTCAGGTTGTAGAACCCCGTCACCGCGGCGATATCCCAGAGCGCCTCCTCGCTAAAGCCGGCATCGCGGAGTCGTTCGAGGTCGGCGCGTTCGACCTCGGTCGGGCGCTCGGTGAGCGTCACGGCGACGTCGAGCATCGTGCGGTGAGTCTCGTTGATATCCGCCGTTCGGTAGTTCGCGACGAGCTGGTCCGCCAGTTGTGGATCGTCGGCGTAGATGCGGACGAGTGCGCCGTGGGCGACGTTACAGTAATAGCAGTGGTTGACGCCGGAGACGGCGACGACGATCATTTCGATCTCCTCGCGCTCGAGCGCGGTGTCCTCGACGAGCGCGTCGTGGTACTGGAAGAACGCGCGGAAGTGCGAGGGTTTGTACGCGAACGCCGAGAAGACGTTCGGCGTGAACCCGGCCTCCTCGGTTTCGGCTTCGATTCGCTCTTGGAGGTCCTCCGGGAGATCCGCGAAGTCGGGAACGGGGAAGTTGGCCATCGCATCGTCCGCGAGCGTCGGTGTGACGTTCGTCGCCGAATCGGTGTCGTCAGTGTCGTCGGTGTCGGTCATACCCGCCAGTTCACACGTCGGGATAATAACTCACGGTCCCTGCTCGCTCGGCCGCACGCCGTCGTCGTTGGCTACTGTTACGGAGGATACCGCGACGGAAATCTGAACTCGCTCCTCGTGCGCTCGGTACGGCGTTTCGTGAAGAAAAACGGACCCTAGCAACGACCGATCCGGCTATCCGGATCGTCTCTCGTCGCGGTCTTCGTCCCGCTCGCCGACAGGGTCCCGTTCGTGGACGTGGCGTCGGTTGCTCATATCACTGGTTGCGTCTCGATCACCGCTCGCGCTTCTTCCGCGCTCCTCGTCGTTCCCGCGCGATTCCCGGTCCGACGTGTCGGTCCAGTGCCCTCGCTCCGATCGGTGCCCCGCCTGCCGGTACTGGAGCCCGCCGCCGGACCGATTCTGCGGCGCAGTTCCCGTCTCCGATCCCGAGCGATCGCCCTCGTCGAGCGAGCGCGCGTCTCGTCTCCTGGTTCGACGGTCACGTTGACTGCGCTGTGGATGTGGCCGCCGCTGCGGATCGGACGTTGCCGCCGGTTCGCGCCGAGATCGCCGTTCCGCCGGCGGTTCCCGGGACTGACGCTGTTCTCGGCGCTGTCCTTTCGCCTGTCTCTGTCCTCGGGTGCGTTCCTGACGCCCTTCCCGATCGCTCCCTCGCTCCGGCACTCGATCCGATTCCCGCTCCGACTCTCGATTCGGCAGTCGACGAGTTCGGCCTGGCTCCTGACTGTGCCGTTCCGCTCCTTGGTGCTGGCGCTCGTCGCCACCGCCCCGCGGCTCCGGCTCGGACTGCCGGCGCTCGTCACCTTTTCGCCGCGGTTCCGGCTCGGGCTGCCGCCGAGATGTCGACTCCCGGAACCCCTGGCTACGCTGGTGCCGGCCCGCCGTCGCCTGCCCTTGGCGGGGTCCCTGTTCCCTCCGGCGAGTATTCTGCGTGCGATTTCCCTGCAGTCTGTCGTCGGGGGCACCCGGCTGCTCTCGCCGCGTCATCGACCGGGTGCGCTCCCGTCGGTCCGGTTCCGGATTTGGGGGCTGTCGTCGGTGCTCCGGTGCCTGTTCCTGTGGCTGTGCACGATGCGATCGGCTCGACTCACCCGTACTGAACTCGGGTTGGGCTCGGTGGCTGCGACGCTGAGGGGGGTCATCGTGTCCGCCGACACGTCGCTGTTGCGGTTCGGGTTGGGGGTGGTGACTCCGCTGGTGCTGTGACTCGGGTTGTCGGCGCTGATCGCGCCGTTGGGAGTCCCGCCGATCGACCCCTCGCTCGCGGCGAACTCGTTCTCGACCGCCTTCGCGGGATCGGTTCGGCTGTCGGGCCTCACCGCCGTATTCGAGCGATCCTGCGTCTTGTACGTTCGTTTCGAACGGACTGTGCTGATCCGGCTGTCGAGATTGGCCGTGCTGGGCCGATCGGCCCGCCGGTTCCGGTCGACGACTCGGCTCGTTCTCGGGCATCCGCCGCTGTCGTTGTTGCTGCGACGGCTGTTGTCTGGTCTGGCGTCGTCCGCGTGAATTGTCTCGGTCCCACTGTTCCGACTGCCTCGAGTGCTGTGGTTGGTGAGCTGGCTGCTGGCGTGACTGCTGGGATCGCCGTTGCTGTGATCGCCGCCGAGGTTGCCGCTGCCGCGTGGTCTTTCGAGGGCGTTCCTGTCGTCGATCTTCTCGCCGGCCGCGGTCAGTCTCTCCTCGCCGATCGTGGCGCGCTTCACCGCCGTACTCGAGCGAATCTGCGTCGTGAATATCCGTTTCGAACCCACGTCGATGGTCGCTCCGGGTGCGAGAGCGGTTGCGGTCCGAATCCGACGACCGGCTTCTCCCCCGTTCGTACTGCCGAATATCGCCGCGAGGGCGTCGTTCTCCGAACTGTCCTCGGTCCCGTTGATCACGTCGGTTCGACGACTGATGTCGCTCGTCATCCTGGGGCCGCTGGCTCCGTTCTCCCCGCGATTGAAGGTCCCGTACCTGGCGTTGGTACTCCTCACGGGTCTCCTCGCGGGCTGGACGCTCGTCTCGGTCCGTGGTCGGTCGCTCCTGTTCGCGTTCGTTCGTCCGTCGGTGTCGGCGTTCGTTACGGTCGTCCATGGTTTATCGTGTGAAATGAGACTGAATTTCGGTCGTCCGCCACCGTGCGACGCATGTCCGCCGACTGCAGTCCGTCCGACGGCGGTGCTAGGCAGATCGTGCAGATAAATCCTGAGCGTGCGTAAGCGTGCATCTCACCTCTCGGCTCGATAACCCGCTAACGGCTCCCGCTCGAAGCCCAGACGGGCCGTTCCGCTATCGTTTTCCGCCATCCTCGAGTGGATCACGTATGGACAGCGCACTCGTCATCGGTGGGACGCGCTTTATCGGCCGACAGCTCGTATCCGACCTGCTCGACCACGGCTACGACGTGACGCTCCTCAATCGTGGCACGCACGAAAATCCCTTCGCCGACGAGGACCGCGTCGATCACATCGAAGGCGACCGGACGAACGACTCCGCGCTCGAGGCCGCGGCCATGACCGCCGATCCGGACGCCGTCTTCGACTGCGTCGCCTACCAGCCGAGAGACGTGCAGGCGGCGACGCGAATTTTCGCGGACTGTGGGGCCTACGTCTACATTTCGAGCGGTGCGGCCTACGGCCGCGAGGACATTCCCAAGCGAGAAGGCGAGACGCCGCTCGAGTCCTGCACGCCCGAGGAGGCGACCGACGACACCATGGAAACCTACGGCAAGCGCAAAGCGGAGGGTGATCGTGCGATCGCAGCCGCCGCCGAGCGCGGCGTAAACGCCATGTCCGTTCGGCCCTGCGTCGTGTACGGTCCACACGACTACACCGCACGCCTCGACTTCTGGATCGACCGCGTGAACCGCTTCGACCGCATTCTCATCCCGGGGGACGGCACCAACGTCTGGCACCGCGCCTACGTCGACGACGTTGCCAGCGCACTCCGACTCGTCGCCGAACGCGGCGCGGCCGGCGAGGCGTACAACGTCGGCGACCGCCGCCTCGTCACGATAGAAGAGATGATCGATCTGATCGCCGACGCGCTGGAGACGACCGTCGACGTCGTCCACGCCGGCCCGCGCGAACTCGCCGCCGCCGAGATCGAACTCGCCGACTATCCGCTCTATCGCGAGTACCCGCACATCCTCTCGACGGCGAAGCTCGCCGAACTCGGCTGGGAGTCGACACCCCTCGAAACGGCGATGGACCAGTCCGTCGAGGACCACCTCGCAAGCGACCGGACGGGACGCGAGAACGGGCCGGGCCGCGACGCCGAAGCGCGAGTTCTAGAAATTCTCGACACGGTCTGACACTGCCGAGTGCAGTACGGACAGCGAGACGGATCGGCGGGCGGTCGTGTCGGCTCGCAATTGTCGCGACTGTCGCGGATACCGAGGACGCCACGGATGCCACGGATGTCACGGATGTCAAGGAAAAACACGTATATCCCGCGGGTGAATCAGGGCAACTATGTTCGAGAAGTCGACGTGGATTCGCCTGCCGCGAAACGTCGTCGTCGGGCACGGCGTCCGGTCGTCGGTCGTCGAGGTCGTCGACGAACTCCACCTGCAGGGCAGACCGCTCCTCGTCACGAGTCCGACGCCGCGAGCGGTCGCGGCGGAACCGGTCGCCGCCGATTTCGAGGCCGCGGGGATCGATCCCGCGATCGTCACGATCGAGTCCGCGACGTTCGAATCCGTCGAAACCGTCATCGAGGCCGCCGAGGCCGAGGCCGCCTCCTATCTCATCGGCGTCGGTGGCGGCAAGGCGATCGATATCGCGAAGATGGCGAGCCACCACCTCGATATGGGATTTCTTTCGGTGCCGACGGCGGCGAGCCACGACGGGATCGTGAGCAATCGCGGCTCGGTCCCGGACGGCGATACGCGCCACAGCGTTGCGGCCGAACCGCCGCTGGCGGTCGTCGCCGACACCGAGGTCCTGGCCGAAGCCCCCTGGGAGCTAACGACCGCCGGTTGTGCCGACATCATCTCGAACTACACGGCGGTGATGGACTGGCGGCTCGCAAAGCGGCTCAAGAACGTCGAGTTCTCCGAGTACGGGGCCGCGCTCTCTGAGATGACCGCGGAAATCCTCGTGGACAACGCCGATCACGTCCGGCCCGGGCTCGAAGAATCTGCCTGGGTCGTAACGAAGGCGCTCATGTCCTCCGGTGTCGCGATGAGCATCGCCGGCTCCTCGCGGCCGGCGAGCGGGGCCGAACACCTCTTCTCGCACCAACTCGACCGACTGGCACCGGAGGCGGCGCTGCACGGCCACCAGGTCGGTGTCGGTTCGATCATGACCGCCTACCTGCACGGCGGCGAACGCGGCATCTGGCGGGACATCCGCGACGCCCTCGACAGCATCGACGCGCCGACGACCGCGACTGAACTCGGGCTCGACGACGAAACCGTGCTCGAGGCGCTGACGACGTGCCACGAGATTCGCGACCGCTATACGATCCTCGGGAACGGAATGGACGAGCGAGCGGCTCGCGAGGGGGCGACGAAAACGGGCGTTATCGACTGAAAACGAAGCGGGCCGTCCTACCCGAGATCGGCGCGTCGGAACCGCCAGATCNGGCGACGAAAACGGGCGTTATCGACTGAAAACGAAGCGGGCCGTCCTACCCGAGATCGGCGCGTCGGAACCGCCAGATCCCGAGCCCGAGCGGAACGACGACCCAGGCAACGAGGATCACGAGCATGAACCACTCCTGTAGGTAGAACACGTCGAACCCGGACCCAACCTGTCCGGGAAACTGTTCAGCCGGGAACGCAAGCTCCAATGCGTTGAGATAGGCACCCGTCGGGCTCAGACTGAAGATGAACTCGAGGTGAGAGTCGGCGTAGTTCAGCCCCAATTCCTCGAAGACGAACCGGGCCATGTACGCAGGTCCGATCGGCAGGAAATTCCAGATGATATTGAAGACGAAGAAGAAGCCGATCGCACCGCCCATCGCTCGCGAGCGGCTCGCGGTGGCCGCCGAAATCGCGACGGCGATGGAGACGTACGCGAGCGCATACAGGAGCGTAAGAGCGACGAAAACGGCGTAATCCCCGTACTCGACGCTCATCTCCGGAACGAGCGTCCATGCGGCGACGAGGCCGATTGCGAACGAGGCGAGCAACGCGCCGCTCACGACGCCGACCCGGGAGAGCAGTTTGCCGAGGACTACGTCCGTCCGCGAGACCGGTAAACTCAGCTGGTACCTGACACTCCCCGACTCCCGCTCGCCGGCGACCGAGAGGTACGCTGCGACGAGTGCGACGAGCGGGATGAGTAACACTCCGCCAATCGTCGCGAGACTGAGCATAATCCGGTAGAAACTCGGATTCATGCTGTTGCTCTGCCCCCAGTAAAACAGGAGCATAAACAGCACGTACAGCGCGACTGGAACCCAGATGAGTTTGGCGCGACGGACATCCAGGAGATCCCGTTTGGCGACCGAAATCGCGTTCATGCGGTCACCTCCTGCTTGCGCGTGTCGCCCTCGCCGGTCGAGCCGGTCGACTCGCGTGGTCCGCCGTGTGCAGTACCGCCGGTATACTGGTTGAACAACTCCTCGAGAGAGGTATCCGTCGAGTGGATATCCGTCACGGTCGTTCGCTGGTCGAGGGCGCGAGCCACGTCGATTTTCACGCTTGGGTCGGCGCAGACGGCCGTCACGACGCCATCTTCGACGGTCGTTTGTTGAACACCGTCGATGGCGTCGAGCGCGGGCATCTCAGGGTCCACCGAGGGTTCGGCTTCGAATTCGAGTTCGATTGTCGCTCCGCCGGTCGCCTCATCTCGCAGGCCGTCGATGCTGTCCAGGGCGACGAGTTCGCCCTCGTTCATGATTCCGACGCGATCGCAGACGGCTTCGACTTCCGAGAGGATGTGACTCGAGAAGAAGACGGCCGTCCCCGAGTCAGCCTCCGCGCGGAGCAGGTTCCGCATGTCCTGGATGCCGGTCGGATCCAGACCGGAGGACGGTTCGTCGAGGATCAGTAGCTCCGGATCGCCGACGAGCGCCATGCCGAGGCCGAGTCGCTGGCGCATCCCCTTCGAGAACCCGCCGGTCGGTCGGTCGGCGTCCTCGAGGATGCCAACGCGTTCGAGAATCGCATCAACGTCCGCATCCGCGCGTTTCGTTTCGGCGACCCACTCGACGTGTTCGCGGGCCGTGAGCCGCTCGTAGAGGGTTGCGCCCTCCGGAAGCACGCCGATGCGTTCGCGGATCGCTTCCGTCTCCGTCTGGGCGTCGTATCCGAGCACCGTCGCGGTTCCCGAGGAGGGGCGGACGAAGTCGAGGAGCATGTTGATCGTCGTCGACTTTCCGGCTCCGTTCGGACCGAGGAAGCCGAATATCTCCCCTTCGCCGACCGTTAGATCGAGGCCATCGACGGCGAGGACAGTTTCTCCGTATCGTTTCGTCAGGGCGGTCGTTTCGATAGCGGGCACAGTCGACCATTCAGCGAATATCTTGTAACTCTTTCTAAAAGATCCGCTATGTATCACGTTGTGCTGCTGGCGACAGATTGGCGTCGGATGACGGATGCCGCGCTTGTAGCGCTGGGAACCATGACGGTCCGAGAAGGACGAAGGCACGCCGACTACATCGGTCGTGAACACCAATCCGATGCGAGAGGGGGCCGCTGGGGCGTCTCCCATCCCCAACCGTCCGCCGTGGCTCTGCCACCGGTGTCTCGATCAGACGTGCTCGTCGAGGAACTCGGCGATGGCGGAGTAGGCTTCGATGCGGTTTTCGAGCTTCGAGAACCCGTGTCCCTCGTCGTCGAAGACGAGTTTTCGAACCGGGACGCCCTGTTCGCCGGCCCGATCCGCGATCTGTTCGGCCTCCCCGACCGGCACGCGCGGATCGTTCTCGCCGTGGAGGACGAACAGCGGGGCCGCGATATCCTCGATGTTGTTCGTCGGGGAAATCTCCGCCAAGAACTCGCGATCCTCGGCCAGGCTCCCGTACTCAGCCTCGCGGAGTTCGCGCCGCCAGTCGCCGGTGTTCTCGAGGAACGTCACGAAGTTGGCGATGCCGACGATATCGATGCCGGCGGCCCAGAGTTCGGGATACGTGGTCAGTGAAGCGAGAACCATGAAGCCGCCGTAGGAGCCGCCTTTCGCGACGATGCGGTCGGGATCGACGGCGGGATGGTCTTGCAGCCACTCGACGCAGGCCTTGATGTCGGCGACCGAGTCCATGCGGTTCTCGACGTCGTCGAGGGCCGCGTAGTCGGCCCCGTAGCCGGCCGAACCGCGGACGTTCGGCTCGAAGTAGGCGTAGCCCCGATCGAGGAAGTACTGCTTGACGCTCGAGAAGGAGGGGCGGCGCTGGCTCTCGGGGCCGCCGTGGATGTCGACGATAACGGGCGTTTCGCCGGCACCGTCGCTACTCTCTGCACTGGCGCTTCGATCGTCCGGAAGCGCGAAGAATCCCGGCACTTCGAGCCCGTCGAAACTCTCGACGTGAACCAGTTCGGACTCGTCGAACGTCTCGCGCGGAATGCCCGCCGTCGGTGCATCCGTCCAGCGCTCCGCGTTGCCGGACTCGACGTCGACGACGAAGACGTTCGTGTTGACCGTATCCCCGGTCGTCGACAGCGCGAACCGCTCCGCGTCCGGACCGAAGCTTACGCCGCCCGATACGCCGCCCGGCAGGTCGGGCACGGGGAACTCCTCGAACGCCGTCGGGTCGTCCGCGCTGAACTCGCCGACGGTGAGTTCGGTGTACCCCTCGACGTTCTGGGAGTACACGAACCGGCCGGTTTCGTCGTCCAGCGCGATGCCGTCGACGTTCCACTCGTCCGCGACGACGGTCTCGAGTTCACCCGAGGCGATGTCGAGGTAGGCAAGCGAGAGGGTATCGCCGTCGCCGCGGTCCGTGACGAGGTAGATCCCCTCTCCGTCGGGTGCCCAACTCGCACTTTGATAGCGAACGTCGCCCTCGTGTGGTGTGAGGTGCTCGAGCTCTTCGGTCTCGAGGTCGAGAACGTACAGGTCCTGGTCGAAGTTCGAGTAGGCCTGGGAGACGAGCAGTCGGGAGTCGTCCGGGCTCCAGCCGGCGAGCGAGAGCCAGCCGTCGCCCTCGTGGAGACGGGTTGCATCGTTTCCATGTTCGCCTCGGTGCTGGACGTACACGTCGAAGACGGCCTCGTCGCGGCGATTCGACGTGAACGCGAACCGCTCGCCGTCGTGGCTCCAGCCGCCCCAGCGGTGCTTGGCGTCGGGCATCGCCGTCAGGTTCTCGATTTCACCCGTCTCGGCGTCGAGTCGGAAGAGTTGGGCGCGCTCGTTCCCGCCCTCGTCCATTCCGAAGATCAGTTCCGGGCGCTCCGGGGACCACGAGGCAAACGTGACGCGCTCGTCGGCGAACGTCCGCTGCTGGGGCCACTCGCGCGGGCCGTCGAGCGTCCAGACCTGCGGGGTGCCGGTCGTGTCCATCAGAAACGAGAGTTCGTCGCCGTCGGGGCCGAACGAGACGCCGTACGCGCTGCGAATGTTGAGATAGCGATCGATGTCGTAGGCTGCCATAGCAGACGGTGCGTGTGGCGGGCCGGTAGTCGTTTGGGTTCCGGAGACGGGCCCCGACAGTAGCCGGTGACTACCGTCATTTCACAATTGAAACTGCCACGGCAGCTACCGTAACCACCGCAGTTTCCGCCGAAGCGAGCGGCTACCTCTGTTTGCGTTCAGTTTCAGCTGTGCTCGAATCGAGCGCTTGGCAGGTGCCGATACTGTAGCCTTGGCATACGCAGTAACAGTCCCCCGGTTCGGTGCCCACCGAATTGCTGTGCTTAACAAAGGCCACACGGGGGAAGCAACGACCAATGACTGGCGCGGACGAAACCGGCGAACCAACTACCGAGGGGAACGGTTCAGTTGGGATGCTCATGGTCACGATTCTGGTCGTTCTCGTCGCGTTCGGAATGACTGTCGCTGTCGTCGGTCCGGAACTAGGCGGTGAGCCCTCGACAGGAAGTGGATTCGGCGTCCTCGAGACGAACGGCGACGACAACGGGGCCAGCGATGCATCGACGAGCGATAGTGGATCGTCCACACCGAACTCGGGCGATCAGGAAGGAGGCGAAAACGGGTTCTCGATGGGGTCCGGTGAGGATGGAGATGACGAGGGTTCGGATGACGAAGATTCGGATGATGAAGACGCGGATGACGAGGATACAGAGGACGAGGCGGAAGGTGACGAAGATTCGGATAGCGAGGACGGGGATGAAAACGGAGAGAGCGACGACCAAGAGACCGGTGATGAAGACGAGACGGACGAAGAGGGGGACGAGGATGAAAGCGAGGAAGGCGGTGATGGCGGTGATGATGAAGATGCGGATGACGACAGCGATGGCGAAGATGAAGATGGAGATGGAGATGATGACGAGGAGGATGACGACAATGAGAATGACGAGGAGGATGACGGCGGCGAAAGTGGAGACGGCGGTGACGACGGTGAAAGTGACGCCGGATCGGACGAAACCGACGAGAGAAACCGTGACAGTGACGACGAACGTGAGGACGATGACGGCGAGAACGATGACGGTGACGACGGGGACACCGGCAACGAGGAGACCGACGACGAAACAGCGGGTGAGAGCGACAGCACCGACGCTGAAACGGACGGTGCAGACGAAACCGGCGAGACGGAGACACCCGGCAACTCACGATCTACTGAGGACAGTTTCACGGACCGACTCGACTCGGCTATCGAGGGCGCGATGAACGATCTTCGCAGAAACATCGCTGACGAGAACAGCGACGAATGAGACTGTTGAGCAACAGCCCGTGAATACCCGATCGTGGCTTTCGGGCCGTCGCCGCAGGGACAGCCATTCGCAGCCGATCAATTACTGAACCCGTTACTCGGTCCTTCCGCTATTCATCAGCGCTGGCGAAAGCTGGGGTGCTCGCTGGTCTCTGTCCCCCGATCCGTCGCGTATCCAACTCGAACTCGGGCGACTGCCAGGTTTCCCAGTGGTCCTCGTTTTCGGGCTCTCCGAGGGTGTGCAGGACTTCCACCTTGAGCGTGTACGTCCCCTTCGGAACCGGCCGCGTATTATCGCTTTCTCCGGCCTGCGTCAGTCCCATCCACGGGAACTCGTAGTACGTATCTGGACTCTCACTTCGCGAGAGGTACCGATCTTCCATCACGAGATACTCGTGCCCGCGCTTCTGATCAACCGCGTATATCCGCATCTCACGCGGGAAGTGCCCGAAGAACGCCTCGACGATCGGATAGTCACCGTCCGCAACGGTGAACTCGTGGCCCTCCCCGACCGGTTCGGTGATCGGATTCCCGTCTTCGTCTTCACCGACGATCGCCGACACCCGCGGTTCTCGCTCGACGAACTCGTCGACGCTCTCGTAGTATCCGAACAGCGGCAGGTCGTGATAGTCTCCATCGTAACCGGCGTACGGAACCCGAAGCGTCGCCGCGGTCTCGTCCGCCGGGTCAAACTCGATGTAGCCACCGTACTGGTGATTCGGAAGTCCAAGTGCGGGCGCAGTCAGGCGGACATCGACTTCCGCAGCGCCACCTGCAGGTACCGCGACAGTCTCCGGCGCTTCGAGCGTGCTTCCGGCTCCGTAAAACGACGGTGCGAACGTGTTACCCGCAGTACCGATCGTGCCGACGTGACCGATCGAATAGACGAGTTCCTCGTCACCATCGTTTCGAATCGTCACTGTGGCGTCGGTTCCGGACCCGTCACCAACGGCGATCTGTCCCGGAGACACCCGTTGGTTGGCTTCAATCACCTCGTCGATCTGAATCATCCCAGCACCTTGCCGGAAGCTATGATCCAGGCCGAGATCCGGCGCGAGCGACCACGGCGCGGGTTCGGCCGTATTCTGGAGCCGATCGCGTACCTCGACCGGATCGAGACCCGACTCGGATTCACACAACAGTGCGACTGCGCCAGCGACGTGTGGGGCACTCATCGACGTTCCCGATAACATCGCGTACCCGTCTAGCGCCAGTGGATACGTGGAGGTAATCAAGCCCCCCGGCGCCGTGACGCTCGGGCCGAACTCGAGTTCAACATCCTGTCCGTACGAACTGAAATCCGACAACAGGCCGCCGTTCGGATTCGGAACGGTCGCTGCGTCGCTTGTGAACTCGAGCGAGACGTCGGTCCCGTCTTCGAGGAGCGTCGCGAGCGATTGACCGTCGGTATCGCTGATCCCGGCACTCCAGACGCCGTCGACACCGGCGTCTTGGACCGTCCCCGAGAAGAGTCCCGAGACGTTATTGTAGATCACGACGCCCGTGGCACCGGCTTCGACGGCGTTCAGGTACTTCTGTGCGAACGAACAGTGGCCGCGCTCGATCAGGGCGACATGGCCCTCGGGGAACTCGTCGAAATCACTGCTATCGCAGCCGAAGTAACCGCTTTCACCCTCGAGTTCACTCGCACTGGGGAGTGCGAGTGGCGCAGATTCGCCCTCGGTTGGGGGCCGTTCTGCGCCGGTCATCTCGAGATACGGGACCGGCTCTGTACGGTGGTCGACGCCGAAAAGCTGCGCTTCGAGGTGCGTGTTCTCGGCACTAGCGACGCTAATGATATCGTGGCCGTTCGCCGGCGCGCTCATGCTCCAGGTGCCGAGTCCGCCATCGTTGCCGGCGGAGTTGACGACGACGACGCCCTGTGCGGCGAGTTCGTTACTCGCTGCTGTCGTCGGGTATTCCTGCCCCCACGCCAGCGTTGCCCCGAGTGACATGTTTATGATATCCATGCCGTCTTCGTAGGCGTCCTCGAGAGCCGCGACGATAATGTCGGCTGAACTCGAGCCGACGTCGAATATCTTGTACGCGCCGAGTGCCGTATCGGGGGCGACGCCGGAGACACCGTCTTCGGCTGCTGCATCTGCACCGACGATTCCGGCGACGTGGGTCCCGTGTCCCTGTCTGTCCATCGGGTCGGGGCTCGGGTTCGGCTCCGAGGTAGCAGGATCGCCAGTATCGAAGCCTTCGCCGACGTAGTCCCAGCCGTGGCTGATTCGGGGATGGTGTTCGCCGTCGGGGTCGGTGAGGGTCCGGTCGTGCTCGGCGACAGCAGTATACGTCTCGTTTTGGTTTCCACTGCCGCCGAGGTCCGGATGATTGTAATCGATGCCCGTGTCGACGACTGCAACGCGTTGACCGGCACCGGAGTATCCAAGTTCGGACTGGGCGGTCGCAGCACCGGTCATTTCGAGTGCGGTGTCGAGCGCTGGCGATGCGTCTTCGGGCTCGGGACGGTCGACGATCGCAACCGGATACACCGCGTTGACGCTCTCAAACGTGCTTACCGTGATGGCGGTCGCTAGATCGGCGTCGACTGATAAGCCGTTCCACAGCGTGGTGTAATCGAACTGCTCCGTAAACTGGGCCTCTTCTCGACGAGCCTGTGCGCGCAGATTCGCTCGTTCGGATGCGTGAGCGTGCACGTTGCCGCCGCGAGCAGTCGGCGGTGCGTCTAGCTCGACGAACCATCGATTTCGTGCCCACCGATCCGGGAGGTCATCGCGACTCTCCCACGGTGGGGAGCGTTCCGGATCGACCGACAGATCGTCTCTCGAGTTCGTGTCGGCGAGTGCCGTTCCCGAAAAGACCGCACCGAGGCCGACCACGCTGGCGAGTTTCAGCGTCGTTCGTCTGTCTATTCGATGCTCGTCCCCCACATGAGAGTTATCATCTACCATGATTTTTCGAGCGGCGGTAACACGTCGAACGTGTGCTCTCAGACCACTGAGGCGGCCGACCGATTCTCGATCCGGTATCGATCAGTCAATCACGTTTTCGATCGGTTTCCCTGACAGTCGCCGCTCAGTGAAATTATATGAAAGAATACACTCGTTACTCTAGTGGAATAGGAAATTAATTCCGGTAATCTCTATCACTGGCTGTGGGATGTCCAGTTGTGAAACCCGCCGACCCCGATAGTACCGGCCCTACAACGGCTATGCGGTCGGGCGTGCAGTAACTTGCAGTGGCCACTATGGGAATCGTAATCGAATTGAAACCAGTCCGAGAAAGAACTCGTTCGAGATGCAAACCATCTCTCCGGAGAATTGATCCGTCTTCAAACACTTCAGCGGCATTCGGCCGGTGCTGCCCACGGAGTGGATTGGTCGAATACGAAAGAAGTGATTTTTTATCCTCTCGCTTCGTGGCCGTGGCATATGCGCGTCGCGTTCGTCTCCTCTGAAACGGTTTTCCACCACGACACCGAGACGAACCAGCGACTCCAGACCGTTCTCGAACTCCTTCGAGACGCCGGCCACGAGATCCACGTCTACTGTACCCAGTTTTGGGACGGCGAACACTCGACGTTCGAACGCGAGGATATCACCTATCACGGCGTCTCCGTCGGTCCCGACGCCCGAGCGTCGTTTCTCGTTCGACTGCCGTTCGTCCTCGCCGCTTCAAACCCCGACATCATCCATGCCAGTGCCGACCGACCAAAACAGGTTCTCGCCGCCAGTTTGGGCGCAACGCTCGCTCGAACCCCGGCTGTGGCCGACTGGTACGGCCACGGCGGTCTCCCGACGGACCGCTGGCGACAACTCGCCGCGCGTTCGGTCGACCGGAACTTCGTCCCGTCGGAACTGGTCGCAACCTGGGTCCGCAAACTCGGCGTCACCGAACGCGCCGTCGACACGTTTCCGAACCCGATCGATATCGACCGCATCCGCTCGGTCACGCCTGGCGAGCGCGCCGACGTACTCTACGCCCGTCGCCTCGACGACGGTGCGAACCTCGAGAGCCTCCTCCTCGCACTCGCCGAACACCGGACCCGCGACTGGCGCGCCACCGTCATCGGCGACGGTCCCGAACGAGCGGCCTACGAACAGCTCGCGCGTGACCTCCGGATCGACGACCGCGTCACTTTCGCCGGTACCCTGTCGCTCGACGACCGGATCGCCGCCTACCGCGGCGCTCACGTCTTCGCCCAGACCGCAGAACGCTGCGTCTTCCCCACCGAAATGCTCCGGGCATTGGCCGCGGGCTGCGTCGGCGTCGTCGAATACCACGCCAACTCGAGCGCCCACGAACTCGTCGAAGGCTGGGACCGCGGCTTTCGAACCACCAGCGAAGACGAACTCGGCGACACGATTCTCGACGCCGGTGAACTCGAGTTCCGCGACATCGACGACCACTTCGCGACGTACGACCGAGACGACGTTCGCGACCGGTATCTAACGACCTACCGAGCGTTACGGGAGTCGGCGGGTATTTTCTGAGCGCGAAGACGGGCAGACGGGTATATAATCGTCTGCCGAGAGGGCGTTCGTATGAGCGACGACGGGAGAATTGCAATCGACGGCATTGCGGAGCGAGAGTACGGCGAGCCACAACGCGAGACCCCCTGTGAGTTCTGTCACATCGTCGCCGGAGACGAATCAGCTGCCCGCCTCTATGCCGACGAGCAAACGGTCGCGTTCCTCGATCAACGGCCGGCCGTCAGGGGCCACACCCTGATCGTGCCCCGCGCACACGAGGGGGAACTGTTCGACCTCGACGCGGCGGAAACGGCTGCGGTGTTCGAGACAGTACAGACGATGACCGACGCACTCGACGCCGCGCTTGAGCCAGCCGGATTCAGCGTCTTCTACACGAGCGGGCCGCTGGTCGGAACCGTCGAGCACGCCCACGTCCATCTGGTTCCGCGGTTCGAAGACGATTCCGTGTCTCTGGCGCTGTCGCGCCGTCGCCTCGACGATTCGGATGCGAATGAACTCGTCTCGGCGATTCGAGAATACTGCTAGTCGTCAGAGTTCGAACTTTTCTGCGGCGGTCTCCATGTCCTTGTCGCCGCGACCCGAGAGATTGACCAGGATCGTTTCGTGTTCGCCGCGTTCGGCGAGTTCAATCGCGCGGGCGACGGCGTGACTGGACTCGAGTGCCGGGATGATCCCCTCGGTTTCGCTCAGTTCTCGAAACGCCGCAAGCGCCGCCTCGTCCGTAATGCCGGTGTACTCACAGCGGCCGACGGCGCGGAACATGGCGTGTTCGGGGCCGACGCCGGGATAATCCAAGCCGGCCGAGACCGAGTGTACCTCGACATCGTCGTCGAGGACGCGGGTCTTCATACCGTGGATAGTGTCGTCCGTCCCCTTCGCGAGCGGGGCCGCGTGCCGGCTCGAGTTCGTCCCCTCACCGCCGCCTTCGGCACCGTAGAAGTCGACCGGATCGTCGCGGAAGGCGTGGAAGAGTCCGATGGCGTTCGAGCCGCCGCCGACGCAGGCGACCGCGGCGTCGGGGAGGCCGCCGGTCCGCTCCCGGAACTGCTCGCGGGCTTCCGTACCGATGACGCTCTGGAAGTCCCGGACCATCCGCGGGAACGGGTCCGGACCGACGACGCTGCCCACGAGGTAGTGGGTGTTGTCGACGTTTTCGGCGAAGTCCTCCAGCGCGGCGTCGACGGCGTCCGCGAGCCCCTGCCCGCCGCGGGTCACCTCGTTGACCTCGGCTCCCAGCAGCCGCATCCGGAAGACGTTCATCGTCTGGCGCTCGACGTCCTTTTTCCCCATGTAGATTTCCGTCTCGAGGCCGAGCAACGCGCCGACCATCGCCGTCGCGGTGCCGTGCTGTCCGGCCCCGGTTTCGGCGATGAGTCGGTCCCGTCCGGCGCGCTTCGCGAGTAGTGCCTGCCCGAGACAGTTGTTGATCTTGTGTGCGCCGCCGTGGAGCAGATCCTCGCGCTTGAAGTAGAGTTCCGCGCCGTAGCGCTCGCTCAGGTTCTTCGCGTAGTAAAGCGGCGTCGGTCGCCCCGCGAACTCCTCGAGACAGTCGCGAAACGCCGTCTCGAACTCGTCGGTCGCCGCCACCTCGTCGTAGGCGTTTGCAAGTTGCTCGAGCGGCTCCTGTAGCGGCTCCGGGACGTACCGCCCACCGTATCCCTCGAACTCGCCCCCGCTCTCGTCTCCGTCGAACTCTCGTTCAGGCATATATCCGGCCTGTCGGGCCTCACCGGCAAGTAAGTTCCGCGCTCGGAGCGCCGCTGCCGCGGAATCGGCGCGTCGCCTGCTAGCTGGGTAGTATCCGGTCAGCCGTGGTATTTCCCGCGCACCCATTATGACGGAAGATACCGCCGCTCCGGCCTGGGAACCCGGGCGAATCGATTCCGTTCGACGCGATGTCCGACCCGAGGTGGCGATGTGGCCCGAAGGATTTCACGGCTGCTCGCTGGCGAGCGGTCGACGCCACCGGGACTGCCAAACTTCGACTCGACGACGGTGTTCATCCGGACGGTCGGGATCGATCGGCTCGGAAATCGAGAGCACTAGCGCCCGATCGTCGGACGGATCGCCCTTTCAGCGGTTCGCGAAAGAATAGGAAAGTATTCCCGCTACCTTCGACGGACGTTTGATTTCGACGCGGCGGTACGGCGACTCGAAGGCTGCGGACCGCTCACGCCGACGAGAACGCCAGTAGAAGCACCGCGAGCGACAGCGTGCTGGCGACGAGCAGCGCCAGCAGCACGACGAACGCAGGCGTCACGCCGGTCTGTCGCAACTCGTCCAGCCGGATTTCGGTCCCGAGGCCGACGAACGCGACCAGGAACAGCCAGTTGTAGGCATTCTCGAACGAGGCCCGCTGTGCCGCCGAAAACGCGCCGAGGCTCGAGAGCACGGCGAGCGCGAGGAAGCCGAGCACGAACTTCGGGAACTCGCTCCAGAGCGTTCGAACCGTCGAGTTCGCGACGCCGGCGGACGGAGCGCTACGACCGCCGTCCGTGCGATTCGCCTCTCGGGCGTAGTAACTGGCGTACGCGAGGACGACGACGCCGATCAGCGCGTTGCGCGCGAGCTTCGTTATCGTCGCCCACTGGCCGGCGACGTCCGAGTGGGCGAAGCCGACGGCGACGGCGGGCCCCGTCGAGAACATGCTGATTCCGGCCCAGATGCCGAACACTCGCCCCGACAGACCGAACAGTTCGCCGATCACCGGGTAGATCGCGATCGTCACGGCGTCGAACAGGAGCACCGTCGCCGCGGCGTAGGCGACCTGTTCCTCCCGGGCGCGGATCGCACCGGCGACGGCGACGACGGCCGAGACGCCGCAGATGCTGCTTCCCGCCGCGAGCAGCGAGCCGAGCCGATCGGTCAACCCGAAGACGAACCGCGAGAGGAGCTCGACGACGAGCAGCGTGGTTCCGACCACGGTGAGGATCGCGAGGAGGACGAGCCAGCCGGCGTCACGGACCGCACCGAGGGAAACGGACGCGCCCATGAGGACGATACCGGCGCCGAGCCAGAGTTTGTGCGTCGCGATGCCCGGCTCGAGACGGGCCGGAACGCCGACCGCGTTGGTCAGGACGAATCCGAGCGCGATGGCGAGGAGCAGGTGGTTGAACCCGATAACTGGAGCGAGCGCTCGGACGAAAAACGCACCGATACCGAGGACGGCGAGCCCCGGAAAGAGCCGGTGAACCGCCATCCGTCACCAGGGGATCTGCACTTCGAGTAGGCCGGTCGTGACGATGATCGTCGCGGCGACGACGACGCTCTGCCAGTCGCGTTCGAGTCCCGTCCAGCGGGACCGAACGACTGTGACACCAGACTCCCATCGATCGAGCGACATTCGTTCGGTTGCACCGGACCCGCGAACTTAACGCTTGTCGATTCGTCAGGGATATAGGACTATATTGCATCTTTCTGTGACGCGTGAACGTGCCGACGAGACGGCTCTCCGGTCGCTGGCACGTGCTCACTCGGTCTAGATCCGGTTCCCGCTCGTACGACGAACTCTTCCCGCCGAGGACGCCGAGAACAGTAAGGACGGCACGGACCTCCTCGATCGAGCCCGCGAGCTCCTGCGTCGAGCGAGCGACGCGGCCGACCGAACGGTTCAGAAATGGGGTCGACTCGCTAAACGAGGGGCCGTCCGAGGAACAGGACGGGCACAGGACGCAGACGGAACCAGGACCGAAACCCGATCGGATCGCCGAGGTGGCGAAAAAACTCGACGGGCTCGAGTCGGAGGCGGCGGGGACGGCAAGCGAGCACATCGCAGCAGATCGGGACTGCTGTCTGGAGTACCTGGACGGGATCGAAGAGGAGGACGGAGATGAAGGCGGGAACGGGAACGGAGATCGAGACAGGTGAGCAGAGAGCGGAGACGCGGGTAAAGACCGGGACGGGGTGAGCGGAGGGCGGAACGAGGACAGGAACAGAAACGGAGAACGGGGCGGGCGGCCGAATGCCGATCATCCATCACCCGACGCGTCAGACTGCTACCGGTCGACGCTTCCGAGCACGATATCCAGACTGCCGAGTGAGGCGATCAAATCCGGGACGTACTCCCCCTCGGACATCTCGGGAAGCGCGGACAGGTTGTGAAAGCACGGGCTCCGAATCTTGAACCGGGCCGGCTTGTTCGACCCGTCCGTTCGGAGGTAGATACCGAGTTCACCCTTCGCCGATTCGACCGCGCGGTACGTTTCGATGTCCGGATCCGGTTTCAGCGTTCGCGGGACGTTGCTCTGGACGGTCCGCTCGTCTTCCGGCCAGTCCTCGATCAGGTCGAGACACTGCTCGATGATCTTCGCCGACTCCTCGACCTCGCGCATGCGGACGAGCACCCGCGCGTGATTGTCGCACCCGTCCGCCGTGACCACGTCCCAGTCCAGGCGTTCGTAGTAGCCGTACGGATCGTCCCGCCGCAAATCGTAGTCGATGCCGGACGCGCGGGCGACCGGCCCCGTACAGCCGTAGGACTTCGCGACATCGGGCTCGAGAACTCCCGTGTTGACCGTCCGAATCTGGAAGATTTCGTTGCCGCTGATGAGCGCGTGATACTCGTCCATCTTCGCCGGCAACTCGTCGAGAAACGCCCGACACTTGTCGATGAACTCGTCGCGAGGCTCCGGCAAGTCCCAGGCGACGCCACCCAATCGGAAAAAGTAGAACATCATCCGCTGGCCGGTCAGATCCTCCAGGATGTCCTGGACGACCTCGCGGTCGCGGAACGCGTACTGGAAGATCGCCGTGAACTCGCCGTACACGTCGAGTGCAAAGGTGCCGAGCGCGAGGAAGTGTCCGAGCATCCGGCCGAACTCGGTCGCCATCGTGCGAAGGAGTTGCGCGTACGTCGGGACCTCGATATCGGCCACGTCCTCGATAACGCGGGCGACCGCCCACTCGTTCGGCAGGTTCGCCGTGTAATCCCACCGGTTCGAGTAGGGGATGATCTGGTAACGATAGGTCCCCTGTTCGCACATCTGCTCCTCACAGCGGTGGAGGTAGCCGACGTCCGGATCGACATCGACGACCGTTTCGCCGTCGAGGGTCGCCTTGAGGTGCAACACGCCGTGGGTCGCCGGATGGTGCGGCCCGATGTTCAGGACCATCGTATCCGTCTCGGTTCTGCGGTCGGGCTGGAGCGGATTCGCGTGTTCGGCGTATTTGACGACTTGCGGTTTGGTCTGGTCGTACTCTCGCGACAGCGGGTGGCCCTGCCAGGAGTCGGGGAGGAGGATTCGTCGCGGGTCTGGATGGCCCTCGTACTCGATGCCGACGAGATCGAATATTTCCCGTTCGTGCCAGTCAGCGGTCCGAAAGACCGGCTCGGCTGTTTGAGAGACGGGCGCGTCCGTCGGGAGTTGCACGACGAGCGTCACCTCGTGGGTCCGCCGGTCGTACTTCGTCACGTGTAAGAGCGACTCGTAGCGATCCTCGTACTCCTGGCCCGTGATACACGAGAGGTGATCGAACCCCGCCTCGTCCCGAAGGAGGGTCAATACCGCTTGCACGTCGTCGGGTCGGATGACGAACGCGGGCGCGTTCTCGTGGTCGTCCCGCCCGACGGTGTACCCAGCCAGCAGCGATTCGAGTTCGGACTCGTCGACGCCATCCTCGCGGCGGTGGTCGTACTCGGGATCGATCTCCGCGCGGGTGCGCTGTGATTGGTCGCTCATACTGGATCGGTCGCCGACGTGGCGACAGTTCCTCGGAGCTACAACCGACCGTGAAATGAGAATTTTCCCGTCTTTGGGTGACTGTCAGCGAGAGCGGACGGGAGAAATAGCGCCCGCCCTCAGGTATCGGCGTCGGCGTCGTCGGTGTCGGACTCCACTTCGTCGTCGGTCACGTCGGATGAGCCCTCACCATCGTCTTCGGCTGCCCCATCCTCGTCACCGGATTCCACCGCTGTATCCGACGCTTCTTCGTCGCCCGAACCCGAATCGCCGTCCGGCGTCCGCTCCGGTTCGGTGGCCTCGGTCTGGACGGGCTCGGCCTGTTCGGGGTCGGGACCAGTCGCCTCCGAGACCTCGTCTCTCGTCGCCGACTCGGAGACGTCGATCTCGAGGTGATCGTCGTCGTCGGTGTTCCGTCGCGGATCGTGCTCGTCGGAGTCGAGTTCGGGCTTCGAACCCGTCGGCGATGCCGCCTCCTCCTCGTCGTCGACGAACTCGATTCCGGACGACGCGTCCTCGTCTGCGGTCTCGTCACTGGGGGTCGACTCCTCGGCCGTCTCGGCGAACGACGCGAGTGCAGTCTGGGTGCTGCCATCCTCACGGCGCTTTCGTAGCCCGTAGCCCAGCAGGCCCAGGCCGGCAGCGCCGATCGGAAGCGAGCGGAGCCGCCCGCGAAGCAGCGATCGAAGCCCGGAGAGGGCCAGAATCGCACCGCCGACGACTGGCAGCGTTCCGGGGGCGGAAACGGAACTGGAAACGGAATCGGGAACGGAAACGGAAACCGAATCCGCGTTCGGCCCCGTCGGGAGCGCCGTACCGGAGCCGTACTCGTCGCGTTGCTCTTCACCGTCGCCGTGATCTGACGGATGCTCTCCTGTCATCGAAAGACACCGAGCACCGAGCGTAAGCGATCGGGCTCGTCGGTGCTATGCGCTCCTTACGGTTGAAAGTTAGACCGGCAACTGACTACCGAAGCCGATCCGGTCAATCGAAATCGGACCGCGACCGGCGACTCACCACTCGAACCGCTCCGGATCGCGCGTCGCAAGCGCCGTCCGCACCGCGGCGACGTTCTCCGGCACGTCGTGGACCCGGACGATGTCGGCCCCCCGATCCGCCGCCAGCGCACTCGCCGCGACCGTCGCCTCGCCCCGCTCGCCCGCATCCCGTCCGACGTGCGCAAACATCGACTTGTGAGAGTGGCCGACCAACACCGGACACCCGAGCGCGCTGAACTCGTCGATCCGGTCTAGCAGCTCGAAACTCTCGGCCGCGGACTTGCCGAAGCCGATACCCGGGTCGACGACGATGCGGTCGCGGTCGACGCCCGCCTTCTCCGCGAGCAACACGCGCTCTGCGAGCTGGTCGATCACGTCTTCGACGACGTCGTCGTAGGTCACCTCGCGGCCCGGCACGACCGGTGCGTCGATGCTGTGCATCACGATCAGCCCCGCATCGTGGTCGGCCGCGACGAACCGCATCTCCGGATCTTCGAGCCCCGACACGTCGTTGATGATGTCCGCGCCGGCCTCGAGCGCGGCGTCTGCCACCGCGGCCTTTCTGGTGTCGACCGAGAGTTCGACGTCGAGTTCGGCGAGCCGTTCGACGACGGGCACCACGCGATCGATCTCCTCGTCGGTCGGGACGGGATCGGCACCGGGACGCGTCGACTCGCCGCCGATGTCGATCACGTCCACGTCGGCCTCGACCATCGCCTCTGCGCGCTCGACGGCATCGGCCAGCGCGCTGAACTCGCCGCCGTCGTGGAAGCTATCGGGCGTGACGTTCAGGATGCCCATGACTGCGGTGCGGTCGTCGGTCCAGGGGCGGGTCACGGCGTTGTTTGCGTCCGCGTCCGTCTCCATATCTACAGCTACAGCTACAGCTCCATCTGCATCCGCGTCATCGCCGGGGACCGAGAGTTCGAGCGTGTCTACGAGTTCGCGAGCGACGGTGTCGAGTCCGTTTCCGTCCGCATCCGCCCCCGTCGACGCGAGCGTCTCGACGAGCCGTTCGAACTGCTCGAGCGTGCCCATCAGCACGGCATCGACGCGCTCGTCGTGCTGGCGGTCGGCTCCCGACAGGACGCATTCGCCGTCGAGGCGCACCAACTCCTCCCGGAGACGATTCGCCTGTCGAGCCTGTAGATTCGTCCTGACGACGCGATGGACGGCCTGCTCGTCGAACCGGTCGACATCGCCCGGAGCGACCTGCGCCGATTCGAGCGCGTTGCGGGCGTCCGCCCGGTCGCGGATACGCTTCGTCACACCGGTCGTCGTCCAGCGCGAACGCGCCTCCGCGACCGCGAACAGCGACCCAGCGACGAGCACGCAGTCGTCCGCACCCGCCCGCTCGAGCGCCATCGAAAGGCCATCTTGAACGCTCCGGGTCGTTTCGACGGCCGACGCCCCGGCGTCCTCGAACACCGTCGCAAGCACGTCGCGGTCCTCCGCCCGATCGAGACCCGGCTCCGTCGTGACCACCGACGCCGGCGTCGGCAACGCCGCGGCCATCTCGCGGTGATCCTTGTCGTGCATCGCCCCGAAGACGAGGTGCAACTCGCTGAACTCGTAGGTGTCGAGCGTCGCCGCGAGCTGCTCGCAGGCTCCGGGGTTGTGCGCGCCGTCGAGGACGACGAGCGGGTCGGTATCCATGACCTCGAACCGGCCCGGCCAGTGGGCGTTCCGAAGCCCGCGGGCGAGTTCAGCGTCGGAGATCTCGGTAACCTGCCGAGCGAGGGTTGCGGCGATACCGGCGTTTTCGGCCTGGTGGGGACCCAGAAGCGGAATTTGGGTTGAGACACCCCAGTCGTCGGCGTCGATCGAGATGGCGGCTTCGGTGTGGTTCGCACGGCCGTCGTAGGAGACGCGGATATCGGGAGCCGCCGAAGTGGAGTCAGCGTCTCCGTCCTCGGACGCTTTCGGTTCGGTCTCCGCTGGCGCGCCGTCGTCTGCGTCCTGCCCGTCGCTCTCGTTGTGTTCGTCTCTCTCATCGCTCGCGTCGCTTGCGTCGCTCCCGTCGCTCGAATCCTGATCGGCGCCGGTTCCCGTGGCCACACCCCTCGATCCGACTGTAACGACCTCGCCTGCAACGTCGCGAATCGCATCGAGCGTCGGTCCCGAAACGCCGGTGACCAGCGGCGTGTGCTCGTCCTCGGGGGCGACGTGGGCCTTGTCGCGCGCGATCTCGGCCTCGGTCTCGCCCAGGATACCGGTGTGTTCGAGCGTCACGCTCGTCACCGCGCTCGCGACGGGATCGACGACGCTCGTGGCATCGTAGCGCCCGCCGATACCGACTTCGAGCACGGCGACGTCGACGGCCTCGCGGTCGAACTGCCACAGCGCCATGGCCGTCATCGCCTCGAAGAACGTCGGCGATTCGCCGGCCGCAGCCCGCTCGGTTAGATAGTCGTGAATCGTCTCGACGTACGCACAAACCGCAGATCGGGGCATCTTCCGTCCGTCGACCTGCACGCGCTCGCGGAGGTCCTCGAGGTGTGGGGAGGTGTAGAGTCCGACCGAGAGCCCGGCCTCGCGGAGCGTCCGCTCGACCATTCGCGCCGTACTTCCCTTTCCGTTCGAGCCGGCGACCTGCACGAACGCGACCCCGTCGTGTGGGTCCTCGAGGTGGGCGAGCAGCTGTGCCGTCGACGCCGTCCCCGGCTTGGGTCGAAAGCGCCGCAAGCCAAAGAGAACGTCCGCCGCCTCGTGATACTCCATATCCGAACCACAGAGTCAGCCCGCTTTAGGGTGTCGGACTCGGGTTTCAGGTCGCCCCTCCTCACCCCCCTCACGCAGACTGATGATCGGCGAATCGGCCACCGTTCCAGCCGCGCAGCCGCGACCGGAGCCAGTTTTCGAACGCCGCACCGATGAGGAGACCGACTGCGTAGGGGCCGAACAACAGAATGTGGACGGGGCTGTCGGTCGCGGTGAACACCTCGATCGTCAGAAAGTACGGCACCAACAGCGCGAACAGGACGGTCGGCAACAACAGTCCCCGCGTCAACAACGCTGCGAGCGGAACGGCAGCCACGGCGGCCGCGGCGACGAAGACGAACGGCGCTGCCGCCCGCGGGTTGATTCCCGCTCGGAGCACGAGCCGCGTCGTCGCAACGCCGAGCAATCCGGCACCCACTGTAACCATCCCCAGCACTGCGGTGCGCGAGAGCGGTATCGACGGCAGATTTCGGAGCCGCCGATCGCCGAGTCCGTAGCCGCGTCGAACGCCGAACTCGACCAGTCCGGCGATCAGTAGCAAGGAGAGCCAGACATCCCACGAGTTCGCGTAGCTCCAGACGTGAGTCGGTCCCTCGACGACGACGTAGCCGCCCAGCTCGCTCCACTCGGGCATCGGCGTGGTGAGTTCGGCGAAGACGGTGCCGAGGAGGACGACGACGAAGCCGACCGCGGGCGTCAGCAAGCGGGTGTGTGCCGAGACGAACAGCGAGACGAACCCGAGCGCGAATCCGGTCGCCGCGAGGACGGCGAGTTCGGGCGGCGATTCGAGTGCCGGATAGTCCGCGCGGGCGAACAGCGCGAGAACGGCGACGACGTTGGCGGCCCCGCCCAGCGCGGCGAGTGCGAGCGTCGGCGGCGACGGACGGAGGGATGAACGCGTCATTCGTACCGGTGAGTGGTGGCGTCGACTGTCGGCCGGCTTACTCGAACGACGGCTCGACGCTCGCGCCAGCTTCGCGTCGTTCGTCTGACGATTCCTTCGTGACTTCGAGGAACGCATCCTCGAGACTGCGAGTCTCGCCTGTTTCGGCGCGGGATTTCAGCGTCTCGGGGTCGTCTTCGGCGACGAGTTCGCCGCCGTGGAGGACGCCGACGCGGTCGGCGAGGTCGTCGACGACGGAGAGGATGTGCGTCGAGAGGAAGATGGTCATCTGCTGGTCGGCCAGTTCGGCGATCGTCTCGCGCATCGTCCGAGCGGCGCGGGGGTCGAGACCGCTGGTCGGTTCGTCGAGGAAGGCGACGGCGGGTTCGTGGAGGACGGCCTGGATGACGCCGACCTTCTGGCGCATCCCCTTCGAGTAGTCCGAGATCCGTTTGTCGGCGTCGGCTGTGAGATCGAAGCGAGCGAGCAGGGACTCGATACGCTCCGTCGATTCCGCTTCGGGGAGGTCGCGCAAGCCGGCGGCGTACTCGAGTTGCTCGCGACCGGTGAGTTCGTCGTAGATCGGCGGCTCTTCGGGAAGGTAGCCGATGTGGGGCGTGACGGCCTCGCGGTCGGTGATCGGATGGCCGGCGACGCGTGCAGAGCCCGACGTCGGCTTCGTCAGCGTCGTCAGCATCCGCATCGTCGTTGTCTTGCCCGCGCCGTTCGGCCCGAGGAAGCCGTAGACCGTTCCGCGCGGGACCTCGAACGTCAGATCGGAGACGGCACTCGTCTCTCCGTAGTGTTTCGTAAGCCCGTCGGTGGCGATCGCGGGAGCCGTTTTCGGGGTCGGAGACGCTGTGTCGAACTCGGGGGCCATACGTCCCGTTTTCTCTCCAGAGAGTTAAATTCATGACATTCCGCGTTGACGGGCGGGAATGACAACGATTCAAATTGTTTATCACCGCCATCGTTGAAGTGACCGTATGGTCCGTGATCCGCCCGTTCTCGCGTCCTTCCACGTCCCGGTTCAGCTTCCGATAGGTGGTCCTCGATGAACTCGCGTGCAACCGTCATCGCTCGGACGGAAGTCCGTCGAACCGTTCGGACGGTCGTCGGCAACCGGACGAAACTGCTCATGATGGCGATCATGGTCGCCCTCATGCTGGGACCGATAACAGCCGCTGGGGCATTTTTACTTCCATCTCTCGGAGAGGAGGCAGCCACCGGTGTTATCGATCCAGAGACAGCGTCCATGCTCGTAGAGGTGCTCGCAGGAGGTACTGCACTCGTCTGGCTGTTCGCAGTGCTGATGGCATCAATAAGAACGGTAACGGCGGCCGCCGATGTCGATCAACCTGCTCTGTTGTTACTTTCGGCACCGCTTCGATCCACCGTTATCGGTATCGTAAGTGCGGAAATCATCCTCTTTGCGATTTGGCCGCTTCCGTCAGTGATTGTCCTCTCAATTGCGTTCGCAAATGGCACAGGATCAGTACTTCCTATCCTCGTTGGGCCGCTTCTCGTCATTTTGTTGCTCGTCACTGCGGTCCCCCTCGGTTTTGTCATCGGAATCTGGGTGCGACACCTACTCACAGTCTACGAACCCGTCGCTCGCTATCGAACGCCGGTGATCGCCGTCCTCGCACTCGCGTACTTCGGCTCAATCGCGACCGGCTGGTTCGATACGATCACCGCCGGGCTGTTCGACCTTCTCGGCGGTGGCCCACTCGGCTGGTTCGGCCACATCCTCGTTCTCGGTATCCCGAATGTCGACCCCTCGATGGGTGCGATCGTCGGCGCACTCGTCGGCTCGGCCGTCCTGGTTCCGCTGATGATCGGTGCCGGCGTCGTCTCCGCACGAGTTCACTGGTACGCCGATCCGGCGCGGGTTGAAGACGACACGGAGGCGACACCGGAGTCCGAGAGTCGCCTCGACGGAGTTTTAGAATACGGTCTCTCGAAACAGCTTCGAACGCTGACGCTGACGACGATCCGGCGGACGAAGCGCGCTCCGATTCGGCTCATGTACGCCGCCTATCCGCTGTTCGGGTCGCTCTTTTTCGCGCAGGAGATCATTCAGACGGGCACGGTGCCGTCGTACATCGCCGTCATGCTCTGTCTGTACGTCATCTGGGGAACCGGTGTGTTGTTCTCGCTGAACCCGCTCGGGGACCTCGGCCAGACGCTGCCGGCGGTGTTGTCCTCGCCGGTCAGTGGGACGACGATGATTCGCAGCCGGATGATCGCGAGTTCGCTCGTCGGCGTGCCACTCGGCGTGCTCGTGGCGCTGGCGGCGGGACTCGCGAGTCCGATCTCGCTCGAGTCGACCGCGGTTTTGCTCGCGGGGACGGTTCTTGGCGCGCTCGCCTCACCGGCGCTGGCCGTCGGCGTCGGGTCGGCGTTCCCGCGCTTCGGAAGCGTTGCGATCACCGGCAACCGCGAGGCCGTCATGCCGAGCAAGATGTCGTTCGTCGTTTATACCGCCGGAATTATCTTCCCGATCGGGGCCGCCGTCGTGCTCTATACCGACGCCGCGGCGCTGGTCGCTCAGATCGCAACGGCGATGGCCACGATGCTCCCGCAGGTCGAAGTCGGGCTGACGGCGAGTCAGGTCACGATGATGGCGTGGATAGTAGTCGCGATCGGCGTCGTCGCACCGCCGGTCGCGTATCGGTACGCGGTCGAGCGGTTCGACTGGTACGCGCTCGAGTGAGCCGGACGAAAGGGTCCGCTACGTCGGCGTGATCCACTCCCCTTCGACGTAGCGCTCGACCGTCAGCGGTTCCGCGTCGGGTACGTCCAGTGCGAGGGCTGTAGTGTCGACCGCCGTCGAATTCGTTTCGTTCCCGTCGCTGTCGGAGTCGTCGGAGTCACCGGAGTCGACGGCCCGCTCGAGGATCGTCCCGCCGTCGCCGACCGCGACGTCGTACGACGATCCCGTCGCGACGCCCTCCAGTTTGGACTCGAGTTCGGTTTCGTACTGTCGCCACTGGCCGGCGGATTGGCGTTCGTACAGCGCGCCGCCGTTGCCGGCCGCGAGGCCGTCGGCTCCGTCGCGGTCGATCGCGCGGACGGCCCGTCGGGCGTCGTCGACGACGTGGGGCGTCCAGCGGAAACCGTCGTAGCGGTAGACGATCCCGGAGCCGGCGGCGACGTTCACGTCTCGCTCTCCCTGGCTCGCGAGATCGAAGAACGCGCCGCCCGCGAAGTCGATACCGATCTGCTCCCACGTCTCCCCGCCGTCGACCGTCTCCGCGACGAACTGGCTCGTGCTGCAGACGTGCCCCGCGTCCTGGGAATGACAGTCGATAGCTGGGATCGTCGAACCGCCGCCGGGTTTGATTACCTCCGCGTACTCGATCGCGCCGCTGTCTTGGCGGATGCCGACGAGCAACTCGCCGGACCCGTTGACGAAGTAGAGGCGCTCGTTCTCGCCGGCCCTTCCCCGTACGGTGCAGTCTTCCCACGTGCTCGTCTTCCCGTTCGGCGCGGAGTAATTCGTCAGGGTCTGCGTCTCGACGTCGTACTCGCCGATGACGCCGCTTCCGCCGACGAACCAGACCGCCCGCCCGTCGTCGGTGGCGTCGACGCCGGTTAGACGACGGCTCCGGGCCTGCGGGCCGTACGCGACGACCGTCTGCCAGCCGTCTTCCCGCCGGGCGAGGACGTTACCGTCGGCACCGACCGCGAACGGCCCCGCGGCGGTATCGACGGCGTCGTTGAGCGCCTTTCCGGTCGGCGACTCAGCCTGTTGCCACTCGGTCTCGTTCGTTTGGGCGGCCGCCGATCCGAGCGCGAGAACGCCGGTTGCTACCGATGCGGTCGCGAACTGAAGGACGTCGCGTCTGGTCTGTTCGGACATGGGTCGCGACCCGGGGTAGCGGCTGAACGGGGAAAAGAATGTGAGATGGTATACATTTCTACACCGAATGCCGCAAGCCGTTCGCGCCGAGGAACAAAATCAGTTCGCCGCCGGATGCTACAGCTACGTCGGTGTCGACGAAGCTAACGCCGTAATTGGATTCGCTCTGAAGGATCGGATCATCGCTGGCGATGGCGTCGCACGGACCGACGGTGGGACCACAACGAGGGGCGACGACTTACTCCGACACGCCCCACCGGGCCGTTCTCTTCGGACGGTCGGTCACGGACGCAACCTCGAGTTCACCCGCGAAGCTCTCCAGTCCTCCGACGTAGGCCTCGGCGCTCGCTTCCGTCGAGAGGTACGGCACTTCCTCCTCGACGGCCATCTCGAGGGTGTCGCGGTCGCGGCTGACGACGAAGTCGACCTCGCCCTCGCGGATCGCCTGGGGCACGTCGTCGAAGTCGGCCACGTCGAAGTGGTTTTCGAAGCCCGCAACGTCGAGGTCGACGACGGCGGTACCCTCGTTGACGTCGTTGTGGGCCGCCTGTTGGGCTTTCCAGTAGGCCGTGCCGAACTCGCTTGCGGTGCCCATGACCTCGCCGGTCGATTTCATCTCCGGGCCGAGACGCGGGTCCGAGCCCGGCAGGCGGTCGAACGGCAGAACGACTTCCTTGATCGAGGTGTGTTCGGGCACCTGTTCCGTCGCGTCGAGGCTCGAGAGCGTCTCGCCGGCCATGACCTTCGCGGCGAGTTTGGCGATCGGGACGCCGGTCGCCTTGGAGACGAACGGGACGGTCCGCGAGGAGCGCGGGTTCGCTTCCAGGACGTACACTTCACCGTCGCGGACGGCGAGCTGGACGTTCAACAGGCCGCGCGTCTGCAGCGCCTCGGCGATGTCTTCCGTGACCTCGCGGACGCGGGCGAGGGTGTCGTCGTCGAGCGAGCGCGGCGGGATCATACAGGCCGAGTCACCGGAGTGGACGCCGGCGCTCTCGACGTGTTCCATGATGCCACCGATCAGCACCGAGCGGCCGTCCGAGACCGCGTCCACGTCGAGTTCGATCGCGTCTTCGAGGAAGTCGTCGATCAGGATCGGTTTCTCGGGGCTGACGCGGACGGCCTCCTCGATGTAGGTTTCGAGTTCGGCGTCGTCGTAGACGACGTCCATCGCCCGGCCGCCGAGCACGTAGGAGGGGCGCACGAGGACGGGGTAGCCGATGTCGTGGGCCAGATCGAGCGCTTCGTCCTTCGAGAAGGCGGTGCCGCCCTCGGGCTGGGCGATCTCGAGTTCGTCCATCAGGGCGTTAAAGCGGTCGCGGTCCTCCGCTAAGTCCATGGCCTCGACGGAAGTGCCCATGACCTCGCAGTCCAGTCCGCGGCGGGCGAGTTCGTCCTCGAGCGGTTCGCCGATGTTGACGGAGGTCTGGCCGCCGAACTGGACCATCACGCCGTCGGCACCGGTCGCCTCGGCGACGTCCGCGACCTCCTCGGCCGTGATCGGTTCGAAGAACAGCCCGTCGGAGGTGTCGTAGTCGGTCGAGACGGTTTCTGGATTGTTGTTCACCACGTGCGCGTCGATTCCCAACTCTCTGAGCGCGCGGACCGCGTGGACCGAACAGTAGTCGAACTCGACGCCCTGGCCGATGCGGATCGGGCCGCCGCCGACGACGATCACGCTCTCGACGTCGGGGTCGACCTCGAGTTCACCCGCGGCGGCCATCCCTTCGTACGGTCCGGTTTCGAACTCGTTCTTGCGCGCGGAGTAGTAGTAGGGGGTTTCGGCTTCGAACTCGCCGGCGCAGGTGTCGACCTGTTTGTACGTGCGGCCGGGGACTTCTTGCTCGACGGTTCCAACGTCGGATCCGGCGGTGGCGGCGATCGACGCGTTGGTGTGGCCGGCGATGGCGGCCTCGGTGAAGTCTCCCTCCTGCGCGGCGAGCGTCGAGTCGGCGATGTTCTTGTAGCGCTCGGTGTACCACTCGAAGATGCCGGTCAGATCGACGACCTCGTCGAGGGTGTAACCGCGTTCGAAGGCCTCGAACATGGCGTACGGACGGTCGGGGGACGGCCGTTCGAGGTAGTGCGCCTCGAGTTCGTCGTCGCTGACCTCGGCCCAGTCGACGTCGGGCTCGTATTCCGTGGAGCGAAGCGCCTTCAACAGACTCTCCTCGAAGGAGCGGCCGATGGCCATCGCCTCGCCGGTCGATTTCATCGCCGTCGTCAGCTCGAAGTCGACGTCGTCGAACTTGTCCTTGGGCCACCTCGGAACTTTCGTAACCACGTAGTCGATCGCGGGCTCGAAGGCGGCGGTCGTCTCGCCCGTGATCTCGTTTTCGATCTCGTGGAGGCGCTTGCCCAGAGCGACCTTCGCGGTCACGCGGGCGATCGGGTACCCCGTCGCCTTCGAGGCCAGCGCGGAGGAGCGGGAGACGCGCGGGTTCACTTCGACGACGCGGTACTCGCCGCCGGGCGTGCCGTCGTCGTGCCAGGCGAACTGGATGTTACAGCCGCCCTGAATGCCGAGTTCGCGGATCACGTCGAGCGCCGCGGTGCGCATCTCCTGGTGGCCCTCGTCGGGGACGATCTGGGAGGGCGTGACGACCGTCGACTCCCCGGTGTGGATGCCCATCGGGTCGATGTTCTCCATGTTGCAGATGATGATACAGGAGTCGTCGGCGTCGCGCATGACCTCGTACTCGTACTCGACCCAGCCGGCGATGGACTCGGTGATCAGGACCTCGCTGTTCCGGGAGAGGCGCAGTCCCTTGCGGACGCGCTGGAGGAGTTCGTCCATCTCCGCGACGACGCCCGATCCGGAGCCGCCGAGCGTGTACGTGGTGCGAGCGATGACCGGGAGCCCGCCGACCTCGTCGACGGCGGCCTGCACGCGCTCTTTCAGATCCTCCTCAGTCATCTCCGATACCTCCTCGCCCTCGTCGAGCGAGATGGTCGTCGAGGCGGGCACCGGCTGGCCGATCTTCTCCATGCGCTGGCGGAAAAGGTCGCGGTCTTCCGTCGCGTAGATCGTCTCCAGGGGCGTGCCCATGATGTCCACGTCGAACTCTTCGAGGACGCCCTCTTCGGCGAGTTCGGCGGTGACGTTCAGTCCGGTCTGGCCACCCAGGCCGGCGATGACGCCGTCGGGGTTTTCCTTCCGGATGATCTCGGCGATGGCGTCGGTCGTGATCGGCTCGATGTACACCTCGTCCGCCATCTCCGGGTCCGTCATGATCGTCGCCGGATTCGAGTTCACCAGGACGACGCGGGCACCTTCCTCCTGAAGCGCCCGGCAGGCCTGGGCTCCCGAATAGTCGAACTCGGCGGCCTGCCCGATCTGGATCGGGCCGCTCCCGATGAGGAGGATCGTGCGTCCGTCCCCTGCTGTATCGTTGTCCGTACTCATTGGTCTTGTCCGTTCGAAGTTCGCACATCGTAATAAGCCCCACGATACAGTACGATTCTCGAAATCAGTTTTCGAATTTCGTACCGGTGCGAACGCGAACGAATTCCCCACCGCTCGAGCCGTTTACCCGACCACCCGCTCGCATCGCAAGGTAACACGCCCGTTAGTCGGTGATACTGATGTCCAAGAATCGATATATAGGTTCGAGTTCGTACCTGGTAACGTAATGCAATCAGTAACCGGTATCGACGCGACTCGTGCGAATCCAATCAGAACCGACGAGTCCGAACGCGAGGTGCTCGCCTGATGTTCGACGCGACCGGAACCGATCTCCTCTTTCTGGTTTCGCGGCTGCTCTTCGGCGGCGTCCTCGCGTTTATGGGGCTAAACCACTTCCTGGACATCGAGGAGATGGCCGGCTACGCGGAGTTCAAGGGCATCCCGGCACCCACGGCCTCGGTGCTGCTCAGCGGCGGATTGCTCGTCCTTGGCGGGCTCTCGCTCATCGTGGGCGTCTTCCCGGCGCTCGGAGCTGCCGGACTCGCGCTCTTCTTGCTCGTCTCGGCCGCGACGATGCACGACTTCTGGAACGCCGACGGCGCGGACGCCCAGGACGAGTTCACGAGTTTCCTCAAGAACGTCTACGGCACGGGGGCCGCCCTGCTCTTTCTCGCCGTCAGCACCGTTCACTGGCCCTACGCGCTGAACGTCGGACTATAGGGTTCGACTCGTAGCCCTCGGAGAACGAAGCTCTTCTCTCGCCGTGCGAGCCGCCGGATCGATCACTATCTGTCTCTCGTATCATCATCAGAAGATGTATTGAACGTGACCCGGGATATCAGGTAAATGAACGAAACGGCGATTCGACGCCGGCTCGATCTCATTATCGGGCTCCTACTGGTGAGTATCGCGCTTCGCCTCTTTCCGATCGCACCGGACGCCGCCCGCGCCGCCGTTCTTCTCTTGCTCCTCGTCGGCACCGGCGTCCTGCTCTGGCGGCTGAACGACGCCTTTCGATTGTAGCCCCCAAACCGCCGGGCTAGCGCTTCCGTCCCGCATCGCCCCACCGACTCTTCTCAGACCGGCCGGTCGTGCTCGCTCTCGAAATCCCGCTGCCGGCGGTACTGCTCGACGAATTCCGAGACGTCGAACTCGAGCATCTGCGACTCGAACTCGCTCACCGCCGCGTCGTCCTCCGCGTGACTGATCGCGTGCTCCATCAACTCCACGACGAGTTCAACGACGATCTCGTGCAGCCGTCGGGAGTCGAAGTCGGTGACCCAGACCATCGAATAGCCGACCGCCCCGTCGTCGCTCGCGTCGTGCGTGACGACTCGTTCCGGAAACTCCTCCAGCACGACGCCCATGAGGTGGGGCGTGCCGAAGTCGCCGAAGTCGTCCTCGGTATCGATCGTCTCCTGGAGAATCGTCACGAGCGATTCCGGGAAAAAGCGAGACGGCGGATGCACGTCGGTGACGACCGCGTGGGACTCCCCGCAGGACGGACAGGTGAACTCGCGCATCCCGAGATCGATATCGTGCGGATCGATCGTCGCACCGCAGGGTAACTCGAGTTGCCGTTCGTCCTCGGGACCCGGCACGCGGGGTGTTGCCATCAGCTATCGTTGGGCCGGGCCGGCCATAAGCGCGACGACTTCGCCGCTCGTGAACTCGGAACGGAACTCGGTGAAAAGGAAACAATGCGTTACGGCCAGTCGTCTCGCACTGGTTCCGAGTCGTCCGTCTCCTCCTCGACGCTCGTCGCCAGCACCCAGTCGGCCGCCTCCGCAGCGTCCTCCACGTCGAGATACTCCCACTCGACGTCCTCTGCGAGTTGTTCGTCCGCGTCGTCGATGCCGACGTAGACGTAGCGTTCGGTGTCGAACTGGTCCTTGACGCCCGCTAGACTCTCCTCCTTGCCGCGCGGACCCGAGAAGAAGTCCTGCCGAATGCGATTCTTTCGGGTGAAGTTCGTCACGACGTACGTCGGCTTCTCGGAGACGACGCCGATGTACTCGGTCCAGCCGCGGGCGTCCTCGAAAACGTTCTCCGGCGATGCGAACTCCTTCAACGCCTCGAGTTCGAACGCCAGGGTCATGTCGCTACCGCCGTTCATACTGTCTCAAAACGGTGCACCGGGGAAAACGGCTTCGATACGTCGGACGGCGGACGACGATGCCGTGCCGCCTCGTCCCTGTCGTCGTGCTATTACCACCTTGACACGAGACGGCCAAGGCGTCAAGTTGATAGCGAGAGAGTCCTTCGGATTAGCCTGACTATGCCGCTCGCTTCAGCCGCGGCCGACGCAGCGCCGGCCGCCGGCCTCGAGTTCGCAGGCGACGCCGTCGCGCTCACAACCCCATCCCTCTCGGCGATCCTGAACTCGCCGCTGACGGACGCGCTCGCGTGGATCGCGATCGGCGCGTTCATGTTTGCGGCCCTCCTGCAGTGGTTCGGAAACGTCGATTCGGCGCGCCTTCTGGCCGGAGCCGCCTGGCTGGTATTCGGCGTCTTCTGGCTGACGATGGTGCCGTACTACTTCGCGGACGCCCAGAGTCCGATCAAGACGCTCCTCGCGCTCGCGGCGTTACCGTTGTCCGCGTACACCGCGTACCTCCTCTACGGCGGTCGCACGTCGTTGCTCTTGCTCTCGAAGGCGGTCGCCTTTATGGGCCTGATCTACCTGCCGGCCGAGACGATACCGGTCGTTCGGACGTGGCTGATCGAGACGACGGCGGCCCAGACCCACTACGGGATGGAACTGCTCGGGTACAGTCCCGGGCTCATTGAAGGGGCAAACGGCTACCAGAGCAAGTTCGCCTTCGATCCGTCCGAGACGGTGACCGGCCGGACGACCTACATCGTCCTCTCCTGTACCGGAATCGGGAGCATGGCGATCTTCGGCGGGCTGATCGCGTCGGTGACGGCACCGCTAAAGCGAAAGGTCTCGGCGTTCGCCGTAGCGATCGGCGTCATCTGGATCTTGAATCTCGGACGAAACATCTTCATCGGCCTGGCATCGCCGTGGGGCTGGTTCCAGCAGGATGTGCTGGTCTCACTGCTGACCACCTACATGGGCGCCGAACCCGACCGCGTCTCGTTTCTCGTCTCCCACAATTACATCGCCCAGTCGCTGTCGATCGTCGCCCTCCTCGGGATCACCTACATCGTCGTCAAACTCGTTCCCGAGGTGCTCGCGCCCCTGGAAGATGTGCTCTACATCCTGACCGGCACCGAGTACGACCTCTTCGAAGCCCTCGACGTCGAGGATCGGCGGCCCGCGTACGCGCCGAGCGCCCTCGAACAGTAGCGAAACAGTGACTCCACGCCCACCCGACGTTCCGTTCGTCCTCCGCTCGCGCGCCGCCTTCGTTCCCGACTCGGCAACGCTCGTCGTCGCGGATCTCCACCTCGGCCGCGGCACCGCCTCCTCCGTCGACGCTCCGATCGCCGACAGCACGAACGCGAGTTCACGAGCGCGCCTTCGAACTCTGCTCGCGGAGCTGGGGCCGGCGACCGTCGTCGTCGCCGGCGACCTGCTGCACGCGTTCGATCGCGTTCCCCGGGGAGTCACGGACGCGCTGGCTGCGCTCGAGTCGACGGTCGCCGGTGCCGGCGCATCGCTCGTCGTGACACCCGGCAACCACGACGCGATGCTCTCGTCGGTGTTCGACGGGGAAACGAGGGCGGCGTGCCGACTCCCGCCCGCGAGTAAGAACGAGAACGAGAATGAGAACGAGAGTGAGTGTAAGAGCGAAGCCCAAGAGAGCGTGGTCGTCTGTCACGGCCACGAACCGCCCACTCTCGACGCCTCCCTGTACGTCGTCGGTCACGACCACCCCGCCCTCTCGATCGAGGGCCGCAAACGCCCCTGTTTTCTCTTCGGTTCCGGGGCCTACAACGGGGCGGACGTACTCATGGTGCCGGCGTTTACTGAACTCGCCGCCGGAGCGGCGGTAAACGGCATGTCCGCTCGGGACTTTCAGTCGCCGCTGGTCACCGACGCGGACGCGTTCCATCCGATCGTCTGGGACGCCGGGGCCGAAGAACCGTTGTGGTTCCCGCCGCTCGGCGAGTGCCGGCAACTGTTATAGCGTTCCGAACTCGCGGTCACAAATCCGTCAGTATCCGAAGCACGATTCCCAGCACGAGCGCGATCGGACCGAGAATCATCCCGACCGGTGGAATCGGTGCGATGATGAGGACGATCCCGAGAAGGATCAAGATCGTTGATGGTTTGACCATACGAACTCATTACCGCCCAAACGGGTAGCAGTACGGCCGGCATTCACAACGACTCCAGAACCAGTACCGCACTCGTTGATCCTCACTCAGATAGACTGCTGGAAGTCAATTCCGGCACAACTGCGACCCGTTACCCGTCCTGCGGTTGTGCCGTGAACTCGGTGCAGCAGACCGCTCAGTCGTCGGCCGCGACGACGTGGTCGAGATCGAGTTCACCGGCGTCTTCGAGGAGGCGGTACTCCCCGTCGTCGAATTCGACGATGCCCTCGTGGTGGAGGTGATCGAGGTGGGCGTAGGCTTCGCCGGGGCCGTGGACGATGTGGATCCCGTCGAGGTCGCCGAAGAGGTGCGCGCTGACGGTCCAGGGGTTCGCCGGGCCGTGGTCCGCGAGCACGTCGAGGACGTTCTCCGTTCGCTCGCGGTGGTGGTCGACGATGGTCGTCGCGCGATCGCTCGGGTCCGTAATCGGGTCCCGGTGGCCGGGCCAGACGCGGTCGTAGTCGCGGTCCGCAATCGTTCGCAGCGTCGTGAGGTACTTTTCGAGCGGCCGCTCGACGCGGACGTCAGCCCCGCCGACGTTCGGCGTGTAGACCGGCAGGAGGGCGTCGCCGACGAACGCTGTGTCGTCGTCCGCCGTTTCCGGCCCGTCCACGAGTTCGAAGCAACAGAGACCCGCCGCGTGGCCGGGTGCGTGTACCGCTTCCAGCGTGCGACCGCCGACCGCTATCGCGTCGCCGTCCTCGATCGGCGTCGCGTCGACCGGTTCGCCCTCGAGCCGCGAGGAGGCGTCGACGAACGCGAGCAGTTCCGATTTCGGGCCCTCGGGAACGCCCCACTCGTCGAGGGACGCCCGTCTGCGATCGTGGAGCGCAGCGGTCGCTTCGGCGTCTTGTTCGACCAGCGGCGCGTCGGCCTCGTGGACGTAGACCGTCGCCCCGCTTGCGTCCTGAATCTCGCCGGCGAGGCCGGCGTGGTCGACGTGAAAGTGCGTGAGAACGATCGCGTCGACATCGGCGAACTCGTAGCCGCGGTCTGCCAGCCCCTCCCGAAGGTCGTCGCGAACGTCGGGGGTCGCAACGCCCGTATCGACGAGTGCGAGTTCGTCGCCGTCCGGGTCCTCGAGCACGTAGGAATTGTTGTGTCCCTCGAACTCGTCGTTACCCAGCGAAATACGATCCATACCGGGATGCATCCGTCGAGCGATAATAACTCACTGGGTACCGGAACGACGCGCGGGGATCGACGGTGGTGAGTGAGAGAGCGAGCGGCTGCGGAAGGGTGAATGCGGGTGAGAATGTGGGTCAGCGCGAGCGCGAGTCCGAACGTGAGTGATCGGCTGAGTGAACGCGAGCGTGGACGCGAGTTCGTCTGTGTGAAACTGAGCGAACGAGCGAGGAAAACCCGTTAGCTCTCGAGTTCAGTCCGGAGCAACTGATTCACGTCGCCGGGATCGGCGCTGCCGCCGGTCTTTTGCATGACCTGGCCGACGAGGAAGTTGATCGCGCCGTCGTCGCCGGACTCGTAATCCTCGACCGCCCCGGGGTTCTCGTCGATGGCTTCGACCACGGCCTGCTGTACTTCGTCCTCGCCGGTCTTGCCGAGTCCCTCCTCGGCGACGACCTCGTCCGGCGTGCGGCCGTCGTCGAGCATCGACCGGAGGACGGTCTCGCGGGCGTTCTTCGCCGTGATCTCGTCCGTCGCGACGAGTTCGACGAGGCGGGTGACCTCGTCGAACCGACCTTCGAGGTCGGTGATTTCCATGTCGCGGTAGTTGAGCTCGCCGAGCAGGTTGTCCGCGACCCAGGTCGCCGCGAGGTCGGGATCGAACTCGCTGGCCACGTCCTCGTAGAAGTCGGCGACCTGCTTCGTCGAGGTCAGTTTCGAGGCGGCCTCCTCGCTCAGACTGAACTCGTCCTGGAATCGTTCGCGGCGGGCCGAGGGGAGCTCCGGAATCGAGAGTTCGTCCTTCCAGTGGGAGACGCGAAGCGGCGGCAGGTCGGCTTCCTCGAAGTACCGGTAATCCTTCTCTTCTTCCTTCGAGCGCATCGAGACCGTGATGCCGCGGGATTCGTCCCAGTGGCGGGTTTCCTGTTCGACGGCGCGGCCGCGCTGGATGGCGTTTTTCTGGCGGGTCTCCTCGTACGCGAGCGCTTTCTCCGCGCCCTTGTGACTCGAGATGTTCTTAACTTCGGTGCGGTTGGCGGCGGCGAGTGCGTCCGCACCGATCTCGTCGATGCCGTCGCCGGCGATTTCGTCCGCGGGGATGATCGAGAGGTTCGCGTCGATGCGCAGGCTGCCGTCGCGCTCGGCGTCGAAGACGCCCAGGTACTCGAGCACTTCCTCGAGTTCGGCGAGGAAGGCGCGGACTTCGCTCGGACTGCGGAAGTCGGGGGCGGTGACGACCTCCATGAGCGGCGTGCCGGCGCGGTTGTAGTCGACCAGCGTGTAGTCGGCGGTGTCGATGCCGCCGCCGACGTGCTGGAGGCTACCGGGGTCTTCCTCCAGGTGGGCGCGCTCGATGGCGATCGTGCGGCGGTCGCCCTCGACGGCGACTTCGAGTTCGCCGTCGGCGCAGATTGGTTCGTCGTACTGCGTGATCTGGAAGTTTTTGGGCAGGTCGGGGTAGTAGTAGTTCTTGCGGTGAAAGCGGGTTTCCTCGGGGATGTCGGCGTCGATGGCCTTCCCGACCTTGACGGCGGCTTCGACGGCACCTTCGTTCAACACCGGCAGCGCGCCCGGGAGGCCGAGACAGACGGGGCAGACGTTCTCGTTCGGCTCGTCGGTCTGGTCCGTCGAGCAGCCACAGAAGATCTTCGTGTCGGTCTCCAGCTGGACGTGGACCTCGAGCCCGATGACGGTCACGAGGTCGCCCTGCTGGACGGTTTGGGCAGTCATTGAGCCACGATTCGGCCCGGTGGGGGTAAAGCGTAACGGGATCGCATTCGCGGGGGAGTCGTTTGCGGCCGCGGTTGCGACCCGGGTCACGGGTGCGAGCGCCGGTCGGCCGGCGGTTATACTGTCGGACAGAAGTCAATACGAAGTCAGTCGCTCCGCTGCGGCCGTCCCCACTGGCGACGGCCGCAGCGGAGCGACCGATCTTCACGTAGTTCTGTCCGACAGTATTAGTACTGCCGCTCGATCACCATCCCCGACTCGCCGACGACGAGTTCGGGTGCGCGGGACGTGCCGAGCGCGATCGCGAGCGGATCGTTTTGGGCTGGGAGCGTCGTTTGCGTCGTCCAGCCGTCGAAATCGCGCTCGAAGAGGTCGCCGGAGGAGGCGATCGCCAGCGCGTCGTAGCGGTTCCGGACCAGGGCCGTGATCGCCGTTTCGGCGAGCGACGCGCGCGACCAGTCGACGCCGTTGTAGGACCAGACGGTGCCGTCGCCGCCGGCGACGGAGACCGCCCCGGAATCGACCGCGGCGACGGCGTCGAAATCGACGGCTGCCGCATCGATGCCGATACGCGTCCAGGTATCGCCGCCGTCCCGCGATTCGAACGCCCCGCCGTCCGTGTCGACGGCGTAGACGTACGACAGCGGCGTGATATCGACGTCGGTGACGCTCGAGCCGGTGCCGGGTTCGATCACCTCGGCCCACTCGACCGACGTGCCGTCGCGTTGCCCGTGGAGGAGTTCGCCCGAGCCGTTGAGCGCCGTAATTCGCTCTTCGCCGGCGAGACCGGCGACGGCGACCGCCGTCCAGGAGGACGTCATCTCCTTCGGTGCCGAGAAGTCCACGGCCTGGTCGGCGACAACATCGTAGAGGCCGAGTGCACCGCTATCGCCGGCGGCCCAGACCGCCCGGCCGTTGTTCGTCACCGCGAGCGAACGAAGCGTATCGGCTGTCTCGCCGGGGCCGTTCGGAAGTGCGACGCTCCACGACTCGTCGTCTCGAGTCAAGACGATCCCGTCCTCGCCGACGACGACAGCGCCGGTCGCCGTCGTTCCGACGTCGTACAGCGTCGCGTCGGTCGGAACGGCGGCCGGCGTCCACTCGGCGGTCGTCTCGCCGCAGCCGGCCAGCGACGCCGAGACTGAAACCGCAGCCCCGCCGATCGCGGCGAGGACGGTCCGCCGACGGATTCGATCACGCCCCGTCGCCATGGGTCTCGACCTCCCGTTCCTGCTCTTGAACTCGGGTGCTCGACGGGCCGTTGTTCAGCCGCTGGTCCGGGGCGGTCGCCGCCGGTTCGCCGTCGGCGGTTTCGATTCCGGCTTCGGATGGACGGCTCGGCGGGGACGACGGCGTGAACGCGCCGGGGGCGGACGTACGTTTGAGGACCGCGGAGATGCGAACGACGTACGCGAAGAGGACGCCGAGCGGGCTGAACGCGACCGCGAGCGCGAGGCTCACGAGGACGAGCAGCGGGCCCTCGTGGGCGACCGGCGGATAGCCGCTCGCGTAGATCATGATGACCAGGGTCGAGAGCAACAGCGCCGCGGTGCCGCTGTAGGTGATCCATCGCGACAGCCGCGCGAGGTCGCGCTGGAGGTAGATCGTCGTGAAGTACTGTCGCGTGGCGTCCGCGGCGACGAACAGTTCCCGGAGTTCGGAGAGCAGTTCCGACGCCCGGTCGGACAGTTCGTCGTCGAACCGTCGCCGAAACCGCCGTGCCTCGGTAGCGGCACCCGCGTAGTCGTGGTCGATCGTCGGCAAGACGACGTCGAAGACGGAGTCCGTTCCGCCGGTAAGCGTCGACGAGAGGTCGCGCGTGTGGTCGCGGGTTTGCGATGCGAAGCGTCGAATGGACTCGAAGGCGTCCATCGAACAGCCCGCGGTTTGGTCGTCGGCCGTTGACTCGGATGCGGCTTCCCCGTCGCGTTCGCACTCCGAGACGAGCGCGTCGGCGCGGCTGCCGAGCGTTCCGGCCAGGCGGGCGAGAAACGGTGCAGGATTGGTCGGGCTCACGCCGTCCCCTTCCGTCTGTTGCTCGATACGCGTGCGAAACTCCTGGACGCCATCGATGCGATCGGTCAGTCGGTCCGGCGTGCCGAACAGCCGCGAGATGATCAACTGGTTGACCGCGACGACGATCGGGATGAACGAGAACAGGCCCGCGATCATCGTGCTGAACATCGTCGTCACGAAGCGACTCTCGCGGACCCCGATGACGTCGCTCACGCCGAGCAAAAGTGCGATGAGGAAGATACCGACGACGAATCCGCCGATGATCACGCGACGATCGCCCTCGAGTAAGAGCCAGCGGTGGCTGTCGCGGCGGGATTTCGTTTCGGTGAGCAGTCGAATGCCGATTCGAGCGCCGACCCAGAGCAAGCGTCCGCCCACGAGGAGTCCGGCGACGGTCAGCCGAACGATGTAGACCGCGAGGGAGAGACCGAGCGATGACTCCTCGTCACCGGAACGATCTGACTCGGAGTGCGACCGCTCGGAGAGGGTTGTCGAGTCGTCAGCGGGAGCGTCAGCGGTTGTGTCGGCGTCATCGCGGACGGTTTCGCCGGCCGTCTCGGAATCGCCGTGGTCGGGCGCACCGAGTGCAGTCGAGTCCTGTGCCGTGTCGGAGGACGTTTGCGAGGTCGCAGTGTCCGGGTCTGGGTCGGTCGATGTGGGGTCGGGCGATGAGGAATCGTCAGTCATGGGATGGGGAGTGAGCTCGTGTGGTGCTGGGATCGTCCAGCGGCTGGGCGCAGTCGGCGGATCAGAGGAGGGCCGAGACGAGTTCGAGCAGGCGGAGTGCGAGGACGAGTAGGATGATCAGTACGACGACGCGTCGCAGGATGGCGCTTCGCGTCGTTCTGATGCGGGCGCGGTCCGACGGGTGAAAGCCGACGGTCCAGAGCGTTGCGATCGACCCGACGTTGATCGCGATGAGGTTGACGGCGACGACGACGAACGATCCGAGCGTCGCTTCGGGTGCGCCCCAGGCGACGCCGACGCCGATGACGCCGATCGGCGGCATGAGTGCGGCGGCGATCATCACCCCGATCAGGTCCGTAATGCCCGTGGTTGCCATGCCGAGCCCGCCGGCGACGCCGGAGCAGATGGCGACGGTGACGAGCAGGGATGGCGGTAAGCCATGGCTGCCGAGTCCGAGGCTCGCCTCGAGATCGACGACGGAAGAGATGATCGTCGACGTGCGTGCGAACGCCGCGAAGGACAGGGCGCTGACGAGGGCGACGACGATGCCGAGCAGTTGGAGTTTGACGCCGCGGGCGAACAGCGGTCGGTCGTCGAGGACCGTCGCAACGCTTGCGGCCATCGCCGGGCCGAGCAGCGGGGCGATGACCATCGAGCCAACGAGGACGGGCAGCGAGTTCAGGAGGACGCCGGTGGTTGCGACGACGCTGCTTATCGCCGTCATCGTGGCGAAGATGATGAACGAGGGGAGCTGCGAGCGGGCTTTCGACCGCAATTCGCTTCTGGAGACGCGCTCGAACGAGAGCCATTCGGGCCGTCGGTTGGACCGATTGCGCGCGGAGTCGCTGCCGGTTTCGAGGATCGCCATCGGCGCTTCGACGATGACGGTAACGTTCCCGGTGATCGCCTCCAGCTGGTCTTCGACCGGTTCGACCGCGTGTGCGGGGACCGGAACGGTAAGCGTCCAGTGCTCGCCGTCGGAATGATCGGTGAGGCTGTACGTGAGGTCGTGGGACTCGAGGACGGCCATCACCTCGTCGATACTCGGCTGTGTGTCTGCGAGTACCGTCACGAGGCGCATATTCGACCGCCACGTTCGTCTCGGTGATGATCGTCGAACGCCGTCGCGATCGATCACAGTAGCGTGAGTGCATCGGCCTCGGACAGTGAATAGGTGGGAAACGTTCGATTGAGAAGCGAACGGACGAGGTGGCGGATCACCGCGAGTTGATCCCTTCCAGTGTCCGTGCACACGGTTCCACAGCGGCCGATCAATCCGTCCGCTCCGTCGAGGTACGTCAGGCGGCCGCCGCAGTTCTGACATCGCGGCTCGACGTGGTTGGTCATCCACTCGACGGCGAACTCGTCACGAGCGAGTCGCTCGCCGAGTGCGTACCAGACGATGACGTCGCGCTCACCTCGGCCCGACGCCGTCCGCTTCAATCGCGTGAGCGTGACCGCGGCGCGGGCGTACAGTTCATCGTCCGGGACGGCGTGTCGTTGGTGACAACGCCGGAAGTACGTCAGCAGTGCTCGCTTCGACGACCGTCGCTTTCCCGTCGTCAGTGGCGTCTCGAGAGCGACGTTCTGCGAACAGCCGTCGGCCTCCGGCGCGCGTTCCGGACGGCCGCGTTCGTCGTAATGGCGCTCTCGCGAGAGAGACGCACCGCTGGTCGGACAGAATGCGTGTTCACCAATCATTTGTTAGTTGTTGGGACGGCCGAACCGGGCACCGGTCCGACCGACTACCTCAGCGTAGCGGTGCCAACGGGATAAACTGACACAGTATTGAGAGTATCTAAAATAAATAGAGCGACCCATATCCTACTCTAGAAACGTGTTACAGATGTTTTCCATATATTTCTAATGTTTGTTGATACCTTATCCGTGCCCGGCTACTACGACGATTGCACCATGTCACGTGGTGATCTTCCAGCCGTCGATTCGACCGATTTGGCACCGTGGTACTGGTACATACTGATCGGCTACCCCGTATTGAGTCTGCTCGGGATCATCTCGCTCGCCCGCCTCACCGGCGGCGGCTCGGTACTGGCCTCGAGTGTCGGCAGTATCGCACTTCTGATCGTCATCGTCGCCGCAAGTGCCATTACGCTTCCGGCGATCTGGCGGGACGCCGAGTTCGTTGCGACCGAAACCGATGCGTGGGACCCCGACCGACAAATCTACGTCGGTGCAGCCGTCGCCGTTCCGCTGCTTCTCGGCGTTCTCTCCGGACTGGCGGCCGGGTTCGGAATCGCGATCGCGATCACCGTCCTCGGCTTCCTGCTGTCGACGGTCACTGTCTGTTCGGCGTACCTGTACAACCGCCACCGCAGCGTCGGATTACTCGCTCGCTGATACCGCCGGGCACCGCTCCCGTCGCCGCTGCGAGTCGATACACGCCCGATTGCACGACTGCTCTGCGATCGGTGGGTGACTCGTTGCAGCGCGGGCGCAGCGGCCCCCACTCGACGACGACAGCGAGTTCGGATCGCGGTTTCACCGACGTCTGGCCGACAGGATACCTGCCCGATACCTACCACCGACCGCCGCGGCAGTCCGGTTTCGATCCGCTCACGCCGCGTTGGTCTATATTCTCTAGGTTTTGCCCATATTTATGTGGTCACAACTTCTGGCTATAACTGTTAGTAGCCCGGACGACACGCCACCGTCGCCGGCGTGGATGACCTCCTGGCCAACCGACACAGCCGCCACTATCCTCACTTCCCCGTCGCGGTATCCGGTTTCGACCTTCGCGCGTCGCTCCCTGCTCGACCGGTGCCGATTCCCCGTCACCGCTCACCCCACGCCGACAAGCCACCGCCTCGACACCGAGTTCACCCAGCCATGCTCTCAGAGATACACCTGCTCACCGACCAGGCCAGTCTCTGGCCCGTGTCCGGCCACCAGTTCGTCTCGCTGCTCCGATTACTGCTCGTCCAGAGCCACCTCGAATCCGGGTCGGCCACCATCAACACTAGCACCAACATCACCACGGCCACCACGGCCACCACCACCATCGCTATCGCCCTCTCGGCTGAACTCGGCTTCGTTTTCGGACCGGTCACCGGCGGCGGACTCGACCTCGCGGCCAGGCTCGCCGGGCTGCTCGGTGCCCTCCTGATCCAGCTCGTGACGGCCCTGGTCATCGCGCTCGAGATGGCCTGGGATACCTGGTGGGCGCTCGTCCTCGGCTTTACGATCACCGGTGCCATCCAGGAGTTCGTCGACGAGGATCGGCTCACCGACTACCTTGGCGACGACGGCTGGCGGGAGATCGGCTACGGGACCGTCTTCGGCACGGCCTCCTCGAGTTGCTCGTTCTCCGCGGTCGCGATGACCCGATCGCTGTTCACCAAGGGTGCCTCGGCCGCGTCCACCCTCGGAGCGTTCCAGTTCGCGAGTACGGATCTCGTCCTCGAACTCGCACTCGTCGTCCTGACGCTGCTCGGCTGGCAGTTCGCCGCCGCGGAGATCACCGGCGGGCTAATCGCCGTCGTCGTCCTCGGCATCGTCTACCGGCGGTTCGTCCCCCCATCGTGGATCGAGCGGGCACGCGCCCACGCTCGCGCGCTCGACGAAACCGAATGCGCGACCTGCGGCATGGCCGCCCCGCCGACCGACGAGGAGACGATCACGCGAACGTTCGCCGGCGAGCGCCGCTACTTCTGCTGTGGCGGCTGTCTCAACGCGTACGACCCGGCCGACGACCGCGAGGCCGTTACCGCCGGCCCCGAACTCCTCTCGGGAGACCGCTGGCAAAGCGCGATCGCGAACACGATTCGCGAATGGGACATGCTCTGGCGGGACATCCTCTTCGGATTCCTCCTCGCCGGACTCCTCGCCGCATTCGTCCCCGACGCCTGGTGGACCGCCCTCTTCGGCGTCGGTCCCGAGGGAAGCCTCACGCGCCTCCTCTCCAACGTCGTGCTCGGAGCCATCGTCGGCGTGCTGACGTTTCTCTGCTCCGTCGGCAACATTCCCTTCGCCGTCGTCCTCTGGCAAAACGGCGTCTCGTTCGGCGGCGTCCTCGCGTTCATCTTCGCCGACCTGCTGATCCTCCCGCTGGTCCGAACGTACCACCGCTACTACGGCCTCCGCATGGCCGGCGTCATGTTCGCCGCGTTCTTCGCCGCCGCCGTCATCGCCGGCTTCCTCGTCGAACTCGTCTTTTCCGGACTCGGACTCGTTCCGTCACCCGGCACGTCCGGCGGGACGGTCCCCGGAGCGTACACGTCCCTGTTCAACGTCGTTACGCTCCCCCTCTTCGCCGTGCAGGTGTACGTCGCCCTCGAACCGGACCAACGCGTCCGCCTCGGCAACCGAATCGCACCGTACGTCGCGGGCGTTCTCTATCACGCCTACGACCTCGTGAGACGAGTCGCGTACGCGCTCGAATCGCGCGGCCTGAAGTAAGTCGCTTCCACCCATGACGACATCCCACCCACAGTCCCAATCCCAGGGCCAGTCCCAGTCTCGGCCCCAGCCACGGCCACGACCACCCGGCGGACGGTTCGATCCCGTCCGGATCGTCCTGCTCGTCACCCTCGTCACGAGCCACGGGTTGATCCGCGTCGCCGAACGCTACTTCCCCGAGTTCCTGTCGGCACTCGGCTACGGGCCGATCGTCGCCGGACTGCTCGTCAGCACCGGCCTCGGTGTGGCCGTCGTCGTGACGGCATCCGCGACCGCCGGGCTGAACTCGAGTGACGAGGCAGAAACTGGTGATAGAAACGCCGAAACTGGCAGCCTCCAGGCGCAGGTGATCGCAGTTGCCTCGGTGTTGTTGGCGACCCTCGGACTGTTCGTCTGGACGGGCGCACCGACGCTCGATACGCTCCTCGGCACGCCGCTTTCGGCGCTCGGATGGCTCGCAGTCGGGGTCGTGCTCCTCCAGGCCTGGCACAGTTTCGGCCCGGTGCGGACCCTCTGGCCGATCGATACCAGGATCGTCGGTCGAAAAACGCGATCGACCCGAACCGAAGCCGACGAGTTCACTCCGTCGGGAGCCGGTCGAGCCCACGACGCCCGTGCGGACGCCGTCGTCGGAGCGCTGGGAATCGGTGCCGGCGCGCTGGTCGTGACCGCAGCGATCGCGATCGTCGGCGGCGTCAAAACCGGGTTTTCGATCGTCGCGGCGACGGGTGCGGCGGTCACGCTCGTCGCGGCGATTACGCGGGGGGTCGTCGGCGAGACCGACCGGCTTCCGCTCGTCGGTCGCACCGAAGCGCCGAGTGCGGCGAGGAGCCGGGTTCCCGATTCGGTCGCGTCGGTTCGCCGGGCGATCGCCGCCCTCCCCGACCGTCGGCGGTGGACGATCACCGGCGACGCGCTCGTCAGGCTGGCGCTCGTGGGGAGCACGCCGTACCTGGTGTTGCTGTTCGTCGAGGAACAGCCGCTTTCGCTCTCGGTCGGCGGGCGGTCGCTGATGCCGGCTGCGCTGTTCGGCGCGTTCGTCCTCGCGGAGGCGGGCGGGGCGCTTCTCGGCGCGCTCGCCGCTCCGCGACTCGTCTCGGCGGTCGATCGGCGGTGGCTCCTGGCCCTCGGTCTCGCGGGCGTCTCGCTTGTTCCGATGGCCCTCGTCGCGACGTCGTCCGTCGCCATCGTCGCGCTGCTGTTCGCCGTGCTCGGCTGTCGGACCGCGATCGAACCGCTCAGACCGACCGTCGGACCGACCACCCGGCCGAGCCACGACGTGAGCCCCGACGCGGACGCAACGGCGCTCGGTCTCCCGCCACCCGAGCCCCTCCAGACGGCGGTTCGGGTCGCACTCGTCCCGGCCCCGCTCGTCGGCGGCCTCCTGTACGCGATCCACCCCGTTGCGGCGTTTACCGTCGCGACGACCGTCTCGCTGCTCGGCGTTCGCGAACTGCTCAGATCGTTCGATTCCGAACGAGCGGGCGACTGATCGCACGAGAACCGATTCGAACTGAGACGAGCGCTTGTACTGACTTTACGCGGTGACCAGCATGCCACTACCCAACTCATCCGACGACAGTGACGATGACGCTGGCGACGCCGACGGCACTGAACTCGACGCGGCGAGCGAGCCCGTCGAAACGGGCCGGCGATTGATCGCCGTCGACCACGTCCGACTCGGGCGGTGGTTCCTCGTCTTCGCGCTGGTGATGGGGCTCTGGGGCGGCCTCGACGCCGTGCTCCTTCGGACGACGCTCGTCACGCCGACGCTGGATCACTGGTCGGCCGACGTCTACAGTTCGCTCTTCACGACTCACGGGCTGACGATGTTGTTCCTGTTCGCGGTCCCCGCAATATGGGGCTTTGCGTACGCGACGATTCCGTCGCTGATCCGGGCCGAGCGAACCGCGTTTCCCGCCGTCGCTGCGGCGGCGTTCTGGCTGCAGATCCCGGCTGCGATACTGGTTCGGGCCGGAACGATCGGCAGTGCCCTCGACGTGGCGGGACTCGACCCCGTCGCGATCGGCTGGACGCTGTATCCCCCGATGAGCGTTGCATCGTCGAATCCCGCCGTCGACGCGCTGGTCGCCGGCCTCCTGCTCGTCGCGATCAGCACGTCGCTGACCGCGGCGAACCTCGTCGCCACGATCTGTCGCCGGCGGACGATTCCGTGGAGCGACGTCGACACGTTCACCTGGACGGTGGTGACGAGCGCAGCGATGGCGGTCGTCGCCTTCCCGGTTCTGGCCGGTTCGCTCGCGCTCTTGCTCCTCGAACGGGCGGCTGGGGTCGGGCTCCTCGTCGGTCGGAGCGGCCCGATGGTCTGGCTGAACCTGTTCTGGTTCTTCGCCCATCCACTGGTGTACATCCTGGTATTGCCGCCGATGGGTATCGCCAGTCACGTGCTGCCGCGGTTTGCCGGGCGGCGACTGTTCGGCCGCCGATCGGTCGTCTACTCGACGTTTGCGATCGGCATCCTCTCGTTTACCGTCTGGGGACACCACCTGTTCATGGCCGGGATGGGCGTCGGCGTCCGCGCCGTGTTCATGTTCGTGACGCTGGCGGTCGCCGTCCCGAGTTCAGCGAAGCTCTGTACGTGGCTCGGCACGCTGTGGGGTGGCGCGATCCAGCACACAGCGCCGATGACTGCAACCATCGCGGCGATCGCCTTCTTCATCGTCGGCGGCGTGACCGGCGTCTTCCTCGCGGTGGCTCCGATCAACGTCCTCTACAACGGGACGTACTACGTCGTCGCCCACTTCCACATGATGCTCGTCGGATTCGTCGCGTTCACGCTCGTCGCCGGAGCGTACTACTGGTTTCCGCTGCTTACCGGCCGGTGGTACGATCCGACGCTCGCTCACCTGCACGTCTGGCTCACCATCGTCGGAATCATCGTGACCTTCGGCGCGCTCTTCGTCGTCGGCTTCGCGGAGTTGCCGCGACGAATCGCGACCTACCCGCCCGCGTTCGCGCCGATTCACCAACTCGCCACCGTGGGCGCCTACGTCATCGCCGTGGGACAGCTCGTCTTCCTGCTCAACCTCGGTCGGTCGCTCTGGGTCGGCGAGCGCGCCGGCGACGATCCGTGGGGCCTCGCCGACGAGCCGTCACACGCACGAGAATGGTGAGCTGTCGGCCGAGTAACGTTAATATCGTATTACGACGGCGGTCAGTCCCAACTCCGATATCGAGGCTTCCCGTAGCTAGCGCTGCCTCAGACACGATCCTGACCCGATCCCGACTCGATTCCGAGTCGCGAGCGACGGGCCTGGCACTGGCCCAGATCCAGCCCAGACCCAGCCCGACCGGACTCCGACGGGAGACATCCCCCGACCTACCCGCCGATCAGCCCTACCGCTGACCACGACAGTAGCCCCCTCGGTCGTGACCGCAGCGACTCACCCCGTCCTCCCCACTCCTCGCACAGACATCTCACCACTCACCGAGACAGCACACCCGCTGCGCATCGGTATCCCGACTTCTGACCCACAACCTATGGCATCCACCACAAGCACCGACGTTGCACTGATGCTCCTGCAGTTGATCGCACTAACGATTCCACCGGCCGTCGTCCTGATCGACCAGCTCCGCCGAACGCAGAACCTCGAATGGACCGTGCGAAAACTGAGCTTCGGTCTCGTGTTCTCGAGTGTCACCCTCCTGCTCGGCGGCGCAGTCGCCGTCCTGCTGTACTTCCTGACCGTATCGCTACCCATCACTCTCATCGCAGGGCTGCTCCTCGTTTTGCTCGGCCTCCTCCCGCTCGGGGCGTTCGTCCTCGTCCTGTACCGAGAACACCGGAAAGAACACGGCCCCTAATCCGGCCCTTGCTACGTCCGGACTCGGCCGGGAGTGGGTTCGACCCCCACACGTAGCTTCGGCGGTCTTCCCGCCGATGATGCACCGATGTGTAGGAACATCCCTACCAACCACGACGACAACGACGAGCACGAATCGAGTATCGACGGGTCGACACCCCCTCGCCCACTGACGAACCTGACCGGGTTCAAACGCGACCAGCTATTCGTCATCCGACTGCTGGCCGAACGCAACCCCCACGGGCTCGTGATCAAAGACAAACTCGACTGCTACTACGACGAGGACATCAACCAGGGCCGACTCTACCAGAACCTCAGTGAACTCGTCGACGAGGGGTACGTCGAAAAGCACCCACTCGACGGACGAACCAACGCCTACCGGCCGAGCACGCACGCCAACAGGCGTCTCGAAGAGCACCACGAGTGGGAACGACACTGTCTCTTCTGTGACCCCTGACGCGGAGACGGAACTGCCACACCTGAGACACTGAGAGACACTAAGCGACACTGAGACACGGCTGCATTCAGACCGGTAACCGGTATTCAGCCACACGCGATCGAAACAGCCGGTGCTGTGCAGACTGGCTGTGTCGACGCGGTCGAACCAAGCGCACCACCAACGCACGCACAAAACTGCTCGAAACAACCGATGACTACTCCGCACGATGCTTCAACCGACACGACCAGCCGAACCGCTCCCGCACTCGATGCTCCGTGGAGCCACCTCCGAACCGCCGCCCACCGTCTCTCGGTCCCAGATGATATCGAACAGCGGCTCCTGTACGCGCGCCAGCGCCAGCAAATCGCCATTCCGTTCGAACGCGACGATGGGACGATCGACGTTCGAGCAGGGTACCGCGTTCGCCACGACGACGTTCGCGGCCCCTACATCGGCCCGCACCGCTACGTCCCCGGGCTGACAATCGGCGACTGTGCCGGACTCGGGGTCGCAACTGCCGTAACCGCCGCACTCGCCGATGTGCCGTTCGGCGGCGCAGCGGGCGGCATCGACTGCGATCCGGAAACACTCTCGTGGGACGAACGCGCCAGACTCACGCGCTCCTACGCGCGACGAATCACCGACCTCGGCCCGAACAGCGACGTTCTCGTTCCCGATCTGGGAACCGACGAACGCACCATGGCTCGCGCCGCCGATGCCGTCGCCGAACGCGTCGACGGCCCCCACACCGCGACGGCCGCCGGAAAACCGGCCGTTCTCGGCGGCTCGCGAGAGTTCACCTGTGCCGGCGGCCACAGCGTCGCCCACGTCGTCCGTGATATTCTCGAAACGGATCTCGACCGCTCGCTGGACGAGGGAACCGTCGCCGTGTACGGCACCAGCACCGTGGGTGCGACGACGGCGCGCTTGCTCGACCGCTGGGGCAGCACTATCGTCGCGCTGTGTAGCGATCACGTCGGGCTTGCTGCCGACGCCGAGGGTGATGGCGACGGCGATAGTGATAGTGACGGGGAGAGCGAGACGCTCGAACAGGGAACTGGCGATGAGGACGGTGACGACGACGCTACCGACGACGGCATCGATACGACCGTCGCACCCAGCTACCTCGACGGACCGGGTGCGATCGACGAGTTCAGCGGCGGCACGATGACCGGCACCGAGAACGTCCTCGAAGCGGATGTCGATGCGCTGGTTCTCGCCGGATCGGGGACGGCGGTGACGGCCAGAAACGCGGAGACGATCCGGGCGGATCTCGTCGTCGAAGGCGCGTACGGCGCGGTGACCGCCGGCGGGCAGCGCGTTCTCGAGGAACGGGATGTCGCCGTCGTGCCGGCCGTGCTGTCGCTCGCCGGCAAACTATCGGCCGCGAGCCTCGAATGGCGTCGTCACGTCGGCCGCAGCGAGATGAGCGACACGCGCATGGCGAACGAACTCTCGTATGCGGTTATCGACGCCGTTTCCGACGTTCGGGCCCACCGCGTGCGCCGCGACGTGGGCTGGCGCGACGGCGCGTACGAACTCGGGCTCTCGCGGCTCGTCTCGGCTCACGAGGTGGTTCGATGATCGATCGTCTCGACGACTCGCTCGGCGACGCGATCGAGTGGCTGACCGAGATCGGTCCCGAGATCGACCCGTCAGCCAACTCCGAATCCGATTCTGACTTCGACTCCAACCCTGACTCTGAATCCGGATCCGACTCCGAGTCGGAAGCCGCCGATTCCGCATCGAACGCCGCATCCCGGGACGGGGCTGTACCGCGGTCGGACGGCGGTCGCGAGACCGATCCGTCGGGTGCCCAAGCGGCCGCCGACTGGGAAGAAGCCGACTCGCCGACCTCGAGAACGCTGCACGGCGTCGTCCACGGCGCGGACGGTGCCTACGCCTGTGGCGAGGGCGGTATCCTGTTGCACCGGCGCGACGACGGGTGGCAGACGCTGATCGAACGCGGTCCGGGCGTCGCGGACAACACGTTGCGGACGATCGACGCAACGGCCGACGGCTGTCGGCTCTGGTTTGCCGGCGACAGCGGTGCACTCGGGTACTACGACGTCGCCGACGGCTACTTGAGCGACTACTCGGCACCGGGGGAAAAGACGAGTACCTGGGAGGGAATCGCCGTGTCCGGGCCAACTGGCGAGGAGCGCATCCGCATCGCGAACGGCTCCGGCGAAGTTCTCGACTGCACCGTCGAGGACGGCTGTCCGGCCTGGGGAGACGTCGTCGAACCCGGCGGCGGGTCGACGATACCCGGCCTGACCGCCGGCCCGGACGGATTCTACGCCATCGACACCAGCGGCGGCGCGTACTACGCGGACGCGAACGGCGAGTGGGAACGAATCGGCGTTCGCAACGCCGAAGTCGACTTCTACGACATCTGGGCCGGCGATGAAACCGTCTTCGTCGCCGGTGCCGACGGCGTCGCGTATCGGTACGACCCGCGCTGCGAGAACTGGACCCCGATCAACGTCGGACAGGGTGCGCTCCAGTCCATCCAGGTGGACGAAGGCAGCAACACTGCCGTCGCCGTCGCAACCGGCGGACGCGTCTACGAGCGCATCGAAAGCATCCGCTGGGAGGAACGGGACACGCCGACGGAACAATCCCTTCTCGATCTCGCTCTCGCCCGCCAGCGGTCGGACGACGAGGGACTGGCGACCGTTCCCGTCGACATCGCCGTCGGTGCTGGCGGCACCGTTCTCGAGCGCCACCGAGACCGTTCGGACACCACGGACTAACGCGCCGCCCGCCGGCCCGCACTACCGCTCACAACCCCTTCCACCCCCACCCCCCACCCTCACCCTCACCCCCACTCGCGCAACGGACCGATCCGCATGACAGCCCCACCGTTTCTGTCTCTTCCACCACCGTTCGGTACCGTCGTACGAACCGTTTTATCGTCGAAATCCGACCCCGAACCGCCGATCGTCCTGCTACTCACTCGATGCTCCCAGACAATCCACTCTCGTTCACCGCTCGTATCGATTCCGACTCGCTCCCCATCGCCGAACTCGCCACCCTCTCGCTCTCGGCACTCCTTTGGCTCGTCCTCTTCGAAGGCTGGCTTCCCGACCTCGGCCCCGCTCCCGCTGAACTCGAGGCACCGATGGCCGCCCCCGGCGTCCCCGAAGCGATGGCGACGGCAAACGGACTCTCGGGTACCGTCGCGTACCTGCTCATGTGGGGCACGATGATGCTCGCGATGATGCTTCCGTCGCTGATCCCGGTCGTTCGACAGCACCTCGATGACGTGTGCCAGAATCCGTCCGTCGCCGTTCCGTCGATCGCCGGATTTCTCGGCGGCTACGGTCTCGTCTGGACGGCGATCGGCGCAGTGCCCCTCGCGGTCGAACTGCTCGTCTCGATTCACGAGTTCTCGACCGCGTCCGCGTTCGGGCTCGGTGCGGGGGTGGTCCCAATCGCCGGACTGCTCGCGTTCGCCGGCGGCTACCAGCTGACGCCGTTCAAACGCCGGCTGCTCTCGCGGTGTGCGTCCTGCCAATCGATTCCGCACTGTCCCAACGTGAATCGGATGGTTCGCAGGGGGATCTCCTACGCGACGAACTGCGTCGCGTGCACCTGGCCGCTGTTCGCGCTGATGGTTGCGCTCGGGTCGATGAATTTCCTCGTGATGGTCGGCCTGACGCTCGTGGTTTCGATCGAGCGCCTGACGCCGGACGGCGAACGCGTCGCGTTCGCTATGGGCGTCCTGTTGATCGGTGCCGCCGTGTTCTCGCTGCTGTTCGGCGTTCCGGCGGTCTGATCGGCGCGTAACGCCGACGACGTAGTAGTCGGTCGCCGCGATAGAACCGGCCACATCGTCACGCATTCCCCTGATTTCTCTCGGGCCATCGTGCCTAGCTATACCGGTACCGACGCCGTCGACGGCGGTTTGCATCCGTAAAAATAGACGGTGCACCTGCGTATCGCAGGCTGTGCGTTCTCGGGACCGGCTAGTCGGTTCGCTTTTGACGATCCTCGACCGGTGCCGATCCGAGCGTTACCTCCGCAGTGCCGAACGGCTGCAAAACGTCGTCGAACGTCGCGGTCAGTTCGGTACCCGGGAAGAATCCGATAATCGACGTTGTCTCGTCGCCGTCGTTGTGAAGTTCGTGCGGTTCCATTTCGGGGACGACCGCACACTGTCCGGCGTGCAGCCCGATCGTCTCGTCGCCGTGTGAACGGTGGTCTCCAATTCGATACGGACGGCCTGAATCACGTATTCAAAGGCTCGTCAGGACGATAACGGTTTTTCAGAATCCTGGGAAACACCGTCCCACCGACAGAGATCCGCTCAGTCGAGACGTAACGTTTCGACAGCGTGCGTTATCGGGCGGCCTCGAGTTCATCGAGCGCCGCCGGGTTTTCGATACTGCTCATATCGCCGAGGTCCTCGCCCGTGTAGGTCGCTTCGATCGCGCGACGGATAATCTTGCCCGACTGCGTCTTGGGGAACTCGTCGACGAACAGGATTTCACGCGGGCGGAAGGGCTTGCCTAACTCCTCGCCGACCTGGGCGCGCAGTTCCTCGCGAAGGGCGTCGGTTTCGTCGATGTCGTCTGCGAGGATCGCGTATGCGACAACCGCGGTGCCGGTGGTGTCGTCCGGCGCGCCGATGGCGGCGGCCTGGTTGACCGCCGCGTGGTCGATGAGTGCGCCCTCCACTTCGGCGGGGCCAACCTTGCGGCCGGCGACGTTCAGCGCGTCGTCGGCGCGGCCGTGGAGGAACCAGAAGCCGTCCGCGTCTTTTTGGGCCCAGTCGCCGTGGTCCCACATCGCCGGGTCCTCGAAGGTCGACCAGTACTCGTTCAGATAGCGCTCGTCGCCGGACCAGAGGGACTTGGTCATGGAGGGACAGGAGTCGCGGGCGACGAGGAAGCCGCGCTCGTGGTCGTCCGCAACCGATTCGCCCGCGGAGTCGACGATGTCGATGTCCATGCCGATCCCCGGCCCGCCGAGCGTGCAGGGTTTGAGCGGTTCAGTCGGCATCGGCATCAGGAAACAGCCGCATATTTCGGTGCCCCCGGAGATGTTGATGATCGGGCACTCGCCGCCGCCGACGTTTTCGTAGAACCACCGCCAGGATTCGGGGTCCCAGGGTTCGCCGGTCGAACCGAGCAGGCGCAGCGAGGAGAGATCGTGGCCCTCCAGCCAGTCGTCCCCGTGTTTACGAAGTGCTCGGATGGCGGTCGGCGAAATACCGAACTTGGTGAGCTCGTGGCGGTCGATCATCTCCCAGAAGCGATCCGGCTCGGGGTAGTCGGGCGCACCCTCGTACATGAAGACGGTGCCGCCGAAGGTGTGCGTCCCGATGAGCGTCCAGGGGCCCATCATCCAGCCGATGTCCGAAACCCAGAAGAACCGATCTGCAGGTTTGAGGTCCATGCCGAAGGAGACCTCCTTCGCGCACTGGACCTGCACGCCGGCGTGGGTGTGGACGATCCCCTTCGGCTTCCCGGTGGTGCCCGAGGAGTAGAGAAGCATCGACTCCTGATCCGAGGGCAGCGACTTCGTTTCGAACTCGTCGTCCGCGGTTTCGACGGCCTCGGCCCACCACTCGTCGCGGTCATCGTTCCAGGGAATCTCGCGCTCCGCCTCGTCCCCGCCGGAACCGAGCCTGTCGAAGACGATCGTGTCCTCTACGTAACCCGCCTCTTCGATCGCCTCGTCGGCCCCTGACTTGAGGTAGACCGGATCTCCGCGGCGGTAGAAGCCGTCGCCGGTGAAGAGAACCGAACACTCCGAATCGGCGATCCGAGTCGCCGCCGCGTCGACGCCGAAGCCCGAGAAGATGGGCACCGCAATCGCGCCGACCTTGAAACAGCCGTACAGGATCGAGACGACCTCCGGCACCATCGGCATGTAGAGCCCGACCGTGTCACCCGTTTCGATACCGCGCTTTTCGAGCGCGTTCGCCACCTGGTTCGACTGCCGGTGGAGTTCGTGGTACGTGATTTCGCGAACCTCCCCGTCCTCGCCCTCCCAGATAGTCGCAACCTTGTTGCGGCGCTCCTCGTCGACGGCGGCGTGGCGGTCGACGACGTTGTGCGCAACGTTCAGTTCGCCGCCGGGATACCAGTCGGTGAACTGCGGTCCCTCGCTGTCATCTCGGACCGTCTCGTACTCCTCGTAGAACTCGATGTCGAGATAGTCGACGATCTCGTCCCAGAACCAGTCGACGCCCGACGCCTCGACACCCTCGAGTTCAGTTGTCGTCCGTTCGATCAACGCCTCGTAGTCCTCGATCCCGTGGGTTCGCATGAACTCGGCGACGTTCGTCGACTCGACGAACTCCCGGCTGGGTTCGTGGACGATCTCGTCAACGTCGTCGAGGCTGGTGTTCGCGGTCATGGTGATGATGACACGCACAGGTTGGCGTCAGCCCCCTATCAAACAACAGGTCGTAGCGCGCTGACTCGCGGACAGTGGTGGCGTCTCCTGGCGTCCAAGCTCCATCTACCGACAGATCTGTGCGAAAGAGAGTGTGGGACCGATAGTAGCCACTGCAAGTCAGTGCACACCTGATCGCACGAGGGCTGTACGATCAGTGTGGAACCCGTTTCAGTTGTTCCTCTAGCCGGCGGCAGTAGTTTCAGTTGTTCCTCTAGCCGGCGGCAGTATGTACCAAAACAGGTAGGTGTGTCTGACGTACGTTTATGTGGCAGGCAACAGCCCTAGAACGTATGTCGAACAACCGCGTCGAGCAGCTCGAATCGACGGTCGCAGAACTCGAATCGACCGTAGAGGGCCTGACCGACGAACTCATCGAAGCCAAAGAACGCATCCGCGTTCTCGAAGCCGAACTCGATACGGAGACGCCGACTCGCGTTCCCGAGCGCCGCCAGAACGAAGCCGGAACCGGTGCCGGTACCGATGCCGCCGACCGCGATTCGGAGACCCCGGAAGCCGCTCCGGAGGAAGTCGAAGAGGCGACGGCCGATGCCGATACGGAAACCGAGTCCCAATCCGGCGACGAAGCGGAAGACTCAGGTAGCGACGACATTATTGTCGCATAACTGCACGGCGGTTCGCTTTCGGGGGATCGGACCGGCTCGTCGCAAGCCGGAATCCGCCGGAACCCCGAGTGCGATCCCCCACGGCACGGAGGGCTCGAGAAGAGAATGTACATCAAGGCAGTCGTTCTGGACAAGTTCAAGAGCTTCGGTCGAAAGACGAAAATTCCGTTCTACGAGGATTTCACCGTCGTCACGGGCCCGAACGGCTCGGGAAAGTCGAACATCATCGACGCCGTTCTCTTCGCACTCGGACTCGCACGGACCCGCGGCATCCGCGCGGAGAAACTCACCGATCTCATCTACAACCCCGGCCACGAGGACGGCGCTGACTCCGGCGGCCCGCGCGAGGCCATCGTCGAAGTTATCCTCGACAACTCGGACGCAACGCTCGATCGGTCGCAGGTCGTCAACGCCGCAGGTAGCGAGGATGTCGGCGACGTCGACGAAATCCGCATCCGTCGCCGCGTCAAGGAAACCGAGGACAACTACTACTCCTACTACTACGTAAACGACCGCTCGGTCAACCTCTCGGACATTCAGGACCTGCTCGCCCAGGCCGGCGTCACGCCGGAGGGGTACAACGTCGTCATGCAGGGCGACGTGACCGAGATCATCAACATGACCCCCCACGCCCGCCGGGAGATCATCGACGAAATCGCCGGCGTCGCCGAGTTCGACGCGAAGAAGGAAGACGCCTTCGAGGAACTCGACATCGTCGAAGAACGCATCGACGAGGCCGAACTCCGCATCGAGGAAAAGCGCGACCGCCTCGACCAGCTCGCCGACGAGCGCCGGCAAGCCATGCGCTACCGACGGCTCCGCCGCGAGAAAGAGGAGTACGAGGGCTACAAGAAGGCCAGCGAACTCGAAGAAAAGCGCGCCGAGCTGGAGACGGCCGCAGCGGCCGTCGACGACCTCGAATCCGACCTCGAGGAGCTCCAGCGCGAACTCGACGAGCGCCAGGGGAAAGTCGTTCGCCTCCAGGAGGACCTCGAGGACTTAAACGCCGAAATCGAACGCAAGGGCGAGGACGAACAGCTCCAGATTAAAAGCGAAATCGAGGAGATCAAAGGCGACATCTCGCGGCTCGAGGACAAAATCGAAGCCAGCGAGGAGCAAATCGAGGCGGCCGAATCGAAGCGGCGCGAAGCCTTCGTCCAGATCGATCGCAAGCAGGAGACGATCGAGGAACTCGACGGAGAGATGCGCGAGCACAAACTCGAAAAGGCCTCGCTCAAGACCGAAATTCAGGAACGCGAGGCCGAGCGCGACGAACTCGAAGCCGAAATCGACGCCGTCGACACCGAGTTCGACGAACTCAAAGCCGATCTCGCGGCGCGAAAGGACGACCTCGAAGACGCAAAGACCGAGCGCAACGACCTCCAGCGCGAGCAGGACCGACTCCTCGACGAAGCGCGACGACGGTCGAACACGATCAGCGAGAAGGAGACGACGATCGAGGAGCGCCGCGAGGAACTCCCCGAACTCGAAAACCGGCGCAGCGACCTCCAGCGCGAACTCGAGAAGGCAAAGAAAAATCGCTCGAACATCGCCGAGGTCGTCGACGACCTCAAAGACGAGAAGCGCCGTATTCAGGCCGACATCGACGAGGCCGACGACAAACTCCAGGCGAAACAACAGGAGTACGCCGAACTCGAAGCCAACGCAGGCGAGAGCGGCGACTCCTCGTTCGGCCGCGCGGTGACCACGATCCTGAACTCGGGGATCAACGGCGTCCACGGCGCGGTGGCCCAGTTAGGAAACGTCCCCGGCGAGTTCGCCGTGGCCTGCGAGACGGCGGCGGGCGGTCGACTCGCAAACGTGGTCGTCGACGACGACGTGGTCGGCCAGCAGTGTATCGAACACCTCAAGTCGCGCAACGCCGGGCGGGCGACCTTCCTCCCGCTGACCGACATGAGCCAGCGCCGGCTTCCGAACGCCCCGAGCGATCCCGGCGTCGTCGACTTCGCGTACAACCTCGTCGACTTCGACGACCAGTTCGCCGGCGTCTTCTCGTACGTGCTGGGCGACACCCTCGTCGTCGAGGACATCGAGACCGCCCGTTCGTACATGGGCGACTACCGGATGGTCACCCTCGACGGCGACTTGGTCGAAAAAAGCGGTGCGATGACCGGCGGCTCCCGGAAGGGCTCGCGCTACTCCTTTACCGGCGGCGGCGAAGGCCAACTCGAGCGCGTCGCCAAACAGATCACGGACCTGCAAGAGGAACGCGAGTCCCTCCGAGAGGACCTGCGCGGCGTCGAGGACCGCCTCGACGACGCCCGCGACCGCAAGACCGACGCCGCAGACGAGGTCCGCTCGATCGAAAGCGAACTCGACTCCCTCGATTCCACCCGCGAGTCCATCGAGAACGAAATCGAAACGCTCGAGGCCGAACTCGACGACCTCCGCGAGGAGCGTGAATCCGTCGACGAGCGGATGAACGAGATCGCCGGCGAGATCGACGAGCAGACGGCCGACATCGAGGCCATCGAGGCCGACATCGACGACCTCGAAGCCGAACTCGCGGACTCGAAAATCCCGGAACTCACCGCCCAGATCGAAGCCCTCGAAAGCGAAATCGACGACCGCGAGGACCGGATCGACGACCTCGACGGCACGCTCAACGAACTCGAACTCGAGAAAGAGTACGCCGAAGACGCCATCGAAGATCTCCACGACGACATCGAGACCGCCCAGAACCGCACGGCCGAACACGAAGAGCGCATCGCAGACTGCGAGGAAACCATCGCCGAGAAACGCGAGACTCTGGAGGCGAAACATGAAGCCGTCGAAGAACTCGAGGCTGAACTCGCCGAGCTGAAAGACGACCGTAGCGACCTCAAAGAGGATCTTTCGGAGGCCCGGACGAAGCGCGACCAGCAACAGGACCGCGTCAACGCCGTCGAGAGCAAACTCGAAGACAAACGCGAGCGCGTCGGCGACCTCGAATGGGAGATCGAGAGTCTCGAAGCCGAGGTCGGCGACTACGACCCCGAAGACGTCCCCGACCACGAGACCGTCCTCGAGATGATCGACCTCCTCCAAGCCGACATGGAGGCGATGGAACCCGTCAACATGCTCGCGATCGACGAGTACGACGAGGTCCGCGCCGATCTCGACGAACTCGAAGACGGGAAAGCGACGCTCGTCGAGGAGGCGGCGGGGATTCGAGACCGAATCGAACAGTACGAAACGCAGAAAAAACAGACGTTTATGGACGCCTACGACGCGATCTCCGCCCAGTTTACGGAGATTTTCGAACAACTCTCGGAAGGGACCGGCACGCTGCACCTCGAGAACGAGGACGATCCGTTCGACGGCGGCCTGACGATGAAGGCCCAGCCCGGCGACAAGCCGATCCAGCGCCTGGACGCGATGTCCGGCGGAGAAAAATCCCTGACGGCGCTGGCCTTCATCTTCGCGATCCAGCGGCACAACCCGGCCCCGTTCTACGCGCTCGACGAGGTCGACGCCTTCCTCGACGCCGTCAACGCCGAGCGGATCGGCGAGATGGTCGAAGAACTCGCCGAAAAGGCCCAGTTCGTCGTCGTCTCCCACCGCTCGGCGATGCTCGATCGCTCCCAGCGAGCGATCGGCGTGACGATGCAAGACGACAACGTCAGCGCGGTGACGGGGATCGACTTGAGCGAGGAAGGCGAGGGCGAGGGCGAGGAGGTACCGGCTGATGACTAAGGAGGGCCCGAGGAACTGAAGATGACACAAGAGCCCTCGACAGATGCGAACGACGAAGCCGCGAGCGGGGAACGAGGAGACCCGCGAGATAGCGACGGAACCGAAGAGCCGTCGCCAGCGCGGGACTCGTCGACGGACGAGACAGCCACCGAGAGAGACGACGGACCGGATAACGAGGACGAGGACGAGGATGAGGATGTGGATGTGGATGAGGGCGAGGACGACATCCCCCTCCAGATCGTCGGCCACGACGACCGAGAACGACCCGGAGCAGCCACCGATACGCAAGGCGAGGAGGGCACGCTACTCGAGTTCAGCGAACCCGACGACGCTGGTTCGCGGGCGGCTGTCGGAGACGAGAGCGATATCGGTGCCGGTACCGGCACCGGTGACGAAGACACCGAAGGCGGCGAAGACGACGAAGTCGAACCCGTCGAACTCCTCGTCCAACTCGCCGAAAACGGCGACATCGACCCCTGGGATATCGACGTGGTCCAGGTCACGGACAAGTTTCTCGAAGCGCTCGACGGCGCCGACCTGCGGACCTCGGGGCGGGCGCTGTTCTACGCGAGCGTGCTGCTCCGGATGAAAAGCGATGAACTCTTCGCGACGGACGAGCCCGAGGAGGACGAACTCCCGCCGTGGGAGGCACCATTCGCCGACGAGGGGGGGATGGGCGGCGGTGCGTCCGATCCTGCCGGCGGCGACGTGCCCGGTGACGGATTCGATCCCGTCGAAAGTCTCGAAGCCGAGATGGATCGCCGACTCGAACGCAAGCACGTCCGCGGGAAGCCCGAGACGCTAGACGAGTTGGTCCGCGAACTCCGCAGTGCAGAACGGGGGACCTGGTGGAAAGAATCCCGCAGCTACGACACGAGCGACTCGCCGCACGGCTACGACCGCGGCGTCCAAGAACTGAGCTACCACTCGGGCGACGACTTCCGGGTGGATGACGAGCCGACCAGCGACGACGTGACCCACACCACCCACGAGGAAGACATCGAAACCGTCATCGACGACGTCGAGGCCGAACTCGCCGCGCGCTACGAGCGCGGACGCGACGAAGTGCTGTACGCGGAGATCGCAGAAACGGGCGGTTCGCGCGTGATGACGTACCTCGCGCTGCTCTTTCTCGCCCACCGCGGCCGCCTGACTCTCGACCAGGACGAACTCTTCGGGGATCTCTGGATCCAGGATGCGACGACGGCCCCGGCGAACGATGCAGTCGCCGAGTGACGAGTGCTCGGGAGCGGGATTAGGGATCACGGAACTCTTCGGTTCGAGCGGCCGTCTGATGCCACAGATAGCGATATACCGTCCCGAAAAGCCTGTCGTAACCACTCGAGGCAGCGAAAAACGAGTGCAAGCACGACATCGTATGAACGGTAGGAAGTGCCAGTGCCGACTCCAGTCTCGGACGCAGTTCAAGCGAGTTGACTCACGACAGCCAGTGCCAGCACGACCGTCGCAATGACGGTGCTGCTGGCCGTAAGAGCGGGCGACGCGAACACTCCCAGCGATGCGATTCCGAACAGGCTCACGGCTCTCTCGGCAATGATATTCGACGACTCGTCGCCTGCGTTCACCGCCGGTTTCTCGGTCGTCACAGTCCCCGTCTGCTCGGCCGTGCCCCCGCTCGTTGGCTCGGGCTCACTCTCCGTGAACTCGAGGGTGGACTCGACAGCTGCGCGGTCGGCCGTCAAGCGAACGGTTCCGCGAGCTTTGTCGTACTCGACGATGTCTTTGTCGTCGAGTTCAGGGAGCAGCGACTGGTAGAGGGCGACGTAGACCGGTTGCCGCTGATCGGCGGAGAGAGCTGTTGGAGCGGTTTCGTGTTCCGCGGCTGCCACGTGATCCGTTACGGCACGGATCGTGACGGGGCCGTCAGTATCGAGGAGAAATTGCAGCGTGTCGCGCTTTCGAGGGGAAATCGGGGTCTCGAGCGACAGCGAGCGGTCTCGGTCGGACGGAGTGGCCGTCAGACTGGCGTGCGCTTGACCGGCCGAGTCGTCTGTCGGGCGAGAGTGGCACTCGGAATCGGGGCTCATATCTTATGCTATGTCCCCGATGGTGATAGTCAGTGTGCCAATTATATTTGGTTCGGGTGATAGTCACCCACATGTATTTATTTCGTGTGTGATAAATCAGTCGAGGTACTCACCGGCCAGCAGATCCACGCGTTCGCGCGTCTCGTCGGGGACCGCCTCCGTCGGCGTGTTGATCGTCCCCTCGAGTGCACTCCAGGCGTCGCTTTCGAAGTCCTCGGGCATCGTTCGGATCGCGCGTTCGATCACGGCGTTGATCGAGTCCTGATTTGCCGCGGCGTTCTCGAGGACCTCCTCGAGCGTCACCTCGTTGTCCTGCTTCCAGACGTCGTAGTCGGTTATCCCCGCGACCGTCGCGTAGCTCAGTTCGGCCTCGCGGGCGAGTTTGGCCTCCGGAATCGTCGTCATGCCGACGACGTCCCACCCCTGCGAGCGATAGAACTCGCTCTCCGCTCGCGTGGAGTACTGTGGGCCCTCGATGCAGACGTAGGTGCCACCCCGCTCCGTCTTCGTCTCCGCATCGGTCACCGCTGCGGCCGCATCGGCGAGGTGCTCGACCATCTCGGGACAGTACGGTTCGGCAAAGCCCATGTGGACGACGATGCCGTCACCGAAGAACGTCGGCGAGCGGTGTTTCGTCCGATCGAAGATCTGATCCGGAACGACGAGCGTCTGAGGCGGCAGATCCTCGCGGAGGCTGCCGACCGCGTTCGTCGAAATGACGCGGTCGACGCCGACCGATTTGAGCGCGTAAATGTTCGCCCGGTACTGCGCGTCGGTCGGCGTGTGCTGGTGGTCCTCGCCGTGGCGCGGCAGGAACGCTACCTCCTTGCCGGCGAGTTCACCCAGCGTCACGTCGTCGCTGGGGTCGCCGTAAGGCGTGGTGACGGTCTCCGTACGTGTATTTTCGAGCGGAAGCGCCTCGTAGATGCCGCTGCCGCCGATAACTCCGATCGTCATGGGCGAGCATCGTCGGAGGAGCACCGTAAACGGTCCGGATTCTCGGGTGCACACACGCCCGGCGCTCTCGCCGACGAGTGCAATACGGTACCACATCTCCCGAGTGGTCAAGTACGCCGCCCGACACTGTGCGGATATGTCTGCTGGCGCGACGGCGGACGAGAACTCCCTTACCGAAGGTGAACTCGTCCGACCGATGTTTCGGTTGGCCTGGCCGCTCGTCGTTATTCAACTGTTGCAGGTCGCCTACAACGTCGGCGACACGCTGTGGCTCGGGGCGCTCTCGCCCGCCGCCGTCGGTGCGGTGAGCCTCGCGTTTCCGTTGCTCTTCTTGCTGATTGCGGTCGGGAGCGGGTTTACGACTGCCGGAGCGATCCTGATCGCCCAGCACACGGGGGCCGACAGCGACGAGGACGGGATCATCGCCGGGCAAACGCTGTCGTTTATTTCGCTTGTCGCGGTCGGACTCGGTATCCTCGGGTATCTACTGAGCGATCCGATGCTCGCCGCGTTACCGTCCGATCCCGACACCGAGGCGGCGATCATCCCGCTCGCCGCGGAGTACCTGGAGGTGTTCTTCCTCGGGTTGCCGTCCGTATTCGGCTTCTTCGTCTTCGTCGCGCTCATGCGCGGCTACGGGAACACGCGCGCGCCGATGCGAGTGATGTTCATCAGCGTCATCATCAACGTCGCGATCGACCCGCTGCTGATCTTCGGGGTCGGCCCGCTCCCGCGACTCGAGGTTCAGGGAGCGGCCGTTGCGACGGTCATCTCGCGCGCTATTGCGACGGCGATCGGATTTTACCTGTTGTACTATACGGACACCGGACCGGCGATCAAGGCGTCACATATTCGGCCGCGCCTCGAGTACGTCCGCGAGATTACGCGATTGGGCGTTCCGACGGCGTTCGAGCAGTCGATGACGGCGCTTGCGCTGGTTGCGATGATGGCGATCGTCGTCACGTTTCCAGCCGAAGTCGTCACCGCTTACGGGCTCGGGAACCGGCTGGTATCGCTCGCGTTCCTGCCGGCGCTCGGCATGGGACAGGCGACGGACTCGATCGTCGGCCAGAACCTGGGTGCAGGAATGGCGGATCGCGCAAAGCGGGCCGTCTGGATCGCTGCGGGGGTGATCGGATCGATCATGTTCGTCGCGGGCGTGCTCGCGTTCTTGCTGCCGGAACCGTTCGTCTCGGTGTTCCTGACGGCGGAGGCGGAAGGACGGGCGGCGACGATCGACTACGGTGTGACCTACCTGCGGTTCTCCGCGGTCGCGTTCGTCTTCATGGGCGTCATGCAGGTGGTTCAGGGCGCGTTCCGCGGCGCGGGGAACACGAAGACCGCACTCGCGTTCGCCGTCCTCGGCCTGTGGGTCGTCCGCGTCCCCGTCACCTACATCCTCGCCTTCGTCCTCGATTGGGGCCCGACGGGCATCTGGGCCGGCGTCGTCATCGGCGACATCGTCGGCGCGATCGCGGCGACTGCGTGGTTTACCCGCGGGACCTGGACGGAGTCGATCGTCGACGAAACGAGCGAAACCGACTCCACGGACGCCGCGTCAGCGACTGCAGGCGAGGCGGGGACGGTCGGCCCGGACCGCGAAGCGGAAACGAGGACGGAATCGAAAACGGGAACAGCAGCGGAAACGGACGCAGAACCCGACCCCACGCCAGATTCCGAATCGTTCGCGGAATAGTCGCGGGTGCCGACCACCGCTGGCACTGGTTCCCATCGCTGGCGAACCGGGTCGTTTCGGCGGTCGAAATCGTCGCACTGCGTGTCGTTCACAAACTCAAAGGGATCTTTGAGTTTCGCGTACGAATATATCACCCCGGTGAAAACGGGACTGTAGGTACGATGAGCTCTCTCTTTCCGCTGAAACCATCGTCGGCATTGGACGACCGCGAAACCGAGCCGAAACTCGTCGAGTTCACCGAGACGGAAGCCGAACACATACTGTCATCCGTCTCGTCGACGACGGCGCGGACGATTCTCGCGATGCTCTACGAGGAGCCGCGGACGGCGTCGGATATCGCCGATCGGATGGACGCCTCGGTGCAGAACGTCAGCTATCATCTCGAGCGCCTCGTCGAAGCGGATCTGATCGTCGTTGCCGGGACGTGGTACTCGAGCCAGGGACGGGAGATGGACGTCTATGCGCCGGCGAACGGTCCGCTGGTGCTGTATACTGGGGCCGAGCAGACGACGCCGTCGCTTTCGGGTGCACTGCAGCGAGTGCTCGGTGCGAGCGTGTTCGTGGGTCTCGTGAGTGCGCTCGTTCACACGCGGTGGAACGCACCGCAACCGGCACAGCCGAGACTGCTCAGTACCGCACAGCCACCCGAGCCGACGCTTCGCGAGTCACTTCTCGAGTTCGCAACCGGGCCCGGCGGGTTCGTGCTCGGGGCTGGACTGTTCGCGATCGGGTGTTGGGTGGGCTACTGGTACTGGATGCGGTATCGACCGGCGACGCGGCGACGAGCCGGCGGCGGCGAGTGACCGGTGGAATTCGGGCGACGAACGGGACTCAAAGGCGGCTTTGAGTTTGGGATAGTGGGAAGGACCTCCCACCGAACGGGACTGTATGGAACGACGAACCGTTCTGGCATCGATCGGAATCGGACTGACGACCGCGGCAGCCGGCTGTCTCTCTGAAACGGACGCGACGGCCGATCCGGGATCGGAGTCGGAACCGGACTCGGAATCAGAACCCGAAAGCGACGCCCGATCGCTGGCGACGCAGGCGGAATCCCAACCGACCACCGTCGAGAGCGGGGCGACCGCGGATCGGCGCATCGGTGACGAGACGCTCGCGGACAGCGGCCTTCGAAAGCCGGTGCAGGTCGCCCTCACGAACCGAGCGAGCGAGACGCACACGCCCGCGCTCGTCATCGAGCGAAACGGAACGACCGTTCTCGAGGAATCGTTCGAACTCGGCGCGGACGCGGCGGTTCACGTCTTGCTCTCCGATCTCGACGAGTTCACCGTTCGCGCGACCCTCCCGGACGCCGAGCAGGCGGAAACGGTCACCGTCGGCCGCGATCAGTTCGACTGCAACGCGACGACGGCGACCGTCGCCGTGCGGGACGACGGCACGCTCGAGTCGTCCGTCGTCTCCACGCTCATGGCCTGCCGGGGAGTCGTAACGACGACCGTCGAACGCGACGAGACGAACTCGACGACCGTCGGAGCCGTGCCGGGTGCTTCCGAACGGGAATCGGCCGACGCCCAACACGGAGTCGTCGTTCACAATCCGACAGCACAGACCTGGACGACGCGCATCCTGCTCGAAGAATCGTCCGATCCGACCTTCGACGGCGTGTACACGCTCGAACCGGGTGCGACCGCCGAGATCGAACTCGCGGAGAGCGGCGAGTACAGTCTCGACGTGACCGTCCTCGAAACGGACGCGACCGACCACGAACGCATCGGCGCGACGTACTTCGATTGTAACACCTCGACGACGCAGGCTGAACTCGACGCGGCGGGAACGGTGGATCTAACGACGATTTCGACGCGAATGGCGTGCCCCGATGACGAGTTCAGCGAGTAGCGTGATTCCGGATAGGTGGTAATCGATGTCGACTTCCGTCGAATCAACGGACCGTTCCGTCGGGAAGCGACTGCAGGAAACTGCCGTCGCCGGTGTGCGTGCGATCGCGTTCTGGATCGCGGTCGTGCTGCCTGTTGCGTACCTGCCGGTGCTGTCTACGCTGCTGTTACCGAGATCTCTGACGGTTGTACCGCTCGATCCGTTCCTCGCGCTGGTCGCGTCGCTCGGAATACACGGGAGCTGCGTGCTTCTCGGACACGAGCACGCGCCAGGGTACGAGCGACGCGTCTCGTCCGTTCGTTGACTCGAGTTCGTGTCCGTCAGTCGACCGTCGTACGGATAGCGAAAGCGTGGTTCACCGGGCTGGTGACTGCAATCGGAGACATCGAGGCGGTCGGCGAATCCCTACGAATCGCTACAAAGCGCCCACTCTCCGTGGTCGCGCATCTCGAGTTCCTCTCGGCGTTCCATCTCCGAAAGGACTTCCGTGAGCCGGTTCGGCTGGGCGATTTCCATCTCGATCCGTTCGATCCCGTGGAACTCGGTGAGATAGTGGCGCAGATCCTCCTGCGAGAACGTCTCCTGGTCGGCTTGCTCCATCGCGCTCGAGAGCAGGTCGATCATATCTTCGATGAAGTTCCAGGGGTAGACGACCCAGGTCCAGGTCTCTAGTTGTTCGCCGACGTAGTCCGGATCGAACTCGCTCGTGCCGAGCAGTTGCAGGGTTGCAGTGCGGACCTCGCCAGCGTTTCGGTCCTCGACGTACTCGTATGCGCGTTTGATCGAGCCGCCGGTGTCGGCGATGTCGTCGATGATCAACACGTCCTTGCCTTCGACGCTGCCCTCCGGCATCGGATACCGGACGGTCGGCTCGCCCGACTTCTCCGCCGTCCCGACGTAGTGTTCCATCTTCAGGCTCGTCAGGTCGTTCAGGCCGAGGAAGTCACACAGACACCGTCCCGCGAACCAGCCACCGCGTGCGAGGGCGACGATGACGTCCGGTTCGAACTCGTCGCGGCGAACGTCGTCGCTGACGTCGCGACAGAGGCTGTAAATGTACTCCCAGTTCGTAATCGTACAGTCGAAATCGTCCGGTAGATCGGACATCTGGTGGCCACCTACTCGGGACAGAATGGGGCGACCATTATAAGTGGGCTGAAAGACGCCTCGTTTATCCGTCTTAGACTATCGTGTAATAATATCCAGCTATAACTAACGGTATCACGAACGGTTACGTGACCGATGCCCTCGACACCAGACTACGAGTTCTTACTCGAGTGCGAGAACGTGATCGGCGTCGACTACGACGAGGACGCAGAGCAACTCACGGTGTTCGTCTCGCAGAAGCGGCCGAAATCGGCGCTCGACGCCGCGGACGACGTGGAAACCCGTCTGGCCGATGCCGGGGACGACGTGGACGTGACGGTCGTCGACGCGGGCTACGACGAGACGCGCGAAGGGTTCGACGCGCTGGATGCGAACACCGAAACGGATACGGAACCGATCGAGGCGGTCCCCGAGGCTGCGCCCGGTCGGCAGGACCGCCACCGGCCCGTCCCCGGTGGCGTCAGCGAAATCAACGCCAATTCGACGGCCGCCACCGCCGGGCCGTATCCGGCCCGCGTCGACGACCCGGAGGCGTCGGCCGCGCGCTGGCGCGAAGACGTGGCCGCGGGCGACCTCGTCCGACTGGCGAACAACCACACCTACGCCCGCTCGAACGCGGCCGAATTCGGCGAGCCGATCCTCCAACCCTCGCCACAGGACGGCGGCACCGCCGACGCCGACGCGGTCGGCGAACTCGTCGGCTACGTTCCGATCGAAGACGACGGGCGCGTCGACGTCGCCGCCCGCTCGATCGATCCCGAACAGGAGACGGCGACGTACTACGAACTCGACGAGTCGTGGCCGACCGGCGTCTACCGGGACGACTACGCCGCACTCCGGGGCGAAACGGTGACGAAAACGGGCCGCACGTCGGGCGTCACGAGCGCCGAACTCGAGGCCACGAGCGCGAGCGTCCGCGTGGATATCGGCGATCAAGAGCCCGCGTTGTTCCGCGAGCAACTCGTCGCCGGGCCGCTGTCCGAACCCGGCGACAGCGGCTCGCCGGTCTTCCTCGACGACGGCGCGCTCGTCGGCCTGCTTTTTGCCGGCTCGAGCCAACAAACGATCTGTAATCGGATCGCGGCCGTCGAAACCGAACTCGGCGTCGAGGTGCTGACCGCCGAACCGGACGAGGAATCCGAGAGCGGCACTGGCCCGGAGCCGACGGCGTCCGTGCCGGTCTACACGACGACGATGGATCACACCATCGACGTGGATCTGGCGGTCGAGACGCCGTCGCCGACGCTCGACTCCCTCTCGTTCGGCGGCAAAATCCGGTCGGGCGACTCCGTCGACGTGACTGCCACGATCACCGCCGTGCCGGGAACCTACTGGCTCGCGATCGATGGGGAACGAACGACGGTGACGGTTCCAGAAACGGAGCGCGAGGCGGAAAACGAAACGAGGACAGCAGCGGCGACGGTCACGGTTTCGATACCCGACGAGCCCGACGACTCGCTGTCGCTTCGTGTTCGGGGAGGGCCGGTCGGCTCGCTCGACCAGTAGCCAGCGCCGTTCGAGTTTTTCCCAGTATTCCCCGTATTTCTGCCATAGAGTGGATTCTATCGGCGTATTAGCCTAGAAGGACAGTTATTTATAACTCGATAGTACAACCTAGTTATCGATGCCATCCACCCAGCTAGCAGCCGCCCGCGAGGGAACGGTTACCGACGAGATGGAACGCGTCGCCGACCGCGAGAACCGCGACCCCGAGTTCGTCCGCCAGCAGGTCGCCGAGGGACAGGCCGTGATCCCGGCCAACCGACACCACGACGCGCTCGACCCGATGACGATCGGCCGCGAGTTCGCCACGAAGGTCAACGCCAACATCGGCAACAGTGAGACGACGAGCGATCGCGACACCGAACTCGAGAAGCTTCACACGGCGGTTCACTACGGTGCGGATACCGTGATGGACCTCAGCACGGGCACCGATCTGGACGAGATTCGGGAGATGCAGATCGAGCACTCGCCGGTCCCGATCGGGACGGTGCCGCTGTACGAGGCCGTCAAGCGGGCCGGAAGCCCCGAAGACATCACGACGGAGTTGCTGCTCGACGTCATCGAAAAGCAGGCGAAACAGGGCGTCGACTACATGACGATCCACGCCGGCATCCTGGCGGAACACCTGCCGCTGACGGACGGCCGCACGACCGGGATCGTCTCCCGCGGCGGGTCGATCATGGCGAAGTGGATGGAAGAACGCGGCGAGCAAAACCCGCTCTTTCAGGTCTACGACGACATCTGCGAGATTTTCGCCGACCACGACGTGACGTTCAGCCTCGGGGACAGCCTCCGCCCCGGCAGTATCGCCGACGCCTGCGACGAGGCCCAGTACGCTGAACTCGACACCCTCGGCGACCTGACCCGGCGCGCCTGGGAATACGACGTGCAGGTGATGGTCGAAGGGCCGGGCCACATCCCGATGCACAAGGTCGCCGAGAACGTCGAGCGCCAGCAGGAGGTCTGCGACGGCGCGCCCTTCTACGTCCTCGGGCCGCTGGTGACCGACATCGCCCCCGGCTACGACCACATCACGAGTTCGATCGGCGCGGCGATGGCAGCCCAGGCCGGGGCGGCGATGCTCTGTTACGTGACGCCGAAAGAGCACCTCGGGCTGCCCGAGGAAGAGGACGTTCGCGAGGGACTGGCGGCGTACCGGATCGCCGCCCACGCGGGCGATATCGGCACCGGTCGGGAGGGCGCTCGCGACTGGGACGATGCGCTCTCGACGGCTCGGTACGAGTTCGACTGGCGCGAGCAGTTCCGCCTCGCGCTCGATCCCGACCGCGCGCGAGAGTACCACGATCAGACGCTTCCGGGGGACAACTACAAGGAGGCGCGCTTTTGCTCGATGTGCGGCGTCGAGTTCTGTTCGATGCGCATCGATCAGGATGCGCGCGAAGCCGGCGAAATGAGCGACCTCGAGACCGAGACGGATCTCGACGCATCCCCGGCGGCCGAGGTCAATCTGCCGCCGGTCGGGACCCACGCCGGCAGCGGAGCGTCGGCGACTGAACTCGATTCGGTAGCACCGCAGTCGGAGACCGAGCCCTCGGAGAGCGACTGACGGGTAACGGGCCGCATCGACGCGACGAGTCAAAAGGCCGAAGACTCTGCGAGCGTATCTCCGAATATGCCCACCGATTCTGCCGCCGGGAGCGCGCGGACGACCCGCGTCCTGCAGGTCGACGCCTTCACCGACGAACCGCTGGCCGGCAACCCCGCCGGCGTCGTGCCGGCTGCCGACGACCTCTCGACGGCCCAGATGCAGGCTATCGCCGACGAGATGGCCCTCAGCGAAACGGCCTTCCTCCAAGAAAGCGACGAGGCCGACTACCGCGTGCAGTACTTCACGCCAACCCAGGAAGTCGACCTCTGCGGGCACGCCACGATCGGCAGTTTCGCTCACCTCCACGACGAGGGCCTCGAGTCCGGCACGACGACGCTCGAGACAAACGTCGGCGTGCTCGACATCGACATCGACGCCGACGGAACGGTCTGGATGACCCAGGATGCGCCCCAGATCCGCGAGGTCGACGCCGGATACGACCGCGTCGCCGACGCCCTCGGCGTCGAACAGGCCGCGCTCGAAGGGGCGCGCGACGACATCCCGCTCGCCGTCTCTTCGACCGGCCTCCCCTTCCTGATCGTCCCGATCACGTACCTCTCTGACCTCGGCAACGCGACGCCCGATATGGGCGCGATCGAAGACCTCGCCGACGAGTTCAGCGCGGCCGGCGTCTATCTCTTCACCTTCGACGCGCTCGACGCCGACTCGACGCTGCACGGCCGAATGTTCGCACCCGGGGCCGGCGTCCCCGAAGACCCGGTTACCGGCACGGCCAGCGGCGCTGTCACCGCCTACCTCGATCGCTTCGGCGCGTTCGACGACGACCTGCCCGCGGAACTCCGCCTCGAGCAAGGCCACTACGTCGACCGGCCCGGATACGTCCGCGCTGAACTCGACGGACCGACGGTCCGGGTCGGCGGTCGTGGTGTAACGGTACTCGATGGATCGATTGCCGTTCCTGACGACGACGAGGATGAGATTCTCGAGGCCTGAATCGTCCGCTTCTCTGACGGAAACCACGGCGAAATTCGCCGCTCTGCGGAAGTGTTCATTCGGTTCTGAGTAGCGAATCGTGCGGATCGTTCGCAACCTTCTTTATCGGGTCCCCTGTCCACACAACTACAGATGGCTGTACTCTGGCTGGACGAAATCAACGCCGGCGATCTCGAGAAGGTCGGCGGCAAAGGCGCCTCTCTGGGCGAGCTTACCGGAGCCGGGCTCCCCGTACCGCCGGGCTTCGTCGTCACCGCCGGGACCTACCGGTCGTTCATCGAAGCGGCCGGCATCGACGAGGAACTGTTCGCGGCGGTCGATGTCGACGTCGAGGATTCGGCCGCGCTCGCGGACGCCGCCGACCGCGCGCAGGAACTCATCCTCGAGACGCCGTTCCCCGAGGACCTGCGCGAGGAGATTCTCGAGTCCTATTCCGAGGTCGGCGACGGGGACGCCTTCGTCGCCGTTCGCTCCTCCGCGACGGCGGAAGACCTGCCCGACGCCTCCTTCGCGGGCCAGCAGGAGACGTTCCTCAACGTCACCGAGGAAAACCTGCTCGAACGAGTTCGGGAGTGTTGGGCCTCCCTCTTTACGCAACGGGCGATCTACTACCGCCAGGAGCAGGGCTTCGACCATTCCGCGGTCAACATCGCGGTCGTCGTCCAGCAGATGGTCGACGCCGAGAAGTCCGGCGTGATGTTCACCAGCCACCCCTCGACCGGCGATCCGACGATGATCATCGAGGCCGCCTGGGGACTCGGCGAGGCGGTCGTCTCCGGGGCCGTCTCTCCGGACAACTACATCGTCAGCCGCGACGACCGCTCGATCGAATACACCGTCGCCGAGAAGAAGGTGATGCACGTCAAGGACGAGGCAACCGGCGAAACCGTCGAGCGGGAGGTTCCCCAGGACGAACGGAACGCCCGCGTCATCGACGATGCGGAGATCGATACCCTCGTCGACCTCGGGGAACGCGTCGAGAACCACTACGACGATCCGCAGGACGTCGAGTGGGCGATCGCCGACGGCGAGGTCTTCATGCTCCAGTCGCGCCCGATCACGACGATCGACGACGAGAGCGCGGCCGACGCCGCCACGGGATCGGGTGCCGGCGGCGCGGACGCGGCACAGGGCCTTACCGACGGCAGCGGCGGCGTGCAGGCGGCCGGCGGCAGCGACGCTGAGGACTCGACCGCGGACGCTGGCACCGGCGATGTCATCGTCGACGGCCTCGGATCGAGCCCCGGCACGGTCAGCGGAGCCGCTCGCATCGTCACGAAACTCGACGACCTGGACAAGGTCAGCGACGGCGACATCATCGTCACCGAGATGACCATGCCCGACATGGTCCCCGCGATGAAACGCGCCGCGGGAATCGTCACCGACGAGGGCGGCATGACCAGCCACGCCGCCATCGTCTCGCGCGAACTCGGCGTCCCCGCCGTCGTCGGCACGACCAACGCCACGACCGTCCTCGAGGACGGCCGCGTCATCACCTTAGACGGAGACAAGGGCGCGATTCTCGAAGGCCAGGAAGTCGAACCCGAAGAGGAGACCGAACCCGTCGAGGAGGTCCGCCCACAATCACCGGTCAAGCCGATGACCGCAACCGAGGTAAAGGTCAACGTCTCCATCCCCGAGGCCGCCGAACGCGCCGCCGCGACCGGCGCCGACGGCGTCGGCCTCCTGCGCATGGAACACATGATCCTCTCGCTGAACCAGACGCCCGCGAAGTTCATCGAGGAACACGGCGAGGACGACTACATTACCGAACTCGTCGAGGGCATCCGCGGCGTCGCCGACGAGTTCTATCCGCGTCCGGTTCGCGTTCGAACCCTCGACGCGCCGACCGACGAGTTCCGCCAGCTCGAGGGCGGCGCGGACGAACCCGAGGAACACAATCCGATGCTCGGCTACCGGGGCATCCGTCGTTCGCTCGATCGCCCCGACGTGTTCGCTCACGAACTCGAGGCGTTCCGTCGGCTCTACGAGATGGGCTACGACAACGTCGAGATCATGTTCCCGCTGGTCAACGACGCCGAGGACGTCTATCGGGCTAAGAAGCTCATGACCGAGGCCGGCATCGACCCCGACAAACGCAAGTGGGGCGTGATGATCGAAACGCCGGCTTCGGCACTGGCGGTCGAAGAGATGGCCGACGCGGGCATCGATTTCGCCTCCTTCGGCACCAACGACCTCACCCAGTACACGCTCGCAGTCGACCGCAACAACGAACACGTCGCCGACCGGTTCGACGAACTCCACCCCTCGGTCCTGCGCCTGATCGGCGACGTGATCGAGACGTGTCGCGAACGCGATGTCGATACGAGCATCTGCGGGCAGGCCGGCTCCAAGCCCGAGATGGTCCAGTTCCTCGTCAACGAGGGCATCAACTCGGTCTCGGCGAACATCGACGCCGTCCGCGACGTCCAGCACGAGGTCAAACGCGTCGAGCAGAAGTTGCTGCTGGATTCGGTTCGATAACCGCCCGGGCCCGGAACGGGTTCGAAATCCGACAACGCAACTACTAAACCGCCGACAGCCGACGTACGTGATATGCAAATCGAGCCCCAAGCGTTCGACCGGGTGCTCTCGTCGATGTGTACGGAGCCCCACCCGGTCGCACGGGAGGCGGCCGAACGATTTCTCGCGACGAACCCCGGCGATCCCGGGACGTACCCCGCGATTTCGTCACTCGAAGACGAGGCTATCGAGCGACTGGGCGAAATCGCCGGTCTCGCGGATCCAGCCGGATACGTCACGAGCGGTGGGACCGAAGCGAACATCCAGGCCGTCCGAATCGCCCGCGAACGCGCCGAGACGGCGACACCCACCATCGTCATGCCAGAATCCGGCCACTTTAGCTTTCAGAAGGCGGCCACCCTGCTCGAAGTCGACCTCCAACTCGTCCCCACCGACGACGACCACCGGGCCGACCTCGACGCCGTCCGCGCCTGCGTCGACGACGACACCGCCCTGATCGTCGGCGTCGCCGGCACCACCGAGTACGGCCGCGTCGACCCGATTCCCGAACTCGGCGACATAGCGCAGTCCGTCGACGCCATGCTCCACGTCGACGCCGCCTGGGGCGGTTTCGTCCTGCCGTTTACCGATCACGACTGGAACTTCGATCACGCCCCCGTCGACACCATGGCGATCGACCCCCACAAGATGGGCCAGGCCGCGGTTCCCGCCGGCGGCCTGCTCGTCCGAGAGGATACTCTCCTCGACGAACTCGCCGTCGACACGCCCTACCTCGAATCGACCTCGCAGGCGACGCTCACCGGAACGCGGTCCGGGGCCGGCGTCGCGAGCGCCGTCGCCGCGATGGACGAACTCTGGCCCGCAGGCTATCGCGAGCAGTATACCCGCTCGCAGGCCAACGCCGAGTGGCTCGCCGACGCGTTGACGGCGCGAGGCTACGACGTCGTCGCCCCCGAACTCCCGCTCGTCGCGGCCGACGTTCCCGCCGCGACCTTCGAGGCGCTTCGCGACGCGGGCTGGCGCATCTCCCGAACCGGCACCGACGACCTCCGCATCGTCTGCATGCCACACGTGACCCGCGAGATGCTCGAGGCGCTCGTCGCCGACCTCGACGACCTCGGCGGCCAACCGGGGACAGCCGGAACCGAAACCAGCCCCCGCCCGGCGGAAACTGGACCGGCGAGGACGAACCTGAACTCGGCGAGCCCCAGCGGCGGCTCCGAGACGGACCAGTCACGGACGTGCCGGAACGGACCGACACCGGGCAGCGCCGGCGACTCGAGTAGCGACTGACCGGCGCGACGAGAAAGGGCAGGGGGGACGGCTGAATACTGAAACGAATCGGTCCAACACACGTCAACGTTATAGAGCACGACTGCGTACGTATGCGTACGAATGACGACGCGTGCTGTCGACGCTGACTGTTCTCGTCCCATGCGGATGTAGCGACAGCGCCGTCTCCGGGTGGAGTGCCGCGAACGCGACCGGTCATACGGAATACAGGCTTCTCGTGGCGTCGAAACCCGGGTATCCGAGTTCAGCTGTTCGCCGGCTGTGTTCGCGGCTTGTGAGTGACAAGAAATGCATCCCGGCGAGAAATCGAAACCGGCGGGTTTTACGCCCGCGACCGACTGACCACGCATATGAGCACTACCAACGACGACTTTCCGACGGACCGTCCCGCGGTCGTGACCTGCGGGTTGCCCTACGCGAACGGCGACCTGCACATCGGTCACCTGCGGGGATACATCGGCGCTGACGCGTTCAGCCGTGCGCTCGAAACGCTCGGCCAGGAGACGGCCTACGTCTCCGGGTCGGACATGCACGGCACCCCGATCGCCGTCAACGCCGAGCAGGAGGGGGTCGATCCGGAGGAGTTCGCCCTGGAGTGGCACGAACAGTACGCCGAGACGTTCCCGAAGTTCAACGTCGAGTTCGATAACTACGGCCACACCCACGACGAGACGAACACGGAACTGACCCGGGAGATCGTCCGGACGCTGGACGAGGAGGGGTACATCTACGAGAAGGAGATCCAGGTCGCGTACGATCCGGATGCCGACCAGTATCTCCCGGATCGGTACGTCGAGGGAACCTGTCCCTACTGCGGCGCGAAGGCCCGCGGCGACGAGTGCGACGAGGGCTGTCAGCGCCACCTCGAACCGGGCGAAGTCGAGGAGCCGAAGAGTACGGTCACCGGGAACCCGGCGGAGTACCGCGGGCGCACGCACAAGTTCTTCGAGGTTTCCGAATTCGCGGACTTCCTGACCGAGTTCCTCGACGGACTGGAGGGGACCTCGAACGCACGCAACCAGCCCCGCCAGTGGATCGAAGAGGGGCTGCAAGACTGGTGTCTCACCCGCGACATGGAGTGGGGGATCGATTATCCGAACGGCGACAATGAGACGACCGAGGACATCGTCCTCTACGTCTGGGTCGACGCGCCGGTCGAGTACATCTCCTCCACGAAGCAGTACGCAGAGCGCGTCGGGACCGACGAGTACGACTGGCGGCGCGTCTGGGAGGACGACGGCGAAATCGTCCACATCATTGGCCGCGACATCATCCAGCACCACACCATCTTCTGGCCCGCGATGCTCGAGGGTGCCGACTACAACACGCCCCGCGCCGTCGCCGCGACCGGCTTCATCACGATCAACGGCAAGGGCCTCTCGACGAGTCGCAATCGTGCAATCTGGGCGAACGAATACCTTGACGAGGACCTTCACCCCGATCTGCTGCGGTACTACCTGACGACCACCGGCGGCCTCCAGCAGGACGTGGACTTTTCCTGGGACGCCTTCCAGGAGAAGGTCAACGGCGAGTTAGTGGGCACCGTCGGCAACTTCTGGTACCGCTCGCTGCTCTTTGCCTACCGCAACTACGAGGGCACCCCCGAGGCGGACGTCTCCGAAGAGGTGTCAGAGCGCATCGAAGGGGCGATCGGCGACACCCGAGAGGCCGTCAACGACTACTCGCTCCGGGACATCGGGCAGGCCGCGACCCAGCTCGCCCAGTTCGGCAACGAGTACATCCAGCGTAACGAACCCTGGAAGCTCACCGACGACGACCCCGAACGGGCCGCACAGGTCATTCGCGACTGCGTCCAGATCGCCAAGGCCGTCGGCGTCCTCCTCGAACCTATCGCACCAGAAAAGGCCCAGCGCCTCTGGGAACAACTGGGCGAAGACGGCGACATTGCGGACGCCCACCTCGAAGACGCGCTCGAGGCACCGCCCCGAACCTTCGACGAACCCGGTGAACTCTTCGCGAAGATCGAAGACGACCGCGTCGACGAACTCAACGAGAAACTCGCAGAACGCGTCGCGGCGGCGGGCGGCGATGAAGACGAAGACGAGGACGAGGACGAAGCCGAAGGCGAAGAGACGGAAACCGAAACCGACGACACCGCCTCGGACGAATCGGCTGCCATGGCAGACGCCACCGCGGACACCGACGCCCTCGAGCCGCTCATCGAGGACCGCATCGGTTTCGAAGACTTCCAAGAACTCGACATTCGCGTCGGGCGTATCGAGTCGGCCGAGGGAATCGACGGCGCGGACGACCTCGCGAAACTCGAAGTCGACATCGGCTTCGAAACCCGCCAGATCGTCGCCGGAATCAAGCAACTCCACGACCTCGACGAACTCCCTGGCGAGAAGTGCATCCTGCTCGCGAATATGGAACCCGCCGAGCTATTCGGCGTCGAATCCAACGGCATGATCCTCGCTGCAGGCGACGAGGCGGACCTGCTGACGACCCACGACGACGCCGTCGTCGGCGAAAAGGTGCAGTAGACGGCCGTTCGAGTTCACGGTCTCTATTTCGCTTCTGTGATCGCAATTGCTCACGCTCGCTTTCGAGACGACCTAGCGGCGATAACGGAAGCGACGCCAGCAGTACCGATCCTTGGTTACCGGACCCAGCATGAATATAAGAGTGACATGGGGACTAATATAGGAAAATTTTGGTCAAGGAGAACAGTAGCGCGTATATTGGGATTCGCTATTGGAATGAGTGTATCTAACATAACGGTTGCCGTGGCACATGACGGGAAAGGATACACTCGGCCCCGAGTAAGTCACCTATCTTTTTGCCCGTGCTCGCGATAGCACAAGGCATGAGAAACGCAAAGATCGTCTGTACGCTCGGGCCTGCCTCGAGCGATCGCCGGACGATCCGGAACCTCGCGGACGCCGGCATGTCGGTTGCTCGGCTGAACGCGAGTCACGGAACTCGAGAGGATCGTGCCGCACTCATCGACCGCGTTCGCTCGGTCGACGAGGAACGAGAGAAACCCGTCTCCGTCATGCTGGACATGCAGGGGCCGGAAATCCGGACTGCACCGCTCCCCGAGGGAGAGACGGTCACGCTCGAAACCGACTCGGAGATCAGGTTCGTCGAAGGGGACGATGCCACGCCCGAAACCGTCGGCCTCTCGCTGCCGGTTGGTGCCGTCGAACCGGGCGATCGAATTCTGCTCGACGACGGACTGATCGAGACGACCGTTCGCGAACGCGACGGCGACGCCGTGGTGGCACACGTCGATACGGGCGGCGAACTGGGCGGCCGAAAGGGCGTCAACGTCCCCGGTGTCGACCTGGATCTCGACGTCGTCACCGAGTCCGACCGCAGGGATCTCGAACTCGCCGCCGAGAAGGAAGTCGACTTCGTGGCGGCGAGTTTCGTCCGGGACACAGCGGACGTCTACGAGGTCAACGAGGTCATCGAGGACGCCGGCGCGGAGATTCCGATCATCTCGAAGATAGAACGCGCCGGTGCCGTCGACAACCTAGACGACATTATCGACGCCTCGGACGGGATCATGGTCGCTCGCGGCGACCTGGGCGTCGAATGTCCGATGGAGGACGTACCGATGATCCAGAAACGCATCATCCGCCGGTGTCGCGAGGCCGGTCTCCCGGTTATCACGGCGACGGAGATGCTCGATTCGATGGTCCACGCCCGCCGACCGACCCGAGCGGAGGCCTCGGACGTGGCAAACGCCGTCCTCGACGGTACCGACGGCGTCATGCTCTCCGCGGAGACCGCGATCGGCGACCACCCCGTCGCGGTCGTCGACGCGATGGACAGCATCGTCCGCGAGGTCGAACACTCCGAGGAGTACGCCGAACTCCTCGAACAGCGCGTTCCCGCCGCCGGCGAGGCTCGAACGGACGCCCTGGCACGCTCGGCGCGCTTTCTCGCCCGCGACATCGGTGCCGACGCCATCGTCGCGGCGACCGAATCCGGCTACACGGCGCTGAAAACCGCAAAGTACCGTCCCGGCGTCCCGGTCGTCGCCTCGACGCCCAGCCACCGCGTCCGCCGCCGGCTCGCCCTCTCGTGGGGCGTCACACCGCTGTACGCCGAAGTCTCCGATCAGGGAGCCGACGCCGTCGTCGAGAAAGCCGTCCAGGCCGCTCTGGAAGCCGGCGTCGCCGAAAGCGGTGATACCGTCGTCGTCCTCTGTGGCATGATGACCGAACTCGAGGGCGCGAATACGACGAACATGTTGAAGGTCCACGTCGCGGCGGAGGCGCTGACGACGGGCCGCGTCGTCGTCGAGGGCCGTGCGACCGGGCCGCTGGCACGAGTTCAGGATGGCGATCTCACCGACGTACCGGAGGGTGCCATCCTCGCGCTGCCGACGGAGTTCGACGCGGAGTTTACGGGCGATGTCTCGAAGATCGGTGGCATCGTCAACGCTCGGCGAGGGATGACGGGATATCCGGCGCTGGTAGCACGAGAGATGGACGTGCCGATGGTAAGCGGGGCGACGATTTCGGAGATGGAGGCGGGAACGGTCGTCACCATCGACGCGGAACGAGGAGTCGTCTACGAGGGCGACATTCGGGATCGAACGGATCGGTAGGAAGCGAGAGCGGGAACGCCGCTCGCGGTCGATCCTGGCCGCTGACCCTACCCGCGGGCAGACGAACGCGAGACGGGGCATACCAGGATCACCTGTGTTCGGGACGGCGGATTTTTGACGCCACGGCGAGTACGACACTGTATGGCAGATGAAACGTCCGGACCCGACAGCCGCGGAGACGACTGGGGCACGACGGAGACGGGTGTAACTGGGTCGGACGGATCGAAGGGTGCAGCCGACGAGTCGACCGATGGCGAGCACGGGGAGGCCGACGAGTGGGGGACAACCGCCGGGGCTGACCGGGCCCGTGACAGGGAACGGAGTGGTGCCGAAACGGAATCAGCCACCGAACGGATTCCGATCGACCTCTCCGCAAGAGGGACCGACGCGGAGAACCGAGATGACGAGCGCCACACCGGTGACGATGCGGACGACCCGTACGCACCCGAACCGAGTTCAGCGCCGGTCGAATCCGGCGATCCGTCCCTCGAACACATCATCTTCGTCGCGCTCGGTGCGGTGGCGACGATTCTCGTTCTCGCTCGCGTCGTGTTGGTTACGTTCTAGCGCCCGCCGTCCGGACTCTGGGCCCCTATACTTCCGTGCGTTCCTGCACTCGTTCGAGACCCGTCGTCGCCTCCGCTTTCGTCGTTTCGAGCGGCTCAACGACCTCGTCCGGCAGATTCATTCGATCCGCGAGTGCGAGCAGCGTCTCTAGCTTCGTGATCTCGAGTCGCTCGATCGACCGCCCGAGTTCAGCGTCGACGAGGTCGCCGAGGACCGGGTCCTGAACGTCTCCGACCAGGTCGTCGCGCTCGCTCCGGAGCGTATCAAGCATCTCGCTCTCGATGACGCCCGGATCGGCCTCGATCGCGTCGAAGATCGGTTCGATGCGGCCGAGTTGCTCCGTTGTCGTCTCGCTGTGGGCCATGTAGAACTCCTCGAGTTCTTCGTCGGTGGCGGCGTCGGCCAGTTCCGACTGGAGGTCCTCGAGTTCGCGTTCGATGTGATAGAACTCGCGCAGCGTCCGGATGAACAGATCGTGTTCGTTCTCGATCATACCAAAGACGGCAGTGCCGACTCGCAAAGGGATTGGGCCGTCGTGTGAAACCCGGCGCTTGCGGTCACGCCGTGACGCCGGTCATCTCAGTTAGTCTACCGAACGCCTATGTGATCGCAGCGTGACCGTCGAGGTGACGACACCAATACGTCGCCTCGCCACCGCCCTCCTCGTCGCGCTGCTCGTGACGGCTGCGGGCTGTAGCGCGTTCGAATCGTCGCCGGACGCCGAGGAACGGGAGCCACTCACCGTCGACGACGAACTCGCTCCCGGCCTTAGCGAGAGCGGGATCACCGACACTGTTGCGCTTTCGACCGCTCACCGCAGTGAACTCGAGAACGCCACCTTCGAACGGACACAGACGACGTATCGGTACGACGAACACGAAACCCTCAGCAACGTCGCGAACACGACACAGACCGTCACCGACGACGCAGCGTACTCCGTCCGAGAGAACGATCCCGAGTATATCGAAGCGAACGAAACACAGCACCCCATCCGCCGCCAAGAGTGGCGCTCAGCCGACGACGACCTCGGTCGCGTCACCGACGCGACTGGGGAGACGCACGTACTCTCTCAGACGGCCGGACCCGACTCGCCGAGTCTTCCAGTATCGATCCACAGATTCGACGAAGTCGAGCACTCGGTTGCCGTCGAACAGACCGCCGGAGGGGCCGAGCGCTACCGACTCACAGGAGCCGGAAATCTATCCGATGGGACGTTCATGGCGTTTAATACAACCATTACACCATCCGGAGTTATCGAAACCTACGAGATCAGCCTCCGATGGACGGTCGACGGTAACCAGCAGACACGAACAACCGTCGGCGAGTTCACCCGCGGCGACGACATCGAACTCGAAGAACCGGCGTGGGTCGACGACGCGCGGGCCGCACTCGAAGCCGAAACACAGTCGTTCGAGAGCGAAAGAGAGGGCGAGAGAGAGGGCGAGAGAGAAAGCGAAATGACCGACAGCGACCCATGACCTACTACGACCTTAGCCACTCGATTCGGTCCGGTATGCCCGTCTTCCCCGGCGATCCGCCGGTCGACATCACGCCGGCGGCAACGGTCGAAGATGACGGCTATCACGTTGCCGCACTCCACTGTGGCAGCCACACCGGGACACACATCGACGCGCCGAGCCACGTCTTCCGCGACGGATCTGCACTCGACTCGATTGCCGTCGACGAGTTCGTCTTCGACGCCCGACTCGTCGACTGTACCGGGAAATCGCCACGGGAATCGATCGAGGCGGCCGACTTACCCGCCCCGGACGGCACCGCGGATCTCCTGCTCTGTCACACCGGCTGGGACGAGTACTGGGGCACGGATCGGTACTTCGATCACCCGTACCTGACGCCGGGGGCCGCCGAACACTGTCGTGAGGCAGGCTGGAGCGTCGGTCTGGACACGCTTAATCCGGACCCGACGCCGACCGAGAACGCGACGGATTCGGAGCCGGCAGGCTTTCAAGCCCATCACACGCTGCTCGGGGACGGATCGTACGTCATCGAGAACCTGACCGGCCTCGAATCGCTGCCAGCGGAGGAGTCGATTGTCACGCTCGTCGCCTTTCCCCTCCCAATTACGGAGGCCGATGGGGCACCGATTCGAGCCGTCGCGATCGACTCGGACGACCAATTGGACGACGGTCCGTTCTGACGACGACTCGGTGCAGATTACGCGAGTTCAGCGTTCAGTATCCGTATCGTTCCACGCGTCCCGTCCCAGTCGGTCTCGTACTCGAGGTCGATCCGCCGATCCATATGCGGCCCGTCGACGACCAGCGTCTCGAACTCGCCGCCCTCGCCGAGAACGTGGACGCCGTACTCCTCGTTGAGCGTCTCGAGTTCGACGATGGCTTCGCGGTCGAGCGTACGCCCGAGCCACGACTCGTCGAGTCCGTAGGCCGCGGTTTGAATGATCTTGATCTCGAAGCCAGCGTCGAGCATCGCCTCGGCGAGCGCTCGCGGGTCTTCCTGCCACAGCGGTGCGAACAGCTCACAGTCGAGTCGATCGCACATCGCTTCGATGCGGTTCGTCTGGAACTCGCTCTCGACCGCACCAGCCGTGACGCCTGCGATGCCCCCGTCGAGATCCGCGTCCAGTTCCTCGAGGGCCGCTTCGAGCGGTTCGAGTTCGGCGTCGCCCTGGGCGCTCGAGTCGCGGGCGGTGTCGGCTTCGAGATCCGCGGGGTCGACATCGACGAGGTCGATGCCGATGCTCTCGGCCGCCAGCGCGGTGAGGTCGGTCGCGGGGACGTGGTACATATAGGAGTCCTCGGAGGGATGGACCGTGACGAGTCGGTCCACGTCGAGGCCGTTTTCGAGGGCTCGATACAGCGCCCACGACGAGTCCTTGCCACCGGAAAAGAGGCTCACCCACGCGCCGTCTGCGTCGCTGTCGCTCATAGCAGAGGGTGGGAGCGGGGGAGTAAATGCGTGACGAGTCGCGGGTGATTAGCGGTCTTCGGCATCGGGTTCGGACGCGTCCGTCTGGGTGTGCTCGCGGCCATCGTCAGATTCGTCCCCGCCCTCGGACTCGAGTTCCGGGTCGGCGTTCGAACCGGTGCGGGTATCTGCACTGCCAGCCCTAGCGTGCTGTCCAGTTTCGGTTTCAGTTTCGGTTTCACCGTCGCTGAACTCGGTGCTGTCGGCGTCGGTTACAACCTCGACGTCGGCTGACGGCGGTGTCGTCGACGCGGGTTGGTTTGATCCCGGTCCGCCGTCCGTGAGTTCTGATTGAGGACGGGTTCTCGGGTTCCCGTCACCGGTTCCTGAACCTGGTCCTGATCCTGACCCTGGGGACGAGCCGTCGTCCGAACTGCTCACTGCGGTTGCGATCCAGGCTCCGATCAGGCTCACCAGAATCGCGCTGATGACGAAGACGGCGAGCCGTTCGCCCGGCGCAAGCGAGAATCCCTCGACGGTCAGCGGCCCGAGTTCGGTCTCCACGATCGTAATCGAGGAGAGTAACTGCTGTTGTTCGAGGAAGTACGCGGAGAAGCCGCGGATGACGAGACCGACGGCGACGGCGATAAACGGGAGGTTGAGGTAGGATCGCCGAACCGGGTCTTCGCCGATGATCTCGTCTAACAGTCGCCCGGCGCTCGCGGTAAGGCCGGCCATCGTCAACCAGGGAACGCTGTCGAACGCGAACTGTACCGCAGGAATGCCGATTCCGGTGGAACCATCGAGATTCGAAACGCCGAGTGCGCCGACGAAGAAGCCAACGAGCGTGAGCCCCGCTGCAACGACGTAGGTGACGACCGAGACCTGTCCGGAGTAAAGCGACTCGCGCACCTGGTGTGCGAACCCGGTTATGATTTCGTCGATGCTGAACCCCTTGTAGAGCAAGAACAGGCCGATAACGGTCGTAATCGCGGCGGCCCCCTCTGCTGGGGCGACGACCATCGCAAGAATCGGGAAGACGAGCAACGTCAGTCCGAGTGGAACCAGAATCGTCTGTCGGAGTTCTTCGTCGGCGAGAAATTGCTTGAGCAGGTAGTACGTCGACTCGATATCCCGGGCCTGCCGAACGACGACCCGATCGACCGAGTCGACCTGAACGCGACTTTCGACGATCGGAACCAGCCGTTCGTCCTCGCCGCTGTCGATGACGACGACCGCCGAATCGGGGTCGTGCTGTGCAATGAGGTCGTCGAGCTGGCGGGCGACCGCCCTGTCCGCCGAGACCATCGACTCTCGGTCACCGGAGACGACCGCGACGATCGCCTCCTCGTTCTCGTCGCGGAGGTTCTGGCCGACCCGCAGCGTCTCGAGAAGCGTATTGACTCCCGAGTCCTCCGGGTCGGCAAGTCCGATATCGGTAACGAGAGCCCGAACAGCCTCCCAGCCGACGATCGGCGACTGAAGCCCGGTCTTCCGACCGACGTCGTCGGTCCGGTCGAGACAGACGACCAGCGTTGTCACGGTTATCCGTGCATTCCGTACGACGATAAAACCATTTATCGCAACGTGCCTGCGGGCTGCTCGCGGGCATACCCCCGTCCGCCGCAGTACTATGCATCACGCAAGTACCACGCGGTGGGCACCACTCCGAGTGGCGAGCAGCAAGCACCGACTCAGTTTCGCAACCGAAGCCGGAACTCGTGGTCGTCTGCGATCCCGGCAACCCCGGCCCCAAACGCGTATGCAACCCGCTGTGCTCCCGCTCCGAGGCGTGTCATCAACGGCCGTTCCGGCTCGAACTCTTCGACCGTCACCTCGTCCGTCCGAAGTCGCTCCGCCAACTCGTCTTCGAGTTCGCGTCGCGTCCCGAGCGTATCGACGAGCCCCAGTTCGTGGGCCTGCTCGCCGAGGTAGATCCGGGCTTCCGTCTCGCGGACGAACTCGGGTTCCAGATCGCGGCCGTCGCTGACCCGGTCGACGAACGTCTCGTAGTAATCGTCGATCAGTCCCTGGAGGTAGGCGCGTTCGTCCTCGTCGAGTTCTTTCAGCGGCGTGCCGGCGTCCTTGAACTCGCCGGCGGCAAAGCGCTCGTAGGAGAGGCCGACTTTTTCGGCGAACTCGCTGGCGTTGACCCGCGAGCCGATGACGCCGATCGAGCCGACGATCGAGCCGTCGCGCGCCCAGAGTTCGTCGCAGCCACTTGCGATCCAGTAGCCGCCGCTTGCACAGACGTCAGTCGTGTAGGCGATGGTCGGGCCGTCGAAGCGCTCGGCTGCGAGGCGAATGTCCTCGCTCGGAACGACCTCGCCGCCGGGCGTGTTCAGCTTCAGGAGGAGCGCGTCGACGTGGTCGTCCTCGTCGGCCCGGTCGATCTGATCGACGATGTCATCGGCCGGCGTCGACTGCGGGCGTGACGGGAGCGGTCCGCCACCGCCGTCGCGGGTGATCGGCCCGTCGATCGCAACCTCGGCGACGTCGTAGTCGGGAAACAGCGATGCTGCGATCGTCCCCGCAAACCGGATCCCGACGAGGATCACGCCGAGCGCGATCACGACGCCGAAGAGTTCGGCGAGCGTGGTGGGATAGACGAGGAATAGCCACAGACTGGCGATTACAACGACGACGGTCCCCGCGACGATGACGGCGAGTCGATTAGCTCGTTGCGCCTCGACCAACGGCTCCACCTCGGTTCATACTGCTCTGTCTGTGTGCTGTCCTGTTAATCGTTGCCGTCCACAGGCGACGCTCGTGCCGTGTCTAGGGTGCTCTAGGTAACTGCACGCAAGCGACGCTCGCAGCCGAGACCACGGTCGAACGCAGAACGCGAAACGTGGACGCGGGACGTGAAACGCGAAATACGAAACGCAAAACATGCCATACTCGACCGTGAGACGAATCGAGCGAGCGCAGACGACCTTAGAGCAGCCCCGTCTTCTGGAGCTTCATCAGGTCCTCGGTATCGAGGGTTTCGCCTTCCTTGAACTTCTGATAGATTTCCTCGGCTTCTTCTTTGGCTTCCTCTTTCTTCTTGTCGCGTTCGGACTTGCGCTCTTCTTCTTCCTGCTTGTCGAGTTCGCGCAGGCGCTTTTGGACGCGAACGAAGTCCTCGTGGTGCTGGTCGGCCGCTTCCTGGGCCTCGACGAACTTCTCGTGCATCTCGTCGGCTTCGTCACGGATGTCGTCGGCCTCGCGGTAGGCCTCGATCATCTGGTTGTGATGTTCCTGGGCCTTGTCCGCAAGCTCCGTGACCTTCTGGTGGTGCTGGGAGGCTTCAGAGCGAACTTCCTCGGCTTCCTCGACGAGTTCTTCGAGATCCTCGTTCTGCTCGAGTTTCCCCTTGCGCTCTTCGTACTCCTCGCGCTTGTTCTCGATCTTCTCGATGAGTTCCTGCTCTTCCTCGCTCGAGAGGACTTCGGTCTGCTGTTTGAACTCGAGTTTCTCGATTTCTTCTTCGAGTTCTTCGAGGTCCTTGCCCTCGTCGAGTTCCATGTCCGACTTGAGCTTCTCGACCTTGTCGAAGAGTTCGTTGGCCTCGGCGTTGAGTTCGTTGCGGCTCTCCTTGTGTTCCTGAACCTTCTCGTTCAGTTCGTCGCGTTTTTCGCGGTGTTCCTGGGCTTCGTCGACCTTTTCGCGCGTCTTGGCGTTTAGGTCGTCGCGGCTGGAAGCCCGTTCGGAGGCCATCTGGTTCAGATCGTTTCGCCGGTCTCGAAGCTGGCCGGCCATCTTGATGAGCTGTCCTTTGGAGTTGTTTTCGAGGTCGTCGTCTGTCAGTTCGATGTTTTTCGATTCGTCTACCATGTGTTAGTCAAACCTCTGTGCCATACCCGCACCGGAGTAGCGACGGTCGAAGCGAGGTGACAGTGTGTCGCCACGCCTCCGATCGTAGTCCTGTATACAGCGATCGCTCACAATCTGCGAAATCCCGGTGAATAAGATTTCCTGTCATCGATCGTCGAGCGATACGCGCCCCGGTGGCGTTCTGGTAACGGTGTCTACTGGTGCTTGCAATTTAAATGTACCGGTCGTAGACCCCGTGAAAACCGTTATCAGGGGTCGTATTCCGCCCGCGCTCGTTCGTGTTTCGCGATCGGCGCGGCCTATAAATGGCCGCCGAGTCCGCAGGGTGGCGGCGGAGTTAAAAGAGGTTCTCGAGCCGATCGTCGGTGAACTGCTCGACGTGGTCGGTTTCCTCGCGTTCCTGTTCGCGCTTTGCCTCGCGTGCGCGCTCCATGAACTCCCGAATGCGAGCGGAGCGTTCGGCCCCGCCGAGGAGGACGAGCGCGCCGAGACGATCGCTTTCGAGCGGGAAGTCCCCGCCTCGAACCTGCATACTGCCGGTTTCGTCCTCGAGCCAGCGCCGTGACTTCTCGACGCCTTTCCGCGGGATCTTCTCGGGATCGCCGGCGATGACGAGCAGGGCGGAGTCGGCCGTCGTCGCGTCCGGCAGACTCGTTCCGGTCAACAGCGCCTGGCGTGAGACCGTCATCGCCGTTCTGATGTTCTCGGCGCTATCGTCGCTCGCGATTTCGCTCGCGTAGCCGAGCGTTGCGATGCCGCCGCTTCGGAGCGTGTTGATGACTTCGCTCGAGTCCACGACGCTTTCACCGACGCCTTCGACGGCCTCGCCGGAGGCGAACAGCAGGCCGACTCGGCGGGCGATCTTCTCGTTGATCGTCTCGAAGGCACCCTCGACGCTTTCGCCCTGCTCGTGCCAGGCGTCGTTGTCGATCAGGAGCGTCGCGTCGGCTTCGCGCACGATGGTCTTTAACGAGCGGCCGGCGTTGGCCTGGTAGAGCGCGCCTTCGTTGCGCCCCGGCAGGACGCCGAGGGCGTATACCGGGACGTCGTAGACTCGCTGGAGGTGATGGACCAGGACCGGCGCTCCGCCGCTACCGGTTCCGCCACCGAGCCCGGCGACGACGAAGATACCCTCGGCGCTCGAGGTCACGCGGCCGTCCAAGGACCCGAGTACCTGCTGGATGTCCGACTGCATGATCTCGGTTCCGAGTTCGTTATCGCCGCCGACGCCGTGGCCGTTGACGCGGTCTGCACCGATCAGTTGCGTGTCGACGACCTGGAGGGACTGGAGGTCGGGTTTCGCGGAGTTGACTGCCAGTGCACCACGGACGGCACCAAAGCCCATGTCCGCATCGAATCGAGCGAGCCGTTCCGTGACCTTCCCACCGGCCTGACCGACTCCGATCAGGGCAACTTTCATACAGATATCGTATAAGTGCACCGTGTTGAACGTTCCGGTGTACGCACCTGTTTACGGGCCCAGTGCCGTTCAGCGCCGCCGCTCACGACGGTCGCCGCAGAACGCTCGAATGGCAATCCACTTGTGCCAGCCCACAGTCACACCCGGTATGTTCCACGAACAGCGGATGACGGCCCCCGACACGCCCGCCGATCTGCGCGCCGAGTACGCCGCCGATCTCGCCTCGATCGTCGACCGACACGGCGCGGACGAACTCGCCGACGAGACGGATCTCGACCGCGAGACGCTCGCGAATCTCGGTCACGAGACGGTCGGCTCCCTCTCACTCGAGGACGCCGCCGAGATCCAGGCCCGCGCCGAATCCGCTCCCGATGCCGACACCGTCGTCACGATGGCCTGCGAACACCTGCTGCTCGGCATGTCCACCGCCGTCCTCGACGTGGACGCCGTCGAGAGCGAACTCGAACTCGAGTTAGATGCAAAGGAGATCCAACAGAAACTCGAACGGCGTGCGCCAATGTCGTTCGAGGAGTACGTTCACCTTCAGTTCGTGATCGTGGACGCTGCCCCCTGATACGAACTTCTAACAGTCAGTGCCGGCACAGCCGTGACGCCGCAGAACGGTCGCAGCTGTGCCGGAAACTCGGGACAGCAGACCGGGTGAGTCCCGCTCCCGCGGTGACTCGCATCGAGTGCAGTCACGCTCACGGCCACGATTACAGACACAACCTCAGTTACAGTCCCAATCACGATCACAAACACAGCCCCAGTCACAGTCATTATATCTCCGCACCCGCGAGTTCATCGCATGACCGCAATGCGCGTTGGGCTGCTTGGCTGTGGCTACGTCGGGCTCGAACTCGGCCGACAACTCGCGGCCGGCGGCCACGACGTGATCGGCGTGCGACGCTCCGACGCGAGACTCGACGCCATCGAGGCCGCCGGCTTCGAGGCCGTCCAGGCGGACGTGACCGACCGCGCTGAACTCGAGGCGGTCCCGGACGTTGATGCGATCGTCTTCGCGGCGAGCAGCGGCGGCAGGGGGGCTGACGCGGCGCGCGAAATCTACGTCGACGGGCTTCGGACGGCGATCGAAGCCTTCGGGGAGCGCGAGACGCCGCCGGACCGGCTCGTCTACACCTCCTCGACGGGCGTTCACGGCGATCACGACGGGGACTGGGTCGGCTCGGACACGCCGATCGAGCCGACGACGCCGAAAACCGAAGTGCTCGCCGAGGCGGAGCAGATTGCACTCGAGTATCCCGCCGAGTTCGGTATCGACGGGACGGTCGTTCGCTATGCGGGGCTGTACGGGCCCGACCGGTACCGCCTCGAGCGGTACCTCGAAGGGCCGGTTACGGCGGGGTACCTGAACATGGTTCATCGGGACGATGCCGCTGGTGCGGTTCGCGTTCTCCTCGATGCGGATCTCGCTCGCGGCGAGGTCGTCCAGGTCGTCGACGACGAACCCGTCGACAAGTGGACGTTCGCCGACTGGCTGGCCGACGCCTGCGACCAGGAGTATCCGCCGAAACGGACGAAGGCGGAGCGACTCGAGGCGGGCGACCTCTCGGAACCGGCGCGTCGTCGGATTCTGACGAGCAAGCGTTGCGGAAACGACCGGCTCCGAGAGTTGGGGTACGAGTTCAGCTATCCGACGTTCCGGGAGGGGTATCGGGAGGCGGTCGAGGCGGTTCGGTAGGCAACGTGCTGGCAAGGGCGATCAACCGGCAGCGTGTTCGAGTAGTGGAGCTGTTGACCGGTCGATAGCGATCCGAGCGACGATACCCGGATCAAAAACCGTCACGAATGGGGGAAATTTCTTGGTTGTTGAATTTGAGTGTCCGGTATGGACTTCCAGGACGCCTCGGCGGACGTGGCGTTCGTCGAGGCGGAGCCGCTGGTCGCGGCCGTCGAGCGCGCCATCGACTCGGCACAGGCGCTCGACCCCCTCGTTCTCTCGCTCGTCGTCCTCGTAGCCGTCGGACTCGTCCTCGGTGGCTGGTGGTTCGTCCGCTGGGTTCGCCGTCCACCGGGCGCTCGATTCCAGTCCGTTCTTGCGGAGTACGACGACGTAACCGTCCTGATGCATCCGAACCCCGATCCGGACGCGATGGCGTGTGCGATGGCCGTCGATGCCATCGCCGACGCGGTCGACACGGACACGACGTTGCAGTTCCCCGGGGAGATCCGCCATCAGGAAAACCGCGCGTTCCGAACCGTTCTCGGCCTCGATCTCGATCAGATCGCCTCGAGTTCAGCGCTCGCGAGCGAGGCGGTCGTTCTCGTCGATCACAACACGGCGCGTGGCTTTACGGGTGCACAAACGGTCGAACCGGTCGCTGTCGTCGATCACCACCCCGGCAACGGGACCGGGACGAATTTTACCGACGTTCGAACGGACTACGGTGCCGCTGCGACCCTGCTGGTCGAGTATCTCGACGATCTCGGCGCTGGCACGGACGACGACACCGATCCCGACTTCTCGGCCGAACTCGCAACCGGACTCCTCTACGGCATCCAGTCCGATACGAACCACCTGACGAACGGCTGCTCGCGCGCCGAGTTCGAGGCCTGTGGAACCTTGTTCGGCGAACTCGACGAGGATCTGCTCGAACGGATCGCAAACCCGCAGGTGAGCGATGACGTGTTACAGATCAAGGCGACGGCAATCACCGAAAAGCGCGTCGAGGGTTCGTTTGCGGTCTGCGATGTCGGAGCGGTCTCGAACACCGACGCGATCCCGCAGGCGGCGGACGAACTCATGCAACTCGAAGGGGTTACTGCCGTCGTCGTCTACGGCGAGAACGACGGGACGATCCATCTCTCCGGGCGCTCGCGGGACGACCGCGTGCACATGGGTGAGACGTTACGCTACGCGGTCAGCGACATTCCGATGGCCAACGCGGGCGGCCACGCGCGGATGGGCGGCGGCCAGCTCTCGGTCGAGCACATGCGCGGGCTTGGCCCGGCTGACGGCATCGACAAAACCGAATTTGAGGAACAGCTCTTTTCGGCGCTGTCCGGCGAGCGGTAGCTCGTCCTTGCGGACGCAGCCGCGGTCAGTTACTGTCTCTCGCGATCCGCGAGAAACGCGCGGAGCGCACCCGGCGTCGCCGTTTCTGCAGTCGCCACGAAGTGTGCAGCGCAGGCGTTGGCGAGTGCAAGCGCGAGTTCAGTCGACCAGCCGCGCGCCAGCGCACAGGCCAATGCGCCGGAGAAGCGGTCGCCCGCACCGGTCGTCCGTTTCGTCGTCACCGTCTCGAGCATGTCGACGGAGACGACGCCGTCCGGCGTCGCCGCACGGGCTGCCTCGGGACCGTGGACGACGATGGTGTGAACGCCGAGTGCAGTTCGCGCCGCGGCGAGTCGATCGAGGTGTGACCGGTCGTCGTCGATATCGAGAACCGCAGCGACGCGGTCGAACTCCGCCGGATTGACGCTGCAAACGATATCGAGCGGGTCGACCGCGTCCGTCTCCGAGAGCGTTCGAAAGAACGCTGCAACGGCCGCCTCGTCGTGGACGCCGATCGCGCCGGGATCGACGACGATCGGGAAGGAGTCGGTCGCGGGCGGGGTCGACGCGAGTCGGTCGAAGACATCGGTGAGACCGCGGACTGAGACCCAGTTGACACAACAGAACGCGTCTGCGCGAATCAGGTCGGGCCAGTCGACGACGGCGTCGAGAGCGGCTATCGTCCAGTCGTCTGCCGGACCCGGCTCCGGAAGCAACACGTCGCCATCGCTGAACTCGAGAACGTTGATCGTCGCCGGCGTTCCCATCGAGTACGTTTCGAATCCGAGGTCGTCGAAGACGGGATGATCGAGGTGGCCGACGAGCGTCGCCCGCTCGCCGAGTTCGTGGATTTGCATCGCTGCGTTGGTCGCCTGGCCGCCGGGTCGGGTATCGGTCGGCGTGAGCGGGAACGTCGTCTCGCCGTCGGTGAGCCGCCGACCGAACGCGGCGGGCGTGTCGAGTCGTCTTCCCTGCGAGTCCTCGACGCTGTAGAAGTAGTCGACGCTGCCATCGGGGAGCGAAACGACGTGGACGCCGCTTTCGTCGCTCCCTCCACCATCGTCCTCGCTGTCGAAGGCGACCGAGAGTCGCTCGGAGAGTGCATCGTAGCTCACGCTACACCGTACCCCCGTTGACGACGAACGGCCCTAAAAGCAGTTTCCCGGCAGTCGCTCGCGCGCGATCACCGCTAGCGACGGCGAACGGAACCCGCCGGAAGTCGAGAGAGTCGTGGTCGAAATCGGACTCCACAGCGACACCGAACTGATCCGGGAACGGGAACGGGACTGGGACCGGAACCGAAATCAACTCCACCGAGACTGCACCGAACATCCCGAACTGCGACAGAACCGACCCAGTAGCTACCGGATTTCTTTCCACTCCGTATCACAATCTGGACAGATTCGAACCGTCTTGATCTGATCCGGATCGTTCTCGGTCTTCAACGGTTTCTCGCAATCGGCACAGACGAGCCGATCGTACGTGTCTTTGTCGAGTTTACCCTCGCGCAGCGCCTTCCGGACAGATTTCATGTTCACTACGTAGGAAGGTCTAGAAGAAAAAGACCAGGGCTTTGCGGGACCGTATCGAACGCCGTGAGTGGGGTAGTGGCCCGAGCTTCTGTAAACTCGAAAACATGATTGCTGAGAGCAGGTCTCAGCGAGAGTCGTGGACGTTTTATCGATTCGGCCGAACACCCTACCGATGGAGTACGTCCAGGAGCGGATCGCGACGCTCCACGATTTCCGCACCCAACCCACCCAGCGGCCCCAGCGCACCCGTCGGGGACAGCGTGCGGAGACAGCGCGCGAGTCTGGGGAGACCGCTCCCGCTGGTGAGCGCGAGTACGAGCGCGAACACGACCGGCAACCCGAGTTCCCCACGGACGACCGCCTGCGCGAGACCGCCATCGTCGTCCCCATGGCCGGGCGCGAACACGACAGCCCCGCCGCCGCCCGCGTCCTGGCCGAACTCGAGCGTCTCGACCCCGCGCCCGCCGCCGTCTTCGTGCCCGTCCGTGCCGACCCCGATCGGATCGAGCCGTTTCGCGAGTGGCTCGCCTCGTTTTCGCTGCCGATTCGGGTTCTCTGGTGTAACGCCCCCGCCGTCGAAGCCGTGCTCGCCGACGCCGGCCTCCCGAACGGCGAGGGAACGGGCAAGGGCCGCGACGTGTGGCTCGCACTCGGACCCGCAACCGAATCCGCGGAGTTCATCGTCGTCCACGACGCTGATGCCCGGAGCTACGAGGCGACCCACGTCCGCCGGCTGATCGCGCCGCTGGCGATGGACCAGGAGTTCGAGTTCACCAAGGGCTACTACGCGCGCATCGAGCAGAACCGCCTCTACGGGCGGCTGTTTCGACTGTTTTATCGCCCGTTGCTTCGCGCAGTGCGCGACGAACACGACGCGGATGTGCTCTCGTACCTCGACTCGTTCCGGTACGCGCTGGCCGGCGAGTTCGCGATGACTGCCGACCTTGCGCGTCGTCTCCGCGCGCCGCAGGCCTGGGGACTCGAAGTCGGTATTCTCGGTGACGCGTTCGAACACGCCGGCTTCGAGGGGAGCGCACAGGTCGACCTCGGGCGACACGTCCACGATCACCGTGCCGTCGCGGGTGATACCGGACTCGAGGGGATGAGCCGCGAGGTCGCGGCGACGCTCTGTCGCGTCCTCGAGGAGGGTGGCGTCGAACTGAACTACGAGACGCTTCCCGAGCGCTACCTGGCCGCCGGCCGGCGACTGATCGACCAGTACCGCGCCGACGCCGCGTTCAATGAACTCGCGTACGATCCGGCGGCCGAACGGGACCAACTCGAGCGTTACGCCGACTCGATCAGACCGCCCGGCCTCGACAAGCGACTGCCGGAGTGGACGGATGCACCGGTCGAACCGGCATCCGTTCTCGCCGCGTCCCGGCCCTGGCTCGACGACGCGACGCGGCTCGAGACGAGCGCGGACGATTAGGGCGATCAATCACAATCGATCACGAGCGACTCAGACGCCGCGCTGTGAGCGACTGGCGGCTATCAATCTTTATCAGCGAACCGCCCGTTACACCGCGTATGGATGCGACCGCCGACGAACTGGCCGGCGTCGTCGACCTCTTCGGCGGGTTGACGAGGACAGAACTCGACCGCGCCCTCTCGGAGGCCGCCTTCCGTGCGGACGGCCAGTCCGTCAACGAGACGGCACTCGAGGAGACGATCGACGGTGCACTCGCGTCGTTCGCACTCGTTCGCTCCCCGCCGACCGCCGTCACCGCTCCCTCGGAACCGACGGCACCCCTCCTGGTTGCCGGCCCGACGGCGTTTCCAACCGTTCCGGACCACGCCGAGGACGTTCCCCACATCCTCGACGTCGAGCGACGAGAACTCGACCGAACTGCACTCGGCGAGAGCGCCCGCGAACGGTTCGACGATGCAGTCGCGGAAGCCACCGAATCGGCCGACGAGGAGCGACTGTCACACCTGCTCGACGTGAGCTACGATCTCGAAGCCTGGGCACCGCTCGATTTAGCGCCCGCGCGCCGGACCATTTCGGAGGCGCTCGAGTGAGATGAGCCGGCGGCTCACCCTCGAACCGGTCGCCGCTCACGAACCCGTCGGGATCGACGACCAGCAGTTCAACGCCGCGGTACTCGCGCCGATTATCGACCGCAACGACGAGGACCACCTCCTGTTCACCCGCCGCGCCGACCACCTCGGCGACCACCCCGGGCAGATGAGCTTTCCCGGCGGCGGGGCCGAGCCGATCGACGACTCCATTCTCGATACCGCACTCCGCGAAGCCAACGAAGAGATCGGCCTCGACCCCACCGAAGCCGAACTCGTCGGCCAACTCGACGACATCCGCACGGTCAGCGAGTACGCGGTCACGCCGTTCGTCGCCCGCGTTCCGGACAGAGAGTACGAACGCGACGACAACGAAGTCGCCGAAATCGTGCTCCTGTCGCTGTCCGACCTGCTCGATCCGGATAACTACGAGTTCGAGCGACGCGATCACCCCTACTACGGCGATATCGTGGTCCACTACTTCCGCGTCGACGGCTACACCGTCTGGGGGGCCACGGGTCGGATTCTCGTCCAGTTACTCGAGTTGGCGACGCCGTTCGACGGGGCGTCGGACACCTGAGCGGCCCGCCGGTTCTCGAAAAATCCGCATCGAGCGTCAGGTTTTTGCACGCGCCGGACCCAGAACTCCTATGGTCGCACAGACGATGGGTCGAGTTCCGCACGGGCGATAACGACACCGGTTCCACGGGCAGTCGTCATCGCCGCCGTCGCCTGGCCCGATTTCGATCCGATCGCGTTCAGTTGTACTGTTCTTGCCGTTTCCGAGACGAAGTACCCACTACCAACTCCATGCGAGGTGTCCGTCGATGCTAACAACGAGTACAGTTGCCCGCGCCGGCCTGGACGCGGTCGCGCTCAAACCGGCCGAGTGTGACGTCGAGCAAGCGGCGTCGCTGCCGGTCGAGACGATCGCGATCGATTACGAGGGGCACGATCACGTCCCGGACCGGCGGACGATAGAAGCGCTTTCGGCCGACGCGACGGTTCGGCTGACGACCCCCGTTCGTGCCGACGGATTCGACCCGCTCGGTGACGATTCGCTCGCCGCCGAACTCCCGTCGGGCGTCGAGCGCATCCTCGTCGCCGGCCACCCCGCTTACCTCACCGACGACGAGCAGGACCGCGCCGTCGCGCCCCGGTTGGGTGCGGCACTCGAAACGGCCCCCGACTCCTGGGTCGGCACCGAGAGCGTCGAACGAATCGCGATGGCAACGGGCGCAACACAGTACGACCTGCTCTCGCGAACGACGATGCGCGAGTTGCGGGCGCTTCGTGCTGCGACCTTCGACGGCGACATCGCAGTCTACGCACCGACAGTGCTCACGGCCGACGAAGACGCGATCCTCGACGCCGTCGGGGACTACGTCGCTCGCCGGCGACCGGTCGCCGCGGCGCTCCCGGACGACGGGGACGAAGACGGAGACAGAACCGTCACCGATTCGCGCGCGACGGGCCGAACTCGTGAAATCCTGCTCGCCGCCGCCGAGGACTACGCGCTCGTCGGCACCGAAGCCGCGGTCCGCGAACGGACCGACGCGCTCCGCGAGGCCGGCGCGACGACCGTCGTCGGCTACCCCGCTCGCGAACTCGAGGCCTTCCTCGAGTAGGACCACCATTTCTTCGAAACGAACGGCAGACGATATAAGTCACTCCGGCAACCAGAGGGTGGCATGACACTGCTCGCCGAACGCACGACGACCGACGCTGCCGACGAACTCGGGCCAGCCGAGGTCGCCGTGCTACCGACTGGGAGCACCGAACAGCACGGGCCGGCGTTACCGCTCGGGATGGACTTCATGGCCGCCGAGGCGTTCGCCCGTTCCGCAACCGATCGCGAGGATACCGTGGTCCTCCCGACGATTCCGGTCGGCGTCAGCGGCCACCACCGACAGTTCGACGGCACGCTGTCCGTCTCCGCACCGACGTTCGAACGCTACGTCGAGGAAACGATCGCGAGCCTCGCCGACCACGGCGTTCACAAAGCCGTCGTGGTCAATGGCCACGGTGGCAACACGGACGCGCTCCGACGGGTCGCACGGACCCTGCGCAACGAGGAAACCGCGTTCGCACCCCCCTGGAACTGGTGGGACAGCGTCGACGACCTCGCGGCCGACCTGTTCGACGAGGACGGCGGTCACGCCGACGCGATGGAGTCGAGTCTGCTCTGGCACCTCCGCGAGGACCTCGTTCGGCCGGACGAGTTCGCGGCCGCCGAAGCGGGGGCGAGCGACTCCTGGGGCGAGTTCAGCCACGGCGCGCCGGTCGGCTTCGATACGATCGACTTCTCGGAGAGCGGGGCGGTCGGCCGGCCGACCCAGGCCGACCCCGAGAAGGGTGCGGCGTTGTTCGAGGCCGGGCGCGATCACCTCGACGCGCTGCTCGACTGGCTCGCGGCGCGACCGCTCGCGGACTGCTGGCCGCGTGATCACAAATGAGCGACGAAACCGAACTCGCCGTCGGTGCCGATGCCTTCACCGACCGGGGTGCAGGGCGCTCCGTCGCCGTCGTCGGTGCGGGAGCCGTCGGTGCGACCGCAGCCTACGATCTGGCGCGCGAGGGCGCGGACGTAACGCTGTACGACCGCGGCGGCGTCGCACACGGCTCGAGCGGCCGCGCGGCCGGCATCTGTTATGACGCCTTCGCGGACTCGCTCGACGCCGAAATCGCGAGCGATGCGATCGAACGCTTCCGGGCGCTCTCGGGCGACGACACGTTTCCCTTCGTCGAGTGTCCCTACGTCTGGCTCGCTCGGGAGGGAGACGACCGGCGTGCCGACGCCATCCGCGACCAGGTCGAACGGATGCAAGCACAGGGCGTCGTCGCCGTCGAAATGGACGGCGCTGAACTCGCGGACCGGTTCCCGACCGTGCGGGCCGACGACGTGGCCGTCGCGGGCGTCGCCGGCGGCGCGGGGTACACGGATCCCGGCCAGTACACCGCCTGTCTCGCCGCCGCAGCAACTGGGGCGGGCGCGACGCTCGAGACCGACACGCCCGTCAGCGTCCGAACTGACCCGTCCCAAATCGTCCGCGAAGACGGGACCGTCGACGAGTTCGACGCGGTCCTCGTGACCGCCGGCGCGCACACGAAGCGACTCCTCGCGGATGCCGGCATCTCGATCGCCGTGAAACCCTACCGCGTCCAGGCGCTCGTCGCGAACTGTGACCACCCGGAACCGACGTGTTACGACGCTAGCGACGGGTTCTACCTCCGCCCGCACCCGGAGGGGCTGCTCGCGGGCGACGGCACCGAGGAGTGGGAGGCCGACCCGGACGACTACGATCGGGACGCAAACCCCGAGTTCGCGACGGACCTGCTCGAACGCGTGCGCCATCGGTTGCCCAATGCCGACGTTGAACTCGAGCGGGCCTGGGCCGGACTCTGTACGGCGACGCCGGACCGCGATCCGCTGGTCGGGCAACTAACGGACGGACTGTACGTCGCAACCGGCTTCCAGGGTCACGGCTTTATGCGCGCGCCGGCGATCGGCCAGCGACTCGCCCGACAGGTGCTCGGCGACGACGGTGGCGACGGCATCGACGCCTTCGATCCGACTCGATTCGACGGCGACGAAGCGTTCGACGTGGTCGAGGGGATGACCGTCCCGGACGAGTTCGACTGACGCCCGTGCCGTCCGGTGAGGCAAAGGCTTTAGTCGTGCGGGAGTGTACCACACCGGCGAACGATGGTCCACGCGTTTATCATGGTCAAGACGGCGGCCGGCAAGTCGGAGGGGCTGCTCTCACAGGTGACCGCGCTCGAGTCGGTCGCGAACGCCCACATCGTCGCGGGCAACTACGACATTATCGTCGAGATCGATGCCCCGGAAGTCTACGACGTTCTCAAGGCCGTCTCCTCGGATATTCAGGGTCTCGAGGGCGTGACCGACACGAAGACCTACATCGCGATGGACCGGAACGACGGGTAACGCTGCCCTGGTACTGCTCTGATACTACCCTGACCCTGCACTCGGCTACCGATCGGCGCGCTTCTGTTTCCGAACTCGACGCCGGCTGTCCGAGCGGTTGTGAATCGGCCGGGTGTACTGTGAGTTCAGGGTTTAGTACTCAGTGTTCGCGTTCAGCGCTCAGCGTTCAGCGGTCAACGGTCAACGGTGGCCGCGAGTACGTCCCGCACGTCTTCGAGAACCGCGGCTGGTGATTGGGCGGCGTCGATGCGGACGAACCGGTCGTCGTATCGCTCGCACAGCCGTTCGTAGTTCTCCCGGACCGCGGTGAGGTAGTCGACGCGTTCGAACTTGTTCGTCGAGCCGGCGCGTCGGGCGGCCGTCTCGGGATCGAGGTCGAGATAGAGTGTCAGGTCGGGTTCGACCGAGAACGCGTCGTGGATGTCGATAACGTACTCGAGGGGGTTCTCGACGCGCTCGGTCTCCGCGAGCGTCGCTCCCTGGTAGGCGAATCGGGAGTCGGCGTAGCGATCGGAGACGACGAGTTCGTCGCGCTCGAGGGCCGGTTCGATCTTTCGGGAGAGGTGGTCGGCGTGATCGGCGGTGTAGAGGAAGAGTTCGGCGAGCGAGTCGGCGTCGTCGTCTTCGATCGATCGGTAGACGGCGTCGCCGTACCAGGAGTCGTTGGTGGGTTCGCGGGTGAAGACGGCGTCGGGGTGGGATTTCTGCAGGGCCTCCCAGACCGTCGTTTTGCCGCTCCCGTCGAGTCCCTCGAGCGTGACGAGCATGCTCGCACGTCGTCGGGTGAGGTATTACAATCTGTCGAGTGGCCGTTGTCGACCGCGCGAGCGGTGACGCCGTTCGTGTTTACTATCACGAGTGAATGGGGCCACGTACCTGCTGTCACGAGTAGCTAGCTTTCTCGTACCGACGGCCACGGTGACTCTCCGCGGCAACTACTTATTTGGGGAATCGAGTGCATGTCTCACCTATGCAGGTCCTCGTCGCCGGCGGCACCGGCTTCATCGGCACGCACCTCTGTACCGAACTCGCCGAACGCGGCCACGAGGTCACTGCGCTGTCTCGAAACCCGACGGCCGAAGACGCCGACGAATTCCCCGACGAGGTCGACCTGTCGACGGGCGACGTGAGCGCCTACGATTCGATCGTCGACGCCGTCGCGGACCACGACGCCATCGTCAATCTCGTCGCCCTCTCCCCGCTCTACCAGCCCCCCGGCGGGACCGACCACGAGACGGTCCACCTCGGCGGCACGGAAAACCTGGTTCGAGCGGCCGAGGAACACGGCGTCGATCGATTCCTCCAACTCAGTGCCCTCGGCGCCGATCCCGACGGGCCGACGGCGTATATTCGCACCAAGGGCCGCGCCGAGTCGATCGTCCGCGAAGCGGCACTGAGTTGGACGATCGTCCGTCCCGCAGTCGTCTTCGGCGACGGCGGCGAGTTCCTCTCCTTCGCAAAACGACTCACGACGCCGTACCTGACCGGCCTGCCCGGCGGCGGGAAGACGCGCTTTCAGCCGATCTGGGTCGGCGACTTCGTCCCGATCCTCGCCGACGCGCTCGAGGACTCCCACGTCGGCCGAACGTACGAGATCGGCGGCCCCCAAGTCGTCACCCTGGCCGACGCAACCGAACTCGTCTACGAGGCGGACGGTCGACCGGTGACGATCCTCCCGATACCGATGGCGCTCACGAAGTTCGGACTCATCGCCGTCGATCCGCTGCCGTTCGTCCCGTTCGGAACAGACCAGGCGCGCTCGCTCGAGTTCGATAACACCGTCGCGGAGAACGACGTGCAGGCGTTCGGCGTCGAACCAGCTGATCTGTTGACGCTCGGTGCGTATCTTGGCGTGCGAGATGGGACGCCGCGCGAGAGGAGTCGACCGCTCGCCTAATCGGCCGCCGTCTATATCTCAAGTTACCGACTTATATCTATTGGCTGTTGAGTAGATGTTTCTTCAAACCCGCCTCAGTCTATCGATTTATGGCGATATAGAATTACGCAAGAAATTCACTTCATAGAAAGACTTATAGTCCTAATCGCTCTGGTCCAAATCAACGGAGCCCCCTGACAAAGTATGAAGCTGGCGATGATCGGATTTGGACAGGCCGGTGGCAAAATCGTCGATCGATTCCTCGATTACGACGATCGGACTAACAGCGGTATCGTCCGTGCGGCGATCGCTGTAAACTCCGCGAAGGCGGATCTGATGGGTCTCGAACGGATTCCACAGGACAATCGCGTTCTCATCGGTCAGGCCCGTGTCAAGGGCCACGGCGTTGGAGCGGACAACGAACTCGGCGCGGAAATCGCCGAAGAAGACATCGACGAAGTGCAAAACGCGATCGACTCGATTCCGACCCACGAGGTCGACGCGTTCCTGATCGTCTCCGGCATGGGTGGTGGGACCGGCTCTGGCGGTGCGCCAGTTCTTGCGAAGCATCTCCAGCGGATCTATACGATTCCCGTCTACGGTCTCGGCGTTCTCCCCGGCACGGACGAGGGCGGCATCTACACGCTCAACGCGGCGCGCTCGTTCCAGACCTTCGTTCGCGAGGTCGACAACCTGCTCGTCTTCGACAACGACTCCTGGCGACAGACCGGCGAGTCCGTCGAAGGCGGCTACGAACAGATCAACGAGGAGATCGTCCGCCGGTTCGGGCTGCTCTTCGGTGCCGGCGAAGTCGCCGGCGATCAGGAAGTCGCAGAGAGCGTCGTCGACTCCTCCGAGATCATCAACACGCTCTCGGGCGGGGGCGTCTCTACCGTCGGCTTCGCGAGCGAGGAGGTCGAACTCAACACCAGCGGCGGACTGCTCTCCCGGTTCACCGGCGACGGAGCCAGCGACGAGGGACTCGACGCCGCAAACACGACCAACCGGATCACCAGTCTCGTTCGCAAGGCCGCCCTCGGTCGACTCACACTCCCCTGTGAGATCGAGGGCACCGAACGCGCGCTACTCGTCCTCGGCGGCCCCTCGGAGTACTTAAACCGAAAAGGCATCGAGCGCGGGCGCAAGTGGCTCGAAGAAGAAACCGGCAGCATGGAAGTCCGCGGTGGCGACTACCCGCGCGAAAAACCGGAAGTCGCCGCAGCGATCCTGCTCTCGGGCGTCACGAACGTCCCCCGGATCAAGCGTCTCCAGCAGGTCGCAATCGAGGCCCAGGACAACATGGACGACATCCAGGCCGAAAGCGAAGAGAACCTCGAAGAACTCGTCGAGGACGACGAGGACGAACTCGAGCCGTTGTTCTGACGGACCGAGTTCACCGACGCGCTACCGAACTGAACTCGCGAGGACCGGTTCGGAACCGCAGCTGGTTCGACTACTCGCAACGAATGCACGTGCTGTAGCGCCTCTCTCGTGTCGTTTCCGGGTGTTCGTGACGGGGGCCACGAACGAAACGGACGAACGAGTCCCCAAGTGGCATGGGGTATGATCCCAACCCGGGAGTTCGACGTGTTTTTGGATGCCTGTTTCTAACCACTGATAAATGCAGGTCGTCGTCCCGTTCGCTGCCGAGACGCCGAAGACGCGTCTCGGTACGGTACTCGCTCCCGCCGAGCGACGCAGTGTGGCCAGAGCCATGCTCGCGGACGTTCTCGATGCACTCGTCGAGGCCGATCCGGAACTCGAGCCGCTGATCCTGTCGACGGCACCGATCGAACTCGACGAGTGCGACGAGTTCACCGACCGTGCACCACGCCCTGCCGTCGCGGTCGACGACCGGCCGTTAACCGAGGCAGTGAACGCCCACCTCGCGGCGACGGCGGAGCCCCTCGCGATCGTTATGGCGGATCTGGCGCTTGCAACCCCCGAAGCGATTACGGACGTCGTCGAGACGCCGGGAGATGTCGTCATCGCGCCCGGGCGGGGCGGCGGAACGAACGCGCTCGTGGTTCGCCACCCCGCGTTCAGAGTGGACTATCACGGAGCCTCGTATCGCGACCACCGAGCGCGCGCCCGGGAAGTCGGCGCGACGATCGAGACGGTCGACTCGTTTCGGCTGGGAACGGATATCGACGAACCGGCGGATCTGGCCGAGGTATTGCTCCACGGTCGCGGACGGACAGCGACGGCGCTCCGGGAGTGGGGATTCGAACTCGAGACGAGCGACGGGCGGGTCGGCGTCGACCGCTCGGCTGCCGGTTCGGCGTCCGATTCCTGCGAAAACTGACCGCGGATCGACCGCAACCGACTGCGGATTGCCCGAGGCGGATCGACGAGGATACCGCTCGAAGTGAAACGCTTTAGGGCGGCGCAACGACACACCGAGGTAATGATTCCCGGGGCGGCGGAGTACGATATCGAACTCACGATCGACGAGGCGGCGATCACCGACCTGCTGGCTGTCGAACCCGATCACGTCGGACCGCCGTCGGAGCTGAGTTTCTCGCGGAACGTCTTCGTCCCGCTGACGACGGCGTGTCGGTACACCTGCACCTATTGTACGTACTTCGATCCGCCGGGACAGGCCTCCCTGCTCTCGCTCGAGGAGGTTCGGGACATCTGCAAACGGGGAGCCGACGCCGGCTGTACCGAGGCGCTGTTCACCTTCGGCGACGATCCCGACGACCGCTACACCGAGATCCACGACCAGCTCGATGCATGGGGCTACGACTCGATTCACACCTACCTGCGAGCGGCCTGCGAGGTCGCCCTGGAGGAGGGACTGCTCCCGCACGCGAATCCCGGCGACCAGACCCGCGAGCAGCTGGCGACGGTCGCCGACGTCAACGCCAGTATGGGCGTGATGCTCGAAACGACCGCCGACGTCGACGCCCACGGCGGCCCCCGACAGAAGGAACCGGGTCAACGCCTGCGGACGATCGCGAACGCAGGCGAACTCGACGTGGCGTTTACAACCGGCATCCTCGTCGGCATCGGCGAGGACTGGCGCGACCGCGCCGAGAGCCTGCTCGCCATCCGCGAGCTTCACGAGCGGTACGATCACATTCAAGAGGTCATCGTCCAACCCGTCGTGAGCAACGAGCGCTGGCGCGACGGCTCCCCCGACCTCGAAACGATGCGCCGCGTCACGGCGATGGCGCGGGTCGCCCTCCCCGAGGAGATCTCCGTGCAGGTCCCGCCGAACCTCACGGCCGCCCGCGAACTCGTCGACTGCGGCGTCGACGACCTCGGCGGCGTCTCTCCCGTCACCGACGACCACATCAACCCCGACTACACCTGGCCGGCGCTCCGAGAACTCGAGGACATCGCCGCCGACGCCGGCCTTCCACTTTGCGAACGGCTCCCGGTATACGAGCGATTCCTGCCGTCCGACCTGCGCACCGACGAGTTCAGCGGCGTGCCAGCAGCGGGAACCGGCGGGGATGGGGCCGGCACCGAAGCGGAGACGCGCGAGTGGCTTTCACCGCAGATTCGGGCGGCGCTGACGGCGGACGATGCCGGCGGACGACGGTATCGGTCGGTGCTTCGGGGTGAGGCGACGATTTCGACGGCGACGGACGACTGATTCTACCGGAAGAACCCGTTACACACAGATCGAACTCGAGCGGCCGTCGTCACGAGCGATGATCTGTGAGACGCGACCGAGAAGTCAGTGACTGCTGTCCGGCAAGATGAGTGTCTGTGACTAAAAACGCGAAGGGGAGTGACGTATTCAGGGCGTGATCATCGTGCCGTCAGTCTGTCCCGTTCCGGTCTGCCCGCCGGCCGCTCCCTGTCCGCCGGTTGCGCCGTCGGGGACGCTCGGCTCGCCCGGCGTCTTCTCGCCGCCGACGAGGAATTCCAGAAGGTTTCCGATGAAGACTTCGTTATCCGCGATGGTGGCAGTCTCCGAGGACATGAAACCCGTGTCGCCGACCGCGACCGCGTTATCGCTTCGGACGGCGACGCCGAACTCGCCCGAGTGGCGGCTCTCCTCGTGTTCGGCCGTTTCGCTCGTTGTCAAGAGCGTCTCTCCATCGGAGACGACCGCCGTCGGGCTATCGAGAACGACCCGGTCGACGCCGTCCGTCAGGGCCGTCTCCGACGCCGGCGTCACATCGATCGTCCGATAGTTCGAGCCGACGGACTCCATATCGTAGAGGGAGCTGGTATCGTAGGCGATCCCGAGCGGCGACGTGACCGCGGCGAACTCGCCCTGGCCGGCTTCGGCACCACTGGCATCGCCGAGCAGGTCGCCGACGGCAGTGCTCGCGTCACCGCCGCTCGGTCCGGCAGCGAACATGACGCGGCCGCCGGCGTCGGCGAATTCCGTGACGGCGTCGGCCTCTCCTGCCGTGTATCGCTGGGTCGGTTCCGCGACGATGAACGCGTCCGCATCCTGTAAGTCACTCCTGAGCGCAGCATCCGGGCTGTCGGCGAACTGACCGGCACCCTCGTGGTACGTGACGGTGTGGCCGGCCGCAGTCAGCGCCGAGACGACCGGCTGCAAATCCGCTTCCGAGACGCCGTTTCCGTGAGCTACGTCGATCAGCACCGTCTTCGACCCGGTCGAACTGAACTCGATCTCGCCGCTCTGGTCGAGTTCATCGACGGCGGTCGCGTTCGGCTGGAAATGGGGCTGGTCGACGGTCGGTTTCGCCGTCTGTCCCTGGTCGGTCACGACGCCGGCGGCGGTGACGGCGGCGACGGTGAGGAGGACGACGGTGACGAACAGCGCGAGTCGCGAGCGGAGCGGGCCTGCACTCATGGCGAGGCACCTCCCTGTGGGGCCTCCAGTGATGGTGTCGGTCCTGCCGCGTCGGATGCGGTGCGTTCGCCACCGGTCTCGGCGATGACGGTCTCGCCGTCGACGCTCCCCCAGAGCGCGAGGAACGCGGGTGTGGACACGTCGCCGTACTGGCCGAACGTCTGCGGGTGGTGGTGCGGCCCGGTTGCGGCGGTTTCGCCGCCGCTGTCGTCGCCCTCGAGGAGGATCCCGGTGCCGAGAGACGAACTCCGTTCCATCTCGACGACCTCGTAGTCGCCGAGTCCGGCACGATCCGCGGCCTCGCCCACCGCGACTTCGGTATCGCCGATTTCGTCTGCGAGCCCGTTGTCGACGGCCTCGGTACCGGTGTAGACCTTCGCGTAGGAGAGTTCGGTTTCGGAAAGCGAGAGGTCGTCGCCGCGGTGTTCGAGGACCGAGCCGAGGAACGTCTGTTTCATCAGTTCGGTCTGTTCTTTGACCTGCGTCTCGCTCATTGTACCCTTGTCGGGACCGGTCCTGATCTCGTTCGTGGCTGAGCTATCGGTGTAGGTTGCGCGGACGCCGATGCTGCCGACGGTCGAACTCGGGGAGACGTAGATGTCGTCCGTCGGGGCGCTCATGTAGTACGCGCCGGAGGCACCCATCGATTGGATGCTGGCGATGACGGGCATCTCCGCAGCGGTGCGCTCGACGGCGAGATAGAGGCGTTCACTCGCGGTGACGCCGCCACCGGGACTATCGATTTCGAGAACGACCGCATCGATGGAACTGTTCTCGCGGGCCGTCTCGAGATCGGCTGCGATTTCGTCGGCGGATGCCTCGGTAATCGACTGGTCGACTTCGATGACCGCAACGGAGCCATCCGGGCCGCTCGTGGCCCCCCAGGCGATCGGCGCGACCGCAGCACCGACGAGGAGGGCAGCGACGACGACGGTCACGTACGACCGTGCGATCGTCCCGAGTAGCTCTCGGACGGCAGTGAGCTTTCCTGTCATTTCAGTGTGAGTGACTCTCGTTACTGGATATATAAAAATTCCTTGATTTATCTACAGTATTTTATAGACAGAGGCGCTGCTATCGGCGAGAGTGACCGTCCGACGGCCACCACACCGGTTCCGTCACGACTGCCGATCCGACTCCCCCAGTCGTCGCTGGCAGCTAGTCCGTCGAACGATAGTATAAAAGACCCCGCCGAGCGTTTTCCGCCCCTGAAACTCCACCGTTCGACCGTCCGCCAGAAACCTACCACTCAATCGGCTGCCAGAAACCCGCCGCTCAGCCGTCCGTTAGAAATCCACCGCTCAATCGTCCGCCGAAACCGGTCGCTCTCCGCCGGCAAGCAACGGCGTTCCGTCGGCCTTCGGCCCGAGTTCAGGACCGAACGACGAGGCGGCCGGATCAACCACTCGCCGCGTCTCGTAGTCCGTCGACCGCTCGACCGGCACCCGTCCGATCGAAGAGATCAACTCGACGTAGTCGGCGACCGATCTGAACTCGCCGAACTCGCCGCCGGCCCGCTTCGTGATCTCCTCGGAGAGGATCGTCCCCATGAAGTCGTCCGCGCCGCAGTGAAGCATCTTGAGTCCGGCCTCGTCCCCGTACTTGACCCACGAGGACTGGATGTGGTCGATGTTATCGAGGAAGAGCCGCGAGACGGCGATCATGAGTTCGTCTTCGGCCTGGGAGGCACCACTGTCGACCACGTCGTGTTCGAACAGCGGCGTGTTCTGGTGGATAAACGAGAGCGGGACGAACTCCGTGATCGCGCCGTCGACGCGCTCCTGGAGTTCGCGAACTCGCTTGAGGTGCATCGCACGGTGGGCCTCGTTCTCGACGTGGCCGTACATGATCGTCGCCGTGAGGCCGAGGCCGACGTTCGCCGCGGCCTCCATCGCTTCGAGCCAGCCGTCGGTGGTGATCTTTCCCGGGCAGATCACGTCGCGCACTTCGTCGACGAGGATTTCGGCGGCGGTCCCGGGCACGGTGTCGAGGCCGGCCTCGGCGAGTCGGCCGTACACGTCCTCGTAGGACCAGTCCGTTCCGCGCTTGGCGTGGTATCCCTCTTCCGGCGTCATCGAGTGGACGTGGACGCCGTCGACGCTCATCGCCTCGAGTTGCGCCGCGTAGGTTCCGGGATCGGTGTCGTAGCGCTCGGGCGGCTTGTAGTTGATTTCCTTGGGATTCGGATGGGCGTCGAGAATCTCGCGGTGTTCCTCGTCGAGCGCGAACGCCGGGTGAAGCCCGGAGACGGACGTGACCTCGTAGATCCCGCGCGAAACGGCGTCTGCGACGATCTCCCGCGATTCTTCGGGCGTCTTCGTAAAGCCCGCCGTCTGGACCGCCGTCTCGCGTTCGAACGTGTGTGCGGCGTCCTTGAAGTTACAGAACAGACAGCCCACGTTACAGGCCGTCGTGACGTTGTTGTTCAGATTCGCGACGAAGGTTACTTCCTCGCCGACGACGTCCGCTCGACGGTGATCTGCCGCCTCGAGCACCCGTTCCTTGCGCGCGTCGTCGATACCGTCGGTATCCGTCCCTGTCGTGAGCAACTCGATCGCGTCGTCGACCGTCAGTCGCTCACCTGTCCGTGCCTTCTCGAGTGCGTTCTCGAACGCCTGGTCGGTCTCGGGAACGTGCTCGAACGTGAGATCAGCCTCGGTCACCGGGCGCTCCATCGAGGTAACGATACGCACACAGCGAGAAAAACGTGGTGGAACCGGTCAACCCGCCGCCGAACTGATCGCCTTCCTCCGTCATTCGACGCCTCTCGCCGCTTTTCGCCTCGGACGGCTGGCAAGCGATATTGAAACCTTCTTGACCCACCGTCCCGGCAACTGAGGTATGGACGACGGTGACCGGCTCCATGCCCGTACGAGGTGGCGAGCGTGACGAGCGTTAAAGAGTTCCAGATCGACGACGCGGCAACCGATACCGAACTCGGCCGCGGGTCGTTCGTCTTCACCGACGACTACTCCGTCTTCGACTGGGGGAAGATGCCCGATCAAATCCCCGAAAAGGGCGCGAGTCTCTGTACGATGGGCGCGTTTAACTTCGAGCTGCTCGAATCCGAGGGCGTCCCGACGCACTACCGCGGTGTTGTCGAGAACGGCGAGGTCGTCTCGCTCGAGGACGCCTCTCGCCCGCCCTGGCAGATGGCCATCGACCTCACCCAGGTTCCCGACCTCCCGAACGACGGTCGCAAATACGACTACGACCACTACCACGACGCCGCCGGCACGAACTACCTCATCCCGCTCGAAATCGTCTTCCGCAACGAGGTCCCGGTCGGCTCCAGCCTTCGCAGCCGTACCGAGCCATCCGATCACGGCCTCGCGTTCGACACCTGGCCCGACGACCCCGTCGACCTCGACGACCCGATCGTCGAGTTCTCCACGAAGTACGAGGAGAGCGACCGCTACCTCGACCGCGCGGAAGCCGACGCCATCGCCGGCCGCGCCGACATCGACGCGCTCGCCGAACTCGCACGCGAGGTCAACCGGATCATCACCGACCAGGCTGACTCGGCCGGACTCGACCACCAGGACGGCAAGATCGAGTGTCTCTACTACGACGGAGAGATTCGCGTCGCAGACGTCGTCGGCACGTTCGACGAGAACCGGTTCAGCTACGAGGGTACGCAACTTTCGAAGGAAGTGCTCCGCCAGTACCACAAGCGCACCCAGCCGGAGTGGGTGCAGGCCGTCGAGACTGCAAAGGCCGAGGCAAAACGGGACGGCGTCGCCGACTGGAAGGCACTGTGCACTCGTGAGCCGGAATCGCTCGACGACGATGTTCTCGAAACTGCCCGGGACATGTACTGTGCAGGCGCAAACACCTACACTGGACTGGAACTCTTCGATGTCCCGCCGCTCTCGTCGGCAATCGGTGCCGTCCGCCGGCTGTAACTTGCTGCGATCAACATCCCGGTACAGAAAGTAACGCTCATATTCGACGGGTCCCGAGTGTAGCACGACCTCACATGACGGTTCCCACGAGTATCGTTTCGAGTATCGTCCCGTTTGACCCTGTTATCGGGTTCACTATCGTCGCTGGCGTTATGCTGACCGTCTTCGTCGCGACCATGGTCGTCCTCGCGTTGGCTCCGGTCGTCTCCAATTCGTGGACGGATCGAGTCGTCTCGTCCGCACAGGGCGGACCCTCCATCGAGCCGACGGACGCAGATTGAGCCTCTCGGAGTCCGGGCGTCTCGGTAGTTGTTTTTCGTTAGCGGTGTCGCAGTCGCAGTCGCTGTCGTCGATAGTGTCGTAGTTATAAGTAAAATCGTTTCACAGCCGCTGTCTGTGATCTCGAGTTCAGTCAGCAAACGCCGGACCCGGCAACGTCAGAGCGAGTGTCGGTCGTCGTTCAAATGACCCTATCGCCACGCCTCGAGCGGTTCGGCGTCGGGTTCAGCGATCGAGAGCCAGGCTTCATCCCGCGAAATATCGGCGATGATGTAGTGTGGCTCGCCGTCGAACTCGTCGATTGCGGCGACGACATCGCAATCGAGAGCCCGTTGCCGGCCGACCGGCTCCGTTCCGGGAGACATAGTATCAAATCCGTCCGTCGAGTAGATGAACGTTTCGGAAAGTAGGTGAGCGGACTCGAATTCGGAAACTAGAATTCAAAATTACCGAACGATCCGCTACTGCGTGTCGATCAGGATTCGTGGGTACCGGAGCGGTCGTCTGCGACTGCGCTGCCGATGCCGTCGACGGGGCGGTCGGGGGTGACATCGTCGATTTTCGATGGCAGGCCCAGCTGGTACCCGGTTCCGTTCTCGCGGACCGTCGTTCGGCCGCGGTGGACGGAGACGTCGCCGTTGAGGTGGAGTTTGACCGCTTCGAGGAGGGCGTCGGCTTCGAGCGGCTGGCCGCGCCGTTTCATCTCCTCGATGTCGGCGTCGTCGGGCACGTCGAAGGCGCGCTGGGTGATGATCGGTCCCTGATCGAGGTCCGTCGTGACGTAGTGGGCGGTCACACCGGCGACGCGGACGCCCTCTTCGACGGCCTGACGGTAGGCCTCTGCACCGGGGAACGCGGGCAGCAACGAGGGGTGGACGTTGATGATCCGGTCCTCGTAGCGGAAGACGACGTTCGGACTCAGGATGCGCATGTAGCGCGCCAGAACGATGAGGTCGGCGTCGTACTCCGCGAGGAGGTCGATGAGTTGCTCCTCGTTTTGCTGGCCCTTCTCGTCGCCGATGTCGTGGAACGGGACCCCGTAGTGCTCGGCGAGCGGCTGGAGATCGTCGTGATTGCCGATGACGACCCCGATGTCGGCACCGAGTTCGTCGTTGGCCCAGGCTTCGAACAGGGCCTCGAGACAGTGGCTCTCCTTCGTCCCGAGGACGGCGATCTCCTGGGTCTCGCGGTCCGCGGGGAAGCGTACCTGCACGTCGAGGCCGAGGTCGTCGCCGAGGTCGTGAAGATCATCCCGAAGCGTCGCCTCCGTACAGACCATCTCGCTCGTATCGACGGCGAGGGACATCCGGAAGACGCCGTCTCGAACCGCCTGATCGAGGTCCTCGATGTTGATCCCGCGCTCGAACAGAAGGCTCGTCACCCGGGCGACGAGCCCGGTGTCGTCGTCTCCGATCACCGTAATTTCGGTCACGTCGGTCGTCATCGTGGCCACCTCCGCTCGAGCGTACGTCGGGACATCAGTATCAGTACGCATCTCAGTCCACGGGCGGCTAAAAGTCCTGCTTTCCGTGCCTGTCTCTGCGAGAGATTCGATACCACCATTGCGGTCTCACGAGGGAGGGACCGATAGCGGCGTCACTCGATCGACCGGTCGGGGTCACGGTCGCCAGTAGCGTCGATCCCGTCCTCCCGGGCGGTGCCACCATCGCGTTCGGCCGCAGAATCGAACGGGAGGTTGCCGCGATCGCCTTGCCGGGACTGATCAGCGAGGTACCGAGCGGCATCGGTCTCGGTCTCCGTCTCGACGAGAGTCTCGAGTTTCCGCTCGAACTCGGCGTCCGAGAGGTCGCCGCTTGCGTACCGCGCTCGCAGCGTTTCGAGGGAATCGGCAGCCGTGTCGTTCGGTTTCGCCCCGTCGGCTGAACTCGTCACTTCGTCGGCCAGTGCCGTCGTGATCTGTCCGAGCAGGTTGCCGCCGAAAATGAACGCAAAGATAATGACGACGATCGCGAGGCCGACATCGATCACGGCCAGTGTAAGCAAGCCCAGGGAAAGCACCAGTGAGGCGAGGGTGAACGCAAGCGTGGAAACGTGGATCACCGGCCGATCCGAGGTCATACGTTTGTCTTCCCCCTTCCAAACAAAAAAGATAGGCGTTTCAACACGATAGCGATTTCTCGTTCCTCTCCCAGAAGCCAGACTCGCTGTGACTGCTCGGCACCTTCGCTACAATACCTATCCACAAACGTGGATTACGTAGCAAAGCCGAAAGCGTTTTTGAGCACGGTTACGGGGTTTCAGGTGATGACCGCCTACACCGCCACGGTGACGGTTCGACTCAAACACGGCGTCCTCGATCCCGAGGCCGAAACCACCAAACAGGCCCTCGAACGGCTCGGTTTCGAACTCGAAGCGCTGCGCTCGGCCGATCGCTTCGAAGTCGATCTCGAAGCCGACTCAACCGCGGCCGCCCGCGAACGCGCGGAGGACATGGCGGAACGACTGCTCGCGAACCCGACCATCCACGATTACGACGTGGAGGTCGACGAACGGTAGATGTCCGTCCCAATCACGCTGATCGAATCCGTCGATCGCACCACCTCGGGGTGGCGACTGTGACGGTTTCGATCATCCGCTTTGGCGGTTCGAACTGCGATCGCGACGCCGAGCGCGCGCTCACGCACCTCGGTATCGACGCCGAAATCGTCTGGCACGAGGACGGCCTCCCTGCGGACACGTCGGGTATCGTCCTCCCCGGCGGCTTCTCCTACGGCGACTACCTCCGCGCCGGCGCGATGGCCGCCCGCTCCCCGATCGTGTCCGCGGTCCGCGAGGCCGCCGCCGACGGCACGCCCGTCCTCGGCGTCTGCAACGGCGCGCAGATCGGCTGCGAGACCGGACTCACCGACGGCGCGTTCACGACCAACGAGAGCGCCCGCTTCCAGTGTGAACACGTCCACCTCCGCGTCGAACGCGACGACACCCCCTGGACCGCCGCCTACGACGAGGGCGACGTCATCGAGATCCCCATCGCCCACGGCGAAGGCCGCTACGAGATCAGCGAGCAGCGACTGACTGAACTCGAGAACGACGGCCGCGTGCTCTTTCGGTACTGCGACGAAAACGGCGAGTCGAGCGCCGACGCGAATCCGAACGGGTCGAAGCACAACATCGCGGGCATCCTCGGCGAGCGCGAAACGGTCGCCGTCTTGATGCCACATCCGGAGCGCGCGACGTTGCCCGATGTCGGCCCGACGGACGGACAGGGTGTGCTGCGCGGCTTCGAGACTGCATAGAAAGGGAACGATCAGACGTAATTTCAGTACGTAGCACTTAGCGCGTTAGCGGCTGGTTGAAACTCCGCTCGCGTTCCATCACGACTTCCCAGGTCCGCTCACACTCACAGGAGACCTGCTCGAAGACGGCGGGGTCCTGTCGTAGATCGAAGTCCTTGATCGCTTTCTGTACGAGGTCATCACACTCCTGGCAGTTGTGTGGCCCGCGATCGGAGCCGTGACCGACCGGATCCGAGACGACGATGGCGTCGACATCGGCGGTTTCCTCGAGCACGTGTGCGACCGACCAGAGCCACGGCGGCCGGTAGCCGTCGTCGAAGTAGAGTTCGTCGACCATCGTGTAGCGCTGGACGTTACAAGGGTTCATCGAGACGGTGTGACAGCCCTCGACGGCGGCGCAGCGTTCGATGGAGGAAATCATATCCGCGGCGGCTTCGGATTCGGTGAGAAACGGCGGCTTCATCAGGAGATAGGCTTTGATGCCGGCGTCTGCCTTGCCGTCTGCGTCCTCATCGGCGAGGGCGGCTTCTGCACAGGCGTCCTCGAAGTCCGCGAAGTCGAAGTACTTGTTCACGCAGTCGTGGCGCACGCGATCGGTCGCCGTCTCGAGTCCGATCGCAACGTCGGTGTCGATGCCGTGCTGGGTGAACTCGCCGATCTTCTCGCGGTCGACGAAGTCCGGGAGCGATTCGACGACGATCCGTTCACGGTCGGCGAAGGTGTCGGCGATGGCGCGGCGCGTCTTTGCACCCACCTCGCGCTCGTCGAGGAAGGATCCGGAGGTGTAGATCTTGATGAGTTGGGCCGGTTCGTCCCCGTTTTCTTGCTCGTGCTCGAGACAGACGTCGATCTGGTTCATCAGCGCCTCGTGGCTGACGCTGCCGCCGTCGACGCTCTCGGCGACGTAGCCGCACATGGTACAGCCGCCGGCGCGCGCCCAGCGACAGCCGCCGGTGTTGAGAATGATGGTCAGGCTCTGTTTGACGCCGTCGGGCGTGTTGTCCTCGTCGAGCCAGACGCGGGTCGGTTCGTGGGGGTCGTAGCTCGCCTCCTTGCGCGAGCGGATCTCCCGCATTACCTGGTTGTGGGCGTCCATGCCCTTTCCCTGCTCGTAGACCTCGGGCGTGGGTTGACTCATTGGGCGGACAAAGCGGGCCAGCGCCTAAAGCGCCTTCGTCTGGGCCATCCAGTCTGCGTGTCCCATCTCAACACTTCCGTTATAAACGGACCTCGTTCGCTCTAGCTAAGCCGCATTTCCCGCGTTTCAACGGCCTTACAGGCCGGACAGACGAATTGATACTGCACGCGATCACCAGATGAACTGACCCGCCACCCACCACTTTCGTCGTGGTATCCACAGTGGCGACACGTGAGTTCAGTTTCGTCGAACTTCGCCCGCAGCCGGTCGAACGGGGAACGATAGGTAGACATATGTTACCATATAACTTGTCCACACTTAATCGTTTGGGAAGAGACACCGAGGGACAGTATGTCGGACGAGTTCACCGGAACCCGGGATAGGTCGCCGTGACCGGCCCGTGAACGGGTATCGAGGACAGTGCGCGATGATCGATAGCGCGTAGGGTGTGACCACGAAACGGGAAGGAGTCCTTACTGTGCTGTAGCCTGTCGTTAGCGGGGCAAACAGTGAGAGACAGTCGGTGGCGTTTATGTGAGATGCAGGCGGAGGCGGACTATGTTCGAGTTCACACCGCCGCTCCAGCTCGCCGGTGATGGCTTTCTGTACTGGGCGATCGTCTTTTTCGTCCTCGCGATCGTCGCGGCTGCAGTCGGTGCTCGGGGTGTCGCCGGCATCTCGATGGAGATCGCACGGATTTTCGTGCTAGTCTTCATCGTGCTGGCGATCGTTGCACTCCTGTTGTGACTGGCTGCGACGTTCGAGGACCCACTGAATCGCGCTCACTCTGAACTCGATCGTGCAGGCGGGCAGTTCGAGACACTGGTATCACTGGCCGTAACCGAAACCCGTTACCCGAGGGTGTGAACAACTAACACTCTGGCGGCCTTAATAAACGATGAGGGATTACCATGACTGAACTCGGTGGTTTCCAGGACCGGCTCGCTCGTATCGATCTGTCGGAGGGAACGATCGACTACGAGTCGATCGACGAGGAGGATGCGCAGAAGTATATCGGTGCACGCGGGCTCGGAGTAAAGCACGTCTTCGACCAGGGGCCGGACGTCGATCCGCTCGGACCGGACAACCTGCTCGCGTTCATGAACGGGCCGCTGTCGGGCACGCAGGTAACGATGAGCGGGCGGATCGCCGTCTGTACGAAATCGCCGCTGACCGGCACGGTCACCGACAGCCACCACGGCGGCTGGTCCGGCGCTCGCCTGAAGTGGGCCGGCTTCGACGGCCTGCTCGTTGAAGGACAAGCGGATGACCCCGTCTACGCCTACGTCGAGGACGGCGAGGTCGAACTCCGCGACGCCTCCCACCTCTGGGGGGACGGCGTCCACGAAACCCGCGACCGACTCGAGGAGGAAGTCGACGGCTCCTACGGGAAGAACCTCTCGTTGATGGCGATCGGCCCCGGCGGCGAAAACGAGGTCAAGTACGCCTGCATCGTGAACGAGGACGACCGGGCCTCGGGCCGCGGCGGAACCGGCTGTGTGATGGGGTCGAAAAACCTCAAAGCGATCGTCATCAAATCGAGCACGAAGATGCCCCAGCCGGCGGACCAGGAGACGTTCCGCGAGGGTCACCAGCAGGCCATGCAGGCGATCACGGAATCCGAGGTTACCGCGCCGAACGAGGGCGGTCTCTCGCAGTACGGGACGAACGTCCTGATGAACATCGGCGAGGAGATGGACGGCCTCCCCACCAAGAACGGGCGCTACACCTCGACCGAGAGCATGCGCGAGTCCGAGGGCGTCGATATCGACGCCGAGCGCGTCTCCGGCGAGAACGTCCGCGAGAACATTCTCGTCGACGAACCGACCTGCCACTCCTGTCCGGTCGCCTGCAAGAAGGAAGTCGAAGTGCAAGCGATGCACAAGGGCGAGGAGATGAACGTCCGAATGGAGTCCTACGAGTACGAATCCGCCTACTCGCTCGGACCGAACTCGGGACACACCGACCGCGACGCCATCGCGCTCATGATCGACCGCTGTAACGACATGGGCGTCGACACCATCGACACGGGGAACATGATGGCGATGGCCATGGAGATGACCGAAGAAGGCAAACTCGAGGACGAGGGCGGACTCGACTGGGGCGACCACGAGACCATGGTCGACATGATCGAGCGCATCGCCCGCCGCGAGGACGACCTCGCGGACCTGCTGGCCGAGGGCCCGCGCCGCGTCGCGGACCGCAAGGAGGCCCACGACAACTCGCTTGCGGTGAAGGGACAGACGATCGCCGCCTACGACCCACGCTGCCTGAAAGGCATGGGGATCGGCTACGCCACTTCGAACCGCGGGGCGTGCCACCTGCGCGGCTACACGCCGGCCGCCGAAATCCTGGGCATCCCAGAGAAGGTCGACCCCTACGAATACGAAGGCAAGGGCGAACTCACCGCCCAGTTCCAGGATCTCCACGCCATCAGCGACTCCTTCGACATCTGCAAGTTCAACGCCTTCGCGGAAGGCATCGAGGAGTACGTCCTCCAGTACAACGGCATGACCGGCCGCGACGTCACCGAGGACGAACTACTGCAAGCCGGCGAACGCGTCTACAACCTGGAGCGCTACTACAACAACCTCCTCGGCTTCGACGGCGACGACGACTCGCTCCCCGAGCGCTTCCTCGAAGACGGCATCCGCGGTCAGGGCGCAAGCGAGGGCGAGTTCTGCGAACTCGACGAAATGAAAGACGAGTACTACGACTACCGCGGCTGGGTCGACGGCGTCGTCCCCGATGAGAAACTCGACGAACTCGAAATCGATGTCGGGCCTGGAACGGGCGTCTCGGCCGACGATTCGGCGGCTCCGGCCGACGACTGATCCGCGGTCCCAACCCTCGCTGTCCGCTTCCGATCCGATCCGTTTTGCCTCGTATTCAGTAGTTCCCGGCTAGAAACCCTTCGTGACCGCCGCTGCATCCCGGGAGAACGGGCCAAAATCCACCCTCATCCCACTCACGCTGGATCTGACTCGCACTCGGATTCCACTCCGATACACACCGCCTCCCGAATCTCGAACGCCGTCTCGAACTCATCCTCACGATCCATCCGTCGGCCAGCACGGAGTACCTGCTCTTCGTGTGCCCGGCGAACCGCCGCGATCTCTCGCTCGCTCATCCCGAGTTCAGCGCCGAGGTCCTCCCAGTGACCCCACTCGACGAGAAACGCCTCGGTGAACTCGTCGGCGTAGAGACGTTCGAACTCGTGTCGGTAGTGCGCAAGGCGTTGGGAAAGGAGTGCCTGTGCGTCGTCGACGAGTTCAGGGAGGCGCGACGGTGGCACGCTCGCTTTGGCTGCGGTGAGCAGGAGGACCTGCCCGTCGATGGGGTCGGTGCTCACGCTCGTTCAGCCTCCGGCACGCATGGCCTTTTGGGCGAAGGTGTCGACGAGTTCGTCGAGCGGTGTGCTCCCGTCGGCGTCGTCGGTCGCATCACGTTCGAAAACGATCGTCAACTCGGTAAGTGTCAGCGTCGGTCCGACGTCGACCGATTCCGAGGTGATCGTCGCCGTCCAGTCGTCGGCTTCGACCACCGTTTCGTCGCCGTCCTCGACTCGTTCGCCGCCGAGGTTTGAGAGGTACCGAACCGCGAGCCGCTCGGAAATACCGCGAAAGGACCGCTCGATACGCCGTTCCATGACGAGTGTTCGTCGCCCGAACGGATAAATTCGCGTGCCGGGAGTATCTGTCGGGCCGCACTGGCCCGCGTCTGGCCGACAGCGGGTGTGTCACTACATGAATATCTTTTTGTCGTTCTAGTGTGCTGATTATGTCAATGGAACTATCTCTTGAGTCCGTCGGCAAGCGCTACGGAGAGGAACTCTGGGGCGTTCGTGATATCACCCTCGAATTAGAAACGGGGATCCACGGCCTGCTGGGTCCGAACGGAGCGGGGAAGTCGACGCTGATGCGCATCATCACGACGGTTGTGGAGCCGACGACGGGAACTGTCTCCTGGAACGGCACCGACATCACCGACTCGCCCGGCGAGATCCGGGACGTGTTGGGTTATCTTCCCCAGGATTTCGGCGTCTATCCCAATCTGACTGCCGCGGAGTTTCTCGAGTACATGGCCGCGTTACGCGGGATCGACCGAGAGACGGCCGACGCTCGTATCGACGAACTACTCGCGCTGACCGGTATCGAGCGGGTGCGGGATCGGAAACTCCGCACCTTTTCCGGCGGGATGCGTCAGAGCGTCGGCATCGCACAGGCGCTGCTCAACGATCCCGACCTGCTGGTCGTCGACGAACCTACCGTCGGCCTCGATCCCGAAAAGCGGGTCCAGGTTCGCAACCTGCTCTCGTCGGTCGCGAGCGATCGGGTCGTCCTCCTCTCGACGCACATCGTCCCCGATGTCGAGGCGACGGCAAAACGGGTCGCCCTCCTGAACGACGGCGAACTACTGGCTCACGGCGACCCCGAGTCGTTCGTCGCGGCCACCGACGGCAAGGTCTACGAGTTCGTCGCCCCGCGCGAGGACCTCGCACAACTGCGCGAGCGGTACCGGGTTTCGAGCACCGTCCAACAGGCCGACGGCGTCCGAGTGCGGCTCATCGCCGACGAGCGTCCGGCGTCCGACGCCGAATCGGTGATGCCGACGCTCGAGGATGCGTATCTCGACCACATCGGGCCGCGAGAGGTGGCGTAGATGGTCGGCGGAACGGTTTCGACCGCGGTTCGAGTTGCGCGCGCCGATTACCTCCAACGGACCCGTTCGCGCCGGTTTCTGGTCGTGTTAGCGATCATCGCGTACATCGGCTACCAGTTGAACGTCGGAACGTTCGAGTTGCTGTATCAGGATACCGTGGACGGGACCACCGTCGATTATCGAGGGGAGCCGACCGCGCCGTACATCGGACTGACAACCGGGCTCACTGGAGGGTTATTCCTGCTGTTTTTTGGCTACTACATTCTTGCGAGTTCACTTAGACGCGATCGGGCAACGGGATTCGATGAACTCCTCGCGAGTATGCCCGTGAGCGACCGCGCGTACCTCCTAGGCAAGTGGCTCAGCCACGTCGGCGTCGTTACGGTGATGCTGACCACGCTGGCCGCTGCTGCACTCGTCAATCACGCCGTCCACGGCGTCGGTCCAACCGACCCAATCTGGATCGTCGGTGCAGTCTTTCTGATCGGCGTTCCGATGGGGTGTTTCGTCGCCGGTGTGACGCTCGTCTTCCAGTCGACCGATCGGCTTCGCGGCACGCTCGGGAACGTGACGTACTTCTTCGGGGCGGTCACGCTATTGTCCCTCGTAGCAGCCGCCTTCGCGGGGGACGATGGGGGAGCGGGATCGATTTCGCTCTGGATTCGGGCCGTCGACTCGATCGGTCTTGTCGCAGCCGGAGAGATGACGTTCGATGCGCTGCTTGAAGTCGCTCCCGGATACGACGGCCCGCCAGTAGCAAATTACGGGACCGGCACGATCGGCGGCGCGATGGCCACGTTCGAGTGGAACGGCGGCTCCTGGCCCACGTGGTTCTACGCGAATCGCCTCGGGTTCGCGCTGGCGGGCGTCGGACTGGCACTCGTCGCGACCCTGCCATACGATCGATACGCGCCTCGCGAAGAATCGGCAGGTACTGCCGTCGTCGACCGACTCGGTCGGTTCGTCACGTCCGTATTCTCCCGCGATGATACCACTGCCGCTGGATCCGAGACGGGCGAACCCGCGAACATCTCATTGACGCCAGTCACGGACCGTTCGGCCGGCGGGTTCGGCCGACTGTTTATTCAGGAACTCAAGCTCCTGGTCCGAGGGCACGCTCGGTGGTGGTACGCTGGGGTGGCATTCATCGCCGTCGTCGGACTCGTCGGTTCCGCGCCGCCGAACGCGATCGTCTCGATTGCGGTGATTTGGCCGCTGTTCGTCTGGTCGGGGATGGGTTACCGGACGGATCACTACCGGATCACGCCCGTTGTCATCTCCTCGAACCAGCCGTACCGGCAACTACTCGCGGAGTGGGCCGCCGGCGCGGTCGTGACGGCAGGCTTTCTCGGCGTCGCGCTTTGGCCGAACGTCCTCGATGCCGGGCCCGAAGGAGTAGTCGTGTTCGTCGGAGCAGTGCTGTTCGTTCCCTCGGTCGCCCAGGCGCTCGGACTGTGGAGCCAAACACGACGAGTGTTCGAACTCGGCTATCTCGTCCTCTGGTACGCGGGTCCCCTGAACGGTATCGTCCCTCTGGACTTCGCCGGGGCAACGACCAAAACCGTCGGCACCGCGACGCCGATGCTGTTCGGCGCTGTCGGGCTGATCGCCCTCGGTGCTGCGCTGGCACGTCGGGCGCTCCAGGCGTAGCCGTCCTCTCACGTCGAATCTCAGAAGATCGCCCGAAACGCCACGACGGCGATGACGCCGGTACACAGCGCGAGCAGGATACTCTCGGTCCGCCACATGACGAGCAAGACAGCACCCGCAGCAGCCCACTCCGCCGGGCCACCGGCTGCGAGTTCAGGTCCGATCACGGCGACGACGATCGCGCCGGGGAGTACGGTGAGGCCCGCTTCGAGACGGTCGCTCAGTTCGAATCGGCGGACGAGCCAGATGCCGCCGACCTTCGTGAGGAACGTGATGAGTGCCATCGCGAGGACGACGGCGACGACGAGCGGGTCGAGGGAGAGGGTGAGAGCGTCACTCGCCACGGCGGATCACCTCGACGGTGGCGGCGGCGAGGCCGCCGAGGAGGATGTACCAGCGGCCGGGAACGAGTTCAGCGGTGATGAGCGCGGTGGCAAGTGAGACGGTCCAGGGGAGGAGTGAGGACTGACCCTCCCAGAGTTCGGCGGCGAGGGAGAGGAAGACGGCGGTGAGGATGAAGTCGAAGCCGTACGTCGTCGGGTCGCCGATGACGCCGCCAGCGACGCTGCCGACGATCGTTGCGCCGACCCAGGCGAGCCAGACGGCGATGCCGCTGCCGAGGAGGAACGCGCCGTAGCCGGTGTTTGATTTCAGCGAGCGCATGGTTAGCGCCCAGTTCTCGTCGGCCATGACGAAGAGGCTGCCGTAGACCTTGGTGGCGGAGAGGCGCTTGAACCACGGCTGGAGGGCGGCACCCATCAGGGAGTACCGAAGGTTGATGGCGAACGTGGTGACGAGTACGGCGGCGATCGGAATCGGGTCGGCCCAGAGTTCGACGGCGACGATCTGGGATGCGCCGGCGACGACGGTTGCGCTCATGAGTGCAGCCTCGGCGACGCTCAGACCGGCCTGGTCGGCCAGGATACCGAACGCGATGCCGTAGCCGCCGATGCCGAGGGCTACCGGGATCGTTTTGAGAAAGCCGGCTCGAAGACCGTCTCGGTCGAACGTGACGGCGGTGTCCGTTTCGGTTGCGCCGGCTGCGATCTCAGTAGCGGTTGCCTCGTTCTCGGCGGCGGGTGTGGCTGTGGTCGATGCCGTGTTCGGTTCGGCTGTGGCCGGCGTCACGTCGGCCGCCGCGTCCTCACGACCGTCTGTCCGCCGGCTCGTGCGTTCGGATCGTCGTGCATCGGCCTCGCTGTCGGCGTCCTCGTCAGTTTCCGGGTCGAACTCCATTCGATCACTCCTCGCAGTAGTTCGATGGGCCGACGCGTAAAGCGTTCTCGAAACATAGCTTCAAAGAGAACTCGGTTCCCGAACGGTGTCCGCTACCGGAAGCCGATTTCGCGGTTCAGTTCATCGACGGTGGTCGACGCAGCCGCCGGCGACCGGCGGGAAGACCGAGATGACATCGCCGTCTTCGAGTTCAGTATCCGGGCCGGCCATGTGGGTGATATCACGGCCGTTCTTGAGGACGCTCAGTTGCTGGCGAACGGCGGTACCGTCCTCGGAGAGGAGGTGGCCATCGAGGCCGTCGTAGGTCGTTTCGAGTTCGGAGAGGACGTCGCCGACGGTGGCGTCGGCGTCGACGGTGTGTATCCGTTCCTTCTCGCCGACGGCGTCCCGGAACGTGGCGAAGAAGCGCAGCGTGAGTTCCATACGGGCTAGTTGACCGGCGATGGTATAAATGTCGACACCGAGTGCGTGACGATCCATGCAGATGTCGGCTCAGCGTTTATTCGTTTCACTGGCAGAGAGTCGGTATGACTCGTTCGACTGGTCCATCTCGGCGGCGATTGCTCGGGCTGACAGGAACGGCGGTTGCAACGGTACTCGTTGCGGGCTGTGGCGGTCCTGGGGAAGACGACGGGACACCTGAGTCTGAAGAAGAGACCGGCAACGGGCAGGATATCGAAGAAGAAGAAGGTGATGAAGAAGCCGGTACTGACGTGACTAACGACTCCGAGACAGAGAGCGGGAACGAGAGTGACGACGGAAACGGAAACGAGAACGACACTGGCACCGACAACGAGAGCGGAACCGAAACCGGTTCCGACGCTGAAACGGAATCTACTGCCGAGACTGGCTAACAGTTCAACTGCACCGATCCAGGCGGGGTCCGTTCGAGACAGTGGGTGGTTTGGATGGGATGACGGTTCAGATAGGACGGTTCTGATGGAGGATGGTTCGGATAGAAGAGGGCGGTTCAGATTGCGGTGACAGTGGAGAAAAGGATCAAATTGCGGTAGCAGTGGAGAAAAACACCTGAGACGGTTCGAGCAGTCGCTCGCCAGCAGTGATCAGACGTCGACGTACTGATTAACCCACTCCTGACGACGCTGTAACACTCGTCGTCCCTTCGGTGTCAGTGCGTAGTAGTTCGTCCGGCGGTCGAGTTGTCCTTTCTCGATGAGTTCTTTCTCGACGAGGGTGTCGAGATTCGGATACAGCCGTCCGTGGGTGACCGGCTGGTCGATATAGTGGTTGATATCATCGAGAATCGTCTGGCCGGACGGGCGATCCTTGCCTGCGATCACGTACAGCAAATCACGCTGGAATCCAGTTAGCTGATCCATGGATCATCCTCTGAATCCCAACCTTCATCGATTCGTGGCTTTGTTATAGAGCGAGTACACGCCACCCATCGCGGAGAACGGACCCCATAGCGTCGATACAGGGCACCACTGACCACGTCGATTCACCGCTTCGATCACCGGCCCGGATGACGTGGCTCTTTTGATACACAGCGTCGTATCGAGCGATATGCCAGCAGATCCCCTCGCCTGGGAGACCGTCGACCGGCAGGTAGCCTACACCTGTCCCGGCTTCGATATCGTTAACGAGTCCGTTCGCCTCCCCGACGGCACCGACACCGAGTTCGACTACCTCTCCGAACCCGCAAGCGTCTGTCTCCTCCCGTTCACGCCGGACGGCGACGTCGTCTGCATCGCCGAGTGGCGACAGGCCGTCTCTCGCGTCAACTACGGCCTCCCCGTCGGCGGCACCGAACCCGAAGACGACGACCTCGAAACCGCTGCCCGCCGCGAACTCGCCGAAGAAACCGGCTACGAAGCCGACCGTCTCGACTCGCTCGTCACCGTCGAACCGGCAAACGGCATCGCCGACTCCGTCATGCACTTCTTCGTCGCCCGCGACTGCCGCCCGACCGCCGAACAAGAACTCGACTACAACGAGAACATCCGCGTCGAACCGACGCCGCTCGACGAACTCGTGGATGCGATCGCTTCGGGTGAGGTCCGCGATGGACGAGCGGTTCTGGCCGTATCGTACTACGAGTTGTTCGGGGCGGGCGAGTCGGCGTAATTGGGCTGTGGCCGTCTCAGCCGAGGGACGACCACCGGCCGAGTCGAAAACGAAGACCGGTGTGTCTGCACCGCCGGTTAGCGAAGGGCACCCATCGGAACGCCGCGGAACGGAACGTTTACCGGTCCCCTCGCCAACACACGGTCGATGCGCGAGTGCTTCGAAATTCGAGCGACCGACGCCGGCGGCCGCCTCGGCGAACTGACCGTTCCGCGGGCCGACGCCACCGTCGAAACGCCCGCCCTCCTTCCCGTAATCAACCCGAACCTGGACACGATCAGCCCCCGACGGCTCGCCGACGAGTTCGGTGCCGAGATTCTCATCACGAACTCCTACATCATCCACGGCACCGAGGACGTTCGCGAGGAGGCCCTCGAATACGGCCTTCACGAAGTGCTCGATTTCCCCGGCGCGATCATGACCGACTCAGGCTCGTTCCAGCTCGCCGAGTACGGCGAGATAGACGTGACAACCGAGGAAATCCTCGAGTTCCAGCACGCGATCGGCTCCGACATCGGCACGCCCGTCGACATTCCGACCCCGCCGGACGTGTCCCGTGAGCGCGCCGAAGCCGAACTCGAAACGACCCAGGAGCGACTCGAAGCCGCCGAGGCCGTCGACACGGGCGAGATGCTCGTCAGCGCGCCGGTCCAGGGCTCGACCTACCCCGACCTGCGCGAGCGGGCCGGCCGCCACGCCGACGCGACCGACCTCGACGTCTTCCCCGTCGGCGCGGTCGTCCCGCTGATGAACGACTACCGCTACGACGACGTTGTCGACGCCGTCGCCGCCGCGAAACGCGGGCTGGGAGCCGACGCACCGGTCCACCTCTTCGGTGCCGGCCACCCCATGATGTTCGCCCTCGCCGCCGCGATGGGCTGTGACCTCTTCGACTCCGCCGCCTACGCCCTCTACGCCCGCGACGACCGCTACCTCACCGTTCGCGGCACTCGAAACCTGGACGATCTCGCGTACTTCCCCTGTTCGTGTCCCGTCTGTGCCGCCCACTCGCCCGCCGAGATCCGCGACCTGCCGGACCGAAAGCGAGAGCAAGAACTCGCCGCCCACAACCTCCACGTCACCTTCGCCGAAATCCGCCGGATCAAACAGGCCATCCGCGCCGGCACCCTGCTCGAACTCGTCGAACAGCGCGCTCGCTCTCACCCCACGATGCTCGACGGCTACCGGACGCTGCTCGATCACGCCGCCGAACTCGAGCGGACGGACCCCGTCTCGAAAGGCGCGTTCTTCTATACGTCCCACGAGAGCGCGCGCCGACCCGAAGTGCGCCGCCACCACCGACGACTCGACCGGCTCTCGGTCCCCGACTCGCTGCTCCTGACGGAGGGCGACGCCCCCCGCGGCGACGAGTTCGACGCCTCCTGGCGCGTCGAGCCGCCGTTCGGCCCCTTCCCGCGGGCGCTCTCGAAGAGCTACCCGCTCACGGCCGAGGTACCGGACCGAACCGACCGCGCGGCCGTCGCGGCCGCCGCGGACGGCGTAACCCGACTCGTCGAGTCGAATCCAGACACCGAGTTCACCCTGGCACACCGGGGCTGGCCCGCGCCGATTCGAGACCGGCTGCCGGCCCGCGTTGAACTCGTGGATCTGACCGGCGAGTGAAAAGTCGAATCAGAACAGCAAAGGTGCGAGCACGATCCAGTATCCGATATGCTCGGTGTAGCGTCGCTGGTGCTCGGTCTGCTCGTAATCGTCCTGTTCGCGTCGTGGGTCGTGCGGCGGGTTCGTGGCCCGGGCGGCTCGGCCGCTCAACGGAACTCGTGGGAAAGCCATAGGGAAGCCCAACAGCGCGAGCCGCCGGTCGAGATCGGCGACGAACGCGAGGTCGCGATTCAGGAGTTTTCCGAACACCACACGGGCGAGCGCCAGGCGGTCTGCAAGATCGAGGGCTTCGTCGTCTTCGTCGAGGACGTGCCCGCCCGCTGCGAGCCGACGGACGTGATCCGGATTTCGATTCTCTCGTTCAACCGGGGGCACACGTCGGCGACGGCGCAGTACGTCGGTGGCGCATAACACGACACACAGCCGGCGACCGACACCGACAGCCTCTTTCACGCTCCCCCGCCCAGTTCTGGTATGACCGAGTACTTCGAAGTCCACGAGCGCGACGGGGCCGCGCGCGTGGGTGAACTCCGCCTCGATTTCGAGGCTGCCGGTTCGGACCCCGACCGCAAGCCACCCCGAACGACCCCCGCGCTCGTCGACGACGTACTCGAGGACGCGGGTTCGCTCTGGTCTGCCGACCGCGAACTTCCCGCCGGCGACGACTCGCAACTCACCGTCCTCCCCCACCGGGCGTTTCCCGGCGGCACCGCCGAGGAGGTTCAGGAGTCGTTCGCCGTCGACTACCCGGACGTGGACTACCCGAGCGTCGCAGTGGTCTCGAGCGAGAGTTCCGCGGACCACGGCACCGATGCCTACGCGGTCTCGGACGTGCAATCGTTCACCGGCCACGGTGCCGGACTCGTCGAGGCCGTCGTCGACGTTCGAAGCGAGATTCCGACCGACACCGCACTGTTCTTCTCCGGCGCGGCCACGCCGCGAAACGTCGCCCTGCTCGCCTACGCCGGCGTCGACCTCTTCGATCGCACCGCCGCCGTCGTGAAGGGCACCGAAGGCCGGTACCTGACGACCGACGACGCCTACTTCCTCGAAGACCTCGAGGAACTGCCTTGTTCCTGTCCCGCCTGCCAGCAGCCCCGCGACGAGTTCACCCGCGAGGACTGCGTCGAGCACAACGTCAACGCGCTCGAAGCGGAGCTGGGAATCGTCCGCCGGCGGATTCGCGACGGCCGCCTGCGCGACTACGTCGAGGGGCAGGCCCGCCAGGACCAGTGGCTCACCGCCGCGATGCGCGAACTCGATTCGCAGTGGGGCTACCTGGAGGAGCGGACGCCGATCCTCCGAGACGCGCAAATCGATGCGGCGACCGAGGACACCCTCCGTCGGGTCGAGATCCAGCGCTACGCCGACCGCGTCACGACGCGGTACCGCAACCGCTTCGACAACCCGCTCGTGTTGGTGCCCTGTTCCGCGGCGAAACCCTACAGCGAGTCCCAGAGCCACCGCCAGTTCCACGACGCCATCCAGTGGCGCGCCCACCTCGTCTCGATGACCAGCCCCATCGGCGTCGTGCCGCAAGAACTCGAGACGACCTATCCGGCCCAGCACTACGACACCGTCGTCACCGGGCGCTGGTCCGAGGACGAAAAGCAGTTCGTCAGCGCGGTGCTCCGGCGCTATCTCGAGCGCAACGACTACCCGCGGATCATCGCTCACGTTCCCGACGAAGGGTATCGGGACATCGTCGGCCGCGTCGAGGACGAACTCGACCTCGACGTGACCTACACCGTCGCGGAACACCCCACGGACGACGAGTCACTCGCGAACCTCAGCGAGGCACTCGCGGGCGAACTCAAGTACTCGAAGCGCGAGCGCGAGCACAACACCGTCCGCGCCATCGCCGACTACCTGCTCGGCGACGGAGCCGGCGACGAACTCTTCGCCGACATCCAGACCACCAGCCGCTACCCGAAGATCCAGGTCCGCGACCGCGAGGATACCCAGCTCGCGACGATGGTGCCCCAGTACGGGACCCTCTCCTTTACCCTCGCGGGTGCCCGCCGGTGGGTCGACAGCGATGCGCCGGTCAAGCGCGTCGAAATCGACGGCTTCGTTCCTCACGGCAGCGTGCTCGCGCCGGGTATCGTCGACGCCGACGAAGATATTCGCGTCGGCGACGAGGTCGTCGTCGAGGGACCGAAGGCGTTCGGCGTCGGCCGCGCCGAGATGTTCGGCCGCGAGATGGCCGAGAGTTCACGCGGCGTCGCCTGCGAGATTCGCCACGTCGAAGAGAAGTGAGTAGGGTCCTTCATCTGTTGGCCTTTGAGGGCTCAGCCACGAAGTCCGCTCGGAAGAAATTAGAGAGCAGTTCGGAGTTCCTTCACAGTTTGACTGAGCAGGGGATTCGCGGCTCAGTAGCGAAAGGGACAAACGGGCTGTCGCGCTGCGTCTACACGTGACCGAGATGGGAGAAATAGCAGATCGGAAGTGGTCGGTTCATCCGAGAGACCGCCTGATGGCTGTCACAATTGGGTGCTGGTCACCCGCTTCTCCGTGGCGTTATCCGCCGACCGAGGCGGATCACTCGCGTAAGGCGACGATGTGATTGTCGGCCGTCGACGCGTACAGCGTCGAGTCCGCAGCGGCGAATCGGGCGGTTCCGATCGTGTCTCGCTCCCAGAGACGTTCGCCGGATTCGGCGTCCATCGCGGTCAGCGGATACCCGGCGTACACCGTTCCGTCGGCGACGATCGCGCCGGCAGCCCCGCTCACGCCGGCGGTCCATCGTCGACTCCCGTCGGGCCGCATCGCGAGGAGTTCCCTGTTACTCGTCGCGATCGGCGCGACGATCGGTCCGTTCTCGGCAACGGTGATCGCGAACGACCCGTAATCGAGTTCAACTCTGTGTTGTGTCTCTCCGTCGGCGTCGTAGACAACCACGTCTCCGCCGTCGGCGGGAGGCTGGTACTGTGAAACGTAGATCAGTTCCTCTGCGATCGTTGGATGACGCGATTCGGTGGGGTTCTGACTCTGGACGCGCCAGCGTTCCGCGAGCGTTCGGCCCTCTCCCTCGTAGCTGGCGAGGATCCCGGAAAAGGCTGCGTACAGCATGCCGTTGGCAGCCGCCATGTTTCGGACCCACGTCTCGCGCTCGCGGACGATTTGACCTGTGTCTGCGTGGAGCGTCCAGTACCGATCCCGACCCGCGACGAACACGTAGCCGTTCTGCTCGTGAATACCCGTGATTTGGCTCGGTACGGTGGCTCGCCACTGCTCGTCTCCTGTGGGTGAACGCGCGACGAGCTCCGATTCTTGGAGCCCCCAGTGTAGGTGGTACAGGCGTCCATCGACGTACTTCAGCCCGGAAGCGCCGTCGGTATCGTGCTCCCACTGGTGCGTTCCGTCGGCGGCGTCGAGCGCCACCAGACGGTACCGTGTCGAGACGTACACTGTCCCGTTGGCGACGACGAGCGACCCGTCACCGAGCCGGTTGTCGAGGTCGTACCGCCAGTCGATCTCGGGTTCGGTTCGTGGTGGTGTTGCGTGCGGATTGTACCGGCGCTTCGCAGGGCCGTAGTCGTCTTCGGCCCACGTTCCTGGCCCGGGACGCCAGTCGGGGTCAACGCGGCGCTCCGGGGTACTGCGGCGCACATCTCCGAGGCGTTCCCGAGCCGTAGTACAGCCAGCGAGACCGACGGTCGCGGAGGATGCGGCCACGAGGACCTGGCGACGACGCATGGAAGGCACGGTAGATGCTCACTCCGCCACACTAAATATTTGGTGACTGTGTTGCTAATCGTACCCACCACCCCCATCCCATTCCTCCTTTGTGTCCGCGACTGACCGCGACGACTGACGAACCGCCCCCGTCTCCGCACGATAACGAGGGCACCCATCCGCCCACTTTCTTCACAGAAATTCCAGTAGTTATATTACTCTCCTTGCGAAACTGTCAGAATGGAAGTCACCTCCAAACGAATACGCGGGGGCATGCGTACGAAATGCCCCGGGTGCTACAACACCCGAGACGTGGCTTCCACTGCGGCTCGCAATGGTTGCCATGTTTCCATTACTGCTACCGAGACAAAAAGCTCTCGCACGACGGACAGGGATAGCTATCGCTCACGACCAGCGCACGGAGCCGTCTGGCTCCACGTACGGACCTGCACCGGATTGTATCCTCGCTCCCCAGCGGAGGCGGCGTCGATGACCGCAGAGTTCGACGGCCCGGCCGACGGGTCGATATCCTGCGATTCGCACACCCAGGATCCGACCGACCTCGACGCACAGAACGAGACGGTCTGCTACCGCTGTGACCGCCCCATCGACGCCGACCGCTGGATCCGCCTCACCGCGCGTCCGGGACCCGGCGTGACAGGCACTTACGAAGCCACCAGCCGGCCCTGCTGTCCCGACTGCGCGGCGGCCCTCGGACTGCTCGAGTTCACCGTCGATCCACGGTGACCAACACGAACTAACCGGTCCGACGGGTTCCGATGCCGTCGGCCGGACCGAACGGCTCGACCGCAAGCGGACCGCGAACTGGTCGCGAGTTCATCGCGCCGTCTCCCCGCCGCCGCGTCGACCGGCAGTACAGTCACCGGCGACCGCGAGCGATCAGCGACCGGGGCATTCTTTGAGCAGATGCTCGCGATAGATCGCGACCCGAACTCGGTCCCCACAGAGATCACAGCGACAGGAAGAATCGCGTTCGTCCGTGTCCGCATCCTGTTCGACCATTACGAGTTGGTTTGCGGGCCACGGATGTAATCGACCGGGCTCTCGACAAGTTCTGAAACCGACACGAAGTGTCGATACCCGCGACCTAACCTGTGATCTCTCGGTCCCAATCTGTCGGTGTCTCCAGTTTTCGGACCGGTCCATTCTCGGGAATTACTGTCAAAATATAAAAGCGTTTTATCTCCCTACACGCCCTACTTCCTATCGGAGACAGCAATGTCCTCGAACACAGTAACTACAGACGACGAACCGCACAGCTACTCTCTCAAGCGCGGCTGGCGAACGCTCGCCATCGCCGGGGCCGTCGTCGGCCTCCTCGGTCTCTTCGCGATCGCGTTCCCGCTCGTGACGGGGATCTCGGCGACGATCGCACTGGGCGCGCTGCTCGTGCTTAGCGGCATCGTCCACGGCGCACACGCCGTTACCGCACGCGGGTGGAGCGGCTCGCTCTGGCAACTCGCGCTCGGAATCGTCGCCGTCGTCGCCGGCGTCCTGCTGCTCGCAAACCCCGTTATCGGCCTCCTGACGCTCACGATCCTGGCTATCGCGTACCTGCTGGCCGACGGCATCGCCGAACTCTGGATGTCGATGCGGATGGCGGACCAGCCCGGACGCATGTCCGTCGCCGCAAGCGGCGTGCTCTCGCTCGCCCTGGCGGTCCTGCTCTGGGCCGGCTTCCCGGCGGATGCGACCTGGGCGATCGGCCTGCTCGTCGGCGTGAGCCTCTTCATGACCGGCCTCTCGATGGGTATCGTCGCCATCGGCGGCCGGAACATGGACGAGACGAGCGCCGCCGCGAGCGAACCACGGAGTGCATGAGACGCCGGCCGGCCGATCGAACCGGTCCCGGATCATTTTGACCTGCGTTTGCTGCTCGCTACTTCGCTTACCAGTGTCACGCCCCGTGTCACCTCCCCACAGTCGTATAGAAGCGAGCAGTTATTCGGCCTTCACCCCGAATCATCGGTGTGAACCTCTCGATTGTCGATCTTGCACCCGTCCCCGACGGAGCGAGTGCAACCGAGGCCTACGAGAATACCGTCGAACTCGCACAACTGGCCGAGGAACTCGGGTACTCGCGATTCTGGGTCGCCGAACACCACAGCATGGCCGACTCGATCGCGAGCACGACGCCCGAAGTCCTGATCGCCCATCTCGCGGCCAAAACCGACGCGATCCGCGTCGGCTCCGGAACGGTGTTACTCAACCACTACAGCCCGTTCAAGGTCGCCGAAACGTTCAGTTCGCTCGACGCGCTCGCACCCGGCCGCATCGATCTCGGACTCGGACGCGCCACCGGCAAACCCGCCGCCGACCGCGCGCTTCGGACCGAGCGACGCAAGCGAAACCCCGACGAGGACCACGCCGAGAAGATCGAAGAAACCGCCAACCACCTCTACGACGAGTTCGGTTCGGACCATCCGTACGCCGACCTCCAACTGGCTCGTTCGGCCGAGGACGTCCCGGAAATCTGGGTGCTCGGCTCCAGTCCCTCCAGCGCGAAAATCGCGGGTGAACTCGGGCTCCGCTACTGCTTTGCAGCGTTTATAAGGCCGACCCTCGCCGTGCGCGCCTTCGAGACCTACCGGGAGCACTTCGATCCTGCCGCGTCGGACGCCGGGGTCGACGAACCGAAGGGGATGCTCGCGGTGAACGTCGCCTGTGCCGACACAGACGAGGAGGCCGCACGCCTTCGGGCGAGCGCCGAGGCGTCCTACAAGCGCATGCAACGCGGTGTTACCGGATCGACGCCGACGGTCGAGGAAGCGATCGACGAACTCGGTGGCGTCCCCGACCCGACACCGCAGTCGCTGCCGCCCGGCGAGTGGCCCCGCGCGATGTCCGGCAGTCCGGAGACGGTGGGAACGCTGCTCGACGAACTGACCGACCAGGTCGGCGTCGACGACGTGATCGTCCAGAACCTCATCGCGGATCACGACGACGTGCTCCGCTCGCACGAACTGCTCGCCGAGGCTGTCGGATTGAACGCTCAGTAGGCGATCGCGCCGCGCCTCACCCACTCACAACAGCAAGCCGGGGCTACTCCCCGAGAGCCGAATCGAAAAACTTCCGCTCTGCGGTTCGGAGATGCTGATTGAACGTCGCCGGCGCGATGCCGAGGCGGTCCGCGATCTCCTCGCCCGTACTCTCGCGCGGCCAGTCGAAGTACCCCGCAAAGTACGCCGTCTCGAGGGCCGCTCGCTGTTTCTCCGTGAGATCGTCCTCGAGCACACCCATCATTCTCCGCCCGGCTCCCGATCCACCCGACCCCGAATCGTCCCGCTCGCTCCGCTCCGTCGTTCGCTGTGCGAGATAGGTCGCATCGTCCCGGTGGTCTTTGATCAGTTCGATCATCTGGCGCGTATCCCGGCCGCGCGGGAGTTCGACGACGAATCTGAACTCGGAATCCGCGATCGTCGCCGACTCGACCCGGCCACCGTGGGTCGCAATCGCCTCGAACAGCGACGCCGCAGCCGGTATCACGAGTTCGAACTCGAACTCATCGCGCTTTACGGAAAGGAATCTGACAGCGGTGACGCCCTCGCTTCGCTCGATGGCCTCCTCGAAGGCTTCCTGTGAGATGTCTTGAGCCGTCCCGTATGCGAGCAGCGCCTCGTCACCCCGGATCAGTTGCTTGATCGAAATCGTCCACGACTCGGTATCCGTCAACGCGACCAGTTCCGGAACCATCTCTTCGAGTCTGAACTCGAGTTCGATGACGGCGTCGCTGACCAGCGCGTCGCGGCGTTCGATCGCGGTGATCGCGTGGGCGATCGTGTCGCCGATGCGGGCGAGAATCTGCGTCTCCGGCGCGGTGAACGCACGCGGGGACGAGGAGTACACGTTGAGGACGCCGTAGATGAGGTCCTCGTGGATGATCGGAATCGATGCGGATGACCGGTAGCCGCGCGATTCGGCTTCCTCGCGCCAGGGCTCGAACTCGGGGTCGCTGTCGACGTTGTTTGCGACCTGAACCGTCCCGGTTCGAATTGCGGTTCCCGCCGGCCCCTGACCGGTCGGTTCCCCCTCGTCGGCGCTGATTTCGACCGCTTCGAGATAGCCGTTCTCGACGCCGGCCGCCGCCTTGGGGACGATGTCGTCGCTCCCGGGATTGACCTCGCCGATCCAGGCGAAGCGGTAGCCGTCCGATGCCGTAAGCCGGTCACAGACCCGTTGTTCGAGTTCAGCGCGCGTCTCGGTGGTAATCACCGCGTGGATGATGTCGTGACCGATGTCGTTGAGGCGGTTGATCGCCTCGAGTTGTTCGCGCTGGCGACGTCGTTCGTGCTCCTGGCGGGCGCGTTCGATCGCGTGGTGAATCGTTCGAACCAGCAACTCGCTCGTCACTTCGTCTTTGACGAGGAAGTCCTGTGCTCCTTGCTGGATCGCCTGAATACCGACTTGCTGGTCCCGCAGACCAGTCAACACGACGATTGGCGTCGTGTCGCTCGCTTCGGAGACGGTTTCGAGCGTCTCGAGTCCCTGGCTGTCCGGCAAATTCAGATCGAGCAGGACGACATCGACGGCACTCTGCTCGAACGTCTCGAGGCCGTCTGCCAGCCGACTTTCACGGATTATCTCCGGTGTTTGCTCGGCGGACTCGGACGAACTGACCCGCTGTGCGAGTTCTTCCGTATCCCGGAGCATTTCCTCGATCAACCGCGCATCGCCGGGATTGTCCTCGATGAGTAACGCTCGAAGCGTCTCGGATTGCTCCGGTATCGCGGTCGTGGTATCGAGTTTGTCCCGTCCGCCCGATCCGGTCGTCGTTTCGCTTTCTGACTGGTTCCGGCGCTCGTTCTCAGGGTTACTCTCTGTCATTACTGATCACGCTCTGACGGCAACCGAACCACCGAAAACCAGAACTTTTCGAAGGTTCGTACCGTCTCGATGAACTCGTCAGGATCGACCGGCTTCGTCAGATACGCGTTTGCATGCAACTCGTAGGACGTTGCAATATCCTCCTCCGCTCGCGAACTCGTCAGAACGATCACCGGAATCGAATGGAGTTCAGCGTCGTTCTTGAGTTCTTCGAGCACTTCCGTCCCGTCTGTCCGCGGTAGATTGAGATCGAGCAGGATCAGATCCGGACGCGGTGCGTCCGCATACTCACTGCGCTGATAGAGGTACTCGAGCGCTTCGGCCCCGTCGGAAACGACGTGCAGTTCGTTCTCGATTCGTCCCTGCTTGAACGCTTCCTCGGTGAGCCGAACGTCCCCCGGATTATCCTCTACTAACAGGATCTGTACCGGCATCGATTTGGCCGCTCGACCGTCAGTCATCGGCCCATCCGTGTCGCCGTCGCTTCTGAACTCGCAGTGAACGAGTCATGGGCGGGCGGGTTGTCCCTGTCGCCCCTGTCGCGGCGTTTGCTGACGCGATACCCAGTCTGGCACCTAACTCAGATTTCCGGTATCCACCCATGTAAACCACCCTGAACGCGTTTCTCTGCCGGTTTGTACTGCAGCTTCTAGTACTGCAAAATCGACTGGCAGGGATAAATGTAGTGTTCACTCTCCACAGGATGGGACTCTCCGTCTACGCGGACAGTCGGAACGGATTGGAATAGTGGCAATCCCTGTTACGGTCCGTGCTCACCTCCGCCGCCGTCACCGCTTCTCCGCTGTCCCTTTCGTGTTCGTCGCCTCACTTCTTGGTCGGAGGATCCGATTCCTCGCCCTCGTCCCCGTCTGCGACGGGCCGATACCGTCTTCCGCGGTGCTCGCCAACTGACTCGATCAGGTCGTAGTGCACCATCTTCGTCAGGTAATTTCGTAGCGTCCGCGCCGTCTTTGGCTCTGCGACCCGTCGTTCGTACGCCTCGTAGAGTTCACCGGGCTCGATCTCGCCCGCATCGGTGATGATGTCATAGAGCACGTGCTGGTGGTCTGGAAGCCCCTCGACGGTCTTGCGCCGAATCGCCGTTCGAGCGTCGGGGATCGCCGCCTCGATCGTGGTCTCAGTGACGTACTCGCGCCCGTTTCGTTCCGCTCGGCGTGCTGCCGACCGGAGGATTCCGATCCCGACGCGCGCATCGCCGGAGGCCGCATCGGCGATCGTCTGTAACTGGTCGGTCGTCACCGCGTCCGGTTCGAGTCCCTGCGTCGCTCGCTCGCGAAGGATCGAGCGGAGTTCGGCCGTTCCGTACCGGTCGAACTGCACTCGGGTACCGGCGTGCAGTCGCGACCGAACGCGGTCGTCGAAGCTGGCGAAGAGTTCTTCCTCGCGGTTGGCGATCAGCACCAGCGAGACGTGAGGTAACCGGTGTAGGTCGTAGAGTGCGGCGGTTTCCTCGAGCTGGTCGACTTCGTCGAGAATGGCGACGATCGGTCGGGTATCCCCTTCGGCGAGTCGGTCGAAGAGTTCGTCTTTCGCCGTCGATCGGTGGATATCCGTCGTTCGACCGGTTGCTTCAAGAAGACTGTACAGTACGCGAAATCGCGTGTATTCCTGCCAGCAGTTGACGTAAGCGACCCGGACATCCGGGTCCTGCTCGTGCAACTGGGCGAGCGTGTAGCGGGCGATGCAGGTTTTGCCGACGCCCGTCGGGCCGAACAGGAACGCTGGATCGGGCCGGCGGTCGGAGAGCAGCGGCTCCAGGGCCTCCGAAAGGAGGTTCACCTCGTCGTGGCGATGGACGACCTCGCTCGGGACGAAGTCCTCGCGGAGCACTCGACCGTCGACGATCACACTATCACTGTTGCTGACCGATCACAATAAGTGATGGCCCCATAGAGACAGAGACGGAGACCGACGGTGTCGGTGCCGGAGAGCACGGTGAACTCGGAGCGTCCACCGGAGCGACGAGAGCCGTGCCTTCCTCGGATGGTTCCACGTTCGTTTTGGCTCCGCTGGAGCCCGCTACCGACGTCAGCATCAGTTGCGCGTGTTAGTGGTGTAGCCCCACGCTGCGATACTGAACAGCACGCCGCCCCCGATCCACCAGGGGTCCCAGAACAGGAGATGCCACCAGACTGCCGTCATCGAACCGATTGCGTCGGGGACGCTGTACATTCCGATCACCATAAGTGCGTGCTGAAGGAGGTTTCCGCTACCGTACAAAGCCAACCCGATACCTCCCGCCCAGGCACAACCGAGTAAGAGCGGACGCGGAACGCGGTGACCCCAGGGCCGAACGAGCGCAAGTGCAACGAGTCCGCCGCCGATCTTCATGGCCCCGGTCACCCACAGCAGTGCGACGAACGTCGGATCTCGTGACTGCGCAAACGTACCGATCGTCTTCAGTCCGAGAGTTCCCCCGAGCGCCCAGTAGAAACTCATCGCGGCGAACACCGCTGCCCACAGACAGGCCGCGTAGCCGGCCCAGATCGGCACCCGCGTCCGACCGACTGGTTGCGCCCGCCGAGATCCGCCCATACTCTCCGCTCGCGTTCCGTGACGAAAGAGATGGTGCTCCGTTTCCGATACTGGTACCTAAACGGACCTGCTGTTCTCGGGGACAGACGTAACTCGTGTCTCGTGGTAGTCCGACCGATGCAACACATCGTCATCGACGCTGTCGACGTTCCGCCGACGAACAGCCCTGCAGACGTCGTCCGACCGATCTCGGAGGCACTCGGGACAAGCGGAGTTGCGATAAACTATTTCGAACTTGCGCCCGGTGAGAGCTTCGGCTTCGCCTATCATCGCCACCACGATCAGGAAGAAGTGTTCTTCGTTCTGACGGGAACGGCAACGTTCCGAACGGAAATGGGCGAGGTACGGGTTGGTGCCGGTGAGGTCATCAGATTCGAGCCGGGAGAGTTCCAGCGTGGAACGAATCACTCGTCGAACCGGGTCACAGCGCTCGCACTCGGTGCACCCCGCGATTCCGAAGACATCGAGTACCTGCTGGACTGTACGGAGTGCAGTGAGGAAACCATCCACACGTCCGCAGTAGCCGACGATCGGGCGGCGGTCATCATCCGTTGTACGGCCTGTGAAACCGAAACTCGGCAACCGATCACCGAGTAGTGAGCACGTTCCCGACTGGGTTTTTCACTCCGGCGTTTCGCTAACGCAGTGTAACTGAAACCGTTCGTCAATTCAGCAAAACGGCTCCGAGATGAGGTGGGTGTGCGAATTCGAACTTCCTCGCAGTCTCTCAAAAGCGGATACCGCGACTGTCTGCAGCGCAACGGCAAGCAGCAGTCCACTCGCGTTGAGAGTTGTAACGATCTAAACGCCCACTCTGTAGACCACGACTTCGGAAGCTGATTTTGATGCGCGGCTTTCTTCCACGCCAAATTGGATTGAACCCTCTATTCAGTCGATGTGCGAATTTTTCGCGATGATTTCGTCAGTCTTGCATCTCGTTTCGGAGCGTTTCGAGTGATCGGATGCACTCATCGATCTGCTGAGCCGCCTTCTCGGGCGATTCCAACTTAGAAACATCCTCGTACTTGTGCCGAATCCCATACAAGAATGCCTCCACTCTTTCCTCAAAGGTGTACTCTTGGTGCCCCGACATAGTGTCAAGCACCATCCACCACCCGACCGGGTGTTTTGACTCCTCTTCCGGATAGGTGTCAACTGGCGCTGGTGGGGTCTCGAATTCCTCGAAAGCGGCCTTAGTCGCCTGATTCGCAACGCGATGAAGTTGGAGTAGTAACTCTCCACCCTGCTCTCCTGCCATCTCGTACCAGTCCTCCGTCACCTCGGTCACGTCCCATTCCGACACGAACCCCTCTTCAACGAAATCGTCCCAATTGTCGGACTCGTGATCAACGAGAGTTTCCATATCGCCTGCAACCGTGATCCAGACGTTGCCGCCACCGACTGCGTCGTGCGTCAAGGGCATGAACGCCGCGTGATCGCAGAACTCCTGCTGCGGGAGTCTCTCGACTGCATCTAAGATGTATCGGTCGATGAGTTGCCGGTTTTCAGTCTTGCCGTGAGTCGTAAAGTGGACTTCACTAATTTGGTGCATGCGTTCATATCCTCTGCACCCAGAGGAAAAGGAGCTATCAATACTGCAAAAGGAACCCCAACAACCAAGGGGATTCAAGTTTGACTGTGGAATGTCCGAACAGAGAATTTCTGAAAGAGATCGATACATCCCTATTCCTCCTAGCAGTTTTCGTAGGTGCGCCGTCGGCACTGCAGTTTTGTTTCCCGCATCCAATTGAATATGGGAAAATGATTTTATAATACAACGATACCTGTGTCACCTGTATTGACCGCTGGTGGTCTTTATGTATTTCCTGTCAGTGATTTCAGCAGAGACAAATTCATCACAAATGCCATTCGTTTCTCTACCGGATAGAGACTACTTTACTTCACTGTTCGATCGACCACTTCTTCATGGCTCCAGTCGAGTCGGTCGATTAGATGGAGACGACGGGCTTCAATACGATCGACTGGCAGACTGACTTCCGTCCAGACACTGTCGAATCTAAACGTGAACTACCTGATTCCAAAGCGGACGATGCAGACCGAAGCGACCGTCCTCGAACAGATGGAAGCGGACAGCGAGGACGTGGCAGTCGAAACTGCCCAGGTAGACGTCGGGCACGGAAGTCACGAGATGCGGTTTTGCTACGTCCCAACCTCTTCAGAGGATAGTGATGGGGCTGCGGTGTTCGCGACCAACGTGGCGGTTTCTGCTACCGACGCAGAAGGGTTCTGCCGGCGGTACAGCGATCGCTGGCAAATCGAGAATGAGTACAAGGCGGTCAAGCACGATTTTCTCGCGACGACGAGTTCGAAGGATTACCGCGTTCGGTCGTTCTACTTCGTGTTTGCGGTACTCCTCTACAATCTGTGGCGGCTAACGGATCTCCTGCTCAAAGCACGTGTTTCCACAGAAATCGTGGACTTCTCACCGTATCTCACGGCTGGCGAGTTCGTCGACTACGTCGCAAAATACTTCCGGCCTGTCGACCGAAGATCTTCGCTGAAACTGATCGGTCTGCCAGGTCGTGAGCGATAGCTATGTCCAGAAAACCAACTGAGAAGAGCTACTGCAGTCTCAAACACTGAAAGCCGTCGATCGACGCCACTCTCTGGACTCGTTGACTCCTGGTTCTCACTGAGATACGCTCGTTTCTCACCAATTCTGGGTCATAGTGTACCAACCTCCGAAGTAGTGGTAGACCGATTCACTCAGTTCCATATCGTGAAATAGAGTTTATCGAGAATAGCAACAACTGCTGGCTAACTCATCGCTGTGGGGCAGCAATCGCCTCTCTGCGCACCTAATCGGTGTTAAGTGTAGTGTCTCCGTTCAGTTCGTGATGGGCGAACAAACGACCACAAGTCACTGACTGGAAGCGTTCACTGATGGGTACTCTCTCGGCAGTCAAAACGAAACTCGACAGTCGAACGCGACTGGGCATCGGCGAGCGAACTCGTGAGACGAACACCGATTACGAGGTGACGGTCCACGAAACGATCGATACCGTCGACCGCTCGCGGTGGAATCACGTCGTTTCCCACGCGAAACAGGCGAGCGTCTTCCATCGCTACGAGTGGCTCGAGGCGATCGAAACCGGGCTCGGCTACACGCCGAACCACGTCGTCGTGACCAAAGACGGCAATCCGATCGGACTCCTCCCGAACTTCGTCGTCGACCTCCCGAAAGTTCCGTTTCAACGGCTCTGGTCGACGTACCCCGGATTTGGCGGCCCTGCGATTACGACCGACACCGCCGAGACGCTCGATGCGATCCTCGAGACGATTCCGACGCTCTGTACCGGCCGGACGATCGTTCACGAAATTCGGGCCCACGATACGGAGTATCTCCAGTACAGCGACGTGCTCCGCTCGCACGGGTATCGACCGGCACGGTCGAAGGGGCGATTCGTCCTCTCCCTTACGGACGGGTACGACCAGGTCCGGTCGGGAATGAGCGACTCGAGACGCAAGGGAATCGAACGGGGCAAAGCCCACCCCTACGAAATCGTCGAGGAAGAACTCACGCGGGCGACGCTCGAACGATTTCACCGCGCGTACGAACGACACATGGAACAGATCGGCGGCGACGCCTACCCCCTCGCGTTCTTCGAGGACCTCTTAGCGATGGACTCGCGGTTGCTCCTCCTGACCCTCCGGCTCGACGGCGAGTACGCGGGCGGCTTCCTCGAACTGCTCGACGACGAACGGTCCGCCGTGCACGGCTTCTTCGCCGCCGTCCCGGAGGAATACTACGACGACCACGCCTCGGAACTGCTCTACGACGCCGTGATCCGATGGGCGATCGACAACGGGTACGATACCTACGATTTCGGCGGAGCAACCGGCGACTTCCGAAGCGGACTGTTCCGGTTCAAAGCGGGGTTCGGCGGCGAACTCGTCCCGAATCTCTACTGGGAACGCGGCGACGGACTCCGCTGGAAATTCGTGACCGCCGGCCGTGAACTCTACCTCCGGATGCGACGGTAATTGCGTCACCGAACGGCCACGAGTTCAGTGCAGATTGCCCGGTACTATGGAGAGTGATCGTCTCAAATTATGAGAACGTCTTTTCAGCTGATGAAAACGAGAGGTGGGCTGAAGTGGGTAGCAGGTGTGTGTTCCGACGGCGAAAGCGTGTCCGAGGTGGTCTAACGGTAAGATTCGCTCCGTGTGAGCGAGATACGCGGTTCGAGTCCCGTCCTCGGACTTCCGGTCGGTGTGCTGCTCCTGACGGTGAGTGCGAATTTGGTGTTGGTCTCGGTGAGTGGTCATCGAGAGCAGTGATATCACTAGTAGAGACAGCCCACCCGCTGACGGGTATCGATATAAGTGATAAACCATATAAAGCGATATAGAAATGGATCGAGTTCAGTCACGGGCTGGTCGGATGGTCACAGGTGGGACGTCTTTCGACGTGGCGAGACGCCGCGTCGGGACACAACAGGTTTCGTCTGCAACCCGCACACTCATACCCGTCCCCGATGGCGCACCCACTATGGCCATGCACACCGATGACGACCCGACGAGTTCGTTCGACGACGTTCAGCGGGCGGTCTACGAGTTCGTCGACCGGCACGGAACGGCAACGCGGGCGGAGTTGCTCCGGTCGGTGCGGGTCGATGCAGGGCCGGCGCACTCGAAGCCGGCTCGATCGGGCAACTATACGCAGCAGACGGCCCTCGAACCGTCGACGCTGGAGTCGTGTCTCGAGACGCTGCTCGCCGAGGGGTACCTGACCGAAACCGAGGGGGCGCTCCGAGTTTCGGTTCCCGGATCGCCAACTGAACTCGAGACCGAGTCGGGGGCGGTGACGATTCGGACCGCCCGAGAGCCGGACCGGGAGGGGATTCTCGAGGCGATGCGGACGGTGGCACAGGATGGGAGTTACGTCGTCGCGGCCGATCTCGCGACGCGGCTCGAACGAGCACCGGCGTTGGTTCGGGTTAACGGGACCGAGGACGGCTCACAGTCGCGGATGTGCTTTGCTGCGGTGCTCGATCCTCGCACCGACTCTGCGACGGCGGCTGACGCCGGGTCCGGTGCTGACTCCGATTCTGACTCTGACACTGACTCTACCCCGAAGACCGACCCCACTTCAACCTCCGCCGACGAACCCGACGACACTCGGATCGTCGGCTGGCTCCACCTCGACGTTCCGGCGCTCGACTCGCGGTCGCATACGGCCGAGTTGACGGTCGGTGTCGTTCCGTCACACCGTCGTGCAGGAATCGGACGGACGCTCCTCGAGCACGGCCTCGAGTGGGCTCGGGAGGCCGGCTACCGGAAGGTCGTCCAGGGCGTCCCGAGTTCGAGCGAGACGGCGATTTCCTTCCTGGAGGCCAACGGATGGGAGCGCGAGGGCGTCCGAGCGGATCACTATCGTCTCGACGACGAGTTCGTCGACGAGGTGCTGTTTGCGACCTGGCCTACAGATTCTTGAGGGCCGCCGATGGACACCATCATATGGACTCGATTTCACTCGGCGTTCCGGAACCGTTGCTCGAGCGATTGCCGACGGACGACGAGGTCGCCGAGGCCGACATGAAAGAAGCCGTGGCCGGTTGGGAACAGCGACTCAATCAGGCGCTCGAGGCCGCTGATGACGACCGCGAGGCAGCAGGTCAGGTCCTCGACGCGCTCGACCGGTTCGAGCAGCGATACGAGACCTACGACGACCTCGTGCCGGAGCTACGGGCGTGGGGGCAGTCGCCGATTTACGCGATCGCGTGGCGGACGCTCTACGCGGACGTAATTGCTCAGATCCACGACCACGATGAACTCGCCGAGTATATCGACCGCGAGCGAAACGCTCGGCTGGTCGAAGACGGGATTCGACTTCGAGATCTGTAACGTCGCGTCGCTCTGTCAGTAACTGAACTCGTTTTTTCGTGGCGGTATCCGTGGCTACCGACGGGGCGTCTCACGAACGTCCTGTCGGGTGTCAGCACGCTATTCGATAGCGACTCAGTGACATCCCGCGAGATACCGGAGAGTGGTCACTGTCCTGGAATATGGCCAGAACGTTGAAAGTCTCAACAGCAGACGGATAACTATGCGCCGTGACATGAGGCAGAGCGACTGCAATCAGGGGGAAGTAACGAACGGGTGTGAGAAACCGTGAGGCGACGGGAGTCTCTCGGGGTTATCGCCGGCGGTGCGGTTACAGCGACCGCTGGCTGTCTGGGCGACGGATTTCTCGGCGGGAACGCCGACGACGACCAACTGGCACTGGCCGACCGGACGCTTCAGTACGGCGGTGTGCTTCCGCTTTCGGGCGGGCTCGAAGCGTTCGGTGACCCGCTCCGAAACGGGGCGATGCTGCCGATCGTCGAACTCGAGGGATCCGAACTGGACGTCTCGGTCGATTTCGAAGTCGTCGATTCGGAGACGGCACCGACGGCTGCGGTCAACAACGTGGCGGAACTGATCGATGCGGGATACCCGGCGATCGTCGGGGCAGCGGCGTCGGACGTGACGCTACAGATGACCCAACAGGCGACGATTCCGGCCGAAGTAGTCACCTGTTCACCGGCAAGCACGTCGCCGACGATGGGCATCCTCAACGATCGCGGATTCTCGTTTCGGACGGCACCCGACGACTCGATGCAGGCGGTCATCGCCGCACAGATCGCGGTATCCGAGCACGATGCCGAGACGGCGGCGACGCTGTATACGGCCGGCGACTACGGCCGGCAGCTCTCCGGCGCGTTCTCGGCGTCGTTCGACGGAACGATTCAACACCAGGTCTCGTTCACGGAGGGGAGTAATTCCTATACCGAGCCGCTTCGCGAGGCACTGTCCGACGATCCGGACATCCTCTTTCTCGTCAGTTACGCCGAGAGCGGCGTCGACCTGCTGACCGAGTACTACGAGAACCACCAGGGAACGGAAACCGTCCTCGTCAGCGACGGGCTCCAGGACGAGGCGATTCCACGGGGCGTCGACGCATCGCTCTCGAACGTCTACGGAACCGCACCGGTGTCGTCCGGGCCCGGTCGAGACGGGTTCACCTCGCTGTACCAAGACGAACACGGCGGCGAACCGCCGCTGTTCACGGCAAACGCCTACGATGCGGCGGCGACGCTTTTGCTCTCGAACGCCGCGGCGGGCGCGAACGACGGGACGGCTATCCGATCGAAGATGATCGACGTAACGACCGGCGGGGGAACGGAAATCCTGCCGGGTGAACTCGCCGCTGGACTCGAACTCGCCGCGGACGGCGAGCCGGTTCAGTACCGCGGCGCTTCCGGTGAAGTTGCGTTCGACGAGAACGGTGATGGCGGATCGGTTACGTACGAGTACTTCACCTTCGAGGGCGAGGAAATCGTCTCGATCGAGGAGCGAACGCCGGAGGGGGTAGCACAATGACGGCGAACGAGCCGGAGCAGCCGGAAGAGACGACTTCGGGCGAGGATTCTGAGACGGGAGAGGCAGCTGGAAACGAGGGTTCCGAGAGACGCGACGGGCGCGCGGCGAAGACAATCGGAGATGAGTCGGGACTCGGATCCACGATGCGATCACTGGTCCCGTCAGTGATTCGTGGGAGCTATCGGTGGAAGTTCGTGATTTCGGTGCTGGCGATCCTCGTCGTACTCTCTGCCGTCGGGGCGATCGGGTACGTCAACGCCCAGAACACCGTCGAAACCGACGCCGAACAGCAACTGACGGCGACGGTGGACATGCACGCGGACTCCATCAACGAGTGGACGATCTCGATGGAATCACACACCCGGTCGCTCTCGTCCGCTCCCGCACTGTCGAAAACCGATGCGGAAACGGCCGAATCACACATCATCGAGGAACAGGCGAAGTTACCGGTCGACGTTCGGGCGATCCACATCGTCGACACGAACTACGATCGAGTGCTGACGAGTACGAACGGAGAAGTCAGCGGCCGGTCGCTGTCCAGTATCGACGAACCCTGGACGGGAATCGAGCCTGGCGTCGACCTGACGGCGGCGAACGATGTCTGGTACTCGCCGGCGGCATACCAGTCCGGCACCCTCGACGACCAAGTGATCGCGTTCGCGAGCCCCGTCGAGGGTGACGAGGCCCGAATCGCCGTCGTCGTCGGAACGATCGACTACCGCGTCGACGGACTGCGACAACTCCACGAGGACCAGGAGACGATGATCCTCAACACGGAGGGCGACACCGTCCTCGGGAGCAACGAACTCGGCGGCGACCCCGACGGGGAAATCGTCGAATCGCTCGGTACCGTCCGCGAAGGAACGGCGTTCGAACGCGACGGCAACCTCGTCATCGGCTACAGCGCGATGGCGGACAACGACTGGGTTGCGATCACGACCGTCCCGACGGACCAGGCGTTCGCCGCGAGTTCAGCCGTCGGGCACAGCCTGCTCTCGGTCATCGGAGCCGGGCTGCTCACGCTGGTGGTCGGCGGGGTCTTCCTCGCGCGCCAGACCGTGACGCCGCTTGAAACGCTCCGGGACCGGGCCAAACGGATGGAACAAGGAGACCTCGATATCGACCTCTCGACGAACCGGATCGACGAGGTCGGCCGGCTCTACGAGTCCTTCGACGAGATGAGCACGGCGCTCGAGACGCGGATCACCGAAGCGAAGGAGGCCCAAGCCGAGGCCGAGGCGGCCCAGGCCGAGGCGGAGGAAGCCAAAACGGAAGCCGAGACTGCACAGGCCGAAGCCGAGGCCGAACGCGAACGCATGGCCGAGGTGACCGCGGAACTGCAACGCGGCGCAGACCAGTACAGTCAGACGATGCGAGAGGCCGCAAACGGCGACCTCACCGTCCGCGCCGACGTCGACACCGACAACGAGCAGATGCAGGAGATCGGCACCGAGTTCAACGCGATGCTCGACGAACTCGAGTCGACGGTCGACGAGGTCAAGCAGTTCGCGACCGACGTGGCGGCCGCGAGCCAGCAGGTCAGCGCCTCGAGTAAGGAGGTCCAGAGCGCGAGCGAACAGGTCGCCGAATCGGTGCAGGAGATTTCGGACGCCTCCGAGCGCCAGAGCGAACAGCTTCAGACCGTCGACGCGGAGCTGTCGGACCTCTCGGCGTCGACCGAGGAGATCGCGTCGACGGCGAGCGAGGTCGAGACGGTCGCCGAACGGACCGTCGACTCCAGCCGCGAGGGCCGCGAGGCCGCGACCGTCGCGATCGAGGAGATGACCGAAGTCGAAACCGAGGCCGAACGCGCCGTCGAGACCATCCAGTCGCTCGAAACCGAGGTCGAACAGATCACCGAACTCGTCGACGCCATCTCCGACGTGGCGGACCAGACCAACCTGCTCGCGCTGAACGCGAGCATCGAAGCGACGCGGGCCGGCGAAGGCGGCGAGGCCGGCGGGTTCGACATGGTCGCCCAGGAGATCAAGGAACTCTCCGCGGACGCGAAAGACGCCGCCGCGGAGATCGAAGATCGGATCGACGACATCCGGGAAAAGACGGACGAGTCCGTCGACGTCGTCGAGCACACGAGCGAGAAGGTCGAGCAGGGCACCGAAGCCGTCCAGCCGGCCGTCGACGCACTCGCGGAGATCGCCGAACTCGCCGAGGACACGAACAACGGCGTCACGGAAATCTCCGCCGCGACCGACGCACAGGCGTCCTCGACCGAGGAAGTCGTCACCGCCGTCGACGAAGTCGCAAGCAGCAGCGAGGAATCCGCCGCCGAGGCCGGGAACGTCTCCGCCGCCGCCGAGGAACAGACGGCCTCGCTCTCGGAAGTCACCCGCAGCGTCGACAGCCTCGCGGACCAGGCGGCCGAACTCTCACAGACCCTCGACCGGTTCGAGACCGCCGTCTCGCAGGAGGGCGCTGACGGGCCAACCGAGGCCGATCAGTCGACCGTCCCACCCATGTAACGTTCAGGGGCCCAGCGCTGAACTCGTCCGGTTCGCGTTTCGACACGCCTCCGTTATACTCGTCGCCGTCGTAAACTACCCATGAGTCGCGAGAACGATTCACTCGATCCAGAACACGAGGAGGTCGCAGCGGCGGCAGCGACCGATTCCGATGATTTCCTCTCGCTCGTCCCGCACTACTATCGGGGCGAGGTTGCCCAAGCGACGAGCGCGCAGGATCGACTCGATCGGACGACCGACTGGGCGATCACGCTGATCGCGGCGTTGCTCTCGATCGTCTTCTCCAGCGAGGATATACCGGCGTATCTCCTGCTCGTCGGCCTGTTGCTCCTGGCGATGTTCCTCTTCTTCGAGGTGCGTCGCTATCGTTTCTACGACGTCTGGCGCGCCCGCGTTCGACTGCTGCAGGAGAACGTCTTCGCCAACGCGTTCGACCCGGCCGGCGCTGAACACCCCCGCTGGCGAGAGGAAGTCGGGGAAGACCTCAGACAGCCGACGTTCAAAGTGTCGTTCTTCGAGGCACTTTCTCGACGGGTGAGGCGAGTTTACGCGCTCCTCTTCGCCGTCGTCGGCGTCGCCTGGGTGAGCAAAGTCACGCTCTTTACCCCCGAAGCGCAGTGGACCGAAGCCGCCGAACTCCCGGGCATCCCGGGGATCGCCGTGGCGGCAGGGCTGGCCGTCTTCTACGCCGCCGTTATCGCGGTTGCAGCCTGGCCCGCCAGACGCCGTGCGAAGGGGGAAATCCACGGCGTCGAAAGCGGCGACTGGAAAGACACTGACGGCGGTCACGAGGACTGAAACGGTCTACTGGCCGATTCCTCCGCGCACCCGAACAGTCGTGGGTGTGCCGGAACGGGCTGCTAGCAGCCCGTACCCACCGCCGCGATGGATTCTCACTGCTCCCCCTTCTGGAACCGCGCTAACAGTTTCGCAAATAGAAACGCTAATTCAGTCAATATCGTCATTATACTGTCGGGGAATGGCAAACAGAGATGACGTTTCGAGAGAACTCGCCAAATGCACCGAGTGCGATTCCGTTTACGCGGCCCGACAGTGGCCGAACGGAGACATACAGCTGATCGGGAACGACGGCTGTCCCTGCGGTTCGACCGAGTTCGTTCTCGTCGATGGCGACGCCGAACCGACATCGGATGGAACGACTGCGGAGTAATAATTCCGCTTCGTATCGACGACGCGTTCACTCGATTTTCTGCTCATCGGCATCGATCCACGCGCTGCTGATCGGTTTTGGAACGCCACCGCAACGTCGTGCGGCGGTCTTTCAGGTAGCACCCGAGACCGACAACTCGTCCTCGAACGCCTCGTCACGACGCCGTCGACGCGTTCGACCTGTAACCGATTCGAAGCGGAAGCCGTCGACGAACGGTGTCCGAGTTCAGATTACAGGACCCGGACGAGGCGGTCAGGAACACACCTGCATCGACGATATCGGACAAGACGAGAGTAGCCGCTGAAAGTCAGTGCACACCTGGCCGCAGGACGGCTGTGCGATCAGCGTGTAAACCGTTTCAGTTGGTACTATAGAGGGAACCGGCCGTACAGTACAGCTCGCATCGCGCTCTGAAAGCGGGCGAAGACGGCATCCAGAAGCCACTGCGCTCGTCTCGCTTCGCTCACGAGAACGCGGGTACGGCCACTCGAAGACTGAAGACGCCGCTCAAGGAACGAAAGTGGGGAAAAGTGGGCCGGCGCGAATTCGAATCACGCCCAGAGGGTCCTGCTCGTTCGCTTCGCTCACTGCGCGGACTGCCTCTGGCCTACTTCGAATTCGCTTGGATGAACGACTTCCCGCACTCGGAACGCCTCGCTGTCGCTCGGCGTTCGTTGAGTGCGGGAAAGGTAGTGGGCCGGCGCGAATTCGAATCGCGGTTACGGCCACCCGAAGGCCGAAGGATACCAAGCTACCCCACCGGCCCGCAGATTAGATGTGGATGCCCGTTCGTTTAACGCTTCCGAAACCCCGCAAGCGGGACTGTGTCTTCCGTTCACATCTCCGTTGTACTGCAAGCACCCTCAGAATCGGTCGTACCCCGCCGTGTCCAGATAGTGATGCGCAACGGTGATCGCCTGATCCGTATGCAAGCGTTCCGGACCGAGTCGAAGCCGCTGCTCAACGTGCGCGTCGAGCAGCTCCGCCTCTGCCCCGGTGAAATCCCGGTGGTCCGAGAGGACGAACACCCCCGACTCGAGTTCGGCTGCATCGATGTCGACGACCGGCGCGCCGTCCTCGTGGAGTTGCACGACCGGCCCGTCATCGGCGAGTTCAGCGAGCGTGTCCGCGAGGCCGCGGCGGTAGAGTTCGATGCCGGGACTGGGTTCGGCCGGCAAGGCACCGATGGCTTCCTCGCGGTGCTCCAGCGCGTTACGGACGAGGGCGGCGGTGCTTCGTTCATCCGGATTGAATCGCCGGAGATCGCTCCCGGTGAAGGTGATCGTGAACTCGTCCTGGACGACGAGATGGGTGTTGACGTCCTCGCGGATGCCGTGGGAGGTGACGAACGAGGCGGTGATCGATCGACAGAGCGCGTCGAGTCGGCCGGCACCGCCGGCGAGATCGTCGAGCGAAAAGTCGGGTTCGAGCGGCACGTCGTGGGCGATGAGAACGAACTGGCGCATACGCGATGAACGGCGGGTGGCGGGATAGCCGCCACGGTTTCGAACGGGTGATGCGGGGAGTGGGCAGCACGAGGAGTGTGGAGTGAGGTGTGACGAGCGGAGGAGGTGGGCGGAGAAAAAAGACGGGGAGGTGGGCGGACAAGATGGGTGCTCAGTCAGGATCGAGTCGGTATGTACCGGCGAACCGACGCCCGAACGGTCGCCAACCCTGGCGCGCCGTCACGATACCAGACGAGAACCGCACCGACGAACAGGCCGAACTGGAGCCACTCGTAGGGACCCATCGTGTAGTAGTTGAGGAACGCATCCAGAATTCCGCCGATCGGGTCCTCGGGCGGCTGCTCGACCACCGGCCAGAGCAAGTACGCGGCACCCGCCGACTCGCCGGTGAGTACCGACGGCGGAATATCCGCGAGGAGGTGCGAGAGGTAGCCGATCGAAAAGGCAACGCCGGCGGCCCTGAATTCGAATCGATTCGCAGCCGCGTATATCGCCGGGAGAAACAGCGCGACGAACAGTAGCGAGTGACTGAGCGTCCGTCCGCCGGGGAGGACGCCGAACGTCCAGGCGAATGGTTTATCGATCAGATCGGGAAACTGCGAGCCGATCGCGAGTGCAACCAGTGGCACGAACCGCGGCGAGCGGTCGAATCGATGCGCAGTGTAGCCGGTATAGAGCAGATACGCGACGGCGAGGTGTCCCCAGGGCCACATCCCGTGGCCCTTCTCGGGATCGACGAATAGGTGCTTCGACTCGTCCCGCGCGGTGAGACGGGGCAGCGAACATTGCATAGACAGGGCCAATCGTTTCCAGTATCTCGGGCTGAAGTGTCTATATGGCGAAATCACAATCGTCACAGCAGAACGCGGCGCACGGACAGTTGCTGTCGCTCCTCGAGGGACGGCCCTGCCCGGCCTGTGCTGACGGTGAACTCGAACGTGACCGCTACAAGGGAAACCGGGCCGTCGTCTGTGACAGTTGTGGAACGCCGCAGGCGCAGGTCTGGTCCTCGTGACTCCTCCAGCACCGACTGAAACTGGTTACAACTGGTTACGCACTGATCGCACGACGGCTGTCCGATCGGTGTCCACTGACTTGCAGCGACGACGAGAGTGGGCAAGTTGCAGCTCCCCGATCGAACTGCGTCGCTATCGTGAGCGGGACCCGTCGAGTTGGTGCTCGTCGTACGACCGAGAGCCAGGATAGTCGTGGCCGATAACGAGGGCGACGATGTTGATCACGAGCACGCAGAGAAAGATCGAAAATCTGGTTGCCGACCCGATGCCCGCCACGAACAGCGGGAGATAGACGACAGGGAGCAGCGTCCCGACCCAGAACCCGATCGTCGTAACTGTACTCCCGAGGTGCATTGGACTAGCGTATCGATTCCAGATCGACGAACGATCCCTGGGTCGCCGCGATCCAGTTCGACATGAGTTCTTCTTCGGGAGCGTCCGCCGGGAAGATCGCACACTCATCGGGCGAGTCCCCGTTGTCGATTCTGACGTGATCGAGTTCAGGTCCGGTGTCGTGCGTCTGTCGCCGCGCGTCCGGATCTACGGGTGCGTTCGCGTCGTCCACCGTGCTCGACGTCGACTGTTCGTCACCGACCGTGGTATCCGACGACCAGCTGTCAGCATCGTGAGTCATTGAATGGCAGGCGTCGAGTGTTCGCGCCAACTCCGGGTTCAGCGGTTGAACCTATTGTTATCGGGAGGCTAAACGCCGCAAACGAGACCCTGATCCCCATTTCGAGCCGGTTCGAACCGTTCATTTCGCCGAAAAAGAACTCGACAGTGGCTGACCTGTACGAGACTGTTATCGGGATCAAAACGGCTGTATCGGTAGCGTAACGACGGAAACGAACCGGTCAATCAGTGATTTGCCACCCGTATTGCGGCGGATGACTATCGCTCGCCGAGGACCATTTCCGCGGTCGTCTCTCGACCGTCTCGCCAGAGCGTGAGCGAGAGCGTGTCGCCGGGACTGGTTTCGAGGGCGAGATACGTCGAGAACGCGTGTCGATCCGGAACCGGTTCGCCGTTCAGTTCGAGAATAACGTCTCCGCCAACGGGTATCGGTGCGCCGCCGCGCGTGGTCGTCCGTGTCGATTCGTGGAGCGTCCCCGCTGCTGGCTGGCCCGACCGAACGCTATCGACGATAACGCCGGTGGCTTCGGGAAGATCGTTCGCTTCGGCGACGAGGCGGTCGACGGTCATGAACGTAATTCCCATAAACGAGTGGTTGTACTCGCCGTCCGCGATCAGCGACGGGACGACACGCTGCATCAGCGCTGCAGAGATCGCAAAGCCGATGTTCTCGCCGCCGGCAGCGTTGACGATGCCGACGACGTTTCCGTTGAGGTCGACCAGCGGCCCGCCGCTGTTGCCGGGATTAACGCCGGCATCGGTCTGGACGACGTTCGGGAACGAGAACTCGCGTTCCGGTGCGTCGAGCGTTCGATCGACGCCGCTGACGATCCCTTCGGACATCGAGCCTTCGAGTCCGTAGGGATTGCCGATCGCGAGGACCTGCTGGCCGACAACCGGTCGCTGGTCGGCGAGCGTCAGCGGCGTTGCGCTATCGGGGACGTGATCCGTCTCGAGCACCGCCAGATCGCTGTGCGTATCCGTTCCGACGAGTTCAGTCGTCGTCCAGTCGCCGTTGATGTACTGGAGATCGGTTTCTTCGCCGCCGGCGACGACGTGTGCGTTCGTGACGACGTGGTTTTCGTCGACGAGAAACCCGGATCCCTGGCCGCGGCCAACGGAGTCGCTGTTCGGGTCCGAAACGCCGAAGACGCGAACTTGCGTGACTGAATCGATAACCGCCTCGTAGATATCGGTAAACGTCGAGCCATCTGCGAGGTTTCCGCGGTCGATCTCGTGCGAGGAACTACCTTCAATCGGCCCCGATGTCGAAGGTTCCGAACAGCCGGCGACGACGCCGGCGAGTCCGGCGCTGGCCGCCGCCAGAAACCGTCGTCGACCCGGTCGAAAATCGTCCATAGTCGATGGATGAAAGTCCACCTATTTTGCAGTACCGAGGACTGCCGAGGACGCGGCCGAGAGGAAGTCACGAGCGAAACCGAGTGCGAGCGATGACGCCGACGGTCTGTCGACGAGGCGAGCGAAGCGGAGAGACCGAAGAGAGCGTGGGAAAGCCACGCAGGAGCGAGTCGGGAAGGGAAAACGTGTTACCCACGGCCGCCCGACCCATGGGATATGACGACGCTCGAGGACGACGCCCGCGCGCTGCTCGCGACGGGGCCGCTCTGTGATTCCTGTCTCGGTCGCCCCTTTGCCGACCGGAGTTTCGGCCTGACGAACGCCGAGCGCGGCCGGGCACTTCGGACGACCATCGCACTGGCCGACGACGCGGACTACGATCCCGACGACCCCGACGCGTGCTGGGTCTGTGAAGGCTACTGCGGCACCTTCGATGCCATCGCCGACACCATCGTCGCTGAACTCGACGGCGTCGGCTTCGAGACCTACCAGGTCGGGACGAAGGTCCCGCCGCTGGTCGAAGAGAACGAGCGCCTCCTCCGGGAGGACGCGGCTCTCGAACCCGACAGCGGCGAATCGCTCAAACGCGAGATGAACCGCGAGGTGGGCCGCCGCGTCGGCGCGAAGACGGGTACCGAGGTCGACTTCGACCGACCGGACGTACTGGCGGTCATCGATCTCGAGGGATTCGATCCCCTCGACGTGCTCGAATCGGGCGCGGCAGCCGAAGTCACGAGCCACGCGGTCGACGTACAGATCAATCCGGCCTTCGTCTACGGGCGCTACCGCAAACTCGAGCGCGACATTCCCCAGACGGAGTGGCCCTGCCGGGAGTGTGGCGGCAGCGGCATCCAACTCGGCGACGACGGCGAGGAACCCTGTGACTACTGCGGCGGTTCGGGGTACATGTACGAGACGAGCGTCGAGCAGACGGTTCGACCCCACGTCGTCGACGCGATGGACGGCGACGAGGGAACCTTCCACGGCGCGGGCCGCGAGGACGTCGACGCCCGCATGCTCGAGGCGGGCCGCCCGTTCGTCCTCGAAGTGAAACGACCCCGGAACCGCGACCCCGATCCAGCGGCGCTCGAACGCGAGATCAACGAGGCCGCCGCGGGCTCCGTCGAAGTCGCGGGACTCCGGCTGGCGACCTACGAGATGGTCGAACGCGTCAAGGAACACGACGCGAGCAAACACTACCGCGCGGACGTCGAGTTCAGCGAGCCGATCGACGAGACGGCGTTCGAGGATGCGCTCGCCGAACTCCGGGGCACGACGGTCGAACAGGACACGCCCCAGCGCGTCGACCACCGACGGGCGGCGCTGACCCGCGAGCGGACGGTCTACGACATCGACGGCGACCTATCCGAACCGACCCGGGCCGAGGTTCGAATCCACGGTGAGGGTGGCCTCTACGTGAAAGAACTCGTCAGCAGCGACGACGGGCGAACGGAGCCGAGTCTGGCCGGCCTGCTCGGTACCGACGCCGAGGTGACGGCGCTCGACGTGACCGGCGTCGAGGGAGAGACCGAGCCGTTCGAACTCGAAGAGTACTTTCGGGACGAGCCGCGAGCCGACGAGGAGTAGCGCTTCCGTTCCTGCAAGGTAGCAGAGTTACGAATCGTCACGCTCGGTTTCATCGGCGAGTGCTTCGAGCCGACCGAGTTCGCCTTCTGCGTCCGATGATCGTCGATGCTGTGGAGACATGATCGGCTCTCCGGAGCCCTCGATGCGTTCGTCGGCATCCTCGACGGCGATCCGTTCGCGCAGCCACGCGAGAGCGCCACGAATCATGTTCGTTCGAGTACTATTCACGGCGACGACCAAAAGTGTACGCCACGTCTCGGGTTCGGTCCCCACCGACTCGCTCGTCGTTCTCGACGCGACCCGGCCGCTGCCACCCGTCGGTCACTCGGTGAAACGGACCGGAAGAACGCAACGGTTTACCGATCCGCTACCGACCCTCTGCGTATGCCATTCGGCGTCGACGAAGCCGGCAAGGGTCCGGCCCTGGGGTCGATGTTCGCCGCCGCCGTCCACGTCGAGACGGACGCGGCGCTCCCCGACGGCATCGCGGACTCGAAACGACTCGCACCCGCCCGCCGCGACGAACTCGCGGACACGCTGCGAGCCGACGACCGGATCGGTATCGGTCTCGCCGAAATAACGCCCGCGCAGATCGACGACCCCGAGACGGACATGAACTCGCTCACCGTGCGAGCGCACGCGCAGGCGATCGAATCCCTTTCGACGGCGAACGAAACCAAGGACGAGAACAAGAACAAAAACGAAAATGAAAACGAAAACGGAAACGGAAACGGAAACGAGTTCAGCGCCGATCCACTGGCGGGACTCTGCGACGCCTGCGATACCGACGCCGAACGCTTCGCGCGGCGAGTAACAGACGCCTGTACGCTCAACCTCGAACTCGACGCACGCCACGGCGCGGACGAGGACTCGCCGATCGTCGGGGCGGCGAGTATCGTCGCCAAGGTCGCACGCGATGCGCACGTCGAGACGATCGCCGACGAGTTCGGCTCGGTCGGTAGCGGGTATCCGAGCGATCCGACGACCCGGGAGTTCCTCGAACGCTACGTCGACGAGCACGGCGAGTTACCGCCGGTGGCGCGAACGTCGTGGGCGACGTGCGAAGACGTGCTTGCGGCGGCCGAACAGACGGGGCTCGGTCAGTTCTGAGACGGCTCGTTGCGAGCGGTCGATGACAGTCGTGTTGTTTTATGTGAGTTCTCTTCCCGAGTATACCTTATACGTGCTCGACATTCTGCTCCTGCTCGCGCTCGCGACGGTTGCCACCGGCGTCGTCTGGAAGGGCAGTTCCTGGCTGGAATCCGCTTCGAACAGCCTCGCGGCCGGCTACGGCGTGCCGCCGGTCGTCCAGGGCGCGCTCATCGCCGCCGCCGGTTCGAGTATGCCCGAACTGATGAGCGTGCTCCTGGCGACGCTCGTACACGAGGAGTCCGGACTCGGCGTCGGCGCGATCGTCGGCTCGGCCGTCTTTAACCTGCTCGTTATCCCCGGCCTCGCCGCGCTCGCCGGCCCCGGAGAGATGCAGACGAACCGCAAACTCGTCTACAAGGAGTCGCTCTTTTACATGCTCTCGGTCGCCGTGTTGCTGCTGACGTTCTCGCTCGCGGTGATCTACTATCCGATCGGCGAGAACGGCGTCCGGGGCACCGTCACGGGCCCGCTCGCGCTGTTCCCGCTCGCGCTGTACGGGCTGTACGTCTTCACGCAGTACCTCGACACCGCCGAGGACGAACTCGAGGTCGATACGAGCATCAATCTCGCCAGGAACTGGCTCTGGTTCGGGCTGGGGCTGGTCGTCATCATCGTCGGCGTCGAAGGGCTCGTCCGTGCGGCGGTCGGGCTCGGCGACGCCTTCGGAACGCCGTCGTTTTTGTGGGGGATGACCGTGGTCGCGGCGGGGTCGAGCGTTCCGGACGCGTTCGTCAGCGTCGTCGCGGCGCGGTCCGGCCGCTCGTCGGTTAGTCTCGGCAACGTGCTCGGCAGCAACATTTTCGACCTGCTCGTCGCGGTGCCGATCGGCGTTCTCGCCGCGAGAGGAATGGATATCCAGTTCGCCCACGTCGTTCCGATGATGGCCTTTCTCGTCCTCGCGACGGCGATCTTTTTCACGATCGCGCGGACCGATATGCTCCTCTCCGAACGGGAGGCCTGGTTCCTGATCGGCGTGTACGGCCTGTTCGTGCTCTGGCTCCTCCTCGAGAGCATCGGGTTGCTCTCTATTATACAGACGTCATAGGAGCGTTGCAACGGCAGGCGCGCGATTCTTCTCTCTCGCAGCGATCACTCGACGTGGCGATCGAGCGAAATCGGAGACAACGGAGGTCATAACTGATGCCGATCTGTACACAGTGTGAAACCCACGTCTCAATCGACTTCGTCCGTGCACACGGTGACGAAAAGGCAGGTACCGTCGACTGGTGTCCGCGTTGCCGTGAGAACTGATCGGGCGACCCCAGTCGCCGTATTCTGTAGTGAACGGCTCGTAGCGGCCGCGATAGCGTGCTTGTGGTCGGAACGGTCGCGGAAATCAGGATTCGGATTGTGGTTGGAACCAGATTCAGAGCCAAAACCAAACCGGCGCAGCGCAAAAGACGAGTTCGGCTGAACGGTCTCGCTCGTTACTTATCCGTGAGCAGCCGCTCGAGGATCCCCCCGTAGGCGGGCCGCGTGATGAGGACCCCGATCAGCACGCCGAGGATCGTGATGATGGCGAACCCGCGGAGGTCACCGAGGCTCAACACCGCGAGCGGCGACAGCGCGATAACCGTCGTTGCCGCGGCGGCTCCGATGACCCAGAAGGCCTTGCTAAAGCGAGACTCGAAGACCCGATGTGAACTCACGTCGCCGTCGCTCATCACCTCGTCGGCGATGATGATGAGGTCGTCCACCCCCGTCCCGACGACGGCGATGAATCCGGCCACGTGCGAGAGGTCGATCGGCATTCGTATCAGCGCGGCGAAGCCGAGCAGGATGACGACTTCCGAAAGCGCCGTCACGATCATCGGTGCCGCGACGCGCGGGTCGCGATACCGGAGGAAGACGACCCCGCTGACGGTGATCACCGAGAGGACCCCGATCAGGAGCGAGAACGTCTTGAACTGATCGGCCAGCGCCGGTTCGGTGGAGTAGGTCTGTTCCTGGCTGAAATCGAGCGGCGCGGTCAGCGCCCCCGACTGCAGGTTCACGGAGAGGTACTGAGCGTCCTGCTGGGTGGGGACGATCATTCGGAACCCGGGATCGTTCGCCCAGGTGCCGGATTCCATATCACCGCCGAGTCCGCTCCCCATACTGTGGGCGTCGATTATCTCGTCGTCGACGACCGTGAGCATACACCACTGTTGCTGGTCCTGATCGAAGTTGAACTCGCCGGCGTCACGGTCGTGGACCGAACACTGGCCGATCCCCTCCGAGGTAAAGCCGTACTCGTTCATCGCGCTTTGGAACTCGGAGGCCGCGCTGTTACCGTCGGAGCCTTCCGTGTTATCGACCGTCACCGGCACGTAGTGCGTGCCCTCTTGCTCGTCGAATGCAGGTGGGCTGATATCACTGAAGTCGTCGTCGTTGAGAACAGTGTCGTTGGTCTGATTCCCGTTCCCGTCGGGATGGTACGCGACGATCTGGACGTCGCCGCGGTCGCTGAGCAGGCCCCGAAGTTCCTCCGGACTCATCCCGGGAACCTCGGTGACGATGTAGTAGCCGCCGTCGACGGTCGCCTCCTGGTAGACGTTTCCGCCGGAGAGGCCCGCTTCGTTAACCCGCAACTCGATCGTATTGATCATCTCGTCGCGCGTCTCCTGCGTGACGCCGTTTTCGACGTCGTCTTCGGTCACGTCGAGGCCGGCGCTCTGGAGTGCGCTTGCGAACTCCGCCGCGGTGACGTTCTCGGTGAAGACCTCGGCGGTGTATCGGTCGTCGTTCTCGTGGTAGCGCACGGTCGCATCCGAACGCTCGATGTCGAGTTCAGTGTAGAGCGTCGACTCGATATCGCGTTGCTCGTTGTCGTCGATGTCGAGTTCGTCGACCGTCATACCGGTTGCGGGTGCGCTCACTCGCGTCCCGCCGTCAAGACCGATCCCGTACTCGAGGTTCGTAAAGCCCTCGTCGCCGGACTGGTTGGCAGCGGTTTCGTTGTCGCCGAGATTGTCGGCGAGGGAGTCGTCCGCCATGATGCCGCCCGGGATGAACAGGGCGACCAGGGCGAACGCGAGGAAGGCGACGAGCAGGATAACCCGCCAGTATTCCTTGACGAAGGCGATCGGATTCGTGCTCATGATCGCACCCCCTCGAACTTGTACCAGCGAAGCAGACTCAGGTTCAACAGGTAGGTGTTCATCAGGTCAGCGGCGAGGCCGACGAAGAGAATGGTCCCGATCGACGCCAGGAGTTCGATGCCGAAGAGCGAGGCGACGATTCCCATGACGAGCATCGCGGCCATGGAGGTGACGGTCATCGTCACGCCGGTCGTCATGGCTCGCGAGGTGCTCTCGTAGAAGTCGCCGCTTCGGCGGAGCACGTGGTTGTTCAGCAGGATGTCCGAGTCCACCGAGTACCCGATCAACATCAGGAGTGCGGCGACGGTCCCGAGCGAGAGCGAGATGCCCGCGATCGACATGAACGCGAGCGGGATCACGAGGTCCGAAAACGCCGAGAGGACGATCGCGATGGAGGGGACGAACGTCCGAAAGAGCAAGAACGTGAGCGCGCTCATGCCGACGAACGCGACGGCGATCCCGAGCAGCGCGGTCTGTTGGGTCTGGGCCGCGAAGCTCGCTGACGCCGTCGATTCCTGCTGAACGATTTCGGCGTTTCCATCTTGCTCGAGTTCAGCAGCGGCTTGCTCACTTAACGTTTGAATCGCCTCGTCGTCTTCGATGCCAGCGAACTGGACGGTATACTGATTGTCGACGCCGGGAGCCTGGATGCGTTGGATGGAATCCGGTTCGACGCTGAACGCCGTCTGGATCTGGGCTTCCGAGGACGTCGTCTGGATCGTCAGCTCTGCACCGCCCGTAAAGTCCATGCCGAGTGGCACTGGCGCGCCGGTGAGCAGAAACGAGCCGCTCAACACGAGCAGTGCAACGGCGAGGAGTCCGAGCGGTACCGCCGCGAGCTGGCGGTTAGTGTACCGGGGATACTGTATGTCCGGTACGTCGAAATACCCCATATATCGGACCACTGGGTGTCACCCGAGGTAAGCCTTCTCAATTTTAGTCGTCTGTTCCAGAACGAATTGGCGTGAAACGACTCCCGATCAAGCCTCACGCTCAAGCCGTCCGAGCCCCTATCAGTGACTATGACAGCTGACTCACGCGCCCAGTCCGACCGGCAGCAGCGAACTGACTCGCGAGGCGAGACAGCGGCCCGAGTCGTCGTTTCGTACCCCGCCGACCTCTCGGAATGGGGTCGGTTCCAGATCGAAAAGCCGTCGTTCCGCGCCTTCCTTCGCAAGACACGCGACCACGCACGCGAAGGTGATCGGTGGGAGGAGTTCGTCGGCGTCGGGTGCTGCGGGAACTCGCTCGACGTCCCGCTTCGCGTCGAGGCGGTTGAAGGCGGCGCACTGATCGACGCGGACACGGAGATCAGCTACGAGATCCGCGAGGCCTGCGGTATCGAGGGCAGTTGGCGCGTGCAGAGCGAGGACGGGCCGAGTCGAGCCTAACGGGGACGGGTTCTCGTTTTGTGGTGGTGGCGTACTGTCGGATAGCGTACTGCCGCAATGGGACGTGTGACTCAGTCGGGCAGGTAGCGAACGCTCAGCACGCCGGTGTCGTCCTGGGACTCGGACGACGCCTCGGTCGCGGCCCGACGAACCTCCACCCGAACCGCACCGAGGCGGGCCGCCCGCGCGATCGTCTCCTCGTCTTCGAGCACGTCCCGAGCCGCCGCCTCGAGTTCATCGCTCGGCACGCAGAAGACGTGAATCTCGCCGGTGCCGGCGCGTTCCTCCTGGATGAACTCGCCGGGGTCGGCGTCGGCGGCGAGCTCGGTGGCGTGCTGGGTGGGGTCGAGGTCGCTGTCGACGAGGTCGACGGAGCGTCGCTCGGTCACGTCGATCACTTGCCAGGTGACCTCGAGCGGGGGGTCGGGGGCGACGGTGGCTTCGAGCACGTCGTTCGGTTCGAGGCCGGGATTCGACGCGAGCGTGTGGACCTGCGTCGTCTCGACGTCGCGGACGACGGCGGAGTCGTCCTCGGCGTGGGTGACGACGAAGGTGCCGGTTTTCTCGGTCATGTGCCGGCGTAGGCATCCGTGCGGTTTCGGGGTTTCGGGTCGCTCCGAGGGATCGACCGCCGGATGACGGAACGTCTTTATCGCAGGCGGTTGCCCTCTCGCACATGAACGTCGACATCGGAAACGCGCTTTCGGCGGTTGCCGCTCCAGGTATCTCGCGGGCGGCGCTCGAGCGCCTCGACGAGCAGGTCGCGACTGCACACGAGCGCATCGAGGCCGGAATGGAGGCCGGCGAGCACGGTTACGCCGCGTTGAACCTACCGAACCGGACGGACACCGACGAGATACGGGTTGCCGTCGACCGGGTAACCGGCCCCGACACGAGCGCCGTCCTCACCGTCGGTATCGGCGGCAGCGCACTCGGTGCGGCGACGATCACCGACGCGCTGAACGACGCGGACGATCCCGAGGCGATCTACCTCGACAACGTCGACCCCGACTGGCTCTCGGCGACGCTCGATCGGCTCGACCTCGAGACCACCGTGCTCAACGTCGTCTCGCGCTCGGGCACGACCGCCGAAACGCTCGCGAACTTCCTCGTCGTCCGCGAGACCTTCGAAGAAGCCGGCGTCGACTGGACCGAACGAACCATCGTCACGACCGGCGACGGCGGGCCGCTCCGTGAACTCGCGGAGCGCCACAATCTTCCCTCGCTCGCGGTCCCCGACGGCGTTCCGGGTCGATTCTCCGCGCTCTCCGCGGTCGGGCTGGTCGCCGCCGCCGTCTGCGGCCACGATCTCGATGCCCTGCTCCGCGGGGCGGCCGCCGAAGCCGAGACGCTCACCGGCTCGTTGTTCGAGTGTCCCGCCTACGCCTACGGCGCGACCACCTACGCGCTCGACGCACGCGGGGCGCGCACGAACGCGATGATGCCCTACGCGGAGTCGCTGGAAACCTACGCCGAATGGTTCGCCCAACTCTGGGCCGAAAGCCTCGGCAAAGACGACCTCGGCCAGACGCCGGTCCGCGCACTCGGCGTAACCGACCAACACTCTCAGTTGCAACTCTATCGGGCCGGCCCGCGGGATAAACTCGTCACCTTCGTCACGGTGCAGGAAACCGCGGCCCGGCCGATCCCCGACACCGACGTCGACGACCTCTCCTATCTCGGTGACGCCTCGCTCGGCGACCTGCTCGACGCCGAGTTCGAAGCGACCGAAGCGAGCCTCGCCGCCGCCGGCCGCCCCAACGTCCGCATCGAGATCGACCGCGTCGACGAGTTCGAACTCGGCGGACTGCTCTACGGTATGGAAGCCGCCTGCGTGCTCGCCGGTGAACTCTACGGGGTGAATACGTTCGAGCAGCCGGCCGTGGAGTGGGCGAAGAAGGCGACTCGCGGCCTGTTGGGCGGCGGCGAGTTCGCGGAGGCCGAGGCGGTCGCCGAGAAGACGGAGTTGCGGGTCGAGCGGTAACGGGACGGTTCGCGCCGAGAGTCGAGCGGATCGGCTTGCGGGGGTGTCGTTTCCGGAGGAGTATCCGGAGTGTGGGGCCGGTTGCGGAGCCCATATGTGGACGCGTACGAAACGTGACGTATGAACCAAGCCACAGGGGCCGATGAGGCTGCTGCTGTGACATCTTCTGCCGTTCCCGGTCTCGGAGCGGTCTTTGCTGCCGTGATGCTCGTGGCGACGTTGCTTCCCGTTACGCGCGGGATCGAGAGTCCCGCAATCTGGGTGGCGGCCGCGTTCGCGGTCGTGACCGCTGTCGCCTTTCTCGCCAGTCGTCGCGGGAGCCTCGACCGGCAACTGGCTGCGGTCGTCGCGGGCGCGTCGAGTATTGCCGTTGTCTTGCTCTCGGGATACGCGCTGAATCAGGGGATACCCGTCTCGATCGAGGTTCCCGGCGTCCGCTCGTCGTTTTCGCTGGTCTTTGCGGCCTTCGTAACGGGCGGGCTTGCCGTGAGTGTGGCCGTTGCGGATTACTTCGGGATCGGGCTGGCCGGACTCAAGGAGCGAACGCAACGGACGACGATACTGTCTGCGCTCGGTTTTGGCGGATTGCTCGCCCCGCAGGTGGGTGCGCTCGTGATTGCACTGCCCGTGATGGCGGCGGTCGGCGAACTATCGCGGATCCAGTCAGTCGTCGTGAGCCAACTCGGGATGGCGCTTGGAACGGGAGTCTTGGTCTGGTGGTACCTCTCGGTGACCGGACGAGACCTGTCGTACATCGATCTGCGACGGCCGACGGGGCGAGATCTCCTGCTGATCGCGGGGGGCATCTTCGTCATCTTCGGGACGCTCGGAGCGATCTCACTGCTCTTTCAGGCGACCGGCGTCGAGAGTTCGGATCACGGGACGACCCAGCAGGCGGCGGAGAACCCCGAAATCCTGCTGGTTCTGGTACCGGCCTCGATCCTCGTCATCGGTCCCTTCGAAGAGTTGCTTTATCGAAATATCGTCCAGAAATCGCTGTACGAGTCGTTCTCCCGAGTCGGTGCCATCCTGATTGGCGGCGTCATCTTCGCGATTATTCACACCCAAGCCTACTGGACCGCCGGCCCGGGGAAGGTCGTCGCGAGCCTCGCTGTTATCTTCGGTCTGGCACTCGTGCTGGGGACGCTGTACGAACGAACGGAGAATCTACTCGTGCCGGCGCTCGTTCACGGCGTCTACAACGCCGTCCTCTTTGCAAACCTCTATTTCTCGTATAGCGTGTAACCCGGCACGCGCCGTCGAGAGCCTGCTGCTGTTATGACGGGTTCTTCCGCGCGAGTTCGGAGCCGCAGATCGGACACCGTTCTTTTTCCTCGTCGAACTCGCGGCCACAGCCCTGACACTGGTAGTGCCAGTGGCGCTGTTCCTCGATGCCGTCGCGGGCGATCACGTCGACGGCGACGTTTAATTTCTCGGAGACGTTTTGCATCGCGTAGTCGTCGGTGACGAGCGTGGCGTCGAGTTCGAAGCTCGCGGCGACGAGGCGGATGTCGGTATCGGAGAGGACGCTCAGGTCGCCGGACTCTTTGGCGGCGCGGCGGACCTTCTCGGTGGTGTCCTCGTTCGGGATGTGGATGTGCATGCCCGAGCCCTCCATCGCGTCGAAGCGATAGGCGCTCTCGTCTTCGAGTTCCTCGCGGACGAGGGGGATGGTTGCAGTCTGTTCTGTTGTGTGAAAATCGTGGATAAAAGCCGAGGAGTCGAGAACGTACATACCCTTAGCGCTGGACGACGATGTAGTCTTTGACCGCCTGGACGCGGCTAACGGAGACGAGGAATCGACCGGCGTCGTCGACGCTGAAGTCGACGGCCCGCTCCGGAAGTTCCTCGTCCGGCTCGATAACGAGGTTGTGTAGTTGACCCGATTTCAGGTCCATGGTGATGTTGTACAGCAGCCCCAGTTCGGTGCCGTCCGACCCCATGACGGACTTGCCCGAGAGGTTTTCAGCGAGTATCTCACTCATGCATACTCGTATTTACTAATCGGTATTAAAAACCTCGGGCTCAACACTGTTTGCGACGGCAGGTGAAGTCGCCGCGTCGCGCCAGGTGGGAACTCCGCTCCCGCGTGCGGGTTCCCGACAAGAGCGTTCGGAAACCCTGCTGGCCGTCGTGAGCCCCCACACGTCTGCACTCGGCTGCGGGGCGTGACGATGGGTTTAACTACCGCCCTCCGGATTCTCTAGTCAAGAGCTTCTCTGGTGGTTCATCATGTCGGATACCGATACGGACACGGACACAGACGCGGGCGCACGCAACTCCACATCTCTCAGAACGCCGATCGTCGCTGTCCTCGGACACGTCGATCACGGGAAGACGAGTCTCCTCGATAAGATCCGCGGCTCGGCGGTCATCGAAGGTGAAGCAGGGGCGATCACCCAGCACATCGGCGCGACGGCCGTTCCGCTCGACGTGATCTCTTCGATTGCGGGCGACCTCGTCGACCCCGATGACTTCGATCTCCCCGGCCTTCTGTTCATCGACACGCCGGGACACCACTCCTTTACGACGCTCCGTTCTCGCGGCGGCGCGCTGGCTGACATCGCCATCCTCGTCGTCGACGTCAACGACGGCTTCCAGCCCCAGACGCTCGAAGCCCTCGACATTCTCAAGCGCTCGGAGACACCGTTTATCGTCGCGGCGAACAAGATCGACACCGTTCCCGGCTGGAACGCAACCGAGGACTCGCCGATCAACGCGACCTACGAGGCCCAGACCGACCGCGTCAGTTCGCGCCTCGACGAAAGCCTCTACGAGATCATCGGCAACCTCTCGGACGAGGGCTTCTCCGCGGACCTCTACTGGCGAGTGCAGAACTTCCAGCGCAACGTCGGCGTCGTCCCCGTCTCGGCGATGACCGGCGAGGGCGTTCCCGACCTGCTCACCGTCATGATGGGACTCTCACAGCGCTATATGAAAGAAGAGATGGAGATCGACGTCACCGGCCCCGGCGTCGGTACCGTTCTCGAAGTCAAAGAGGAGAAAGGCTTCGGGACGACCATCGACACCGTCCTCTACGACGGCACGATCAGGGCCGACGATCAACTCGTCGTCGGCGGCATGAACGAACCCATCGTCACCGACGTGCGCGCGCTGCTCCAACCGCGCCCGCTCGCCGAAATCCGCACCGAGAGCCGGTTCGAAAAAGTCGACGAAATCTCGGCCGCCTCCGGTATCAAAATCGCCGCCCCCGAACTCGAGGACGCGATGGCCGGCGCACCCGTCCGCGTCGTCCGCAACCGCGACCTCGACGAGGTTATTCAAGAGGTCGAGGCCGAACTCGCAGACATCGCCGTCGACACCGCCGAAGAGGGCGTCGTCGTCAAAGCCGACACCCTCGGCAGTCTCGAGGCGATGGCCGACGCACTGGACGAGGCCGAAGTACCGATCGTTCGCGCCGAAGTCGGCGACGTTGCCCCCCGAGACGTGTCGGTCGCTTCGACCGCCGACGACCCGAAACAGCAGGCCATCCTCGGATTCAACGTCGAGACGCTCTCCGACGCCGACCAGCGCGCCGAAACCGAAGACGTGACGATCTTTACGGACGAGGTCATCTATCAACTCATCGATGAGTACGAGGAGCACGTCGACGAACTCGAACGCGCCCAGCAGGACACCATCCTCGACAACATCGTCCGCCCCGCCCGCTTTCGCATCCTTCCCGACCACACCTTCCGCCAGAACGACCCCGCCGTCGTCGGCGTCGAGGTGAACTCCGGAACCGTCCAAAACAACACTAACATCGTAAAATTCGACGGCTCCGAACCCGAGCGCGTCGGGCAAGTCAAAGGGATTCAAGAGCAAGGCGAGGACGTCGACGAAGCCCGCGCCGGCAACCGTGTCTCCGTCGCCATCGACGGTCCCACCGTCGGCCGCCAGATCGAGGAAGACGACGAACTCTGGGCAGAAATCCCCGAGAAACACGCCAAGATCTTAGAACAAGAACTCGCGAGCGAAATCCCCGGCGACGAACTCGAGGCGCTGAACATGTACCTCGACAAACAGCGCAGCCGAGATCCGTTCTGGGGCAAGTAAGCGACCGACGGCTAACGCGATAGTTCTCCGCGCCGAACGCCGGCTGTGTGGCGGTGCTGGCGGCGATCTGATCCTACCAAGACAACCCTTAAGCAGCGGTCACTCCGTCGTCTCGAGTTCAGCTGCCGCGTCGGTATCTGCCGTCGTTTCGGTCGCAGCCGAACGCTCGGGAACCGACGCGCCGCCTTCGTCGCACCGCCCGTCGCGGAGCCGGTACGTTTCGGGCTGTCGAACGCGATCGAGTGCATCCCGAAGCGACTCGGCATCGGACTCGATCGCCTCCCGGTCGCAGCGAACGTCGAGCCAGCGGGAGGAAAACCGGCCGAACCACTGCCGTTCGAGGACGAGTTCGTCGTCGGTCAGCCGAACGTCGGTGATGGCGTCCCAGGGGATGAGCTTCCGCGCGAACGGGCGTTTGTGGATGAGCCCTGCCTCGTGGGCCCGGAGTTCGGGTGGATTCCACCGGTCGCCGGGATCGAGTTCGTTCCAGCTACCCGGGCCGCGGTGGGAGGTGAGGAAGATCAGGACGCCGTAGAGCGCCCAGATCAGCCCCTCTCCGTTGCCCGCCGCCGCGGTGACCAGTCCGAAAACGACCACCAGACCCATGATTCCGACGAAGATGAACTCGCTGGGGCTGATGCCGGCCGGATGGTACTCCCAGTTCGCGGCCGGCTCCTCGGGCGTGAGCGCCGCGACGTAGCGATTGCGGCTCATTCGATCGAGGCCGTACGCCGAGATGGCGGTCAGCAGCGCGAAAACGCCCACGACGAGCTGGAATCGAGCGGCGAGGTCGACTGCGATGACGGCCGGAACGGCGACGAGCACTGCGAGCACGACTGCCGGAAGATAGCAGGCAAGTCGTCGCCACCGACTGCGACCGATCCGCTCGGGAAGGCCGTAGGCTCGTTTTGCGAGGATGTGTCCGAGAATCGCCACGCAGGTAACCAGACTGGGCAGGATACCGAGCAGCGTCGCCGTCGCTGCCCCGGCCGCGGTTCCCACGGCCGCCGCGATTCCCGTGACGACGACCCCGAGATAGAACCCGAAACCGGCCTGAAAGCTGATATCGGGGTCGCTAATCTCGAGGGGAGTCTGTTGTTCGTGATCTGTCACTGATAGGTACTTCACTCATCCCTATCGTCAAATACGCTTTGGATACTCTCTTGCTCCGATGTCTCTCTGATCCCGCCGATCCCAACGGGATCCGTCTCGGTTCGCGACGACCGCGTCTCCAGCGCGTGAACTCGATCCCGAAGCGAGGTGCTCGGTCGGGTTGCGAGTTCCACTAGAATCATTATATGGCCACTGTGAATAGTGTTATCTATGCTCGTCCACTGTCGCCAGTACAAACACGAGGAGGTTCAGTTCGATGACAATCGGACGACAGGCGAGTCCCAGACAGAGGATACGGTCAATCCGGATTCGGAGGACTATTTCGGGGCGGATATCGATGATTTTGATGTTGAAACCTGGGACACTGTCGAGTTCAGGTGCGATCCGATCCAGCGCCGCTCCGTCACGATCGACGGCGTCACCGCCGTCTCAGTGCCGGACGATCCGACTGAGAGGGATGACGGCGACCTTCCCGGGGGAACGGTCCAACTCCGCCTGGACAGCGGCATCGAAACGCTCGAACGGGCCGCGATCGTCGAAGTGCAAGACGAAAACCCCTAGTCGGGACGAAAGCGGACGAGCGTGCGGGCAGTCGATCAATCACGGGGAAGGTGAGCGGGCGATCATCGTCGAATCCGACCGGGACCCGTGTGCTCTCGGCGTATGGTAGCTACTGTCGTTTCCGATCCCCTCCGAAATCGTTTTCAACCGCTCACGCGGACACTCGGTATGCCGACGGAACCGGACACTCATTATGACCCCTCCCTGGGGAACAAGTTCATCTTCGTCACCGGCGGTGTGATGTCGGGACTCGGTAAGGGAATTACGGCCGCGAGCACCGGCCGGCTTCTCAAAAACGCCGGGTTCGACGTTACCGCCGTCAAGATCGACCCGTACCTGAACGTCGATGCCGGGACGATGAACCCCTACCAGCACGGAGAGGTGTACGTCTTGGAGGATGGCGGCGAGGTCGACCTCGACCTGGGGAACTACGAACGATTCCTCGACGTCGATATGACCTCGGACCACAACATCACAACCGGGAAGACCTACAAACACGTCATCGAGAAGGAACGCGCCGGCGACTACCTCGGGAAGACGGTCCAGATCATCCCGCACATCACCGACGACATCAAACGCCGCATTCGCGAGGCCGCCGAGGGATACGACGTCTGTATCGTCGAAGTCGGCGGGACGGTCGGAGACATCGAAGGGATGCCCTATCTCGAGGCCCTGCGCCAGTTCGCCCACGAGGAAGACGAGGAGGACATCCTCTTTACGCACGTCACCCTCGTCCCCTACTCGAAAAACGGCGAACAGAAGACCAAGCCGACCCAGCACTCGGTCAAAGAGGTCCGCTCGATCGGCCTCCAGCCCGACGTGATCGTCGGCCGCTGCGAGGACAAACTCGACCCCGAGACCAAAGAGAAGATCGCGCTGTTCTGCGATATTCCGACCGACGCCGTGTTCTCGAATCCCGACGTCGAGGACGTCTACCACGTCCCGCTGATGGTCGAAGACGAGGGACTCGACCAGTACGTCCTCGAGCGATTCGGCCTCGCCGACGAGGCGCTGCCGGAGGGCGAACGAGCTAACGAGTGGCGCGACATCGTCACGACGGAGAAATCGGGAACCGTCGACATCGCATTGGTCGGCAAGTACGACCTCGAAGACGCCTACATGTCGATCCACGAATCGCTGAAACACGCCGGCTTCGAACTCGGCGTCGACGTGAACGTCCACTGGGTCCACGCCGACGGAATGGCCGACGGCTACGACGACCAACTCGAGGACGTCGACGGCGTCATCGTCCCCGGCGGCTTCGGGATGCGCGGGACGGAAGGCAAGATCGAGGCGGTTCGATACGCCCGCGAGAACGACGTCCCCTTCCTCGGACTCTGTCTCGGCTTCCAGATGGCCGTCGTCGAGTACGCCCGCAACGTCTTGGGACTCGAGGACGCCCACTCCGCCGAGATGGCCGAGGACACACCCGACCCCGTCATCGACATCCTCCCCGAACAGTACGAAGTCGAGGACATGGGCGGGACGATGCGGCTGGGCGAGCACACGACCGTCATCGAACCCGAAACGCTCGCTTACGACCTCTACGGTGACACCTCCTGTTCCGAGCGCCACCGCCACCGCTACGAGGTCAACCCCGAATACTTCGAGCAGTTCGCCGACGAACCGCTGACCTTCTCCGGGACCGCGGGCAACCGGATGGAGATCCTCGAACTCGAGGACCATCCGTACTTCCTCGGAACGCAGTTCCACCCCGAGTACACGTCACGTCCGGGCCAGCCGAGTCCACCGTTCCTCGGATTGGTCGAGGCGGTCATCGACGGCAGTACGACCAGCGCCGCGGACACCGCCACCGAAACGGACGGCGAAACCGACACCGAAACAGAGGTAACCCACTGATGGTAGACACTGAAACGTTCGTTCCAGACGCGATCGACGAAATCCGGGCCGAAATCGGCGACGCAAACGCCGTCATCGCACTTTCCGGCGGCGTCGACTCCTCCGTCGCTGCGGCCCTGGCTTACGAGGCTATCGGCGACCAACTCACACCCGTCTACGTCGACACGGGCCTGATGCGCAAGGGCGAAACCGCCGGCATCCGCGACACGTTCGATTACATGGACTCCCTGCGGATCGTCGACGCGAAAGACCGCTTCCTCGACGCACTCGCCGGCGTGACGGACCCCGAAGCAAAGCGCGAAATCATCGGCGAGCAGTTCATTCGCGAGTTCGAACGCGAGGCGACGGAAGCCGACGCCGACTACCTCGTCCAGGGGACGATCTACCCCGACCGCATCGAAAGCGAGGGCGGCATCAAATCCCACCACAACGTCGGCGGGCTCCCCGACGTCGTCGACTTCGACGGCATCGTCGAACCCGTTCGCGATCTCTACAAAGACGAGGTCCGCGACGTTGCCCGTCACCTCGACTTAGAGGAGGTCGTCGCCGAACGGATGCCGTTCCCCGGGCCCGGCCTCGCAGTGCGGGTCATCGGCGAAGTCACCGACGAAAAACTCGAGGTCGCACGCCACGCCTGCCACGTCGTCGAAGACGAACTCGAGGAGTACGACCCGTGGCAAGCGCTGGCCGCCGTGATCGGCAAAGCCACGGGCGTCAAGGGCGACAACCGCGTTCACGGCTGGGTCGTCTCCGTCCGGTCGGTCGAATCCCGCGACGGAATGACCGCCCGCGCACAGGAAATCGACTGGGAGACGCTCCAGCGCATCCAGTCCCGGATCACCGGCCAGAACGACAACGTGGCACGCGTCGTCTACGACGTGACCCACAAGCCACCGGCAACGATCGAGTACGAATGAGTGACACAGACGCTGAGACAGATCCAGACAAAGGCCCGCACGCAATCGTCGCCGGCCCCGACGAGGACGGTCTCGCCGACGCGCTCGAAGCCGAAGGCGTCACCGTCACCAGACTCGGCGGCGTCATCTCGCGCCCGCAATTAGAGGAAGCCGGTATCGTCGAAACCGACCTCTACGTCCTGACCGACATCGACCAGGCGACGACGATTCCGATCGTCTGCGATCTCACCGACGACCTGCGGACCGTTACCTACGCCCGCCGGACCGTCCCCGAGTTCGTCAAGGGACAACTCGACCTCGCGATCGACCCCCGCCTCATGTCGCCCGACATCGTCGCGGATGAACTCGCCGAATAGGCGGGAGCATCCCGCGACCCTGCGACGGTTATTCCGGCAATTTCTGCCACCCACGAGCCCGCTACCGCCAACCTGACCAGCAAGACCGGATTCACACCTTTAAACGGTTCTAATGTTCATATTGAGCGATTAAATCCGGGTTAAACTCGGGAAAATCCGGCACAAGAGCAGTGGACCATCACCCCGGTTCAAGTAGGTCCCGCCAATAGAGATGGATGGAGGTCGACGGGTTACACCTCACCCGAGGCACCCACGACTCCCGTGACTTCCAGCAATCCCACCACAGCACCCTTCCCCCCACCATTGCCACACCGCAATCGCTGTCCCGTGGGAACTGCACCAGCCCGCGGGCAACTGCGGCTCTGGCACCTGTACTCGGGGCGTCTTTCGTCCCGAGTCCTTCAGGATTCATTCTCGGCTAGACTATCGACCAGTCCTCAGTAGGCCACGAGTGAACTCCGGTTTAGCTGCCCTTAGCGCTGTTCTGCCAACCGATCAAGGACCGGCATCGCTTCGCGTCGCTCGGCAGAGAGCAGGCTCCAATCGATACCGTCCGGCCTTTCAGCACGAGTTCCGTTTTCAGACTCGTTCTCGCCTTCCTGCCCCGCTGGCCGTCGCACTCGCTCCGGCGTGACGATCAGATCCATCGGCACGTCGTGCTCGTCGAAGCTGATCGCTGCAGCGTCGTCACCGGCGAGGAGTTGGCGCTCGTGAACCGTCGTCGCAACGGGCGTCTCCTCGTCGACGAGTTCGAGTTCGGTGAGGATTGCGAACTCGAGATCGCTGTAGCCCTCGCCCTTGCCGATCCGGCCGCCGTCTACGCTGCCGGAATCGTCGTCGGTGGAGACGGGCGTGGGGTCGATGCAGACGGCGACGCTCCCGGAGACGATCAGGTCGATTTCGTCGACGGCCGCCGGACCGACCTGTTGGCCGTGGTCGGCCGAGCCGGAGACGGTGGTGGCCGCGTCGTAGTCCTCGAGTTCATCGGGGTCGAGTTTCAGGAAGCACTTCTCGTCGCGAAGTCGGGGGACGGCCATGTAGACAGTTTTACCGTCCCGGAGGGCTTGTCGCCGGACCGGCAACTGCGGCGCGTCGGGGTTTGCCTTGATCGTCGTCGCCGCCCGCCACTCGGGTTGGTCGGCCAGGCGCGCGGCGGCCGCCGCCGCGTTTTCGAAGTTGGGAATGCGACCGTGCGGCGGAAACGGGAACCGAGCGACGCCGCTGTCTTCTAAGTCGTCCCAGACGCGCTCGCGGACGGCTTCTTTCGAGAGTGCCCCTTGCTCCCGGTCCGTCATTGAACGTCACCATCGATTTCCTGGATGCTCTCGTCCGTTCCCGGGTGCTTTCCGTTTGCCGTCCTCTCGTCTTCGCCTTCTCTTGTGTCCTCGCCTTCATTGTCACTCCCGTTCGCGCCCTCGGCGGCGGTCGAATCATCCGCCGACTCCGCCGGCCGAGCGAGTTCAGCGAGATGGCGACACTCGGGGATGATGAGTTCCGTAGCGGCAAGCCGCGCCGCATCGGCGTTTCCAGGCAGACAGAAGACCGGTCGGCCGTCGGTTACGCCGGCGGTCGTTCGGGCTGCGAGCGCGCGAGAACCGTTTGCCTCGTAGAGGATCGTCGTCAGCAGTTCACTGAACGTCTCCAGGCGCTTCTCGAGAAGCGGCGTTACCGCCTCGATCGTCCGATCGCTGGGTTCGACACTCGTTCCGCCGGCGGTCACCACGATATCGACATCGTCGCGGTCGATCACGCGCGAGACGATCGATTGGACCTTGTCGTGATCCGGACTTACGTGCTCTCGCATCGCAACCTCGTGACCTGCCTGGGTGAACTCGTCGTTGAGATCCTCGCCGGCGGGATCGGATTCGAGCGTTCGATCGTCGGCAATCGTGACGATTCCGACGCCGAGGGGAGTGGTGTGTTCTCGAGAACTCGATTCAGTGGCTGTTTCTGTGCTGCCGGCTGCTGTGTCCGGGTCCGACTCGGTCGACTCGTTCATGCGTCGACTTGACCGGCGGCGGGTAAAACGCTAGTTGCTCGTACTATCGTACTATCGGGGCCATCCACAGTTATCGGTAGTGGGAAATGCTGTCGTCACTGACTGGCTCGACAGCCTGCCGGCAGAACTCGAAGCAGTCGACGAGTCATGTCACTGTGTCCTCGCCGTGATACCGGGCCTACTGAACGTAGTCACAACTGTTATGCCGGTGTTTGGGTCAACCTGTGTGTATGCAGGCAGTCAAAATCACGGCACACGGCGGGACGGATGTCATCGAGTACGGCGAGTATCCCGACCCCGAAATCGGCCGCGACGAGGTGCTCGTCGACGTGAAAGCCGGCGCGCTCAACCACCTCGACGTGTGGGTTCGCCGCGGGCTGCCGACGCTCGACCTCGAACTACCCCACGTCCCCGGCAGTGACGCCGCAGGTGTCGTCGAAGCCACTGGGGAAGACGTTACTCGATTCGAACCGGGCGACCGCGTCGCGGTCACGGCGGGCGTCAGCTGCGGCGACTGCGAGTTCTGTCGCAGCGGCGATCCGACGTTGTGTGTCAACTTCCACCTGCTGGGCGAGCACGTCACCGGCGTTCACTCGGAGTACGCCGCGGTTCCCGCGGACAACCTGATCCCGGTCCCGGAACACGTCGACTGGATCACCGCCGGCGCGTCGTCGCTCGTCTTCCAGACCGCTTGGCGGCTACTGATCGACCGCGCAGACATCGAAGCCGGCGAGAAAGTGCTCGTCCTCGGAGCTAGCGGCGGCGTCGGTCACGCCGCCCTCCAGATCGCAGATTACGCGGGCGCGGAGGTGTACGCCACCGGCAGCACCGAAGACAAACTCGACTACGCCCGCGAACACGGCGCCGATCACGTGGTCAACTACGAGAAACGGAATTTCGCGGAGTGGGTCCGCAGCGAAACCAACAACCGCGGGGTCGATGTCGTCGTCGACTACATCGGGGCCGGAACCTGGCGCGATTCGATCAAGAGCCTCGCGAAGAACGGCCGCCTCGTCACCTGCGGGGGTACCGCCGGCGGCAACCCCGAAACCGACATTCCGCGCATCTTCTGGAACCAACTCCAGATCATCGGCTCGACGATGGGCACCCCCGGCCAGGTCGACGACGTGATGGAACTCGTCTGGGACGGCACCTTTACCCCCGCGGTTCGAGAAGTGCTGCCGATGAGCGAAACCGCCCGCGCACACGAGATCATCGAAGGCCGCGAAGGGTTCGGCAAAGTCGTCGTCCGACCGGATAGTGAACTCTGAGACGGTCTGCTGTACCGATTTCCCGGCGCAACCTCAGGACGGTTCGCGGTTGCGCCGGAACTGACCGACAGCAGTCCGTGTGAGCCGGTACCCGATACGGCGACGCGAACAGCATCGAGCAAACGATCCAGTGTGAACTCGAGACCGCAAAATCACGAACCGTGAGTGCTTTCATCACGGAGTCGAAACCGATACGTGTGACCTCGAGCGACGACGGCGGCTACGTTCACGACCCTGCGGCGTTCGACGGGCCGGACGGCCGTGGGGCAGAGACCGAAACTGCCGAGGGCGACTCCGACGGGGACTGGACCGACGCGCCCCGCCATCCGGCGACGGCCGAGCGCGAGTTCGACTGGCGCGGGTGGGTTCTCGTGGGGGCGATCGTGCTCGCGTTCGTCGTCGCGCCGCTGTCAATTTTGCTGTGGCCGCCGCATCTGAACTACTTCGTGGCGCTGTTGATCTTGCCGCTGCTGCCGGCGGCGTTGCTCGCGTTGACGGCGGTGTGGGCGACGACGCGCCCCTGACGTGTCCGACCGGGCTCGTTGGGTTGCAGATGTATCGATGAAAAACGGCGAGCAACAAGCAGCGACCGGCGTTATTCCTGTGTCTCGAGTACCCCGTCGAGTTCATCGATCGCCGAGCGGCCGAACTCGATATCCCGGGACGGCGTTTCCTCACGGTCGAGATAGTCGGTTAGGAGTGTACTGAGTCGTTGGAGCTGTGAATGGGTGAATCGACCGGTGTTGTCGTTCGATTCGACCAGTTCGACCAGTGTGAGGAGCTGCGATGGTGGTGACGTGTCCTCATCGAGGGCCTCGTCGACGCGTGCCACCAGTGAATGGTGGACGACCCATTCTTCCTCCCTGGAGAGCGTGACCTCGTGGCGTTCGGTTTCCGATGGTGGGGTACTCATTGCGATACTGGATCGATTTCGTCGATCCTTGTCCGACACTACGATGGATGCGCTCATAAAGTTTGTCATGTGGTATCATATATCAGCTAGTGTAGCCCAGCGGTACCGACAGTGACAGAGCGGTCGGGTACCGAAACCACCCCAGTGAAACGGCACGACGAGTTCCCGAGCGCAGCGTGCGGGCAGAACGACCGCTCCAGTGAGACTTCTTGAAGGTTAGTGGATCCTGACACCGGAGTCCGGATCGAACAACTGCGTCGCCGATTCGTCGAGAACTAGCCCATAGTCGGTATCGCCGTCACCGTCGAAATCCGCGTGCGTGACGACGGTCACGTCGCCGAATTCGGTCTCGAAGATGCTGTGCGTTTCGTCGCCCAGGGGCTCGTCGAGAACGTGCTCGGCCTCGATTCCCGCGGCTGGATCACCGATTCCGATCTGCTGGGGCCGAACGCCGACGCGAACCGGACTGTCGACGTACCCCTCGAGTTCGGCGGCGGTCGCGGGGAGTGAGACGGTGTGGTTGCCCATGGAAACGGCCGCAGTGCCGTTTGCCGATTCGACGCGGGCGTCGAAGAACTCCATCGCCGGCTGGCCGATGAACTCGCCGACGAAGTCGTTGGTGGGTTCGGAGTAGACTTCCTTGGGCGAGCCGGCCTGTTGGAGTTCGCCGTCGTCCATGATGGCGATTCGGTCGGACATCGTCATCGCTTCCTCCTGGTCGTGGGTGACATAGAGGACGGGACAGCCGATTTCGTCGGTGATCCGCTGGACGACCGGTCGGAGTTCGCGTTTGAGTTTGGCGTCCAGATCGCTCATGGGCTCGTCGAAGAGGAACACGGAGGGATCTCGAACGAGCGACCGGCCGAGTGCGACCCGCTGTTGCTGGCCGCCAGAGAGCGAGGCGGGCATCTTGTCGAGTTGGTCGCCGATCTGGAGGAGGGCCGCGGCCTCCGCGACGTGTTCGCGGCGTTCGTCTTCGGGAACGCCGGCGATTTTGAGGCCGTATTCCATGTTCTCGCGGACGCTCATGTGCGGGTAGAGCGCGATGTCCTGGAAGAGCAGGGCGACATCGCGTTGCTGTGGTGGGAGTTCGGTTACGTCGCGGTCGTCGACGCGGATGGTGCCGGCGGTCGGCGTGTCGAGGCCGGCGACGCAACGAAGCGTCGTGGTCTTGCCACAGCCGGAGGGGCCGACGAGCGTGAGGAACTCGCCGTCCTCGATGGTCAGCGAGAGTTCGTCGACGGCGACGATGCGATCGGCGTTCGGGGAGTCGAACACCCGGGTCATGTTGTCGATGTGGACGGTCATTGTCTGGGTAGTGGATGGTATGGTTGTGTGTATGGTGCGCGTGTGTGAGTCGTGAGTCGTGTATCGTGAGTTTGTGTCGTCTGTCGTGTGAATTCGGTGCTCGAACGGGCTACGGTCGCTATCGCGTGCGAACTTCGAAGCCCTTCAGCAGGTACTCCTGCAGGAAGTACGCGAACAGCAGCGGCGGGACGGTCATCAGGAGTGACACGGCCATGATGTCGCCCCAGGAGGTGTACCCGCCCTGATCGATGAGTCGCATGATGCCCGGCGCGAACGTGGTCGACTCCTGGCTCGGCAGCAGGATCTGGGCGAACGTGAAGTCGTTCCACGCGATCGCGAACGCGAACAGCGCGCAGGCGACGATCGCGGGTTTCGTCTGCGGGACGACCACGTCCCAGAACGTTCGCCAGCGCGAGGCCCCGGCGATCCAGGCGCTTTCCTCCATCGACTCCGGAATGGTCTGGATGTACTTCCACATGAGCCAGACCGCGAAGGGCATCGAGATGGACGAGAGCGCGATAACGAGGCCGATCTGGGCGTTCAACAGCCCGATCTCGGACCAGATGAGGTACAGCGGCAGGCCGAGCACGATCGGACTGAACATGTAGCCGAGCAACAGGAACTGGGCGAAGGACTGCTTGTACCGGAATCGGAACCGCGCCATGCCGTAGCCGGCGACGAGCGAAACGGCGACGACCACGACGATCGTTCCCGCGGTGACGACGATCGTGTTGATGACGTACCTCGGCACCGCACCGGCGGCTAGTACGCTAAAGTTATCGAGCGTCACCGTCTCGGGCGAGGGCAGCCAGCTGAACTCGGTGATGACGGTCTGACTGTCGGTGAAGGCGTTCTGGACCATCCAGTAGATCGGAAACAGGATGACGGCCGAGAACAAGGCGGCGCTGCCGTACAGCGCGAGGTTGTAGAGCCTGTCGCGCGTCTCGTAGGAGAGTCGCGTCCCGCCTTCTGTCTCTGTTTCTGACGGTGTCTCCGTCGGGGTGCTCATGTGTCCACCTCCGCGGTCGGGTCGAACGCCCGGAAGTAGCAGTAGGCCCCGAGCGCGAGGAAGACGAACATGACCACCGCCATGGCGTTCGCGACGCCGTAGTCGTTGTGCAGGAAGGCGGTTCGGTAGGCGAGAATCGGCAGCGTCGTCGTCGCGCCGGCCGGGCCGCCCTCCGTCAGCATCCAGATGATGTCGAACTTGTTGAACATGAAGACCGCGCGCAAGAGCACGGCGATCAGGAGGACGCCGGTGATCCGCGGAAGCGTGATGTCGCGGAACATCTCCCAGCGGGACGCGCCACAGATCTTGGCGGCCTCGTAGAATCGATCGGGAATCGCGCGCAACTGCGCGAGCGTGAAGATCGTGACGAAGATCGAAAACTTCCACGAACCGACGAGGACGACCAGCGGCATCGCCCACGTCTGGTCACCGAGCGCGAAGGTGCGTTCGCCCCACAGCCCGAGGGTCGAGCCGGCGATGTGGAGCACGCCGACCTCGACGTCGAACATGAACAGCGCGACGAGGACGACGATCACAGTTGGAACGAGATACGCGGTGAACGCGACGGCGGTCAGAAACCGCTGGCCGCGATCGAGCTGGTTCAGGACGAGCGCGATCCAGAGTCCGACGAGCAACTGGACGACGGTACTGCCGACCATAAACAGCGCGCCGAGCCACAGTGACGACCAGAACGAGTTCATCGTCAGCACCTCGACGTAGTTCGAGAGCCCCGTGAACGTCCAGTTGGGGTTCAAGAGCGGGACCTCGAACAGCGACGCGTAGATCGCGAACGCGATCGGCGTGACGGCCACGAACAGGTACAACAGAATCACCGGGGCAACCGTCGCCCAGCCCCGGAGTGCTTCCCCATCGAGGCCAAGCCGCCCCCGCACGGATCGGCGGTCGGCGGTGGCTGTCGATTCGACCGTTTCACTTGCCATATGTTACCACCCATCTCCTCATCTGCTATTAAACGCTTCGACCGGGTGCTCACCGTTCACTAGTTTTTTCCGATGACTGGAAGTGAATAGTGCTAAAAAAGAAACCGCTGGTAACGGTTATACATACAGAAAAAATACTGGTAAAACCAGACAGCTCACCCCTGCTGGGGTACTGCGTTCGATCCGAATTATCTGCTCTACCATCGGTTTCCATTCTCGTATATATTCTAAACGTCGTTCCAACAAAACCCGATAAATAACTAGAACGTTAGTGATCTGGCGAGATATTCATTACTCTGCTAACCCAAAGAGTAATATATTGAAACTTGGTATCATACCACGTGAGCAGAGAACACCGACACTCGCGACGACGGATACTGGGTGCGACAGGCGCCAGCGCCGCAGCAGCACTCGCTGGGTGTCTCGGGGGGAGCGGCAATGACGACGAGATTCACTTCTACACCGACTACAGCACGGAAACCTGGCAAGACCGGTGGGAGAACGATCTCATCCCGCAGTTCGAAGACGAGACGGATCACTCCGTGAATCCGGAATACGCCGGGTTTCAGGGCGATAGCGAAGAGCGCCTGATGAATCTGATCCAGGCCAACGACCCGCCCGATATCCACGTCGAAACGTTCTACACCGCCGCCGACATCTGGGCCCAGGGAATGCTCCAGCCCATGACTGACACCCTCGAAGCCGTCGAGGACGTCAACGGTGACATCAACGTCGAGACCTTCGAGGACGAGGAAGGCGTCGTCAGCCAGGGCGACACCTTCCACGTCTCCCACGGCGGCTACACCAACGTCCTCGTCTACCGCGAGGACATCTACGAGGCGCTCGGACTCGAGGTCCCCGAAACCTGGGACGAACTCGTCGACAACGCCGAAGCCATCGACGACTCCGACGAGTTCGATACTGCCCGCGGTTTCGCGACGCAAGCGGGGGTCGTCGGCCAGAGTCGCGAACTGTTCTGGATGTTTCTCTACCAGAACGGCGTCGACACCCACCGAATGGCGGACGGCGGCGTCGAGGTCTGGGTCCCCGAAGACGAAGCTATCGAAGCGCTCGAGTATCTCACTGAACTCGCACAGTACTCGCCGGACCCGTCGGGCCTGAACTGGGGAACCTCCCTCGAACAGTGGGTGCAGGGCCGGGTCGGGCAGATGTACCACGTCAACGGCTGGGCGGCGGGCGTCGCCGCGGCCGAGGGCGTCGATCACATCGCGGAGAATACGGCGGTTGCGCCGCTGCCCCGAAACGACATTCCGCTGGAGGAGTCGTACATGACGTTGCCGACGGGGAACGGCTACATGGTGTTCGAGGGCGGCACCAATCCCGCTGGCGCGAACGAGTTCATCGAGTGGCTGTACGCGGACTCGGTCGAGCGGACGGCGTCGCTGTTCGAGCAGGAACCGATGCGACTGCTGCCGGCCTACGACGACGTAGTCACGTCGGACGCCTACGCGAACCTCGAGTACTTTCAGGCGTGGCCGGAGCACCTCGAACTCAACCGGCAGATCCAGGAGGAGATCGTCCCGATGTACGGCCAGAACACGGAGGAGAGTCCGACGACGGGGGCGGAGCAGTACGGCCTCAGCGGCTACCACTACGCGGACATGATGAACCAGATTATCGTCGGGGATGCGGCCATCGAGGACGCGCTCGCGGAAGCGAAAGGCCAGGCCGAAGAGCGACTCGCGGAGGGCAAGGAATTGACGGGTGGCTGGTGATCCCGTGACCGGCGAGTGTCAGTCCCGGGCTGGGTAAGCGATGCGGGTGCCGGAAATCTGGCCGAGTTCACGGCCGCCGCGGGCGAACCCGGAAACTGCGGGGCGACAGCTCCTGGCGGATCGAGCGCTGGCGGCGGGTATCGATCTCGGGCTCTGTTACGTATTGCTCGTCGCGCCGATCAGCTACGTCGTCCTCTCGGGGGTACCCGTGCTGGATCCGCACGGACCGATCGCGGTCGCACTTTCGCTCGGGGTTCTCGTCCCGGTTAACCTCACCTATGCGTTCGTCTTCGAGTGGCGGTACAGTCGCACGCCCGGCAAGGTCGCCCGCTCGCTGATGGTCACCACGGCCGAGGGGGAGCCGTGTACGCTCAGGGCCAGTGCGGTGCGGAACCTCCTGCGGTACGTCGACGGTCTCGGGGTTCCGCCCCTGCTGTACGCCGTTGGTGTCCTTGCAGCAGCCGTCTCGCCGTCCGGCCAGCGCGTCGGGGATCGGGTGGCCGACACCGTCGTCGTCCGTTCGGGTCGGCTCAACCGGCCGGTAGCGGATGATACCGGTGGGACGGCTCGCGACGAAGCCGATCCAGTTGGTGAAAACGACAGCGGCGCAGAAAGGCGGGAGCGACACAGTGGTGGCTAGTGAACTCGGGTGTCTCAGCGCACGTCCCGACGCATCGCGATTTCGAACCACGGACAGAGCCGGAGTTGGCGGTACCACTCTGGGTTCGCGTGTAGCCGTTCGTAGGGGACCCACAGCAGGCCGGCGACTTCCTCCTCGTTCGGCTCGAGTTCGCGATTGGAGAGGGTGAGTTTGAGGACGGCACAGACCTCGTGTTCGACGCCGGCGGTTTCGAAGTAGCGTTTGTACTCGAAGCGATCGGTCAGGCGCAGGTCGTCGTACTGGTCGGGGGTGATGCCGAGTTCTTCTTCGAGTCGCTGGCGAGTGGCCTCGACCTGGCTCTGGCCGTCGACGGGGTGGGAGGCGACGGTGCCGTCCCAGTAGGTGCCCCAGAGGCGTTTGTCGGGGGCGCGCTGGGCCAGCAGGACGTTGCCTTCGTCGTCGAAGACGAGGGCGGTAAACGCCCGGTGGCGAATGCCGTCGCCGGTGTGGGCCTCGAGTCGATTGACGAGTTCGAGTTCGGTGTCGTCGGCGTCGACGGCGATGACGTCTTGGCCGGCGTTTTCGTGCTGCAAGTCGTCGTCCCGCGGCGTAGTCATGTCTGCATCATTGCAGAGGGTCGTGAAACCAGTATCGGCTTTTGGTCGCCTAGGAGCGACAGTAACGAACTTGAGTCGGAATTACACCGTCGGGATACGATCGGTGGCTCGTAGCGCGGAGAATCCTCGACTGGTTTCGGGAGACGCTAGTGACAGCGAACGATAGAGCAGGCCGAGTGAGGAGCGACCGATTCAGGAGAATCGCGTGCTGTACGGCGTGTGTACGCACAAAAGAGCAGCGTCTGCGCGGGCCGGATGTCGGCGGTTCACTCGACGAGTTCAGCCAGGTTCCGTACGGACGATTGGTTCCCGGCTTCGTTGTCTTCGAGGCGAATACCTTTCGGGATGTTCTCACAGCGGTACGTGACTGTCGTTCTCCCGTCCGTCTCTTCTACTGACTAAGATGATTTTTAGAAGCTAAGGAATTCCGGACACCACTTCTTAGCGAAGCTGATGCGTTGAGTTATTTGATCGAACGTGTCTTTAACGAGTTCCTTGAACTCGTCTTCATTCTCGACTATGCTCGGTGCCATCGTCCACTCTAGGTAGTCCCAGACTTTCCCAATTGGATTGAGATGAGGTGAGCTTGGTGGGAGAAAAACTAGGTCGATCCTGAGTTGGTGAGTACGACGAGTTCACCGTTGGAGTCGGTGTCGCGGGTACGGGCCGAGTTGGGCGGTGGTGGTGTGGTTCCGATGGTGGTGGTAGTGGTGGACGGACCGCGGTGATCCGCTCGCACACCTCCGCCAACTCGGCTGGCCGCCGCGACCCGAGTGCAGGTGAACTGAACTCGGCGTGCGGTGGCTCAGTCGTCGGAGTCCGATTGTGAGCGCGTGCCGACGCGGGGGGCGACGCGACAGCCGCAGGGACCGGCGATGGCTTCGCCCGGCCCGATCATGGTCCGCTGGACGATGGGCGTGTTACAGCGGGGACAGCGCGGAAACGGGGTTTCTGAACCGTCCGTCGTGTCGCCGGGGTCCGCATTGTCGGGATCCGTCATGGACACCTCCGACCCGAGGGATTCCGCGTCGTCCGTCTCGCCGGTATCAGTGCTAGCCGTGCTCGTCTCGTCCGTTCCGCCGGTGCCGTCGCTAGTCGCGTTGCGTGCGGCGTCACCGTCGTCGGTCACGCAGTCGAACACCTCGGCGCATTCCCGAGACCACCTGTAAGAGCCGCTGCTCGCTTGGGATACCGATCCGTCAGTCGTGCGGGATGTTTATATCCCGTGAGAATGTACGCAATCATGGCTTTGACCCTTGCGGGGTGGAAGCCACGTCTCGGATGCTCTAACATCCGGGACACTTTCATGTCCGATGTGGCTTCCGTCCTAATTGTTAACTGGTAGTGACTTATATCTACCGCTGAACGACGGGAAGGAGCGCCTGCTACTGGCCCCGTGGGACCCGGACCACAGAACTCGACCGTCTGAACTGAACTCGGTGCTCGCCTACTGCGTCGGTTCGAGCGGCCACCCTTCGTCGGCGTCGGGGTTCTCTTGATAGCTCTCTCCGACGGCGACTTCGAGCGGCTGCGAGTTCACTTTGAGCCGTAGCGTCTCCGTTTCGAGCATTTCGCCGTCGAGACTGTATTCGATGGAGTCTTCGAGGCTTTCGACGGTGAGCGACGGCGTTCGTCGGCGGATGATGTGTGCGCTCTCGCGGTCGAACAGTCCTTCGAGGGCGGCGTCGCCGACCAATCGACCCGGCGAGGCGTCTTCGACGATCGTGACCTCGAAGAGTTCGTCTTCGACGTGTGCCTGTGCGGTGCGCGTGCCGGTGAATCGGCGGCAGTTGCCGATGAGGACGAACATCGCGTCGCCGGTCCAGGACTGGGCAGCCTCGCCGTTCGGTCCCTCGGCCGTTTCGACCCGCAGCGAGAGCGAGTCGAAGTCCGCGACCGTCGCGACGGTGTTTTTGACGTACGCGAGGACGCCGAGCGCCCGTTTGCCGTCCGGCGTCGTCTCGCTGCTGGCTTCGGCGGTCACACCGCCGACGCAGGAGTTGACGAACGCGCGGTCGTTCGCGACGCCGAGGTCGATCCGTCGTCGTCGGCCGGTTTCGAGCACCTCGAAACTGTGTTCGAGGTCAGTGATGCCGATGTTCGTCGCGAAGTTGTTGCCGGTGCCGGCGGGAACGACGGCGAGCGTCGTCGTCTCGAGTTCGTCCGCGGCCGCGATCCCGTTGACGACTTCGTTGACGGTTCCGTCGCCGCCGGCGGCGGCGATCAGGTTCGCCTCGGGTGCGGCGTCGCGGGCGAACCGCATCGCATCCCCGGCTTCCTCGGTCTGTCGGACCGTCAACCCGTAGTCGGCCGCCAGTTCGACGATATCGTCGACGTGATCCTGGCTGCCGCTGACGGGATTGAGAACGAGGACGCGGCGGGGATCGCTGTCGCTGTCTCGGCCCTCCGAGTGCATACCCCACCGTATGCCGGCCGAGCGCAAAAGGGTCTGGCCGGCGTTTGCCTTCGTGTGTATCTCGTCGATCTTCACGCGCACACGCGATTCTTTCACGGTCACCGGTCCCTCGGCGATCGATTCGATCCGCTTGGTGCACGAGTGCTCACCGAAATAGCAGCGAGGCGCGGCCTCGACGGGGTTGCGACGACGAATCACGACTACTACACCGACCTAAACCCCGCCGCGGACGTGGTCACCCTGCCCGGAATCGAGATCACGACCGATCGCGGTCACGTCCTCGTCGTCGGTCCCGATCCGCCGGCGGAGACGAAACCGGGGGCGCTGTCCCCGGCGGAGGCGGTCGCGCTGGCCCACGATCACGACTGCGCCGCGATCGTCGCACACCCGTTTCGAAACAGCACCGTCCGCGAACTCACGGACGTTCCCTTCGACGCGATCGAGGTCAACGGCAAACACCCGCGGTCGCGTCCGCTGGTCGAGAAGTTGGCGTCGGAACGCAACCTGCCGCTCGTCGGCGGTAGCGACGCCCACTATCCGTTCGAGGTCGGACGAGCGTACACGACCATCGAGAGTGAGCGGCTCACGCCCGAGGCGGTCGTCGAAGCGATTCGAGACGGTCGCGTCGAGGCCCAGGTCTCCCGGTCGACGCTGGATGAGGTGGTGCGACGCGGGTACCGGGCCATCCACCGCCGCAAGCGCGTCATCGACGCGATCGAGCGGCCGACGCCGGGAGTCGGAACGCCACCGGGTGAGGAGTCGACGGAGTAAGCCGTCTCCTTACCGCACTCGAAATCCGCTCGAACGGTGACCGGACGCCGATTGAACGCCAATCAAACGCCGATCAGCCGGGCTGTTCGTCGAGGATCAGCCGCGTCTTCGTGTTGACGACCTCCTCCTGATCGCGCGCTTTCGTAATGAGATCGTTCACGCCGCGCGTGTCCGCGGCGTCGACGACGAGGACGACGTCCTGCTCGCCCGAAACCATCCAGACGAAGTCGACCTCCTCCCACTCCGCCATGCGCTCCGAGACGCCTTTCGTATCCACGTCGACCGCGACGCTGATCTCGATCATCGCCTTGACGTTGCCCGTCCGGGTCGAGATCGTAAACCGTTCGATCACCTCGTCGTCCATCATCCGCTCGACGCGATTGCGAACCGTCCCCTCGCTCGTCCCGACCTCGTCCGCAATTTCCGTGTAGGGAGTTCGGGAGTCCCGTCGCAGCACGTCGAGGATCGCTCGATCGAGTTCGTCCATGGAGATCCGTGACTACGGACGAGTGGCACTTACCGATTACGAAATTCGTAACTGAGTTTCGAAGACAACACTTATGCCGGTGTATCCAATACGTAGTTCGTAATGACAGCAGCCTACGTTGCACTGGAGGGCGGACACGTACTCGAGGGACGTGGTCGCGCTTCGGGAACGGCTCGCGGCGAGCTGGTTTTCACAACGGCTTACACCGGCTACGAAGAGAGCCTGACCGATCCGTCCTACGAGGAACAGATTCTTACCTTTTCCTACCCGCTGATCGGCAACTACGGCGTCCGAACGGAACGGTTCGAGGACGATCGCGTCCACCCCCGCGCCGTGCTCGCAAAGGAACTCACCGACGACGTCGCCGACTGGCTCGAGAGCGAAGGCGTTCCCGCGGTCGACCACCTCGACACGCGAGACGTCGTCACCGACATCCGCGACGGCGGCGCGATGAAATGCGGCATCGCCGTCGGCGAGGACGCCACCGAGGAAGACGCCCTGGCTGAACTCGAGGCCTGCAAGGCCATGAGCGACCACACCGACATCGGCGCGCAGGTCAGCGTCGACGACCACACCGTCTACGGCGCGGATAACGACGGCGAAACCGTCGCCCTCGTCGACTGCGGCGCGAAGGGCTCGATCGTCGACTCGCTGCTCGACCGCAACGCGACGGTTCACGTCCTCCCCTACGATGTGAGTACAGCCGATGTCGAGGCCCTCGACCCCGATATCCTGTTCATCTCGAACGGCCCCGGCGACCCCGCCAACTACGAGCAGGCAATTGAACTCGTCGAGGCGTTCGTCGAGGATACGCCCGTTGCGGGTATCTGCCTCGGCCAGCAGATCGTCGCGGAGGCACTCGGCGGCACGACGGCCAAGATGAACTTCGGTCACCGCGGCGTTAACCAGCCCGTCCTCGACCTCGAATCGGGACAGGTCGTCATGACGACCCAGAACCACGGCTACACCGTCGACGAACCCGGCGACTACCTCGAAGTCACGCAGATCAACGTCAACGACGACACCCCGGAGGGACTCGACGGCGTCGAACACGACATCATCACCCGTCAGTACCACCCCGAGGCCAATCCCGGGCCGGAAGACACCCTCGAGTTCTTCGATAGCGTCCTCGGCATGGCCGAGAAAACGGATCAGCGAGCGGTTCCGGCGGACGACTGAGTCGAATTCGTTTTGCGTGGTCTCCGGAAGCGATCGTGACTCCAACGGGAACGGACAACCGACGCCGACCGAGGGCCGTTCACTCCGTCGTCTCCTCGTAGGTGCCCTCGTACGCGGTGAGCAGATTCTCGGTGCGGAGGGTGACCGTGAACCACTCCGTATCGATGGGATCGCCCGCATCGGGGTCCGCGTCGACACCCGCCCGTAGTCGGCCGTCCCGGACGGAGAGGGACAGCGTCTCCCCGGGTTCGAACGCCTCGTCCAGGCTCGCTCCGCGATAGTTCTCGCCGATCGCAGACAGCGAGACCGTCGACCCTTCGGGTATCGGATCGCCGGCTTCCATCGCGAGTTCGATGATTTCTCCGCCGTCAGTCGAAATCGACACCACGGGGGCTTTCTCGAATCCCTCGTCGACCCACTCCGGTCTCTCGAGTTCGGTCTCGCCGACGCTCGAGAACGATGTTTCCACCGCAATCGTTTCGGTAGCGCCGGCCGATGTCCCCTCCAACTCGTACGCGTAGCGCTCGATGCCGTCGTCGGAGACGGAGACCGTTGCGACGAACTCGTCGTACTCGTCCGCCGGATTCATCCGCTCGAGAGCGTCGCTCATCTCCGACCCTTCGTAGGTGACGACCGTCGTCCCGTCGGACTCCTCGACGTCGATCAAGTCGTACTCCGAAACTCGCAGTACGGCTTCCAATTCCCGCCGAATGCTCCGTTCGTTCGTCGAGGGAGCTGTCGGTCCGTTCGCGATCCGGTACCGGTCGCCTCCGTCGAAGGTCTGGCGGACGAGCGTTTCGTTCGCCGATTCCGTGAAGAGCCAGGTTTCCTCCGTCGACGATTCGTGTCGGAGCCTCGTTTTCTGTACCTTTCGCTCGCCGTCGACGGCGAGCGCGATCGACTCTTCGAACGTTCTGGCGTCGGTGCTGATCGTCTCGGACGTGTCGACCGTGTACGAACCGTCTTCGAGAATCGCCGCCTGTCGAGACGCGAGTTCGTCGGCATCGAATCCGGTTTCGCCGGTTCCGTCAGGGTAGTCGATGGTCCCGTCCGTTTCGTTTGCGGCCGTCTCTCCCTCTGCTGCCGCTCCGTCGGCGCCGTCGCCGGTGTCGGTGTCGGTGCTGCCGCCGTCGAGGACGCCCGCACACCCCGCGGTCGTTGCCAGTATCGCAACGGCGAGTACGATAACTAGTGACTTTTTCACGGCGTAATTATTCGATCCTCCGGTTATGACACTACCGGATAGAGGGCGACACGAGGACGATCACGCCGTACTCGGAACGGCACTCCGTATCAGAACTCGTCGGTCTCGATCTCCGCGGCCCGCTCGCGGATCACTTCGCCGTCGAGTGCGGCGGCGAGACGCTGATATCCAACGCGGATTCGCCCATTAGAACTCCCCGCGGACGATCGTCGCGACGCGCTCGCGGTCGAACAGCCGTTCGTCCTCGGGGATATCCGGGTACGGTGTCCCGGGCTCGTAGCCGGGCCAAGCACCGAACTCGTCGGGATAGAGCTGCTTGGCCGCCATCTCGAGTTGGAAGAGATTCATGAGCGGTCCCTGGTATCGCATGCCGCCGGCGACGACGCGGTCGTTTTGCACCGCCGTCAGGTCGCTTCCGACGGGATGGCTTTCGAGTTCGTCGCGGATGTTGTCGATGCTGTACTGGGAGGTGATTCCCCAGAGGTGTAAGATAACGTCGGGATCGACGTCGAGCATCGTCTCGTAGTCGACGGTACCCCAGTCGCCCGACCAGGAGCGGTCGGCGAGCGCGTCGTTGGCGGCGAGCGGACGCGTATCCGCCTGCCAGTAGCCGGGTGCGTTGAGGTGGTAGGTATAGAACTGGCCGTCGCCGAGCGTGACGCGGGCGGCGGTCGGGCGCTCGTCTTCCGGCGGAAGGTTCGACGCGATGTGATCGTGCAGTTCGTCGTACACTGCTTTGAGTTCCGCGTAGCGCTCGCGCTCTTGGAACACGTCCGCAACACGGTCGAACAGTTCCCAGAGCGTGTAGAACTCGTACTGGTCGGCGTAGGCGTCCGCGGGATCGCTGTGGACGCCGCTGTGGAAGTTGCCGATCCACGGCCCGACGGTCGAGGCGATGTCGTCGATGTCGTCCTCGGTCCAGTCGTCGTGTTTCAGGACGTAGGACGGGTCCAGAAAGTGAACGTCGCTGTCGAGTTCGTATAGCTGTTCCTTCCGGAGGCCGCCCTCGAGCGGGTTCGGGAGGCCCTCCCAGTCGAAGGAGACGCCGGGGAGGTGGTCGTAGAACTTGTTCATCGTCGTGCCGGACATCTCGGTGGAAAACAGCGTGGTGACGGCATCGCCGTGGCCGAGTGCGACGGCCATGTCGGCGTACTGCGGGAAGGCGACGAAGACTCGTTCGGGGACGGCGTCGAACGAAACGTCACCCACCGGTTGCAACGTTGCGGTGTGACCGTCGCCGTTCGAGTGGCCGTTCCCGGCCGGATCGTCTCCGCCGGAGATGCAACCGGCGAGCACCGCGCCGCCGAACGCCGTACTCGCGGCGACGAATCGGCGGCGGCTCCGGTCGACCCCCACCCGTCCAGTGACACTTCGGTCGTCCATACGGTTTAGGCCGGCCTAATCAGTCAAAAACGATTCGATTTAGGCCAGCCGAAATCTGTCGGCTGACGACGGCGTTCAGTTTTGGAAGCCGTACACGACCGTCGCACTCGCCGTCACGGTCACGGGATCGGCGTCGATCTCGGTCGGCGGCGCATTCCCGTCGTCCGCCGAGGTTGCGAACTCGACATCGTGTCGCACCGAGTTCACCCGGACATCGTTCGTCGTCACCGATTTCGTCCCGGCGAGTTCGACCTCCCGATTCGATGCGATGTGGGCCGCCTCCTCGTCTGCGGTCGCCAGCGCGTCGTCGATCGCATCCTTGCGAAGCGCCGCCCGCGTCTCTTCTTGTAGCGTGAAGTTCACCCGGCCGATGTCGTCGGCCCCGGCGGAGACGGCGGCGTCGATGACCTCGCCGACTCGATCGACATCGTCGATCGTCACCTGGTACGAGTGCGTTCCGGCGAACTCGTCGACGCCCTCCTCCCGTCTCGCCGCCGCCGACGGGCTGATCCGATAGCGGCCCTCTTCGACGTTCTCGTCCGGAATCCCGAGGTCGTCGATTGCGGTCCGCAGGTCTTCGGACTGCGTGGCCAACTCGTCGCTGACCGCCTCGGCGGACTCGTCGGTCGCCTCGACGCCGAGACTCACCGTCGCCGTATCCGGCTCGGCCTCGACCTCACCCTCGGCGCTAACGGTAATCTCGTTGTCCGTCGCGCTCGATCCCGTCTCGTCGCCCGACTGCGCCGGATCGTCGGTCGAGAGCGCACTGCCGACACAGCCTGCCATCGCCGCTACAACGCCGACGCTCGATACCGCAAGGAACTGTCGTCGATCCATACGCACCCGACACGTGCACGCCAAATAATGATTCGCCAGGGTCAAACCGCTCTTTCACCCTTCCGGGGCGTCGAGTTCAGGAACTCGAACGCGTAGTCCGGCCGGTTCGTGACGAACACGTCGGGTTCGATGGTCAGTGCGTCGCGGACGCTGCCTTTGGTGTCGACGAGTTTCCAGACGCCGGCGGTGAGTCCCGCTTCGCGCGCCGTCTCGAGGAATCTCGGGATGGCGCGTGGAACGTAGTGACTGAAGACGCTCCCAGCGCCGCAGTCGGTCGCCTCATCCGCCAGCCCCGATGTCGGCACCGAGCCGACCAGACCGGTCGGGACGTCAGATGTCTGTGCTTGCTCGAGCGGCGCAGCCTCGAACGAGATCACCGTGACCCGGTCGAGAACGTCGTACTCGCGTGCCATCTCGAGGATGGCATCGGTGTAGCCCGCTTCTTTCAGTTCGAGGTAGATCGACACGTCGGTGTCGGCGAGGAGTTCGAGCGCGCGGGCGAGCGAAATGAGCGGTTCGCCATCGATGCGAGCGCCCTGGATCTCCTCCCAGGTGGTGTTTCGAATCCACCCGTGACCCGTCGAATCCCAGTCCAAAACGGGGTCGTGAAACAGCATTAGCGTGCCGTCACGAGTTCGGCGAACGTCGAGTTCGACGCCGTCGACGCCGAGCTCGATGGCGCGTTGAATCGCGGCTGCCGTGTTCGGCGGCTCCAGTCCGGATGCGCCGCGGTGGCCGACGATACGCGGGCGCGTCGATGGCACTGACCCGCTCGTAATAAGCGGCGACAGCCCCCAGACGGCAAGTGCGGAGACTCCCGTCCCCACCCCCGCCAGGAGTCGGCGTCGGGAGGGACGACAACGTGACCAATCAGGCATGCGGAACACGTTGTTCTCGAAGACAGTAAGTTTTCTCAGTTGAGACGTTCGCCTCGTGCGCACCGTCTTCCAAAATGACTATAGTGTCAACCCGCCAATCCGACCACGTGTCCCGCCTCGAATCCCTCCTGGAGCGGGCGGCCGACCGGCCCGTCACGAGCCTCTTCGTCCTCCTCATCACCGGGCCGCTCGTCCTCGCCGGCCTCTCCTTTCGCCAGCCGATCGCGCTTCCGGACGCCCTGCTCACCGAACTCGAATGGGTGTTCTGGCTGCTCGTCTACGTGCCGGTCAGCACGACCAGGAGGCTGTTGTTCGACCCGCTCGGTCTCGAACGGCTGTTTGCGGTTCCCGTTCTCGGACAGGGGCTCATCGTTCTCACGCTGGGTGGGCTCTACTACCTCGTGAGCTACCTCTTGGTCTACGCCGGTAGGACCCTGCTCGAAACGGCCGAGGCCGACGCCGACGGAGACGGTCGGTAGTCCTGTCCTGTCGTTAGTCGTGGCGAAAACTACGGGAGCCCGTAAACGCCATGGCCATCCCGTGCTCGTCCGCGGCTTCGATCACGTCGTCGTCGTTGACGGACCCGCCGGGTTGGACGACGGCCTCGATACCCGCCTCGGCGGCCTCCTCGATGCCGTCCGGGAACGGGAAGAACGCGTCCGAGGCCATCACGGCCCCCTCGGCGTCCTTGCCCTCGGCGTGTTCGTCCGCCTTCATCGCCGCGAGTCGAACCGCGTCGACGCGGGAAACCTGGCCCATCCCGACGCCGACGGTCTCGGTCCCGTCCGCGAAGAGGATCCCGTTGGATTTGACGTGCTTGAGCGTCTGCCAGGCGAAAACCATCGACTCGAGTTCGGCGTCGGTCGGCTCACGCTCGGTGACGATTTCGAGGTCGTCGGTAGAAATCGACTGCAGATCGCGTTCCTGGACGAGTCGGCCGCCGACGAGTGGTTTTTCGGTAAAGCGTTCGGTTCGATCGCCCAACTCGCCGATATCGAGCACGCGTAGGTTGTCCTTCTCGAAGAGGACCTCGAGCGCGTCGTCGGTGTAGCCGGGTGCGACGACGACCTCCTTGAACGAGTCGATGATCTGCTCGGCGGTGTCGACGTCGCACTCGCGGTTCAGGGCAACGATGCCGCCGAAGGCGCTCATGGGATCCGTCGAGAGCGCCTTCTCGTACGCCTCGGCGAGCGAGCCAGCGGTTGCACAGCCGGCCGGGTTCGTGTGCTTGATGACCGCGGCCGCGGGCTCGTCGAACTCCTTGATGAGGTTGAGCGCGCCATCGGCGTCGTTGTAATTGTTGTACGACAGGGCCTTTGCACCCTCGTTTAGCTGTTCGGCGTGGACGACGCTCGCCTCGTCGCAGGTGGCGTCCGCGTACACGGCGGCGTCCTGGTGTGGATTCTCCCCGTACCGGAGCGTCTCGACGCGGTCGTTCGAGACGAATCGGCGGGCGGGTAGGCCGCTGTGATCATCGGCGTCGCCATCGGTACCCGCCACGTCGGCGTCGACGGATACCGTCCCGGCGTCGCGGTCGACGGTCACGACGCCCTCGGCGACCCACTTCACCGCACGCGAGTACGCGCGGAACTCGCCCTCGTAGAGGACGCGCTCTTTCAGGCTCTCGGCGTCGTCGCCCTCGTAGATCGTCACCGGCTCCTGCGTGACGATCGGTCCGCCGTCGACCTCGCTCTCGACCACGTCGCCCTCCTCGTCGGTCGCGTCCGTGACGACGTGGACCGTACAACCCGTGACCGAGACGCCGGCCTCGAGCGCATCTCCCCAGGCGTCCGTACCGGGGAACGACGGCAGCAGCGAGGGATGGACGTTCAGTGTCATCGGTGCTGCATCGAGGAACGTGTCCGAAAGGATGCGCATGTAGCCGTCCAGACAGACCAGGTCGAACTCGTAGTCCGCGAGCGCTTCGAGCACTGCCTCCTCGTGCTCCCGGCGGGTCATATCGTCCGCGAGCGGGACGACTTCGGTCGGAATCCCGCGCTCGGCGGCGGCTTCGAGCACCGGCGCGTCCTCGGCGGTCGTAAGGACGACCCCGAGTTCAGCGCCGCCCGGTCGTCGGTCGGCGATGTTCAACAGGTTACGCCCTCGGTTGCCGGCCATCCCGGCGATTCGCGTCATGGGTGTAAGCCCGCCCGCGAGAGCCAAAGTGGTTGCGGTCTCTCCCCGGAAGATATTCATATTCGTGTATTGATACCGCCGTAATCTCGCCTGAAATAGAAGAGGTATGCACACCTGTGGACGAACCCGACGATCGTTTCGATACGCTTTTGGACAGGGATAGAAACGCTCACACGATGAGCGACACCGACGCACTGTATGCGGTCTCGCCGCTCGACGGGCGCTACGGCAACCGAACGGAGCGGCTCTCGCCGTACGCCAGCGAGGCCGCCCTCATGCGCGCTCGCGTCCGCGTCGAAGTCGAGTATCTGGTTACGCTCGCCGAACTCGAGGCGACGCCGCTCGAACTCGGCCTCGACGAGCGCGAGGAGCTCCGGGGGCTGTACAAACACTTCGCCGAGGAGGACGCCCGCCTGATCAAGAAACTCGAGACCGAGGGACACGACGAGTTCGAGGCGACGAATCACGACGTGAAAGCCGTCGAGTACTTCATCCGCTACCGGCTGGGCGACGACAGCGACGCGTCGGCGTGGATCCACTTCGGGTTGACGAGCGAGGACGTGAACAACCTCGCCCACCGGCTGCTCGTCCGCGATGCCGTCGACGAAGTCCTGCTGCCGGCGCTGTACGACGTGCAGGACACGCTCGCCGACATGGCTCGTGAGCACCGCGACGTACCGATGCTCGCACGCACGCACGGCCAGCCCGCGACCCCGACGACCTTCGGCAAGGAATTGGCCGTCTACGCGGCCCGCCTCGGTCGCGCGACGGGACAGATCCGCACGGCGACCGACGGGTTGCGCGGGAAACTCGCCGGTGCGTCGGGCACCTACGCGGCCCACGTCGCCGCCTACCCCGATGTCGACTGGCAGGCCGTCGCCGCCGAGTTCATCGAGCGACTCGGCCTCGACGTTGCCCGGCTGACAACGCAGGTCAATCCCTGCGACGACCTCGCGACGCTATTTGACGCGATCAAGCGTGCGAACACCGTGCTCCTCGATCTCGATCTGGACGTGTGGCTGTACGTCTCCGACCGCTATCTCGGGCAGGAGACCGTCGCGGGTGAAACCGGCTCCTCGACGATGCCCCACAAAGTCAATCCGATCGACTTCGAGAACAGCGAGGGGAACCTCTCGAAGGCGAATTCTGACCTCTCGTTCCTCGGCGACTACATCACGACCTCGCGGCTCCAGCGAGACCTCTCGGACTCGACCGTCAAGCGAAACATCGGGGCTGCGTTCGCTCACTGCCTGATCGGCTACTCGAAAACGGCCGCCGGCCTCTCGAAAATCGTCCCGAACGAGCAGGTCATGCGCGAGGACCTCGAATCGACGCCCGAAATCATCGGTGAAGCCGTCCAGACGATCCTCCGCCGCGAGGGCCGAGCGGATGCCTACGAGCAGGTCAAAGCCCTGACCCGCGGAAAAACCGTCACGCTCGAGGACTTCCAGGACCTGTTCGACGACCTCGACGTCGACGCGGACGTGCGCGCTGAACTCGGGGCACTGACGCCGACCGGATACACCGGTATCGCGAGCGACCTGATCGACGACATCGATGCTGACGTGGAGTCACCGCCACCAAACTAACCGTTTCGGTGTACCGTTTACGGGTTTCCTGTTGACTGAAAATCAACGGGAGACCGACTAGCGAGGACAGCGTCGCAGGTGACGAACGAGTTCCGTTTCACGACCGTTCATCACCTACCATCGGTAATGAACGGTTCGAACGAAAGATCGACTTTTTAGGACGGTCCGAGTGAGCCAACGTGAATACGATGAGTGCCACCCGGATCGTCGGTCTCGCCCTCCTGACGGTCGTCGGACTCGCGATCGCGCCGGTCGCAGGGAGCGCCCTCACAATGCCGGCCGCCCACCAGTCGGCTGCCGGCGCGAACGAACCGAGTGGGGGGCTACAGACACAGACACAGACACAGGCACAGGCACAGGTACAGGGACAATCACACGGACAGATACAGCCACAAACGCAAGCACAGACTGCGAATACAACCACAAACACGACCGTCGCAACCTTCCTCCAGACCACGAGCGCAGACGCCCAATCGAGCGTCGACGCCGGCCTCTTCGACGCCACGTACCACGCCGCAGACACCGAGCGTCGCGCCGCACTCGTCACAGATCGCGCCGACGAGTTCGAACAGCGCCTCGCCGAACTCGAGGCCGAACGCGAGGATCTCCGTGAACAGGAGGACTCGCTCTCATCGGCCGCATACGAGGCCCGCCTGACAAGACTCACGGTCACCATCGCGTCGCTGAACCGCTCGATCGAACGGACGAAGTCACAGGGCGTCGCCGCCGGTCTTAACAGTGAGCGCTTCGAAACGCTCCAGCAAAACGCGAGCGATCTCGCTGGGCCAGACATCGCAGCGATGGCACAGAAGGTAGTCGGCGTCGACCGGCATCCGGGCGGCGGCATCGGCGTCGCCAACGGCCCACCCGCAGACCGCGGCCCGCCGAACTCGTCGGCGTCGGCAGGAGCCGCGGAGCCGCCCGGACGGCAGCCGTCGGCGGCTGTCCCGGGTAACAGCCCGGAGAACAACGGACGGGAAGCCGGTCAGGATCGCGGCCAGGAACGCGGCCAAAATCAGAGCCAAACCCGTGGCCAAAATCCGACTCTGACTCCGACCCCCGCACAGAACGCAGGCTCCGAGTCACCCACTGACGAGACGGGAACCGACGACGGACCCGGGCAGGGGAACCAGTCCGATCGGGGCACGGCTCAAGAACAGAGCTCGGGGAATTCGGGTGAGAACTCCGACCCACCGGGAAACGGCTCGCCGGCACAGACCGGCCCGCCGACCGACGCAACGGAACCATCGACGCCGGAGACAGACGCAGACTCAGCTAGCGGCCCGACCACCGACGACACGAGTTCATCGAACGCCGATACTGACGCCGATAGCGACACGGACATACCAACCGCCGAGACGACGACAAACGACTGATACTGCCGAATAGCACGCCAGACGCCGCGAGCGAGTGAGATGTAATCGCTGTCGGTAGTCGGCATCGGATACGATCGAGCATTGACAGACCGGCGTCTGACCGGATGACCGCACGCGTTCAGGGCTCCCCCGAGCAGACACGCTTTTCAGCGGCGACGCCATACGGCCCCACGATGGATTCCGCCGCCTTGTTGGATCTGCTGGGAAACGAGAACCGGAGGCGGATTCTCCGCCTTCTCGCTCGCAAACCCTGCTACGTAACCGAAATCTCCGACTATCTCGGCGTGAGCCCCAAGGCGGTCATCGAACACCTCCGAAAACTCGAGTCGGCCGGACTGGTCGAAAGCCGTGTCGACGACCAACGTCGCAAGTACTTCCACATCGCTCGCAACGTTCGCCTCGAAGTCACCGTCTCTCCCTACGGCTTCGCGAGCAAGAGCGCCTATCCGACCAACAACGGCTTCGATATCACCACCTGCCGGCATCTCTCGCTCGACATCGCCTGTGATGAACTCGACGAACTCGGTGACCTCCTGCAGGCCCTCGAAGAACTCGAACAGCTCGAAAACGAACTCTCGCTCGCCCAGCGATGGGTCCAGAGCCAACTCTACGACGTCCTCGATCAGATCTCCGAAAGCGTCGGCGACGGCCCGGAAAGCCGTATTTACGCCGATCTCCTGGCGACCATCCGGTCGGAACCGAAATCCGTCGGCGAACTGCGTTCAGAACTGGATGTTCCCCGCGAGATCATCGCCGAACTGCTGGAATCGATGGCCGATGACGGACTCGTTCGCCGAACCAAACGCGGTTGGGAACTAACGACGAGCTGAAAGTCAGTCCGTACGGGCGTCGTTTCTGTCTCGGAGAACCGAACGCTACGGGCACGGAACGGGCTCGGAAAGAGGATCTGTTACGGCCCAACGACCGGTTGAACGGCCGCTATGTCACATCTCGCGAGAGGCCGTCCCGGAGGTCCCGACCGAAATAGTAGCCGGCGACCGACGCGACCAGCCCCATTGCGACGCCGATCGCGATGAGCGTCCGGCCGGCCCCGAGCGCCACGTAGACTGGGTCCAACGACGTTATCGCGCCGGCCGAGGCCCCCGCGGCGGTCAGCTCCAGATACCGCCGCTTCGACGTGATGAGTCCGACCAGAAAGGCCGTCGCGAAGATACCGATCATCTGGCCGGCGATCGGGATCACCGCGTCGCCGGCGAACAGGCCGGCCCCGAGCGTCACTACCAGCGCGAGAAACGCCTTCGGCGAGAAGTACTTGCGAGGCGACAGTCGATCCGTGAGTCCGGCGAGGCGAGAGCCGTCCGATCGGCCGGCTGCCGGCTCGGCCGACGTGGCCGGCTGGGCGAACTCGTCGTCCGACTCGGATTCGGATACGGACCCAGCAGTAGCGCCCGATTCGATCGCATCCTGCTCGCGTCCCTGTCGGTCTCCCGAACTCGTACTCGTATCCGGTCCGATGCCAGAACCGGTGTCTGAGAGCAACTGCTCCGTCTCTGAGAGGAGGTCGTCCGTCGAGGGGGACTCTCGACGCTCGGTCACCTCGTCCGAGCGGTCGTTCATATCCGAAGACTGGGTGGCCGGCACCATGGTCTTTTCGCCACGCTGTCAGCTATCCCGTCGAGGGAAACGAGCGGAAGCGCAGTCGCTCGTCCGATCCGGTTTCGGGGGATGACCGTCCGCTTTGGCACGAACGACGTTTATCATGACTCGGCTGCTAGAGTGCAGTGTGAACGTCGATCTGGTTGCTTTCGGGATCGTTGCGATCGCGATCGGGGTGGGAGTGCTCTCCGCAGCCCGTCACTTCTATCCCCGACTCGACCTCACCGACGATGCGCTCGCGACGGTGCGGCTACTGACGGCGCTGATCGCCGCCGTACTCTTACTGACCGGCATCGGCCTCGTCGTCGTCGGAATCGCCTGACTGGCTAGCCCGCCCGACTTCGTACCATAAGCCGGAATCGAAAGCGTGCCTTCAAGTCCGCCGACGCGCAACGCTTTCGCATGAATCCAGGCGATCGCGTTCGCGTCGACCGCGCGGATCGCACGTACGAAGGCGTGTTGCTCCCCTCCAGCACGGACGACAACCTCGTGGTGAAACTCGACGGCGGCTACAACGTCGGCGTCGATCGGGACGACGCCGACATCGAGGTCCTCGACGAAGACGTCTACGAGATCGACGGGAGCGATACCGAAGACGAAGACGAGAACGCCGGTGCGGACTCCGAAATCGAGTTCGACGACGACCTGCCGACCGTCTCGCTGATCTCGACTGGCGGGACCATCGCCTCGACGGTCGACTACCGTACCGGGGCGGTGACCGCCCAGTTCGACGCCGAAGACGTGTTGCGTGCCGTTCCCGACCTCGCCGGCCGCGCGAACTACCGCGGGCGCGTCGTCGCGAATATCCTCTCGGAGAACATGGAGCCGCCGATCTGGCAAGAACTCGCGCAGGCGGTGTCCGAGGAAATCGAAGCCGGCGCGGACGGCGTCGTCGTCATGCACGGCACCGACACGATGCAGTACTCTGCCTCTGCGCTCGCATTCATGCTCGAGACGCCGGTTCCTGTCGTCTTCACGGGCAGCCAGCGCTCCGCCGACCGGCCGTCCTCGGACAACGTGATGAACGCCGTCTCGGCCGTCGAAGCCGCAAAGAGCGACTGCGCGGAGGTGCTCGTCTGCATGCACGGCTCCGAATCCGACGACGCCTGCGCCCTCCACCGCGGGACCCGCGTCCGGAAAAACCACACCTCCCGCCGCGACGCCTTCGAGACGATCGGCGCGGAACCGCTCGGCACCGTCGACTACGATGCCGAAGCGGTGACGTTCCGCCGCGACCACCAGGAACGCGGCGAGGCAGAACTCGAACTCGCCGCTGAACTCGAGGACGACGTGGAACTGCTCAAGTTCACGCCGGGGATGGACCCCGCCTTCCTCGATGTCGTCGAGGGCGCGGAGGGACTGATCATCGAGGGGACCGGCCTCGGACACGTCCACACCGATCTCATCCCGCGGATCGAGGAATTGATCGACGACGGGACGACGGTCGTCATGACCAGTCAGTGTCTCGAGGGACGAGTCTGCGACCGGGTCTACGATACCGGCCGCGACCTCCTCGACGCCGGCGTGATCGAAGCCGGCGACACCCTCCCCGGCACGGCGAAGGTCAAACTGATGTGGGCGCTCGCGAACGAAGAATCCGCCGAAGAAGCGATGCAGACCTCGCTGGCCGGCGAACTACAGGAGCGGTCGGTTCCCTGGGAGTGATCCCAAATGGCTGTTGGAATTGAGATACGGCAAGCGACGCACGACGACTACGAGGGCGTCGCGGCCTTTACCGAGACGCTCTGGGAGGATCGCGGCGGCGACTACATTCCGGAAATCTACCACGACTGGCTCGAAGAACCGGACGAGAGCCACAAGAAGACGTTCGTCGCCGACGCCGGCGACGCCATCGCCGGAATCGTCCAGGCCGTCCTGGTGTCGCCCGACGAAGCCTGGTTTCAGGGCATGCGTGTCAACCCCGACTACCAGCGGCAGGGGCTGAGCGGCCGGCTCAACGATGCCTGCTTCGAGTGGGCCCGCGAGCAGGGTGCGACCGTCGGCCGGATCATGATCTTCTCGTGGAACGCCGCCTCGCTCGGCGCGGCGCGAACGAGCGGCTTCGAGCCGACGACCGAGTTCAGGATGGCACATCCGAAACCGGACCCGGACGCGTCGGGACCGGATCCGGTCTCGAACGATCCCGCCACAGCGTGGCGCTACTGGACGCACAGTGACGCCCGAGAACACCTGCGGGGTCTGGGACTCGCGCCGGAGGAAACGTGGGCCGTGCGCGAACTCACGCGCGAGGATTTCCTGGCGTTCGCGGCCGATCGTGACGATGACACTGCCGTCTTCTCGGTCGAGCGCGACGGAAACGGGGTGGGAGCGGCCTATCGGGTCCGAAGCTACGAGCGGGAAACCGACGACGGCGAGACCGAAACGTGGGCCGAATACGGCGTCAGTGCCTGGGACGACATCGACGCGGCCCGCTCGCTGCTCGCCGCACTCTCCCGTGACGCCGCCGCCCTCGACGCGGACCGAACGCGAGTGCTGATCCCCGAGACGACGGCCGCGGTGAGCGACGCCTCGTATGCCGGTGTCAGCATCGCCGAGGAACCGGACTTCGTCCTCAGCGCTGCACTCGGTGACGGCGAATAGAGATCGCAGGACAGTGTTACCCGCCGCTGACCGGTGGAAACAGCGCCAACTCGTCGTCGGCTTCGAGTTCGGTTGCGAGTCCGTCTTCTTCGACGAGGACGTTCGTGCCGTTTCGCAAGACGTTGATCTGGGATCGGAGATCGCCGTCGTCAGTGAGGATGCGCTCGCCGACGGCGGGACGGTCGTCGACGAGTTCGTCGAGGGCGTCGCCGACGGTGTCGCCGGCGGCGGCGTCGACGGTGACGTGTTTGTCGCCGGCGCGTTCGGCGAGGTCCGCGAACAGTTTCCACTCCGTTGGCATAGGTGGCGGTATCGGTGCCGGAGGCAAGTAGCTACCGCTCCGAAGGTGGGTGCCGATGCTGGTCGGAGCGCTGTGGCGCTTGCGATGTGGGTCTAGATCGACGGAGACGCTTAACTACGCCCGGACTGGAAACGGTATGTATGGTCGGTGAGCGGGTGACGGAGCGGGTACCGGAGAACTGGCGCTGGGCCGTAACGACGCGCGCAGTCGTCGTCCTCGCGCTGGTTATTGCGCTGCTCTCAGTTGCCACCGGCATTCTCAGAATCGATCAGGAGGCGGCCGATTTCGGTCCTATCGCACCGCACGTACCGCTCGCCGTCCAGGAAGCCGTCGGGTTCACCGGTGCACTCACCGGTTTTCTCATGGTCGCCAGCGCGCTCGCGCTCAGGCGCGGCTTGCGCGCCGGCTGGTGGGCGACGCTGCTGTTGTTACCGTTGACGGCGATCCAGGGGCTGCTCCAGGCGAGTCAGTACTCGCTGCCGCTCGTCGTGCTGTCGCTGATCTCGATGCCGACGCTCCTCCTCACCCGCAAGCGCTTCGATCGATCGCTCTCGCTGACGACGACGCAACTCGCCGCGGGCGGCGCGCTCGTCGGCGTCCAGGCCTACGGTACCTTCGGCGCGTACGCGCTCCGGGACGACTTCGACGGCATCGAGCACCTGCTCGACGCCTTTTACTTCACGCTGATCACCTCGAGCACCGTCGGCTACGGCGACATCGGACCCGAAACCGCGGAGGCGCAGCTGTTTACCATGTCCGTCGTCGTCCTCGGCGTCGCCAGTTTCGGTATCGCCATCGGGGCGCTCGTCGGGCCCGCGATCCAGGACCGCATCTCGAAGACACTCGGAATGATGACCGACTCAGAACTCGAACTCCTAGACGACCACGTCCTCGTCCTCGGCTACGGGGACCTGACCGAACCGATCGTGACCGAACTCGACGCGACGGGCGAACAGTTTCTCGTCGTCACCGAAAACGAATCAGCGACGGGTTCGCTCACGGACCGCGACATTCGCGTTCTCGATGCGAACCCGAGCGACGAAGAGCCGCTCCAACGGGCGAAAATAGAAGACGCGCGTGCGGTTCTCGTCGCGACGAACGACGACGCTCGAGACGCCCTGGCGGTTCTCACCGCACGCGAACTCCGACCGGACATTCGTATCGTCGCCGCCGCTACCGACCGCGAGAACACGCCGAAACTCGAACGCGCCGGCGCTGACGATGTCATCAGCCTGGCTGAACTCGGCGGGCACTTGCTGGTCCGCTCGGCGCTCGGGTCGGACGAGTCGCCGGTGGTGTCGCGGTTACTCGAGACGGAATAACGATCCTCGATCGTCTTTGCTTGCTGCGTTGGTGGTTACCAGTCGCGTTCGACCGCCAGCATCAACAGAGCCGGTGCTTCCGTGGAGTCAGGCGTCGAACCCCGGACGGCATTACGCCGCAAACGGCTGGTCCGAATCCTGTCATCACTCCGCCGAGGGGCTGCTCGTTCTGGCCCCGCAATCGAAGCCGCCGATCACCACATAGCTACCAGCACGTGAACACCGACCATCCGTAGTTCGTGCTCGCCGCATGCCAGTGTTGCCGCGCTTGCGATCGTATAAGTCCTCGATTATGTCACAGGAACGCCACATATGAAACGAAGGTTCGCGGTCGTGTACGAGCAATGCGACGGCTACCGAGGAAGGTATGGAAGTAATCGAACCGCTCAGTCACCACGAACTGTTGGTCGTCATCGCCCAGCTCACCGTCTTGCTCTTCGTCGCACGGCTGCTCGGCGAACTGCTCAGTTCGATCGGCCAACCCGCGGTCGTCGGCGAACTCCTTGCGGGGGTCCTGCTCGGGCCCTCCCTGTTCGGCCTCGTCGCGCCGGGTGCGTACGAGGCGCTGTTCGTCGTCTCGGAGAGTCAGTTTCACCTGCTCGAGATCGTCTCCTGGATCGGGCTCATTATGCTGCTGGTCGTTACCGGTCTCGAGACGGATATCGATCTCATTATCGCGAACGGGCGAACGGCGATCGTTCTCTCGCTCGGCGGGATCATCGTCCCGTTTACGACCGGATTTGCGCTAGGATGGGTCCTGCCGGCCGAGTTCATCGCCGCGCCGGCGCAACGACTCGTGTTCAGCCTGTTTATCGCCACCGCAATGAGCATCTCGGCGATCCCGGTTATCGCGAAGGTGCTCATCGAACTCGATGTCGTTCGACGCGACGTGGGGCAGTTGATCCTCGCGGCCGGGATGGTCGACGACACGATCGGGTGGGTCTTGCTGGCCACCGTCGCGGGGCTCGCTCGGACGGGTGTCGTGGATGTCGGGTCGGCCGCAACGACCGTCCTCTCGGTGCTCGCGTTCCTCGGCATTTCGTTTACGATCGGCCGTCGGGTTGTCGCGGAGACGATCACATGGGTGGATAACGCCGTCGGCAGCGATGCCGCATTGCTGTCTACGGCGATGCTCTTCGCGCTCGCCGCGGGGGCGATCACGCAGTACATGGGGCTCGAAGCGATTCTCGGCGCGTTCGTCGTCGGCGTGCTGGTCGGACAGGTAAACCGGTTTGACTACCGGGTTCGACACAGTTTCGAGACGATGACGCTGTCCATCTTCGCGCCGCTTTTCTTCGCTATCGCTGGACTGCGGATGGATATCGCGGCGCTGGCCGATCCGACCGTGTTCACCGTCGGGCTCGTCGTCTTCGCCGTCGCCTGCGTCGGAAAGTTCGGCGGGATCCTCGGCGTTTCCCGCCCGGCCGGGCTCTCGGTCTGGGAGGGGATTACGATCGGCGGCGGAATGAACGCGCGCGGGGCGATGGAGATCATCGTGGCCACGATCGGACTCGGGTTGGGGATCCTAACGACGAGCACGTACAGCATCATCGTGGCGGTCGCTATCGGCACGTCGCTGATGGCCCCCGCGATCATGCGCTGGTCGATTCCGAAGATCGAAATGAGCGAGCAAGAGCGCACGCGGATCGAGCGCGAGCGATACTTACAAGAGAGCTTCGTCAACAACCTCACTCGGGTGCTGCTGCCGACGCGGGGCTCCGTCGACACCCAGTACGCCGCCCGACTGGTCAGTTCCCTGTTTCGCGATCGCCAGACGGATATCGATCTCCTCTGTATCGACGAGTTCGCGTCGTCGAGTCGACGGGGCGGCGGACTCCGCGAGCGCCTCACGCGACTCGGGCGGTTTCTCGCCGGAGGCGGCGTCGGGTCATCGGAGACGGGGCCAAACCGGCGAGCGGATATCGAGGCGACCGATCGTCGCTTCGCACGGATCGAAGCGCGACTCAGCGAGCAGGCGGGCTCGACGCGGCGTCTCGTCCGAGGACTCGACGGGAGCGCGTCGGACACGATCCTCGAGCAGGCAAACGCGGGATACGACTTGGTCGTGCTCGGCGAACGAACGCTCGGGAGCGATTCGGAGACGCCGTTGTTTAGCAGGACGATCGACCGCGTTATTCAACGGACGCCATGTCCGACCATGGTCGTCAGCACGTCCGATGCCGTGAAACGAACGCCGGCGCTGATAGACGACCCGATACGGCGCATTCTCCTGCCGACGGTCGGCACCCGATCCAGTCGCCACGCCGCCGAGGCGGCGTTCGCCATCGCGACCGCCGAGAACGCCCTGGTCGAAATCGCCCACGTGGTCGCCGATCCGCAACCGAGCGACCGATTCGCCGGCGGAGCCGATCTCTCGGACGCGCGGGACATCGGCGGTCAGATCGTCGATCGAGAGGCGGAACTCGGGAGGCAACTCGGTGCGAAGGTCGTAACCACGGTTACGGCGGCGGACAACCCCGGTGCAGCGCTCGTCGCGCTCGCCGATCGGAACGACGCCGATCTGATCGTGATGGGATCGAACACGCGTCCAATCTCCCGACGGGCGTTCTTCGGTCCTAACGTCGAGTACGTCGTTACCAACGCCCCCTGTCCCGTCGCGGTACTGAACTCGGTGTGAGGTCCTCCCGGCCGTATTCGGGCGATCGACCGCGTTTCCGGCCGGTCACGGACGACGTGACCGACGATACCGAGGAAAGAATAGATAGCCGATAGATGGGTGTCAGACAGCAGCAGCTTCCCCGAACGGACAGGTGACGTTGACGGCAGAACACATACGGGCGGTATCGGCGTATCGAAGATATGAACGAACGTGGGGTTAGACCGCTCTTTCCCGTCCTCGTTGCGCTGTTGCTCACGGCTCCGTGGCTCACCGTCGCAGCAACCGGACTGACACCGGATCTGGTGGCGACGGTCGCCCTCTCGGGAACTTCGATCCTCGGTACGGCGTTCTTGCTCGCCTGGGCCGCTGAAACCGCCGAAAAAGACGTTTCTCGTTCGTTCGCTATCGCGGTGCTAGCGGTGTTGGCGGTCGCCCCGGAGTACGCGGTCGATGCGCTTTACGCGTGGGAAGCGGGTATCGCTCCGGCGACGACCGCCTCGCGGGAAGCGGCCGACCTCGCGGTCGCGAACATGACCGGAGCCAACCGCATCCTCATCGGCATCGGCTGGTCGGGGATCGTGCTGTTTACCATCGCCCGGACAAAGAGGGTCCGCGATAGAAACGTCGAACACGTCGACGGCTTTCTCGCCGACCGCGTTCACCTCGATCGCGAACTCTCGCTCGAGATCGTCTTCCTGTTCGTCGCGACGGTCTACGCCTTCTTTATCCCGATAACGGGATCGATCGCGATACACGACATGGTCGTTCTCGTCGGTCTCTACGGTGTGTACATCCTCGCCGCGATCCGGACGCCGCCCACGGAGGAGGAGTACGTCGGCGTTCCGGCCTACCTGCAGTCGTTTCGAAAACCGTACCGGATCTCGACCGTCATCGCGCTGTTTGTCTTCTCCGGCGCGACGATCCTCATCGCGGTCGAACCGTTCGCCCACGGCCTGGAAGCACTCGGGCTCCAGTACGGAATCCAGCCGTTTCTGATGATCTAGTGGGTCGCCCCGCTCGCGAGCGAAACCCCCGAGTTCATCATCGTCGTCTTGCTCGTGACGGAGGCCCGCTCGAGCGCCTCGTTCAACGCGTTGATCTCCTCGAAGCTCAACCAGTGGACGCTGCTGATCGGGACGCTCGTGCTCGTCTACAGCGTCTCGCTCGGGAATTACGGTTCATTGCCGTTAGGGACGCGACAGGCCGGCGAGATCTGGCTCACCGCCGCCCAGAGTTACTTCGCGATTTCGCTGCTCATCGATCTGCAAATCAGCGCCCGCGAAGCGCTCGCCTTGCTCTCGCTCTTTCTCGTGCAGTTGCACCCGACGTTTCACCGGCACGAGTGGCTCCTCGCGTTCACCGCGCTGTATCTCGTGCTCGGAACGATGCTGCTCGTCCGTCGGTTCGAGGACGTTCGCAGGGTGATGGAACTCGCCCGCAAGCGGGTACACGGAGCGTCCGTAAAGCGGGAGCGGGAGTAACACCGCGGTGAGCACGATTCGAGCCACCGACCGCGATACGGACGACGCTGACGAACCGCCGACGCTCGAACGGTGGGCCGCTACTCCGACTCGGGTGCTCCCTCTAAAATTGCCACCCCGCTCGAGGCTCCGATCCGCTCCGCGCCGGCGTCGATCATCGCCATCGCCTCGTCGTAGCTGCCGATCCCGCCGCTTGCCTTCACGGGGAGGTACTCGCTCATGAGTGCGACGTCTTCGACGGTCGCTCCACCATCGGCGAACCCGGTCGACGTCTTGACCATCGCCGCGTCCGCCGCGACGGCGGCCTCGCAGGCCCGCCGCTTCTCTTCGTCAGTGAGCAGCGCCGTCTCGATGATCACCTTGACCGGAATCGGCACCGCGGCGACGAGTTCAGCCAGTTCGGCGCGAACGGCGTCGTCCTCGCCGGCCTTCAGGCGGCCGACGTTGATGACGACGTCGAGTTCGTCCGCGCCGGCCTGCCAGGCCGCCACGCCCTCGCGGCGTTTGACCTCGTGGTCGTGCTGGCCGTGGGGAAAGCCGACGACCGTCGCGATGGTCACGTCGGGAGCGTACTCGAACTCGACGGCCTCGGCGACGGCGTAGGGTGGAATACAGGCGTTCATGCCGTGGTCGCCGGCCGCCGCGAGGACGGCTTCGACGTCGGCGGGCGTCGTTTCGGGGCCGAGCACCGTGTGATCGATCAGCGGTGCGAGCTCGCTTCGAGTGAGTTCCGTGGCCATAGCGGACCGACTCGGCGGACGTGCAAAAACCCGCCCGATTACTTTTGGCCTGTGGCGTGTAACCGGATGGCATGGATTCGGACCAGCCTGTCGTCGATCCGGCCGTCACGGCAACTGCCGACGATATCGCGGCGATGCGGATTCGCGGGGCGGCGACGATCGCGGACGCGGCCGCAGCGGCGCTTGCGACGCAGGCGGAACGCTCCGACGCGGCGACCCCGGCGGCGTTCGAACGCGATCTGCGGGCCAGTGCACGCGAACTCTACGAGACGCGCCCGACGGCGGTCAGTCTGCCGAACGCACTCCGGTACGTGCTCCGCGGAACGGAGGGCGATACCGTCTCGGCACTGCAATCGTCGACCGTCGAGTCCGCCGAGACGTTCCGCGCTGAACTCGAGCAGGCCCAGTCAAAACTGGGGGACATCGGCGCGAATCGGTTGCGTGACGGCGATATCGTGATGACTCACTGCCATTCGACCGACGCGCTCGCGTGCATCGAGGCGGCGCTCGAGTCGGGGACGGCCGTCGAGGCGATCGTCAAGGAAACGCGTCCCAGAAAGCAAGGTCACATCACGGCCCAGCGGTTGCGGGAGTTGGGCGTGCCGGTGACGCTGATCGTCGACAACGCGGCGCGTCGGTATCTGGACGAGACGGATCACGTCCTCGTCGGGGCGGACAGCATCGCTGCGGACGGGAGCGTCATCAACAAGATCGGCACCAGCGGACTGGCGGTCAACGCGCGCGAACGCGGCGTTCCCGTGATGGTTGCGGCCCAGACGATCAAACTGCATCCGGACACGATGACGGGACAGACGGTCGCGATCGAGATGCGCGAGGAGACGGAAGTGCTCTCGGCGGACGAGCGGACGGCGATCGATGGGAACGCCGACGGGATGCCGCCCTTGCGCGTCGAAAACCCCGCGTTCGACGTTACCCCGCCGCGCTACGTCGATGCGATCGTCACCGAACGCGGCCAGTTCCCGCCCGAGAGCATCGTCACGCTCATGCGCGAACTGTTCGGCGAAACGACTGCCGAACCCTGGGACGGCTAACACCCACCACCCCGGCGACACGCTACTCCGTCCCCTGTCCGGTTCTCTGCGCTTCCATTCGGCTCCGAATCTCGCTCCGTGCTTTGCGCTTTCCGGTGCCCGCGTCTCGCTTGCCCCGTGTCCGCGCTCGAGACCATCTTCCGCCCCGAAGTGTCACCGCTGATCGGAAAGTGTTAGTTACTGGTGTCGACAGTAGGGGGTATGGTATTGCCTGAAGGATTCGTGCTGCCACCGTGGTACCTGTTGGTGCCGCTGCTCGCCGTGCTGGGGGGTGTCGTCGCACTGCTGTGGGCGCTGGATCCGCCGGTCACCGACCGGACCGTTCTCGCGTTGACCCCGTGGATGATGTTCGGGGCGACGTTACACGTCCTGCACCGGTTCGAGGCCTATCCGGATTCGATCGAAGTCCTGTTTGCCACGCCAACGGTCTATCTCATCACGGCGACCGGGGCCGGACTCGTCTGGATTCTCTCGATTTTCATCTATACGGGCGGGCTCCAGCCCTCGATCGAACGCGTTCTCGGGACCGTCGGCACCGGCTTCTTCGTCGTCTTTACGATGTTCGCACTCCTCCAGAGTCTCGAGTCGGGAACGTTCGAGCCGTTCTGGTCCGTTATCGCCGTCGTCGCCGCGGGTATCGCGACCGCCGTCGCCTGGCTCGTCCTCGGACTCTGGTTTACCGATGTCGCCGCAGTCACGGCCACGACCGGCGTGCTCGTTATTTTCGGCCACGCACTCGACGCCGTCTCGACGGCCATCGGCTACGACGTGCTCAACGCCGGCGAGGAAGTCCCCCTCTCGGCGCTCATCCTTACTGTCGGCGACGAACTGCCGACCGCCGAGTTCATCGGCGCGGGTTGGCTGTTCGTCGTCGTCAAGGTCGCCCTCGTGATGGGCGTCCTCGGACTGTTCCGCGAGTACGTCGAGGACGCGCCGCGCCAGGCCCGACTACTGCTTGCGTTCATCGCGGCCGTCGGCTTCGGACCGGGGATTCACAACGTCATCCTATTCGCAGTTGCCTAGACTTTTCTCGTCGGCGGTCGTCGGTTCGGTGCATGGTCAGGGTGCTCACTGCCGGTCACGTCAACTGGGACGTGACCCTGCGCGTCGACAGGCTCCCCGAGGCCGACTGCGAGGCTGCGATCCGCTCCCAGCACCAGTCCGGCGGCGGGAGCGCCGGAAACGTCGCGGCCGCACTCGCAACGCTCGCCGTCGACACCGGCCTTATCGGCAGCGTCGGTGACGACGACAACGGACTGCTCGCCAGCCGCGAACTCGAGGCTGCCGGGGTCTCCCTCGATGGGCTCCGCGTTGTCGACGGTGCCGAAACGGCCGTCAAGTACCTGCTCGTCGACGACGACGGCGAGGTTGCCGTCCTCGGCAACGACGGCATCAACGAGGCGGTGACGCCGGCCGATCTCGATCGAGAACGGATTCGAACCGCCGATCACGTCCACCTGACGAGTCAGCGCCCGGATACCGCCGCGGCTATCGCCCGAACGGCGACCGAGGCCGGCCTCTCCGTCAGTTTCGACCCCGGCCGCCGACTCGGTGACCGCGACTACACCGACGCGCTCGGTGCTGCCGATATCGTCTTCGCAAACGACCGCGAAATCGCAGCCCTCCTCGAAGACGAGTACGTCGGCTCCGATTTCGACGACCGCATCGTCGCCGTCAAATACGGCGGCGACGGCGCGGAAGTTCACACCCCCGCCGGCTCGTACGTCCACCCGGGATTCGACGTCGAAACCGTCGACACGGCCGGTGCCGGCGATGCCTTCGCCGCCGGCTTCATCGCGACACTCCTCGACCGAGTCGACACGCTGGCGACACTCACAGCCGACTCGACACCCGAACTCGAGGCCGAGGCGGATATCGAACGCGCTCTCGAGTTCGCAAACGCTTGCGGGGCCCTGACGGCGAGCCAGGAGGGGGCTCGAAGCGCGCCGACGAGACCGGCAGTCGAAGGGTTTCTCAGAACGCGATTCTAACCGAAAAATACGTCATACGCTCGAGTGGGGCGATGTCGACGCCGTCCGGCGTTCTCACCCCATGTTGTCTGACGGTAGCTATATGGGCGATCCCGTTGGCAATTAGCATAGAAAGTCACGGAGACGTGACGGAGAGACATGACAGATCAAAGGCCACGCAAGTCCTACGGATGCGAACTCGGGCGGCGCGTCCGGTACGATCGAACAGCATCGGAACCGCCGAGTATCGCGGCTGCGACAGCACTGGCGCGCTTCCGGGACGAAGACGTGACAGCAGCCAGTACCCGTCTATACGACTACGTCGACCCCGAGGCCCTCGACGCCCTCTTCGAGGACACGAACACGGGGATGCCGCGGGCGGTTGAGGAGGTGACGTTCCACGTCGACGACGCCGCAGTCACCGTCTATCCGGAGGAGGTCGTCGTCTCGGCTGAGTGACGGTCGACTCCGTCGCTCTCGAATCTTTTTTCTCGCCACCCCCGGAAGGCGACGGTATGGGTACACAACCGCATCTACTGGTTGAGGAGGGTGACCTGACCGATATCGCGCTCGTCCCCGGGGACCCCGGTCGCGTCGACCGGATCGCAGACCACTGCGACGAGTCCGAGACGGTCGCTCAGAACCGCGAATACAAGGTCGTCAACGCCACCTACGAGGGCCGCGAGCTGACGATCTGTTCGACCGGGATCGGCTGCCCCTCGGCCGCCATCGCCGTCGAAGAACTCGCGAACGTCGGGGTCGAGACCTTCGTGCGCGTCGGAACGACCGGCGCGCTCCAGTCGGGCATCGAGATCGGCGACATGATCGTCGCCAACGGGGCGGCGAAGAACGAGGGCACGTCCAAGCGCTACGAGGACGTATCCTATCCGGCCGTCCCGTCCTACGACGTGCTCTCGTCGCTCGTCGACTCGGCGGAAGCGAACGACGAGGCGGTCCACGTCGGCCCGATCGCCTCGGACGACGCGTACTACGCCGAGACCGACGCGTACATCACCGACTGGGAGGACGCAGGGCTGCTCGCCGTCGAGATGGAAGCCGCATCCATCTTTACGCTCGCCCGCCGGAAGGGGCTACGCGCCGGCGCGATCTGTACTGTCGACGGCAACCTCGTCGAGGGAACCCAGAAGGGAACCGACACGGAGGACGACGAACTCCCCGAAAAGGCGAAGAACAACGTCGGCCGCGCGATCGATATCGCACTCGAAGCGGCGACCGACCTGTAACACGCGACGCCGACCCACGACGGCCCACCGCTTTTGCGCTATTTTTCGACGAGTTCAGTTGCGAGTGCCGTCGTTCGCTCGGTGAGCGTCTCGGTCGTGGCCGCGGCGTCGCGGAGGGTGTCGTTCGTCGCCGAAAAGAGGCGTTCGAAGTCGACGGCGTTCGAGTCGGCGCGGTGCCACGCTTCGGTATCGCGGGGGGACTGGGCACAGGTCGGACAGGGCTGTGACGGAGTCGGTCCGTTGGGAGCAGCGACGGCCAGCGGCTCGAAGCAGTTGTGGCACCGACCGATCGATGCGGCCACGAGTTCGGCCAGCGAGACGAGTTCGTGGAGTTCCGACTGTAGTTTCGTTGCCGTGTCGACGAAGTCGAGTAGCAGCGGCGCTGCTGCCGACTCGGTCGCGTCGCCCTCGAACTGATCGAGTCGGGCGAGTCGGCGGTCGACGACCGAGAGCGCGAGTAAGAGCGTCCGCCGAGCGGTGACGAACTCGCGTGAGAGGTCGTCGACGCTCGATTCAGGGGCTGTATCCGCAGTTTCACTGTCAGTCTCGTCTCCAGTTGCAGGAGTAGTGCTCTCGGGGCTCTCGGCGCTCTCGGCGCGATTAGCGCGATCAACGCTATCAGTGCAACCAGCACTCGCGTCGCCGTCGCCGTCGGAGCCCGCAAGCGCGGACGGGAGCGTCGTCGCGAACGAGGCGAACGCGGCGGCATCGGAGACTGCCGTTCCCTGCTCGCGGGTCGTCTCGTGGACGAGCGCGAACAGTTCGTCGGAAGCGATAGCCGCCAGCGCTGCTGGGCCGTCCGCGTCGATCGAAGCGGCCGAGTCGACGGCGCTCCGCTCGCGCGCAGGTCGGGCGTCGTCTCGGAGGACAGCCGCACACGTCGAACAGACCGTCACGAGTGAACTCTCGTGGACCGGGCCGTCGGTCGGGACGGTGCCGACTGGATACAGCCGAAGCGTCTCCTCGTCACCCGCGCGCTCGCAGTGCTGGCAGGTGAACTCGTCTCGATCGAATACGACGCGCCGGTCGATGTCCCACTCGCGGGAAGTCACGAGCGAGCGAAGACAGCGCGCCGACAAAAACACACCGGCCCCGGTCGCCCCTTCTCGGCGACCAGCGGGGTGTGACCCGATCCGCCGCGCGATCCGTGTCGCGGCCCGTTCGCCGTTATTCGTTCGGATCCTGCGTCGCGTCCGAGTATCCTCGTAACGCGTATTTCGCAATCCAGAACAGCAGGGCAGATCCGGTGATCAACAGCACAGCGATCGCCTGCGTAGTACCCAAGACATCTAACGCGGAGAGGGTGACGGAGACGACGATTAGGATGGCGACGGTATAATCAAACGACCAGTCGATCATAGGCGTTACTCGACTGCTCGGGTAATAGGCCTCCCGTCGGCGAGTTCGCACACGTAGTCGCCGAACAGCCGAGTCACTTTCAATCCGAGTTCCGAACGAAGAACTCGCCACTACTGGAACAACGCGTCATCGCCGTCGAGTCGGTCGCTGATTCGGGTCTCGACTGGAGCCAGATTCGAATCCGAAATCGAGTTTGAATCCGAATCCGTACCCGAACCCGAACCGTAATCGTCAGCAACCATTACACCCTCGCGTGCCGTACCCTCCGCCATGGACGACGACCACCCCCCGGAGTTCGAACTGGAACGAGAGACGGCCGTCGACCGAGACGAACTCGGAGCGCTGTTTCGAGACCTCGCCGTCGCTATCGAGGACGAGCGTCCGATCCACCTGCTCGGTGACGAGAACGACGACCGAACCGTCTCCGTGACCATCCCATCACAGGTCGACCTCGAACTCGAAGCCGAACGCGAGCCGGCTGACGGGGACGAGGGCGATGAAGACGACGAGGACGAAGCTACGGACACAGCAGACGCCGACCGTCCCGCCACCGTCGAGTTCGAAATCGAACTCGAGTGGGACGAGGAAAACGAAACTGCCCGAATCGTCGACGGCACCGATGTCGACGCGTCTGGACCCGATCCCGTGGTGCTCTCCCCGAGAGTCGAGACCGGAACTGACGCGGTGAACGATGCGGAAGAAGTAGACGGTTCTACTGCGGAGAGCGTGGAGGAAACGGGCGAAATGGAACCGGAAACAGAAACGGACGCCCAATTCGGCCGCACCAGCCGCTTCGAAGTCTACCAGGACCGCGCCGACGAGTGGCGCTGGCGGCTGGTCCACTGGAACGGCAACATCCTCGCCGACAGCGGCGAGGGCTACACCAGTCGAGCCAACGCCGAGCGCGCCGTCCGCAGCGTCCGGCGGGCCGTCCCCGCCGCAACGGTCGCCGACCGAGAGGACTAGGTCCGAATTAGCGACGAGGTGAACTCGACGAAGCGATCTCCGGTAGTCCGACGGACCGGTATCTGGGGACGAGATACACAACGGAGACGACCCGGGAAACGATGAATCCGTAGACGGCCTCGGCGGACGGATGCGTCGACCCTCGACCGACTGCTGTGGCGTACACGAGTGCGGCCGCTCCAAGGGAGACGGCGACGTGTATCCGCCAGTCGACTCGCTCTTTCCCAGGTGAGGGCGCGCAGCCGGTTGAACGGCGTAGATTGATCGATGCCGGTAGCAATTTTATCCCGGCGAGCGTGGTCGGTTCACTCGTGAACATCAGCAAGGGCTATCTCCTCACGCTCGTCGCGATCTTCGCATACCTCTCCTGGCAGCTCGTCGTGCCGTTTCTCCAGTACATACTGATGGCGATTTTGCTCGCCTTCGTCCTGTATCCGCTCCAGCGCCGTCTCGAACGGCGGTTTTCGCCGACAGTTTCGGCGTTTGCCCTCCTGGCGTTCGCGATCACCGTGTTTATCGTTCCGTTCGTTATCGTCCTCGCTGCGGTCGCCGACGACGCGGCGCGGATGCTCCAGAATCTCGATTCAGAAACGCTCCAGGTCGCAGAAATCGAGCGCTACATTGCGGCCGAAACCGGGTACGAGGTCGACCTGGCGGCCACGCTTTCGGATTCGGCACAGCAGATCGGCTCCGTCCTCGTCGAACAGACGACGGCCTGGATCGGCGTCCTCACGCACGCCCTGGTCGGGTTCGGCGTCGCCCTGTTTCTGCTCTACTACCTCCTCCGAGACGGGGACAAGCTCCTGGCCTGGATTCGCGACGTCACGCCGCTTCCGTCGGACGTGCAAGACGAGTTCTACACTGAACTCGACGAGGTCATGTGGGCCGTCCTCGCGGGTCACGTCCTGATCGCGCTCATCCAGGGGATCATCGCCGGACTCGGGCTCTTTGCGACCGGCATTCCGAACGCCGGTTTCTGGACGGTCATCATGATCGTGCTCGCGCTCATCCCGCTGGTCGGGGCGTTTCTGGTCTGGGGACCCGCGGTCGTCTATCTCCTGGCGATGAACCAGCCGATCCTGGCCGTCGCGTTGTTCGCTTACAGCGCGGTCATCGTCGGCATCTCCGACGATTACCTGCGGCCGATCGTCGTCGATCGATACGCCCAGCTCAACCCCGCCGTCATCATCCTCGGCGTCCTCGGCGGCGTGTACGCGTTCGGCGTGATGGGGTTGTTCTTCGGTCCGGTCGTCCTCGGCGCGCTGATCGCGACGATCAACGTCCTCGACGACAACTACGAGCGGCTCGCGGAGGAGTACGGGATGACGTGAGCGGACGAGTTCGAGAGCCCCGATCCGTCGGGCTTTTGCCTTCCCGACCCTGAACCGAATCACAACGGATGGCCCGCTATCACATCGAAACGTACGGTTGCACGTCGAATCGCGGCGAGAGCCGCGAGATCGAGCGACGGCTCCGCGACGCCGGCCACCACCGGGTCGACGGCCCCGACGAGGCCGACGTCGCCATCCTCAACACCTGCACCGTCGTCGAGAAAACCGAGCGCAACATGCTCCGGCGGGCCGAAGAACTCTCCGAGGAGACGGCCGACCTCTTTATCACCGGTTGCATGGCCCTCGCACAGGGCGAAGAGTTCGCTCAGGCCGATGTCGACAGCCAGGTGCTTCACTGGGACGAGGTCCCCGAGGCCGTAACCAACGGCGAATGTCCGACGACGACGCCCGACGCCGAACCGATTCTGGACGGCGTCGTCGGCATCCTCCCGATCGCTCGGGGGTGTATGTCGAACTGCTCGTACTGCATCACCAAGCACGCGACGGGCAAGATCGACTCCCCGTCGATCGAGGAGAACGTCGAGAAGGCCCGCGCGCTGATCCACGCCGGCGCGAAGGAAATTCGAATTACGGGCCAGGACACCGGCGTCTACGGCTGGGACGAGGGCGAGCGCAAACTCCACCGCCTGCTCGCCGAAATCTGTGAACTCGAGGGCGACTTCCGCGTTCGCGTCGGGATGGCCAACCCGAAGGGGGTCCACGGCATCCGCGAGGAACTGGCCGACGTCTTCGCCGAGTACGACGAACTCTACGGGTTCCTGCACGCGCCCGTCCAGTCGGGTAGCGACGACGTACTCGGCGACATGCGCCGCCAGCACCAGGTCGAGGAGTACGTCGAGGTCGTCGAGACCTTCGACGAGGCGCTCGAGTACTGGACGCTCTCGACGGACTTCATCGTCGGCTTCCCGACGGAAACGGACCACGATCACGAGCAGTCGATGGCGCTGCTCCGCGAAACCCGCCCCGAGAAGATCAACGTGACCCGCTTTTCCAAGCGGCCGGGAACCGACGCCGCCGACATGAAAGGCCTCGGCGGCACGATCAAGAAGGAGCGCTCGAAGGAGATGAGCGAAGTCAAGCGCGACATCGTCGCCGACGCCTACGCGGACATGGTCGGCGAGCGTCGCGAGGACGTGCTCGTCGTCGAGGAGGGAACCGCCGACTCCGTGAAGTGTCGGGACTCCGCGTACAGACAGATCATCGTTCAAAACGCGAGCGAGCACGGGATCGAACCCGGCGACTTCATCGATCTCGACGTGACGGCCTACGAGACGATGTACGCCTTCGGCGAGCCGGTGTGACGCTTCGCGCCGATCGATCGACGCAACTACTCCGTCTCCGTTCCGCTGAACTCGCCAGCGGTCGTAACGGACTCGGTACGAGTGTACGGAACGGACGGGAAGGGGGACGATCGGCTACTGACGACTGACGACCGGCGTTTAATGACTTATAACTGACGTGTTCAGGGCACCGATTGGCTTATGCTATCACACCCCCTAACCGATGGTGAACCTGGCGGCAGCACGGCGGTGTGCTGTCCCGGGAGATAAATGAGTACGCCAACTACGTTCGAACAGTTGTACCGTGAAACGATCCCGTCGGTCGTCTCGGTGTACGTCGATCCGGAGCGCCGTCGACCGGGCGGGACGGGATCCGGGTTCGTCTACGACGCCGACCACGTGATCACGAACCGACACGTCGTTGGCGACATTGAAGCGGTCGATCTCCGGTTCAGCGACGCGTCCTGGGAAACCGGGCACGTGATCGGAACCGACGCCCACACGGACCTCGCGGTGATCCGTACCGAGGCGCTGCCGTCGGACGCTGACCCCCTGCCGATCGCGGACCGGCCGCCGACGCCCGGCGAACCGGTCGCGGCGCTCGGTAATCCGATGGGCCTGGACGGAACGATCACGACGGGGATCGTCAGCGGCGTGAACCGGTCGTCGCCGACCGGAAGCGGGTTCACCATCCCGGACACCGTCCAGACGGACGCGCCGATCAATCCGGGTAACAGCGGCGGCCCGCTCGTCACGCTCGACGGGACCGTCGTCGGCGTCAATCGGGCGAAAACCGGCGAGAACATCGGGTTCGCGATCTCCGCTGCCGTCGTCTCCAGGGTCGTTCCTGACCTCGTCGAACGCGGCCGATTCCGCCATCCGTACCTGCGAGTTCGGACGGTGGACGTCTCGCCCACCGTCGCCGAGGCCAACGACCTGGCGACTCCGGAGGGTGTGCTCGTCGTGGACGCGCCGCTCGGCCCCGCGAGCGCCGCACTGCGCGGCTGTCGAAGCGTCCGCCGGGTACGCGGTCGCGACGTTCCCGTCGGCGGCGACGTGATCGTCGGCATCGACGGCCACGAGATCGACTCCCACGAGGAACTCCAGCGCTACCTGTTGACCGAAACGCGGCCGGGACAGCCCATCGAGATCGAGGTGCAACGGCAGGGACGGCGGACGACCGAGGAGGTCGTGCTCGCCGAACGTCCCGGTCGCGCCACCGACCCGGCCGAAACCCGAGCCCACGTCCCGATCGAGTGAGTCTCGAGTTCACCGCGTCCCGCACCGCCGTCGATTTCGATCCGCGTCGACCGTCGCGTACGCTTTTACCGCCGCAGCGCGAACGCCCGCCATGGGTGCGATTACGCTCTACCAGCTCGAGGGCTGTCCGTACTGCGAACGCGTCGCCGACCGGCTCGATGAACTCGACGTTGATTACGAGAGCAACTGGGTCGAGAGCTTACATTCCGAACGCGACGAGGTCAAGCGCGTCTCCGGCCAGCGTCAGGTCCCCGTCATCGTCGACGAAGACGCCGGCGTGACGATGGCCGAGTCCGAACGGATCGTCGACTTCCTCGACGCGAGTTACGCCTGACGAGCGATTCGACGGCGAGTTCTCGCACGATTAGTCGAAGGTGACGGCAGTCTCCGCATCGACAACGCGTGCGCCGTCCTGGGCTGCAAACGCTTCGTGGAGCTGATCGTACGTTTCCTCGAGCGCCTGCACGATCACGTTCGTATCGCTGATAACGGGCATGAAGTTGGTATCGCCCTGCCAGCGCGGCACGATGTGCGTATGGAGATGATCGTCGATCGAGCCGCCGGCGCCGTCGCCGAGGTTCAGCCCCGCGTTGAAGCCGTCGGGTCCGAGCCCCGTCTCCAGCGCATCGAACGTTCGCTGCTTGAGTCGCGCGTGATCGAGCAGTTCCGCTTCGGTCAGGTCGCTGTACTCTCCCGTATGAGCGTATGGAATTACCATCACGTGTCCCGGACTGTACGGATAGTTGTTCAACAGGACGAACGCGTGCTCGCTCCGCGCGACGATCCGGTTTTCCCGGTCAGCATCCATCTCCGGGAACTCGCAGAAGACACACTCCTCGATATCGGGGTTTTGCTCGTCGCGTTTGATCCACTCGATCCGCCACGGGGCAAACACCTGGTCCATACGCGATACCACTTGCGGCGACCCTATACTGATTGTGTCTCCGGACAGGCGACCCGCAATCGATCCGGATTCGTTTCCCCCACTCGAGTCCTGATCGGAAATAGCATAAAATGTGTGCCAGTTACGAGCGTCCCCATCTCGACCCGAGCGTAGCTGTGCCTTTCACTACCGTGATATTGAATACCTATGCTATAGAGACAATCGCTCTCTTCGTTCGAGAATAACTATTGAAAGATCTAGTGGGATCCAAGAACATATCAGATCTTATGACTCAGCGTTCGAAATGAGACGCGCCTTTAAGAGTTCACTATTGCAACTACTCCAGTAATGGCAACGACTGACGACTCTGTAAACGGCCTTACTGAATACTGCGATGACTGCGACTTGCAAACGCTCCACGAAGTGTCGGTCCAGATTCGAACCGAGAGTGTCAAACAGGAAAACGCTCAGTTTTCCCGCGAACCCTACCGCGTAAGCGAGTGCCAGCGCTGCGGGAATCGGACGAGTCAGCGGATGAACAACGCCTGATCTGTCGTACTGCTGCCGCCCTCTCTGCTATTTCCGCGCGTTAATCGCTCTCCGAGGTATCATCCTCACTGTCACCCCTCAACACGGATAGTGCGCTCTACTGTCCGCCCCTGTCGAGTGCATTCGGACCGTCTCTAGAATCGTCGCCGTCGCGTTCTCCTCGCGGCCGGCGGATTCTCGTCGACTCGCGGCCGGCGAATCCGTTATTCACCGCGCCCGAGAGCGAGACGGCGGACCGACGGGACCGAGCGGGGCTGTGGGCTGTGAACGAGAACGGGCACGGGAACGGGAACGAGAACAAGAGCGGAAACTGATCGCGGAAAAGACAGACGAAAACCGACAGACGAAAACCGACAGACGAAAACCGACAGACGAAAACCGACGGCGGCGAACGCCCTACTGCGTCGTCACTTCACACCCGTCTTCGGTCACGATCACGGTATGCTCCTTCTGACTGACGAGGAAGCCGTCGTCCTCCTGTAACACCGGATAGCCGTGGACGATATCGTTTCGCTTGAGCCGTCGCAGGGCCATCTCCGCCCGATCCGTCTCGAGCCATCGCGTCGCGAACGGCAACGTCTTGAACTCGTCGGTGATCTGTGCGAGCGCCTCGCGGGCCTGTCGGTTCCGGACGGTGCCCTCGCGTTCGAGCCCGAAAATCTCCTCGGTCGCGCCCTCCGTGACCTTGCCGCCGCCGTCGGTCGCGAAGGGTTCGATCGCAACGACATCGCCGACCTCGAGCGTCGTTCCCTGGGAAACGGCACGGTTCGGGATGTTTGGGCTGGTGTGTTGCTCCCAGTGGTCCAACCCGTGCCCGGTGAGGTTAACGACCGGGTTGTAGCCGTAGCCGTCGATCACGTCTTCGATTTCGGCTCCGATCTCGCCCGTCTCGACGCCGGGTTCGACGATTTCGAGAGCGGCTTCGAGCGCCTGTTCGGAGGCCTCCGCGAGTTCGGGAGTGCCCGAGAGGTCGACGGTGATGGCGGTGTCCGCGAGCCAGCCGTCGACGTGGACGCCGATGTCTAAGTTGACCATCTCTTCGCCGAAGGTCGAGTCGTCGTCGATCGACGGGGTTGCGTGGGCGGCCTCTTCGTCGATCGAAATATTGACGGGGAACGCCGGTTTGCCGCCGAGTTCGCGGATTCGGTCCTCGGCGTATTCCGCGATCTCGAGGTGGCTGACGCCGACCTCGACGCGTTCGGCTGTCTCCTCGCGAACCTGCGCGAGGATGTCGCCCGCTTCGCGGTGCTTCTCGTACTTCTCGGACTGGAGGTCCACCTGATCCTCGGAGTCGGCCATGCACTGGAGTTGCACCGGTCGGCAAAAAGAGGTTGCGTCTCCGATCGTTGCGGGATGGTCTCAGCGGTCCGTCGCCCGCGCCGTCTGCATCGCGGCGCTGTTGTACGCCGAGCCGAGCGTCCCGGTTGCATCGACGGCGATCACGCCGGCGGTCGAGCCGGTGAGTTCGGCGAACTCGTCGATCGCGAGCGCAGCAGCGGTATCGGCGTCGCGGCCCCGTTCGACGTGTCGGGCGACGCGTCGCGAGAGCGTGACGCGGGCGATGTCCTCCCCGGCACCGGTTGCGCTGACGGCGGCGGCGGGTGCACAGTAAAAGCCGGAGCCGACCTGCGGGACGTCGCCGACGCGGCCGGCGAGTGCGAGCCAGCGCCCGCCCGTGGAGGTCGCGGCGGCGAGGCGGCCGCTGTCGTCATCGAGGGCGACGGCACCGACGGTGTCGTGATCCGTCGGATCGCTGCTCGTTGGGCGTTGTCCGGCGGCGTCGTGATCGAGGGTGCTCTCGTGCGGGTCGGTCGCTCTCTGTGCTGGCTGATCCATCTCACCGTTATCCTCGCCGTCGCGCCCGCCCGGGTCCGTTCGCCCGTACCGGTCTTCGATCCACGCGAGTTCACTCTGTACGCCGTCCGCCGGTCGATCGAGTTCGGCCCACCGCTCGCGCGTTCGATCGGACCAGAGATCGACGCCGGTTTCGATGCCGAACGCGTCGGCGAGCGAGACGGCGTGATCGCCGGAGACGAAGCCGTGCGGCGTCGCTTCCATGACGATGCGGGCGACGCTGACCGCGTGTTCGACGCCCGGCATCGAGCAGGCGGCACCGACCGCCCGGGAATCGGTCATGATCCCCGCATCCGTGCGGATCTCGCCGTCGCTCTGAACGGCGCTGCCGACCCCGGCGTTGAACCGCGGCGAGGATTCGAGGACGTGCAGCGCCGATTCGACTGCACCGACTGGGTCGGATGTCGCTGCACCGGTTGCGGCAGCCTCGTCGAGGACTGCCTGTCGCGGGGCCGGGTCGTCGGGGGCGCTACCGGCGCCGCCGTGGACGAGTACCTGCATACCCTGACTGACGGGGACCGGTCATAACGGGTTTTGGATTCGACCGACGGCCGGCGACGGGGGAAGACGCATCGAAACAGACATACTTACCACGGCAGCGCGAGAACCGCCACCGACGATGACGACGCCAGCCGCATTGCTCGGGGTCTTCTGTACGGCGATGGCACTGCTCGCGGTCGTGCGGCTGGGAATCGAGGCGGACTGGGATCGGGTCGACCTCGGCTCGACGGCCCTGGTCGTCGGGATCGCGCTGCTTTCGATACTGTGGACCGTTCGCACCCACTCGCGGCTTTCGGGCGGCGCACAGCTCCTGCTCGCGCTGGCTGGCGGGGCCAGTTGCTGTGTCGGCGGCTGGTTGCTCGTGCGCCACTGGGACGGGACGGGGAGCGACGATGTCGGTCCGAAGGGGCCCCGTTCCTGAAACCGGGGCGACGCACCGGAGAGACAGACGCGATCCGAACACCGGGAATGACACACCGGTAACGACACTGCCAGCCGTCCCCCGAAGAGAAGTAATACTAAACAGGACTCCGGAGGTGAAGAACAGCCGTTGTCCAACAGTCTCGACCGAGAGCGAATCTGCCACAGAGCACGCCCGTGAAAGACAACGCTCCGCCGGATCGCGTTCTCATCGGCGTTTCCCCATAGACGGGAGTTTACGGGCAACGTTCGGCGTCTCGCCGACGATTTCGATATCCGAACTCGGTCCGGCTCCCGTCTCACGCTGCTCCCTCGGTGGAAACACCGCGTCGGGCCCAGGTGCAATATTCGCCGGTCGCAATAGAAATGGTAGCCCTTTTACCACAGTCGGAGAACCCTCTAGACGAGATGAGCTACGACAAGATCGAGGTCCCCGAGGACGGGGAAAAGATTACGCTGAAAGAGGGAACTGAGGACGAACTCGAGGTCCCCGACAACCCGATCATTCCGATCATCCACGGCGACGGCGTCGGCAGCGACGTCGGCCCGGCCGCACAGAAAGTGCTCGAGGCCGCAGCGGATGCGACCGGCCGCGAGATCAACTGGATGCGCGTCTACGCCGGCGAGTCCGCCCGCGAGAAGTACGACGAGAACCTGCCCGACGAGACCGTCGAAGCGATCAAGGAACACCGCGTTGCGATCAAGGGCCCGCTCACGACGCCCGTCGGCGCCGGATTCCGATCGCTGAACGTCGGGCTGCGAAAGCTGTTGGATCTCTACGCGAACGTTCGTCCGACCTATCACCTAGACGGCGTTCCGTCTCCCGTCTCCGAACCGGAACAGATGGACATGATCACCTTCCGCGAGAACACGGAAGACGTCTACGCCGGCATCGAGTGGGAGGCCGGCACCGACGAAGTCGAGCAGGTCAAGGAGTTCGTCGAGGACGAGATGGGCGAGGACGACGTCATCCACGACGGCCCCGTCGGCATCGGCGTCAAGCCGATCACGGAGTTCGGGACCAAGCGGCTGGTTCGGCGCGCCATCGACTACGCCCTCGAACACGACCGGGACTCGGTCACGCTGGTCCACAAGGGCAACATCATGAAGTTCACCGAGGGTCAGTTCCGCGACTGGGGCTACGAGGTCGCCGAAGAAGAGTACGGTGACGAGGTCATCACCGAGGACACCCTCTGGGAGGAAAACGACGGCGAAGCGCCCGAAGACGCCGTCGTCGTCAACGACCGCATCGCGGACAACATGCTCCAGCAGCTGTTGACCCGCACCGACCAGTACGACGTCATCGCGACGATGAACCTGAACGGCGACTACATGTCCGACGCCGCCGGTGCACAGATCGGCGGCCTCGGCATCGCTCCCGGGTCCAACTTCGGCGACGGTCGCCTGCTTGCCGAACCCGTCCACGGCTCCGCACCGAAGTACGAGGGCCAGGACAAGGTCAACCCGACCGCCATGATCCTCTCGGGCCGCATGATGCTCGAGTACCTCGGCTGGACCGACGCTGCAGACCTCGTCCGCGACGCCGTCGAAGAGACGATTTCTTCGGGCAAGGTCACCTACGACCTCGAACGCCAGCTCGACGACGCCGAGAAACTCGCCACCAGCGAGTTCGCCGACGAAGTCGTCAGCAATATCGAGAAACTCTCGTAAGCTCGAGCGCGGTCGAACGCGAATTTCTACTCTTCTTTCGTACTGCTGGTACGGTGGCGATCGTTATCGGATGACTCACTCGATCGAGTTCGGGTTTCGCCCGGTCGCGTCGGAGTCGTAACGTTCTCGAGAGCCGAGGCTGAAGAACACACGATGGTCGACGTACGTGTCGCCGACGCGGATGCCGCGCGCGAGGACGCCTTCGACGTTCGCCACGAGGTGTTCGTCGACGAACAGGGCGTCGACGAAGCGCTCGAGTACGACGAATACGACGCCCCCGAGGCCGACGCCGTGCACTTCGTCGCGTACGGCGACGAATACGACGCCTCCGACGCTTCTGATGCTCCCGACGCTTCTGACTCCCCCGATGCGGACCCGATCGGCGCTGCACGGCTCCGAACGGCGGATACCGACGAAACCGGGAAGGTCGAACGCGTCGCCGTCCGCGAACCCTGGCGCAAGACCGGAGTCGGTCGCGCACTCATGCTCGCCATCGAAGCGCAGGCCGACGAGCAGGGACTCGACGCGCTCACGCTTCACTCTCAGACGCACGCGGCCGGTTTCTATCGTGAACTCGGCTACGAATCCGTCGGCGACGAGTTCACGGAGGCGGGTATCCCGCACGTCAAAATGCGAAAGCGACTGGGAGACGAACACTGAGGATCCATCGGAGTCGAATCGGTAGCTGACGACCGGGGTACCGGTCACCGGACATCGATCATCAGTCACCGGACACCGATCACCGATCACTGGTCACCGGGATCGGTGCCGCGGAGCACCCTGTAGAGAACGTACGCGCCGAGCGCAGCAGCGCCGGCACCGAGCGTCGTCGGAAGCGAACTTCGCTGGACGAGCCTGGTGTATGAACTCGTCTCGGCGACGTGGCCCTCGTAGTCGCCCCGTTCGTCGAGCGTCCCGGACGGGGTGTCGAGATCCCGCTCCGGTTCGGGACCGGACGAGCGGTCCGTTCGCTGGCGATCGACGAACACCACCTCCATAATTCGATCCAGCAGCCCCGGTGCGTAGCGGTCGAGTACCGTGAGGCCCTTGCCGCCTCCGCCGACGGTCACCTCCCGCTGTGGGTGCGCTGCCGCGTGGAGAATCGCCCGCGCGACCGTCTCCGGTGCGTACACGGGCGGCGGGAGCGTCGGGTCGTCGTCCATGTAGTTTTTCGCGTGATCCGGGTACGGGGTATCGATCGAACTCGGTTTGACGAGCGTCACGGAGACGGGAGCGCCCTCCTCCTCGAGTTCCATTCGCAGGGCGTCGGTGAATCCCTTGACCGCGTGTTTGGACGCCGAGTAGCTACCCTGCAGTACGATGGCGCGCTCGGAGGCGATGCTTCCGATATTGATGAGTGCGCCGCCGTAATCCAGGTCTTGCTCCTGCGCTCGCTCTCGGAACTGTTCGGCGGCTTCGAACGATCCGTACAGGAGCCCCCAGACGTTGACGTCGAACTGCTCGTGGAGGTCCTCGATCGGAATCTCTCTGAGTTTGCCGTAGATCGGGACGGCGGCACCGTTTACCCACGTATCGAATCCGCCGTAGGCCTCCCGTGCGACCCGCGAGATTTCGCGGATGTCGTCGGGCTCCGAGACGTCGGCGACGACGTATTCCGCGTCACCGCCCTCGCGTCTGATCTCCTCGGTCAACTCCGCGAGGGCCGTCTCGCTCCGGGCCGCGAGAACCAATCGCGCCCCGCGGTCGGCTGCCATCCGCGCGGTGGTCAGCCCGATGCCCGAGGATGCGCCGGTGATGACGATCACCTGCTCGTCGAGCGGCTTGAGTGCTACGGTCATGGTACGGTAGCGTCGACATCGATATGGTGAGTCGAGTTCAGAAACGGAACCGAACGCTGACCGACCAGCAGGGAACGTGAACTCGCACGCTCGATACGACGACGCGGGCGACCGTCCCGTCTCGCTATCTCGGGTAGCTGCATTCGACGTTCCTACGGCAATGATACCCTTGCGACCGCCGCCTGTATTCGCATGGTCGACGATCCGAAGACACAGCGCGAACGTGAAGGCGGCCGTCCGTGGCCGCGTTCAGGTGGCGCTATGCCGGATCGATCGGGTCGCGTTCGGACGATTCCCCCTGATCCCCGAGCAACGCGACCGCCAGCGTTTCCATAATTTCGGCGATCCAGTTAGCGAGGTGTAAGGTGACGAGTCCGAGGCCGACGCCCAGGGGAACCGCGACGACGGATTCCGCGACCGTGTCGATCTCCCAGTCGAACACGACCGTCGACGAAGAGATCGGCGCAAGGACGAGCGCGAGCGAGCCGATACCACCGAGGAGGAGGAGAAACGCCACGATGAAACTGAAGACCGATTTCAGGACGAGAAAGCCCACGCCCTTCCAGGTCGCCTGCGAGCGGACGAGTTCAACGAGCCTCGAGACGAGTCCGTCGTCGGCGACCGTTCGCCGGTCGGCCGGCCGCCGAATGTCGGTCGTCAGCAGTCGGTTGGCGAGTCGCCGCTCGAACGCGGCGAGGTAGCGAGCGCCGACGATGGTACACAGCAGGATCGGGATTCCGACGAGAACAACGGCGAAAATAGCGCCCAGGAAGCCGAGCGTGAGTCCGAACTGGTAGACGATCCCGATCGGAATCGCCAGGAGCAGGTAACAGAGGTTCCGGTAGGTCTGACGCTCGGCGGCGACGCCGACGAACGACCGGACCGAGCCGGGAACGCTCCGGGAGGGGGTGCGCTCGCTCATATCGGACGATTCGACCGCGGCCCCTAAAATATCCTCGATCGAACACGTTCCAGCGAAACGGGTTACGGCTCCGTCACCAGTAGCGCTCGCGAACGTATCGCCCCGCGAGTCCGCAAATCGCAAGCGCCATCGCGGCCGCGAAGGCGACGACGAACACCGACACCGGGTCGCCCGCCGTCGCTCCCGTCAGTTCGTCCAGCACGAACTCGCCGGCGAGCACCGTCGCGACCGCAAAGAGCGCGATGCCGCCGAGGTTTTCGAGCGCCGAGTTCGGCTCCGAAACGACGGCGGGGTCGTTGAGCAGGTAGAGGATCACGGCGAGCGCAAAGGGCGTGCCGACCAGCCCGAACGCGAGGACGAGCACCAACAGTTGGACGAACGCCCCCTCGAGGACGACCCCGAGCGCGGAGCCGAGCGCGACGACGACGAGCGCCGCCCGGTAGCGCGGGTCGGCGACCGACTGCTCCCAGCCGAGTTTGTCGGCGACGAGATAGGGCGGCACGATCGTGTTGCCGCCGAGCGTCGAGACCGCGGCCCCGAGGAGCCCGACCAGGAACACCCACATCGCGTGCTCGCCCGCGATCGGCCCGAGCGCCTCCGCGGCCTGAATCTCCGTGATCGTCGCCGGGTCGAGCCCGGTCGCCGGCAACACGCTCGCCGCCACGAGGAAGACGGCGAGGCTAAAGCCCCCGAAGGCGACGAGCAGTGAACTCGCGACGTCGAAGGTCGCGATGTCCCGGTCCCGTTCGGTCCAGCCGCGGGCGCGCATCGTGTAGCTCTGCATCGTCAGCAGCGTGATGTGAACCGCGCCGCCGAGGACGCCCGCGGCGACGATCGCGCCGCCGGCCGGCAGTTCGGGAACGAGCCCGGTCGTCGCAGCGGCGGGATCGATCGGAACGACGACCAGCGAGGCGACGAACGCGAGGACGACCAGCGAGACGAGCACTTTGGCACCGATCTCGGCGATCCGGTAGCCGCCGCCGGCGAGACCCAGCGCGAGCAGCGCCGCCCAGGTGAGCCCCCAGAGTCGGGGATCTGCAAGCGCGGTGAGTCCGGCGTTGCCGACGATCGTCGCGCTGACGTCCGCGAGCGTCTTCATGATCGCCAGTTGTGCGAGCCCGGCGGCGAGGACGGCGTCGACGACGAGGACCCAGGCCCAGACCGAGCCGAGGTGTTCCTCGACGACGGCGACGATACCGGCTTCAGTGAGCAATCCAAGCCGCATCGCGAGGTACTGGCCGACGGTACCGAGGACGGCCGAGAGGACGACGACCCACAGCAGCGAGTAGCCGAAACTCGCTCCCGCGACCAGGAGGCTGACCATCGTCGCCGGGCCGGCCGCGATCGCGCCGGCGAGCCACGTCGGCCCTAATCGTCTCACGAACGCCCCGATTCGTCCGAGCGACCGTTCGGTCGAGCGCGTCTCGGCTGCCATTGGACTCCCTTGCCAAGCCCGTCATATAACTCCGTGGTATTCTACCGTGGTATCGGGGCCGGCTACTTCGACTGCCAGGTCGGATTCTCGCGCGGCGGACTGAAGATGTCGACGCCGCGAACCGTCACCTCGCCCCGGTTCTCGGCGGCGTGTGGCTGGTCGCCGGGCAACGCGTAGGAGTCGCCCGGGCCGCAGACGAGTTCGTCGCCGTCGGTGCGGAAGGTGAGTTCGCCCTCGTAGATGAATCCCGTCTGTTCGTGGGGGTGGCTGTGCTCTTCGACGGTCGCGCCGGGTTCGATCTCGAAGTGCTGGACGTTCATCGAGTCGGATCCGGCCATGAGCGCCAGGTGCACGCCCTCGGCGGCTTCCGTGCTGTCAACGTCGGCGAGTGAGCGCCGTTCCATGGGTGGCGAGACGAGCGGAGCCACCAATAATGTACGGACTGGCCCTGATTTCGGCAGTTCTCACGGCCGGAGCGTGCGTTCCGACGCGACTGTCACGACGCGGCGAACGAAGGTCGAACCTATATCCAGTCACTCGACGACAGCGGTCCGTATGGACGCGATGGTAATCACCGAGTTCGGCGAGACCGATGTCTTCGAACGGCGCGACGTGGACCGCCCGGAACCCGGGCCGACGGAACTGCTCGTCCGCGTCCACGCGTCGTCGGTCAATCCCGTCGATTGCAAGATCCGGCAGGCCGGCTCGTGGGCCGGCATCTCCCCGCCGACGATCATCGGCTACGACGTGTCGGGCGTCGTCGAGGACGTTGGCGAGGCCGTCACCGACTTCGGAGTCGGCGACGAAGTCTTTTATACCCCCGAAATATTCGGCGAACAGGGGAGCTACGCCGAGTTCCAGACGGCGGACGAGTCGATCGTCGCGCCCAAGCCTGAGTCGCTGTCCCACGAGGAGGCCGCGGCGCTGCCCCTCGCCGCGGCGACCGCCTGGGAGGCGATCGTCGCGCGGGGCGACGTGACGGCCGGCGAGACGGCCCTGATCCACGGCGCGGGCGGCGTCGGGGCGCACGCGGTCCAGATCGCCGACGAGAGCGGCGCGACGGTGGTCGCCGTGACCAGCCCCGAAACGGTCGATCAGACCGAAGAACTCGGTGCCGTGCGAGCCATCGATTACGAGTCCGAGGACTTCGCGGACGTGATCGACTCGGAGTTCGACGAGGGCGTCGACCTCGTCTTCGACACCGTCGGCGGCGAGACGCTGGTCGACAGCACCGCGGTCACGAATCCGCACGGCCGACTCGTCACGATCCTCGAACCCGAGGGGGAGTGGGGGAGCGCGTACCAGCAAAACTACACGCTCGAGATGTGCTTCTTGGAGCGCGACCGCCGGCCGCTCGACGCGCTCCGCCGACTCGTCGAGGCGGGGCGACTCGAACCCGTCATCGACTCGGTGCGTCCGGTCACGGAGGTCGCACAGGCCCACGAACTGGTCGAGGGGAGCGGTCTGACGGGCAAGGTCGTCCTCGACGTCGACGGCGCGTGGTAGCCGGTGCGCCCTCGTCCGGCGCTTCACTTTCGCCCCGGTTGCCCAACCTTCAACTACGACGCCGCCCCACGCACCAGCATGTACGCCGTCGTCGGCTGTAGCGAGTGTTCGAACCTCTGGATCATCGAGGGCCGCTCCGAGACGACCCAGTGCCCCCGCTGTGGCACCCGCCGCGCCTACGAAAAGCGCAAGAAGTTCGTCGAAACCGACGACGCGAACCACGCCCGCGAGGTCCGCGCCTCGATGCTCGCCACCCGCCAGGGCCAGGGCGAAGCCTTCGCCGAACTCGACTCCTTCGACGCGCTCGAGGACGACGTTGCAGGCGGCGTCGTCGACGACGCCGAGTACATCGAACAAGCGGGCCTCGACGCCGCTGAAGTCGAGGCGGCCGGCGACCGCGACCCGCGCGGCTCCTCCCGAAGCGGAAGCAAGAAAGAGATCGTCGAACGGGCGCTCGCCGAACTCGAGCGGCCGACCGAGGACGATATTATTTCGTTCGCCGGCGAACACGGCGTTTCCCCCGAGTTCACTCGAGACGCGCTCGAAAAACTCGCCAGGCAGGGGACGGTGAGCGAAAGTCGAGGGCGGTATCGGCTGCTCTGAGCCGGCGTTCGCGCTCGTTGTGCGGCCGGCGGAACGGCACGGCTTTACATCCGCTCTCGAAATGACGGCTATGGTCGAAACGGTGGATGCGCAGCGAGAGGTGATCGGGATCGGGTCGGCAATTGCGGTGCTTCTCGTCGGCTACGGGACGGCCATCAACGAGACGATCGGCGGCGTTCGAACGACGATTCTCGCGACCTGGGTCTTCGCTGCCACGTTCGCCCTTCTGGCCCTCTTACACGGTTCCTACGGTCGACGAGACTTCGCCGCGGCTCACGGCGGTGCAGCCGTTGGACTGCTGGCCTTCTTGCTCGCGACGGCCGGCCCGCAGGCGCTCGCGGGACTCCTCGTGTTCGTCGGCAGCGGTGCGTACATCGGGATCGCGACGCTGCGCGCTCGTCCGACGGCCACGTCGTGAGCTGAACTCGATAGGAGATCAAACCGCTCGGGAGAGGTACTGCTGGTTGTCCGTTATCGACCGAGATCCTCGTGAGCGCTCGCCAGGTGGCGCGAGGAAAGCGCCGCGAGCAGGGAGAGTTCACCTGCGAGCGCGCCGACGGCGATGATCTCGGCGAGGGCGTCGGCGTTCGAGCCGGCGGGGTCGCCGCCGCCGCGGAGGCCGAGAACGTCGAGGGCTTCGGCCTGCGTCGGGAGTTTCGTCCCGCCGCCGACGGTGCCGACTTCGAGGGAGGCGAGCGAGACGGCGGCGTAGAGGTCGGTGGTGCCGTCCTCGCGTTCGCGGCTTCGCCCTTCGTCGGACCGAGGCGACGCTGTCGCCTCGCGGGCCTCCATCGTCGTGATCGCGTTCGCGGCTTCGACGACCTGGGCCACGTCCTGGCCGGTCGCGAGGAAGGCGGCGGCGACGACGTTGGCCGCGTGGGCGTTGAAGCCGAGGCTGCCGGCCTTGGCGCTGCCGGTCAGGTTCTTGCGCGTGTTCGCCTCGGCGATGGCCTCGGCGGTCGTGTGCAGGCGTTCTTCGACGAGTTCACCCGGAATGACGACGTCGGCGGTGACGGAGCGGCCGCGGCCCTCGACGGCGTTGATGGCGGCGGGCTTTTTGTCGGAACAGAGGTTTCCTGAGACCGCGACGAGCGAGGCGGGCGTTTCGGCCTCGACGAGTTCGCAGGCCTCGCGGGTGGCGATGGTGACCATGTTCATCCCCATCGCGTCTTTGGTGTCGTAGGCGAACCGGAGGTAGACGGAATCGCCGACGACGTAGGTGTCGACCGCGAGGAGTTCGCCGTGGCTAGTGGTCGATTCGGCGGCCTCCCGGAGCGCGTCGACGTTGTCGTCGACCCACTCGACCGTCTCGGCGGCCTCGGCGACGCCGTCGACGCGGAACACGGGGGCGCGGGTCATGCCGTTTTTCGTTACGCGGGCGTCCGCGCCGTCGGCGTCGCGGATGACCGAGAGGCCGCGGTTGACCGACGCCAGGAGCGCGCCCTCGGTCGTCGCCATGGGGAGGTAGTGCTCGCCGTCGGCCGCGCCGCCCGAGACGGGGACGGGACCGACGATGCCCATCGGAATCTGGGCTGCGCCGATCATGTTCTCGATGGTTGACTCGGCCTGCTCGGCGGGGAAGGCGTAGTCGCCGACAGTACTGAGGTCGGCGTCGGTTTCGCGTTCGACGAGCGTGCGGCGGGCCTCGGCTGCGGTGTCGGGGTCGGCGTGGTCCTTGAGTTCGTGGATGCGGAGGTCGCCGTCCTGCACGCGGTCGGCGAGGGCGTCCGGATCGGTTGTGGTCATGCGTTGGTGGAGACGGCGATGCGTCCTAAGGGTTGCTGATTGTCTGCGCGGCGGTCCGGGGAACGAGCAGGGATCGGAGAACGGGAAGCGGCACTGGTCATCGAGCGGACGACGGACACCTCGTCGGACCGACAACCACCGAGTTCTTTGTCGGCGTGGCCCCTCAGGACGACCATGACCGAAGCCGCCGATCTCCTGCTCACGAACGGGGAGATTCACAGCCTGACCGACCCCGATACCGTCACGGAGGCCGTCGCGATCCGCGACGGTGAACTCGTCCGTCTCGGCGACGCGTACGAAATCGAGTTCCTCGAGGGCGTCGAGACGACGGTGATCGACTGCGAGGGCCGCACCGTCCTGCCGGGGTTCATCGACGCGCACACGCACCTGGACCACCTGGGCGAGCGGCTGGTCCACGCCGATCTCTCGGCCGTCGAGAGCCGGGCGGCGGCCCTGGACGCGCTCGCCGCGCAGGCGGACGGCCCGCGGACCGGCGGCGGTGCCGGGAGCGACGGCGAAAGCGGTGCCGAACCCGATGACTGGCACCTCGGCTTCGGTTACGACGAGAGCACGTGGGCGGACGCGACGGACTACCTCACGCGCGAGGATCTGGACCGGGTGAGCGAGACGCGACCCGTGGCCGCGTTCCGGGTCGACGTGCATACGGCCTCGCTGAACTCGGTCGCCCTCGACCGACTCCGGGACGACCTCCCCGAGGGCGACGTTCGCTTCGCGGACGGCGAGCCGACCGGTGTCGTCGTCGAGGATGCGGTTGGCGTTCTCAGAGACGCGGTCGCCGCCGGCCCCGCAGCAATGAGAGAGGTTATCGCGGCCGCCGCCGAGGACGCCGTTTCCCGCGGCGTCACCGGCGTCCACGACATGGTCCAGCGCTCGACGGCCGCCCACGCCTACCGCGACTTGGCGGCCGCGGGCGAGCTTCCGCTGCGCGTTCGAATCAACTACTGGAGCGACTACCTCGACGATCTCGCGGCCGTCGGCCTCCCGACGAACGCGGGCGACGAGTTCGTCCGCGTGGGTGCGATCAAGTCCTTCTCCGACGGGAGTTTCGGCGGGGAGACGGCGAAGGTGTTCGAGCCGTACGTCGGCGCGAATGAGGACGCGGCAGCCGTTGATGCCGACGAGAGTGAGGACGGCGCGAGCGACAACGCCAATCGCGGCCAGTGGGTCGTCGACCCCGACGACCTCGCGGCCATCGTCGACCGCGCCGACGCCGCGGACCGCCAGCTCTCGATCCACGCCATCGGCGACGAAGCCATCGAGGAAACCCTCTCGCTGCTCGAAACCACCGCCGATCCGGACGGCGCGCGCCACCGCATCGAACACGCCGAACTCGCGACCGACGACCAACTCGCTCGCATGGCCGACGCGGGGATCGTCGCCTCGATGCAGCCGAACTTCCACCGCTGGGCGGACGAGGGCGGCCTCTACGAGCAGCGACTCGGCGAGGAGCGCCGGACGCGGACCAACCGGTTCCGCCGAGTTCTCGAGGCGGACGTCCCGCTCGCGTTCGGGTCGGACTGCATGCCGCTCGACCCGCTGCTGGGGATTCACCACGCCGTTACCGCGCCGACGGAGTCACAGCGGCTCTCGGTCACCGAGGCGATTCGGGCCTACACTCGCGGCGGTGCCTACGCCGGCTTCGACGAGGATCGCCTCGGCACCGTCGCGGTCGGCAAGCGGGCAGATTTCGTCGTGCTCGAGGACTCCCCGTGGGAGCACCCGGAGCGGATCGACGAAATCGACGTGGCGATGACGATCGTCGACGGTGAACTCGTCTTCGACGGCCGCGAAGAGGCGACCGGACTCCAGTAGTACGCTCGCGAGACAGACACCGTCGGCAACCGGTTGAAACCACTAACTGGCTCGTGGCCGTAGCGAGGCGGGATGCGCTCACACAAGCGCCCGTCCGAACATGAACCTCCGTGAGAGTCTGCGGATTAGCTGGCGGTCGATCACGTCCCACAAACTTCGGTCGACGCTGACGACCCTCGGCGTGATCATCGGCATCGCGGCGGTGATCACGTTCATGGTCCTGGGCTCCGGGTTCTCCGAGAGTATCGTCGGGGACATCGAGGCCGATCAGGAACCGGTGATGGTCGTCCAGACTCAATCCGAACCGGAGAACGGGTTCGGCATTCTGACGGTACAGACGCCGATATACACCGAGAGCGACATCGAGGCGCTCGAGGAAATCGACGGCGTCGAGTTCGTCGCGCCGCAGGGGCCGCTCGACGTGATCCAGACGGGGACCGACGACGAGCAGGTGACCGGCGTCGTCGACGTACAAGCGACGACGGCCGACTCGTTCGAGTTCTCGACGTTCGTCGACGGCGAGGCCTTCGACGGCGCGGCCGCAAACGAGGCGGTAATCAACGAACAGGCGAGTCAGGCGTTCGAGGAGAACCTCTCGGCCGGCGACGAGCTGACGCTCACGTTCGAGGACGGCGAAACGACGACGGTCACGGTGACGGGCGTCACCGAAAGTGAACTCGGCGGCCAGACGCCGCCGCAGCTGTATCTCCCCGCGGAGGCGCATTACACGACGACGATAGAGACGCCCGACGGGGAGACCGAACGCGCGTATCCGTCGCTGCAGGTGGGTGCGGAGAGCCTCGAACAACTCGATCCGACGCAGGAGGCCGTGACCGACTACCTCCAGGACGACTCCCACGCGGCCGAGTTGAAGCAGGACGATGAGGACATCGCGGTCCAGACGATAGAGGATACGATCGACCAGTTCATGGACCTCGTCAATCAGCTGACCGGCTTCGTCGCCGCCGTCGCCGCGATCGCGCTCGTCGTCGGCTCGATCGGCATCGCGAACATCATGATCGTCAGCGTCACCGAACGAACGCGCGAGATCGGCGTCATGAAATCCGTCGGCGCGACGAGGCGCGACATCATGCAGTTGTTCCTCGTCGAGGCGGTCGTGCTCGGGTTGATCGGGGCCGTCTTCGGGATCGCCCTCGGACTCGGCGTCGGCTACCTCGGCGTCCAACTGGTCGACTGGCCGATGGTCTACCCGGTCGACTGGATCGCCATCGCCGCCGCCGTCGGGATCGGCGTCGGCGTCGTCTCCGGCCTCTATCCGGCCTGGCGAGCCGCCAGGGTCGACCCGATCGAGGCGCTTCGGCGCGAATAGGACCGAGCGTTCGGGCGCGAAACTCGAACCCGACACGCGCCCGGAACCGCTACCGTTATTGTGTCAAGTTGAGAGATCCAACTGAGAGATGCTCGGACCCGCCCTCTTCCTCGTCGGCGTCATCGCCCTCGCATACACCGGGCTGCAGTTGCGCCCCGCCTACCACGTCTACCGCGGCGATACCACCGACGTGATCGCCGTCGAACGCGCCGAGGAACCGATCGAAATCGAGGGCACCGCAACCGAACTCGACGGAACCGTGACCGCCCCGCTGAGCGAGACGCCGTGTCTCGCCTACGAGTTCGAAGTCGAAGAACTCCAGTCCAGCGGGAAGAACTCGTCGTGGAACACCGTCGACGAGGGAGCCGCTGCCGTCCCGTTCAGACTCGAAGATCGCACGGCGAGCGTCCGCGTCGATCCCGCCGGTGCCGACCTGGCGCTTTCGACCGCGGTCACCGCCGACGTCGACGGCGGCGATCCCGAACCGGAGCCGATCCGCCGGTTCCTCGAAACCGAATCCGACCTCGAATCCGAGAACACCTCCCTCGACCTCGGCGTCGTCGAACTCGCGACGGGCAACGACCGGAAGTACCACGAGCGGCGGCTCGAACCGGGTGACGACGCCTACGTCTTCGGGCAGTCGCGATACGACGTTGAGGCGCGAGAGACGATGCGCGATATCAGCGCCGTCATCGAGGAGAGTCCGGAGTCGCCGGCGTTCGTCGTCTCCGATTCGTCGCAGGACGGGGCGGCTCGCCTGCTCGCGAAGCAGTACCTCTCCTGGCTCGCCATTAGCGCATTCTTGCTCCTCATCGGCGGGTGGATGACCGTCGCGATGGTTGTCTGAACGCCGGCGGTGTCTCACATCTGTTTCGCGGCAGTGATACTCGCAACAGAGTGATACGGTCGACTCGTGCGACCGGGGACTCTTTTATCAATACGCGTGTATCCACCGACCATGGACGTTGGACTCATGGTAACGTCGTTCGGGGAGGTCGATCAGGCGGACGTCGCCGTCCGCGCGGAAGAACGCGAGTACGACGCCGTCTGGGTCGGCGAGCTCTGGGGAGCGAGCGGCGTCGTCCAACTCACGGAGATGGCCTGCCGAACCGAAGAGATCGAACTCGGCAGCGCGATTTTGAACGTCTACTCCCGAACGCCGGCCGTCCTCGCGATGACCGCCACCTCGCTCTCGCGAGCGTCGAACGGCCGATTCACGCTCGGGCTGGGGACGAGCACGCCGAAGGCCGTCGAGGACCTGCACGGGCGCTCGTTCGATCGGCCCGTTCGGCGCGCCCACGAGACGATCGAGCTGATCCGGCGGTTTACCGCCGGCGACGGCGACCCCGTCTCCTACGAGGGCGAACTCCTGTCGGCCGCGGACTTTCCCTCGCTCGACGCGCCGGTGCCGATCTACCACGCCGGTCTCGGCCCGGCGAACCGCCGCGTCGTCGGCCGCCTCTGCGACGGCTGGATCCCGCACAACATTCCGTTTTCGCACCTCGACGAGGCGTTCGAGGAAGTCGCGGACGCCGCGCGCGAGCGCGACCGAGACCCGGACGAGATCACGATCGCCCCGTACGTCCCGTCCGCCGTCAGCGAGGACCCCAAGGAAGCACGCGACACCCTCCGCCAGCACATCGCCTACTACGTCGGCAGCGGAGACGGGTATCGGCGCGCGGTCTCCATGACGTTCCCCGACGAGGCGGAGCGAATCGCCGAAGCGTGGCGGCGAGGCGACACCGGCGAGGCGACGGCGGCGGTGACCGACGAGATGCTCGCCGACCTCGGCGTCGCCGGAACGCCCGAGCAAGCCCGCGACCACCTCCGGACGCTCCTCGCGGAGACCGGTATCGACCGTCCGATCATCGTCGTGCCGGAGCCGGCGTCGAGTTCGGTGACCGAGACGACGATCGATGAACTCGCGCCGGCGCGGTTGTAGCGAGCAGGTGCTGGCGATATCGTCCCGTTGTGTTTTGCTATCCGCCGTTCTATTCGTCCCCCATCTAGTAACGTGCCGGAGATCCTGTTCGGATGGCGTCCGGCAGCCGCCTCACTCGAGGTCGACGCGACAGCCGGTCTCTGCCGATTCGTAGGCCGCCTCGATCACACGGGTGTCGATGAGACCGTCCGCGCCGTCGGGTTCTGGCGTCGCGCCAGTGAGCACGCAATAGCCGAAGTAATCGAACTCTTCGCGGACCTCGTCGACCGGCGGCCCGGTGTGTTCCATGCGAACATCACCGCTCTCGACGACGATTTCCTGGGGGACGACCCCGCCAAACGGAGATCTGATCGAAATCACGCCGCCGCTTCCGATCAGTTCGAGCCAACTGTTCGCGTGCGCGTCGAAACTCGCGGTACAGGACGCGGTCGCGTCGGTCGGGAACTCGAGTTGGAAGGTGACGTGTTCGTCGACTGCAACGGAGTCGGTGTTCGAGGCCGTCGTCGCGTACACGCCCGTCGGATCGCGGCCGAGGACGAACCGCGTCGTGTTCAGCGGGTAGATGCCGAGGTCGACGAGCGCGCCGCCGCCGGCGAGTTCAGGATCGAGCCGCCAGGTATCAGGGCCAGTCGCGGCCAACAGCGGGTGAGAGAATCCGGCGTGAACCTGGACGACGTCGCCGATAACGCCCGCGGAGACGAGTTCGCGCGTGCGGCGGACGGCGGGCTCGGTCTGGAGGCGATAGGCCGTCATCAGCGTCACGCCGGCGTCGTCGCAGGCATCGATGATCGTCTCGACGCGGTCGGGCGTCGTTTCGAGCGGCTTCTCGCAGATGACGTGTTTGCCGGTGCCGAGGTCAGCCGCAGCCGTCGCGTAGCGCCCGTGAAGCGCGTTCGGCGTTGCGACGTAGACCGCGTCGTACGCCTCGGTGTGGGCACCCGCGAGGAAGGCGTCGTAGGTGATGACGTGACCGATCTCGAACGTTTCGGCCACCAACCGGCGCTGATCGGGCGAGCCGGTGACCAGCAGCGTCGGCTCGCAGTACTCGCTCTCGGCGATGGCCGGAATCGCCCGATTACGCGCGAAATCGCCGATGCCGACGATCGCGAGCCGAACCGTTCCCTCGACCGGCTCGCGCTCCCAGTCGCGCCGGGTGAACTCGTCGAGGATCGTCTCGAGTTCGAGTTCCATCGTTCGGTCGACCTACGACGGCTGGTGCCGAAAAGAATCGTGCCGTCGGACGGGAGAGTCTGCATCCCGAACGTGTTACCGCTCGTGATGGACGACGAGAGGATCCGCAATCGCCTCATCAAACGTCGATCGGACACCAATATAGGATATTGAAGGAAAAACTTATTCAATAGCTCGGTATGTGGCTAGTATACCTACTGGGAGACACAATGGTCACGATGGAAACAACGGAGCTGGAAACCGATCTGAGTCTGTTCAAATACGACTCGCTCGAACAGCTTCCACCACGGTACCGGAATCTAGAAGAGAGCGAACGAACGGAGCGCATCGACGCCGCGCTCGCTGAACTCGGCGACGACGTCGTCATTCTCGGGCACAACTACCAGCGGCGCGAAATCGTCGAGCACGCGGACTTCGTCGGGGATTCCTACCAGCTTTCGAAGGAAGCCGCCGAGGCCGACGCCGAGTACGTGATCTTCGGCGGCGTGACGTTCATGGCTGAGAGCGCGGACATCATCACCGACGACGACCAGACGGTGATCCTCCCGAGCATGGAGGCATCCTGTCCGATGGCCGGGATGGCCGAAGCGCTGCAGGTCGACGCCGCCTGGGCGGAAATCGCGGCGGCCGCGCCGGACGACGACATCATCCCGATCACGTACATGAACTCCTACGCCGATCTGAAGGCCTTCTGTGCGAGTCAGGGCGGCCTCGTCTGCACCTCCTCGAACGCCCACCGCGCCTTCGAGTGGGCGTTCGAACGCGGCGACAAAGTGCTGTTCCTACCCGACAAGCACCTCGGGGAGAACACCGCCCACCGGCTGGGCATGGAAGACGACATCGCGGAGTGGGACCCCTGGGATCCCGACGGCAAGGACGCCGAGGAAGTCGCAGACAGCGACATCATCCTCTGGGACGGCTACTGTCAGGTCCACGAGCGGTTCCGCACGGATCACATCGACCGGGTTCGCGACGAGCATCCGAACGCGCGGGTCGTCGTCCACCCCGAGTGCCGACGCGAAGTCGTCGCGGCCGCCGACCGCGTCGGTTCGACGGCAACCATCTGCGAGACCGTCGCCACCGCCGACCCCGGCGAGACGTGGGCCATCGGCACCGAAATCCACCTGACGAACCACCTCCAGCGCTGGCATCCCGAGGTGAACGTCCTCCCGCTCTGTGGCGACGCCTGCATGGACTGCAACGCCATGCGCCAGATCGACCCCAACTACCTCACCTGGGTGCTCGAAGAACTCGTCGCCGGCCGCGAACGAAACGTGATCGAAGTCGCGCCCGACGAAAAAGAACTCGCGACGGTCGCACTCGACCGAATGCTCGACATCTAACGACTGTACCAATGACAGCTACCGACAATCCCGAAACCGCGGACGTGCTCGTCGTCGGCAGCGGCATCGCCGGCTGTTCGGCCGCCCTCGCAGCGGCCCGCGCGGGTGCCGAAGTCCTGCTCCTGACCAAAGCCGAGCGACCCGACGACGCCAGCACCGACTGGGCGCAAGGCGGCATCTCGACCACCCGCGGCGACCCCGCCGCGCTCGCGGACGACATCATCGCAGCCAGCGACGACACCGCCGACCCCGACGCCGTCGACGTCCTCGTCGAAACCGCCGATGAGGCAGTCGAGGACGTGCTCATCGACACCCTCGGCATCGAGTTCGACGAGACGGCCGCCGGTGAACTCGACTACACCCGCGAGGCGGCCCACTCCGAGCGGCGTATCCTCCACGTCGACGCGGCGACGGGAACCCACATCCTGCGCCCGTTCCTGAATCACGTCGACGATCACGAGCGCATCGAGGTGCGACAGGACACGGCCGCGCTCGAACTGATCACTCACGAAGGCCGCGTTCACGGCGTCGTCAGCGACGAAAAAGCAACTGGTACGCCGATCTACGCCGGGACGACGATCCTCGCAACCGGCGGCATCGGCGCGCTCTACGGTCAGTCGACCAACCCCGACGACGCCACCGGCGACGGCATCGCCATGGCCGCGCTGGCCGGCGCGGACGTAGCCGACCTCGAGTTCGTCCAGTTCCACCCAACCGCGTACGCGGGCAAAGAGCCGTTCCTGCTCTCCGAAGCGCTGCGCGGCGAGGGCGCGCTCCTCCGGAACGCCCACGGCGAGCGATTCATGCCCGACTACCATCCCGACGCTGAACTCGGGCCGCGGGATGTCGTCGCCCGCGCGGTCGAAACTGAGCGCGAGGCGACCGGCGAGGTCGTCCTCGACGTGAGCCCGCTCGAGTTCGGCGACGAGTTCCCGGGCATCGCCCAGAAGTGTCGCGACCGGGGGATTGACGGCAACGAAATTCCCGTCGCGCCTTGCGAGCACTTCCTCTGTGGCGGCGTTGCGGTCGACGACCGCGGGCGCACGTCGCTCGACCGGCTCTACGCCGTTGGCGAGTGCGCGCGGACGGGTGTCCACGGCGCGAACCGACTGGCGAGTACGAGCCTGCTGGAGGGGCTGGTCTGGGGGCTGCGGGCCGGCGAGGATGCGGCCGGAGCCGAACCCGAGGTCGTCGAAGCGCCCGACCTGCGCAATCGCGACCCCGACCTCCCCGAGCGCTTCGCCGCCGAGAAGTTCGCACGCCTCCAGCGGACGATGGACGAGTTCCTCGGGCTGGAACGCGACCCCGGCGAACTCGCTCGCGCGGGTGCCGTCCTTCGGCGGCTCAAGGGCGAGGTGGACGCCTACATCCGCACCCGGACGGCGCGGGACCTGTACGAACTTCGCAACGCCTGCGTCGTGGCGCTGCTGATCGCGCGCGCCGCGGGCGAGAATCCGGAGTCGGTGGGGTGTCACTCCGTCGTCGAAGACGAGCCAGCGCCGGAACAGACGGCGAACGATTGAGCACCGATGATCACCGACGCACAAATCGAACGCTGGCTCCGCGAGGACGTCGGCCACCACGACGTGACGAACCAGGTCCCCGGCGAGACGACCGGTGAACTCGTTGCCAAAGAAGCCGGCACTGTTGCGGGACTCGAAGCCGCGGCGGCCGTCTTCGCGTTCATCGGCGCGACCGTGACGGACCGACTCGAGGCGGGTACACGGGTCGATACCGGCGACGAACTCCTCGCCGTCGAGGGCGAGGCGCGCGACGTGCTCCGCGGCGAGCGCGTCGCCGTCAACCTCGCCGGCCACGCCTCGGGCATCGCGACGCGAACGAACCGAGCCGTCGCGGAAGCGCGGACCGAATCCGACGACGTACGAATCGCCGCGACCAGGAAGACCACGCCCGGCCTGCGCGGACTCGAGAAGCGCGCCGTGGTGGCCGGCGGCGGCGACACCCACCGGCTCGACCTCTCGCACATGGTCATGGTGAAGGACAACCACATTGCGGAGATGGGGCTCGAGGGTGCCGTCGAGCACTTCCGCGAGCGGGCCTCGTTCGCGACGAAACTCGACGTGGAAGTCGAAACGGTCGAGGACGTGCCCCGGGCCGCCGAAGCCGGGGCGGATATCGTCCTGCTCGATAACATGTCCCCCGCGGAGACACGCGAGGCCGTCTCGCTGCTCGCGGAGTACGAGGGCGTTCTCGCGGAGGCGAGCGGCGGAATCACGCTCGAAACCGTCGCCGACTACGCCGCCGTGGGCGTCGACGTGATCTCCATGGGGTCACTTACCCACTCCGCGCCGTCGCTCGACCTGTCGTTTCGGACGGCGAGTGACTGAACTCGATCGGTCGGGAACCGTCTCCGGCCGGCGATTTTGTCGGGGGAGCGAAAGTGAACAGACAGGGGCCGTGCCACCCGAATGTGGCGGATTGCAGCGCCTCGTTTTATCACTTTCACTCCGCCTGGCGCAGGTTCATACGTGTGCGAACTGTACCCACATTGAGGAGCGCGTATGAATCGTTCTACCCATCCCAAAACGACGACAGCGGAGTGCTTCGCCCGAAATCGGCCCCGACTCGTGGAAACGGAGGGGGTCGGATGACCGAACGCACGTCACCGACGAACGCCGCCGATCGCAAGCGTCACTCGAGTGCCGGCACGACCTCGACGGTCTCAACCCGCAACGGAGCCGCGTCGGTAACTGACGACCGGCAACGAGATCGAGGGACTCGTAGCACGACCGATGGAACCGATCCGACCGATACTGCGGCGACAGCGCAGACCGCGACCGAAACGGAACCGGAACGCGAGCACCCTCTCGCCATCGAAACGACGGGCCTCGTCAAACACTTCGGCGAGACGAAAGCCGTCGACGGCATCGACCTGGCCATCCCGGCCGGCGGCATCTACGGGCTTCTCGGTCCCAACGGGGCCGGCAAGACGACCGTGATTCGCATGCTCGCGACGCTGTTACAACCCGATGCGGGCACGGCGCGGGTGTTCGGTCACGACGTTGCGACCGACGGCGACGCAGTCCGTCGTCGCGTGAGCATGACCGGCCAGTTCGCCTCGGTAGACGAGGATCTCACCGGCCGCGAGAACCTCGTCCTCCTGGCTCGCCTGCTCGGCTACTCCCGAGCGCAGGCCGCCGAGCGCACGCGTGAACTCATCGACGCCTTCGGGCTGACCGAGGCGGCGACGCGACAGGTGAAGACCTACTCCGGCGGGATGCGCCGCCGTCTCGACATCGTAGCGAGCATCGTCGTCACGCCGGAGCTCCTGTTTCTCGACGAACCGACCACCGGACTCGACCCGCGGAACCGAAACCAGGTCTGGGACATCATCCGCGCGCTGGTCGCCAACGGAACCACCGTTTTGCTGACCACGCAGTACCTGGACGAAGCCGACCAGTTAGCCGACCGGATCGCCGTCATCGACGAGGGACGGATCATCGCCGAGGGTACGCCCGGCGAGCTCAAGGCATCCGTCGGTTCCGGCGTCCTGTCGGTCCGGTTGCGTGACCCCGAGTGCCGCGACGCAGCCAGGGACGTGCTGACCTCAGTCCTCGACGCGCCAGTTGAACTCGAGTCCGATCCGGCGGCCCTCTCCGCTCGGATCGAAGACCCCGATCGCGTCACCCAGGCGCTCGACGCGCTCGCAGAATCGCGCATCGAAGTCACCGAGTTCACGCTCGGCCAGCCGAGTCTGGACGAGTTCTTCCTCGAAGTGACCGATCGGCCGACGCGCGGTGGTGCGGATCGGGACGCGACGACGGACGACGGGATGCGCCAGGAGGGAGTCGAATGACCGCCGAACGGTCGCCAACGGCCGCGGAGACGGAACTGAACTCGGATCCGGCTCGGCAGCCGGATCCCGACGTTGACACCCTTCACGCGGCGGTGTCGGACAGTCCGCGGCCGCCGCGGCCGAGTGCGGTGTCGGCCTCGCTCACGTTCGGCTGGCGGGCGCTCCTGAAGATCAAGCACGTCCCCGAGCAACTGTTCGACGTGACGGTCTTCCCGATCATGTTCCTCCTTCTGTTCACCTACCTGTTCGGCGGCGCGCTCGCCGGTTCGACGAGCGCGTACCTCCAGGAACTCTTGCCGGGAATCCTGGCCATGACGGTCGTGTTCATCACGATCTACACCGGCGTCACGCTGAACGACGACATCGACGAGGGCGTCTTCGATCGCTTCCGAACGATGCCGGTCTGGCAGCCGTCGGTCATCGTCGGTGCCCTGCTCGGGGACGCCGTTCGGTACACGATCGCCTCGACGATGGTCATCGGACTCGGCCTGCTGCTCGGGTTCCGTCCGGAGGGCGGCGCAATCGGCGTGATTTCGGCAGTCGCGCTCTTGCTGGTGTTCTCGTTTAGCCTGTCGTGGATCTGGACGGCGCTCGGATTCATCATGCGGACGCCGGAGTCGCTCATGGGCGTGAGCATGCTGATCCTGTTCCCGCTTACGTTCATCAGCAACGTCTTCGTCGATCCGCGGACGATGCCCGGGTGGCTCGAGGCGTTCGTCTCGATCAACCCCGTCAGTCACCTGGTCACGGCGATGCGCGGGCTGATGCACGGTACCGCCACGGCTGGGGATGTTATCATCGTTCTCGGCCTCTCTGCGGTGTTTGTCGTCGTCTTCGGTCCCGCGACGATGTACCTCTTTCACGCTCAGCAGTAGCGGTCGCCATCCGTTCGGCTGTGAACGGTGGTGACTGCGATTACCGGTTCGCTCGTGACTGTTGCTGTCCGCTATGGGCCGCTCGCGCGGCAGTCACCGAACGCGAGTTCGTATCGGGTCTCGACTCTCTGCAGGTCGAACGGATCGAGTGTTCGCCGTCCCCGAACGGAGTGCACGGTTGCAGTTGCTGGTTGCTCGCTTTTCGTGTCTGGTAGCAAATCACACCCCATGACGGAACGACCACTGCGTCCCGATTCCGAACTCGGCTGGAACGCGCTGTACCTCGCCAGCGAGTGGACAGCACCGGGCGACCGCGATTCGATCACAGTTGAGAACCCCTATACGCGCGAGGAGTTCGCGTCCGTTCCCGCCGGGACGCCGGATGACGTCGACCGGGCCTACGAAGCCGCCGCCGAGGCCCAGGAGTCGTGGGCCGAACAGCCGCCACAGGGACGTGCACAGGTCGTAACCGCAGCCCTCGAGTTCATTCGCGAGAACCGCGAGGAGATCCTGGCGTTGCTCGCCCGCGAGTCCGGGAGCACGCGGGTCAAGGGCAACGCCGAACTCCAGACGGCCCGCGGGATGATGCAGGAGGCGGCGAGTTACCCGTTCCGGATGGCGGGACAGCACTCGGAGTCGATCGTCCCCGGCAAGGAGAACACCGCCGTTCGCGTGCCGGTCGGCGTCGTCGGCGTCATCTCGCCGTGGAACTTCCCGCTGCACCTCTCGATGCGCGCCGTCGCGCCCGCCATCGCAGCCGGGAACGCCGTCGTCCTCAAACCCGCCTCGAACACGCCGATCACGGGCGGCCTGCTGCTCGCGCGCATCTTCGAAGCCGCCGGGCTTCCCGAGGGCGTGCTCAGCGTTGTTCCCGGCTCCGGTTCCGACATCGGCGACGCGGTCGCCGGCCACGAAATCCCCCGCGTGCTCGCGTTCACGGGGTCGACGGAAGTCGGCCAGCACGTCGCCAGCCAGGCCGCCGAAACCTGTGCGCTGCCCGCCCTCGAACTCGGCGGCAACAACGTCCACGTCGTCACCGAGCACGCCGACCTGGACCGGGCCGTCGACGGCGGCGTCTTCGGCTCGTTCCTCCACCAGGGCCAGGCCTGCATCTCGATCAACCGCCACCTCGTCCACGAGGATCTGTACGACGAGTACGTCGAGCGCCTGGCCGACCGCGCGGCGAGTCTCCCCGCCGGCGATCCGACCGACGACGACACCGTCATCGGCCCGATCATCGACGAGAGCCAGCGCGACCAGATCGTCGCGTACATCGACGACTCGATCGAGGCGGGAGCCGCGCTCGAAACCGGCGGCGATCACGACGAACTCGTCGTCGAGCCGACGGTGCTTTCTGCCGCCGATAACGATATGGCTGCAGCGGAAAACGAGCACTTCGGCCCCGTCGCTCCCGTGATTTCCTACTCGAGCGACGAGGAGGCGATCGAACTGGCGAACGACACGATCCACGGCCTCTCGGGCTCGGTCCACAGCGAGGATCTCGAGCAGGCCCGCACGATCGCGGACGAGATCGAAACCGGCATGGTCCACATCAACGATCAGCCGCTCAACGACGAACCCCACGTCCCCTTCGGCGGCATGAAACAGTCCGGCGTCGGCCGCTACAACGGCGACTCGATCCTCGACGAACTCACGACGACGAAGTGGATATCGGTCCAGCGCGAGCCGCGAGAGTACCCGTTCTAGCGGCGCTCCCGCGTTCTAGCGCGCTATGGCCGAGTACTCGAGCACAGTTCACCGTTTGGTGACTCCCAACTGGGAACGGATCTGGACTCGTGAGCTCATAACCAGTCACGGACTCATCTCCGTTTCGCATACGCGGCCCTCACTGGTTTCGAGTCAGCATGCGAGGGAAGGGATTTGAACCCTCGGACCCCTACGGGAGCGGGTCTTAAGCCCACCGCCGTTGGCCTGCTTGGCTACCCTCGCGCAAAAGCGCACTCGGGGATATCCGCCCCGCTACAATGTGCGTTTCGGTGTGCGTCGACCGAATCGCCCGATCGAAACCCGGTCTCGGTTACCAGTCGACGCTCAACGTCCCGTCCCCGTGCGGGTCCGGCGCGATCTCCTCGTCTGTCCGGCGGTCGATGACGTGAATGCACCCCTCGTCTTTCTTCGCCGGACAGACCTCCGCGGCGCGGACGTTGTGATCCAGGTCCGCCTCGTCGATGAAGTAGGTGTTCGGTTTGGCGATCCCCGAAGCGAGCGACATCTCCCAGTTGTCGCTGACTTCGGCGCACTTGCCGGCCCCGAAGCACTTGTTGGCCTCGAAGATGATCTTGTAGGGCTTTTCCTCGATCGATGGCGCATCGGCCGAGCCGACATCGCTCGCGCGCTGGATCTCGCCGCCGTTCTCATCGCCGTCGGTCATTATACGACTGTTCGACTGCGTCACCTTTCGCGTTACGGTTGGGTGCCGAACGCGCTTCCGAAGCGAGTTCTCGAGCCGCGTCAGGTTCGATCCTGAACTCGTCGCGAGCCGTCCGGGGCGGTTCACCGAGGCCGGGTTGCGCGGTACCCGGCGACCGATTCGGTCGCGAGGTGAACGCTCACCGCGGGTTCTCAGGATGAGACGCGCTCGGCCGCCGGCCGCGGGAGGTCGTACGTCACACCGGTCAACTCGCGGGAGACATCCCAGAGACGGCGGGCCATTTCACGGTCGTAGGACCGGTCCGAAGAGGCCTGACGTTCGGGCGTGCCGCGCATGTTCGCGAGCCCGCCGGGACCGTAGTACGCGCCGCCCTCGGCGTCCGGCGCAGTCCCGGCGTACAACAGCGGAAGCGCGCCCCGTTCGGCCGACTGCGCCACCAGCGTATTCGCGATGCGACTCGCGAGCTTTCGGAGCCGGTCCCCGCTTTGCTCGGGGCCGCGAATCTGGAGTTGCGTGGCCGCATACCCCGGATGGACGGCGATACTCTTCGCGTTCAGGTCTGCGGTAAGCAGCCGGCGCTCGAGTTCATATGCGAACAATACGTTGGCCAGTTTCGCCTGGCCGTAGGCCTCCCAGCGGTCGTAGGACTCCTCGTGGTGCAGGTCGTCGAAGTCGATGTCACCGCTCTCGTGAACGGCGCTGGAGACGGTGACGATGCGCGAATCCGCCTCGTCGTCGAGATGGAGGTTGTCCAGCAGCAAGCCGGTGAGTGCGAAGTGTCCGAGGTGATCGACGCCGAACTGCGTCTCGAAGCCGTCCTCGGTCTCCGTGCGCGGAACCGCCATGACGCCGGCGTTATTAACGAGCACGTCGAGTCGCTCGTCGCCGAGTCGCGTTGTGAACTCGCGGATGGAGTCGAGGCTCGCGAGGTCGCACTGTTCGACGCGGAGGTCGCCCTCGAGGCGCGAGAGGTCGTCGCGAACGTCGTCGGCCGCCTCCTCGCCGCGCTCGACGCTTCGACAGGCCATGATCACGGTTGCACCCTTGCGGGCGAGTTCACGCGTGGTCTCGAGACCGAGGCCGCTGTTTGCGCCGGTGACGACGAACGTCCGGCCGTACTGGTCGGGAATATCGGCGGCTGTCCAGCCCATAGTATCGGTACGGGTCGAACCATCCTAAAACCGTCTCCGCTCCGAGGGTGGTGTGTGTCGGGAGCCGAGCGACGGATTCGGTATTCACGCTCGATGTCGAACGCAACTCTCGCCGAGATATCGGCTCCAAGCGTGCTGTCAAGCGGTGACCTGTAGAACGGAAGATCGTCTTTCGAGTGCAGCGCAGGTTACTCGTAGTCGATCGACACCGACTCGAGCACGACGTCTTCCTGGGGCTGATCGTTTCGGTCCGTGTCGACGCTGCCGATCTCCCGGACGACGTCCATCCCGTCGGTGACCTTGCCGAAGACGGAGTGGCGGTCGTCGAGGTGGGGCTGGGCGTCGAGCGTGATGAAGAACTGCGAGCCGTTCGTGTCCGGGCCGGAGTTCGCCATGCTCAAAACCCCCTCGTCGTCGTGACGGAGTTCGTCGTGGAACTCGTCGTCGAACTGGTAGCCGGGACCGCCGCGGCCGGTTTCGGTCGGGTCGCCGCCCTGAATCATGAAGTCCTCGATGACGCGGTGGAAGGCCACGTCGTCGTACAGCGGTTCGCCCTCGATTTCCTCGCCCGTCTCGGGATCGGTCCAGGTCTTGCCGCCGGTTGCGAGGCCGACGAAATTGTCCACGGTGCGCGGGGCACGGTCGTCGTAGAGTTCAGCCTCGATGTCGCCGCGGTTCGTGTGCAGGGTCGCAGTAACGTTGCCCATACGTCGGCGACGATGGGACGCGTGAAAACGGTAGTGGTCTTCGCCAGTGTGATCCGGGATATTTCGGGAAGCGGTCGGTCGTCTCTAGTAGCCATTGAAAGCCGACAGCCGCTTATTATCGTGGTGTAGTTCTATAAATAGCACACAAGGGAAGAATTTATTCGGTTCCGTTGCGATGCTGAGGAATATCAAAGATGGAATCGGACAGCGACAAACCCAATATTCTACTTGTTATCTTAGACACAGTCCGGGCAAAGAATACGAGTCTTCACGGCCATTACAACCGTACAACTCCCGCGCTAGAACAGTTCGCTGCGCAGGCGACAGTCTACCGACAGGCGCGTGCGCCGAGCATTCATAGCGTCGCAAGTCACGCGAGTATCTGGACGGGGCTTCACGTTCCGGAGCACAACGTCACAGAACACGAGGGGCGACTCTCCCCCGAAGCAACAATTTGGACCAGACTGCAACGGGAGTACGAGTATCAGACGGGGTTGTTCACCCCGAATTACGTTATCGCAAACGCGTCTAACTTATTCGAACCGTTCGAAACCGTTGAGACTCCCGATTTCGGAAACATAGAAAATGCTCGCTTGTTCGATGCCTTCGATCCGACTGACGTGAAAGAGCTGGAAGGTGTTTCTGGAAATCTAAAGCGCGCGATCACGTCCGGGAAGCCGGTGCGTGCGTTGGCGAATACGTTCTGGCGGGGGTACCGAGAGTTCAATCCCAAATGGCACGACTATCAGAAAGCCGACGGTGCTGAATTTGCGGACAGGTTCCTCGAGTGGGAAGCCGAACGGGACGGACCGTGGGCCGCGTGTGTCAATGTGCTCGATGCGCATTATCCGTATACTCCGACGGCGGAATACGATAACTGGTCCGGGGAGAAAATTCGTGATCTCCACGAGTCACTAGCCGGGCGGACGTTGAGTGACCAGTATTACGGCTCGAACGGCCGGCCGTGGGGAGAACTCAAAGCGCTCGAATCGCTCTACGACGGTGGTATTCGACAGGCAGATGCGGTGGTCAAACAGCTTGTAACGACACTCCGAGAGCGCGGCGAGTTAGACGAGACGCTTCTCGTCATTACGAGCGACCACGGCGAAGGATTCGGAGAGCGGTCGTTCGTGGCCCCGGACTGCCGTGCGGTGACGCACAGTTGGGGCGTCCACGAGGAGATAACGCACGTGCCGTTGGTGGTGAAATGGCCGGAGCAACACGCGTCCTGGACCGAGACGGCACCTGCATCGTTGACCAATATTCCCGCAGCGATGGAGCGGGCTATAGACGGACCGGCTAGTATTCCCGATCCATCGGACGACCCGCTCCTCGACGGCCCGATCCTCACGATGACCGAACGACTTCGAAGGGAGGACCGACCCGACCGACCCGAACCGTATTTCGGTCCGTGGAAAGCGGTTTACGAACCGACAGGGGATGACGGTGCCGTTCGGAAGCACGTGGTACGTGGGGAGACGGATCCGGACGTCGCTACCGTCGACTGCATCAGTGCCCAGGCCGCCGTGGAATCGCACTCGAGCGATTCGAGAACGATCGTTACAGAGGCGTTCGATTCGCTGTCTCCAAAGCCGGTTGCTGATGGGACAAATGAGGTCGATGATGACGTAGAGAATCGACTGGCTGATCTCGGTTATCTCCGATAATCGCGCCGGGCAAGACGACCGGATCGGTTTTCACGAGTAAGAGTCACGCCACTGACCAGACTACGGACGATCGTAGCCACTGCGAGTCACTGCACACCCGATCGCACGATGGCTATGCGCTCGGTGTGTGAACTGTTACAGGTGTTACTATACCTGCCACAGTCCTCGGGTGATTTCGGCTCCTCGGTACAGTAGATAGCAGAACCCCGCTCTGCAACCGGCGGCCGCAACTACATACCGCCAGCCGTCGAACGACAGTACAAGAGTTCTATGAGCCCCGAAACGCACACCGACGAGGAGGTTACGCTCGCACGATTACCCTCCGGCGTCGCGCTCACGACGACAGTGCACACCTACAGCGGCTCTGCGGACGGCCCGACACTGTATGTCCAGGCCGCACAGCACGGCCGCGAAATAAACGGCACCGAAACCCTCCGGCGCTTTCACGACCGGTTGCCCCTCGAGTCGCTGTCCGGAACGATCGTCGCCGTTCCCGTCGCAAATCCGCTCACCTTCGACCGCGTCTCCTACACCGCGCCGGAACAGTTCGACAGCGTCAACCCCAACATGAACCGCGTCTGGCCTGGCGACGCCGACGGCAGCCTCCACCAACGGATGGCCGCCCGCCTCTGGGGATTTGCCGTCCGGGCCGACGCCATCGTCGACCTCCATACCGGGAGCCCCGATTTGCTTCCGCACGTCGTCTACCGGGAAGGCGATGAGCGCGCTCGAGACCTCGCCAAAGCGTTCGGAACGGACATCCTGCTCTCGGAGGAGGCCGGCGAGGACGCCCCCGAAGAATGGCATCGCCGCGATTTCGCGGGCAAACTCCGCGTCGCCGCCGCCGAGGCGGGAGTTCCCGCGATCACACCCGAACTCGCACACAGCAAACAGATCGTCGAAGGCGCCGTCGAAACCGGCGTCGACGGGTTGCTCAACGTCTGTCGATCGCTCGGACTGCTTCCCGGAAACGCGCCACGCCGCGAGCAAACCGTCGCCCGAAACCACCTCGGACAGGTCACTGCCGACGACTCCGGGCTGTTCCGTCCCGCTCCCACCCTCGAGTTCGGCAAGATCGTTTCGGCCGGCACTGAACTCGGAACGGTGTACGATCCGACGACGTACGAGGTGTTGCAGACGGCGACGGCGGACCGGAAGGGGCTGTTGTACTCGCTGACACAGGAGGCGACGGTGACGGCGGGCGACAAACTCGCCAGTGTGGCACTGGTGCGCGAGCAATAGCGGCGGGCTGAGACACGAGGACGGGCAGAAAAATTACGAGAGTCCGAGCAGCGAGAAGCCGTCTGCGGAGACGAGAACGATCGTCCACGCGCCGAGTCCGACTGTTAGCTAGCCGACGGTGGCGCGAGGGCGATCGTCGACGAGTAGCGCGAGCAGGGACGTGAGGTGTATTCCGACGAGGATCGGTTCAACAAGAGCGATATCGGGGAATCCGTACCGATCCCACGCTCGGCGGGCGCTCGACGGATCGGTCGGCCTACGCGGAAAAGCCGCCGTCGACGACGAGGCCGTGACCGGTGATAAACGACGCCTCGTCGCTCGCCAGGAACAGGATTGCGTCCGCGACTTCCTCGGGTTCGGCGAGGCGCTTGAGCGGGTACTGTTCGACCATCTGCTCGCGGGCCCGTTCGGGGTCGTCCTGCTGAGACAGGTACTGATCGAGGAGTTGCGTCTCGGTAAAGCCGGGGCAAACAGTGTTCGCGCGGACGCCGTACGGGCCCGCTTCGGCAGCGACCGCACGGGTCATATTGAGGACGGCTCCCTTCGTCATCGAGTACGCGGCCTGTTTCGGTAAGCCGAGGATGCTCGCCAGCGAACCGACGTTGACGATCGAGCCGTGTCCCTGTTCTTTCATGTGGGGAAGCGCGGCGTGACAGCCGTTCCAGGCCCCGTTGATGTTCACGTCGATGACGAAGTCTCGAATCGAGTTCTCGAGTTCTTCGAGGCTCCCGCCCGGGTGGCCGGTACCGGCGTTGTTGACGAGCACGTCGAGTCCGTGCGTCTCGGTGATGTCGTCGATCACGTCGTGAAACTGGTCGCTGTCGGTCACGTCGAGTTCGTAGAACGAAGCGGTGCCGTTCGAGTCCGCGTTCTCGAGTTCGTCGGCGACGGCCCGGCCGCCGTCGTTGTCGACATCCGTGACGATGACGTGTGCGCCTTCCGCCGCACACCGTTCGGCGGTTGCCTTGCCGATCCCTGCCGCTGCGCCCGTGATGACGACGGTTTTCTCGGAGAGTCGCATGAATCCAGTATCGGGCGGACGATACATAAATTCGTTCATCGTTTAGCGGCTGTTCGTTGTCACTGTTTGCTGCTGTGACGATACGAAGAACAGTGGTAACTACACTGGCTTACAGGCAGTCACGTGTAGCGTCCGAGCGAGTTCCGGCGTGCGATCGTAGGGCGGTCTCCGGGTCGGCGTCCTCGCCAGGTGCTTTCGACTCGCGACACGGGCGCTCGGGGAGGATACGGTAGTCGATGAGTTCGTCGTCTGCAACGATGACGACCAGAATGTCGCTCTCTGCGACGGTGTCGAATTCCGATCTGGAAACGACCAGTTGGTCGACGATCTGTCCGTCCTCCTCGAGCAGGAGCACGACGTGCTCGCCGTCGACGATTCGGTCGACGACGGCGACGTAGCGCTCCGTATCGGCGGGCGTCTCGGTCGTGTGGGGTGGGCGAGCACCGCCGACAGTACCGATTCCGAGTCCGCCAAGCGTCGTCCCGGCGAGGACGGCGAGTCCGTGCAAAGCGGTGCGTCGCGACAGGCTGCGGGAGCGGTCCGAAACCATGGGCTCGCTGGTTGCGGTATCCTATATAAACCCGCGCCGGCAGGGAACCGGTGATGGCCACAACGTGTGAAACGATACCATTGCTACCTCCACTACAGAGTAATAGTCACAATAAATATAGATACTAGAACATGACGGATAATATATGATATTCGGCGGTAGTAATCTGATGATGGAAAAGCGAGTTTTTCGGAGGTGATTGCCCATATACAGCCATAATACTCGAATATAATCTACTGACGGAGACAGCAGACCAACAAGAATCGAACTGAGACGGACAGATAATATAAATATGATTTCTATTATGGACTCAGTATCTGTACTGACGACGTTTATGGCCGGTCAGGAAGTCGACCGATTACCCGACGCACCCCCGGCCCACGAGCCGAGATTCCTCCAAAGGTTTATCAACTGACTAGGAAGTAATTCGAATGATGGCTACACAGGAGTCCGTCGCCCATGAGGCACGATTACGGGCGCAGAACATCGGTGGGATCGACGAGACGACAGTCGAACTCGAATCAGGGATTACCGTCCTTGCAGGACGAAACGCGACAAACAGAACGTCGCTTCTCCAGGCGTTTATGGCCGCTCTCGGGGGCTCGTCAGCCTCCCTCAAGGCCGACGCCGAGGAGGGATACGCCGAACTCGAACTCGACGACCAGACCTACACCCGAACGCTCAAACGAACGGGAAACACCGTCGTCACCGACGGCGAGCCGTATCTCGACGACCCCGAGCTCGCCGACCTCTACGCGTTCCTGCTGGAATCGAATCCGGCCCGTCGCGCCGTCACGACCGAAGACGACCTGCGCGAAATCATCCTTCGACCGGTCGACACCGACGAGATCGAGCGCGAAATCTCGCGGCTAACTGACGAGAAAAACGAAATCTCGAACGAACTCGATCGGCTCGACTCCCTCAAGAACGACCTCCCTTCGCTCGAACAGCAACGCACCGATCTCGAGGGGAAAATCGAGGACAAACGGGACGAACTCGAGGCCGTCAAAGCGGCAATTGAAGAGGCCGAAGCGAACGCGGACACCCAACAGGAGGGCCAGGACGAACTCGAGGAGAAACTCAGTGAACTCCGCGAGCGTCGCTCCGCGCTCGAAGACGTCCGATTCGACCTCGAAACCGAACGCGAGAGCCTCTCCGCCCTGCGCGAGGAACGCGACGACCTCGAAGCCGAACAGGAAGACCTCCCTGCACTCAACTCACTCGACCGTGAGGAAGTCGACGCCGAAATCGACCGACTCCAGCGCCAGTCCCAGTCGATCGACGGGGTTATCAGCCAACTCCAGAGCATCGTCCAGTTCAACGAGGAGATGCTCGAGGGCTCTCACCCCGAGATCCGACAGCTGCTGGCCAACGACGACACCGAGTCGACCGACCAGGCGATCACCGACCAACTAGTCGACGACGGAGCGGAAACCGTCCGCTGTTGGACCTGCGGCAGCCAGGTCCAGCGCAGCGAAATCGAAGCGACGATCGACCGCCTTCGCGAACACCAAGAGACCAAACTCAGCGAGCGCGACGACCTCGAATCCCAGATCGAATCGCTGCGCAGCGAACGGCGAGAGATCGACCAGACGCGACAGCGCCACGAGCGCGTCGACCGACGACTCGACTCCGTCACCGACGAAATCGAACAGCGCGAAGCCCGACTCGACGACCTCACCGATCGCCGCGAAGAACTCGAGAGCGAAATCGACGACCTCGAAACCGAGGCCGCCGAACTCGAAGCCGAAGCCGACGACGACACCGAGGACGACGAAGAGAGCCTCCTCGAACTCAACCGCCGCGCGAACGAACTCGAGTTCTCCCTCGGCAGACTCGAACGCGACCTCGAGACGACGACCGACGACATCGAGGACATCGAATCCGCACTCGAGGACGAAGACCAACTCGAACAGCGCCGCGACGAGATTCGCGACGAACTCGAGGAACTCCGCACTCGGATCGACCGGATCGAGCGCGAGGCCGTCGAGTCGTTCAACGAGCACATGGACGCCGTACTCGAGGTGCTCGAGTACCGGAATATCGACCGGATCTGGATCGAACGCGTCGGCAAGACGGTCCGCGAAGGCCGGCGGAAGGTCGAGCAGACGGCGTTCGACCTCCACATCGTCCGCAGTACGGCGGACGGCAGCACGTACGAGGACACGATCGACCACCTGAGCGAGAGCGAACGGGAGGTCACCGGCCTGATCTTCGGGCTCGCCGGCTATCTGGTCCACGAAGTCTACGAGGAAGTGCCGTTCATGCTGCTCGACTCGCTCGAAGCGCTCGACTCGAACCGTATCGCGGCACTGGTCGAGTACTTCGAATCCCACACCGACTTCCTCGTCGTGGCACTGCTGCCCGAGGACGCGGCGGCGCTCGACGACGAGTACGATCGCGTGACCGAAATCTAGCGCTCGCGTTCAACACCCGTTCTGGTTCTGAACGACGGGATCCGATTTTCGAAACCAGTACTGCCCCCGAGCGTTCCGCAGATTGCCACGAGTGGTGACCAGTATTCCGCAACTTGAAATCCGATCACTGTTCCCGATCGTGGTCGCATCCCATAACAATAGTACGTCTGTTATGGGTTGTTCGAGAAGCAAGGCGGTCTGCAGTCCAACTGGCACCCGGACATCGACGGTCTCCGGCCGACGATTCCCGCTACGGCTCATAACAGTCACACGCGCCCGATTCCAGCAAGTCCGCTACATCGTACTGTTTTCCACACCGTTCACACAGTACCTGCACGTCCGCGAAAACCCGGCGCGGACCGACCCGCAACTGATCCGTCTCCTGCAGTCGATCGAGTTTACTTTCCGTGACCGAGACCGTTCGCTGGCGCAATTCCTCGATCGTTCGGGCCGTCGCCGCTGCACTCGGGCCGTCAGTTCTCGATGGCGCAGTGGCGTTTCGGTACCCCGTCAGGTACGATCTGATCGCTCCGTACGAGACGAACTCGTCGGTTACCGTCTCAACAGCGACGCCATCTCGCTCGAGTCGCCGTTCGAGCTGTGTTCGTTCGCCACGGCTCCCGGTTTCCCCGGAGAGCACCGCATAGAGGTGCGAGACGTCTTCAGTGATCGTTTCGATCCCTGCCGCCGTGAGGACCGCCCGCAGAAGTTGCTCGTTGAACCAGTCTGCAAGCGATCGAAGGCTCGCATCGGTTTCGGGGTTCGTCCAGCGGGCCTCGAGTTCATCGCCGACGCCTGCAAGTTCGCGGTCGTACTCGGAGATGAGTCGAGCGACCTTCGGTTGCGGGCCGGGTTTCGAGCGCGATGCGGGGACAGCGGGTGTGGACGTATCGGATTCGCTCGACCCGGGAGGAGTCGTCTGGGGGTCCTGTCCCGCGTTTTCGTGGGCACTCCGATCGGGGCTGTCGTCCTGGTCGTCCATCGAGAGTCGTCCGAAGAGTTCACGTTCGCGAGGAAAGCCGTTTCGGTGCTCGGCGTTGGACTCGCGGTCGAGTGTTTCGGCGTGGCAGGTGAAAGATTCCGCATACTGGAACGCGACGGGAAGAGACGACAGCGTGCACACCACGCGGCAAGAACGCATATGTATGCGGAGTGAACTGGCAGGGTAGCAGAGAGATTGGTTCCGTATCGCGGACGGAGGGGGATATTCGACGGGACGAACGGGTGTCTGCAACGGACGATTCCAGCATCCGAATCGAGGGGGCGTTATCCGTAGGCGAGCGTGACCCTGATCTCCCCGGCCTTGTCCCAGAGCCGGTTCGGGAGGTCGTCGTGGACGTACTCGTCCGTGAAGCGACTCGTCGGGCCGAACACGCTCAGCGCGCCGAGGAGGTCGTCGTCGGGCGTATAGACGGGGACGGCGACGCTCCGGAGGCCGTCCATGTGTTCTTCGTTGTTGACGGCATAGCCCTGGTCGCGGATCTGCTCGAGTTCGGCGGCGAGGGTGTCGGGATCGGTGATGGTGTTGTCCGTAATCGCGTCGAGGCCGGCCGTCGCGACGAAGTCGGCGACGGTGTCGTCGTCCCATTCCGAGAGGATCACCTTGCCGGAGGCCAGCGAGTGAAGCGGTCTGCGTTTGCCGATCATGGTATCGGAGAGGCTGCCGTACCGGTGGACGTAGACCCCCTCGTACTCCTCTTCGACGATGAAAACGGCTCGTTCGTCCGTCTCCTTGCCGAGTTCGAACACCGAGCGCTTGGCGGCGGTGTAGCCGCGTCGTCGGGTTCGTGCCTGCTCGCTGATTTCGAGAAAGCGAAAGCCGACGTAGTAGGCGCCGTCGCGTTCGATCACGTAGCCGAGATCGGCCAGCGTGGTGAGGTGGCGATAGACGGTGCTCTTGGTGAACTCGGTTCGGCGCGTGAGTTCGGTGATCGTCACGCCGTCTGCGTCCGCGAGCGTCTCGAGGATTGCGAACGTCTTGCGGGTCGTCGAGACACCCGCGTCGTTTCGTTTTCCTCGGCCGCGGTCCCTGCTCATATCGAGAGTATTCCGCGGCATCTCAATGAATGTTCCGAATAATAAAACAGAATCTGCGGAGTGTGAAACCCGAAGGAGGACGGGTGGATCATGGTGAACCGGGAATTGAGAATTGGGGAACCGAACGGAAAAAGAGGAGAAGAAAAGGACGGCCGCACACCGGCAAGTTACTGGTATGCCGGAATGCCGGTCAGATCTTCGCCGAGAATCAGCGTGTGGATATCGTGGGTGCCCTCGTAGGTGTAGACCGTCTCCATGTTCGCCATGTGGCGCATCGGCGAGTAGTCGGTCGTGATGCCGTTGCCGCCGAGCATCTCGCGAGCGACGCGGGCCTGATCACGGGCCATGCGGACGTTGTTTCGCTTCGCCATCGAGACGTGCTGGGGCCGCAGGTCGCCGCGCTCTTTGAGGTCCGCGAGTCGGTACGCGAGCAACTGGCTCAGCGTAATCTGGGTCGCCATCTCCGCGAGTTTGCGCTGCTGGAGCTGGAACTGGCCGATCGGTCCGCCGAACTGCTCGCGGTCGGTCGCGTACTGGCGGGCTTCTTCGAAGGCGTCGCGAGCCGCGCCGATTGCCCCCCACGCGATGCCGTAGCGGGCCTGCGTGAGACAGGAAAGCGGCCCCTTCATCCCGGAGACGCCGGGAAGCACGTTCGATTCGGGGACGTGAACGTCGTTCAGCCCGATCTCGCCGGTGATCGACGCGCGCAGCGAGAGCTTCTCGGTGATCTTGTTCGTCGTGATTCCGTCGCGGTCGGTCTCGACGAGGAAGCCGCGAACGGGGTCGTCCTCGGCCGAGCGGTCGCGCGCCCAGACGATCGCAACGTCCGAAATCGGCGAGTTCGTGATCCACGTCTTCGAGCCGTTGATGACGTAGCCGTCGCCGTCGGCCTCGGCGTAGGTCTCCATCGACGACGGGTTCGAGCCGTGTTCCGGCTCCGTGAGGCCGAAACAGCCGACCGCCTCGCCCTGCCCGAGCTTGGGCAGCCACTCCTCCTTTTGCGCTTCGCTACCGTAGGCGTGGATGGGGTACATGACGAGTGCCCCCTGCACGGACGCCATCGAACGCAGCCCCGAGTCGCCGGCCTCGAGTTCTTGCATCAGGAGTCCGTAGGCGGTTTCGGAGACGTTCGGCGAGCCGTATCCCTCGAGGTTCGGCGCGTAGAAGCCGAGCTCACCCATCTTCGGGATCAGCTCTTTCGGGAACGTGCCCGCCTCGAAGTGCTCGCCGATGTCGGGCTTGACGTGTTCCTCGACGAACTCGCGGGCGGTGTCCCGGATCAACCGCTCTTCCTGGTCTAAATCCGCTTCGAGCTGAACGAAATCCAGCATGTATCATACTTCGCCAACGATGCAATAGGCGTTGCGATACGTGTTACCAGTACAACACCTCAGTGACACGCCCGCGCTGGTTCCCAGTTTCTTCCTCACCCCGTCTTCTGTATAATTCTCTTGTCTGAGGCTCTGATAGACAGGTTTGATCAAATGATAACGGAAGAATTATACGATGGAAATATGTAACGGCTTGTCATGGAGGATCGACCGATTTCCACGAACAGGGGGACGACTCGACGATCGCTGCTTGCAGCAACCGGAATCGGAACGGCCACGGCGCTGGCTGGGTGCCTCGGCGGTGATGAGGGCGATGTCGAAGCAGGAACCGTTCGAATGCGAACGTCTCAGTCGACGACGACGGCCTACTCTGCCAACGAGGGGATTGCAAAGGTCATCAGCGATAACAACGACGACCTCACCGTCGAAGCGCGGACGAGCGAAGGGACCGAAGCGAATCTCGGTGCTCTCAACAGTCAGGAGGCGGAAATGGTCTACATCCAGAACTGGTCGGCCCAGGACGTCCAGGAGGGTGCCGGTGACTTCGACCAGCTCGAGTTCGAGATGGCGCAGGTGTTTCACTTTTATGACCTGCCGTGGTTCTTCCTGTCGCCGGGTCTCGAATCGCTCTCGGGCATCGAGTCGGGGACGACGGTTTCGCCGACGCCGCGGGGTTCGGGGACAGCCCCTGCGCTCGAACGGGCACTCGACTATGCGACGGACGACTACAATCGGACGAGCGTCGGGTACGGCGACCAAAGCGGGTCGCTTAACGAAGGCAGCCTCGATGTCGGTGTCGGGACGTACATGAACTTCAGTATCGTGCCCGGGTGGGTACAGGAGATGCTGAACTCCGCCGACCTGAACATTCTCGACGTGGACGACTCGACGCTCGAGGAGTGGGAGAACGACGGCCGCCTGCTCGTTCAGTCGTTCGGTGGCGACGAGATCGACGGCACTCAAAACGCTCCCGAGGAGGTTCACTGTCCGACCTTCGCGTACAACTTCGTCTCGCGAGCGGACCTCGACTACGATACCGTTTACGACTTCCTCGAGACGATGCACGAGAATCGCAGCGCGCTCGAGGAATATAGCGCCGTCCTCGCTCGGCTCGACGACGAGGCGTTCTGGGTCGAGAACATGTACAGCGATGTTCCGTTCCACGCTGCCGCGGCGGACTTCTACGAGGAGATCGGCGTCTGGCAAGACGAGTTCGAACGGGCTGACGAACCGTAACTCACGATGACTACTAGTAGCCGCCTCTCCCGCCGTGCCCGACAGTCGCTCAGTGGAATCGGTCCGTTGGATGTCCTCACTGGGATCGTTTACGTGCTGGGCTTGGCGTTAACGCTGTTGACTATCGGATACGCGATGAAAATCGCGTTCGCGATCCAAACCGACCTGTTCGCGGAGACCGACGAGTACGTGAACGTTTTCCTCGGGCTCGGGTTGGCGCTGTACTACTTCGATTACGCTCGCACGCAGTACAGCGATTCCGCAACAGGCGACGATGCTGCGACCGCTCCTTCCGGGGATGACACGGCTCAGCCGGCCGATACCGCCGGCACTGGTCGAACTCTTCGGTCGCTCAAAACAGCGTACGCACGGGTTGATCCGATTATCGCCCTCTTACTCGGAGTGGCGGCGATCGGCGCAGTGCTTTACGTCCACACCAATTACGCTCGGTTGACCGAGTCGGCGCACCTCCTCGGATACAATACGACCGACCATCTGGTCGGTGTCCTCTTGATCACGCTGGCGATCGACGCAACGCGACGGGCGTTCGGGAACGTCATCGCGGCCGTCGCCGTCCTCTCGATCGCCTACGCCCACACGGCGGTCGGGCCGAGCTTGCCGGGCCTGTTCTACCACACCGGAATGACCTGGGAAACGATCGCGGAAAACGGCGCGATCAGCGTCAGCGGCGTCTACGACGAGACCCTCATGCGGATCGGTTCGACGTGGGTCGCGATCTTCATCATGTTCGCCGGTATCGCCAAGGCCTACGGCCTGATGGATTTCGTCCTCGACGTCGGTCGTGAACTCGGGACGAGTCTGCGGACGGGCGTCGTGCAGATTGCCGTCATCGCGAGCATGGTCATGGGATCGATTACAGGAAGCGCCGCAGCAAATACGGCGACGACTGGCAGTTTCACGATCCCGATGATGAAAGACCAGGGCGTTCGCGACGAGTTCGCCGCATCGATCGAGGCGGTCGCCTCCGCCGGTGGACAGATGTTGCCGCCCGTGATGGGCGTTGCGGCGTTCCTCATGGCCGACTTCACCGGCGTCAGCTACGTCGAAATCGTCCAGGCCGGCGTCGTCCCCGCGGCGCTGTTCTATCTCAGCGTCTGTATCGCGGTCCACTTCACGATCCTCAAGTTCGGCTGGGTCTCTCGGGACTTGTCGACGTTCGACTGGCGGGCGCTCGTCGGCGGTCTTCACTTTACGATCCCGATCGGCGTGCTCCTCGTCACGCTCGTCTACCTGCAGTACACGCCGCTTTCGGCCGGACTGTACACCATCATCACGCTCGTCGGCGTGATGTACGTCCGAAATATCCTCGTCGGCGTCTTCGACGTGGGCGAGGAAGATATCACGCTCGAGATCGGAGAGACGAGTATTGCGGGAGACACGATCGGCTGGAACGTGCTCGCGACGACGAAGCAGACCCTAGACGGCCTCAAGCAGGGCGGCACCGAAATGGCACCGCTCGTCGGCGTCCTCGCCGCGATGGGGCTCATTATCGAACTGCTCGAGGGGACCGGCCTCACCCAGGGGATCGCGACGACGATTATCGGACTGGGCGACGGAGTCTCCCTCTTCGGACTGGGAAGCGGGCTCTTCATCGTCCTCTTCCTCGCGATGGTCGCGAGCATCATGTTCGGTCTCGGAATGCCCACGCCGGCGGCGTACGTCCTCGTCGTCGTTCTGGTCACGCCCGGGATCATCGGTATGGGCGTGCCCCAGATCACGGCACACATGTTCGTGTTCTACTTCGCGATGCTCTCGGCGATCACGCCGCCGGTCGCGATTTCGGTCGCGATCGGCTCCCGGATCGCGGATTCGAGTTTCCTGCAGTCCTGCCTGCAAGCGCTCAAACTCGGTGCGCCCGGGTTCGTGATCCCCTACGCCTTCATCACGAATAACAGCCTTATCGACTGGTCCGGCGAAACGCTGATCGCGTTCCCCGTCGTGCTGGCGGGAACCATCGGGCTGATCGTCGCGACCGTCGGCTTCGACGGGGCGCGGGATCTCTCGGTTCCGGTTCGCGGACTCTACACCGTCGCGGCGCTCTGTGCCATGTTCGGATCGGTCGCTCACATCGCGGTCCAGATCGTCGCCGCCGCCGCCATCGTCGGCGTGTTACTCCACGCCCGGTTCGTCGTCGGGTACGAAATTCCGGTCGAAACCGACACCGACACCGAACCCGGCATCGACACGTCGACCGGGGACTGATCGGTCCCGTCAACCGACCCGCTCGGGCCCGCTCCTCGCGAACGACCGAAGTAACTGGGATAGAGAAGTAATAACCCTTTTGTGGCCCTCAAACGACCCTACACAAAGTATGACAACTCTCGTGAGAGACGTTGGCGAGACGGTCGAGTCGACCCCCGATGCTCCCGCGATCGTCTACGACGGCCGGACGCTGACCTACGAGCAGTTCTGGACGCGCGCCGGGCGGTTCGCGACGGCGCTCGAAAACAACGGCATCGGCGAGAACGACCGCGTCGGCATCTATCTCCCGAATCTCCCCCAGTTCGTAACGGCGTTCTACGGGACGCTGCGCGCCGGCGGCATCGTCGTCCCGATGAACCCCCAGTACAAGGCCCGCGAAATCGGTCACCTGCTGGGCGACAGCGGCGCGAAAGCCGTCGTCTCGCTCGCGGACAACGTCTCCAACGTCGTCAACGTGCTCGACGATACCGACGTCGAACAGGTCGTCAGCGTGGGTGGCGATGTCGACGGTGCGACCGCCTTCGACGAGTTCCTCGCGGACGAGACTAACGCGGTCGTCGACCGGGCCGACGACGACGTGGCAGTCCAACCCTACACCTCGGGGACGACCGGGACCCCGAAGGGCGTCCTGCTCACGCATCAAAACATCCGCTGGACGACCAAGGCCAACGCCGACGTACCCCACGGCGGCTTCCAGGCCTCGGACCGACTCGTCGGCACGCTGCCGCTCTTTCACATCTACGGCATGTCCGTCGTGATGAACGGCGCGATGTACAGCGGCGGGGCCTACTACCCCGTTCCCGAATGGGACGCGACGACGGTGATGGACCTCATCGAGACTGAGGAACTCTCCATCATGTTCGGCGTCCCGGCGATGTTCAACGACATGATCAACCACTCCGACGCCGCGGCGTACGACCTCGATTCGCTTCGGTTCGTCAACTCCGGCGGCTCGAGTCTTCCGCGAGACGTCCTCGAACGCTTCGAAGACCGCTTCGGCGTCGAACTCTACGAGGGCTACGGTCTCACGGAGACCAGCCCAGTCACCCACGCTAACCGCGAGGGCGCACGCCGCAAGGGCAGCATCGGCACGCCGCTCGACGGCCCCGGCGACACGAGCGTCGACGCCAAGATCGTCACCGAGGATTTCGAGCCCGTCCCACGCGTCGACGAAGGTCCGATCGACGAAGAGGAGGCGGATCTGCACGAAATCACCGGCGAACTCGTCATCTCCGGACCGAACGTGATGAAAGGCTACTACGAACTGCCCGAGGCGAACGACGAGGCCTTCACCGAGGAAGACGGCACGCGCTGGTTCCACACCGGCGACATCGGCTACTGGGACGAGGACGAGTTCTTCTTCGTCGTCGACCGCGAGAAGCACATGATCGTCACCGGCGGCTACAACGTCTACCCGCGCGAGGTCGAAGAACTGCTCTTCGAACACGAGGACATCGCCGACGCCGCCGTGGTCGGCGTGCCGGACGAGCGCCGCGGAGAGACCGTCAAGGCGCTGGTCGTGCCGACGCCCGACGCCGACGCGACGCCCGAGGAGATCAAAGCCTACTGTCTCGAAAACCTCGCGGAGTACAAACACCCCCGCGAAGTCGGGTTCGTCGAGACCCTTCCGCGGACGACGACGGGAAAAGTCCAGAAGTTCAAGATCCGCGACGGAGACTAGCCGCCTCGCGACTACTCGCCTCGCGACGACCGCGCTGAACTCGAGTTGCCGACCGTTCGCCTGTGGCACCGTCAGTTACGAGTATATGACAACGGAGTTAGTTTACAACGGTTGCTTATCGACACCAATCGTTTGCAGCGTTTGAGATCATCGAAGCTATTTTGTGACTCGCCGGTGAGCATCGGATATGGCTTTCAGTCTATCCGACGAGCACGAGGCGATTCGTGAGGCCGTTCGCGAGTTCGGCGAGAACGAGATGAAGCCGGTCGCAGAAGAGTACGACCGCGAGGGGAAGTACCCGCTCGAACTGCGCGAGAAGGCCGCCGAGTACGATTTCGTCGCGCCGGGCATCCCGATCGAGTACGGCGGGGCCGGCATGGACAAGATCTCGAGTACGATCGTCACGGAAGAACTCTGGCGCGCCGACCCGGGTATCGGCTCGGCCGTCGGTTCCGCCGGCTTCGGGACGAACATGATCGTCGAGTTCGGCGACGAGTGGATGAAAGAGGAGTGGCTCCCGAAGATCGCGGGCGGGGAGATAGCCTCCTGTTCGATGATTTCCGAACCCGCACACGGGTCGAACGTTGCGGGTATCGAGACGGTGGCTGAGAAGGACGGCGACGAGTTCGTCCTGAACGGGAACAAGATGTGGATCACGAACGGCACGGTCGCCGATATCGGCGTTCTGATGGCCAAAACCAGTCCTGACGAGGGCCACCGCGGGATCACCGCGTTCCTCGTGCCGATGGATTCCGACGGCATCTCGACGGACAAGATCGACAACAAACTCGGCATCCGCGCCTCAGATCTCGCGGAGGTCGTCGTCGACGACGTCCGCGTTTCGGAAGAGAACGTCATCGGCGAGGTCGACGAGGGCTTCTACCAGCTCATGGAGTTCTTCGCCTCCGGCCGGACGAGCGTCGCCTCCCAGGCGGTCGGTGCCGCACAGGGCGCGCTCGACGCCGCGATCGAATACGCCGGCGAGCGCGAGCAGTTCGGCCAGAAGATCAAGGACTTCCAGGCCATCGAACACAAGCTCGCCGAGATGGCGACCCGCGTCGAAGCGGCGCGCTCGCTGACCTACCGGGCCGCGACGGAAGTCGAGCAGAACAACCAGGACATCGCCGCGCAGTTCTCGAGCATGGCGAAGCTGTTCGCCAGCGAGATCGCGGTCGAGGTCGCCGACGAGGGCATCCAGGTCCACGGTGGGTCGGGCTACGTCACGGACTACCCCGCAGAGCGTTACTACCGCGACGCCCGCATCACGAAGATCTACGAGGGAACGAGCGAGATCCAGAAGAACATCATCGCAGATCAGTTGCTGTAGACGGTTTTTCGCTCCGTTTGCTTCGTTCTCCTCGGTTCTTTGTGTTCTCCGTTTTCGTCAGGGCGCAGGAACGCTGAACTCGACCGCAGCCCCCTGTCCGTAGCCGACGCACATCGTCGACAGGCCGAGCCCGCCGCCGCGCTTTCTGAGTTCGTGAATCAACGTCACGGGCAGTCGCGCGCCCGACGCGCCGAGGGGGTGGCCAAGCGCGATCGCGCCGCCGTTGACGTTGAACTCGTCGTCGTCGAAACCCAACTCCTCCTGGCAGTAACGCGTCTGGCTGGCGAAGGCCTCGTTGAGTTCGACGAGGTCGTAGTCGGCCGCCGAGCGGCCGTTTCGCTCCCAGATGCCCCGGACCGCCGGCACCGGACCGATGCCCATCACTTCGGGGTCGACGCCCGCAACCTCGTGGTCGCCGACCTCGGCCATGATCTCCAGGCCGTGGTCTTCGGCGAACGCGCGGCTCGTGAGCATGACAGCGGCCGCGCCGTCGGAGATCTGGGAAGCGTTGGCGGCGGTGACGGTACCGCCTTCCTCGAAAGCGGGCGGCAGCCCCGAGATCGTCTCTCGGGTCGTACCGGGACGGAGCCCTTCATCCTCCTCGACGACCTGCTCTCCGGTATCGATCGGAACGATCTCGTCGTCGAAGCGACCCGCTTCGCTCGCCTCGCAGGCGCGTTGCTGGCTGCGAGCGCCGTAGGCGTCTTGCTCCTCGCGGCTGATGTCGTATCGGCGAGCGACGGTTTCCGCGGTCTGGCCCATCTGGAGATCCGCGGCGTCGTACTGGGCTGCAATGGCGTCGTAGGACCCGATTCCCTTCCGGCGCTCGTTGCGGGTCATGTTCTCGACGCCGCCGGCGACGATGACCTCGCGCTGGCCGGCCCGGATGGCGTCGCTCGCGCTCATGATCGCCTCGGCCGAGGAGGCACAAAGCCGGTCGATGGTGGTTCCCGGCACGCTCTCGCCCAGGTCCGAAGCGAGGGCGATCACGCGGGCGAGGTTGTTGCTCTGCTCGTCGACCTGCTTCGCACAGCCCCACCGGATGTCGTCGACGTCGTCACCCGCGAGCCCGGTGCGCTCGAGCATCGTATCGACCAGCGGCACCGAGAGTTCGGCGCTACCGGTGTCGGCGAAGACACCGCCCTGTTTACCCTGTGGCGTCCTGACTGCTTGTACGACTACTGGTGGGGTGTCGCTCATCGGTTGTCACAGGGTTTCAGGGGGAGGGGTAAAGTCGCTCCGTTCTCGGCGAGATCCTCTCGCCCGGCCGCTGTCTACACCCTTTCGGTGTGTGAACAGGAACGCTTTTGATCAATTCCTGTGTGGGTTTGACCATGCAAGTCACAGTGCTCGGAGCCGGGAGCATGGGCCACGGAATCGCACAGGTCTCGGCGATGGCGGGCTACGATGTCGTCCTTCGGGACATCGAGTCCGAACTCGTCGAGAAGGGTCTCGAAGGAATCCGCGAGAACCTTCAGGGCGGCGTCGACCGGGACAAGGTCACCGAAGACGAAATGGAAGCGACGCTCGGACGCGTCGAGGGCACGACCGACCTCGCCGCGGCCGTCGCCGACGCCGAACTCGTCGTCGAAGCCGTCCCCGAGGATATGGATCTAAAGCAGGACGTGCTCTCGGCGGCGGAAGCCGAAACCGGCGAGGAGACGGTGATCGCCTCGAACACCTCCTCGCTCTCGGTGACCGAGATGGCGAGCGCGCTCGACCGACCCGAGCGCGTCGTCGGCCTGCACTTTTTCAACCCGCCGCACCTGATGGACCTGGTCGAGATCGTGATCGCCGAACAGACCGACGACCGAACTGAAGCGTTCGCCGTCGACTACGTCCGCGAGATCGACAAGGAGGACGTGGTCGTCCGCGACAGCGCCGGCTTCGCCACCTCGCGACTCGGTCTCGTGACTGGACTCGAGGCCATCCGAATGGTCGAGGAAGGCGTCGCCAGCCCCGCAGATATCGACGAAGCGATGAAACTCGGCTACGGCTACCCCATGGGCCCGATCGAACTCGGCGACCACGTCGGACTGGACGTGCGCCTGCACATCGCCGAACACCTCCGCGAGGAACTCGGCGAGCGGTTCAAGCCACCGCAGGCGCTGCGCCGGAAGGTCCGCGCGGGCAACCTCGGCAAGAAATCCGGCGAAGGCTTCTACGTCTGGGAGGACGGCGAACGCGCCGGCATGAGCGGTGACTGGGGTGAAGACGATGCGTGAGGACGACCTCGCCGCACTCGATACCGAACTCGAACTGGTCTCCGTCTCGGTCGGCGAGCACGCCGAGAAGGTCGGAACGATCGCCATCGAACGTCCCGACGCCCGGAACGCACTCAACGGCCAGGTCCGAACCGAACTGAAAGAAGCCGTCGCCGCCGCGGAAGCGGACGACGCGGTGCGCGTGCTCGTCCTCACCGGCGGCGAGGGTTCGGGCGCGTTCGTCGCCGGCGCGGACGTCACCGAGTTCAAAGATCGCGGCCTCGTCGAGCAGCGCGAAGCCAGCGAGCGCCCGCGGGTCTACGAGAGCGTCGATGACGCGTCGATCCCCGTCATCGCGCGGATCAACGGCCACGCCCTCGGCGGCGGTTGTGAACTCGCACAGGCCTGCGACGTTCGTATTGCAGCGGCGGGGTCGAAGCTCGGCCAGCCCGAGATCAACCTCGGCCTCATTCCGGGCGGCGGCGGCACCCAGCGGCTCGCCCGCCTCGTCGGCGAGGGCCAGGCGATGCGGCTGATTCTCTCCGGTGAACTCATCGACGCCGCGGAGGCGAAGGAAATCGGCCTCGTGGATCAATGCTACGAGGAAGAGGAACTGGACGACGGCGTCTATGAACTCGCGAGTTCAATGGCCGCGAAGAGTCCGATTGCACTCGAGTTCGCCAAGAACGCGGTGAAGGCGAGTTCGCGGATGGGACTCGAGGAGGGGATCGAGTACGAATCGGAGCTGTTCGTCCAGTTGTTTGCGACCGAAGACAAAGATGAAGGAATCGGGGCGTTCCTCGAGAGTCGCGACCCGGAGTTCACGGGCGAGTAGTACATCGACGCAACTAGTTCGGTAAGTGAGTGGAACGTAATCTAATCGGGAATGAGATATTTTAGTTCATCCATTTGATTTCGACTGGAAGTGGGGAACTGATGCGCTGTCGGTTCTGGGGACGGCGCTATCGAGACCCAAGAGACCGGGAGTAGACCGGCGAATGGGCGCAATTGAACACAGTGTAAATTCTGCTTGAGCGTGCCAATAGTGGTACAGTAGTTGTTTCACTGAGTTCCAGTATCGGGAATCCACGCAAAACCATAGTGAGCGAACATATGATCGGAGATGGTAGATCTACGGGAGAACGCTAGTGCGGAAGTGATCTGTTCGGCCGCTCGCTTCGCGCGGCGATGCTGCCCGAGCGATTCGTGGTACCACCGGTCTCACCGTGCCCGAAACCGCTTCGGGCACATACCGACGCGACAAGGGGCACATCCGGGGAGTATCCCCGTTCCGTGGCCGAGCAGAGACTTGGGATATTTCGAATCGCTCGGCGTCATAGCGGCTTATTCGCTGTATAATAAACCCAGAATAGCCACGATGAACGATCGATGAATCTGCTCTGTCGGTCGTCACTCTCTCCACGTCAGCGGTCGAACGCGCGGACGAGTTCTCCGACAGAACAGCGTGATCACGGGTCTCTTTTCGCCGCCATCGACGGGCGCTCGATCGTCGCTGCGTGCCTTCGGGACGCCGGCACCGTAGTGGCATCACTGGTGGCGTCGACGTCGAAAGTCGTGGGCGAGTGCACGCTGGGAGTCGGGGCGCCGGATGGGTCGGTCACCGTCGAGTCGGACGACACCGAATCGCGACGATTGCACCAGAACGCATGAAACGGAGCATCACGAGCGGATTTCTCTCGATCGTCAGTATCAAATTTCTCCTGATCAGCCTCGACTTTCTCTCGTCACCGCTTTTGACACGATTCCTGGGCAAGGGATACGGTGACTACGCAGTTCTGATGTCGATATTTGCGATCTACATGATCTTCGTTAGTTCGGGCGTCGGTGACGGCGTGCGAAAGTACGTCGCAGAGGAACGCGACAGGGACCACTGGGACGAACACGTCGTCGGGTTCTACCTCCGCCTGGCGATCCTCCTCGCAGCGGTCGGGTGTTTCGGGCTCGCTCTCGCGGTCCAGACCGGGTTCGTGACCGCCCGACTCGGAACGTCGTACCGGACGTACTTTTATCTCCTCTCGCTGCTCGTGTTCACCTCCCAGTTCCGCGAGTACACGCGGCGGACGCTCATGGGATTCGGTCTCGAGCGCTACTCCGAGCCGCTGCTCTTCCTCGATAAAATCCTGTTTATCATCGTCGGCGTCGGCCTCGCGTCCCTCGGCCACGGCGTCCCTGGAGTCCTGATCGGTCATATGGTCGGCGCGGTCACGACGTCGATCGTCGGAATCGCACTGATAAACCGGACGGTATCGCTGCGGACCGCGCTCACCCGATTGCCGCCCAAGGACTTCCCGCGCCGTGAACTGTTTACCTTCAATGCGCTCAGTATCGTTCTCATCCTCTGTTTGACGTCACTCTACGAACTCGACGTCATGATGCTTGGAGTGCTCGGAACGACGCAGGAAACCGCCTACTACAAGATTTCGCTCACGATCGCGGAGTTCCTCTGGATCGTCCCGTTGGCGCTGCAGAACGTGCTCTTGCACTCGACCTCGAACATCTGGTCGAACCACGACCGCGAACGGATCGACTCGATCGCCGCCCGCGTCACCCGATACACGCTGTTGTTTACGTTACTGCTCGCGATCGGCATCGGCTCGCTCGCCCCGGTCGCGCTACCGATCGTGTATCCCGCCGAGTACATCGCGAGCTACGTCCCGATCCTCCTGTTGCTTCCCGGCTGCGTCGGGTTCGCGCTTGCGCGGCCGATCCTCGCGATCGGACAGGGCAAGGGCGACCTTCGCGTCCTTATCGCCTCGACCGGCGCAGCGGCAGTTGGCAACATCGTACTCAACGGGCTGTTGATCCCCCGATACGGAATGTACGGTGCCGGCGTCGCAACGAGCCTTAGCTACGGATTCATGTTCGTGTTTCACGTCTGGAGCGCCAGAGAAATCGGATTCGACCCGGTCACCGGTGCGCGAATTCCGCAGGTCGTTTTCGCGGGCGGGCTCGCTGCAATTCCGATCGGTCTGCTGGCACGAGTTCTCGGCGATTCGTTCCTCTCGCTGGCCGTCGTCCCGCCCGTCGGCGCGGCGGTCTTTCTCGCGGCCGCGCTCCTCGTCGGCGCACTCGACGTAGACGAGATCATCGTCGTCCTCGAGGCCGCCCCGGACCCGATCGGTGCACTCGGCTCGACTCTCCGCGCCGAACTCGATGTCGGTGATACCGACCGCGAAGCGGACGGCGAGACGACGATGGCCGACGGTGACGACGGTGTGTCGCCCCAGACCACCCCCTCCGCTGACAACCGACGCGAGACTGAAACGAGTTCCGCCGGCACGGGAGGGCAGTCACAAACGGCTGTGCAAGCGACCGACGAGTTCAGTGGCAGCGAGAGTGGAAGTGACAGCGGCAGTGGCGCAGAACGGACGATGCTGACGAACCGGAACTGGAACCAGCTCGGTGACGCGACGACGACGATCCACTCACAGGCCCTGTCTGATAGCCGCACGGACGCATCGGCCGCTGAAGAGGGACAGCGACTGGAGGAACGAGAACGAGAACGAGAGCAGGAACAGGAACGAGAACGGAACGCAGCGCCGGCGGACGGTTCAGCGTCGGATGCCGACGTGCACGAGCGACTGGAGACGCTCGAAACGGGGATCGAACGGCAGAACGACCGGCTCGAGAGTCAGCGACGGACGATCGAGCAGTTGATCGATGAACTCCGGCGAGGGCGGTAACGGGTTCGTGTCGCCGCGACGAGTGGGACAGGAACAAGCGCGGTTCAGTCAGCCGCTATCGGCTTCGCAGAACGCGAGTCGCCAGTTCGAGTCGTCCGTGAGCCGTCTTCCGGAGCGGGTCCAGTCCAGCGGCGGCTCCCCGGCCGGTCGGGAAACGTGTGTCGACGACGAGGTGACCCACTTCAGCGGCGCTCGCTGATCGCTGTGGAATCCCCGCGCTCGTAGCACCGACTGGGGGATCACCGATCCGGGCGCAGCGATAACGTCCGCGTCCCGGTTTTCTCGAACCACCGCGTCGAGAAGTGCAGCCAGTCTAGCCCGCCGAGATGAACTCGTCCCCTTCGCGAGCGGGAGGACATCGGCGATTCGGACGGTCGTCGGACCGTTCGTTCGGTCCCGGCGGCCGTAAACGACCGCCGCAACGGGCGCTTCGCCCCGAGTTGTGACGATCGTTCGGTACGTCCAATGGGGATTTGCAAAACGCCACTCGTAGAACGTCTCGTCGCGGACGACGTGAAACTCCGGAATCGTCTCGGACGACGCCAGCGTCGCGAGCAGCGAGGCCGGCACGTGATCGTACCGCGAGAGTTCGATCGCGTCGCTCGAATCGGCGAGCCGATCCCGAATCGAGACGTACCCGCTCGCCAGCGACCGGACGACCGGCTCGACGGGCGCGAGTCGCGACAGCCACGCGGTCGGGTTCTGGAGGCGGTAGAACGTCTCCCGGTCGCTGACGACTTGCCAGCCGAGTTTGAGGTTCCCCGGAAGCGACCGGTGATTCGGGAAATTGAAGAATACATCCGCGTCATCGTACCGGTTGATCGCCCGCTCGGTCAGCCGCGTGAACAGCCCCTGTCGCTGGTGTTCGGGACGGACCATCGAATCGCACGGCTGAAAGGCGCTGAACTCGTCGTCGCCCGCAGCGAGACGGAGCGGGAAGAACGCTCGTGCACCGACGAGTTCGTCGCCTCGCCGTGCGACCATGATCGGGACGGAGTCGACGTACGGATTCCGTTCGTACTTCCACGCGAACCAGTCCTCGCCCATCCGTCCGCCCAGCACGTCGGCGAACAGGTCGAGAAACGCGTCCCTGTCGGCCGGTTCGTACTGTCGAATCTCGTACGGGTTCGGATCAGTCATCGGCAGCCATTCCGTTATGGAAGGGTCGTGGATTTGTGTCGCGGGCGACTCTCGCGTCGCACCCTGTCGGCGACCGTGGCCATCGTTTCGACGCGTACGTCGTCCGTCCGCCGACGGCGGTCGATGTATCGGATAATCGACCGCAGCCGCTGGTAGTGAGCCGGCGTTTGGAGATTGTGAGGATGAAGCCACAGGTGCAAGACGCCGTCGGTTCCCGCAACGCGGTCGACCCCGAATTTCACTTGTCTAACTACGGGATCTTCTCCGAACGCGGAAAACGGTTTCTTGTACTCCGCGTCGAAGTTGAACAGGTAGATCGACGCCGGAACGTTGACCAGACCGTACTCGTCGACGTACGGGTCGACGACCGGGGGTGTCGGTTTGCCGACCACGGCGCTCGAGACTTTCGTCAACTGTCGGACCAGGGTGCTCTGTGAGTCGCGCAACCGATTCGTGCCGCGATAGCAGTCGAATCCGTGCGCTTCGAGGGTGTCGCGGTGTCGAATTCGATTGACGGGGAAGACGAACGATGTCAGGTCGTGACCGCGTCGTTCCGCGGCCTGAACGCAGTTTTCGATCTCTCGCGTCGCGAACTCCTCGTCCATCCGCTCGTGGTCGAAATGAACGTGTGTGAAGCCATGGCCGGCGATTTCGTGGTCGACGGCGGCGGTTTCGATCTCGCGGACGAGTTCGGCCCCACACCAGATATCGTTCGCAGCGAGTCCCTCGACCGACTCCTGGCAACAGCGTTCGCCGGCGGGGTGATTCCGATGGGCGGTAGAACACGAGTTCAAGAACAGATGCCCGGTCACCGCCCACGTAGCCGGGATTTCGTAGGTATCGAAGAGTTCACAGAGGCGACGCCAGTTCCGCCGGGTGTCCTGCAGAAACGACTCCGAGACGGCTTCATCGTGGAATCCCCAGCCGAGTTCCGCGTCGAGAGAGAGAACGATCGTTCCCATCGGATCACGTGAGCGGGCCGGGCGTGGTCGCTGCTCGGAACTGAACTCGCATCGTCTGGCAGGACAACGAGAGAGACTGGGTTCGGTTCGTCCTCGTCGCGTAACGTTGGCGGCTCATTCTGATGGAAACGTTGATACCGCCGCCTATAGTACCTCAGACGTTAAATTGAGGATTATATCGTCCTACAAATATTGTCCATCTGAACCCGACTAGAGTGGCCGAAAGTCGCCCAAACTAATCAGGTTTCGTATGGTAGTTTGAACCCGAAGTCGAGAGCCACAACTGCCGGTTCGAGCGCGTCACGTTCGTCTGTGTTCGACGGAATCGACCGGTTGAACCGCTAGTTACTACTAGTTATGGCTGTTGTCATCGCCGTCCGTTGTTCGTGGCAAATCTGTTCACCGCAGCGACTGCGGCGGCACGAGTCGATGTTTCACTTTCGAAATGGTTGGATCACCACGGATATCGACACCCCGTCCGTGGAGACGTCGACCGGACCGCTCGGACGGTCTCCGTTTGCAAAGGACGACGATTTAAGCCGCCACCGGGCAAGGGACAGATATGTCCCTGGAGCCGAGTGCCGACCCGGCCGCCGACCGGCGCGCGACTTACGACTACCGGAGTTCGGACGTCGATCGGCCGGCGCTGGTCGACGACCTCATGCGGCTCGTCACGTGTGAGATACGGGCGGATACGTATTCTCGACAGCTCTATGCGACCGATGCGAGCGCCTACGAACTAACGCCGATCGCCGTCGCGTTTCCGGAGTCGACCGCCGATGTCGCCGGCATCCTCGAGTACTGTGCCGAACGCGAGATTCCAGTCTTGCCCCGGGGTGGCGGGACGAGTCTCGCCGGACAGACGGTCAATCGCGCCGTCGTGCTCGATTTCACGCGGCACATGAACGAGATTCTGGAGATCGACCCCACCGGCCGAACGGCGACCGTCCAGCCCGGAACGATTCTCGGCACCCTGAACGAGGCACTCGCGCCCCACGACCTCAAGTTCGCACCCGATCCCGCCTGGGGAGACAAAAGCGCCATCGGCGGTGCGATCGGGAACAATTCGACCGGCGCGCACTCGCTCACCTACGGGAAGACCGACGCCTACATCGAGTCCGTCGAAGCCGTCCTCGCCGACGGCACCGTCACCGAGTTCGGCGCGGTTACGCGCGCCGAAATCAACGACCGCGCCGACCCGGAGGGCGATCTGGAAGCCCGGATCTACGCCGAGGTGGCGAGGATTCTCGACGAGGATGCTGAACTCGTCGACGAGACGTATCCGGACCTGAAGCGAAACGTCTCGGGGTACAACCTCGATCGACTGGTCGCCGAGTACAGAGGAGAAACGCTTCCCAGCGGCGAGGAGACGGGTGAGCCGGGAACGGTGAACCTCGCGCGCCTGCTCGCCGGCAGCGAGGGCACGCTCGCGATCGTCACCGAGGCGACCGTCTCGCTTGAGTCGGTTCCCGAGACGAAGGCGGTCTCGCTGCTTTGCTACGCCGACCTCCACCAGGCGATGGCGGAGGTCGAACCGATCCTCGAGCACGACCCCGCGGCCGTCGAGGTGTTAGACGACGTGCTACTCGATCTCGCGCGAGAGACGGCCGAGTTCGGCCCCGTCACCGAGATGCTCCCCGAAGGAACGAACGCCGTCCTCCTCGTCGAGTTCTACGCGGACGACGCGGCCCACGGCCGCGAGCAGGTCGCCGGCCTGCTCGCCGATCGCTGTCCGGACGCGGCGGCCGAGGGTGAGCCGGCAGCCGATGCACCGCAGACCGACGCCGAGCACCGCGCGATCGACGCGCTCGAAGCCTACGACGACGCGGAGCGCACGAAGCTCTGGAAACTGCGCAAATCCGGCCTGCCGATCCTCCTCTCGCGGACGACGGACGAAAAGCACATCTCGTTCATCGAGGACACCGCGATTCCGCCCGCGCAACTCCCGACGTTCGTCGAACGGTTCGAGGAAATTTTGGAGAACCACGACACCTACGCAACGTTCTACGCCCACGCCGGCCCCGGCGTATTGCACGTGCGCCCGCTCATCAACACGAAGACGGAGGTGGGACTCGACCAACTCCACGGCATCGCGGACGCCGTGACCGATCTCGTGGTCGAACTCGGCGGCTCGGTCTCGGGCGAGCACGGCGACGGCCGCGCGCGCACCCAGTGGAACCGCAAACTCTACGGCGACGAACTGTGGGAGACGTTCCAGGAGCTGAAGACCGCCTTCGACCCCGACTGGATTCTCAACCCCGGCCAGGTCGTCTTCCGCGAGGACGATCCCACCGACCTCCGAGAGCACTTGCGGTTCGACCCCGACTACGAGTTCGATTCCGGCTTCGATCCCGAACTCGAGTGGGACAACGACAACGGGATGCAGGGGATGGTCGAACTCTGTCACGGCTGTGGCGGCTGTCGCGGCGAGCAGGAGACGACCGGCGGGGTGATGTGTCCGACCTACCGGGCAAGTCAGGAGGAGATCACGGCGACTCGCGGGCGGGCGAACGCGCTTCGCCAGGCGATGAGCGGCGAGATGGATCGGGGCGAGGCCGTCTCGGACGAGTTCGTCGAGGAGGTGATGGACCTCTGTATCGGCTGCAAGGGCTGTGCCGTCGACTGTCCGAGCGAGGTCGACATGGCGAAGCTCAAGGCGGAAGTGACACACGAGTACCACCAGCGAAATGGCGCGTCGCTGCGTGACCGGCTCTTTGCGAACGTCGCGACGCTCTCGAAGTGGGGCTCGCGGCTCGCGCCGCTGTCGAACGCCGCGACATCGGTGCCGGGTGCGCGCAAACTGCTCGAGGCGACGGTCGGCATCGATTCGAACCGGTCGCTCCCGACGTTCGAGCCGGTGACGTTCCGGGAGTGGTTCGCGAATCGCGGCGGCTCCCGCATCGCCGAGCGAGAGGCCGAGCGCAAGGCGGTCGTCTACCCCGATACGTACACCAATTACAGCAACCCCGTCGCCGGGAAGGCCGCGGTTCGCGTGCTCGAGGCCGCGGGCGTCCACGTGACGGTTCCGGGCGAACTCGACGACACGGGCCGGCCGGCGTTCTCGAAGGGGTTCCTCGAGAAGGCCCGAACGACCGCCCGCGAGAACGTGGCGGCGCTCTCGCCGCTCGTCGCCGACGGCTGGGACGTCGTCGTCATCGAGCCTTCCGACGCGGTCATGTTCCAGTCGGACTACCTCGATCTGCTCTCGAGCGACTCCGCGGAGCGACTCGCCGGGGCGACCTACGGCGTCTGCGAATATCTCGATGCCTTCCGCCTGGACGAGACGATCGAATTCGATGACAGGTCGACCGACCGGTCACTGACCTACCACGGCCACTGCCACCAGAAGGCGACGAAAAAGGACCACCACGCCGTCGGCGTCCTCCGCCGGGCGGGCTACGCCGTCGACCCGCTGGACTCCGGCTGTTGCGGGATGGCCGGCAGTTTCGGCTACGAATCCGAACACGGCTCGATGAGCGACGCTATCGCGTCGATCCTGTACGAACAGGTCGCCGACAGCGACGGCGAGCGCGTCGTCGCCCCCGGCGCGTCCTGTCGCACCCAACTCGAGAACCGACCGACGGCGACCGAGAAGCCGCCGACGCCGATCGAACTGGTTGCAGCGGCGCTCCCGTAACGGGCCAATCCGGGCCGACTCGAGCGGAACTGGATCGCCGTCGTCGGCGTGGTCCGCACGGACAAGCGCTTCGGCGCCGTTCTTCGCGGGCGGGCACTACGTCACGGTCGCTGAAATGACGCGCTACTCACCGTCGGCCCCTGCGTTGGAGGCGATAACGATGTCGTCGTACCGCGCGCCGGTCTGTTTCAGCGTCTCCGTCGAATAGAGTCGATCGTGGTCGACGGGGAGGTACTCCGTCGCGAGTTCGTCGATCTTCTTCTCGACGGCTGCGGCATCGCGGCCATGGATCATGGTAAACAGGTTGTACGGCCAGTCCTGTGCCGGTCTGCGGGGTCGGTGGTAACAGAGCGTGACGTAGGGTAACCCGCCGGCGCGCTCGCCCCAGGCGTCGAGTTCGTCGTCGGGCACGTCCCAGACGACCATGCAGTTGGCGTCGAAGCCGGTGACGACGTGGTTGATGATACAGCCGATGCGTTTGATGCAGCCGTTCGCCTGGAGTCGCTCGATGGCCTCGAGAACGTCCTGGGTCGGATAGCCGAGTCGCTCGGCCACGTCGCGGTACGGCGTCGGCGAGAGCGGAAAGCCGTCCTGGATGGCGAGCAACAGGTCGGCCTCGAGTTCGGAGAGCGAGCCGGTGGCCTCCTCGCTGATGCGGGTAGCCGAGGTGTCCGTTCTGGTCGTCAGCGACTCGCGAGCGAAGCGATCGGTGTTGACGACGGGGAACTCGAGGTCGATGTAGTAGTCCGTGAGCATCGGGAGGTTGAGCACCGAACAGCCCGTTCGCTCCTCGATTTCCGTCAGGATGGCGTCGCGCCGAGCGCGGGAGCCGGCAGTGACGACGAACCAGATGTTCCACTCGTGATCGCGGGCGTAGTTGTGATTGACCTGGCGGAACTCGTTGATGGTCGCCGCGATTTCGTCGAAGCGGTCCTCGGGTGCCCGCACCGCGGCGAGCGTCGAGGAGCCGATGACGGGCGGGTTGAGTACGGCACCGAAGCGGCGGACGATACCGGCGTCCATGAGCGTTCGGACGCGGTCGACGGCGGCCGTTTCGTCGATACCGAGTTCTGCACTCACCTGTTGGAACGGACGCTCCTCGATCGGGAAGCCGCTCTGGTAGCCGTCGATCAGCGCCGCGTCGATATCGTCGATGGCGTCGCGCCAGTCCCCCGCCGGAGTGGTCATTGGCGGATCTAGGGAAACGGGACCCGTATCGCTTTCGGGTCGGCCTCGATGGCGCACCATTCGTCTCCGAGACGGAGAGTCATCGAAACTGGTGATACCGGCACACATGAAATACGTTTAACATCTCGGCAAGCATGGAACAGTGCAGATGATGACCCCAACCGGACAGGTGTTCGAGACCGGAACCGCCACACAGCACGTCCGTATGGACGACGATCAGTTTCGACTGGCAGCCGCGGTCGCGGGGTGACAGCGATGTGTACTCGCCTGGTCTATCTCGGACCCGACGGTCGCGTTCTCACGGCCCGCTCGATGGACTGGAAACGGGATATCGGAACCAACATTTGGGCGCTTCCCCGCGACATTGAGCGGACCGGCGAGGCCGGACCGAACTCGCGTTCCTGGACGGCCGAGTACGGAAGCGTCGTCGCAACCGCCTACGACGTCGCCACCACCGACGGCATGAACGAATCCGGCCTGGTTGCCAATCTCCTCTGGCTGCCCGAATCCGAGTATCCAGACCCCGATGACGAGACGCCGACGCTCTCGATTTCGCTCTGGGCCCAGTACATGCTCGACAACTTCGCCACCGTCGCCGAGGCCGTCGAGCACGTCCGCGAGGACGAGTTCGCGGTCGTGACTGACCGGGTGCCGGGCGAGGATCGCCTGGCCGCGCTGCACCTGTCCCTCTCAGATGCAACCGGTGATAGTGCGATCATGGAATACGTCGACGGCGAACTCGTCGTCCACCACGACCGCGACTACCAGACGATGACCAACTCGCCGACCTTCGACAAGCAGCGGGCGCTCGCCGAGTACTGGGAGCAGATCGGCGGCACGGTCATGCTGCCCGGCACGAACAGACCGGCCGACCGATTCGTTCGGGCACGATTCTACACGAACGCGATTCCACAGGTCGAGGATCGCCGCACCGCGACGGCGAGCGTGTTCAGCGTGATCCGCAACGTCTCCGTGCCACACGGCATCACCACGCCGGATGCGCCGCACATCTCCTCGACGCGCTGGCGAACGGTCGCGGACCACAAGGACGGCATCTACTACTTCGAATCGGCGCTCACGCCGAACGTCTTCTGGGTCGAACTCGATGAACTCGACTTCTCGCCCGACGCCGCAGTCAGAACCCTCCAGTTGGGACCGGATCAGTCCGCCGTCTTCGCCGGCGACGTGTCCGATCAGCTAGCCGCCAGCGATCCCTTCCCGTTCCTCGGCGTTTCCGCCGAGTAGTGGCTCCCGTGTTTCCTCACTGACCATCGTGGCGGTGAACTCGATGCTCGGCGTGTGACGGATGACCGAAGCCGATACCGCCTAGTTGATTCGGATCGCCGTCGCCGATCGACTTCGGGATTCTGCAGCGGTAGGTGCCGGTTAGTAGCGGTGACGAACTTCCCGGGGTTATTCTTCGGTTAGTCGACGCTCATACTCGGATTGCATTACGTGTAGGGTGAGAAGCACCGGGAAGAGAAGAAGTGGCCACAACCACGAAACCATCAGAACAAGCAGGGTGAACTGCACGGCAAAGAGCATCAATAGAATATCTCTCTGCCTCTCGGTATCCATAGACATCGTATTATCATGCTGTGAGGGTTGCGATACATATTCCGATTCTAACCAGTCACTTCACACGGGTACTGAGGAGTTCTGTCGCCGAATTCTCCCTCCTACTGATCGAATTGCAACGGCGTCCTCATACCGGAAACACCTCTTTGTCCCCACCAGGCGGTAGATATAAGTCACTACCGTTCAACAATTAGAACGGAAGCCATTAAACGGACACGAAAGTGTCCCGGATGTTGGGACCATCCGAGACGTGGCTTCCAAACCCACGAGGGTTTGCAGCCATGATTGCATACATACTCACGGGATATAAACATCCCGCACGACTGATGCATCAGCCAATTCGACCAGCAGCAAGCATCTCCTGTCGACTTACGAGCGCAACGAGGTGTCAGTTGGGATGAGCGACGACGCCGACGACAGCGCCCATGGTGGCGATGGCGGGGACGATACCAACCACCCCGAACGACTCGACCAGTGTAAGCTACCGCGCTGTCCCCGCTGTGGAACCCCGATCGCACAGCGAACCATGATCGGCCCCGGCGAGGCCGTCGCCGGCCCCTGCGGCTGTCGCGTCGCTCCCAACGTCGGCACGCGATCCGACTCGGACCCCGACTAAGCCACGGCCACCGCAGGCCGAGTTCACACGCTGAACTCGGGTCGCGGCGGCCAGCCGAGTTGCCGGTTGGTGTTCGAGGGCACCATCGGGATCACCACTCCCGTTATCACCATCACCATCGACCCACCATCGATCCACCACTGCCCTCGTGCCCGCCGGTGAACTCGGCCCGGAATCGCGACAGTCCGACAGGAGAAGACCGCGGACAACTCGGAAAACAAAGAAAACGGCATCGGCAAGGCAAGCGTTCCGATCCGTTGGTCAGCGATCTCGTTTTCCTTTGCCCAGAGCGTGTCATAGAATCCACCTCAGAATATCTCACAGCTCGGATCGTTTCCTCGCTCGTAGTTGGTGATGGCAACGACGAGTCGTAGACAGAGCGCAACAAATACTTCTGTTCGTGCGTGAACCCGGCCTCGGGCGCGCGGACGTGCCCGAGGCTGCAGTCCTTGACCGCGTCGGTGGTTCGTTCGACGCCTGTCCGGTTGTTGTACGTCTCGTCCAGGATAGATTGCTTCAGCTGAACGTCCTCGCTATGTTCCTCGATGCGATCTTCGACCCTGTACCCGATGTCTTTCGGGTCGTCAGTGTTTCGTGGATTGTACGGAGCGATTGGCACGACCCCTCCGGCCAGCAGGTGGTGGTGCCAATCGAAACGCTCCCGATTGTGTTAGCAGCGGCGGCCGTCCTCGCGACGGTGACTGCGGCCTATATCGCTATTAGCCTGACATCTTCCCTGCCACTCGAAAGGTGTCATAGAACTCTTCCCAAAAATTGGTTTCACCCATTACGTCGGTGAATTATCCGATGTGTAGGCATTCAAACACACCAATAAGTGTATGCGAAACCAGAGAAAATGCTCACGCCGAAATGTTTAGTGAGATCAGTCCTGCGACGAGCATGGTCGAACTGAATCGACTCATTTCGTCTGAATTGCTCGTGGAGATCGAAACAACTGCGATCATTACCAGCGATAGTGTAATCAAAACGGCGAAGACCAGTTATGACCGCTAATATCGACGAATCTGCTCGGATTGTTGAATCTACGATTGGACAGTCGGAGATCAGAGAACACGTAACTGTACACGACTCCAGTATTGGAGACGAATGCAACATCTATGAGCGGACATCCATCAAAAAGTGCGAGATCAGTGACGCTGTCGTTGTCAATGCGGGTTCGTACGTCGAGAACACGAGGATCGAAACCAATGTCCAGGTTGGTCCCAATAGCAATATTGTCGGAGTAACACACGAACTGAGCGAACAGGGTATGGAGTTCCGGAATGATTTGTTCGAGGAGATTGTACTGCGCGAGGGATCCTTTATCGGCGCGGGAGTTGTTCTTGCCCCCGGTGTTGAACTCGGAGCAGGATCAGTAGTCGCAGCAGGGTCAACCGTACTCGAAGATGTCGACCCAGGGAAGATCGTCCTCGGCTCTCCACCAGCTCAACGCGTTATTGACCTCCATGAATGGGTGAATCGATAAGTCCATCCCTGCTGCTGGTAGGCTCTCCGAGTAGACCTTGTCTGGAATCGTCGTGGGATACCGCCTAACGAAATGAGATTATTCGGTGTGTGGTTACCCTGTATGTAACGTTCGCTGGGATCAACACAATCGGTACGCGGGCCATTCTATGACAGCCTCCGCTATTACTAATGAGGGATGTGGCATTGAAATTGATGAGGGGCAAAATAGCGTATCTTCACAGCATTGTGGCTGCTAAGACTGGCACTTCCCAACAGACGTAATCAGCTGAATCGTATCGTCGAGTTGATCACGAGAAAGTCTGCGTCTGGATGTGTTCAGCATCCGTTTACAGCCGTCGTCCGACCGCGAAAGAGTGGGCGCGACCTGCCCGAACAGTTCACATTCCAGACGTTCTGTGGCTGGATTCGCCACGAACTATAGTAGCCACTGAAAGTCAGTGCACACCTGGTCGTGCGACAGCTGTACGATCAGTGTGTAAACCGTTTCAGTTGTTACTATAGAAGCAGAGGCAGAGCGGCGGTGGAAGATCGAGACGAACGTATCGGCGTCCCGACGCGTACGCTCCGGTCGCGGGCTGACAGCCAGCCCGCGACCCTGGGCCGGCGAGTCTTCAGTAATAGCACTCGTCAGAAACCGCTTCAACTCCCTCCTTCACGCTGAGGTCAACACTCAGTTTTCAGCGTACCTAAATACTTTATACGCCCCACATCAAAATAAAATGTGGAATATATTACCGAAAACTCGGTAGTTTCACCGGATGGATTGGGTCCTCGGTTCGGCGTGCTCGTCGGCAGCTACGTAGCCGCGCTGATTGCGCCGACGCTTACTCTGTTTACTGTGGAGTATTTGGGCTTGCGCAGCAAAGTGCTTGCATTCGCCGTTCTAGGAACGATCGGTATTACTATCGGTTCCGGGACGGCATTCCTAACAACCGCCAACGGACAAATAGCCTCTTGGCTGAACTCAGGTTGGGTAGCCTGGCTCTTCCCGCTTCTCGGACTCGTTCCAATGATAGCTTACCATTTTAGTGTCCTCGAGGTGGTCGCTTTCTATCTCATTGACCCGGCTTCCATCCCCGTGTCAAGTCTCGTCGGTGCGACTGGGTTCCTACTCGGGATTGTCGCAGCTGTGGCAGGTGAGATTGCCATACTCACGGCTCGTAATCGGGTTGCGTCTTCCGCTATCGCATCCGAGAACGTCCTGATAGAATGGACTTCCAGGTGGCCGCGGGCTCACAGAATAAAAGTGCAGATATTCACCATGGTCACGGGATTGGTCCCAGTTGGACTACTTTCATTTTGGCTTCCTCCACACCTGACTGTGTTAACTGCTCTCGTTGTCGTCGTCACAGTATCTAGTACAACAAACACAGTGCTGTCTGATAGAGCCTATAAGCTTACTCCGGCTGGGTTAGAGCTTCGTCGGAGTGGAGGTGGAAAATTGGTGACCTGGCACCAATTTATACCAATGTCACAGATGGAATACATTACAGTATCGGAGAACGATGTAATATTGCATCGATCAGGTCTGTTACCGAGTATTCGATTCGATCGAAACGATCTCCGGTTTGATGACGAAGAAATCATCAATAATCTCGAAGAATACCTTAATAGACGAGAATAAGGTGACACAGATCCGTCCCATAGCGTGATAACCCTGCCTCACGGAGCGTCTTCTTGCCCTGTGCTTTCGCCTCGTCGTCGCTATCACAAACTACGAACACGGAGACGATCCGGGAAGCACGATCATCACGATGTGAGAAGAGTTCTATGACACCCTCTTGCCCAACCTGAGGTCTCCTTACTCAGATTGGTCGTTCACGCTAGTCGAGTCGTCGACGCCGGCCTTCCGGCGCAGCCACTCGAGGCCGAACGCCCCGCCGAGAAGGCCGGCACCGGCCGTGAAACCGGGCACGGTGTCATCAGTGTCGTTCTCGGTGTCCGTCTCGTTTTCAGCGTTCGACTCGTTTCCAGTGTCCTCCGTGCCGCCGTTTCCGGTTCCGGCATCGCTATCATTGCCGTCGGCAGACGCTCCGTCGTCGCCGTCGCCGTCGTCTCCCACCGTGTCGCTGTCGTCATCGCCGCCTTGGTGATCGTCTCCTCCGTCGGATCCGTCTCCCTCGCCGTTTCCTCCGTCCGTGTCGTTGTTTCCGCCACTCTCGTCGGATCCATCCTGCTCGCCGTTTCCGCCGTCCGTGTCGTCGTTCTCGCCACTGTCATCGGATCCGTCTCCTTCGTCGTTTTCGCCGCCCGTCTCGTCGTTTTCGTCACCCTCGTCGGGCTGGTCGTCCCCGCCGCTTTCGTCGCGAAGCGCCACGAGTTCGCCGTCGTGGTCGACGTAGATCNTCGTCGGGCTGGTCGTCCCCGCCGCTTTCGTCGCGAAGCGCCACGAGTTCGCCGTCGTGGTCGACGTAGATCGTCTCGCCGCTGATCGCACGAATCCGTCCAACCGGCACATTGTCCGTCGAGAGCGCCCACTTCTCGGACCCGTCGTACTTGTTCAGGGCGACGAGTTCCTCGTCGTAGTCCCGCCACTCGGGATCTGGGGGGCCCCCGTCCCGAGTGAAATACACGAACACGGTTTCGCCGCTGATAACGGCTTGCCCGTAGGTGTACATAACGTCGAGACCCCAATTGTATTCGCCACCGCGGATCGAATCACCGCCGTACCCGTTGTCGCCACCGCCGACGTGGATCTCCTCGCCGAACGCTATTTGTCCGTACCCCATGTCTACGGACTCGCCCGTTTGCGCATCGTGCAACGGCACCTCCGGAGAGCCACTGATGTCGTAACCGACTGCTTCCGACGTTGCGTAGATGGCATGGGTATAGTCACTGGAGCTAATGTAGGTTCCCTCCTGCCAGACTTCGGTACCTGTCTCGGGTTCGAGAGCGATCGGACCGGCACCCGTGACGCTGTATATCACGCCGTTTGCCGCGGCGGTCGCTGCAACGAACTCGTACTCGTCCTCCTCGTTACCGTACGGCGCAGCGGTGATCGACTCCTTCTTCCACCGAACCGAGCCGTCGTCGGCTTCGAGTGCGTACAGCGTGCCGTCGGCGACGGCGTACACGCCGCCGTAGGCGACCGTCTGCCAGGCGATTTCCTCCTCGGGATCGAACTCGGTTTCCCAGCGAACGCTTCCGTCCGACCGGTCGAGCGCCACGATTTCGTTACCCGTGAAGAAGACGGTCTCGCCGGCGACCGACGGATCGCTCGCGTCCACGTCCGCGTTCTCCCAGACGACGGTGCCGTCCGCCGCGTCGAGGGCGACGACGCCGCCGTCGGTCGACGCGTAGACCGTCTCGTCGGCGACAGCGATGGTACTCCCGCCCGCACCCTCGACGGACCACGCGGCCTCGAGTTCACCGCCGCTGAACTCGTGGCCGTCCGCGATGTATCTGGCGTGACCGGGGTCGCCTCNCCCTCGACGGACCACGCGGCCTCGAGTTCACCGCCGCTGAACTCGTGGCCGTCCGCGATGTATCTGGCGTGACCGGGGTCGCCTCGGTGTGACGGCCAGTCCTCGTTCGGTCCCGGATCGCGATCCGGATCCGGAAGCTCGTCGGTATCAGTCTCGGCGGCACCAGCCCCCACCGAAGCGAGTCCAGTCCCGATTGATAGCGCTACACCAGTCGCCAGTACGGATCGACGGTTCCACATAACAACACGTCCGTAGAAATACCAGTTATAATCCTATCTAGCAGTTAACGTTACTTTGTAGCGGTGCAACCGTTTCAAACGATACCAGCCCTCCCCCCTATCTGGTAGTTAAGACGACTTGTTAGCTGTCCAAGTGTCTCGAACGTTCTTTCTCGCGGAGGGACTTTCCGCAGGGTTTCGGGACGATCACGACCGTCCGATCCGTTTCAGTCGTAGTTCTGAATACAGAACCCGTGTTACCAACTACTGGTAGAAGCATCCGGTCTACAGGTAGCAAATTATACAGGTTTCGACTGACTAGGCGGAAGCGATGCCCTCTACGCGCCGGTCGTTTCTCGCAACGTGTGCCGTCGGCTGTAGCGCCCTCGCAGGCTGTTTTTCGACCGCCGATCCCGCCGCCGAGGGTTCGTGGTCGCGTCGAACCCTCGGGAACGCTCACACCGGGCGGTCGACCACCAACGGTCCGACGGCGGGACCTCTACACGGCCTGGAACCGAGAGCGCCCCGACAGCGGCGTGGTGAACTCCTCGCCGGTCGTCGAAGACGGCACCCTCTACCACGCCTACTCGCAGGAAGCAATGTCCGACGAACCCGGGGGCGCGTGGGTCGAGGCGTTCGACGCGGCGACCGGCGATTCCGAGTGGACGACCGAACTCTTCCGAACCGACGAGTCCTATTACTTCTATCACTCGGACTCGATGGTCGTCGACGGGGACCGGCTGTTCGTCCAGACCAAACCAGGGTTGACGATGCTCACCACCGACGGAGAGGAACAATGGACGTTCGAGAACCTCTATGAGAACCAACAAACCCCCGACGTAGTCACACCCGTCGTGACCGATGACATTGTCGTGTGCGGCACGTACGGTTCGGGGATCGACGAGCAGAACCCGATCGTCTACGGCGTCGATCCCGAAACGGGAGCGGAGCGCTGGCGAACGACCCTCCCCGAGTGGGGAGGAATGTGGCAACTGTCCGCGAGCGAGGAGGTCGTCTACGTCCCGTCCGTTCGACGGGGTCTCATCGGTCTCGATCTGGCCACGGGAGAAGAACAGTGGCGCTGGGAGGGACCTATTAGTGGGACGCCCACGGTCGTCGACGACCTGTTGGTCTTTGCCCTCCGAAATGAAGACGAAAATCAAAACGAAGACGAGAACGAGTTTACCCTCGCCGCGATGGATCGACACGATCGCTCGCTTCGCTGGCAGGTGCCGATCGGTTCTCGGTGGGCGGATGCGGGGCTGAGCGTCGCCGACGGCCGCATCTATCTCGAAACTAACTTCGGCGTCGAAGCGCGGCGCCTCGAGACGGGCGAACGCGTTTGGCGATTTGGCGGTGATCAAGACGACTACGGCAAGAGTTCGTCGGACGAACCGCTGGTTAGCCTCGCCGCGACACCCGTCGTCTCCGGGGACGCCGTCTACGCTCCGGGATACGTCCAACGCGAGACGACGTTCGGTCACTTGTTCGTCATCGACGCTGATACGGGAGAGGAACTCGATCGAATAGAGATGGGACGAAATGAAAAAGCCCGGGCGGCGACGCCGGCGGTCACGTCCGACCTCGTCTTTCTCACCGCAAATCACGGAACCCTCTACGCGTTCGGCGAGTGCGAGTTCAGCGTGGCCGGGCGGTGCCTGCGCAGTTGAGACCTCGACCGGCGGTTGACCATGTCGTCGGTCCGACCACGACGAATCAGTGAACTCGTTTCGTTCTCGGAATCGAAGACGACCGTTTTATTACATGTTATTTTGACGTGTTTTGTATGCTCTCCACGCTCACCAAACCCGCCGTTGTGCTCGTCGTCGGGATCGGGTTGCTGCTGAATCCAGTCTACTTCGCATCGGACGATCTAACCGGAAGTGGGACTGAAATCACCTACACTGTCGAAGCGATCGAAAACGAAAGCGATGCGGAACGTGTCGTCGAGTTCTCCGAACAAACGCTTCGCTGCGGAACCGAGCGGGCCTGTGCGCTCGAACGGCAAATCGCTTCGGAGGGAGCGGTCGAATACAACGGGTCGGTTCAAACCCTGTACGGGAGCGAGTTGGATCGGTGGAATCCGTACACCGACGCGTGGAAGCGGTACAAACTCGTTACCATCGGCGGCGAGTTCTACATCCCGACGACGGAGTACCGGGACAACGTGACGGTGTTGGGACACGAGAACGCGACGACGATGGAGGCGCTCGATCACATAGCGGTTCCGAGTAACGAGACGACTTCGAACGTCCGCAAGGCGATCGAAACCGGATCGATTACCCTCACCGACCAGCGGATCCCCGAGTTCGAACGGGGCGATCCGATCGCACACGATGGAGACGTGTATTACGGGACCACGAGCGCCTCCAACTGGGGGTTATCGGAGGGCGTCCTACTGGGGCGGCTTACCCTCTTCATCACCGGCGGATCACTGATCGTTTCCGCCTGGTCTCGGCAGGGTCGCTGATTCAGCGGCCGGTATCGTAAACGGCGTTCACGCTACTTCGCTCCGAAGAGAGCAGCGAGCGGAGACGGTGGGTGACCGCAACAGCGTTCCTCGGGTAACGCGTACAACGGCGAACGTGTCGGTAAACGGGCCCAGAAGCGGGAGGCTTTTGCGCCGCCCGTCCGAAGAAACGGCCATGGCTCAGGCAACCCAGGAGTTCGGCGAGTGGCCGCTCAAACGGCTGATGACGGAGGTCGTCGGATCGGGACACAAGTCCGCCGACGACATGACCCGCGAACAAGCGCGGGAGGCGCTCCAGCGCATTCTGGCGGGCGAACCCGACGAGACAACCCTCGGCGCGTTCTGGCTCGCAAACCGCTGGAAGCGAAACAACCCCGAGGAGCTGGCGGCCTACACCGACGTCATGCGCGAGGAGTCGGTGATCACCGCCGAACCGGACGCCGACCCGGTCGACTGCGGCGCGAACTACGACGGCAAGCACACCTCCGCCATCCTCGGCGTCGGTGCCGGCGTCGTCGCCGCCGCCGCGGGCACGCCCGTCGTCGTCCACTCCGGCGACCGCGTCCCGACGCAGAAAGAACCCGCCTACAAACACGTCCTCGACGAACTCGGAATCCGAACCGAACTCGCACCCGATGAAAGCGCCGACATGGTCGACGAAACCGGCTTCGGCTTCTACTACCAGCCCGAGTTCAATCCGGGCATCCACGACCTGCACGGTCGGCGCGACCAGATGGGCGTTCGCACGTTCGTCAACACCGTCGAAACCGTCGCGAATCCGGCGAACGCCGACGTCCACCTCGGCTCGTTCTACCACCTCGCGTTCGCGAAGAAGATGACCGATCTCCTGAAAGAGAGTGCTGAACTCGACTACTCGCGGGCCATCTTCTTCCAGGGGATGGAAGGGTACGACGACATCCGCCCGGGCTACACGAAGGTGGCCGAGTGGGACGAGGGCGAGGAGTTAGCCGACGACGAAATCGAGACCGCCGAGTACGGCATGGCGATGGAAGCCGAGGATCTCGCCGTCGACGACGTTGCAGGAGACTCGGCCGCGATTACCGAAGCAGTCCTTGCTGGCGACCGCAACGACGAGTTCGCTGACGCGATCGCGCTCAACGGTGCGGTCCGAATGTACGCTCGCCGAGACGTTGACAGCCTCGATGCGGGACTCGAACGCGCTCGCGAGGTCATCGGCGACGGCAGCGCCGAAGCGGTGCTCGAGGAACTGCGAGCGTTCTAGGACATCCGCGACCACGCATCACCTCCATTACGTATCCGGGAACCTATTCCAGGTACGATACAACTGCGGCCGGTTGTGCCACTATCGATCGATTCATCCTGATCCGCTCACTCGGAACTGCTATCGTCCAGTGAGTGAATTTCGGTCGCGGAATGACCGGAACGAGTTCACTCACGCATGCGGTGACAAACATGCGGTTACAAACCGGCATCCATTTGGAACGCGTTCAAACAACCGGCGTTCACCGGCGCTTAGCTGACGTTTCGGCGCGCTGTCCGGTAGCAAAACCCGGACGAGGTATCGCGGACGCAGTTCGACGTGTAGGGCGGTCGCGATACCTCTCTGATTGAAAACATAGTTGGGAAACTGGTACTCGTCGATCTGCGCGTGGGTTTTCCGCACACCCGTTCGGTGTTCGATCGCCAAATACGGTTCGTTCGATTCGCCGGTTCGCCGATCAGTTCGTTCGATCAGAACCGTCGTCGGAAGCGTTCGTCGACGACTGTGATCGGCCGTTGCGATCGCTGTTACTGCCGCGCGTCTCGCTCTCGGTGTCCGTGGCGTTCGGTGGTGACTGTGCTGACTGCCGGTCGTCACCCCCTGCATTTCCGTCTCGATCGCCCGCTTCGCCTTCGTCTCCGTCGCCAGATTCACCGTCATCCGGGTCGTCGACGTTCTCCTGTGATCGTCGGATTTTGGCCATCGAACGGCCGAAGATCGATCGACCGTCGCCGAACAGGCTCGGCTTTCCATCGTGAGCGTTGGACTGGGCCGCCCGCTGGCGCTCGAGAAACGCCGGTTTGCGAAGCGTTTCGGTGCTGTCCGCCGGGGGCGTATCGATGTCGACACCGCGGATCGCATCCGGCAGCGTGTCCTCGGGGTCGTCCGTCTCCTCGGCGTCGATGATCGTCTGGCCCTCGACGAGTTCTTCCCAGACTGCACCCGGCGACTCGCTCGCCCGACCGGCCGCCTCGTCGCGGCCCTTCTGGTAGGCGAGGTCGACGAAACTCTGGTCGTAGGTCGTCCCCACCTGTTCGGTCAAGCGGTCGAGTTCCTCGGGATACGTCTCGCCCAGTCGCGTCGCGACGCCGAGTGCGTACGCGCGTTCGACGACCTCCTCGCGGCCGTCGATCGACTCCCAGTCGGTGCCGAATGTGTCGTCGTACATCGGAGTCAGGTCTGGATGTTCGTGTTCGGGTCGACTCGCAGGCCGCGATTCGTGAACTCGGCCTGTCGAATATCACAATCGATCCGGGTACCGCGCATTTTGATGATCTGGACGCCGCGGGTCATCCCGCCGGACTCCAGGTAGTTGTGCATGAAGACGACGCCGTGAGCAAGGTAGTGGCCGTCCGAGTACGAGGAGGGATCGGTCATCTCCGAGATGAGGACGACCGTCGCGTCGGCGCGCTTTAACTTCGTCAGGAACTTGATCAGCGCGTTGAGGTCGTCCGAGAAGTAGTACTCGAGCAACATCGTCGAGTCGATCACCAGCCGGTCGACATCGCGCGATTCGACGAACGCGACGAGCTGGTTCGAGAGGTTCTCGACGTTTGAAGGGAACTCGCCCGATCCTCGAGACGACGAAGAGAAGAGTCGTTGCGCTTCCGTATCGAAGACGTTGAGCACTTTCACGTGGCCGGAACTGACCGCCTTGTCGAAGCCGAACTCATAGTTCGCCATGTCGTTGACGAGTTCGGTTTGGGATTCGTGAAGCGTCAGAAACAGCGTGGTTTCGCCGTCGATGGCTCCTTTCGTGACGAACTGCGAGCAGAACGTCGTCTTGCCGCTGCCGGGCGGGCCGCTGATGACGTACAGGCGGTCTTTCAAGATGCCGCCGTCGACCAGTTCGTCGAATCCCGGTACACCCGATGAAATTCGCATTGTCGGGAATCAGGAACGTGTCCGATAAATAAATTCTGGCGGCCCGCCCGGCGACGGGTGGGCGCTCAGAGGCGTCGAACGACGCCGTCCGCGCTCGTCACCGTCAGCGTCTCCGTCGACGGGTCGAACGCGAGCGAGCGGCCGTGGTAGCCGCCGAAGTCCGTCGCTCGAATGCGGACGTTCGCGGCTTCGAGTTCGCGCCGGACGGCCGCGACGTTCCGTTCGCCGACGGGTGCGAGTCGGTTGAACTCGAGCATCCGCGCGCCGCCGGCGACTTTGGCCCACGAGCGCGCGGGGTGGCCGCCGTGCTCGCGGAACGCGTCGAGCATCGATTCGATGCCCGTATCGGCGAACTTCGCGTCGGGGTGGGTGCCGTTCGCGTCGGCGGCAGCCGGGAGCATGAAGTGCAAGAGTCCGCTCACGCCGGCGGTTTCGTCGTGGATCGCGACGCCGATACAGGAGCCGAGTCCGCTCGTCTTCAGCGTCGCGCCGTCCGTCGTGAGTGCGAACTCGGCGAGCCCGACTGGGATGGCACCGGTTTCGTCCGGGTCGCGGGTTCCCGGCGGTCGATCGATCCGCGTGTGGTCAGGCATTTCTTGTGTCCTCCGTGTTGTGGTGGTTGGGGTGGTTGTGGGCGGAGTGGTCGTTGTACTGATCCGATGTGACTCCGTACCGGGAGGTGATCACAGCGTATCTACGTCGAGGATCATCACGACTTCGCCCTCGCCGAGGACGGATGCCCCGCTGATCCCGGGCGCACCGCTCAGGACGCCCTCAAAGGGCTTGATGACGACCTCCTCCTGGCCGATAACGTCCGAGCAGCGGATGCAAACCTGTCTGACGTCCTCCTTGATGCGGACGACCATGTCGTCTCCGTCGGGTTCGGTGTCCGGAACGTCGAGGCGGTCGCCGAGCGAGAGCAGCGGGTAGACCTTGTTGTCGTGAGTGACGGTCTGTCGGCCCTCGACCGACTCGAGCGTCACGTCTTCGAACTCGGAGATTTCGTCGATGTTCTTGATCGGAACGCCGTAGGTTTCGTCGCCGGCGGTCACGAACAGGACGCGGACGATGGCGACGCTGACTGGCAGCATAAGCGTGATAGCGGTCCCCTCGTCGGGTTCGCTCTCGACGTTGATCGAGCCGTCGACGCCGCGGACGACCTGGTTGACCACGTCCATCCCGACGCCGCGGCCGCTGACTTCCGTGACCTCGTCGGTCGTCGAGAAGCCGGGGTGGAAGATGAGGTCGTAGACCTCGGAGTCGTCCAGAAGTGCGACCTCGTCCTCGCTCATGATACCCTGCTCGACCGCCTTGGAGCGGATTTTCTCCACGTCGAGGCCGCCGCCGTCGTCTTCGACCGTCACGGAGACGCGGTCGCGCTCGCGTTCGCCCGTGAGCGTGATCGTCCCCTCGCGGGGCTTGCCCTTGCGTTCGCGCTCTTCGGGCGACTCGATCCCGTGGTCGACGGCGTTCCGGATGAGGTGCATCAGCGGATCGCTCAGTTCGTTCAGGATCGAGCGGTCCATCTCGATATCGACGCCCTCCATCCGGAAGTCGATCTCCTTGTCCTGCTCGCGCGCGAGGTCGCGAACGACCCGCGGGAAGTTGCCGACGATCTTCTTCAGCGGCACCAACCGGATTTCGAGGACGGTATCCTGCAGGCTCGCCGTGATCTTGCCGTGCTCCTCGAGTTCGTCTTCGGCCTCGACGAGGTCGCTGCCTTCGATGATCTTGCGGAGCTTGATCCGGCTCGTGACCATCTCCTCGACCTGGTTGTAGAGCTGATCGACCTGTTCGACATCGACCCGAATGGATTCGACTTCCTTGCTGCTGTGGGTGACGCTCGATTCGCTCGTCGAGTCCGAATCGCCGTCGGTCGACTCGTCGGCGTCGGCGTCGGCGTCGGCACCGGCATCGGCGACATCGTCGGTCGCATCATCCCCATCCCCATCGCCGTCGCCGTCACTGTTCCCGTCGTCTCGCTCCTCGGCGACGATCCCGTCGGTCACTTCGGCGACGGTGACGCCCTCGACGTACCGGTCGTCCTCGAAGAACGACGCGACGGCGTCCCGGTCCGCGTCCGAATCGGTCGTCGCGACGTAGGCGTCGAAGGCGGCGTCGAACTCGCCGTCCTCGATCGCCGCGTTCGAGGGGACCGTCCGAAGCAACTCGAACTCGTCGTTCGCCGAGTCGATGACGAACATCGCGTCGACCTGGGGCGAGCCGGTGTCGGCGACCTCGAGTGCGGCCCGGTAAACGCTCGTCTCGGCCTCGAGTTCAGCGAGGTCGATATCGTCGGCGAGTTCGGCGAGCGGGACGTCGCGGTCGCTGTCGACGGCGTCTGCGTTTGCCGCCGACCCATCAGTCTCGTCGCCGTCGGCTTCAGCAGCCGCCTCCTCGTCGATCGACGCTCGAATCGCCTCGATCGTCTCCGCCGGATCGGTATTCGTCTCGCCCGTGTCAGAGATTTCCTCGACCATCCGGGCCAGGTGGTCGACGCCGCTGAAGATGAGGTCCATGCGCTCGGCCGTGACCGCGAGTTCGCCGTCGCGGATGCAGTCGAGCAAGTCCTCGATCGCGTGGGCGAGGTTGCTCGCCGTCGTATAGCCCATCACGCCGAAGTTGCCCTTGAGGTTGTGGGCGACCCGGAACACGGTCTCGATGGCATCTGAACTCTCGGGGTCGTCCTCCAGATCGAGCAGGGCGTTGTTCAACTTCTGGATGTCTTCCTGGCTCTCCTGGACGAAGGTGCTGGTCGCGTCGCTCACGCGGACCACCCCCGGAAGGCGTTCGTGATTCCTTCGGCGATCCGGTCCTTCGGAAGGACCATATCGACATCGACCCGTTCGGCGGCGACCTTCGGCATGCCGTAGACGCGGGACGTGTCCTCGTCCTGGACGATCGCCTTCCCGCCGGCGTCCGTGATCGCCGCGAGTCCGGCTGCGCCGTCGGCACCCATCCCGGTGAGAACGACACCGGCGAGATTGCCGGTGACCGTTTCGGCTGCGGTTTCCATCGTTACATCGATCGCCGGCCTGACGTTATGTCGTTTGGGGCCGTCGCCGTGGGAAACGGAAAGCGTCCCGCCGGTCGCGTCGGTCACCCGAAGGTGCGAGCCGCCCTTCGCCAGGACGCCCTCGCCGGGGCCGACGGTATCGCCGTCTCGCGCCTCTCGAAAGTCGTACGCCGTTCGGTCGTTGAGCCGTTTTGCGAACCGCTCTGTGTAATGATCTGCCATGTGTTGGACCACCAGTACCCGCAACCCTGCCCGCGGTGGCAGCTCGGACAGCACTCGTTCGACGACCCGCGGGCCGCCGGTCGATGCACCGATGACGAGCGTCGGATCGCAGGGGAATTCGGCGTTGACGGCGATCGGCTGGGGGTCGGACCGCTCGCGGCTGGATCGGTCCGTCTCCATCCCCGCCACGTCCGCCTGCGCGACCGCCCTGACCCGATCGACGATCGTCTCCTGCTGGGACCAGATATTGACCGAGCCGTCCCCCGACGGCTTCGCCAGGAAATCGACCGCTCCGGCCTCCAGCGCGTCGAACGTCGCATCCGCGTTGCGCGTCGTCTGGGAACTGATGACCAGCATCGGAATCGGATGCTCGGCCATCACCCGTTCGATGACCTCGTGGCCCGTCAATCCCGGCATCTGGATGTCGATCGTCGCCACGTCGGGATCGTGACGCTCGATGAACTCGACCGCCTCGGTGCCGTCTTTGGCCCGGGCGACCACGTCGATGCCGCCGTCTTCGAGGATCTTTCCGAGCGTCTCGCGCATCACCGCCGAATCGTCCGCGATAACTGCTCGAACCATTAGCTGCGTCTCCCGTCTCCGTGACGGGCAGGCGGCCGATCCTGCACGCAGTGGTGTGTTCCGCCGCGATCCCATCCCGATCGGTTCGCCGTCCACGTCGCCCCGTCCCGTCTCTCCGGTGCCCGAGTCGGACCGCCGAGATACCTCTCCCGGCGTTCGGTCCACCCGACCCCATCGCCCGACGCGCCAGCACTGACCGCCCGACGGACGGGAGAACCAGCCACCGCGGCCGCCGCAACCGCCGTCTCGACGGTGTCGACGCTCGATCCGTTCACTGCCATGGCACTGGTTTGTAATGACCTCCGCATAAAGCGTTCGGCCGCTGTGGTCCGCCGCGAGCGTGACACCGCAGACACCGCCACGACTACTGCCGCCACGAACCCCCTGGCCGTGTGAGTTATGTAGGCAGAGTTGAAACGACTCACTCGAATGGCGGGAGCTGCTCGGCTGTGTGTGACAAATCAGAAAGGAGGCGTCGGAAAGACGACCGTCGCGATCAACCTCGCCGGTGCGTTGAACGAACTCGGACGGGACGTGCTCTTCGTCGATCTCGATCCGCAGGGCAACGCGACCGAGGGGCTCGGACTGCTCGAGGCCTACGACGACGAGCCGCCGTCGCTGCTCGACGGCCTCGTCGATCCGGCCGGCGTCGAACTCGACGCCTTGCGCCGTGAGCACGCGGAGATGGACGTCGTCACGAGTAACGTCGATATGAACGCGGCAGAATCGACGCTCGTCCAGGAACCGGACGGCGAGACGCGGCTGGATACGCTGTTGGACCGGTTCGAGGCCGACGGCGACTACGACGTCACGATCGTGGACTGTTCGCCACACCTCGGGCTGTTGACGGACAACGCGTTGTACGCGACGGAAAACCTCGTGATCCCGGCGCTCGCCGAACCGACGAGCAAGCGCTCGCTCGAGTTGCTGTTCGACTACGTCGGGGCGCTCGAGATGGACCACGACGTGACGATCGAGCCGCGGGCGCTGGTCGCCAACCGGATCGAGAACACGCGGGCGGCGACGGAGATGCTCGAGTGGTTCGACGAGGCGCTACCGAGCGTGCCGCTGTTTCGGGTCCGAAAGCGGGTCGCCCTCCAGCGGGCGTTCGCTGCCGGCAACTCCGTCTTTGCAGTCGACGAGGAGACGGACATGACCGAGGTGTTCCTCGACATGGCCGAGACGGTCGACGAGCAGTGCAGCCCACAGGAGGTACCGGCATGACCGACGACAGAGCACGACGCATCCGAGAGATGCGCAACCGCGCGACCAGTGGTACCGAAAGCGACGACGCTGAGACGGCGTCCGAATCTGAATCCGAATCCGAATCCCAATCCGAGGCTGAAGCTGAGACAGAGACTGAATCGACGGCTCCAACCGAAACCGAACCCACCCCGTCGGGCGCAACGGAGACGGAGCGGGAAACAGCGACCGCTGCCGACGCGGAACCGAACCCGGATCCGGACACAGACACAGACACGGACGCAGACGACGCGGTGAACTCGAGTCGGAACACGGACGCGGCCCACGCAGAAGACACGTCGACGACCGAACCAGCACCTCTCGACGAGACACAGGAGGACGAGGTGGCCGTCACCGATGGCGATGGCAACAGTGCCGAAACCGGCACCGGTGGAGCCGCTACCGAAACTGAGAGCGCACCCGCCGACGCTGCCGCCACCACCGGCACCGACACTGGAACCGATACCGACACCGGCGACGTCACAGTCAACTACGACGAAACCGAGACGACCGCCGACGCGACCGTCACCGCAGACGCGACCGCCACCGCCGACGCCAGTGCCAACGCTAACGCAACCACCACCGAACTCGGCGGCGCAATCGCCGGCCAATCCGCCGTCGCAAACCTCGCGGACGTCGGCTCCGAGCCGACCGTCGACGCCTCGGCCATGATGGAGGATACCGACGGCTACGGCGAGGGCACCGCCGGTCGCAAGAACGAGATGTTCGAGCAGGGCAACACGCTGATCCACTCCGCCCACGACGACGAGTCGACCATCCAGATGCTCGAGTTCTATCTCAACGAGAACCGATACGCCATCGAAATCGATCGAATCAGCGCCATCGTCGAGATGAAAGACATCACGCGCTTCCCGCGCGGACCGGAAGCGATCGACGGCGTGACGGACCTGCGCGGCGAGATCACGGGCGTTCTCGATCCGACGACGATGCTCGACGTCGAGCGCAACGAACTCTCGGACGACCAGTACATCGTGGTGCTCGAACGCGACGACGACAAGCAGAAACTCGGCGTCCGCGTGACCGACGTGTCCCAGGCGGTCACCTACCGCGACTCCCAGATCGACGAGACGGGCAGCGTGATGGACGCCGCGGGCGACCACCAGCACGACTGCGTCCGCGGCATCATCAAGAAACAGGACGGCGACGACCGGACGACGCTCGTCGCCTGGCTCGACATCGACGAACTCATCGAAACAATCGACTAGGTGAGACGCCGTTGTCCGTTGCGACTCGGGTATCGATCACCGGTCGAGTAGCCACCGTATATGACTGTTATGGCCGGCCAGCGCCCGTCTCACCCGAATCTGCAAAAACACTTATTTAGCTGACTATCACTGTCACGACTATGCCCAGAACGGACGGCGGAGCCTCCCGTCTCGAGACCGCGGCCGACACCGACCGCGCCACCGAGCGCAACGGCCCGGCCTCGAACGCGGACGGAGACGCCATCGCGAACGTCACCGTCGACCCCGCAAGCGTCGACCGCGCAACCGAACTCGTGTCGCTGGACGCCGAGGACGAGGCCCGACTCGACTCGCTATCACACATCTTCGAGAGTGCTCGGTCGGAGCTCCCCGAAGACGCCGTCGAGGCCGCCTGTCGCCATCCCGCGGTCTCGACCGCCCTCGACCAACAGCCCGACGCGAGCACGCGCGACCTCGAAGCCGCGCAGTCGGCGCTAATTGACGGTCTCGAAGGGGGCCGAACCGACGCTGCGTTCTTCGACGACCGGCTGTCGAGTCCAGCCATCGCGACCCTCCTCGCGGCCGGCCCCGACGCCTACATCGGCTCGTTCGGTGCCATCTACGAGACGCTCCTCGCCGAACTCGGTGCCGACGTGAAAGCCGAGTTCGGGAGCGCGGGTGGAGACGGTGTGCCGGGTGGCGATCGTAATCGTAATCGTGACCGTGACGACGACACCGGCTCCGTCGATGCTGCCGGCGGTGACGCCGTCGACGACGCCGTCGACGCGGTGGTCGATCGAACGCTCTCGCTGCTGCGCCTGACCCTGGTCGACCAGCAACTCGCGATACGCTCATACGCGAGCGCCCACGAATCGCAGGTCGAGTCGTACGAACGGCAACTCGAAGAGGACGACGCCCGGCTCGCGGAGTACGAGTCCCGACTCGAGGAACAGGCCCGAACTCGCGACGACCGCGAGAATACCCACGCGCGCATTCAGGACACGCTCAGCGACGCCGCGAACTCGACCGCCGCCGTCACGGACCGGACGACCGAGATTTCCGAACTCGCGAGCGAGCAGTCGAACGCGATGAACGAGATCGCAAGCGAAGTCTCGGGCCTCTCGGCGACGGTCGAAGAGATCGCCTCGAACGCCGAGGAGGTCAGTGCGACGAGCGAACGCGCCGAGGAAATCGCGAACGACACCACGGACACGGCCGAGGAGGCCATCGACCAGATGGAAGGTGTCGAGGAAGCCACGGACGAGGTGACGGCGGACGTCGAAGACCTGCGCGAGAGCGTCCAGAAGATCGACGAGATCGTCGACGTGATCAACGACATCGCCGATCAGACGAACCTCCTCGCGCTGAACGCCTCGATCGAGGCGGCGACGGCGGGCGAGGCCGGTGACGGCTTCGCCGTCGTCGCAAACGAGGTCAAGTCCCTCGCCGAAGAGTCCCAAGAGGAGGCAAAGAACATCGAGCGGATGATCGGGCAGATCCAGAACGATACCGAGGAAACAGTCGAAAGCCTCGATACGGCGAACGAGCGCGTCTCGACCGGCGTCGATCTGGTCGAAGAGACGGTCGACAATCTCGAACGGATCGAAGACTCGGTCCAGGAGGCGAGTACCGGCATCCAGGAGGTCGCGACGGCAACCGACGACCAGGCCGCGAGCACCGAGGAGGTCGCGAGCATGACCGACACCGCGATGGAACAGTCCCAGCAGGTCGTCGACGGCCTCGGAACGATCGACGAGCACGCGACGACGGTCGAGGACCTGCTCGAGGAGATCGAAACCGACGTCCGTCGACTCTCGACGGACGCGAACTGATCACTACCGCCCATGAGCACGACGAACACGGACGACGGCACGCAACAACCCGACGAGAGCCAGACGGACGCAACTGCGAGTGCGAGCGCACACGTCCTCGAGTTCGATCTCGGCGAGAACAGATACTGCGTCGATATCGGGTACGTCGCGGAGATCGTCAACACCGACGAGTTGACGCCGATCCCGAACACGCCGGCCCACGTCGAGGGCGTGATGGATCTGCGCGGCGAGACCACGAAAATCGTGAATTTGCGGACGATTTTCGGCGAGGACGCCGGCGATGAACTCGGGAGTCGGATCATCGTCTTCAAGCGAAAGCGCGGGTCGACGGATCGGATCGGGTGGCTCGCGGACGAGGTCCACCAGGTTCGACAGCTGGAGACGGACGCCGTGGATACGTCGGTCGAGGGGGACGGGATCGCGGGGATCGTTCGCCAGGACGACGAGTTCGTCCTGTGGATCGATCCGACGGCGGTTCGGGTGTGAGTCCCTGACGCGTGGATCGGCCGCCCGAGAGCGGTACTCGATTCGGGGGTGCCGACTCCGACCGGGCGTCACCACTCGGCTGCCTGCCACCAAGTATATGATCGGATCGGCGAAAGAAGGACTTAATGCGTACGCAACGCGACGAGCAACGGGATCGGAACCGAGAGTCGGGTCCGAATGCGGATTCGGATTCGAACGGCGGAGCTGAGTTCAAGATCGACGCGACGAATCGGGGGCAGGTCGACGGGGAAGCACTCGCCGACGAAATCGGTCTCGACCGCCGCGAGATCGAGTGGCGAAAGGAGTTCACCGGCTTCGGCCCCGAAGACGCCGACCGACTCGAATCGATGGAATCGCTCTTCGACGACATCGCCGACGAAGTCGTCACGGAGTTTTACGATCACCTGCAGTCGGACGCGGCGGCGACGGCGATCATCGATAGTTCCTCGAAGTCAGTCGAGGCGCTCAAACGAACTCAGGCCGAGTATCTCAGGGATCTCGGCCGCGGCGAGTACGGCAAACAGTACGTCGAGCGCCGGGCCAGGATCGGCAAGATTCACGACATGCTCGATCTGGGACCGAAGTTCTATCTCGGCGGCTATACCATCTACTACGAGGGTATTCTCGATGCGCTCGCCGACGAGGCGAAAGCCGATATGGAAGCGGCGGCTGCCCCCGCCGGTGCGGCTGAAACCGACGTTGAAAGCGGCGTTGAAAACGGACGGAAAAGCGGGAGCGAGACTGGAGCCGAGATCGCAGGGACAATCGACGCAAGCGACAGCGACGACCCGCTCGTCCCGCTCTCGCAAGCCCGTGCGATGGTCAACGAGATGGTCGAGCACTCCCTGTCCGCGCTCAAACTGCTGAACGTCGACCAGCAGATCGCGATGGACACCTACATCACCGCCTACGCGGACGTCGAGGCTGAACTCGAGCACCGAACGCACGTCTCGCAGAACGTCCAGCAGTCCGTCACTGAACTCCGGGAGCGGTCGGCGGAGGTTTCGGACCGCTCCGGTGAGATCAGCGAGTTGGCGGCCAGCCAGTCCGACGCGATGGGTGAGATTTCGAGCGAGGTCGCGGGACTCTCGGCGACGGTCGAGGAGATCGCCTCGAACGCCGAGGAGGTCAGTGCGACGAGCGAACGCGCCGAAGAAATCGCGAACGATACCACGGACACGGCCGAGGAGGCCATCAACAAGATGGGCGTTGTCGACGAGGCGGCGGATGAGGTGACGGCGGACGTCGAGAACCTGCGCGAGAGCGTCCAGAAGATCGACGATATCGTCGACGTGATCAACGACATCGCCGATCAGACGAACCTGTTAGCGCTGAATGCCTCGATCGAAGCGGCAACGGCAGGCGAGGCCGGTGACGGCTTCGCCGTCGTCGCCAACGAGGTCAAGTCCCTCGCCGAGGAGTCCCAGGAGGAGGCGAAGAACATCGAGCGGATGATCGACCAGATCCAGGACGATACTGAGGAAACCGTCGAGAGTCTCGAAACCGCAAACGACGAAATCGAGAGCGGTGTCGAACTGGTCGAAGAAACCGTCGACAATCTTGAACGCATCGAAGAATCGGTCCAGGAGGCAAGTACCGGCATCCAGGAGGTCGCGACGGCGACCGACGATCAGGCCGCAAGCACCGAAGAGGTCGCGAGTATGACCGATACTGCAATGGACCAATCACACGAAGTCGCCGACGAAATCGAGGCGATCGTCGAGCAAAACGATCGGGTCGACGAGTTGGTCGACGAAATCGAATCGGAAGTCGACCGACTCGCACAGGACGAACTGTCGAACTCTCGTCGCCACTGAAAGGCGCTGCCAGTCAAAGCACATCTAATCGCACGACAACTGTGTGAGGAGTGTGTAAACAGTTTGAGCTGGTACTCCAGGCGGGCTCTCGAGTTCAGTTGCAGTTGGTGGCGGGGCTCACGAGTATCGAACGGAGCGGCGCGAATTGAACGGGCGGAAAGCGTCGAGCGAAGACGGGGAGAACGGAAGCTCGATGGAGAAACGAGCGGCCGAACAGCACGGCTCACTCTGCGCGCTGAACTGTCTTGGGAACATCGCCGGCACTGTCGCTATTGCCGGCGGTATCGCCCGCAGTCGGCGGCGAGTTCATCGGAGCGGCCGGTGCGGTATCGCCGAGTGCAGCCGCGCTCTCGAGAACCAGGCTGCCGAAGCCGGCGAGCCAGACGATATCGAGGTACGTCGCGAGCGTCTGGCCGACGAACGCGTCGGTAAACGCGAGGTTTTGCTCGGACAGCATCCCCGTCACGAGGAGGCCGACGAACACGAGGACGGTCAGTTTTTTGAGTCGGGTGTACAGCAGCGTTCGTTCACTGCCAGTTCGTTTCTCACCGGGTGCGAGCGGCCCGTACAGCACGCCGGCCAGTGCGATCACGCCGGCCACGATGACGAGCGAGACGAGCGTTCCGGCGCGCCCGCCGAGAATCCAACTCGCCACCGTCGCCCAGAGACTGATCAGAATCGCGCCGAACGCCGCCAACGTGTACCGGCGGTCTGCACCCGAAACGGCACCGAGGACGTAACAAACCGTTCCCCAGGCGATCGAGTACCCCAGAAACCGTGCGATGGACTCCTCGCGACCGGTCGTCGTCACGGTCAGCAGCTCCGCAGCCATGAGCAGATACGCCGCGCACATCGCAGCGCACGCACCGACGACCGCGTAGCCGTACCGTCGCGAGTTCACCGCGAGCCGACGCGTCCGGACGAGGAAGCCGACGGTCATCGCCGCGAGGATCGCACTCGTTAGCGTGAAGGTGGTGGTGTGTTCGATCATCGGCACTCGTCAGTCGTCACCCGCGCCGGGGACGCCAGCCGCGGCCGGCGTCGCACCGGTCTGTCTCCCGATCGTGAACGTCGCAAGCAGTTCGTTCAGCCGCTGTGCCTGCTCGTCGAGGTCGCCCGCCATCGACGAGACGTTCTCGGTCGTCGCCGTCGTCTCCTCGGCTGCAGCCGCGACCTGTTCGGACTGGCTACTCGTCTCCGCCGAGACGCTGGTCACGTCGTCGACGATCGTCGCGAGTTCCTGGGCTGAACTCGCCTGGTCGTCTGCAGTCTGGGCGATTTCCTGAATGCTCGCGTCCATCTGATCCGCTTCCGTGGTGATCGTTTCGAGCTGGGATTGGAGTTCCTCGACGCGCGTTGCGGTCATCTTGATGTTCGAGTCGACCGTCGTAATCTCGTCTGCAGTCGTCTCGGTTCGGTCGCGGATCGATTCGAGCGTGCCCTCGATTTCGTCGACGGCGTCCATCGTCTCCTCGGCGAGGGCCTTGATCTCGTTGGCGACGACGGCGAAGCCGTTACCGCTCTCGTTCGCGCGGGCCGCTTCGACGTTCGCGTTCAGCGCGAGAAGGTTCGTCTGGTCGGCGATGTCGTCGATGAGCGAGATGACTTCGCCGATCTGATCCGCCTCGCGGTTGAGTTCGTCGACGGTCCCGACGACGCGTTCGGTCGTCGCAACCAGTTCGTCGATGTTGTCCGCCGCGTCGGCGGCAGCGTTTTGGCCGTCGTCCGCCAGCGTCGACATCTCCTCGGACTGGGTCGCGATTTCGGAGGTCGTCGCGGCGACTTCTTCGGTGGCCGCGGAAAGGTCACTGACCTCGCTTGCCGCAACTTCGAGGTCGTCGGTTTGTCCCGTCGCTCCGTCCGCGATCTCCTGGACCGACTCGGCGACTTCCTGGCTGGCTGCGCGGATCTGCTGGCTCGAGCCCTGGAGATCCGCGGACATCTCATCGACCGTCTCGCTCGTCTCCTGAACCTCGATGACGACATCGCCGATCTGGTCGAGCATCCGATTGAACGAGTCGGCGATCGCTTGCATAGCCTCGTCGTCGACCTGCGGATCGAGGCGCTGGCTGAGATCGCCGTCGGCACACTCGTCCATCACGGCCGAAAAGCGCTGTGCCTCCTCGACGAGGAGGTGGTTCTGGCGCTCGGCCTGGTGCTGGAGGTCTTGAATCCGCTCTCGCTCGGCCTCCAACTGTTCGGCCTGCTTCTCGGCCTCTTGCTGGGCCGTTTGCGCCCGCTCTCGTTCGCTTTCCATGTCCTTGAGCGTCGTCTCGAGGGAGTCACGCATCGTCCCAACCGACCCGTATAGGCGGCCGATCTCGTCGACGCGATCGGTTTCTACGTCCACGTCGAACTCGCCGTCACCGATCCGCTCGGCGCTATCACCGAGTTGGCGAAGTGCGAGCGCGACGTTGCCGCCGAGGACGATCCCGACGAGCCCGAGATTGACCGAGAAAACGACCAGTAATCCGGTCAGCGCGGCGATGGCTCGGTCCTGGACTCCGTCCGCCGGCCCGTTGACGATGTGGAGTCCGAACAGCACTCCGAATCCGATCGTCACAGCGGCGACACAGCCCATCGCGACGGCTATTTTGACACTATACTGGCGTCGAATCGTCGTTGGTATCAGTGAATCGAGTTGCATCCCGTAGTCTCCTCGCAGCGGTGGTATAGGGCCCGTTCAACCGGCTGGCTGAACTGACTCTCGATAGTACCGTATCCCTCACACTCGGCGTACATAACCGTTGTTGCCAGCGACTCGGACGACGAGACACGACACCACAGGCCAGTCACTTCCCACTCGAACTACGGCAGCCTCCACGTTAGTGTCACCATCAGGTCCTCGGTATCTCGGGGCTTGCCGGCGATTTCCGCGTTGAAACTCCACCACATATATTCGAATACACATATACGAAGCAACGATTTAAGACACGTAAGACGGCTACACAGTGCCGGAAGATTATTATTGCACAAAATCTGAGAGTTACGTAGAACCGTGACTGTCGACGACTCGTTCACTGCGCTTCTCGATTATATGGAAACCGAATTGGGATTTTCGCCCAGCCACTACAACGATAGCTACCTCGACCGACGAGTCACGGCTCGACTCCGGCGAACGGAGTGTGACGACTACGACGAGTACTTCGAGTACCTCCGGGCGAATGCCGACGAACAGGCGGCGCTGCTCGATTCGATGAGTATCAACGTCACGGGCTTCTTTCGCAATCCTGAGGTCTGGGATGGGCTCCGAGACGTTCTCCGAACGCTTTCGGCGAGCGAACGGCAACTCACCATCTGGAGTGCCGCCTGTGCGGACGGGCGCGAACCCTACTCCCTCTCGATGCTCGTCCACGACGACCCTCAGATCGACGAGACCGCCGTCGAAATCCTGGCGACCGACATTAGCGAGGACGCGCTCGATGTCGCCCGCGAAGGCGTCTACGAGGACTCCCGAACGACCGACCTCGGCGGTGAACTCGGGTTCCTGTCGAACTACGAGCAGTACGTCGACCACGATCCCGACGCCGACACGTATCGCGTCCGCGAGTCGGTCAAACGATCCGTCACCTTCGAACGCCACGACCTCATCAGCGGTGCGTCGAAGTCCGGGTTCAACCTCGTGACCTGCCGGAACCTGTTCATCTACATCGACACCGAGTACAAGCGCTCGATGCTCGAGACGATCGCCCGGTCGCTTCGCCGGGACGGCTATCTCGTCATCGGCAAGAGCGAGACGATTCCACCGGCCCTCAAGTCCACGTTCGAGGCCACTGACAACCGCCATCGGATCTACCGCCGAACGTAGGACCGAGTAACGCGTTTGTTTTTCCCGCCGCCCGGATGTACTAACCCGTATTCTCGCTTCTATTATCAGATATAGAACCGGTTTATGCCCATACGGTTGTAAAGCTTATGGCCGTTCGGCAATGCAGTCGACCGAAACCGTCCTCACTCGGGCGGCACACAGGCAGTATCAGAGCCGCTACCCCCGATCATCGCGAACGCCGATCTTTCGGACTCCCCGATTCCCGTCACACGCTTGGTTTACACGCACCACCATCAACTATCNAGCCGCTACCCCCGATCATCGCGAACGCCGATCTTTCGGACTCCCCGATTCCCGTCACACGCTTGGTTTACACGCACCACCATCAACTATCACCCTCGCCCTCACCACCACTATTGCCATCACCACGGCTCTCACCGGCGCTCTCACAGCCGTGTTTATCACAGCACCCAGTGTCATTATCTTGGTCAATATCATTAAGTAATCTGAGTGTATTGACTCGTCCATGGATGTGCTGATCACGGACGATTCCGGCTTCATGCGGGATCTCCTCCGTGAAATTTTGGAGGAGGACCACACCATCGTCGGCGAGGCCGAAAACGGGGTCGAAGCCGTCGAGCTCTATCAGGAAGAACAGCCGGACATCGTCTTTATGGACATCGTGATGCCGATCAAAGACGGGATCGAGGCGACCGACGAGATCACCGATATGGACTCCACCGCAAAGGTCGTCATGTGCACCAGCGTCGAGCAGGCCGAGCAGATGAAAGACTCGATCAAAGCCGGTGCCGAAGGGTACATCACGAAACCGTTCCAGAAGGAGAGCGTCCTGGAAGAACTCAACAGCATCGCCGCCGAGTAATTCTCCATGCAAATCGACATCCGCGAGCTCGAGACCTACCAAGAGCTCGCTCACGACGGTGCCCGATCGGCCGCCGAGTCGCTCTCCCAGCTCACCGGCATCAGTACGACCGTTCAGGTGACGAACGTCTCCCTGATGGCCTCGTCGGATCTCCAGTACGAGTTCATCGGCAACGAGTACGCCGGCGTCAACATCGACCTCTCCGGCGAAATCGCGGGCGAGGTCGTCCTGGCGTTCGACGAGCAGGGACGCAAGGCCATCACGGACGAGCTCGTGCCGGCCGACGATCCGGCGAAGAAAAAGAGCAGCATCAAGGAAGTGGGCAATATCATGTCCAGCGGCTTCGTCGACGGCTGGGCGAACTACCTGAACGCGAAGATCAAGAGTTCGCCGCCGGCATACATCGAGGGGACGGGTACGGACGTGCTCCCGAAGTCCGCGACGAACGAGGAGAATTACCTGTTCGTCTTCCGAAGTCGCGTCGAGGCGTCCCACGACGGCGTTAACGAGCCGATCGACTTTCGAATCCTCCTCGTTCCCGACTCGAGTTCGCTCGAGCGGGCGTTCGAGCCGAAGACCGACGACATCGTCTCGGTGGAGAAGCTCAAGGTTTTCAACGACATGACCAAGGAGGGGGCGGAGAAAGCCGCGACGAACATCACGTCGATGACCGGCATCGATACGACCGTCGAGATCAGCCGGCTGACGCTGGTGCCGATCGAGGACATTCCGATGGAGGTCGGCAACAAGCGCTACGTCGGCACGGTTATGCCGTTCGACGGGAAATTCAGCGGGAATCTCGTGATTCTCTTCGACCAGCCCTCCGGCCGGGCCGTCGTCGATTCGCTCGTGCCGATGGAGACCGACGAGCAGTGGGGGTCCGTCGAACAGGGAGCGTTGAAAGAACTCGGCAACATCATGACCAGCGGGTTCGTCGACGGCTGGGCGAACGTGTTGAACGCCGAGATCAAGCACGAACCGCCCCAGTTCGTCGCCGACACCGGCTCCTCGATCATGACGCCGATCACGGCCCAGATGGCCGAAACCGACGACCACGCGTTCATGCTCGATTCGAACATCCAGACCAACAGCGACCAGGTGTTTACCTGTCAGATGCTCGCGCTTCCGCGCCGCGCCGAACTCAAGCAGGCGCTCGACGATCTGCTGATCGAGAACTCGGAGAATACGCGCGTGGATCCGGACGAACTCTTCGACCGCCAACGATAGCGCGTCGTTCGTCGTTTCTTCCTCTATCTTTCTCCCGGTTCGACCCGAACCTCAGGCGTTGACGTCTTCGATCCGTTCGCTCACGATAATCCGTCCCTTCGCCGTCAGCGACAGCCCGTTGCCGTTCTCGAGCACGAGGTCTTTGTTCTGGACCGAGTTCAACACGTTCGTCACGTAGGCCGGGTCGCCGTCGAGCATGTTCGTAAAGTCGATATCGCCGCCCGTCGCGTGAATGCCGACCAGCACGCGCTTTTCGGGGTTCGTCAGATCGATATCCGCCACCTCCTCGCGCAGGTCGTCGAACTCGAGGCGGAGGAATCGGCCGAGCAGGTTGACGTACTGGCTCTTGGCCGGCGAGATCAGCGAGGTTTTGGTCAGTCCGGCGTCGGTGTCGGTATCGATGTACTTGACGACCAGCGTGACGCGGTCGTCGCGGTCGCCGAGTTTGTTCGAACGCTCGATTCGCATGACGGTTTCGACATCGAAGCTGAACGTGTCGCGTTTGGTCGTGACCTCGATTTGCCGGTTCTTGATGCGGATCTTTCCCGGGACGACGGGGGTGTCTTTCACGCGACCGCCGACGCGTGACGGATGTTTGACCGCCGCCTTTCGGCCGTTGAGCAGACAGCGGAAGAGAATCGCAACGAAGGTGTCGACGGTTTCGCCCGTGCTCTCGATGACCGCGCTTCGCGTCCGCCCGTCCACGTCGTACCCGATCGTCACCGTGTCATCGAAGAACTGCTTGACGTGGCTCGGAACGTTGCCGACGTTAATATCGATCACCGTCGAGAGCGGAATCGTCGTCTTGTCGTCGTTCGTCGCGAGGACGAGCCGCCGTCTGGTCATGATGATCCGCCCCGATGTTGGCGTGGCCGGCGACTCACCGTGGTTGCGGAAAAACCGGCCAGTAAAGTCGGCGACGACGTCTTCAGTCATACACCGTTCTTCTAGGCGAAATCTCTTAGCTCTTTACACGACGGTCGCTGACGAAGCCTCACCACCGGTCACAGTCGTCGCTCGCCAGGTCGTCAGTCCGGCCGCGTCACGTGGAACGGCAGGCCTTCGACGCCGTCGCGCTGGAAGGAATCGATCGCCGAGTTCACCTCGTGATACTCCAGGATGTTCTCCTGGATCATCCGTTCGATGATGTCGGCGCGGAACTGGAGGTCGTCGTAGATGTCGCGGGTGTCGGCGTAGCCGAGCAGGGTTGCGATCTGTTCCTCCAGGACGTAGGAATTGTTCATCCCCTGGAAGACGATTTCGTCCTCGACGGGGTCCCAGTAGAACACCTGTCGGGTGACGACCCCGTCCATCTCCTCGGAGTAGCCTTCGATCTCCTGCACGCTCGTGACGCGACGGAGCACGTCGTCGCCCTGTTTCACGCGGTTCTGGAACAGCGCGACGTCGGCGTTGTCCATGAACGTCTCGGGAACGTTGATCGGGTCCCCGGTAAAGCGCTGGATCATCGAGACGATATCGCTCGCGTGGAAGGTCAGCATGACCGGGTGGCCGGTCTGGGCCGCCTGGAACGCCATGCGACCCTCCTCGCCACGAACCTCGCCCACGACGATGTACTCTGGGCGAGACCGCAGTGCAGCCTCGACCAGATTGAACATGTCGACGTCCGCGCTGTCCTCGCTGCGACTTTCCCGCGTCAGGAGCTGCTGCCAGGTGTCGTGAGGCGGCAGCACCTCGGCGGTGTCCTCCGCGGTGTAGATCTTCGAGTCGCGGGGAATGAACGTCATGATGGAGTTCAGCGTCGTCGTCTTCCCCGACGCCGTCTCGCCGACGACGAAGACGGTGCGCTCGTTCTCGAGACACAGCCAGAGGTACGCCGCCAACTCGGGCGAGAGCGTTCCCCAGTTCGTAATCTGGGTGACCGAGAGCGGTACCTCGTCGCCCTGACGGATGGTGAGGCTCGGCCCCTTCACGCTCACGTCGTCGCTGTAGATTACGTTCAGACGCGAGCCATCGGGTAGCGTGGAGTCGACGATCGGCTCGGCGTCGGTCATCGGGTTCCCGATTCGCTCGCCCATGTTGCTGAGCCAGCGATCGAACTCGTCCTGGCTGCCGAAGTCGACCGTCGTCTCGACCATGCCGTAGACGCCGTGGTCGACGTAACACTCGTTGGGGCCGATCACGTGAATGTCCTCGTTGGCCGGGTCGCGCATGACGGGTTCGAGCGGTCCCAGACCGACGATGTCCCGATTCAGTCGGTAGCGGATGTTCTCGTAGGTTTCCTGGGGGACCTCCTGAATCCCGGGGTGGAAGCGAACCTTGAGCCGCTCGACAATGTTCTCGACCGCCTCGCCCTTGATGTGGGTCGACTCGGTCAGGAGTTCCTCGATCCGGTCGCTGTACTCGGCGTCCTTCTCGGGGGCCGTCTTGCTCGCGCTTCGGCGAAGCAGCGAGTCTTTGACCGTCGAAAAGACCGATTGCTCCTCTTCCGAGAGCGTCGGTTCGACGGCGAAGTACTGCATCTTCGTCCCGACATCGCCGTAGATATGGCTGTAGATCGGTCCACCGACCGGATACAGCACGTTCGGATGTGACGTCTCGTACTCGGCGGAGGGCTCGTCGATCAACAGCGGGAACTCGCCCGTGATCTGTCTGAACTTCTTTAGGTGCTCGCGGAGGTGCGGGCGACGCGCGGCCAACTCCTGAAGCTCGTCCGACGGCTTCGGCGTTCCCATTTCGGTCATGCGACCGTCACCCTCTAGGCAACACTCCGGTTCTCGATCACGATTCCCGTCCCCGACCGAACCGAGTACCCGATCCGGTCGCCGACCTGTTCGCCCATGCCCGCAAAGCGCTTGATGAACAGCTGCCGGCGGATGTCGTTGCCGACTTCGATCATCTCGAGTTCGATGAAGACGTCGGCGATGGATCGGAACGGACCGATCGCTTCCTCGCCGACGGTCGAGGGGTCGACGGTCAGCACGACGATCTTGCCCTGGGAGATCACGTCTCGCAGGAACGAGATGATCTCGAGGGCGGCCTGTCGCTCCTCGTTTTGTCTGACCAGCGCTTCGAACTTCGGATCGTTGCGCAGGATGGCGTCGAAGGTGTCGATGATGATGACGTCTGCGGACCAGAGGGTGTCCTCGTCCATCAGATCGGTCAATAGATCCTGGCGCGTCTGTTCCTCCTCCGTCGAGGAGAGGACGCCGCCGCTGTCTAAGTCGCCGTGGAGGAACAACAAATTCTCGAAGAGGAGGTGTTCCTCCACGTTGTAGTTCAGCGAGTCCATCTGCTCGACGAAGCCTTTGACCTCGAGTTCGGTCGAGAGAAAGGTAACTGACTTGCCGGTCTCACAGAGCCCGTAGGTGAACCGCTGTGAGATGGCGCTCTTGCCGGCACCGTAGTCGCCTTCCATCAGTACGATACTCCCGGTCGGGATACCGCCGCCGAGTTCCTTGTTCAGTCGGTCGCGGTCGTCTAAGCCGAGTGAGAAGATGTTTTTAAACTGACTCATCGTCGTCTCGTCTCCTTACTGCTGGTGGGTGTGGTCGTCGGTGGTGCGTTCGGTGTCGGACACGCGGTCGTCGTGAGTGTGGCCGTGCGTACGGTCGCGATCACGATCGCGAGGCCGGTCGTGCTCGAGATCCTCCGGCGCGAGCAGGAGTTTGATGCGTTCTACCTGCCAGCCGTCGAGATCTGCCGGCTCGTCGGAGACGAGGGGCTTTGCGGGTTGGGCCCGGTCGGCTCGCCCGCCAGCGCCCCGTCCGGCGTTTCCGCGGGTGTCACACAGTCGCGCGCCGGACGCCGACAGTACGACGTCGGAATCGACCCAGATCATCTGTCCGCCGTCGGCCACCTCGGGCTCGGCGAGTTCCGTTCGCTGCCCGTCCGACGGTGAGTGGGTCATCGACTCGGTGCCGACGGACGGCTCGGCCCCGCCGGTCTCTACGGACTCCGTGGAGTCCGCGGAGTCCTCGGCCTCTTCGATGAAGATCTTCTGTGCATCGTTGGTTTCGAGATCGGCCGCGTCCGCGCGTTCACCCTGCTCGGGCTCGTCCGACCGCTCGCGGGCGCGGGACGGTTCGTCAGTCAGTGGCCCCGTCGCCTCGTCGGCGACGTCGTCCCCGTCCGCACCGAACGGATCGGTGCCCGCATCCGGATCGAGCGGTTCGTCCGTGGTGAACTCGAGTTCGAGATCGTCGTTCTCGTCGGCAGTGGCGTCGTCGGTTGCTTCGGTGGCAGTGTCGCCATCGACATCACCCTCGGCATCGACTTCGAGTTCGATCTCCGTCTCGTTGCTGTCGCCGGGAGCCACGTCAGTTTCCTCGTCGAACGCCAGTTCCTCGTCTGCGGCCGCAACTGCTGTGTCACCTTCTGTATCCGCTGGTGGAACGTCGGTTGGTGCTCCTTCGACTGCGACAGGGTCGTCCACCGGCTCTTCGTCCGTTCCCGTCGATTCGGGCTGGTGCTGTTCGGCTGCGGCCATCGCCTGTTGGACCGCAATTCCCTCCGCGTCGACCCACTCGTCGAACGGTCGCCGTTTCTTTTCCGGCGTCGCGATCTGGCTGATCCACCACAGGCTGCGCTTGTGATCGACGCCGAGCGAGGAGTGGGGGTCCGGATCGCCGATATCCGGCCCGCCGCCGAATCCGTTCAACACCGTCTGGAGGTGCGATTCGACCGACCCGCTCACCCAGTGAATCGAGCTGTAAAACCGGAGCGTCCGGGCCGCGCCGTTGAGGCCGAGTTCGTCGACGAGATATTCGAGCCAATCCATCACGACGAACTCGGTGTCGTACTCGGAGGGGATCGTCTCCAGATACGGCCGGCCGCCGTCGTCCCACGGAGCGACGGTGTCGGCCGCCGCGTTCCGAGACGGGCCATCCGCCTCCTCGATCGGACCGTCCGCAGCCTCGATCGCTGAGTCATCCGCAGACTCCGTCGTTTCCGCGTCCGCCGCCGCTTCCCCCTCGTCGAATCCGAGGTCGTCGGCACCGGTCTCGGGATCGGATTCAGGTTCCATCGGGGGCTCGGTCTCGTCCATTTCAAGCGCCGGAGACCCATTGCCTTCGTCAGCCGTCTCCTCGCCGGCCCCAGCCTCCTCATCCCAGCTTGCGTCGCCCGACTCGTACTCGGATTTCAACTCGTCGAACGAGAGATCCCCGTCACCGCCCGTCTCACCGTCCGAATCCGAATCGTCGTCTCCTTCTGAATCCATACTCAGATCGTCCTCCAGATCGCCGTCTTCCTCGAAGTCGGCCCCGTCCTCGTCGTCGATGATGCTCTCGTCGAGGAACTCGTCGGCTTCGGCACTCGCGATGTCGTCATCGATCGCCTCGTCTTCCACCTCGTCGCCGGAACTGTCGAAAAGGCTCTCGCCGCCGAAGTCGCCGCTTCCGGGGGCACCGCCACCGGGACCGGCGGTCATCGAATCCGTCAGCGAATCGCCCTCGACGAAGGGGTTTACCCCCTGAGTGACCATCTCGTACACCTCGAGCAACTTGCGGATGTTCTCCTCGATATCGTCGAGTGACTCGCTGATTTTCTCGTTCTCGCTTTGAACCGTATTCACCGTCGACGACAGCGATCCAACGTTGTTTTCCATCTCCTCGACACGGGATTCGATCTCGCTCGAGACGCCACCGCCACCACCGTCCATGGCGTCCATCTCGCCCATCTCACCCATCTCACCCATCTCACCCATCTCGTCGAGCGACATCGACTCGTCGTCGAGGAACTCGTCTCCACCGTCACCGAGATCGCCGTCGTCAAAGAGATCACCGTCGCCGCTTCCCTCACCACCGCCACCGCTGCCGCCACTGCTCCCGCCAACGCTCTCGTCCGTTCGCGTCCCGGGCATCAACTCGTCGTCACTCATACTACCGGCGAGGTCACCACCGACCAGGTCATCACTGCCGTTCCCGGAGCCCGAGCGGTCGTCGCCGTCTCCGAGTATATTTCCGATTATCGAGAGTACCATGGTGAACCCGTTCTGCTAGCGTCGTTCGTCCTCGCTCTCATCGCCACCTGCTGCCGGCCGCCGAGCTGCACTCGGCGATCAGCTCGCCGCTCACGGTGGCACCAAGTCGTCATTCAAGGAAACTATAACAACCTACGTATTAAGTAATTGTGGCCGATCCGACAGCCGAGACGGCCGCACCACTCCCCGGACAGGCGCTGTCCCTGCTCCTGTACTCGCTTACCGTTCTCATGTGGTCACACCACACTCACGCAACCCCACCACACTCACACGGCCACACCACCACATCACACTGCTGAACTCGTCTCGCTGAACTCCGTTCTCACACGTTTCAACCCGAACAAAGGTTTCTTTTTCGTTGACGTGGTACACCCAGTATCGATCGTTCCATGACAGATAGTAACGAGGGTGACACACCGGACCCGAAGGAAAACGCGGACGTTCCGCCCGTCCTCCCCGGCGAACAACCATCGGGAACCAAAGGCGGCGGCGCGCTTTCCCCCGAAGACCTCGACTTTACCGACAGCCCCTACGTCGCCGAAGTCTCCGACAGTCGCTACGTCGTCTCCGCCGACCACTCCCCGCCCGACGTCACAGAACAGTCGTCTCCATCAGCACCGCGCCAAGACAGTTCGCAGCCCCAAACGCACTCGCAATCCCACAAACAGGGGCAACCGCAAAACCACCCATCACAGCCAGCCCGAGAGCAAGAGCAACAGCAAACCCAAACCCAAGAACCAGGCCAGCAACCCCCCGACACACAACCACAACGTCAACCGCAGTCACAACCACAGTCACAATCGCAACCACAACAGCCCCCATCACAGCCACAGCAACACCACCCCCAACACCCACCCAGCCCCGAACACGCCCGCTCGATCCTCGCCGCTGAACTCGAACGAAGCGACGCTCGGCTCGCAGTCGACATCGTCGCACAGTTCGGCACCGATACGGTTCGCCACCGAACGGCGTCGGACGACGTCGTCGGAACCTTCGACAACCTCGTCCTCTGGTATGCACAGCACGTCGCGCGCAAAACACCCACGATGCAAACAGCATCGTTACTGCTCTCAAAATCCGAGTTCTCACCCACAATCACGCCCTCGCAGGTTCGAGAGGCCGCCGTAAACAACGGACTAGACGAGTCGGCGACGATCGGCGAGTTCATCGCTGAACTCGAGTAACGACGGATCCAGACGCCGTTGCGTAGAGCCGTCGTCTCCGGGACCGATCTCGACAGTTCGTCTCACCGGTCCGGGCGTCTCCATCCTCGAAGCTCCCTCTTTCGTTCTAGCCACCGTTCAGAAAGATAACTGCACCCATAAACAGGGACAACAGAATCGAGAATCCAAAGAGCAACAGTCCGCTCTGTATTGATTCGATACCGCGATCGGCCGTCGAAAATCGAAGGTGGTCGTCCGTCATCTTCCCGTCTCGGTCGTCGTTTCGGCGGAACCATGAATTGTCTTTCGGCCGGCAGCGGCGGCCCGAGACCGACGGGGAGGCGACGGTTTCGATCAGAGATCGACGGAAATCAGCACGTCGACCAGTCGTTCCGTAAGCGTCCCCGTGATCGAACCGATCCAGAGCAGTACCGCGAAGTGAATGTAGGAGTTCCCGAAGTGGCCGCCGTCGGCGACGCGAAGGACGAGCGACGAAATGAACGCGTTGAAGATCAGGACGAGGACGATCAGATACCGGAGAATAGGCACGTTATACTGGTCGGTGTGGACGAGCGAGCCGCCTGCAACCTGTCCCTCCAGGTCAATGTTGAAACTCGACAGCATGAGCGCCAACTCGAGACCCATGAAGAACGCGAACGCCGAGGCGGCCGTGATCCCGTAGATGACGCCGACCAACGTCGTCGTCTGTTGCTTTCGCTCCTCGCGCAGGTTGATGATCGCGCTCATATTCGAGCTGATGAGTTCGCCGAGTCGCTTCGGTCCGCCGCCCATCTCCCGGCCGATCAGGTACATCTCGCTGAACTTCTGTATCAAGAACGTATTCGCGTCGCCGGTAAAGTACCGCCAGGATTTCTCGGTGCTCAGGCGCATGTTCAATCGGCGATAGAGGTCGTCGATGTTCTCGGTAAGCGGCCCGAAGTCCTGCGTCCGGAGCGTCGCGAGCACCTCGGTAGTCGTGCTCTGTTTTGCACTCTCGCTCGTCCCCAGCGCCCGGATAAAGTTCGGAAACGCCCGATCCCGATCGAAAACCTGCCGCTCCTCGTACCAGAAGACCGTGCCGGGAATCAAGAGCGGAAGCGTCGCGATCGGCATGTAAAGCAGCGACGGGAGCGCGTGGATCGGAACCGCGCTCGCGCCCGGGACGAGATCGAAAAGCAGCGCGACCATACCGACGATGAGGAGACCGCTCAGACCGAGTCCGACCACGGTCGATCCGAGGATCCGTTTCTTCGTCGCAGTTCGATACCCGTCCTCGAGGTACCAGATCGGGTCGTCGGGCACGACGGCACGGATCACGAAGAAGAACCCGACCTGGATGAACACGAACAGGACGATCACGATGCTCGTCGTCAGCGTCGGATCGTTTCCGGTCAACAGCGGCAGAACGATCGCGAACACGAGTGCGAACGTCATCGAGATGATCAGCGAGAGATAGAGATCCTTCAACACGTCCAGATTTCCGAGCGATTGCTGGTAGACCGTCGAGTACTTCTCGACGAGAACGTCCTGTTCCTGGTGGAGGAACTCGCCGAGTTCCTGGCCGGCACCGAGTGTGTAGGCCATCCGTTCGAGCAGATCAGCGACGGATTCGCTCGGTACGGCTTTCGCCCGACGGCGACACGCATCGCCGAGACTCAGATGCCAGACATCGACGAGGTCGACGATGCGCTGAATCTCGTCTGCGAGTTCACCGTACTCCTCTTCGCGTGCGAGTTGGCGCAGGACCTCCATCCGGTCTATGTTCGTCGTCGAGAGGATGGTCATGTGGATGACGAACAGGTGAAACCGATTCTCCATCTCGATGCGGCGCTGGTCGACGGCCAGTCTGGGATAGCCGATCGCAGCGAAGAAGATGAGCAGGCCGAGGACCGGAATCAGGAGTTTGACGAGGAGAAAGGCGTCGAGAACGACGGCGATACCGATCGTCGCGAGAAAGAACAAAAATGCCGGCAGCAAGACGCCGGGCACGTACAGCCGTGCCGGGAGATCCATCTCGTCGTACGCCTGAATGATGGACTTGCTGAGGTCGTTTATCGCCGCTGTGTTGTCCGCAATACCCATGTGCGTGATTCCGATTTCCGCTCCATCGAGTGGCCGTCCGGCACAACCCTCGCCACTCACCGGCCGGTGACGGCCGAGGACCGGTAGTTGTCGTACTCGCACCTACTGCTGCTCGTCATACAAAACTTCTGGCTGGTGTGCGATGACGGCTGCAAAACTCTCGAGAGAACGAGTAGCGCCCGGAGACCGAACTCACTCCTCCCGCCCGAGTTCACCCGATGGCGGCGTTGCCTCCGGCGTCGCAATCCCCGCAATGTACTGGAGGCTGCGTTTGTGTTCCGCGTTACTCAGCACCGATTTCGGCTCCAGGTCGTCGTACTCGGGTGGCGTCGGCGCAGCGCCGTCGTCGCCGGACCCGTCGCCAAACCCGTTCAAGAGTGTGTGCAAGTACGTTGCGACCGGCGTCGAAATCCACTCGACCGACTCGTAGTAGGCGATCGTCTGCGCCGCCCCGGTGATCCCGGCCGCGTTCACGAGGAACTGCACCCATTCGAGCGTCGCGAGTTCAGCATCGTTTCTCGCAGGATGGCGAACCAGATAGGGGAGGTCGCCGACCTCGCCGTTGGTACCTTCGAGAATGGGGTCGGCTTCGGTGACGGCGGTATCGCCAGCGGTTCCGTCCGTGTCCGCCGCTTCCTCCGCGTCGGGATCAAACGCAGTCTCGGATGTCGTTTCCTCCTCCTCCTCCTCATCGCTGTCGTCGACGACAGACGCGGTGTCAGACTCCGACTCGAGGTCGGCGGGCGACTCCGATTCGAATTCCGCATCGTCAGCGTCGAGTTCGAGGTCATCCTCGAAATCCGCTTGCGCGTCGAGCGTCTCGCCGAACTCGTCTTCGTCACCCTCCTCGTCGACTCCCTCGAAGCCGTCACTGAACTCGTCGTCAGTGTCGCCGTCGAGATCGTCGGCGGGGTCGTCATCGAGGTCGTCGTCGAGAAAGTCTTCCGCCTCGGAGTTGATGATGTCGTCGTCGATATCGTCGGCGGGGTCGTCTTCGCCGCCGAACACGCCGCCCTGGCCGGCGGCGGTTTCGAAGGCGTTGCCGAGTTCCTGATCGCCGACGAAGGGGTTGATCCCCTGGGTGACGATTTCGTACATCTCGACGAGTTTATCGACGTTCTGCTCGACGGTCGTGATCGACTCGCTGATCTGTTCGTTTTCGCCGCGGACAGTCTCGACCTGATTTCCGAGCGAGTCCACTTCCTTTTCGATTTCGTCGAGTCGATAGGTGAGTTCGGTGTCGTCTCCGTCGTCGCCGTCGTCGCCGTCGAAGCCGAGGTCGTCACCGATCAGTCCATCATCGCTCCCGAGAAGGTCATCCTCGTCTTCGTCCGGGTCCGGTTCGTCACCGCCACCGAGTTCGCTGAATAGCAGTAGTGTCATGCGTCATCCTCCCAGTAGAACGTAATCGTGTCTTCGTCGTCGTTGACGAGCACGACGACTTCCGTATCGCCGCTCACGTCGGCTGTCGAAATCGTAACCTCGACGACGCCGCCCGGGTTCCAGGTATTGGTGTCGGCATCGACTCGTTCGACCGCCGTTACCGTCGAGTAGGTTCCATCGACGAGCGCGTCAACGGCGCTCGGATCAGCCGGTACGTCCTTGCTACCGACGTTTTTCACCAGGACGCTCACGTTGTACCCGTCGCTCGTCGTATCGTTCTCGACCATCGCGTCCGGCTGTGACTCGTCGCTGATGATCGCGATGTCGGTTTTGATCTCGTCGGAAACGGTTCCCCCGCGCATTTCGATCGAGTCGCTCACTTCGCCGACCTCCATGACGACGGTTCCCGCAACCGCCGAGGCGATCACGAGACTGCCGATGAACATGATCAGGTGTGTCGCTGAAACGCTCGCCATCTAGTGTTCGTCCTCCATTTGTCCTCTCAGGTCGTGATCGCAGCCGAATCGGCGACGCCGCGTTTCGTCGTTATCCGAACGCTATCTTCGCTCTCGTTTCCGGTAAGTCCGATCTCGTCGTCGATCCGGTCATCGACGATTTCGATTTCGAGATGTGTCCCAGGAAGCCACACGTCACTCCGATTGCGCTCGGTGCTCCCAGCGAGAACCGTCGTCTCCTCGTCGACACCCCGTGTTGGATAGAACTGCCCGTTGACCACGACATCCGTCATCGTGACGGACAGTGACGCTGCGCCTTCATTAGTGACGTTCACGACCGCATCCGTCTCGTTCGTTCCATCGGTGTACTCGAACGATTCGATCGCGATCGCCGTATTCTGTTGCTCGCGAAACTGATCATTCTGGGCCGCAAACGCCGCACCAGTCTCCGCACCGACGCTGAAAACGGTCGGTACGATGGCGCTAATGGCAAGGAGAAACCCTACCAGTATCACCAGCACTGCGCCACTCGTACTGAACCCCATTAGGTCATCGTGACGTTTCAGATTCTTAAAAGCCCTCTGGCCAGTTCGTCGTGCGATGAGAGCAGCCGGTCGCCGACCCGTTTGCCAGCGCCAGGGGTCACTCGCCGATGAACCCGTTCTTGAGTAAGAGCGATCCGACAGGAGACGCGACAAGATCAGCGTTGAAAAAAGGTAAAAAGCGGTAGATCAGTGAGACCGATTTAGAGTCGGACTGCTTCACCGCTATCGGTGAAGAGATCGGGTGCGCGCAGTTCGACTTCGGTCGTCGCACCGGACGGCGAAACGATACTGAGCGACGACTCGTCACCCTGTCCGAACGGTTCCGCCGTGCTTCCGAACGGTTCGACCTCCGGATTAAGGATGATCGTGTAATCGTTGTCGTCGTCACCAAGGACGGCCTGATCGGATGCGACGTAGTTGTTGTTGTCGTCGATCACGGCGAAGTGTCCCGAGTTCAGTTCCGTAGCGTTACCCGACTCGGTGGAGTTGAGATACGTCCCGTCGGTGTCGTCGATCTTCGGCATGACGAGGTTCTCCTGTCCGTTGGGTCCGACGGCTTGAATGATCGTCTCGTTGAGATCGATCTCGTCGGAACCGGCTGCACCGGTCACCGTCAGGTTAACGGACGTGATGTTCGTGGGATCGTCAGAATCGGTGTCCTCAACGATACCGACTTCGCTGGTGATGTCGACGCGTTCGGAAACCAGATCCGTACTCTCTTCGCCCGTCGCTTCGGCCTGTGTCTGCAGCATGCCAGCCGTATTGATCAGCACGCCCGCGGCAATCGCAGCGACAAGCACCATCGCGATGAATACGATGAGCGTCCCGATACCAACCTGACCTCTCTCCGTTGTTTCGTTATCGAACATGGTTACAGTTTCACCGAGCTATCCTCGTCAGTAATCGTGGTCGGAACGCGGATCTCCATCTCGGTCGTCGCACCGGCGTCCGTCGTGAAGATCACCGACAGTTGATCGCCCTCTTCCAGCGTGCTATATACCTCGTTGAGGGAAACGATCACTTCGACGCGGTCGCTCGTTTCCGTCAGTACCGCTTCGTCAGGTGCCCCGTCAACACCCTGGATATTTTTGATTTCGACCCCGCTACCGTTATCGGTTGTGAAAGTCTCTTCACCCTCTGAACCGATGAATTGCGCAGTCGTCTTGTTCAGGTCGATCGGATCGGATCCGGCCGCCATCGCCATGACGAAGTTGAGTTCAGTGATGTTATTGTTATCACTTGCGTCGGAAACGTTACCCGACGCACTCACGATTTCGAGGCGGTCGCTCACTTGATCCGTCGATTCCTCCCCGGTAGCTTCTGCCTGCGTCTGCAGCATGCCAGCCGTATTGATCAGCACGCCCGCGGCAATCGCAGCGACCAGCACCATCGCGATGAACACGATAAGGGTACCAATCCCCACCTGACCACGGTCGTGGTCGTTGTCTGTTTCGAACATAGTTGGTTACACCCGGGAGTCCCGGGCAGTACCGCCTGATTCAGACTGATTGTTATTAAGTCTACTTGCCAAACTTGACACTCTTAACTCTAATTGCCGATAGCTGTATATCTTAAACCTGATGGCCGAATTAGATACCACATAAATAAGTCTGGTGGCCGATCCGTTCTCGGAGGGCCAGCTCCGTCCCCGTCGGCCGGGACACTTATCTGCCCAGTCCGACGAGTTCAGCGCATGAATATCGTGGATGGCGATAAGATCGAGTGTAGCCGCTGTGATGAACTCGTCTTACTCGACGATGCGAATATTCTCGGCAAGTCGAACAATCGGACGTATGCAAAGCCGCTCTGTGACGAGTGTCTGGAGAACGTTGGCGTGCCGCGAGGGTACGAGTTAGAGCGAGACGTGAGTTATCTCAAGAGCGATTGATCGGCGTGTATGTGCGGTAGCGTGGGTTGGTTGTGAGTTGGTTGTGAGGACGAGTTCTGGTTCGTAATCGAATCGCGTGTGCGAGTGCTTTCGTTGAGTTGAGTTGAACCGGTGTCAGCCAGAGGGAATGAGAAGCCGTTGGCGAGTCGCCACGTGTCGTCTGCCGTCACTTGTTATTCATCGCTTCGCTCGCGATATTGCGTCCGCGCGGCTTCAGGGCAACCTCGCGTCGCACGCGGACCTCCTCTAACACCTGCAACTCGATCAGGCGCTCGTAGATTTCCTCGACCTCGTCCGTATCGATGTCCAGAAACTCTGGCACTTCAAACGGCGAGACGCCCGAGTAGATCGCCATCAACACCTCTTCTTCCTTGCCGGAGAGATCGATCTGTGAGGCGTTTTTCTCCGCGCCGCGGTCCAGGACGGATTTCAACATCGCGCAGTTCTGGCTGGAGCCCGAGAGGTACGTCTGCACGCTCGAGCCGTCCTCCGTGTGCTCGGCCTCGATCACCGGCCGTTCCTGGGATCGAACCGTGCGTTCGTCGCCCTCGACCGTCCCGACATCGTCCACCTCGATCTGGACGAACTCGCCGCTTTCGATCGCGAAGTTCGCGACACCCTCGTTGATCTTCACGCGGGCCTTTCGCCACGACGAATCCTGGACCACGCCACCTTTCACCGCCGGATGCTTCACGAGCACGATCTCGCCGTCCAGAATCGCCTTCTGAATCTGCAGTTCGAACTCGTTGACCGCGTCCATCGAGATGAGATAGACGTTCGGCCCATAGTTGATGCTGATGTAGTCGGAGACCTTCGCAACGGTCTGATTGACGTCGTACCGGCCGCGAATCGATTGGATCTTCGAGAGTGGAATCGTCTCTTTACCGCTGTTGCTGACGATTACCAGTCGCTTGTTCGAAAGGACGAGCCGGCCGTTCGACCAGTTCGTGTCCGAGAGTTTGCGCCCCTCGCGGACGACCTGCGTGAACTTGCCGGTGACGTCTGCGAGTTTCTGTTCGCCCTTACTCATGCTGGATCACCAGTGACTGTCCCGACGCCGCCGAGTTTCGACAGCGCGGAGAACCCCCGCTTGCGCAGTCGGTCACTATCGGTTCGCTCGACGAAACTCGAGAGGCGGTTCCGAGAGGTATCGCCGCCGATCTTCCCCAGGACGAACAGCGCCTTGACCCGTAGTTCCTCGTCGCGAAGGTCGTCCTCGACGAGTTCGAGCAGTCGCTGTTCCAGCCCGTCGCTGTCGAGCAGCGACAGGCTCGTGGCGGCGAACTTCGAGGTCATTTCGTCGTCGTCGGCCATGGTCTCGATCAGGGCATCCTGTGCGGCCGCCGTCGAGGAATCGTTCGCGACGCGACCGAGCAGCCAGGCCGCGTTGCGCCGCTGGGCGGTCTCCGTACTTCGATCCAGAATCTCGATCAGCGGCTCGACGACTTCGTCCTCGTCCGCCGCCTCGAGTTCACCGACGATCTTCTCGCGGATCTGGTGGCTCGCGTTGGCGGGTGCCTCCGAGAGGAGTTGGACGAGCGAGAACATCGCGGTTCGACGGACGGTGTCCGCCTCGTCGCTCAGGGCGTTCGCGAGGACTTCGACCGCCTCGACGCTGCCGAGACGCCCGAGGGCGTCGACGGCGATGCGCCGGAGCACTTCGTCCTCGGCGTCGGCCACGTCGACGAGTTCGCGGAGCGCATTGTCGGTGCCGATGTCGGCCAGCGCGTACGCGATTTCGATGCGGACGGAGTACTGATCCTCGTGGAATCGCTCGGAAAGGGCGGGGACGCTTTCTGGGGATTCGATGCGTCCGAGGGCGCGGGCGACGCGCGTTCGCACGCGAGAGTCAGGATCGGAGATCCGGTCGACTAACGCGCTGACGACGTTGTCCTCGCCGATGCGGCCGAGGCCGGTCGCGGCGGCCATCCGGAGTTCCGGCTGATCGGCGGTCAGCCCGCGAGCCAGAACCTTCGCTTTCTTCCACTCGGCCAGGTCCTCGAGATCCTGCCCCGAGAGATCGCCGATGAACTCTTCGAGGGCGTCCTGGCCGTACTGGTCCAGCGCGTCGATGGCTGCGGCCCGAACCTCGTCGCTTTCGTCGTCCTGTGATGCCGTGACGAGCGCGTCGATCACCTCTTCGCGCGGCGAGCGCGGATTCCCCTGGAGCGGTTCCGCGTCGGCGCTCGCCTCGAGACTGCCGAGAATCTCGGCGGCCCGCCGACGAATGTCCGGATTTGAACTCGCCTCGAGATGTCGGATGAGTTGTTCGAAATCCGCGTTGCGTTCGAGTTCGAATAACGTCATGGCTGCGAGATCACCTGCCTGCGTCGGGGCGACGGAAGCGCAAGGTCGTCCCTGTGTGACAGTAGCCGCCCCGGTGGCATTGATTCTCGAGCATGTCACTCGTCACTCTCGTTGCCATTACCATTGCTAGATTCCGCCGTACTGTCTGATTCGTTCAGGCCCGTCTCGCTGGTGTCAGTATCGGTGTCGTCGGTGCTGTTTTCACCGTCTGCAGTGCCATCGCCGGCATCGTCATCAGCGGCTGTCCCATCGTCAGTCGCCGTCTCGGATTCGTTCGCTCCGGTCCCGGAGTCGGTCTCGGCGTCGTCTCCGTACTGCTTCGTCCGCGCGATTGCGTTCCAGAGTTCGACATCCGAGGCCTCTCCCGCTAAATGCTCTTCGGCCCACTGAGAGTTGACGGCCCAACCCTCGACCTGTCCATCGAAGGGATCGGTCACTTCCGTATAGAGATGGTTTACGTCGGACCCGCGGTCGATCAGCCCCTCGCTGAACACGCGATAGATCATCGCGATTTCGTCGTCGGACTCGGTCGCAGTCGTCGCGTCCGATTCGTAGAACAGAACCAGGTCGTTGTCGTCCGTATCGTGATAGAGGTCAGCAACGGTGATATCGTTCTCCTCGAGCAAAAAGTAGAACTCGCCCGGTGTCGCCTCCGGATCGTCGCCGGGATCGGTCGGATCGACGGGGACGCGACTGCTGCCGAACTGTTTGATCGTCCCCAGACAGCCCGCCGTCAGCCCGACTGAAGCGGTTCCGAACGCAGCTAGGGCTGCTCGACGAGTTCGTCCGGCGTTCCGCTCGTCCGTTTCACTCTCGGTACCCTCGTCACCCGACTCGGTCGTCAATTCAGCCTCCAGACAGTCCCGGTCGCCTCCGTCACCGCAGGCAGCTGTCCCCCCAGGATATCGTGGCATCGTTACGAACTCGTCACACCAACGGGTGAAAAATTCGTCGGCCGTTCGGGAGCGAATCAGTGGTGAACCGACGGTCGGCCCTCCGCCACACCCCGAATGGGCCGGCAATATGATATGAGTGCATTTCCTACTGGTCGGCAACGAGAGTCTCGACCTGGATCGGGGACGACGAAGACTGGAAAACTATGTCACGGAAGGAAAGGGTAACCGGTGGAGAGTCGGCGGAAACGGTAGCGGGGAGTCGGACGGAACGATCGATTCGAGCAAGTAGCCGATCGGCTGCTCCGACGACCGTTTCTGCGACGAGTTCGACCGCCGAAAATCGCCACCGGTCTATTTGGCGCGGGAGTCGCTTGTTCGTCGTGGTACTCGTGGTTCTGTCGCTCGGGACCGCGGGTTTGCTCACCGGTGGGATAACCGCCAGTGCAGTCGCCGATCCCACCACCGATTCACTCGCCCCGTCTGCGTCCGCGAGTCTCAGTACGTCCGCTTCCGACGCCGGTGAGTACGATGACAGAATCGTCGTGCGATTCGCCGACGACCACGTCGTGACCGGGAGCGCTGCGGAGTCGATGCCGTCCGATCCGGTCGTCACCGCAGGCGGCGAAGAACTCGTCGTCGTCGATGGCGCTGTCGAAACCGAAACCGGGGACGAAATCGTCGTCGGGAACAATACGGTTCGAGTCGCCGAAAACGATCCCGATCTGGTGGTCACCGACGGGGAGGTGCTAAACGATACGCTCGAGGTGACCGATGGCGGGGTCGTTCAGACGGTCGAAGGCGAAACGACGGTCGAAACGGACGACGGTGAGGTAGTAAAGTACACCAACTACAACGAGACGAATTTCGTCCCGGAAATCGTCGAGACGAACAGCCCTGGCGAGGGCGAACCCCTCGAGGTGACAGTCGAAATCACCAATACGGAGTACGGCACCGCGACAAGGGATGTCGACTTCACGCTTACGGACGGTGACGAAACGTTTGCAACACTTAACGAGTCCATCGAGTTAGATGGCGGCGAGTCGACCACCCATACCTTCGAATACGAAACCGAACGCGACGATCACGAGGCGACACGCGCTCTCGTAGAAGTGGATTACGACGGGACCCAGGACGACACCGATGTGACGATCTACGAATCGAAGGCCACTGTTAATATCACCGACTGGACGCGAAACACCGCCGCCGGCGACGAACTCGAGGTCACCGCCGAGATCAACCGCCACGGTAATTATCCACAGGGAGAACAGGAGTTCCTGATCGAGTTCAGAATCGATGGCACACACGTCACGACGAAACCGGTATCGATGGAGCCGGGTGGACAAGCGGTCGAGACGTTCACCTACGAGACGAGCGAAGCGGATTCGCCGTCGGTCGAGGCAACTATACGGAGCGGTCTCGACGGCGAACCCGACGACGAGGCTAGAGCCGTCGCGGAGGTCATCGGACAGGCGACACACGAAGAGAACGTTCGGGCGCAGTTTACCGACCGGAACCGACCGGACGAGGGCGAGACGCTCGAACTCGAGGCCGAAATCGAATACGACCGTTCCGATCGCATCCCGAACGAGCCGAAGGAATACCCGATCGAGTTCTACATCGACGGCGAACTGGTCGACAATCGAACCGTCGAACTGAACGGTGACGAGACCGTCACGGAAACGTTTACCTACGAAACGGAGCAGGGGGATGCGCCGCGGGTCGATGCCGAATTGAAGACACCCGGAACGGGCGATACGACCAGACCACGGATTAACGGGAGCGGTTTCGACGTCGAAATCCTCGATGTCAACGGGCCGGTCAACGAAACCCAAACGCTCGTTGCCACGGTCGGCATCGAAAATACCGGCGACATCGCTGGGGAGCAAGAAATTCGACTGCGTATCGATAGCGGAGCCGGCGATCCGGGTCAGACGACCAGACACATCCGCGGCCAGAAGAACGTCTCGCTCGAGGTTGGCGAACGAACGACCGAACGCTTCTCCTATCGAACTCGTTCGTCGGACGTCCCCCTGACCGAAGTTGCGATTCTCAGCGACGACGACGAAGCGACGCAGAACGCGATGGTCCGCGCCAAAACCTCGCGGTACGAGCCGCGAAACCTGACCGGCGACTACACGAACGAATCGAGCCGAGAACTGACGCTTTCCGCCGATATCAACAACACCGGCACCGAACCGGGCGACCAGTACGTCGAGTTCAGCCTCGACGGTGAACTCGTTCACGTCGATCGGGTGACGCTCGAGCCGTGGGAGTCTGAGACTGTCTCGACGACGATCGATGCACCGGCGGAGATCGGCGCACACGACTTCGCGGTCGAAACCGACGACGAACGCGCGGACACACTCGTCGGCGTCGGGGTCGAAGTCAGCGGTAGCGATCCGGATACCGACGGGACAGGCGGGAACGAGTCAGTTGCTGGAGGGACCGATTCGGGATCGGACGGCTCGCCGAGCACGGCGGCTTCAGGCGGCGGGATTCCGTGGCAACTCCTTGGTTTCGGCCTTCTCGGACTCCTCGTGGTGTTCGCACTCGTCGCCGTCGCGCTCCTCTACCGCCACGATCCGGAGAGCTTCCCGCCAGAGCCAGCGGCTGTTCCAGCAATTCTGCAAGCGGAACTGAACTCGCTCGCGACGCGAGTTCGGACGACCGATCTGGCGCTGCTGCTCGCGACCGCCAAACGAGCGATCGGCCTCAGCGCCGGGACGCTGATTGTCCGAAACGATCTCCCGCGGGCTGCGACGGTCCGCGTTCGCTGTCAAACGGCAACCGACACCGTGTTCTTAGAGGATTTCGAGTTACAGCCCGAGGAGCGGCGCGTTCTCGGCTCGCTTCCTGAGACGGACCAGTTCAAGGTCGGAGCTGGCGTCGACGACATCACGTCTCACGAGGAGGTTTTCGACCGCGATAACGGTGATGTCGGTGTCGTCCTCAGAGCGGAAGGGATCGTCATCGGCAATCTCGCCTGAAGCGTCTCACGTCTCTCCCTCCGGGTCGCTATTGGACTGTGAAAGAGGGGTTCCGATAGCCCCTGTATAATATACGCATAGTATCCTGTATTTAAACATATATAGAACAACAGTATCTGATCCGAACAGACAGTTACACCGCTAAGCGGAGGTTTTAGCCCAATATAAGCAGATCAGTCAAAGATGACTGTTTTCTTATTGTGGTCCCGATATCAGTTCCAAAGATGCCCTGAAGACAGTTTCCTGCCGAAATACCGGCATATCAGATAATGTGTCATCGTGAAAAGTATCCTCGAACTATATCCCAGATTAATGGTGTATATGAGAAATGGTCTGTATTCGTTCATAACTGCCCAGCGATTGAGAGACTCCCACGGACAGTGATCCAATCGGGTTGTTACGTACGAGTTCACTCGGCGAAGCAGCGTGTCCGGGACGGGGAGCTGAACTCGGATGGAGCCGGGACGATGCAATCACTCAGTGGGCAGAACAAGGGACACGTGTCAGCTGTTGCTGTTCGGGTAGTGGCCTGGGCGACTACGGTCGGCTTTCGGCGAGTTGAACTCCGGTGAACGCTTCCGCTCGCGGAACGACTCGTCCAAGAGCGGTTCTATCGCAGTAGCTTGTGGAGTAACGTGCCGCAAAAGGATGGGCCAACTCGGATTTGAACCGAGAGCCTCCACCTTATCAGAGTGGCGCTCAACCTAATTGAGCTATTGGCCCGCGACTGCACTCGTTAGTTGCTCGGTGGGATGTTTAAGCGTTTCTTTCCGTTCGTCCTGTGGGATAGGCTACCGCGCATAGCGACGGTCATCGTCCTCGTCGTCCGAGTTCTCCGTGGACTCGTCGCTGCCGCCGAGGTCGATACTGTACGAATCCTGGTTGTCAGTGCCGGTGTTAACGGTGTAATCGTCCGCACCCAGATCGTACGTGCCAGTGTCGGCGTTCGTGCCCGTACCGGAGCCGGCTGTGCTCTCCGGATCGCCGTTCGGGAAGCCAAACGTCCAGACGGACCCGCTTGCAAGGCCGCCGGTCTTCTTGTCCGCGTAGGGAACGATCACGTATCGCTTGAGAGCCGCTCGGATCGGGATTCGGGTGATCGGGACCGCGATGAGGAATCCGATGAGGTCCGTGACGAGCCCGGGCGTGAGCAAGAACGCGCCGGCGGCGATCAGGAGCCCACCGTCGAGTAGTTGGTTCGTCGGGGGTTCACCCCGTGCCAGCGAGCGTTGCATCTTTCGGAGCGTTCGCCGGCCCTCGGCGCGAACGAGGAGCATCCCCACGAGACCCGTGAGGACGACGAGGAGAACCATACCGATCCAGCCGATGTAGCTCGTCTGGCTGACGACGACGGCGAGGAGCACGGCGTCGAGAAACGGGATGAGCAACAGTGCGAAGATCCACCGGAGCATACCTCGATATAGCCGGCGAAGCATGAAAACCCTTTACTCTCACAACAGCACTCGATAGGGGTCCTGGGACAACGAAGGGCTTACGCCCGTCACCGGCCACCCTTCGGTATGGGAATCGGTATGGGCAGCGACGACGAAACGCGCGTCGAGTGGCGCGAGTGGGGCCAGGACGCCTTCGACGAGGCAGCGATGGCGGACCGACCCGTCTTGCTCTCGCTCACCGCGACGTGGTGTGATCACTGCCACGAGATGGACGCAGAGACCTACGCGGAGCCGCGAATTGCGGCGAACGTCAACGACAGTTTCGTCCCCGTTCGCGTCGACGTCGACCGACGCCCGCGCGTGCGTGATCGGTACAATATGGGCGGCTTCCCCTCGACAGTCTTTCTCGCGCCCGACGGATCGGTGCTGACCGGCGCGGGCTACCTCGGTCCCGACGGCATGCGTCAGGTGTTAGATAGCGTCCGGACGATGTGGGACACGAAGGGCAGCGGTGCCGGTCGCATCCCCCGGCCGCTCCGCGAGGACAACCCGCCCGCCGGCGCGCTCACGGGCGACATCGAGTCGGCGATGCTCGGTCAGCTCACCGAAACCTACGACGGGACCGCCGGCGGCTGGGGCGACAACCCGAAATTTCCGCTCCCCGACGCGCTCGAGTTCAGCCTCAAGCGCGACCGGGAGATGGCGCTGCGCTCGTTCGACGCGGTGAGCGCGAACCTGTTCGACGAGTACGACGGGGGCTTTTATCGCTTTGCGACGGAGCGGGATTGGTCCGGCCTTCAGCACGAGAAGCTCCTCGATTCGAACGGCGCGCTCGTGCGCGCGTTCGCGAACGCCTATCTACACACGGGCAAAGACGAGTATCGCACGCCGGCCGCGCGCACGGTCGAGTTTCTGACGACGACGCTCTGGAACGACGACGTCGACGCCTTCGCGAACAGCCAAGCGCCCGGCGAAACCGAGGCGCACGGACTCGACCCGACCGACCGCGAGGCGGCCGACGAGCCGCCGGTCGACGAGGTCGTCCTCGCGGGGCCGAACGCGCTCGCGATCGAGGGGCTGCTCACGTACGCCGCCTACACCGACGACGAGCGCGCCCGCAGATACGCAGAGCGCGCGCTCGCAACGCTCCGAACGGACCTGGTCGGTGCGGCCGAGGGTACGGACGAGGACCGGGGAATCGTCGCCCACGCGCACCCCGAAACCGTCGATGGAACCACAGCCGCGCCGCTCCTCGCGAATCAGGCGCGAACCTTGTCGGCGCTGACGACGGCCGCGAGCACGCTCGATCCCGCCGTCCTCTCGACCGCGAGGGCAGTCGCCGACGCGACGATCGACCGCCTTCACGACGACGACTCGTTCGTCGACGGGCCGGCGGCCGGCGCGGGGCTGCTCGAACGCCAACTCCGCCCGCTCGACTCGAATGTCGCCCTCGCCGAGGCGCTCCTCGAACTCGCGGTGCTCACCGGCGAGAACGAGTACCGCGAGTTCGCCCGGAAGACGCTCGAAGCGTTCGCCGGGGCGAGCGACCGATTCGGCGTCCAGGTCGCCCAGTACGCGACGGCCGTGTCCCGACTGCTGGAGGGGCCGCTCGTGATCGCCGTCGCCGACGACGTCGGCTCGGACCTGCACCGGGCCGCGCTTCGGCTCGCGGACCACGAGAAGGTCGTCGTTCCCGGCGCGGCCGCCGTCGATGGCTACGAGAGCCTCCCGGACGGCACCGCTCGCGTCGAACTCGGGGAGCGCGAATCGGCCACCGCCGAAACTCCGACGGAGTTGAGCGAGGCCGTCCAGTCCGTTCTCGAGTAGCGCTCGGGACTGAAACACGAGTGTTTGGCGTGAGAGCAAACCACCACAGCGTTTATGTTTCTTCGGTTGATTGCACAGATCATGGCCAGCCTCAGGGATCTCGGGCTTTCGGAGTACGAAGCGCGAGCGTATCGAGCGCTGTTGAACACCGGACCGACAACAGCCAAGGAGTTGTCACGCGCCAGCGACGTTCCGATGGGGCGCATCTACGACGTGCTAAACAGCATCGAGCAGTACAACCTCGTGCGAACCCAGACCGCGAGCCGGCCCAAGAAGTACGTCGCCGTCGAACCGTCGACCGCACTCGACCGCCTACTCGACGACAAGAAACGCGAACTCGCGGAGAAAGCGGATCAGTACGAGTCGATCGTCGACGACCTCTCCGATGAACTCGACGCGGCAGATCCCGTCGAGGAACAGTTCTGGACCGCCGCCGTCGGTCCCGAGGAGACGGTTGACCTCCTCATGGAGCGACTCGCAGCCGCCGACCGGCACATCGTCATGGTCGCCGCGGATCCCGTCCCCGAACGGGACGCCCAGACCGTCGGCGACAACGTGCTCGCGAAACTCGAGGACGCACTCGATCGAGGCGTCTCCGTCGATCTACTGATGACGCGACGGCTCGTCGATGCGCTCTCGAAAAACGTCGGCGAGCGCTATCGAACGACGCTCCAGGCCCGGGACGATTTCGACGTTCGGACGAGCGCAGAAGTGACCGGCTCGTTCAATCTCATCGACGACACCGAAGTCTGCATCCAGGTTCCAAACCCCCTTTCCTCCGGCGATGCGTTCGGAATGATCGACCTCAAAGACCCCGAGTTCGCGGCGAACGTCCACGACGAGTTCGCCCCGCGGTGGGACGACGCCGAGCCGTTGACGTTCTAACCGCCCTACTCGGAGCCGTTGCCGTTGACTTCCTCGCGCAGAGTTTGCATCTCGACGACTCGCTCGGCGTGTGCGTTGTGCTGGTGGATCGACTCGTCGTTCGACTGTTTCATCGTGAGGACCGCATCGTCCGGCAGATGGCTGAACTCGGAGACGACGCCCTCGGCCATCGAGCGCACGCAGTCCTCGACGAACTTCGCGTCCGCGTGGGCCGCGTAGGTCATGTGATCCTCGTCCGGCCGTTTGGCCAGGTTGTAGATCCGCGCGCTCATCGAATCCCGCGCGATGTCGATGACGTCGTTCAGGTCGACCGCGGGATCGCCGCCCGACTCGACGGCGAGGGTCGCGTGTCCGCGCTGGGAGTGGCCCGGCTGTGGCACCTCCTCCAGGAACTCCGTGATCGTCTCCTCCTCGACGCCCAGGTCCTCGAGCGTCTGTTTCGCGCGTGCGGCCGACATTCCCTGCGAACACGGACAGACAGTCATTCCCGTCACCGTCGCACCGATCTTCTCGCGGGTTCCCTCGTCCGTCGCCGTCGCCGAGGCGACGATATCGACGGTGTGTTGGGTCTCGCGGTCGCTCGCCGGCGTCTGCTCGCGGCGCATGAACTCGGCTTCCATCGAAACTTCGGCCTTCGACGTGTACTCGTGTTTCTCGAGCAGGCGTTCGGCGGCCTCGCCGCAGACCTCCTCGACCTGGTAGGCCTCCTCGCGGGTGGCATCCTCCAGAATCTCGTCGATGACCTCCATGTTGCGACTCATGTCCGCGCCCTTGCGCCAGGCGGGGAGGTCGACGAAGACCTCGAACTCGGCGGTGAGGACGATCGGGCGCTTGTCCTCGCGAGCGATCTTGACGAGCTTTTCGACGCCGGTGACGCCGACCTGACTCAGGCCGACGGTGACATCCGGCGACGTCGCCTGCACGTCCGGCAACTGGTGACTCATTGCCCGCATTCAGGGGAGCGCGCGATTATGCCTTTCGGAACGGTCAGTTCCCTCCAGCATCCCGTCGTTCACGTCGTCCGGGAGGGAGCTCCCGTCTTCCTGTCCTCGCGCTCTTGCACCCTCGCGTCGTTCTTTAAGTGCTTCTCGTCACAAGGTGTAGATACGACGGGTCACCGACGCGCCGTGTCGCGTCGGCTTTTCGCTGTTGATCGGTGTAACTGTTCGTCCGTATACGATCCCGCATAGCACGGTCGAATCCAGTATTGCGTTCGTTCTTTAAGTGTCTCTAGTCACAAGGTGTAGATACGACGGGAGGTCGTCGGTCTTCGAGTTCTTGACTCGGTATCTTACGTTCAGATAGATCTCACTTCCCAGAGGGTTCTCGAACCGGTGACGCTGCGCGGTGAACGCCGGGCTTCTACTGTCCAGTGATGGTGATTTCGGTGGGATTGCGCTGGAGTCGTTCGACCACTATTTCCAGGCGTTCCTCGACGCCGGATTCAATCTCGAGGAGTCGTCGAACCGGTGTTAACCGACGAGTTCGCTCGAGAAAACCCCGACGCGTATCGGGATTCACTGACGCGGGTGCCGGATTTTCTCTGTCTGCGGGCGAGTCTTTGAGCGCGGGTCTTTAAGTGCGAGTTGAAACACGAGGCAGAAACGGAGACGGGCGGACTTCGGACCGGCCGAAGGACAGTTCGGCTTCGAACTCACAGCGTCCCCGTGTCGCGATTACGGGCCGAGTTCAGTGCGCGGCCGTCGAAAGGTGGTTTCGATGGTCGGTGGCTCTCGACCGACCGCTTTGAACTCGGGTTCCCGCCGTGACACGAGGTGCACGACCGCGTGGTCGCGTGATCGCGCCGAACACGAACTCGTTTGGAGGGCAGCGCTTCTGACCGGTGCGCTTGGGGACGCCGGCCGAGAGCCGACGGCCGCGGGGACCGGCACTGCCCGGTAGAGGCGACAGTGGTCGGTCGCCGACGCGCTCAGGAGTCGATATCGAGAACCGGGTTCCACGCGACCTCCCACAGGTGACCGTCGGGATCAGCGAAGTACCCCGAATAGCCGCCCCAGTCGGCTTCCTGCGCCCGTTTCACGATGCGAGCACCGGCGTCCGCCGCCTCGCGAAGCACCGTATCGACCGCTTCTCGATTTTCGACGTTGTGCGCGATGGTGACGCCAGCAAACCCGTCTCCCTCGGAAGAGACCGTCGCATCGTCGGCGAGTGCGTCCCGCGGATAGAGCGCGATCCACGTCCCGTCTAACGGGAAAAAGGCGGGGCCATCGCCCTCCCGTTCGCGCATCGGAAGTCCCAATCCGTCCCGATAGAACGCGATAGCCTGCGCCATGTCTGAGACGCCCAACGTAACGAGAGATACGTGTGGATCCATACCACGGGTAGGCGCTTCCGAAGGAAAGCACTATCGCCACAGAACTCGTCCGTTTTCGGCAGATAGACAGCCGTCGCAGTAATCGAGGTAGCGATCTGCCACGAGTTCATCAGCCTCGACGCACCCGAGTTCCTTTAAGTGCTTCTGGTCACAAGGTGTAGATACGAGCGGAGACTCGCGGATTATCGCTTTCTTTGTAGCCGGTCACCAGTGTAGTGTGATGTCTCCACCGCCATCGGTTCCGTCATCCGTCCGCGAAGCCGTCGAGACCCATCTCGCGAGCATCGAGCGAGCCCACGACGTTACGACCCTCGTTGCGGTCGCTCGGGGTAGCCACGCCTGGGGCGGCGCGAGTTCGGCGAGCGACTACGATGTCGGGTTCGTTTTCGCGCCGAGCGATCTCGGTCGGTACGCGCACCTCGAGGGGCCACCGGAGACGATCGTCGAGGAGCGATGCGGTGGCGAGCCGGCTGATGGTGATAGTACCAGCGCCGCCGTCGAGTTCGACGCTGACGACGACTGCGACTGCGACTGCGACTACGACTATCAGGGCTGGGACATCCGGAAATTCGCGCGCCTGCTCGCGAACTCGAACGACGGGGCGATCGATCTGCTCCGGAGTCCGATTCGATACCGGCTCGCGTGTGATCGCGCCGTTCTCGATAACCTTCGGACATACGTCGAGCAGACCTACAACCCGATGGATCTCTACCACGCCTACCGCGGCATCGCGACGAGCAACTACCGCAAGTACGTCTCCAACCACCTCGTCCGCAGCGACGACGAACGCTTCCCGATTATCGAGGAGACGGCGGACGGGTACGTCGTCGAAGCGGCCGATGGGGCGAGCGAGAGCGACAAAGCGGGCCGGGGACGGGACGAAGGGGAGAGCGAGAGAACGATGTTCGTTGCCGATGACAACGAGCGGTTCAGTACCACGCAGACGAAACCGACGGTCAAACGAAACCTCACCATCTGCCGGGCAGCGATGGCCGCTCGCTACCTGCAAACCACCGGCGATCGCGGCGACCACGACCTGCCAGCGCTCGCGTTCGAGACGTTCCTCGACGATCAAGCGCCGGCCGTCTTCGAGCGCGAGCGCATCGCCCTCGCGCGGACGTTACTCGAGCGGAAACGTCGCGGCGAGGGCGACGCCCACATCGGTGACGCCGTCGGCCGCGAGTTCGCCACCCCGCCGGCTGAACTCGATCCCGCGGTACACGTCCGGGCGGGGCCCGACGCGGCGCAGTTGGACGAGTTCATCGACGAGTTGCTTGCGCCGGTCGAATAGCGTCGCGTATCTCCGTCGTCTTTGCCCGTCATCCTTTAAGTGCTTCTAGTCATAAGGTGTAGATACGACGGGTCACCGACGCGCCGTATCGCGTCGGTTCTCTTTCGTTCGTTTCGATCGTCGAGTGGTATCGTCACCCCGAAACCAGTACCGGAAGCGACGACCGAGACTGCGGGTGTTCTTTAAGTGCCTCTGGTCACAAGGTGTAGATACGAAGGGCTTTTTGGCGCTATCGATCCACTCGCTCGGAGCGTTTGCTATCGCGCTGTATAGCTGTCGGATTAATCATCAGTTCCGCTGAAACGCTGCGAAAACGAGCGAGCCTTTTTCAGTCTCCCTGTCCGAGCGACAGACGATGCAAGACGACGGTACAGACCCCGGTCGCGGTTCAGTCCCCGAGCGGGCGGGAACCGTCACCGCCCGCCCGGACCGCCCCCGCGAGCGGCCGTTAGAGACGCGCCCCGGTGCTGGCACGCTCTCCCGTGCGGCCGCAAAGCGGGATACGACCGTCCGCCAGTGGGGTGTCGTGACGCCGAGTGCGACCGTCATCGGGCGTGCGGAGTCGCCCGAGGCGGACCTCTCGGAGAGCGTTCGCCGCCTCCACGACGAACAACACGCCGCGACGCCCGGCTACAGCGAGCGCGCCCACCACCTCGATCGAGTGCGGACGACTCAGGCGCTGTGTAACGCGCTGGAACTGACGCCCTGGCAGCGCGACCTCGCGCTCGGCGTCATGGACGAAATCGACCTCACCGAGTTCGGCAGCCAGCGCGCGATTCCGAAGGTCGCGCTGGTCGTCATCCGCCACGTGGTCGACGTCGACCGGCGGGCCTACTTCGGACTCGACGACGTCGACGCCCAGGCCCTCTCGGCCGATCGAATGGACGAACTGTTCGGCCAGTATCGCTCCCACGACATTACCGAGGAGTCGACGTTCAAGCGCCTCGCCGCCACGCACGGCCTCGATACGACGAGTCTGAACCGGCTGCGTCGCGTGTTGAAGTCCCAACTGGAAGACGAGTTGCCGGCCTACGGGCGGAATCCGTACCGCGATCCGAACCTGCCGGCGACGACCGACACGGACACGGACACGGACGAAGGCGACGCGGACGCGAGCGACGACCAACCGCCGAGCGAAAAGTAGCGACCGGCGGACAGAGAACCGCAAACGGAGCGGTGGCGCGCCAATAACGCGAGGGACACCGCCCGGACCGGGATGAACGGGCCGTTCTCCCTTCCATCGGCTTTTCCGTCCGTATCACCTACCCCCGTCGATGACCGCCCACTCCGCCGGTGACCGGCTCGAACTGTACGCGGACTACGTCTGTCCGTTCTGCTATCTCGGCACCCGCTCGCTCGCACAGTACCGCGAAACGCGCGACGAACCGCTCGCGGTCGAGTGGCACCCGTTCGACCTCCGCTCCGGGAAGCGAAATCCGGACGGCTCGATCGACCACGACGCCGACGACGGCAAGGACGACGCCTACTTCGAGCAAGCCAAGCAAAACGTCGAACGGCTGCAAGACGAGTTCGGCGTCGAAATGACGCAGGTGTTTGCCGGCGAGGTCGACTCGCTGCCGGCCCAGCAGGCCTCGTGGTACGTCTCCCAGGAGTATCCCGACCGGTGGGCCGCGTTCGACGAGGCGATCTATACCGCCCTCTGGCAGGACGCCCGCGACATCGGTTCGCCCGACGTCCTGGCTTCGCTCGCTGAATCCGTCGACCTGCCCGTCGACGAAATCCGTTCGGCAGTCGACGACGACGGCCTCCGAAGTGAACTCGAGGACCGCTTTCGCAGCGCACAGCGCCGGGGCGTCTCCGGGGTTCCAACGTTCGTCGTCGACGGAACGGCAACGAGCGGTGCCGTTCCGCCCAAACACCTCGCCCGACTGGTCGAACAGCGCTGACGACGCTCGCCACATCCGACGCGAAGGACACTACCCTAACTTCTCGAGCGCCTCGAAGAACTCGACCTGCGGGCCGACCAGCGTAACCGGTTCGGGAGCGACCGAAACGGTGACCGTCGCAGGCGGGTCCAACCGCTGTCGATCACGGCCGTCGCTGATGACGTATGCGGTCTCAGCGTTCGTCACCGAGAGCGTGACCTCCGTCTCGGCATCGACGACCAGCGGAGGCATGCTCTCCTCCGCAGCCGCGGCCATCTGTGTGACGACGAGCGAGTTCGCCGTCGGGTGAACCAGCGGACCGCCCTCGCTCAGGTTATACGCGCTCGATCCGGTCGGCGTCGAGACGAGCACGCCGTCTGCATGGCCCTCGACGTACTGGCGGCCGTCGACTCGAACGTCGATCGTCGCGCCGCCGCCGTGACCGCGCCGCGGCCCGTGGACGACGATCTCGTTGAGCGCCGGATCGAGCGTCCAGCGGCCAGCTGTAGGCGTCTCACCCGTCGATCCGCTGGCTTCGTCTCCACCGTTCCCAGTCGCTTGCAACCGCACGAGTTCACGCTGTTTGGTGGAACGGTCGGCGTCGCTCCGAAGGTGTTCGACGACGGCGGGAACGACGGTGAGCGCATCGTCGGGGGAGACGGCGTTGAGAAAGCCCACTTCGCCGAGGTTGACGCCGAGAATCGGCGTGTTTCCGACCTCGCGGGCGACGTACAACAACGTTCCGTCGCCGCCGATACTCACGACGAGGTCACAGTCCGCCATCGCGTCAACCGGGACGCCGGACTGGTCTATATGCTCGGCGGTCAGTTCGTCCACGACGGTGGCGTCGTCGGAGGGGACGCCCGTCTCGTCAGCCGCAAGACGGTCCTGCAATGCCACGGCGAGGTCCCGCGCGCGTTCGTTAGCGCGCTGGGCGACGATTCCGACGGCGGCATTCCCGGTCGCGTCTGCGTCCGCGTCGTCTGCCATCGCCCGCGACTACCCGTGCAGACGACAAAAAGCCACGCCTCGCGACGACAGTAACAACGGACTAGCCGCCCGTTCGCTGTCCATACTTTTCCGACGCGGCCGGTCACTCCCGCACATGGCACAACGCACGACGACGGATGAGTCCCTTTCGCGAGAGGAACTCGCGACGTACTTCGAACACCTGGCGGCGGAGTTTCGTTCGGGTGACGAACAGATCGATATCGAAGTCGGCAATAAAACAGTGACGCTCAACCCTCCGGAGACGATCGATACCTCGATCGATGTGGTCGAGCGGTCGACGATGTTCCGCGGCAACCACGAGACGGTGCGGGTCGAACTGAACTGGAAACCCTGATAAGCGGCGCTATGGATCCCGGGGTTGTAGTCGTACGCTCCCATGCGCTGGCCGGGAATTGAACCCGGGCTATGAGCTTGGGAAGCTCATGTCCTACCACTAGACCACCAGCGCTCGGTCGTGTCGTACCGCAACGCGTCGAGTGCAGCGCCACTCGACGTGACTATCGCAGTCTATTGGTCGATCACACTTGAACGTAGCGCTCTCGGGTGCACGTTCCGTTTCCCGTGGCCCCCACGACTGCTCGCGACGCTACCATCACCGCCACACAGAATTGACCGGTTGGTCAGTTTTTGTCCACGTGGGCAGCCTATTAGACACCCGCACTCATACAGTGGACTATGATCGACCCTCGTTTCTCGGAGGCCGAACTGGACCAGTGCCGCGAACACATCACGTCCTTCATCCGCGAGCAGATTGCAGCCGCAAACGCCGACGGCGCTGTCCTGGGTCTCTCCGGCGGGATCGACAGCACGCTGACCGGCCATCTGGCAGTTGATGCGCTCGGAGCTGACAACCTCCATGCGCTCGTATTACCCGCGACCGTCAGCGGTGACGAGAACATGAGCGACGCCGAGCGAGTCGCCCGAGAACTCGACATTACGTACGACGTGATCGAAATCGAGCCGCTTATCGACTCGCTGCTTACGGCCTACCCCGAGGCGAAAGGCGATCGCGAGGCGGTCGGCAACGCACGCGCTCGCGTTCGAGCCGTGCTGAACTATCTCGTGGCGAACCACGAGAACCGGCTCGTGCTGGGTACCGGAAACCGCAGCGAGGCCGCCGTCGGCTACTTCACGAAGTACGGTGACGGCGCGGTCGACTGCCACCCGATCGGCAACCTCTACAAGGCGCAGGTCCGCCAACTCGCCCGCCACGTCGGTGTCCCCGAAGACCTCGCATCCAAGACCGCAACCGCGGAGTTGTGGACCGACCAGACCGACGAGGACGAGCTGGGAATCAGCTACGAGACGCTCGATTCGATCCTCGTCTCTCACATCGACGGCCCCCTCTCCGTCGCTGCAACCTGCAGAGAACTCGACGTAACGCCCGAGACAGTCGACCGCGTCCGCGAGATGTACGAACGCAGCGAGCACAAGCGACGGGCACCGCCGTCACCGGACCCGCTCACGTAACTCCCCGTCGACGAACTGGCTCCCCCGATAACTCTTCGCAGGTGAACTCGGCCGGCTCGCCGCCACAGAGGTAGATCCCACGTGACCAGCCAGCGCCGTTACTCAAGCACCGACCCGATATCCTCGGCGTGGCGAGCAACGAGTTCAGCGAACGCCTCGGCTTCGCGTCGTTCCTGCGTTTCCCGCTCGCTATCGTCCCGAACCCGACGCTTCAGCACCGCCAGTGCGTCACCCGGGTTGTCAGCGATCGCCTCAGCAACCGTCCGCGGATCGTCCTCGAGACGCGAGATGAGTCCCAGCCGCAGCGCCTCCTCGGCGTCGATGGTGCGACCCGACAGGGCGAACTCGAGCGCGTTGCCCCGCCCGACGAGTTCGGGAAGGCGGACGGTGCCACCCCAAGCGCCGAACAGGCCGAACGTCACGCCCGGTTCGCCGTAGGTCGAGGCGGGCGTCCCGACGCGCACGTCGCAGGCGAGCGCGAGTTCGAGACCGCCGCCCATTGCCGGCCCGTCGATACCGGCAACGACGATCGCCGGCGAAGCCTCGATAGCGCGAGCGACGCGCTGTCCCAGTCGCGCGAACTCGCGTGCCCGTTCGCGGTCGCCGTCGAGGTCGTTCACGGCGTCGAGGTCGGCGCCGGCACAGAAGGCGGGGCCACGGCCGCGAAGGTAAATAACGGGTGCCGTCGGTACTGATCGAGCGCCTGCCGCCGACGGCGACTCCCCGCGGTCGGCCGATGGGAGGGACGTTTCCGACACCGGAGGCGAAGGAGAGGTCGAAGGCGAATCCGGAGTCGAACCAACGGATTCGATCGCAGCCGCCAGCGCATCGAGTCCCTCGATCGTCAACGCGTTTCGGGCATCGGGACGATCGAGCGTAATCGTCACTATCCGATCCGACGACTCCGGCTCCGACCGCGACCCGTCACCGTCAGCAGCGCCCGGATCGTCAATGTCGATCATGACAGGAGTCGATCCGGCGTTTCCAAAGGTCTTTGCCTCCGCCCTCGTAACATCCTGCTAATGGACAAGGCCGACTCCTGTCGGCGTGCTGCCGTCGACGCTCTCGCGGATGTGGAACCACCGCGATTGGCTTCGCTCCTCGATACCGTTCTGGAGGACGCCTCGATGCTCCCAGGCGTCCTCACCATCGAGAGCGCCACGATACACACACCCGAACTCTCTAGCCCCCTCGACGATTCGACTTCAAAGAGCGATCGAGAGCAAGACCACCCCCAGCGCCGAGACACCGACCGGCCCATAGAGTCCACCGAACTCGACACTGACACACTCCTCACCCACGCCGCCGGCGTCCAACTGATCTACGAGGGACTCCGACTCACACGTGAACTCGCACACGAAGACTCCTGGTGCGGCGACAACGCCCACGCGAATCAGCCCACGCCCGCGTCCCAGTCCCAATTACAATCACAGTCACAGTCACAGTCACAGCCAGAGCACCACCCACAGTCACAGGCTCAATCTCAGTCAGATCCCCACTCTCAGCCCCAATCGCAATCGCAGTACACCGACGATCTCACAATCCTCGCCGCAGACATCCTCGTCGCCCGCGGCTTCTCCCTGCTCGCCCGAACCGACGCCGCCGACAAAGCCGTCCACACCGTGCAGGCCTTCGGACGCGACCAGACCAGACGCGCCGAACTCACCAATACACCCACACCCCCGACCGCAACCTCTACAGCAAGCACACAACCCAGCACAGCCGCCAACCCAACCGCCGAAACAACCTCCTCAAAATCCACCACGTCCGCAAACACCGCAAAGACAACAAAGGCAACGCTCTCCCCCCATTCAATCAACACCAATCTCGAACGCGATATCCTCGAACTCGCCGTTCGCACCGGCGCAGCCACCGCCGACACATCCCCCTCCGCTTTCGCCCTCGAACTCGCAACCACCCTCACCGACACCCTCCTCCCCACCGACACCTTCCTCCCAACCTTCCCCCCAGTCACGGACGGTCTCGCTGAACTCGGCCATCTCGCTGCCGATCAAAATCACGAAAAAAACTCGGCCGGTTGTGCCCCATCTGCAACCGATCCATAATCCCGTTCTCCCAGTCGTTCTCACTCGAGTGCAAGCTGAACTCGGCCAGTTATCACCATTGTCTCGTACCGAAAGCCAGCACCCACCACCAGTGGCGATGCCAGCACTCCAAACTATCGGTCTCCCAAACCTGAACTCCCGGAGTGAAATCGCATGACACGGCTGCTGTAGATGGAAAGGGATATAACCCATGGCACCACTCCATCTAAACGCGTGCCTGGGTAGCTTAGCGGTAAAGCGCGTCCTTGGTAAGGACGAGAGCCCGGGTTCAAATCCCGGCCTAGGCTTCGTTTCTCTCAATCAGTTCGGTATTCGTAACAGAACAATAGCGATACGGCGTCGAGTTCAGTAGCGACAGTCAAATAGTCGTGAACGCTGTCGTTGAGGATGTACCTACCACGTCTCGATTCGTCCCGCACGGATATCCTCGACACAGCCTTCACAGTCCGGATGGTCTGCTTCGTAGCACGCTGGACGGTACTGATCGTCGAGCATTGCTGCTCGGCGTTCTGCATACCGTCGGCAGACGATCTGTGCCCGGCCTTCGCTATCGGAGGGGAGTTGGCGAACGTTTTTGGCCACTTCATAGGCCTGCTGGGCTTCTTCGAGTTGGCGATCGGTCGACCCCCGAACCTGTTCGTACTGCTCGCCTGCCGCCTGAAGTTTCGAACGCAGGAACTGCGTGAGTCGACGACGATCCGACATACGCAGTAGTATCCGGTCGCCGACCACATAGACCCGTCGCTGCCCAGGTCTGTTGTGGCTGTCGGTAGTGTGATCGTATGCTTTCGCATAGTTGTCGAGGCCAATTTGCTACACCAAGACGGAGAGTAAGGGTTAACTACAGGCCACGTTTTTCTCTGCATAGACGGGAAACGGGGCCCTTAGCTCAGTCTGGTTAGAGCGCTCGGCTCATAACACGATCGCATCGATGCGGTCATGTGAGACACCGAGTGGTCGATGGTTCGAATCCGTCAGGGCCCATCCGCAAAAACTAGAAGTGTAGCCGGAACTGATTCAGCGTTCTTCAGCCACTCACCTCACCAGAGACGCCGTTTGCCGTTTTAGCTACGGTGGGTTCAGAATCGGACCGAACCAGCGACTGCTTCCGGGTCTTCGGACCGAACCGCTGCCCTGCGAAATCAGTGGCCGGGAACGGAGTGAGCGGCGTGACGCTCGCGCCGTGGCCGGCCGCCAATCACTATTGGAAGTCCAGCTTGGCTCTTCAGGGATTCCGGAAGTGAACAGGGGGCCGTCGTATCAGAGTTCAGATCGTGACGGCTGGAACGGGGCTACACCTCCAACCGGGGACTGCATGTGAGTGGTGACTGTGGACGCCGCTGAGTGTTCCCAATCGACTCGGAATTGAGCCCGTTCATTCGAGCGCGAGTTCACTGGAGGGAGTGGAGTCGATGTCGGTGGATTGTGAGTCGGTTGCGGTGGTGGTCGTGTTGTGGTTGGGGTTGGGGTTGGGGTCGCGATCGACGTTTGTAGTTGTGGTAGTTGTGGTTGTGCCGCTACTGGCGTCTGCCGACGGGGGTGTGGCGTCAGTTGTGTTCGTCGTTGTCGTTTCAGTGGTGGTGTCGTGTGTGTCGTGCGCGTCGTCGAGTTCGTCGGGTGGCGTGCCGTCGGACGGACGAGTATCGTCGAGTTCGATATCGTCTGCAGCCGGTTCCTGAAGCGTACTCGCTTTGGGAATTTCGATCCGGAGCGAGCCGGTGTCTGAGAGGGTTGCGGTTCCGGCGTTGGGGTCGACGACGGCATCGGCCGGGAGGTCGGCCGTGCCGCTGAGGTTGGTTCCACGGCCGGGAAATCGCATCTCGTAGCTGTCACGGAACGGGCGGAAACGGTCGACGCTGATCTTGACGGTTCCGTCCATGTACCGGACCTGGACGTCGTCTGGTTCGGCACCGGGAGCGTCGAAGACGACGAGATAGGAGTCGTCGTTTTCGAGGAGGTCGACGGGCAGTGAGCGCTGGTTCTGGATGCGACCGCTTGCCCGGCCGAGTTGGCGGTAGAGCACGTGTGTGATCGACGAGCCAAGGGACGGTTTGTTCACTCCGCATCACCTCTCGTGAAACCGACACGGCGGGCGGGAGCCAGTGCGCTGTGCTGGGCGGAGACCTGGGTGAGAGCACGTAACATAGCCGATGGGGAAACTACGATAGCCACGTTCTTATTAATTTTGGTGTTGAGTAAAATAACGTCTGACGCGACGGTCGATCGAGTTCGCTGGCGCAGTGGCGGATGGGCTGTACGGAGACTGGTGGCTCAGAGTTCGACCGGTTCGAGACAGTCGGTACCGCCGCAGACGGGACACGAGAGTTCGGAGCTGTCGAACTCGTCGGGAACGTCGTAGGTGTAGTGGTTCTCGAACAGGTCGAGGAAGCAGTCGTCGTCGGTGCAGACGATTTCTTCGGTCGGTGGCATGATCGACAGTACCGGGACCAGGACCATCAACGCGGCGGTTGCGGTGGTTCGTGTTAGACACCCTCGTTATCTCGCGTCTCGTGTCTCCCGTTAGTCACCGTTTTGTCGTTCGAGGCGCTATCGGTCGGTATGACTGGCTCCGGCTCCGGCTCTGGTCCCGACTCCGGGACGGAGACGGACGCGCTCTCGGTGACGATCGTCGACGGGTACGTCGACGAACCCGCACATTTCGGAGTCCCGCCGTACATCTCGACGTATCCCCGGTACACGGCGGGCGCGCTCGTTGATGCGGGCGTCCCGCGCGAGAAAATTACGTATCACACGATCGACGGTCTGCGAGACGACCCCGATCGATGGCGCGCTGTCGACGACGCCGATCTCATGATCTACCTGGGCGGGATGACCGTCCCCGGCAAGTACGTCGGGGGCACGCCCGCCGAACCCGACGAGGTACGCAAACTCGCGTGGACGGCGAGCGGCACGAGCCTGATGGGCGGCCCGGTCAAGTTCGGCGTCGGCGACGAGAACGCCGGCGCGACCGAAACCGAACGACAGGACTTAGACTTCGATTTCGTCGCCAAGGGCGACGTCGAGGCCGCCGTCCACGACCTCGTCGAAAGCGGCCTCGAGGGCTTCAACAATCGAATGCGGGACATCGACGAGGTCTCGCGATGGGCACAGGAGGGGGCCTTCATCGTCGAGCAACACCCAAACCACCCCGAGTACCTCATCGCCGAACTCGAGACCTCGCGCGGCTGTGCCTACCGGTGCTCGTTCTGTACCGAACCGCTGTACGGAAACCCCTCGTTCCGCCCGCCGCCGACCGTCGTCGGCGAGGTCGACGCGCTCGCGGACTACGGTGTGAAACACTTCCGGATCGGCCGGCAGGCGGATATCCTGGCCTACGGCGGGGACGGCGAAGCACCAAACCCAGATGCGCTCCGCCAACTCTACAGCGGTATCCGGGAGGTCGCGCCGAATCTCGAGACTCTTCACCTGGACAACATGAATCCCATCACGATCGTCAACTGGCCGGAGAAGAGCCGCGAGGGGATTCGGATTATCGCAGAGCACAACACGCCCGGTGACACGGCTGCGTTCGGGCTAGAATCCGCCGACCCCGTCGTCCAGGAGGAGAACAACCTGAACGTCACCGCCGAGGAGTGCTTCGAAGCCGTTCGCATCGTCAACGAAGAAGCGGGCTGGCGGCCGGGCGGACCGAACGATCCGACCGTCGATGCAACGACCAGCGACGCTCGCCCGCGCCGACTGCCCAAACTCCTCCCCGGCATCAACCTCCTCCACGGACTCAAGGGCGAACGCGAGGAAACCTACCGGCACAACCGCGAGTTCCTCCAGCGCGTCTACGACGAGGGCTACATGCTTCGGCGCGTGAACATCCGACAGGTCATGTCCTTCGACGGCACCGACATGTCCGATACGGGTGCCGAAATCGCGAACGAGCACAAGAAGCTCTTCAAGCGCTACAAACAGCAGGTTCGCGAAGAAATCGACAACCCGATGCTGGGGCGCGTTGTCCCGCCGGGAACCGTCCTCTCGGACGTCCACCTCGAGTATCACCAAGACGGGAAAACCTTCGGCCGCCAGCTCGGCACCTATCCGCTGCTCGTGGGTATCCCCGGCGAACGCGAACTCGGGCGGACGATCGACGTCGCCGTCGTCGACCACGGCTATCGCTCCGTGACCGGCGTTCCGTACCCGCTCGATCTCAACGGTGCTTCGATGGACGAACTCACCGCGATTCCCGGCGTCGGCGATCGGACGGCGGGCGACATCGTCGTCAACCGCCCCTACGAGTCCGTCACGGACGCCGGCCTCGAAACGGCGATCGAACTCGACGAGTTCGTGACGACGCGCCCGTTCGAGCACGCGGATTGAGGAGAGTGCGCGGATTGAGGAGAGTGCGCGAGTGGAAAGCGAGATGGGTCGACTGAAACCGGGCGTGTGGAGAAGAATTCTCGGTCGTGGTCGGTAGTTCTAATACGGATGAGCGTCAGAGGTGGAATTGAGGGTCTACCTGTGGAAATATCTGAAAAACTCCTGTGTCTGTTCAGTACGGAGGTTTCGGCAGAGGAGGACCGATACGTCATCGAGGTACCACGTCAGGAAGTCGAGACCGGCGACATCGATCCGGAGGAGGTCTACCGTGTGGCGCTCATCTCTCGCGAGGGCGAGGAGGGTGAGGTCGAGGCATCGGCGGCGGCACAACCGCAGCCACAGCCACAAACCGCCACTTCGGAGCCACAGCCACCGGTCGATGTCGGTGAAACGCGCTACGTCGAAATCGAAGATATCGGCAAGCAGGGTGACGGGATTGCCCGCGTCGAACGCGGCTACGTTATCATCGTTCCCGGCGCGGATGTCGGTGAACGCGTCAAGATCGAGGTCACCGAGGTCAAGTCGAACTTCGCAGTCGGCGAGATTATCGAAGACACGTTCTAACGTCACCGTTACCGGAGAGTGGCGCGCTGTCCGGTCCGAAACCGACGACCGAGGAGCCACTGGCGAGTTCGGCAATTCTCTTCACGTAACGCTCACGATTGGGGCGGGATCGTCTCGCGGTAAGTACCCGGATCGTCGTGAAAACAGTCGCCGACGACGATCGCATCCGCGCCGGCTTCAAGAATCGTGGTGGCTTTCTCGCGCGTGTCGATGCCGCCGCCGTAGAGCAGGACCGTTTCGTCGAGGTATCGCGCGGCTGATGCAACGTCTTCCGGCCCGCCGTAGGTACCCGAGTACTCGACGTAGAAGATCGGAAAGTCGTAGAACGTCTCCGTCGCGAGCGCCGCACCCGCGACTTGGGCGGGCGTGTACGCGGTTTCGACGCCCGAGACAGTTGCTGCCGCCGAATCGAGATGCTGGATGACGTATCCTTCGGCGATCAGGTTCGTCGCGAGTTCGGCGACGGCGTCGACGCCTTTGGACGTGACCAGATCGCCGACGAGGGGGACGGTACTGCCGGTGAGTTCGTCGGGTTTGCGCGCGACCTCGGTGAAGAGGTCGAGGTGTTTGCCGACGAAGTTGGTCCGGTCGCCGTTGTAGACGGCGGGGACGGCAATGGCTGTGGCGGCGTCTATGGTGTCGGTCGAGACCTGCGTGGCGCTGTAGGGTTCCTGAAGGACGGGGAGGTCGGGGGCGATGTCGTCGATCGCTCGAATCGTCTCGAGGGTGTTGGCCTCGGTCACGTCGTCGGACCCGCCGACGATCACGAGATCGGTGTCCGCGATGACGCCGGGATTGGCCGGTAACGGTTTGGCTGGATCGACTTTCGTGACGTGTCGAATGTCGTGCCACGCGATGTCCATAGCAAAACCGTCACAGACGCATGTGAATTTTCTGTCGATTTTGCGGCCCTGAGACTGACTGGCCGCCTGTCTGGACTCACACGGTCACTTAGTCGGAGAGTTGCGTTCCATCCGGCCGTTTCGCTCCTTCAGAATCGTGAACGACAACCTCGCCCGCCCCGGTATCGACGGGCGCGTACGCATCACGAACGTCGATCGCCTCCTCGAGTTCGCGAACGGCGCGTTCTTTGAGCGCGGCGGCGAGTGCTTCGGCGTCCGCGCGGGAGATGTCGCGACCGAGGCCCTCGCACTCGTGGGCGCGGACGACGCCGGCTTCGTCGACGGCCTCGCCCATCGGCTGGCTGGTGCCGTCGAGGGCGACGCTGAAGGGGTAGGTTCGACAGATCAGCGGGCGGTCGTCGTGGGCGGTGCAGGCTCCGACGCCCGCGTCGTCTTCCGCGTAGAAGACGCAGTCCCCGCAGCCGTCGGTCTGGAGCGCCCATTCGAAGGTTTCGCCTTCCGGTCCGTCCTCGCCCTCGGTGAGGCCGTAGGGCATCGGCCGGGCGACGTCGCGCCAGTCGCGCGCTTCGGCGGTTGTGTCCGATTCGGCGGTGTCGGAACCGGTGGCATCAGCGCTATCGCCCGCCGCGGCGGCGGCCTGTAATTCGCGAACTTCGTCGGGAAAGACCGTCGCCGTGTGCTCGTCCTCGCCGTGGCTCGTACAGCAGGCCCCACAGCGGGTGCACTCGAAGCCGATCGATTCGATGGCGTCGGCCAGGTCGTCGACGGAGAGTTCGCGGGCGCGGTCGAGTTCGGTTTCGAGCGAGGGCACACCTACAGCTACGCGGCGAGGCGGAAAAGTCAGTCGCTCCGACGAGCGCGAGCGACCGCGCCGTCCCACGAGAGGCGGCCCTCCACGGCGAGTTTCTCGAGGTGTGCGCGGACCGTCGCCCGCGCGAGATCGCGAACCCCGGTCAGGTCCTTCTCGTAGGCTGCCGCGAGGATCTCATCGAGCGTCTTGGCACCGCCCTCGACGGCGGTCAGGACCCGCTGTTCGCGCCGGGCGCGGTGGGCGAGGAGACGCTCGAGGGCCTCCCGCGGCGCGTCGATAACCGGGCCGTGACCGGGATACAGTACCGGTGGGTCCATCGCCCAGAGTCGGCGCAACGTAGTTACGTACGCGCGCATGTCGCCCTCCGGTGCCCCGACCACGACGCTGCCCTCGCGGACGGCGCAGTCACCGCAGACGACCGGGCCACCGTCTCCGACCTCGAATGCGACGTGATCCGGTGCGTGTCCCGGTGCGTCAAGAATACGGACGAACGCCTCGTCACCGTCGCCGAGCGAGAGCTCGGTTCCGGGAGTGAACTCGCGGTCGGGCGCACAGCCGGTCGCCTCCTGAAATCGGGCGGTGCGGCCGCGTCTGGCCCAGACCGTCGCACCGGTCGCGTCGGCGTAGGTTTCGACAGCACCGACGTGGTCCGGGTGGGTGTGAGTGACCAGGATGTGCTCGACGGAGCGGTCGGCGACGAGTTCGTCCAATGGGGACGTTTGTGCAGCCGGATCGACGAGGACCGCGGCGTCGTCGCCGATGAGATAGGCGGTGGTTTCGCCGGTCGGGGCCCGCGTCTGGACGGGAACGGAACAGGAAGTCACGTCCATAGGAACGTCTCATCGGCGGGTTGTATGTGCGTATCGAAGCGGGTCCAAAACGGAGCCGACTTCAGTTCCTCAGTTCTTGAGGTAGTAAACCTGCTTGCGCGCGTCCCGGAAGCTGTAGCGCGACCCCACGAGGCCGACATCCTCGAGGCGGTTGAGGGCGTAGCGAACGGTGCGGTCTGGAAGCAGCGATTCGTCGGCGAGTTGTCCCTGCGAGAGCGGTGAATCGGTTTCGAGGACTTTCGCAACCAATTTCGCGCTTGGTGGGAGATCGCGGAGACGGTCCCGGTATTCGTCCTTCGATAGGACCTCCTCGGCTGCGGCAGTGCCATCCTCTGCGGTACTCGTGCTCATACAATTCTGAGCGGAATCAGTGTTGGTAAAGCTTCCCTATATGTGGATAGGAACAATGAAGTTTGTATAAGGGGTTCAAATGTGGTATTAATACATGGAACCCATACGCACGATGAACAGAGACAGTGACAGGCTCCCGGTCTACGACGACGCACCAGCGAAGGTGACCCCTCGTCCAGTCGTTTGACTGTCCGGACCCGTCGGATTTTCCGAACGAGTCCAGTATCGTTTTATCCCACGACTACAGTAGTTTCGCCCAGTGTGAAAGGACAGGAGTGGTACCAGGCTGACGACGTCGCCGAGGAGTACGACGACAAGCGCTTTTCCAAGGGTGGACAGTTGATCGACCGACGGGAGAAGCAAGCAGTCCTCGAGGCGATCATGCCCGTCGAGGACCGTACGATCCTCGAAATCGCCTGTGGTACCGGGCGATTTACGGTTATGCTGGCCGAGCAGGGCGCGGACGTCGTCGGACTCGACATTTCGGCAGCGATGTTGCACCAAGGGCGAGCGAAAGCACAGCGCGCTGAACTCGCAGGGACACTCGAGTTCCTCCGCGGCGATGCGGGGCGGCTACCGTTTCCGGACGACCACTTCGATACCGTCATCGCGATGCGCTTTTTCCATCTGGCGGACGATCCGGAGGCGTTCTTGCGGGAGATGCGGCGGGTGGCGAGCGAACAGGTCGTCTTCGATACGTTCAATCGCTTTAGCTCGCGGAGTATCTACAACTGGGCGCTGCCGATGGGTTCGCGACTGTATTCGAAGGGCGAGGTAAGTACGCTACTCGCAAAGACGAATCTGACGCTGATCGATGTCGAAGACGATTTCCTCCTTCCGTACGGCCTCTACCGGGCAATTCCGAACGGGCTCGCCTCACCGCTTCGGTCGATCGACAGCGCCCTCGGCGGGCATCCGATTACGGATCACGCAGCGTCGGTATCGTACTGGAACACGCGGCTTCGGTAGTGGACGACGATAGCTGGCAGTAATCCCATCGTCTTTTTACTCCCCGGGTGTTCTACCACATAGTATGGAGCTCTCGGTAGTCGTCTCGACGCTCAACGACCGAGAGCAGTTGCTCTCCTGTCTCGATGCACTCGCCGAGCACACGCCAGCGACGACCGAAGTGATCGTCGTCAACGGCCCCTCTTCCGACGGCACGACCGGTGTCGTCCGCGACCGGCCCGATGTCGACGTTCTCGTCGAAATCTCCGAGCGGAACGCAAACGTCTCCCGAAACGTCGGCTTCAGCGTTGCAACCGGCGACGTAATCGCCTTCCTCGACGGCAGCTACGCCGTCGAACCGACCTGGCACCAGGCCATCGAGCAGGCACGCGCGGATGGAACGGATGTGGTAACCGGTCCCGCGGTTACAGCGGGGGAACCGATACAGTCACCCGACGAGACGGACGCGGACACAACCACCGCAGCCGGCGCGGCCAGCACAGCTACTCCATCGAGTTCCCCTAGCACGCCCAGCACACCCAGCGAACCCAGCCACCCCGCTGCAATCGACGGCCCCGCACAACCCCACACCAAAACCATCGCCGGCCGCTCGATCACGCTCATCAACGGGGACAACGTCGCATTCGATCGAACCGTTCTCGACGCACTCGACGGCTTCGACGAATACCTCGAAACCGGCGGCGACCGAGACTGCGCCCACCGGATCGCCGGACTCGGATTCGATACTAACTGGCGACACCAGATGGCCGTCCGTACCGAACTCGGAGCCGACGGTGGGACGATGACCGAACTCGATTGGGGGACGACCTACCGGGCACTCTCCTATCGGCTTGCGAAGAACTACGGCCCGCGACCGACGGTCGTCGCTCGGACGGTCGGCAGTGCACTCCGTGACGGGTTTAGCGGGGCTCGACGAATCGTCTCCGGTGAGGTGACACCGACTGGGTGGCTATCCGACGGAACGGACGTGGTTCAAAACGCGGCTCGCGGATTTGTAGACGGAACTCGTGCCCGCTACGGCGATCGGACGGCTCAGCGGAACCCGAACGGAATCTCGGTCAGACACGACCGCGCTGTTCGCGTGTACGACCGGCGGTAGCGATCGGGCGCAGTCGGGATCCCGTCGGCACGAGACGCCGATCGGCGATCGATAACCGATACTGCTCGCTCCTTACTCGGGATCGAACCCGCCAGCGAGTTCATCGAGGACGAACAGTGCGAGTGCACCGAGGGCCGCCCACACGACGGTCAGGAAGATGACGGTGGGGGACCAGGCGTGCGTATCGGCGATTTCGTGAAGCGGCGCGGGAACGGAGCCGGCGATCAGGCCGACGAGGAACAACATCGTGAGCGTCCAGTGCCGGTCGAGCGACGCGCGGACGACGCGGGCGATCGTGACGAGGCCGACGACGCCGCCGATGACGAAGAGGATCACGGTCGTGCCCGGGGCGACGAGCGTCTGGAGCGTTCCCGTCGTCGAGACGAGTTCGTGAAGCGCGTCGAGGAACGCGTGTAGTTCGGACATCAGGTAGACGTACTGGCCGAGGAGGATCAGGATGAGCGAGCCGGAGACGCCGGGTAGAATCATGGCGCTGACGGCGAAAGCGCCGGCAAGGAGGGTGCGGACGGGGCCCTGTCCGGGGAGTTGGAGGACGTTGCTGGCGACGAGTAAGGCGAGACCGGTACCAGCGCCCGCGGCGAGGACGTGTTCGGCGGTCGAGAACGGGAGGCTTCGAAAGAGGACGACGGCGGAGGCGGCGATCAGGCCGATAAAGAACCCGAAGAGTGCGAGGGGGTGTGAGGTTGCGAGCGAAGTGACGACGCTGCCGACGATTGCAATGGCAGTGAACACGCCGACGCCGAGCGGAAGCAAGAACGGGAGATCGAGTTCGAGGAGGGCTTCGCGTGCCCGGACGCGGCGGTCGGGATCGTAGCCGCGAAGGATGTCGAGGAGGCGGCCGGGCGTGAAGGCGGTGACGGCGGTGATCAGACGGCTATAGAAGCCGAGGAGGAGTGCGATGGTGCCGCCGGAGACGCCGGGGAGGGCGTCGGCGGTGCCCATGCAGAGGCCGTAGCAGTAGATTCGGAGGATCGCGAGGCGGTCGCCGACGCGCTGGGTGAGGTTATATCCCATCGATTGCGTGGAGGTGTGACCGCATCGTGTGCAGGGCTGGCGATCGGGAGGGTCGTCCGTGGTCCATACGTAGCGGGTATTGAGGCACGACCATAAATGGCGTCACTCCTTGCAGGAGTCGAGTTAGTGTGGCAACAGAACGGCGCGGGGATTATCGTAACGACGGGAAAGACCGGGCGGAGGACGGTCAGTGGACAGTCGCTGGAACGGAGGGGGAAGACGGAGCAGAGGGCGAAGACTGGAGGACGACGGTAAAAAACCGATGCCGTCGATCTAACTACACGTAGGCGTCCGGTGCGAGCGCGTCGATCACGCGACAGGCGTTCTTCGAAAAGGCACGCCAGAGTTTGTCCTCCGAGACATCGAGCGTGAGGATTTCCATGACGGCGACGTTCGGATGACAGGCGGGCGCGCCGCTTCCGAAAAGAACTCGATCCGGGTGTTCGAGCAGGGCGCGCTCGAGGAGGTCACGGTACTTGACGAAACTCGTCTCGACGTAGCAGTCGTCGAACTCGGCGAGCAGATCGATCGTCTCGTGCATTTTCGAGCGATCCAGGGGATGCCCGCCGAAGTGAGCGATAATAACGGGAAACGAGCGGCCAAGGATCGTCTCCGCGAGTTCAGCTGGCGTCGCGTCGGCGCTACCACGGACGAGCAGGGGAAGGCCGGTTTCTTCGAGCGTGTCGAGGACGTCCTCGTCGGGGAGGTCGTCGGTGAGGGGGTCGAGGACGAAGCCGTGAAACCGGTCGTCGTAGGCGTATTTTTCGACGTCTTCGGGGGTCGTGTGGAACTCTTTGCGGCGAGCGACGGCGTTGTGGAGACAATTCGTTGCGGTGCTGCCGAGGCGGCGAGTGCCGTTGATGCGAGCGAACGCGACGAACGGACGGTCGACGCTTCGTCTGGCGACCCCGTTGTTCGGGGCGACGTAGCTCGTTTCCGGCGTCGCCGGCGGGAAGACGATCGACCTGGTGATTCCCGCCTGACGCATCTCCCGTTCGAGTCGGTCGGGGGTGATCGACCGACCGCGGGGCTGCTCGCGTCGATCGGGCGTGAGCCGTGCGTAGCTATCGACGACGCGAAACCCGTGTTCCAGCTCCAGCATCCCATCCCATCGTTTCGAGTCGAACCATATTTTGCTACCGACTTCGTCGTTACGCGGGTCACGCGGGCACGCGATACAGGGAATCGCAAGACGGAGTGGGTGCGAGAGGGAAACGCTTATATAGAAGTGCTGACGACATAGTTAGTGAGGATTCAGCTATGGCACAACAGCGACGCATGGGCGGACAGCCTATGTTCATTATGAGCGAGGATAGTCAGCGAACACAGGGCCGGGACGCCCAATCGTCCAACATCATGGCCGGCAAGGCGGTCGCCGAGTCGGTACGGACGACCCTCGGCCCCCGCGGCATGGACAAGATGCTCGTCGACTCGGGCGGCGAGGTCGTCATCACCAACGACGGGGCGACCATCCTGAACGAGATGGACATCGAACACCCCGCGGCCCAGATGATCGTCGAAGTCGCCGAGACCCAGGAAGAGGAGGTCGGCGACGGGACGACGACCGCGGGCGTAATCGCTGGCAACCTGCTCGGGGAGGCCGAAGACCTCATCGAACAGGACGTCCATGCGACGACCATCGTCGAGGGCTACCACGAAGCCGCCGAGATCGCCCTCGACGCCATCGACGAACAGATCAGCGAGGCCGCCGTCGACGACGAGGTCCTGAAACAGGTCGCCGAATCCAGCATGACCGGCAAGGGCACCGGCGGTCTCACCGCCGAATCGCTCGCAGAAACGGTCGTCGAGGCCGTCCGCCACGTCGAATCCGACGAGGGCGTCGCCCGCGAGAACGTCACCGTCCACACCCAGATCGGTGCCTCCTCGAACGCGACCGAACTCGTCCCGGGCATCGTCATCGACGAGGAGCCCGCCCACGACGGCATGCCGACCGAGATCGAAGACGCCTCGATCGCCGTCCTCGACGTCGAACTCGGCGTCCGCACCGGCGACGTCGACGCCGAGTACGCCATCGACTCCATCGACCAGCTCAACGCCGCCATCGACGCCGAGGAAAGCGAAGTCCAGGGCTACGCCGAAACCGTCGCCGAAAGCGGCGCTGACGTCGTCGTCACTACCGAAGATGTCGACGACCGCGTCAGTACGTTCCTCGCCAACGAGGGCATCCTCGTCTTCGAGAACGTCGGCAGCAGCGACACCGCGGACATCCTCTCCGCAACCGGCGCAACCCGCGTCGGCGCACTCGACGACCTCGAAGAAGCCGACTTCGGCAAAGCCGACCGCATCCGCACCGCGAACTTCGGCGACGACGACCTCGCGTTCGTCGAGGGCGGCGCGGCCGCCGAAGCCGTCACCGTCTTCGTCCGCGGCGGCACCGAACACATCGTCGACGAACTCGAGCGCGCGATCGGCGACGCACTCGACGTCGCCGCGACCGCACTCGCCTCCGGTGAAGTCGTTCCCGGCGCTGGCGCGACCGAAATCGCCATCGCAAACAAGATCCGCGAGGAAGCCGCCGGTATCGAGGGCCGCAAACAGCTCGCCGTCACCGCCTTCGCGGACGCGCTCGATGTCGTCCCGCGGACGCTCGCGGCGAACACCGGCCAGGACCCGATCGACGCGCTCGTCGATCTCCGCGCCGCGCACGACTCCGAGGGCCGCGCCGGCCTGATCACCGATGGCGAAGACGTGACCATCGACGACCCGCTCGAGTTCGGCGTCGTCGATCCGGCAGATGTCAAGCGCGAAGCGATCGAGAGTGCGACCGAGGCTGCGACGATGATCGTCAGAATCGACGACGTCATCGCCGCGGAATAACTCGCTCTCGCCTTTTCTTCGGTTTCCGTACTGTGTCGGCGACTCTGACTGGCCAATAATGTTAAGTGTTAACACTCGAGACTACCGATCGTTATGTCCGGCATGGCCCCTTCAGATCGACTGACGCCGGTCGCCGAGGCGGTTGACCAAACCGTCTACTACAACGCCGAGAGCGAGACCTATCACATGTGGTGTGATGAAAGCGAGTACGAGCCGGTAACGACGGCACTTCCCCTCGCGGTCTCGTCGATTCATGGCGTCGATCCAGCCGCCCTCGAGCCACTCGCGGACAGCATCGATCCGGACGCTCTGAACGCACTCGTCGTCGACTGGTGTGAGACGACACGACAGTGCGCAGTCGACGAGCGAACAGGCTCGGTCTCGTTTTGCTTCTCACAATGTGAGATTACGATTTACGACGATGGGGAGATCGTCATCTATCCAGATCGAGCGACGTTAGTGAGCTAACAACGCGTCGGGGCTGCTTTTCACGCCGATTCGAGGGTGACTGATGCACCGACTGCCAGGCCGAACGTCTCGTCCCCGCGTCCCTGGTTCACGTCGAGTTCAACGTAGCCGTGGCTCCCGACCGTCGCAAGTTGCTCCCCGACGGGGACGGCTCCAAAGGTCGTTGCGACCGGCACCCGCTCGCCGTTTACACGCACGTGTTCGCAGTCCGCAAGGAACGATCCCGGAACGTTCGTGATCGCGTTTCCGAAGTCGTCGACGACCAGCACCTCGCCGGTTGCGCGACCGTCCGCGACCGTCGCGTCCGGCAGTGTGAGCGGCGTCACGGTCGACGTTGGCTCGAGAAACGCGAGTTCGGTGAGCACATCGAGGCGGTCGAGGCCAAACTCGTGGATGTCGCCGGCAGCGGGGGCGAAGACGTCTCGACCGTGGAAGGTGGTGTATGGTGAACTCGGGCCGGGCGGGTCGGTGGCTTGCTGGTGGCCGGCGACGGCTGGCGGATCGAGTTGTGTGTCGTCGATGATGTATGCGTCGAGTCCGGAGCCGATGGTCGGCTCGGAAGCGCTGGTCGTTGCTGCAAGTCGGCGGGCAGCAGGGAGCAAGACGCCATTGTCGGGGCCGACGAGGACGTGATCGCCTGCGCGGATAGTGAGTGCATTTCGGTCGGTGCCGACGCCGGGATCGACGACGACGAGGTGGACGGCGGAGGGGAAGTACGGGAGCGTCTCGTGGAGCCAAAAGGCGGCTGCTCGGATGTCCTGCCGCGGAAAGTCGTGGGCGACGTCGACGAGTCGAGCCGCGGTACGCTGCGAGAGGACGCCGCGCATCGCTGCCGGATAGGGGGTGCCGAAGTCTGAGGAGAGTGTAATCATTCGCCGTTCGAGTCGGAATCGCTGACCATTTGAATGCGTTCGAGACCGTTGGTTTCGTCGACGACTTCGGCGACGGCTTCGGGGACGAGGGCTTCCCAGTCGCCGTCGTTGATCATGCGTTCGCGGACTTCCGAGCCTTCGAGTACGTCGCGGTTGAACATCGGCGACTGGCGGATATCGATGCCGGCTTCGCGAAACAGTTGGATGACGAGCGGATTGTTCGAGTAGGCGACATCGAAGTCCGGGCTCATGCTCTGGACGTGGCTCACCCAGACGGAGTTCCGATCGAGGTCCTCGATGGGGACGGCGTAGGTCACGAGGTCGGTGTCGACGAGGGACTTGGTGATCATCATGATCCGTTCGCCGGCGGTGAACGGGTTTCGAACGGTGTGTGAGTGGTCGGCACTTCCGATGCCGAGTACGAGTTCGTCGACGTCTGCTGCGATTCGTTCGACCATGTTGTAGTGGCCGTTGTGGAAGGGCTGAAATCGACCGATGTAGAACCCCCGTGTCATGCCGAACAATGTTCGGGCAGTACGCTTAAGCGTGGCGAGTTACGGCACTGTGGAAGAATTACTGGGCGGATCGAGAGTGGGAACGAACCGGTACCGGTGAAACGACTCGAAAGCGGGCGGGAGCCGTTGGGTGCCCATCACGTTCTGGGACGACGGCCAGACTCGGTGGCGGATCAGAAACGAACGCACATGGCCCAGAACTGGCGTTTTCGGCACTACTAGCGGTTCTTCATATGGAGAAAGTATATCAGTGGCAATCCCTTCGAATCAGATACCGAACAGAGTTCTATGAGCAACGATACGAACGCTGACGACCCTCCCGAGGACGCCTCTGGGACTGTGCCACGCGAAGAGCAGGCACAGGACGAGGAGCGTGAGCGTGGACGGGAGTCCGAGCGTGTGCAGGACGGGCGCGACCGTGAGCGCTCGCCGCAGACGTCATCTCCCCCGGAGTCTACGCCGCAGTCGCAGTCACAGTCCACGGAGCGTCAGGGAGAACGGTCGCCGACCGACGGTGACGAAGATACTGCCGGTGACGACAATCGGCCCGACGATACCGACGATGTCGAGACCGTCGACGATCTCGGCAGTTCCGTCGAGGTCGATCCGGGCGTCGAGGTAGACGAGGAGATCGCCGAAGACGACCTTCTGGGCGGTCTCAAAATCGACTCGACGGAAGATATCGAGGTTCCGGATCGGCTCGTCGATCAAGTTATCGGACAGGACGAAGCACGAGACATCATCATCAAGGCGGCAAAACAGCGCCGTCACGTGATGATGATCGGCTCGCCGGGGACCGGCAAGTCGATGCTGGCGAAGGCGATGAGTCAACTCCTGCCGAAAGAGGAGTTACAGGACGTGCTGGTCTATCACAACCCGGACGACGGGAACGAGCCGAAGGTGCGGACCGTTCCCGCCGGAAAGGGTGAGCAGATCATCGACGCGCACAAAGAGGAAGCGCGAAAGCGCAACCAGATGCGCTCGATCTTGATGTGGATCATCATCGCAGTCATCATCGGGTACGCGATCATCAGCCCCGTCAACCCCCTCCTTGGCATTCTCGCAGCGGGGATCATCTGGCTGATCTTCCGGTACACCAGTCGCGGCACGGACGCGATGGTGCCGAACATGATCGTCAACAACGGCGACAAGCGGACCGCGCCGTTCGAAGACGCGACCGGTGCCCACGCCGGTGCGCTGCTGGGCGACGTGCGCCACGACCCGTTCCAGTCCGGTGGGATGGAGACGCCGTCTCACGACCGCGTCGAGCCGGGCTCGATCCACAAGTCCAACAAGGGCGTGCTGTTCGTCGACGAGATCAACACGCTCGACGTGCGCACCCAGCAGAAGCTCATGACGGCGATCCAGGAGGGCGAGTTCTCGATCACGGGCCAGTCCGAGCGCTCCTCGGGCGCGATGGTCCAGACCGAGCCCGTCCCCTGTGACTTCGTCATGATCGCCGCCGGGAACCTGGACGCGATGGAGAACATGCACCCTGCACTCCGGAACCGGATCAAAGGGTACGGGTACGAAGTGTACATGGACGACACCATCGAGGATACGCCCGAGATGCGGCGCAAGTACGCCCGCTTCATCGCCCAGGAGGTCGAACGCGACGGCCGCCTGCCTCACTTCACCCACGAAGCTGTCGAGGAACTGCTCCTCGAGGCGAAGCGTCGGTCGGGCCGGAAGAACCACCTGACGCTTCACTTCCGCAGTCTCGGTGGACTGGTCCGCGTCGCAGGCGACATCGCCCGCGCCGAGGATCGGGATCTGACCACCCGCGATGACGTGCTGCAGGCCAAAGGCCGCTCGCGCTCGATCGAGCAACAGCTCGCCGACGACTACATCGAGCGGCGCAAAGACTACGAGCTGCAGGTCACCGAGGACGGCGTCGAGGGCCGCGTCAACGGTCTCGCCGTCATGGGCGAGGACTCCGGTATCATGCTCCCCGTGATGGCCGAGATCGCGCCCGCACAGGGCGGCGGGCAGGTGATCGCCACCGGGAAGCTTCAGGAGATGGCCGAGGAATCGGTCCAGAACGTCTCCGCGATCATCAAGAAGTTCTCCGACGTGGACCTCTCGGAGAAGGACATCCACATCCAGTTCGTCCAGGCCGGACAGCAGGGTGTCGACGGCGACTCCGCCTCAATCACAGTGGCGACGGCCGTCATCTCCGCGCTCGAAAACATCCCGGTCGATCAGTCGATCGCGATGACCGGCTCGCTGTCGGTCCGCGGGGACGTCCTCCCCGTCGGCGGCGTCACGCATAAGATCGAAGCTGCCGCCAAGGCCGGCTGCAGCACGGTCATCATCCCCGCGGCGAACGAACAGGACGTGATGATCGAAGACGAGTACGAGGAGATGATCGACATCGTACCGTGTTCGAACATCAGCGAAGTCCTGGATGTCGCCCTCGAGGGCGAACCCGAGAAGGACTCGCTGCTCGACCGTCTCAAGTCGATCACCGGCACGGCGTTCGAGCAACAGTCGGTCGGCTCCGCCGGCGGCTCGAACCCGAGCCCGCAGTAAGCACAGACGAGACTAATGGCACAGTGGACGGCGTTTGCTGGGCTGACCGTCGTCGTCCTCGTGCTCTTGCTCGTTCTTTCTCACCTGACACAGACATCGTTTTCTTCGAGTTCCGACGCCGAGGCTCCCGCAGGCGACACCGCCGAAACCGACAACGGACTCGAAGCGTTCGACGCGACACAAGGAACTCGTGACGGCGACGCGCGCGAGTTCGGGGAGCGGTCGTCCCCTGCTACCGACGAGTCGGACGCGGGTACCCGCTACGACCGCCACGACCGGTCTGGGGCTGGCCGCGGCGACAGCAACGGCGGCAGAAGGGTGGACACGCCCGAGAACGCGGAGCCGCCGACGGGCGACGACGGGTCGAGTTCCCGAGACGATCGGGCCATCCACACCGACGATGGGCACCGCCACCCCGGCCACGCTGAACTCGATCCCGACGATCTCTCGACGGGGCTACTCCTGGCGAACGTCGCCGCCTCGCAGGGGCTGTTCCTAGTCGTCCTCCTCGGAGCCATCCTCTTCACTGCGATTCCGGCGAGCGCGCTCGGCATCGAGTTCAGCCTCGCGTATCTCACGAGCGGCCTGGCGGTGGGGACGGGAGCCGGGATCGCCCTCTACGCGGCGAACGAACTCGGGGCGGCGTTCGCAGAGCGGGTCGGGTTCGACCACGACGAGCAGCTGCGGTCGATGCTGGCACCGGACACGACCGGCGGCTGGCTCACGCTGTTGCTGGTCGTGCTTCCGATCATCGCCGTGTTCGAGGAACTGCTCTTTCGCGGCGCGTTGATCGGCGTGTTCGCAACGGGATTCGACATGTCGCCGTGGCTGCTCGCGGTCGTTTCGTCGGTTGCGTTTGCGCTCGGCCACGGAATGCAGGGATCGGTCGGTGTCGCCGTCACGGGCGCGCTCGGGTTCGTGCTCGCGGCGGTGTTTATCGCCACCGGAAGCCTGCTCGTGGTCATCGTCGCACACTACCTGATCAACGCCCTCGAGTTCGTGGTTCATGAGGGACTCGAACTCGAGTGGGCGACGCGAAGGAGTGTATCCAATCGAGAGTCGGAATAGCTGGCCTACAACTCCTCGAGCGAGCGTAATTTCTGTTCGACCGCCGGCGGAAGGGCACTCGGGCCGTCGCGGACGCGGTGGTCGGGGATCAAGATTGGAGCCGGGTTTTCGGCGAGCGCCGTTCGGACGGTCGTGTGGTCGGACTGCTCGTCGGCGTCGAGCGTCGGCGTGACCTGTGTGAGAGTTTCGACGTCGAGCTGGTCGCCGTAGGGGATCTCGCGGACCTGTTCGAGGACCGCCCGTTGGTCCGTGGGGACCGTCAGTGCGACCTGGACGTCATCGAACGCGACGGGATCGAGGCCGTCTAAGTACTCGAAGATGCAATCGAGCACTGGATGGTCGTCCTCGGCGTTCGATTCGGGCGTGTCGGGAACGGAGACGCTCAGCACCCGTCCGCTGGCGGCACCGAGTTGCACGTACCGGTCGAGATACGACGATTCGCGCGCGTAAATACCGGCGTCCGTAGCGTCCTCCATACGCCTCCGTTGGTGATACGGCCTTGAATAGTCGCCGGTCACACCGCCGTGAGCACCGCCGATGACGCAAGGTTTTTGTACAAAAGAGTACGTTGATGTACAATAATGACTCAGGGTAGGGAGCTCGCACCCGCGGTGCGGTCCATCCTTACAGCCGCCAGCGAGCGCAACGACACCGCCGAGCGCGACCCTCTTGCGGTCGATGCCCGGTCGCTCACCGACGCGATCGACCGAGCGGAACGAGACGGTCGCGTGCCGGTAATCGCGGAGGTAAAGCCGACGAGTCCGACGAGCGATGGCACTCGCGATGACGACCCCGTCGAACTCGCCACGGCGATGGTCGAGGGCGGGGCGACGGCGATTTCGGTTCTCACCGAGCCAACTCACTTCGGCGGCTCGCCCGAGGCGCTGACCCGCGTCCGCGAGGCCGTCGACGTTCCGGTCCTGCGGAAGGATTTCGTGCTCGAGGAGGCCGGGATGGACGTCGTCGAGGCCGATCTGCTCCTGTTGATCGCCCGGTTCGTCGGCGTTCGCGAACCGACCGATTCGCGAGCCAGCCGGAACGCGACGCGTCCCGAGGCTGAACTCGACGAACTCGTCACCGCCGCCCGCGACCGCGGCTTCCAGCCGCTCGTCGAGGTCCACGACGAGGCCGAACTCGAATCCGCACTCGAGGCAGGCGCGGAGATCATCGGGATCAACAACCGCGATCTCGCCGAACTCGAGGTCGATCTCGACACGTTCGAGTCGGTTGCACCCGAAGTGCCTGACGACGTAACCCTGATCGCCGAGAGCGGAATCTCGGGACCGGCGGACGTTCGCCGGATGCGCGAGGCCGGTGCCGACGCCTTGCTCGTCGGCAGCGCGATCATGGACCACGACGGCGACACCGACGTTACCGCGAACACGCGAGCGCTGGTGCGAGCGACGGCGGAGACGGAGACACAAACACAGAGACAGACATGAGCAACACCGAATCAGACCACGCAGACGCGTCCGCCGACCAAGCCAACCGCAAGCGAACGTTCGGCGACTACGGCGGCCAGTACGTACCGGAGGCACTGATGCCCGCCCTCCAGGAACTCGAGGACGCCTACGAGCGCTACGTCCTCGAGAACGAGGACGGCTTCATGGACGAGTTCAGCGAGCGAATGCGCGACTTCGGCGGACGGCCGACGCCGCTCCAGCACGCGGACCGACTCAGCGAGCGCTACGACCGCGACATCTACCTCAAGCGCGAGGATCTCGTCCACGGGGGCGCACACAAGCTGAACAACGCGCTCGGGCAGGTGTTGCTGGCGAAGTACATGGGGAAAGAGCGGATCATCGCCGAGACGGGGGCGGGCCAGCACGGCACGGCGACCGCGATGGCGGCGGCCCACCTCGACATGCCCTGCGAGATCTACATGGGGCGGACGGACGTGAACCGCCAGCGCCCGAACGTCTACCGGATGCGGATGAACGGCGCGGCGGTCAACCCGGTCGAGGCCGGCAGCGGGACGCTGAAGGAGGCGATCAACGAGACGCTCCGGGACTGGGCGACCACCGTCGAGAACACCCACTACGTCATCGGCTCCGTCGTCGGCCCGCACCCGTTCCCGCGACTGGTGCGGGACTTCCAGTCCGTCATCGGCGCGGAGGCCCGCGAACAGATCCAGGAGCAAGCGGGGCGACTCCCAGATAGCGTCGTCGCCTGCGCCGGCGGCGGCTCGAACACGATGGGAGCGTTCCACGAGTTCGTGCCGGACGAATCCGTCGACCTCTACGCGGTGGAGGCCGGCGGCTCGAGCCTCAAGATCGACGAGGAAGAGGGCGTCGCGCCGAACTCGGCGACGCTCTCGACCGGGACCGACGGCGTCCTCCACGGCGCGCTGACGAAGCTCCTCCAGACCGACGACGGGCAGATCGTCGAGTCCCACAGCGTGAGCGCGGGCCTTGACTACGCCGGCGTCGGCCCCGAACTCTCGCGGCTCGTCGAGACCGGCCGGGTCACGCCGACGAGCGTGGACGACGAGGCCGCCCTCAACGGCTTCCATCGCCTTTCGAACCTGGAGGGAATCATTCCGGCGCTCGAGTCGAGTCACGCGCTCGGATACCTAGAGGAGAACCACGAGGAACTCGGCGACCTCGTCGTCGTCAACGTCTCCGGACGCGGCGACAAGGATCTGGAGACGGTTCTCGAAGAGACCGAAAAGCGTGACCTCGAAGCCGCGCCGGACGTGGAGGTGTTCGACGCATGAGCCGCGAGACGCGAGCGGAGCGAGCGCCTCGGTCCGAGCGAACGGGGAACGAAGTGGCCCGTAAGCTGCGAGCCGACGGCGGCGAGCAACTGGCGACCGCGGACGGCGACATCGAAACCGCCATCCGCGAGAACCACCCTGCACTCATCACCTACATCACCGCCGGCGACCCCTCGCTCGAGGACACGAAGGCGTACGTCGAGGCACTCGACCGCGGCGGCGCGGACCTGATCGAACTCGGACTGCCCTTTTCGGAGCCGACCGCCGAGGGGCCGACCATCCAGGCCGCGATCAACCGCGCGCTCGACGCCGGAACGACGCCCGCACAGTTCTTCGACCTCGTGGATGAACTCGAAACCGAGGCCCCGCTGCTGGTGATGACCTACTACAACATGATTCTACAGTACGGGCCGAGCGAGGCGTCACGCGCCTCGAAAGCTGGCGCGGCGAAGCCGCAGAACAAGCCCGACGTCCGCCCGTTCGTCGAACGCGCGGCCGACGCCGGCCTCTCGGGCATCATCGTCCCCGACCTCCCCGCGGAGGAGGCCGACCCGCTTCGGGACGCCTGTGACGATCACGATATTGACCTCGTCTTCATCGTCGCGCCGACGACCGAGGGCGAGCGCCTCGATCGCATCATGTCCCGGGTCTCGGGCTTCGCCTACGTCCAGGCCCGTCTCGGGACCACCGGTGCGCGGGCGGACGTCTCGAACGCGACCCACGACAGCCTGGCCCGCCTCGCCGGCTACGACGTACCCAAGGCGGTCGGATTCGGCGTCAGCGAGGGCGACCACGCCGCCGAGATCGTCGCCGCCGGCGCGGACGGCGTCATCGTCGGCAGCGCGCTCGTCGACATCATAGCCGACCACGGTGCAGGCGATGCACCTGCGGCGGCCGAACTCGAGGCCAAGGCGCGCGAACTCAAGCAGGGTGCGCGCCGCGGACGGGAAGAAGCACCGGAACCAGAACAGCCATAACCGCAAGTTTGCTATACACTCGCAATGACTACAGCAGGACTCAACGCGCGACTGAACCGGATCGGTACAGACGACTCGTACGTAATCATCCCAATGGACCACGGCCTCACGATGGGTGCCGTCCAGGGACTCAAAGACATCGAATCGACCATCGACGGCGTCACCCGCGGCGGGGCCGACGCGGTGCTCACGCAGAAGGGGATCGCCCCCCGCGTCCACGATAACAAGAACGGGAAAGGCTACATCGTCCACCTCAACGGCTCGACGACCATCGGGCCGGACGAGCAGGACAAACGCATGACCGGCACCGTCGAAGAAGCGATCAAAGCCGGGGCCGACGCCGTTTCGTTCCACATCAACGTCGGCTCGAACTACGAACCCGACCAGCTCACCCAGCTCGCGGAGGTTACCGAGACGGCGGACCGGTTCGGGATCCCGGTGCTCGCAATGGCCTACGCTCGCGGGCCGGGCGTCGACTCGACGGATGCGGAGTCGCTCGGCCACGCGGTCCGGCTCGCCGAGGAAGTCGGTGCGGACCTCGTCAAGACGGGCTACAGCGGCGACGCCGAGAGCTTCCAGCACGTCGTCGAATCGACGCGTCTGCCGGTAGTCATCGCCGGCGGCTCGCGGGGCACCGACCGCGAGACGGTCGAGATGGTCCGTGGCGTCATGGACGCCGGCGGCTCGGGCGTCTCGATGGGACGATCGATCTTCCAGCACGAGCAACCCGAAGCCATCACCCGCGCCGTCTCCGGCGTCGTCCACGACGACCTCTCGACCGAGGACGCCCTGACCGAGGCCGGACTGGCGCTCGAAGTCTAAGTTTTCAGACTGTCCGTACCGACCCCGAGCGGATCGCTCGCCACGAGTTCAGTGACGACCGTCCGACCGACCCGGGCGGCGTTCTCGCGCGCCAGGTCGAGACTGGCGGCGGTGCCGTCGAAGCTCTCTTCGACGGTCTCGCCGGGAGCCGGCCGGTCGTAGTTCGCGACCGCGCGCACGCTCAGGTAGCGATCGAGCAGGCCGAACCGGTCGAGCGCGGTCGCCGTCGCCGCGTCCTCCATCTGGGTCGTCAGGTACGGCGTGACGCCGTAGGCCGCACAGAGCCAGGCGACCTCGCGGGCGTAGCGCGGGCCGTGCCAGAACTCGTCGCCGCAGACGGTCGTGCCACGCTCGACGGTCGGCCCCGCGGTCGGCGCGTCGCCGAACTCGTACTCGTCTTGGTAGGCTCGAGCGGCCGGGTCGGAGTCGAGGGTCGCGTCGGCGGCGGCCTCGAGCGCCGCGTCCACGAGTTCGGTGTCGAGGCGGTGGACGTAATCGCGCGGGCGGTACGCGAGGAGGTCGAGGCCGGCGGCGGGATTGGCGTCAGCATCGAAGTCGCCGGAATCAGTGTCACCCTCGGACGCACCCGTCTGATCCCGATCCCAGCGGTGCTTTCGATCCCAGTCGACGACCGCGTCTGCGATCACGACGGATCCGAGGGCGACCCGCTCGGGCGGCCCGCCGGCGATACCCGCCGAAACGACGTACGCGGAGTCGAGTTCGAGAGCGGGCGCGGCGAGCAGTGCCGTCACGGTCGTCGCCGCGTCGCTCTTGCCGATGCCGGTCGTCGTGATCGCGACGCCGTCCGCGGTCAGGTACAGCGGCGTCTCGGTGCCCGGAATCGAGAGCGCGTCGGTCAGGTCGGCGCGCTCGAGCCAGGGACGGCGCTCGGCCAGCGGCGGCTCGGCGACGGCGGGAAGGACGAGTGCGGACGGACGGATGAACTCGTCGGGGTCCGGACTGCGGGGCTCCGGAATATTGGGGTTGAGATCGGGATCGCGATTGGGAACGGGATATGGGTCGGGGTCGGATTCAGAGTCGAAGCCGGATCCGGAATCGGTCATGCGAGTGGGATCGTCGCGAGCGGCCAAAGACGCTCCGGAGGTCGGTCAATTCGACGTGTTGATCGGAAGAATTTCACGCTCCCCGACCGTTTGCCACCGCGTACCCGTGACCGACGGAGAGGACAACCGGTTGACGATCGACGACGAGATCATCGCACGCGCACGGATTCACGCCCGCGACGTCCTCGCCGACGCCGACTTCGAACTCGACCTCTCGGCGCTCGAGTGGACCGTCTCCACCCGGGCGAAACGCCGCGCCGGCGCGTGTCGCTGGCACGCCGACCGCGAAACCGCGACCATTATCCTCGCCAGACGCGCCTACGACCGCTACGACTGGCCCGAGTTCGCCGGCATCGTCAGACACGAACTCGTCCACGCCTGGGAGTTTCGCCGCTTCGGCGAATCGGGACACGGCCCGCGATTTCGCGAGCGCGCGACTGAACTCGACGCCCCTCGCCACTGTCGCTCGTTCACCGAGCCGCGGTACGTCCTACGGTGTCTCGCCGCCGACTGCGACTGGACGGCACAGCGCCACCGGGCCTCGAAGCCCGTCCGCTCCCCGGACGGGTATCGCTGTGGGAACTGCGGCGCGGCTTACGAGGTCGAACACGCGGCCAGCGGCAGAACGTGGACGACTGCGAGCGAGTTCGGCGGCGCGAAGGCGGCCCTCGGCGACGAGTGGTAACGCGGGATGAACGACGCGAGAACGGCGACCCGACCGCGGAACACTTATTCGCCTCTCGCTACCTGTTTTAGGTATGGGACTACTCGAGTTGATGCTGGGCCAGTCGGGCCCCGGCGAACAGGGGACCGAAGGCAACTCCTATACGCTGCCGAAGGACACCCACGAGTTCGTCTATCCCGTCGCCGTCAGGCGGGACGAACTGGAGGCCTTCGCCCAGTTGATCGAGGCCGAAGCCGACGCGCCGTATATAGAAGAAGAGACCGACGAACTCCAGGACGTCTTCGACGACGTGCTCGGTGATGCCGACATCGACGCGACCGAACTCGTCGAGCAAAAGCGACAGACGCGGCGCGAAGCCGAGTCCGTGGTCGATCACTGGCGTGACCAGGTGACGACGGATATCGCCACGGTCTACGCCCTGCCCGGGACGGACGAGACGCTGCTCGCGTTCACGAAACTCTGCAAGCAGCGCGACGACGAGGCGGACGACCCCTTCGACCTTCCGGAGACGTTCGCCGACGCGGCGGCGTTGCTCAAACGCCTCCAGGATGCGACCGACAGCCAGTATCGGGCGGTCGTTCACACGGATCTTCTGGAGTCGAATACAGCGTAACGGGGCGGCGTCTCACGAAGGCTTCAGAGGATCGTTTCGAACGTCTCCAGCGAGGAGAGTTCGTACGTCGGTTGAAGCTTGCGTTCGTGTGCCGTTGGGCCGTCGCGTCGTGTTGTGCGCTCGTTCTGGGTTTCGGTGTCGATATCAACCCAGGCCGAATCGAGGCCCATCGCGTTGGCACCGCCGATGTCGGCGTGAAGCGAGTCGCCGACGTGGATCGCCGTTTCCGGCGTCGCCTCGAGCGCCGCGAGGGCGTGTTCGAAGGGAGCCGCGTCGGGTTTGGGGAAGATTCCGGCGTCCGGATCGGTAAAGACGCGAACGTCGAATGCGTCCTCGATGCCCAAGGCTCGCAGTTTCTGCGTCTGTGTTTCCCGGCCGCCGTTCGTGATGAGTCCGACGTGTCCCAGGTCGCGAGCGCGTTCGAGGGCCGCCTTCGCACCGGGGCGAAAGCGGACGGCCGTCGGATCCTGGATTTCGAGATACGACTCGGCGAGCCGCGCTGCGGCGTCGTGACCGGGCGAAGATCCGCCTTCTGAACTCGTCGGCGTCCGAGTCCGGGCCACGACTTCCGTAAACAGCTCCTCGTAGAACTCGCGAGCCGTCCCGGTCGTCGGCAGCGCCGGAATCGCGTCCCTGAGGTCAGCCGGCGTACAGAACGGATCGACGCCGGCGCGATCGAACGTCGACGCGAGCACGGTCTCGGGATCCTGCGTCGCCTCGCAAAGAGTTCTATCGAGATCGAAACAGATCGCATCGTAGGCGGCCATCTATCCCTCGTAGGAACGCGACCGTTCTCAACGTTTCGCCGTCCGTCACCGGAGAGCGGAACCGATCACGGCGCTGAAAATCTCGAGACAACAGGTGTTATTTCGACGCCACGTCTCGTCAGCGTATGGACGTAGTGAAACGAGTTCACATCGTGCCGCTCGGCTACGAGTACGATCGGATCTGTGAGCCGATCCGGACCCAGCGGGCCGACCTGGTCTATCTGCTCGAACCGACTGCGGACACCGATGAATCTCGAACCCAAGTGGCGGCGGACACCGAGGTCGCCGAGGATTCCGAGGACTCCGAGCGACGGACGGCGGATCGTTCCCAGCCGACCTATCACGCCGACCTGCGCGACGAACTCGACGCGATCGTTCCCGAAGTGCGGACGTGGGCGTGCGATCTGACGGACGTGTACGCCGTGCTGGGGGCCGTGACGACGATCGCCTCGAAGCATCCGGACGACGACGTCTCCGTGAACGTTTCCGGTGCGGGAACGATCGCCGCGATCGGGGCGACGATCGCGTGTATGGACGGCTCGACCGACGCGCGAGCGTACTACGTGGAACCAGAATCCTACGCCCACGACGGCAGACGGGAACCGGCCTCGACCGGCATCGCCGCGGTCGAACGGCTGCCGACGTATCCGGTCGACTCGCCGACGCCCGACCAGGTTGCGATTCTCGGGTTTCTCCGCGATCCGAGCGAGTGGGACGGGTTCCACGCGGATCGGACCGCGCCGCCGAAGAAGAAAGACCTCATCGAGTTCGCGCGGGATCGCGGGCTCTCGTTCATGGCCGATCGCCAGTCGCCCGAGGAGCGAGCCGGCGAGGACAAGGGTGCCTTTCGCGTCCTCGATACGCACGTTCTCGACCCGCTAGTGGCAGACGGGTACGTCACGATCGAGTCGGTCGGCCGCCGTCGCGTCGTCTCTCTCACGGAGCAAGGAGACAACGCCTACCGCGCGTTCAAACACAAGCTCTCGGCGGTCAACGGGGAGTGAGACAGCGGCAAAACGAAACGGCCGGACGGCTTAGCGCTCTTCGACGACCAGCGCGTGGAGTTTCGTCCCGAGCCGAGCTAGCTCGAGATCGCGTCGGATGCGGGCGGCGTGGGTGCGAAGGGCTCGTTCGTCGAGTCCGATTGCGGCGTCATCGGAGCACGTAGTCGCTCGCTCTGCCCGGCCGAGGAGCCAGGGCGCAGCAGCAGCGAGTGCAGGGCGGCAGTTCGGACGGGGCTGCGTCGCGGACCGGACCGCAGTCAGCAGTTCCTCCGTCACGATGAGGTGCCGGCGGAGCGTACGGATCTCCGCGGCGTCAGCGGGTGGGGTCAGATGGCTCGCAATCATCGCGTCGGCTCCCCGAATCGAATCGGGGTCGACATCGAATACGGCCGCGAGCCGCTCACATTCGAGCGTCGCGTGTCGACTGCGCCGACTCGCGAGTCGAATCGCACCGAGGACGGCGGCGGTGTGACCGAACTCGAATGCGGCCAGTTCTCCCGCATGGTCGAACGCAGTCCCAGCAACCTCGCCGAGCGCGTCGACATTGAGACGACTCACTGCCTGCTCGACGGAGACCGACTCCGCCGTTTCTTCGGGTTTGAACTGACGCTGACCCATACAAAAACGCAGTACCGACCGGATATTATTCACTTCTAAGAAAGTATCGTTACCATTGTTACTATCGATACTATTGCTATGATTATGACAACTGTGACGAGCGACGCAACCTCGCCGATCGCCGTGAGGGTGTCGTACTGTCGTCATCGCCTGCCAGATCCGCCACGTTCAAGCCGGTTCCCACTGACCGTCGAGTCATGACACGATCCGTCTGGATCAAAGCCGACGACACCGTCGGCGACTGGAACGACCGTCGTGCGCGGATCACCGCCGCGCTCGAGGCCGGCGCGGACTGGGTGCTGGTCGACGAGGACGACGTCGAACGCGCGCGCGAACTCGGCGATATCAACGTCGCCGCGTTCCGAACCGATGGCGACGTGACGCTGGTCGACGACGCCGAGACCGACGACACCGACGCGGACGGCGACGCTGAACTCGCCGCGAGTTCAGTAGCCGATCCCGACGCGATTATCGTCGGCAAGAACGGCGAGGGCGACGCGACGATCGACCTCCCGAACGACTTCTCGGGCTCGGCCGACCTTTCGACGCTTCGGCGGAACGGCGACCTCGACCGCGGCGCGTACGTCCGAATCCTGGATACAGAGTACGAAGCCTTCGCCGAAACGGCCGCCGAGGAAGGCGAGTACACGATCGTCATCGGCGAGGACTGGACGATCATCCCGCTCGAGAACCTGATCGCCCGCATCGGCGACGAGACCGACCTCGTCGCGGGCGTGACCTCCGCCGAAGAGGCAAAGACCGCCTTCGAAACGCTCGAACTCGGTTCCGACGCCGTTCTCCTCGATTCGGACGATCCGGACGAGATCAGACGAACCGTCGAAGTCCGCGACGAGGCCGAACGCGAGTCGCTCGACCTCGAGTTCGCCGAGGTGCTCGACGTCGAGCAGATCGGCAGCGCGGACCGGGTCTGCGTCGACACCGGCAGCCTGCTCGAACACGACGAGGGGATGCTCGTCGGCTCGATGAGCCGCGGGCTAGTCTTCGTCCACGCCGAAACGGCCGACTCGCCATACGTGGCCTCGCGTCCGTTCCGGGTCAACGCGGGGGCGGTTCACGCCTACGTTCGCACGCCCGACGGCGGCACGAAGTACCTCTCGGAACTCCAGAGCGGCGACGAGGTCCAGATCGTCGATACGGACGGGAACACGCGCGAGGCCATCGTCGGCCGCGTCAAGATCGAGCAGCGTCCGATGTTCCGCGTCGCCCTAGAGACGGACGAGGGCGACCGGATCGAGACGCTCCTCCAGAACGCGGAGACGATCAAGGTAGCAACGGCGACCGGACGGACGGCGGTGACTGAACTCGAGGCCGGCGACGAACTCCTCCTGTACTACGAGGATACCGCTCGCCACTTCGGGGAAGCGGTCGAGGAGAGTATTATCGAGAAGTAGCCGGGGTCGGCGATCGTCGTTTGGTGATCGTCAGTCGTTGTTCAGCAACTCAGTGGTTTCGAGACTCGTCCGTCGCGTTGACAGCACCCGCCGTCTCGCCCTCACTGGCGGGCGGCGACTCGAGTCGGGTCGTACACCAGTGACAGAACGACAGGTCCTCGTCGAGTTCTTTGCCGCAGGTTGGACAGGTTGGCCCGTCCGCGTCGTTACTACCCCGGCCGGGAGGGACTCCCAGCGCGCGGAAGGTCGCGTCGATCGCGGCGAACAGCGCGATAAACGAGAAGAGGAACTGGGTGATCCGCTCGGTTTCCTGGGTTGCGATCGTCATACTATCGGCGAACGAATCAGCCGCAGCGATTTCTGCTGTCGGTAGGAAGAACAGTCCCGCAGCGATAAACAGCCCTCCGAAGGCGAACGCGCGAAGCCAGTCCCGAAGCAGCGCGTGGCCGGCTCCAGGGACGAGAAGAGAGAGCCCACCTATAACGAGCGCACGAAGCCAAGTCATCGTACCTAGTCCTCGGAGTGCCAGCCCCTTAACATTCCGATTCGTCTCAGTAGTCACGCGCGAGAGACGGTCACTGAAAACGGACTCTCCAGACGAAATGGAGATCCCTGCAGCCAGATCGTCCCGCTCGAGCAACGAAACGAGTCAGTTCACGCAGTCGAGGGGCCATCCGCTTGCAGTCGCTCGACGAGTTCGGCGAGCGTCTCGAGGTCGTACTGCCCCGGTGCCGTCGCCCGCTCGGGGACGACTGGAGCATAGCCGATCCGCGAGCCGTAGACCGGGGCGACGGCCCGGGTGTGGCTGCCGGCCTCGCCCATCGACATCGTTGCCACGTCGTGTCCGGCGGCAGTAAGCTGGTGTGTCACCGTGAGCACCGCCAGCGCATCCTCGCGATCGGTAGCCGTTACGGCGAGTTTTCCCACGTCGCCGTACTCGCAAGCCTCGGTAAGCGTCTCACGCATCTCGACGGCACGCGGCGTCGCCTCGAAGTCGTGGGCCGAAACGACGACGCTCACGTCGCGTTCTCGTGCCGCTTCGCGGGCGTCAGTCGCCGCCGTCGCACCCGCCCGAAGCGACTCGAGTTCGATATCGATCGCCTCGACGGCGTCGAAGCGAGTCGCCGCGGCAAGCGTCTCGAGTCGGCCATCGTCAGTCGCTTCGCCGCCCTCCCACGCGGCCCGGTTCGTGGCGAGAATCGGCATTGCATCGGGCGTGGACGCGACCCGCTCGTCGTACGCCTCGAGCGCGGCGACCGGCTCGCTCGCCAGATCCATTCTGAACTCGATCGCGTCGGCGAACTCGCGGGCGGCCGGTTCCTCGCTGAGATCGGTAGTCGACGCGGCGAGCGTGAACGAATCGAACTCGAGACCCATACCGGAAACGTAGACGAGCGTGAGAAAAACGGTGTCGGTCCGGCGAGTGTTGCGAGGGAGGCGCTGATGCAACGTTGCTGCCGACCGAGTCAGGAGAGACCGATTACGCCAGTCCGAGCGTTTCCTCGGCTTCGAGGAGTTCGTGATAGCGGTTCCGGATGGTCACTTCGGAGATGTCCGCAACGTCGGAGACGGCGGCCTGCGTGGTCTTCTCGTTGGTCAGCAGTGCGGCGGCGTAGACGGCCGCGGCGGCGAGTCCGACCGGGGACTTGCCGGAGTGGACGCCCTTTTCCTTGGCGTTCTGGAGGAGTGCGCGAGCGCGGTGTTCGGCTTCGTCGGAGAGGTCGAGTCCCGACGCGAATCGCGGAACGTAGCTCTCGGGATCTGCGGGCTGGACTTCGAGTCCCAGTTCGCGAACGACGTAGCGGTAGGTGCGAGCGATTTCGTTTTTCTCGACGCGGGAGACGTCGGCGATTTCGTCGAGCGAGCGGGGAACGCCGGCCTGGCGAGCGGCGGCGTAGACGCAGGCGGTCGAGACGCCTTCGATCGAGCGGCCGGGAAGGAGGTCTTCGTCGAGTGCGCGTCGGTAGATAACGGAGGCTGTCTCGCGGACGTTCGTCGGCAGTCCCAGTGCGGAGGCCATGCGGTCGATTTCGCCCAGCGCCTGCTTCAGGTTGCGTTCCTTGGAGTCACGGGTGCGAAAGCGTTCGTTCCACTTGCGCAGGCGCTGCATCTTCTCGCGCTGGCGCGAGCCAAGTGAGTTCCCGTAGGCGTCTTTGTTGCGCCAGTCGATGTTCGTCGAGAGCCCCTTGTCGTGCATCGTGTTCGTCGTGGGTGCGCCCACGCGGGACTTCTCGTTTTTCTCGGCGGCGTCGAAGGCGCGCCACTCGGGGCCGCGGTCGACGGAGTCTTCCTCGACGACGAGCCCACAGTCCTCACAGACGGTTTCGCCGTGTTCGTCGTCGACGACGAGGTTGCCTGCACACTCCGGACAGACCAGGTCGCTCTCTTCGGTTTCGGTCTCCTGTTCGGCCGTCTCTTGTTCGCTACGCCGTACTCTCGTGTTTGATGATGTGTTTGTCATACGGTGGCAAATACTGCCCGGACAGGCGATTGCAAAAGCCCGGACGGATTCGTTACCTACCCCGTTCCGGGACACACGGGTTAAGGATTTCGGAATCTGCGCTCGATACCGCTCGAAAACGCGTAATTCGTCCGAACAGGGATGATAGATGACGATAGAACGAGCGGCCGAATCGAACCGGCCGAGCCAAGTACGAACGGCCCTCACTGCCGGCCATGAACGTCGCCGTTGGCAGCACGAATCCGGTCAAAATCGGGGCCGTCGAACGGACGCTCGAGCGGTTCGAGCCGACAGTTACGGCCGTCGCGGTCGATTCCGGCGTTTCCGAACAGCCCTGGTCGGTCGAGGAGACGATTACCGGCGCGCGCAACCGCGCTCGCCGTGCGTACCGGGCGCTGGCGGACGAATCGGACGGTGAGACGCCCGACTACGGCGTCGGGCTGGAAGGCGGCGTCGCCCGGTTTGACGGCACAGACGGCCTCTCGCTGATCATGTGGGCAGCCGTCACGGATGGTACTGACACGAATGTCGGTAGCGGCCCGTCACTGCGCCTCCCCGACGACGTGACCGGTCGTCTCGAAGCCGGCGACGAACTCGGCCCGGTGATGGACGACCTGCTCGATACGACCGGCGTCGCCGAAACCGAAGGTGCTGCCGGCGTCCTAACCGACGGCCTCACCGACCGAACGCAGGCGCTCGGGGAGGGCGTCGCGTGTGCGTTCGGACCGTTTCTGACCGGCTACTACGATCGAGAGTAGCCCATGAACCTGATGGTCAGTCACGCCGGAGAGTCAACGCGCTGAACGTATTAACTGGCCGTACCAACTTCCCCTTTCGAGACGATTATCGATCGATTACTTCCCCCTGAAACCGCATGCAGGCGGCGGGTTAACTTCACGTACCAAACCCCCTAAGGGAATCACCGCCGTGCCGAGTAGTATGAGCACCGCAATGGCCCCCGACCTCACGAGCAAACAACGCCAGATCCTGCAGTACTTCCGGGAACACGCGGCCACGAAAACCTACTTCAAATCCCGACTCATCGGACAGGAACTCGGCATGACCGCAAAAGAGGTCGGCTCGAACATCAGCGCCCTGCAGGAGGGCAACTGCGACGTCGAAATCGAGAAGTGGGGCTACTCCTCGAGCACCACCTGGAAGGTCAGTCTCTAAGGCTGCCACCTCACCGCCCACGGGACACCTGTTTCCCTCGCCTTTATTCGCTCCTCCGTCCACCTCGTTACTACCGAATGCCACTCCCGATCCTCTTCGATATGGACGGCATCATTCTCGAGGGCCCGCGAACCAGCCCTCAGGTGTACGCCGACGCCGTCGACGCCGCCCTCGCCGAACTCGATGCCACACCGTCACCCGCCCAGCGCCGCGAGCTGCAACGACACGATACAACCCACCTCTCGGAGCACTGCACCGCACTCGGTATCGATCCCGACCGATTCTGGGGTTCGATGTCGTCCGCGGGCGCGACCCGACCATCGACGGCTACCGCCGCCGAAAGCCAAATCCCTACTACATCGAAGATGCCCTCGCAACACTGGGCATCGACGACGACCCGCGAGGACTCTACGTCGGCGACTTCGAGAAAGACGTCATCGCCGGCACCGCTGCCGGCCTCGAGACCGCGTTCGTTCGCCGCCAGCACAATCGCGAACTCGACTGTCCCGCCGACGCGACCTACGAACTCGACTCACTGACCGAATTGTCGACGCTACTCGATGAACTCGACCGCTAAGCGCTGAGTGCCGAGTGCCGAGTGCGAACTCGATTCGAGTCAGCACGTGCCGGTTAGAACTCGCGCGCATCGCCCGCATAGTCATAGGCCAGATGTTGATCCGCGTTCCGCGCGAGTCGCATCGCTCGCTCGCCAAACGAGTCCGCGTGGCGCACGACGAGCAGGAGCACCGTGGTCGGGCGCTCGACCGTATAGCCACCTTCGCGGGAGAGCAATCCCGCCTCCTCGAGTTCACCCGCGTACTTGCTCACCGTCGGGGCGGACACGGCGAGTGCGTCCGCGAGGTCGCCGCCGGTCGCGTCCGGGTCCGAGAGGAGTTCGACGAGCATGCCGCGAGGAGTCTCGCGGCGAAGGTAGCCGAGTGCGTGTTTTTCGAACTCGTCGAAACGGTTTGCGAGGACGAACCGTTTGTAGTCGCCATCTCGGTAGCGTTCGATGGTTCCGGCGTCCGTCAGGTGACGCAGGTGGTGTTGGGTTTCGCCGGTTCCGAGCTGGAGATCGTCCCGGATTTTCGAAAAGTGTGCACCGGGTGTCGTCGAGAGGTAGCCGGTGATCGCGTCGCGAGCGTCGTTATCGCCCGTTTCAGCCGACGCCGTCTCGGAGAGGCCAGCAAGCGGGGAAGCAGCACCAACGGCGGCAAAGCGGCGCAAGGTGGCTCGTTTCTCGTCGTCGACCCCGTCGGACGATGTCATGAGTGTCTATCGTCCGAAAGGACCTGTACCGTAAAACAGGTTTCGCTCCCTCACTCGAATTGAAAGTGAAGACAGTCTCGTTTCTGAAGCGGTTGCGTCTCGGGCGGGACGAAAAAGTCGGTTGCACTCGGAGCAGCTGCCCGAGTTCAGTTTGGATTGCCGCGGGTTGTGTGGGTTAAACGGGAGCGAGTCAGCGATTAGGTATCAGTTAGTCGTCGCTGAATCGTCCGTTTCCGATGAGTCGCTCTCGCTTACAGGAGCGCCGCCGTCGGTCTGGCCTTCCTGGAACTCCTGGTCCATCTCTTCGATGACATCGTCGGGGTCGGAGATGCTGGCAGGGTCCTGGCCCTCCTTGATCGCCTGTGCTTCTTGTTCCATCGCCTCGACGTCCATATCGGCCTCTTGGTCGATCTCGCCGATGATCTCGCTGATATCGTCGAGACCGATCAGTTCGCGAGTCTCCTCGTCGAATCCGAGGCTCTCGAGTTCGGTGCCGTCTTCCTTGACGTCGCTGCCGGAGAGGTGTTTGCCGTAGCGCCCGAGCATCGAGGAGAGTTCCTGCGGGAGGACGAACGTCGTGGACTCGCCCTGGCCGATATCGGCGAGCGTGTCCATGCCCTTGTCGATGACGGCGCGTTCGCCCATGGATTCGGCCGAGCGAGCGCGCAGGACGGTCGAGATGGAGTCACCCTGCGCTTCGAGGATCTGGCTCTGCTTTTCACCTTGTGCGCGGATGATCTCACTCTGTTTGTCACCTTCTGCCTTCTCGACGGCGCTGCGGCGTTCACCCTGTGCTTCGAGGATCATGGCGCGGCGCTTACGCTCGGCGGAGGTCTGTTGCTCCATCGCGCGCTGGACGTCCTTCGAGGGGTTGACCTCGCGGACTTCGACGCTCTCGACACGGATCCCCCACTCGTCGGTGGGTTCGTCGAGTTCCTGGCGGATGCGGGCGTTGATCTCCTGGCGCTTGTTGAGCGTGTCGTCGAGTTCCATGTCGCCCAGGACGGCACGGAGGGTGGTCTGGGCGAGGTTGGAGACGGCCTTCTTGTAGTTGTCGACCTCGAGGAAGGCCTTCTTGGCGTCCATCACCTTGATGTAGACGACGGCGTCGGCCGTGACGGGCGAGTTGTCGCGGGTGATGGCTTCCTGGCGGGGAACGTCGAGCGTCTGCGTTCGCATGTCGAACCGGTAGGTGTTCGAGACGAACGGCGGGACGAAGTTGATACCGGGTTCGAGGAGTTTGCGGTACTCACCGAAGACGGTGAGGGCTCGTTTCTCGTACGCGTCGACGATCTCGATCGCACTGAGAAGTGCGGCGATGACGAGGACGAGGACGAGTGCACCGAGGAACAGTGCAATACCACCGGCGGTCTGCAGGGGGAACAGTTCTACGACCATAATCTGCCCTTGTGGCGGTGACGGGAAAAGTGTTCCCGTATTTACCTAAGGAAGCCGAACTCACTTCAGGAGTGGTCTGTTTCGGAGAGGGATTCGTTGAGAACGGATGAGTGGGACTGAGACTGGGGCTGCGTGTCCGTCTCGGCGTCCACACTGTCCTCGTCCTTGCCATCACTCTCTCTATCGCCACCGCCATTGTCATTGTCATCGCCCTCGAAATCGGAACTCGACGCGCCGGTCGTCGTCTCCGTGTCGGTACCAGCGTCGGTACCGTCATCGTCGACCGCTTCCGGTTCGGTCGCCTCGCGTTCGGCATCCGTCGACTCCGTCGCGAGCGCCCGATCGATTTCGTCCTCGCCGATCGATCCGAGCGATTCGACCGTCAGGACGTTGCCGCCGCCCGGATCGATGACGATGACTTCCTCGCCCTCCTCGATCGTGCCGCTGGTCGTCCGGGCGCTGTAGAACGGCGCAAAGCCACCATCGTCGAGTTTCACCTCGCCGCCACGGGTCGAGACCGCTTCGGTGACGTAGCCCGTCGAGCCCGACAGGGAATCGGAGTCGGACGTCTGGGCCGTCCCCTTCCCGCCGTAGAAGTCGAACTCGTTGTAGATGTAGGCGGCGACGATCCCGAATCCGAGTGTCAGTGCTGCCAGAACGAACAGGTTCAGGGGCCCCGGGAAGAGGACGCCGATCAGCCCTGCACCGACCAGTGCGACACCGATAACGATGAGATGTGCCCCGGGGGAGAGGGCCTCGAGCAGCATGAGGACGAGACCCACCGACAGGAGCAACAGCGGCGCGTTCCCAGCAAGGGCATCAAGCATGGCTGATGCTACGGGCTCACCCCGATTAAATGTTTACTGCTGATCATGCTTCTCTCCTGCATCAGAACCAGGGGAAACGAGTGCTACGCGGGCTAAATACTAGGGCGAACCGTTCGTAATCGTCGTGTGGGCCCCGATGAGCGCGCCTGCCAGATCGAGATCTTCGAGATACGTCCCCTCGTCGATAATCGACCGACGGATATCGCCGTTCTGGACCGTCGCCGACGGGAAGATGACGGCGTGGTCGACCGTCGTACCCTCAAGCGTTACGTCACCCATCACGTGGACGTTGTCACCGATCGTGACGTTCTCGAGCGCCGCCGAATCGGCGATCAGCGACTCGCCGTCGAGGTGCCAGGAGACGGCGTCGAGATAGCTCTCGGGCGTCCCGATATCGAACCACGCACCCTCGAAGGTGTAAGCGTACGTCGACTCGCGGTTCTGGAGCCACTGGACGAACCAGCCGGGCTCGTCCGGGTTGTTCCCCTCCTCGAGATACGTCGAGAGCAAGGAAAGCGAATCCCGTGGAAACGCATAACAGGCGATCGAAACGAGCGTACTCCGCGGATCGTCGGGTTTCTCCTGAAAGTCGACGACGCGGTCGCCCTCGAGTTCAACCAGGCCGTAGGATTTGGCTTTCTCCCGCGAACCGACATCGTAGGCGGCGAGCGTCGGCGCATCCTGTTCCTGGAAGTAATCGAGGAAGTCGTCGATATCGAAACTGATCAGGTTGTCGCCGGCGATGATCAGCAGGTCGTCGTCGACGTTCTCGCGGTTGATCAACTGGGCCAGCGCGCCGACGACGCCGAATTTGTCGTCCTCCTCGGTCGTGTCCTCGATCGAGAGTTGGGGTTTGTCGAACTCGCTGTCGTCGAGGTGTGCCTCGAAGTCGGCGGCGAATCGCTCGTTCGTACTCACGAACACCTCGTCGATTCGCTCGTCCGCTTCGAGTTCAGCGAAGATTCGGTCGATCACGGTCGAGTCACCGATCGGGAGGAACATCTTGGGCCGATGTTTCGTGATCGGCCACATGCGAGTTGCATAGCCACCCGCGAGGACGACGGCCTTCATGAGAGCGTGTTCATCTGCTGGATGTAAGTTACTTACCCTTTCATGAAACACCCCGACTCTATCGGGCGATTTAGCGGTACCGCTTATTTCCAGTAGTAGTGAGGGCCGCTGTAAGGAGAGCGCCAAACCGATAACAGTTGGGCGCGAACCGGTCCGTATGCGAGAGGCCGACGAAACGACCCGGCAGCGACTCGCCGACGCGCTTCGCGCCGAGCCAGCGACGCCAAGTGAACTCGCAGTGCAACTCGAGCTGACGCCGGAGGCGGTACTTCGACACGTCGAACACGTTTCTCGGTCGGTCGATCCAACGGACGAACAATTCCTCGTTGCACCCCCGCAGTGTCGAGACTGCGGCTTCGAGGGTTTCGACGACCTCGTGAATCGTCCGTCTCGGTGTCCCTCCTGTAAGAGCGAGGCGGTCACGGAGCCGACGTTTACGATCGAATCGTGACACTGTAGCTGAGCGTCTCGAGGGACAGTGTTCGCGGCCCAGACCGCGTCACTGCCTGCGCTCGAAACACACACGGAGGACGATAGATAAGGAATCGAGAAAAATCTACCCTCACTTCGACACTAATATTTAGTGGGGGCCCGAGAAATGGGGACACAGTCTCGAACACGCGATCGAGATTCCCGCTCAGATCGGACCCATGCGACTGCCCACAGCGAGGTCCCCCCGCGACTGCCCGCGGAGACGGCCACACACGAACACCCACCGCACGCTACTCACAGCACCCACTATCACACATGACTGCAACCTCTCACTCAGCCGTCGACTGCGCCGAGTTCATCCTCGCAGCCCTCGACTGGCTCGAGGCTCGCGACGACCTGACGGACCCGACAGCCATCGACGACGCGTTCGAACTCCTCGCCAGCGAACGACGGCGCCTGTTTCTCGAGGTGATGACCACTTACGAGGACGATTTGACCCTGCCCGACGTGGCAGAGGAGGTTGCCGTCCGCGAAACTGACACGGCAGTGGCCGAGCTCCCGGCCGATCGCGTCGCGGAAACGTATATCTCCCTGTATCACGACCATCTGCCGCGGCTCGTCGACGCCGGCCTCATCGAGTACGACCAGGAACGCGACCTCGTCCACCCCACCGCGATCCGAACGCCCTAGTTAGAACTCGACGTTCGAGGTCGACGTGAGATCGTCGTCCGTCTCGACCGGGCCGCGGCCGACGAACTCGTAGTCGTCGTCGGTCAGGTAGACGGCTCCGTCCGCGACCGTCACGTCGAGTGCAGCGAGCGTCGCGCCCTCGCAGGGACCGTACGTACACAGTCCGGAGTCAGCCTCGAAGTACGCCCCGTGGTTCTCACAGACCAGTTCGTCGTTGCGCATGGCCGCACCGGAGCCTTTGTCGAGTTTGATGTGCGTAAAGTGCTGGCAGAAGTTGAGCCAGCAGGCGACCTCGGATCGCTCGCCGGAGTCGGCTGCGGTTGCGACGAGGATCGCCTCCTGCTCGGTTCCGGAGGCAGTCGTGCAACTGCCGCTTGCGGGCTCGGTCGACCGGTCCGGCGTCCGTTCTGCAACCCGAAACAACAGCGTCGAGTTCGTCGGTACCTCGGAAAGCGCTGCGATCCGCCGCTCGGCGTCGATCCCCATCGGTACGCAGTTTTGAGCGGCGCGTGGTCAACGTTTCGACTCAGCAAGCCGCTGCTGGGAGCAGTCTCGCGCCTTAGAGCCAGTCGCTCCCACCGGGTAGCGAGTAACACGTCCGCTCGACGAGTTCGTCGTACAGCCCCGACAGCTGTGCCGTGATCGGCCCGCCGCCGATCGGGGTTCCGTCGAGGCTTTCGATCGGACGCAGCTCCCACGTCCGGTTCGTGAGAAACGCCTCGTCGGCGTCGGCGACAGTTTCGAACTCGTAGGTACCCGTTCGAACCGGCACGTCGGTCGTCTCGGCCAGTTCGAGGACGAGTTCGCGCGTGATTCCCGGAAGCACCGAGCCGTCGGTCGAGGGGGTATAGAGGACCTCGTCCCGGACGAAAAATAGGTTGCTCGTCGCGCCTTCGGCCACGAAACCTTCGGTGTCGCACATGAGCGCCTCGTCGGCCTGCGAATCGGCGGCGGCGAGTTCGGTTCGAGCGAGGATGCCGTTCAGGTAGTTGTGCGTTTTCGCGCCCGACGGAAGCGCGTCGTCGGGGATGCGCTGCGTCTCGACCCGTCGAACGGTCGCCGGTGCATCCCAGACCGAGGTCCCATCGAGACCGCCGCGGGGGAGGGGGCTAACGTAGACGACGACGGTCGGCTCAACGGCGGGCCGAGGCGTCAATTTACCGGGCTGGACGCCCCGCGTGATCGAGAGGCGGAGGTAGGCGTCGTCGAGTTCGTTTGCATCGAGGGTGGCCCGGATGCGCTGGTGGAGGTCGTCGGCCGACAGCCCGTGGTCGAGCGAGAGCGCCTCGCAGGTCCGTTCGAGGCGATCGACGTGGCGATCCCACTCGAAGACCGTGCCGCCGTAGGCGCGAAGCGTCTCGAAGGCGGCGTCGCCGTAGCGAAAGCCGCGGTCGTCGACGCTGACGGCGGCCTCGCTCGCGGGAACGAGTTCACCGTTGACGTGATACTGGTGCTCGGGTCGGTCAGTCATCGGTGAGTCTCCACGTTCGAGGCGTCGACTGCGAGTCGACAGAAGTTTTCGATGAGTTGTTTGCCGAGTGCAAGCGTGATGTCGTCGTCGAGATCATTGCCGTCAGGGGTGTCGGTGTGAGGATCGTGGTCGGTCGTCGATTCTGCTGGGCGCGTCAGAATGCTCTCCGGATGGAACTGCACGCCGAAGTGGGGCTTCTCGCGGTGGCGGACCGCCATCGAGATACGCCGATCGTCGGTCGTCCGTGCGGTTTCGACGAGCGACTCCGCCAGCGCGCCGCGCTCGACGGCGAGAGAGTGATAGCGCCCAACCTGGAACTGCTCCGGGAGGCCGGCGAACAGGCCCGCTCCGTCGTGGCTGATCGTCGACGGTTTGCCGTGGACGACCGACGGCGCGTGGCCGACCGGCGTCCCGTGGGCCGCACAGAGGGCCTGGTGTCCGAGACAGACGCCGAGGATCGGGTAGTCGGTTTCGGCGAACAGCGGCACTGAGACGCCGGCCTCCCGCGGCGTTCCCGGGCCGGGAGAGACGACGATTCCCGTCGGATCGAGTTCGCGAACGGTGTCGAGATCGAGAGCGTCATTGCGGCGGACGAGCACCTCGCCAGCGTCGGGGACTGCGGCCGCGTGCGATGCCGAGACGGCCTCGCCGACGTACTGGACCAGGTTGTAGACGAACGAATCGTAGTTGTCGACGACTAGAATCCGGACCGGGTCAGTCACGCGACTCACCGCCGTTTGCGTTTGTGTCTGGGTTTGGGTCTGGATCTGTGTCCGTGTTCGCGTCCGCGTTCGCATTCGCGTTCGTGTCGGTATTCGTGATCGCAGCGTCGGAATCCTCCCCGTCGTCGTCGAGTTCCATATCGGCCCGGTCACCCAGCGCCTCGTCGACCGCGTTCAACAGCGCGCGAGCCTTGGCGAGCGTCTCGTCGTACTCGCTATCTGGGTCCGAGTCGTGAACGATCCCCGCGCCGACGCGGAGGTGGAACTCGTTTTCGTGACGGACCAGCGTCCGGATCACGATGTTGAGGATCGCTCGGCCGTCGAACCCGAAGATACCGACGCTTCCCGTGTACGGGCCGCGACGGGTTGTCTCGAGTTCGTCGATGAGTTCCATCGTCCGGGGCTTTGGCGCGCCCGTAATCGTGCCGCCCGGAAACACGGCTGCGACGGCGTCCGCGAGGGATACCCCCTCTCGGAGCCTGCCGGTCACGTCGGAAACGAGGTGCATCACCTCCGCGTAGCGGTCGACCCGACGATACTCGGACACGTCGACGGAACCGTATTCGCAGACCTTTCCCAGATCGTTGCGTTCCAGATCGACCAACATTGCGTGTTCGGCGCGCTCCTTCTCGTCCCGCCGCAGGTCGGCCTCGAGTTCGGCGTCCGCGGCCGGCGTCTCTCCGCGCGGTCGCGTGCCCGCGATGGGTTCCGTTCTGACGAGGGCACCGTCGCGCGCGTGTCGACCGCGTCCACGAGCAGACGCCGAGCGCTCGAGCAACAGTTCCGGACTCGCACTCACCAGATCGACAGCGCCGAACTCGAGCAAGCAAGAGTAGGGAGCCGGATTCACGCGGCGGACGGCGTCGTAGGCAGCGACGGGATGGACCGCCGCGGGGGCGACTAACCGCTGGGAAATATTCGCCTGAAAGGTCTCTCCATCCCGAACGGCCGCTTTGACCCGACGGACGCGTTCGGCGAACGCCTCGCGGCCACACTCGCTCTCGAAGGTCGCCGCGGGCGTTTCGACCGGCGGCGCTCCGACCCCCGGATCACCCTCTCGAATCCGACCTGCGAGTTCGAGCGCGCGCTCGCGACCGTACTCGTAGGCGGCCCCGAGTTCGTCCTCGGTCGGCCCGAACCGGAACTGGGGCTCGTTCGCGCGGGCGGCGACAGCAGCTGAACTCGTCGCCGCTTGTTCCTGTTCCTGTCCCTGCCCCACTGTACCGCCGTCGATCAGCGGACACGCCGTAATCCGGAGCGTCACCGCATCGTCGGTCGGGGCCTGCCAGGACGCCAGCCGGTCGTACACTGCGACTTCGAGCCGGGGCAGTCCGCGGTCGTCGTCGGCCGCGCTCGGCAGCGCTTCGAGCTCGCGGGCGATGTCGTAGGAGAGCCAGCCGATCGCGCCGCAGGGGACGGGAACGTCGCAGTCGCCGCGGGCGAGCGTCGTCCCTGCGAGCAGGGAGTCGAGCGCGGTGAGTGACGGGGAGTCGGATCCGCGCGCGCCGACGGACGGACTCCCGTCGGCGTCGTCCGACCTGGTGACCGCCTCGGCACCGACCGTTATCCGATCGATCGGGTCGATGCCGAAGTATCCCCAGCCCGACTGCCCGCCGGTCGTCTCGAGAATGGCACTTCTCGGCCGGCCGCCTTCCGCATCAGTGGTTGCGTTGAACTCGTCTCTCGAGAGACGTGCGCGGCGGTACGCAAGGAACGGGTCCGAAACGGTGAGTCGGACTTCGACCGGCACGCGAACGCACGGATCACGTGTCGTCGGCGTAGCGTCGCCATCCGTCGAGTGCAGTGACTCGCGGGCGACATCTCGAAAGGCCGCACGCGAGGTGATGACACGCGGGTCGCTCATAGCCGTCGAGAGGAGCCAGTACCCTAATCATGTTGCGATTCATGCAGCGGTCCAGCGTGAGCCAGGAAGACGAGAAGCGAGAGTTCGAAGATGGATCCTCGCCACCAGCCGCTTGCGGTACTTCCAAATTTAGCGGACTTCAGCCCTGTCGATCCAGCCCTGGATCCGCGTTTCGGAGATGTCCGTCGCGTCGGCGAGTGCGGCTGCATCGGCGTCGGCAAGTTCGGGGATGGTGTCGACGCCGGCACCGGCGAGTCGGTCGGCGTAGGCCGGTCCGATGCCCTTGATATCCGTGACCGGATCGGCCTGTTCGGCGGTGGCGTCGGATTCGGCCTGTTCGATGGGGTCGTCGTCCTGTTCAGCTGCCTCGTCGGCCTCGGGTTCTTGCTCCTGCTCGGGCTCTTCTGTCGGTTCCTCATCACCCTCCGCTCGCTCCGAAAGATCGGGCGTCTTGTCCGCCGTCGGCGCTGCGTCCGTCTCCGTCGGCCCTGTTGCCTCGGCGGGTTCGGCTGCCTCGTCGGGTTCGTCGGGCGTCTCGGTTACTGACCCTGTCGACCCAGCGGCACTCGTTTCGGCTGCGGCCGATTCCGACTCGTCGGTGTCAGCGTCGGAATCGGAATCAGCCCCGAGATCAGTATCAGTATCAGTATCAGTATCAGCGTCAGTACCAGTATCAGTATCAGCATCCGCATCACCATCCCCTGTCACATCATCATCAGCCGCAGACGGTTGATCGGCCGACGAAGACGTGGACGCGGACGTAGATGTGGACGACGCGGACGATGGTGCTGGCGCACTCTCGACACCAGTATCGTCTGCTGCCCCTTCCTGCTGGTCACCCGCCCGTTCCCGTTCGACCGTCACACCGACTTCCCGAGACCCTCGGCGATCTGTACTCGAGTCGCCGAGACCCAACAACGACTTTAGCTTTTCGAGGATTGCCATTGTCCCGACATAGTCGTCTCTGTCACTTAAATTCGTCTGATACGATGGGCCTGAAACGCACGAATTACCGCGCTCCGCGCCGGCGCTACAACCGCGACCGCAACGCCTCGTTCATCTCATCGACCGGAGCATCGCGGCCGGTCCACAGTTCGAACGCCTCGACGCCCTGGTAAAGCAACATCCAGGCCCCGTCGACCGTCCGCGCACCGACCGCCGCGGCATCTCGAAGCAGGCGCGTCTCGAGCGGGCGGTAAACGGCGTCCATCACGACGAGTTCAGCGTGGAGCGCATCGGCCGGCACCAGCGTGGCGTCGTCTTCCATGCCGACGCTGGTGGCGTTTACCAGCACGTCGGCCTGCGCGAGGAGGGAGTCGAGCGTGTCGTCGGCGAGGTCGTGACCGGTCGCGCCCGGCACGTCGTCGGCGAGGTCGTGGGCCGTCGACTCGGTGCGGTTTGCAATCGCGACGTCCGCGCCCGCGTCCGAGAGCGCGAACGAAATCGCGCGGCCGGCACCGCCGGCACCGACGACGACGGCGGCGGCGTTTTCGATCGTGACCTCGTGTTCGCGGAGCGCGCGCAGCGCACCCGCGGCGTCGGTGTTGTATCCGGTCGGCTGCTCGGCCGCGCTGTTCGAGAAGTCGATCGTGTTGACCGCCCCGATTCGCGCGGCCAGATCGTCTGGTTCGACGAGATCGAGCGCGTCCTGCTTGAACGGGATGGTCACGTTCAGTCCCGTGATTCCGAGCGCCGCTGCGCCGTCGATCGCGGCGGCGAGATCGTCCGGGTCGGGTTCGAAGGTGACGTAGCGGGCGTCGAATCCGAGTTCGTCGTAGGCGGCCTCGTGCATCGGCGGCGAGAGCGAGTGGCCGACGGGGTTGCCGAGCAGTCCGAAGACGTCCATAGCCATGTCTGGCTCTGGTTCGACGCGGCGAGGGTATAATGGGTGTGGCTTCGGACCGGCTGGACGAGCGAAAGACGGAGAGACGAACCGAGTCCCACTACGCCGTCTCGAATCGCTTATACTCCCCTCGTGAGTACCACCGGTCGTGTCTGGCGAAACCCTCCTGCCGATCCTCCTGCTCGCGGCCGGCGTGGTCGCCCTCTATGTCGGCGCTGAACTCCTCGTCGCCGGAGCCAGCCGGCTCGCGCTGGGGATCGGGCTCCGGGCCGCGACCGTCGGCGTCACCGTCATCGCGTTCGCGACCACCGCACCCGAACTCTTCGTGTCGACCATCGGCGCGCTGAACGTCTCGACCGACATCGGACTCGGCGCGATCGTCGGCTCGAACATCGCCAACATCGGGCTCGTCCTCGGCGTCTCGGCGCTCATCCGTCCGCTGCCGGTCGGAGAAACGGTCATGCGTCGCCACGTCCCCGTCATGGGACTGGCCGCGCTTTTGCTGGTCGTTCTCGGGCTCGACGGCACGCTCGGGCGCATCGAGGGGATCGTCTTCCTGCTCGTACTCGCCGGGTTCACCGGCTACCTGCTGCACAACGCCGGGAACGATCCGATCGCGATGGACGAGCTTCCCGACGATGTCGCCGACGGCGAGGCCGAGAACGACGACAGCGCTGCGGACGCCACCGGCCGCGATACCGCCGACGCGACGAGCGCAACCGACACGACGGACGCGACCGCCGGTACCGCCACCGCAAGCGGCATCGCCCTCCGCGACATCGCACTCGTCCTCGCCGGCCTGCTCGCGCTCCTCGTCGGCTCGCGCTGGCTCGTCTCCGGCGGCACCGACCTCCTGTCCGCGCTCGGCTTCTCCGATCTCTTCATCGGCCTCACCGTCCTCGCCCTCGGCACCTCGCTTCCCGAACTCGCCGCCTCGGTCGTCGGTGCGATCCGCGACGAAGCCGGCTTCGCCATCGGCAACGTCGTCGGCTCGAACATCTACAACATCCTCGCCGTCCTCGGCGTCGTCGCCGTCATCACGCCCATCGACATCGCGCCCGGAACGCTCCGGTTCGAGTTCCCCTTCCTCGTCGCCGTCACCGTCATGGTCGTCGGGCTCATGGCCTACGGCCGGCGGCTCACGCGCCGCGACGGCGTCGCCCTCATCGCCGGCTACGGCGTCTTCATCGCCCTGCTCGCGCTCTGAGACGGGGACGAAAGCGGAGGAAAACGGGCGACTTAACGACGAGCGCTTCGCAGAACGGATATGAGCGACAGCGACACGACCGCGACCCTCGCAATCGTCGAAAGTCGCGCCGACCGCGCCTCCGTCCACATCTGCGACCACCTGCGCGAACTCGAAACCTGGGAGACCCACCAAGATGAGCACCGTCCCGACAGCGACGGCGGCGGCACCTACTACACCACCGACGGGGCCGAACTCCGCACCTTCGAAACGCTGCACATCGAACTCGAACGACCCGCCGCGGCGTTCGACTGCGACCCCGATCTGCTCGTCTTCGCCTCGCGTCACTCGGGCGACACCGGCGCGTTGCTGACCGGCCACTTCACCGGTAACTTCGGCCCGGCCGAGTTCGGCGGCGAGGACGACACCGTCGCCGCGGCCTGCCCGAACGCCCTCGCCGAACTGCTCGGGGCCTTCGACGAGTTCGCTCCCGACGACTACGAAGTCGGCATGGAGTGCACCCACCACGGCCCGACCGACGTCGGCTGTCCGTCCCTGTTCGCCGAACTCGGCAGCAACGACGAGCAGTGGGACGACCCCGCCGGTGCACGGGCCGTTGCCCGCGCGATTCTCTCCCTCCGCGGCGTCGCCCCGCACCGTCGAAAGCAGATCGTCGGCTTCGGCGGCAACCACTACGCGCCCCGGTTCGAACGAATCGTCCGCGAGACGCCCTGGGCGGTGGGCCACATGGCGGCCGACTGGGCGCTCGACGAGATGGGCCACCCGACGGGCCACCGAGACGTTCTCGACGCGGCCTTCGCAGCCAGCGACGCCGACATCGCGCTCCTCGACGGCGACTGGCCGGTTCTCGAGAAGACCCTGACCGACGCGGGCCACCGCGTCGTCAGCGAAACGTGGCTCCGCGAAGTCGGCGATCGCTCGCTCGAACTCGTCGACGCCGTCGAATCCGAACTCGGCCGCGTCGACGACGGGATCCGCTTCGGCGATCACCGCACCGAGTCGTTCACCGTCGTCGACCTGCCGGGCGACCTCGTCGACACCGCGGAAGGGATCGACCCCGACGCCGTCCGCGCCGCCGTCGAGGAGCGAACCGTCGCCTTCAGCACCGACAACGGCGGCAGCCGCGTCGGATCGCGAGCCGCCGTTCCCGAACCCACAGCGCGGACCGCGATCATCGAGAATCTCGCAGCGCTCCTCGAATCGACCTACGAAACGGTCACGATCGAAGCGGACGCCGTCGTCGCCGAAAAAACCGCCTTCGATCCCGAACTCGCGCGGGAACTCGGCGTCCCCGAGGGACCGAAGTTCGGTGAACTTGCGAGTGGGAACACTGTCACGGTCGATGGTGAATCGATCGGTCCGGACCGCGTACGGAGCCAACAGACTGATCGGTTTTTGATCTGACTGGTTCGAACAGCGGGAGTAAGAACATCTTACTCGGTTCCATTCCCCAGTCATCACGCAAAAAACACCTGACAGGTAATACAGTAGTAACATGTCAGCCAGGTGGCTGACGTGTAGGGGAAAGGTAATTATGCTCCATGGTTTAGAAGGGGGCAAGAATGGACTCACTCATCGACGACGCCATCGACGAGGCCGAGGACGGGGAGTCGGCCGACGCTCCCGTGGACGGTCAGTCGGTCGACGAGTCAGCGAGCAGACAGACGGGGACGATGACGGACGACGAACTGGAAGACGTTCTGCAGGATCTGCAGACAGATATCACCGTCGTCGGCTGCGGCGGTGCCGGTGGCAACACCGTCAACCGCATGCACGAGGAGGGCATCCACGGCGCGAAGCTCGTCGCCGCCAACACGGACGTCCAACACCTCGTCGAAATCGAGGCCGACACCAAGATCTTGATGGGTGAGGAAAAGACCGGCGGCCGCGGTGCCGGTTCGCTCCCTCAAGTCGGCGAGGAGGCGGCCCTCGAGAGCCAACAGGACATCTACGACGCCATCGATGGCTCTGATATGGTCTTCGTCACGGCCGGACTCGGTGGCGGCACCGGAACCGGCTCCGCACCGGTCGTCGCGAAAGCCGCCCGCGAGGCCGGCGCGCTGACGATTTCGATCGTTACCACCCCGTTCACCGCGGAGGGAGAGGTTCGCCGGACGAACGCCGAAGCCGGGCTCGAGCGCCTTCGCGACGTGTCCGACACCGTCATCGTCGTCCCGAACGACCGACTGCTCGACTCCGTCGGCAAACTCCCCGTCCGCCAGGCGTTCAAGGTGAGCGACGAAGTGCTGATGCGCTCGGTCAAGGGTATCACCGAACTCATCACGAAACCCGGCCTCGTCAACCTGGACTTCGCCGACGTGCGGACCGTGATGGAACGTGGCGGCGTCGCGATGATCGGCCTCGGCGAGTCTGACTCCGAAGCCAAGGCCGAGGACTCGGTCAAGACCGCCCTGCGGTCGCCGCTGCTCGATGTCGACATCTCCGGCGCGAGTTCGGCGCTGGTCAACGTCACGGGCGGCAACGACATGTCTATCGAGGAGGCGGAAGGCGTCGTCGAGGAGATTTATGACCGGATCGACCCCGACGCGCGCATCATCTGGGGGACCTCGATTGACGAGACGCTCGAGGGCAGCATGCGGACGATGATCGTCGTGACGGGCGTCCAGTCACCCCAGATTTACGGCCGGCCGGACGGCGAAGAACCGGTCCAACCCGAGATGGACGCCGACGACATCGATTTCGTGGACTGATGGCGGTGGATCGCTGACGAGGAACTACTGGCGATGGACCGGTCGGCTGGCTGGACGACCGATCGGTCTGGCGCGGTCGAGAAACCGGACACGCTCGAGACGTCGTCGATACGAGCCTGAAGCTAATTCTGAGCGTCGCCGGGCGGCGCTAGTCTCTCATTGCGGCCCAAAACAAGCGGAGGTTTGTCCCGAGATTGGACACGAGAGCACGCGGAAATCGCCTGCGTGCGCCGGCAAGCGCCTCGTCGAGCGCGTCGGTCGCGTCCTCGAAGACACCTTCGCCGTGGCCGAACAGTATCCGCTCGGGTTCGAGTGCAGCGAACGGCGCTCGCGGTGGGAACAGTCTGGCCCCCAGCATGACGCCAATGCGTTCGTCGCCGACCGGGTAGGCCGACCCGGACGAGAGTAGGTCCGGAACGATGAGCGTTCCGTCGGCGTCGCGGTACGCGATCGCGCCCTGGTAGAGCGAGAGCGGTTCGACACGGCGGGTTTTGAATCCGAGACTACCGAGAACGCACTCTTCTCGCTCGACCGGGGCGTCGACACGCGCTGCAACGCGATCCATCCACTGCGGGACGTGGACGGCGACGTCGTGGCGCGTCGCGATGGGGCCGGCGTCTCTGGCGTGATGGCTAGAGAGCACGGCGACGCCAGCGACCTCACCAAACTCCGCGATGAACTCGTCGATCCCGGGTGCATCGACGGGATCGACAAGCCAGACCTCGTCGCCGCCAGTACCTACGAGCGCGTGGCTTGCCCGTTCCCCGTCCTCGTCCGGATGCGCGATCCAGCCGACGCCGCCGCGCCATCGATCGATTTCTCGAAACCCCGTTGCAGATGACCGGTCGTAGGCGGGCATACACGCCGCATCTCTGTTCTCACGTAGTAAGGTTTGTCGCTCACCTTCGATAAATCAGCGTTCAAATCAGTGCAGACGATCGGACGAGGCCGCTCGCACGGAATAGAATCAGATCTGTTCGCTCCGATGCGTCTCAGTCGTCCGCTGCAGCCGTCTCGCCCGCACCGCCCGCCTCGAGTTCACTTTCGATGCTCGGCGGATACTCCCCGCGGTCGAGTTTGAGATCGGATTGGGGGCGGGCCATACAGGTCAGTGCGTACGACTCAGCCTCCTCTTCGGTGAGTCCGCGAGCCGCCGGCTGGGTGACCTCGCCCTCGACGATTTCGGCCGAACAGGCCAGACACATGCCGACGCGACAGGAGTACTCCTGGGCGATTCCCTCCTCGAGACACCGGCTGAGAATGGTTTCCTTGTCCGAACAGGTGATCGTCTCACCCGTGCCGACGAACTCGATCGTGTAGTCAGTCATACGAGTAGCTACGAAGAACGGCACTAAAACTCTTTATTACGCTTCTGTCCTCGTTGATGGGACGAAACTCGCGGGAGCGAACCTGTCGTCGAGCGAATGCCGTCGGTTCGGACGCGAAACGGGGAACGTGGAGATCCGTCGCTGGGACGTATTTTGACCCCGAGCAGGGGACGGAGAGACCATAAAACGTTTTCTTACCGCGGTGTCCACAGTGTTGGTATGAGTACACAGGAACAGTCGGCTGCCGCGTCGACCCCCGAGGGCACGACCCACTCGCCGGATGTCGTCGTCGTCGGGGCCGGAACCGCGGGCTGCTATGCGGCGGCGACAATCGCACGCGACGGCTACGACGTCGTCGTCCTCGAACGCAAGACCGAGGACGAAGCAGGCCACATCGCCTGCGGCGACGCGCTCAAGGGAGCCGACGCGTTCCCCGAGTCGATCCCGAAGTCCCACCTCGAACCCGCGTTCACGAACACCGGCGTCGATCACGGCCGCTTCGAGATTCCACAGGAAGATACCGTCCTCGAGATCCCAATCCCCGGCGAACTGGCCGTTATTGACCGCTGGGAGTACGGCCGCCGGATCATCGATGGAGCCGAAAACGCGGGTGCCGACTTCCACTACGATACCGTCGTCCAGAACGTCACCCAGGAACCTGACGGCGGCCCCGTCACCGGCGTCGAAGCCGTCCACAAGGGCGACCCGCGCACCTACGAGGCCGAAGTCGTTATCGACGCCGCGGGATCGCTCTCCGTGCTCCAAGACCACGTCGATTTCTCGAACTCGACGTTCGACACCAACGTCGACTACTCGCACTTTTGCTCGGCCTACCGCGAGATCGTTCACGTCGAAGAGCCGGTCGAGTGGTCGGATGCGCTCGTCTTCAAGCCGACCGAACGGGCCGCAGGCTACCTCTGGTACTTCCCGCGAACGGAAACCGAGATCAACGCCGGCCTGGGCTTTCAGATGACCGAAGAGCCGATGAAACTCGTCGACGACCTCAAATACGATCTCGAGAACCGCGCCGAGTTCGACGGCGCGGCGGTCGACGACAAACTCGGTGCCGCACTGCCCACTCGCCGGCCGTACGACTCGGCCGTCCACCCGGGCTACGTCGCCATCGGCGACGCCGCCGGCCACGTCAACCCCACGACTGGCGGGGGTATCGCCGGGGCCGCCTACGCCGGCAAGTACGCCGCCGAAGCGATTATCGCGGGTCTCGAGGACGGCGACCTCAGCGAGAAGGCCCTCTGGGAGTACAACGAGCGCGTGATGGACCACTTCGGGGCGCGCTACGCCGCGCTCGACGTGTACAACATCCTCTCGACGGCCGTCGACGTCGACGAGTTGATGGGACTGCTCGCCGCGATGCCCGGCGAGAAACTCGCCGAGGCACTGTACTCTGGGAGTACCAGCATCGGCCCGAAACTCGCCCTCGAGAGCCTGCTCAACAGCCGCGGCCACTGGGGCACTATCTGGAACCTCTTCCAGACCAAACGCCGCGCCGACGACCTCCTCGAACTCTACGAGCACTATCCCGACCACCCCGCCGCGCTCGAACACTGGCAACAGCGCCGCGACGAGCTGATGGAAGCGGTGTACGAGACGACCGGCGCTGATCCGAAGTACTAGCAACGAAATTTCACGCTGGATCCGTCGAGCTGGTGGCTTCGCCACACGGCACAATGTCTCGGTAACAGCCGATAAAAAGCACTCCCCCTCTCGTTTCGGGTGCACAGAGCGTATTCCACGTCAGTCGTCGGTCCGCCTCACGGCGACGCCGTTCGCGGTCGAGAACGTACAGATAGTCTGCTCTCCCCGGAGTGTGAGCTTCTCACGGTGTTCGATGCTCTCCCGGCCTGCGACAACGGATTTCACACGTGAGTGCGGAGTCGTTCGATTCGATTTTCGGTCGGCGGGTGCGTTCCCAACAGTTTCCGGTCGATGAACTTCCGCGTCCGATCGAAAAACCGGTGTTCCTCCCACGGAGGCGGCACGATCGAGAACGCCGCACCCGAGTCGTGGTGTCGGAGATCTGCTGCGGGACGGTGCTCGAGTTCGGTATCAAGTGTCTCGAGAGCGCTCGCCAACGAGGCAGGATCGCCGGTGATCGCGACGCACCCCTCGTCCGCGCAGTATTCGCGGTATCTGCTGACGATGGCGACGGACCAGCGGACCGCAGCGAGGACTGCCCCGGCCAAGATCATGATGGCGCCGTGCTCGTACCGTTCAACCATTTTCCACGCATACCCCGCGGGCACCGAGAGGATCGTCACCACTGCGGCATCTCGATTCTGGACGTGCGCGAGTTCGTGTGCGAGGACGGCGTCGAGTTCGTCGGCCTCGAGTACGTCGACAAGTCCGCGCGAAATGACGACGGTCGAACTCGTGGGGCGGTAGCCGGCGGTTGCGGCGATCGGAGTCGACGACGTTCCGAGTACGACCGTCGGCGACGGCACGTCGACCTGCCTGGCAAGGCGGTCGACGCGAGCCTGGACCGCTGCCCGTTGGGCCGCAAGTTCGACCGCTGGGTCCTCGGGCACGCGGGCAGAGTCCTCGAGTTCACGGAGCGCGGCCGCGTCGTCGGTCCATTCGCCGTAGACGACCCGCGCGAGGAGGGCTAGCACTGCGAGAACGCCGACCAGGACTGCTGTCTGCTGGAGGTTGATCGCCGCACGCCAATCGGTGGACTCCACGACGGCGAAGCCGAGAAAGAGTCCCACAACCAGCGTGAGGAGTGTCGCGAGAGACTTTTGCCACTTCATGAGCACTTGTGAGGACAGCAGCCACTCACCGACGGATTCGACAGCGTCGGCGACGCCGTCATGGGCGATCCGATCGGAAAGCGTCCGATCCGGATAGAGCCACCGTATCGGTTTCGTAACGGCGATCCAGCCGGCGTACACGCACGTGAAGACCAGTCCGAAGACGAAAAAGATCGCCAGCAGCGTCTCGAGTTCGAGGTACAGATATACGACACAGATCGCAACGATGACGAACTCAACGGCAAGGATGGTGAGTTGGCCGAGTGTGACTAAGATAAGTGCGACAGCCATTCGAAGCCAGAGTCCGAGCCGGAATCGTGTCAGCTGGATCACCGACACGTCACCTCGGCCGGGTCGGGCCAAGCAGTGACTGTAGTGAAACGCACTGTCAGATACCTATACTGGTCGGATTATAAAACATTCTGAAATAACAGGACCGGAAACGACTACCGCTCGCTGCTGAGCCGTTCGATCGCACCGGCGAGCACAGCCACGCCGTGCTCGAGGCTCTCCTCGTCCACGTCGAACGTCGCGGTGTGGTGGCCGCCAGGGTGGTCGGTCCCGATACCGACGTAGCAGGCGCTGCCGCCGTTGTCCTGAACCGCCTGCATCAGGAACGTCGCGTCCTCGCTGCCGCCGAGTTCGTCTCGTTCGAGGACGGTTTCGACGCCCGCCGTTTCGCTGGCGACATCGCTGACGACGGAGACCAGATCGGCGTCGCTGGTCGCGCTGGGAGCCTCGGCACCGAGTTCGATCTCGACCTCGCAGTCGTGCATGTCGGCGGCGCTGTTGAGCACCTGGCGGGCGTTCGAACGCATGTACTCCATGAGATCGGTCGTCTTGCCCCGGACTTCGGCGACGATGCGGGCTTCTTCGGGGATGACGTTCGCGGCGCTGCCGCCTTCGACGACGCCGGCGTTGATTCGCGTCGGGCCGTCGCTGTGTCGGGGGATGCTGTAGAGGTTCTGGACGGCCGTCGCCATCGCCTGGACGGCGTTTCGCCCCTGCTCGGGGTGGCCGCCGGCGTGGGCCGGTTCGCCGGTAAACGTGGCTTCGAGGTGTGAGACGGCGAGGAAGCCGTCGATGCCGGCGACGATTTCGCCGGTCGGATGATCGAGGCCGATGTGGGCGGCGAGCAGGGCGTCGATGTCCTGAATGTGCTCGCTCTTGGCCATCGACTTGCCGCCGCCGATGACCTCCTCGGCGGGCTGGAAGAACACTTTGAGCGTGCCCGAGAAATCGCTCTCTGTGATGGCCTCGAACACCCCCACGCCGATGGTCGCGTGAGCGTCGTGCCCGCAGGCGTGCATCGCGCCGTCGTGTTCCGAGCGGAATCCCTCGGCGGTGGGGACGTGGTCGGCGTCGTCGGACTCGGGTCGCGGGAGACCGTCGATGTCGACCCGCAGGCCGACCGTCGGTCCCTCGCCGCGTTCGAGGACCGCGACGGCTCCCGTGTAGCCGCCCTCGAGTTCGTCGAGAACCGATCGGTCGATGTCGTACTCGCGGGCCTGTTCGTACCAGTCGGCCAGTTCGGCGTCGTCGGGGACGGCCAGCCGATGCTCGCCGGCGAGGGCGTCCGGGCCGACGTGGAGTTCGTCGAGTTCGAATCGAGACTCGAGTTCGGAGACGATGCGAGCGGTCGTGTAGAACTCGCGCCAGGCTGGTTCGGGTTTGCGGTGCAGGTCTCGCCGGAGTGTGACGAGGTCGCTATCGACCATAGCGGACTATTGTCGGGCGGTGTGAAAGGCGTGCCGACCGGTCGCGGTCGCGTCTCGTGGCGTCGGTCGATCACCGAGTTGTCTCGCTGCATGGATGGCGTCGTCGGTTGCGGTCACAGACAGTGTGTCTCGATACCGATGCACACCTAGCGTTAGTACCGGTGGCGAGTGAACTCGAGGTGCGATGTCACCAGATCCGTACGGTCGCGCAATCCGTGATCACGTTCGGGGCGACCAAACCGAACCGCTCATCCATCGAGACGGGCCGGAATCCGGCGAGCACCCCATCGGCGAGTTCTACCTCACGCCGTTCACCGGCGAGGGCGCAGACCGGGAGTGGATCGAATCGCGGCTGGAAGGACCGCTCCTCGATATCGGTGCGGGGGCGGGACGGCACGCGCGATACTTTCAAGAGCGGTTCGAGACGGTCGCCATCGAGGTGAGCGAGCACCTCGTCGAGACGATGCGCGAGCGCGGCGTTCGCGACGCGCGGCGCGCCGACATGTTCGAACTCCGGGAGTCGTTCGACCGAAACCGATTCCGATCGGTGCTCGCACACGGGACGCAACTCGGCCTTGCGGGGTCGATGCAGGGACTACGGCGCTTTCTCGGAGACTTGGCAGTTGTGACCGCGCCCGAGGCAACGGCCGTTCTGGACTGTTACGATCCCACGGTCGACGGCGTCGAGACACTGTGTGGGCACCGATCGGATCCGACGCCCGGCCTGGCGTACCGATTGCTGCACTTCGAGTACGAAGGAGAGGTCGGCGAAACGTTGCTCTTTCGGCTGTTCAGTCCTTCACGAGTGCGCGAGGCCGCCGTCGGGACCGGGTGGCACGTCGCCGAGGTACGGCACGAATCCGGTGAAAACCAGGCCCATTACTGGGCGGTATTGGAGAAGCCGTAGCCAGGATCGAACGCACGCATCCGTAGATCGGGTAGTACTAGTTTCGGTTCCCGCGGCCTGCACCGTGAATCTGCTCGACTTCGGCCTCGATGTGAACCGAATCCGGAAAGTTCTGCGAGGCGATGTTACGGGCGAGGTTATCGTGCCCGTGAATCTCGAGTTCGCGAGTGAACACCGTGTAGTCCCACGAGTCGAAGCGGCGGTCGTCGTCTGCGTGCAGTCGGCAGGGCTGGGGGACCGATAGTTTCTTCGGCGGATGGGAGTGGGGACCCTTCAGGGCGGCACCCTTCCGCTCGGCGGTGGTTTTGATGTCGTCGACGATACCGTCGAGGGCGGCGCGATCGCCGCTCTGGAGTGTGAGACGGGTGACGAAGGTCATGGCTCGTAGTCCAATCGTCCACGGTCGGTGCGTAAAAACCTGCTGAGATACGTCTATGCGCGACGAACAGTCCGATATTCTCTTAACGTCGCATCTATTAGCACTGATAATGGCAGTCGAAGCTACGAGCGCAGGCGCGATCCTCTTCCGCGACACGCGGGGCCGGCGCGAGTATCTTCTACTCAAGAGCCGCCCGGGCGACTGGGAGTTTCCGAAGGGCGGTGTCGAAGGAGCTGAAGAGCTACAACAGACGGCGATCCGCGAAGTAAAGGAAGAGGCAGGTATCGATCAGTTTCGCCTTCTCGACGGGTTTCGCAAGGACTACGATTACGTCTTCGAGGCGAACGGCAAGACGATTCACAAAACCGTTCACCTCTTTATTGCGAAGTCGTTCGAGGCGAGCGCTGAACTCTCGAACGAACACCGCGACCTGCAGTGGCGCGACTACGAACAGGCGGTCAACACCGTCACACAGGACGGTCCACGAGAAATATTGGAGGACGCCCACGAGTACTTAGACGAAATCTTGGACGAGGACGAAGCGTAAGCGGTCCCCGCCCGCCACTTGTGCGGCCGCTACTTATGCGGTAGAGAGCGGCTGGACGGTCAGCGTGGGTCGGTAAGCGCGCCGCTCGGCGGTGACTACCGCTGCTTGACGACGACCGTTGCTGCGACGAGACCGCCGATGCGTTGAGAACCGTCCTCGCGAATCGGTCGAGCAGCGTTTTTCTTCCCCCGCGTCCAACGGCGTCCGTGGGCACGGACACCGCCGAGTTCAGCTTCGAGCTACGAACCTGCCGATGGGCCGAACGCGAGTGGCCACCGGACGAACGCGAGACCGACGCGTATCCGCTCGTCGCCCGACAGCTCGGAACGAAACGCCGTCGCTGGGACACGATCGTCCTCGAGTGCGATCCGAGCGCCCTTCGCGAGCGCGCGAAGTTCGGGCCGAAGCGACTCGACAGTGATCTGTTACACGTCGTTCGAAACGCACCCCGAGCGTGGACCTATTATCGCGATGCGCTTCCCGACCCGGGGTACCCGTGGCGGTACGTCCGCGAATCGGTTCACCGCGCCGCCGATCGCGGCGTTCTGGACACGCGTAAGCAGGGAAATCGGATTCAGATTCGCCGCAAGTGGCCCTATCCGGCGTGGGTCGAGCGTATCGTCGCCATCGAGAACAAACCCGATCTGGATGCGAGCGCCGCCCGCGCTCTCGCCTCCCAACTCGAGTTCGACGTCGGCATGGCGCTCGCGGACGAGGTCTGGGTCGCCACCCGGCAAACCGACGGCCGCGTCGAACCCGTGCTCTTCGAGGACCTGCCGGTCGAGGCGGGCATCCTCGTCCTGAACTCGGCGACGCTCGATGCCGAAATCGCGTGGCATCCCCGCCAGCTTGCGGTCGAGGAGCCGGGAACGCGAATTATAGAGCGCCCGGGCGGCGGCGATCGCGACGGGTCGGCGGCTCGCTTCGAGTTCGCTGATCCGGACGCGAAAGCCGAGACGAGACTCGCGATCGCCGAGCGGGCCTACGAGCGCGGCTGGCGGTCGTTCGTCGAGACGATGCGACCGGACTGTCGACGGTTTACGCTGCGCGAGCGGGATGGGACGCAGCTCGTGCCCTACTGTACGGCGAAGGACTGCCAGCCGACGGGGGCGGAATGTGGCGGATCGTGTTCCAAGTTCGAACCGGAGCCGCCGGCTTGGCGGACGCGCGGCTGGCCGATCGAGGGCGGTCCCGGGAAACGGTGCCAGCAACTGCTGGCGGCGCGACGACGGCGACGGCGGCCGGGACAGAACCACTAACGGCCGGTATCGACCCAGGGACCCACGATCAAAATCAGACGTAGACTGTCGAACTCGGATCCAGATCCCGATTCCGATCCGAGTTTAGACTCAGACCGTCGACTACAGTCGATGAAAAATCGATCGCGAAGGCACACCCGCCTCTGCCGGCGGCCGCAGTACACGACCGAGAGTCAACTGTCCTATCGGGAGTGCTGGAAATCCGCATCCTGTAACACCTTGTAAAGTGCAGTCATGGTCGCTACGAACGCCAGAACTGCGCCGATCAGAAACACGACAAGGTACAGGAGTGTACTAGGGAGGCCCGGAGAGAGATTTGAGACCGTTGGACGTGTGGCCGAGTACGCGACTTGCCAGTACGTCACCGCTGAATACCCCATCAGTAGCAGTCCGATAGCGAACGTAAACGCGAATCTGTCGAGAGAAAGGGCGTAATCGATACTGCTGATGTCGTCCATGTCGAACAGTACGGAGATACTATCAATAATACTCTCTATTCGTGCGGGAGATACGTTGCGAGTAGATTCGGCTGGACGGTATCGAATGTGGCGCACAGACGCGATCGCACGGACCCGCTCCAGGCGAATACTCCCGACACCCGATCAACAGCGGCCCGTGCTACAGAGTCAGTGACCGAACGCAGCTCTCAGTCGGCAACCTCGACATCGATCTCGGCGCGCGAAACGGCCAGCCGAAACGTCGGCACCGTCCGGTACTCGACCTCGACGACACCCTTCCGGCGCAGACTCTGTAACCCGGACCGAACGTCCTCGGCGTCGGGATCGACGCCGAACTCGTCCCGGAGCGCGTGAAGCACCGAGACGACGCTCTCGGACTCCTCGTCGGGACCGGCCAGCACGTCGACGATCTGGACCTGGAGTTCGGGAACGCGAACGCGGGAGGGAACGCCCTCGTTCTCGGGGTCGCTCTCGATACCGGGTTCGACGTCAACCAGTTCGGCCGCCTCGGCGGTCGCGCGGATCAGACTGTTGTCGTCGCGAAAGTAGTAGTCGCCGAGTTCGTTCTCCAGATACTGGTGGACCTCGCTGCCGCTCTCTAACCCCCACCGCTCTTGCAACTCGGCGTTTTTCGTCGGCTGTAACTCCACTACGTCGGCCAGCCGTTCGCTGGCCTCCTCCGAGAGCGTCATCGTCGAAGCGTACGGGGATGCGGTACTTTTGCGTTGCGTCCCGATTCCAGCGCTGCAGTGCGGGTCGTAGTGGCGCTGGCGGTCGGTTTTGTGCCGGTTCTGCGCCGGTTTTGTGCCGGTTTCGTGGTGGTCGTGTGTCGGTCCCGCGGCGTCGAATCGGATCGGTCTCGGTCAGTCGTCGCCGACGACCGGAACCGGCCGGGTGTGTTCGAGGGTTTCCTCAATCTGCGTGTACACCAGGATTGCGCCGAGCGTGGCAAGCACCGTCCCGAAGATAAACGGCACTTCGAAACCGAACCCGACCAGTGCGCCCGAGGAGAGCGGGCCGATGGCGATGCCGAAGCCGAAGGCCATCGTCAGCACCGAGAGTTTCGAACCCGACTCGCCTTCTCCGGCGAGGTCTCCCGCGAGCGCGAGCGACGGTGCGAAGACCATCGCCCCGGCGACGCCTTGCAGGAGGCGGGCGAGAAACATCGTCTCCGAGGTCGGGACGTACCCCTGTGAGAGCGTCGTCGGAATCAAGAGGAACATCCCACCGACGATGAACGGACGGCGACCGTAGCGGTCGCAGGCGCGGCCGATCGGCGTCTGGAGCAGGACCTGGGCGATGATAAACGCCGCAAACTGGAACCCGAACCAGACTTCCCCCTGTTGGAGATGCTCGTTGACCTGAATCTGGATGGTCGCAAAGAGCGCGATCGACGTCGCCATAAACAGCGAGGCGACGCCGAGCGTGAAGATCGGATCGAGCAAGTGCCGGCCGGACTGATCCCGGATCGGGATCGAGAGGTCCGCACCGGCGTTCGCTCGCGTCGTCTGCGGGTCGGTGATCAGCACGGTCACCAGCAGGAAGCTGATGACGGCCGTGGTCGTCGCGATGTAGAACGCAGCATCGAAACCCGAAACCGTCAGTTCTCCGATCGGAAGGCCGTACGGACCCGCGTTGACGACTGCGGCCGCGACGATCGGTCCGGAGCCAAATCCCACCAGCCGGAAGGTGTTGTAGACGCCCATGTTTCCGCCGCGGTCCTGCGTCGTCGCGAGTTCGTTGACGAGCGCGACGGACGCCGGAATGATGAACGCGACGCTGACGCCTTGCAGTGCGCGGATGACGACGAGCGAGACGTACGTTTCGGCGAACAGATAGACCGCGTTGGTCGTTGCGAGGCCGGCGAGACCGATCAGCACGAACCGTTTTCGGGCACCGGTTTGATCCGAGAGACGGCCGGTGAGCGGCTGAAAGCTGCTGTTGAAGAAACCGAACAGCGAGAGGATAACGCCGATGATCATCGACTCCGACAGGCCGAACGTCGTTCCACCGACGATGTCGCTTCCGACGTAGAGTGGGATAACGATGACCAGAAACGAGTTCCCGATTCCGTCCGCCATGCGGGCGAACGCGAGCGCGAGCACCCGTCGGTCGACGGCAAACTGCGCAGCGACCAGTCGAACGAGACGTCGCATTGGTAGTGACGTGTGCCCCCTCGACCGATTAGCGTTTCGAACCGAAATGTCCCCGCGAGTGAGCGTCACCGCCGCTGATGGGGAGGTACAAGCCGGTAGACGGCGTTTTGTCTCCCATGGTATCGAGACTCAAACTGAACGAGATCGACGCTGCGTTCGAAACGCTCACCTACCCGGTGACGAGCGACGACGCGGCGGACGAGTTCAGCGACACGACGCTGGTGCTCGCCGACGGCGAACGGAACCTCGGGTCGCTGCTTCGGCAGCTGCAGACCGACCGCTTCGAGACGGCCGATGAACTCGAGGCGGAGTTACACAACGTGTTGCCACGGGAGGCGGTGGGCGAGCCGTTTCAGTCGGAAGGAGAGGGCTGAGGGGGTTCGGATCTGCAAGGGCCTGCGAGACGCACGGGGAGACGGGCCGGTAGCCGTCCCGTATCCAAACGGGTGGCTTAAGTCGCTCGACCGCCGTAAGCCGGACAACAATGGAGTTCTGTGACGAATGCGGTTCGATGATGAAAGCCGAAGACGGCGTCTGGGAGTGCGGTAATTGCGGGTTTACGAAACCGAAGGGCAACGCGGATCAGTACACCGTCACCGAAGATCAGGAGGCGAGTGAAGTCATCGAGTCCTCGGAGGAGACGTCGCTTCCCGAGACGGATGCGACGTGTCCGGAGTGTGGCAACGACCGCGCGTACTGGTACATGCAACAGATTCGCTCGGCCGACGAATCCGAGACGAGATTCTTCATCTGTACCGAGTGCGAGCACAAGTGGCGCGAGGACGACAACTAACGGGATTTTACGTGCGGTCTGTCGCGTCTTGCGGGGGCATAGCTGTCGCTTCGGATGTGTCGCCGGTTGCCGTGACGGTACAAAAAGACGCTATTCGTTCCGCGCGATCGTCAGATAACCCGTGTGACCCACAGGAGCCGTCGAGGGTCGGGAGCCGCGGTCGTCGAACTGCATCTCGCGTTGAATCGTCTCCCGCGTGCGGATATTCGCGAGTTCAGCCGCGCGGGCCGCCTCGACGACCTCGCGGGTCGATTCGATGAACGGGCTGTAGACGGCGACGAAGCCGCCCTCGACCAGCAGGTCCGGAGCGTGCGGAACCACGTCCGCCGCATCGCCCGTGTCGAGTGTGAGCACGTCGAACGACGAGCGGTCGAGGGTCTCGAGTTCAGCGGTCAGGTCACCGGTTCGAACGTCGACGGCGTCCGCGACGCCGCCCAGTTCCATGTTCTCGCGGGCGACGTCGGCGAACTCGGCGTCGCGCTCGTAGGTGACGACCGACGCGCCGGCCCGGGCCATCGAGGCTGCGAGCACGCCCGTGCCGGTGCCGGCGTCGAGGACGCGGTCGCCGCGGGCGATCCCCTGTCTCTTATACACATCTCTGATGGCGCGAGGGTCCGTATCACGTCGATCGCCGGCCTGTTTCAGTCGCCGCGAATCACGAGCAAGTTTGTCGCGTTCACGTTTTGAC